>NZ_BOOK01000041.1 GCF_016863195.1 Paraplanobispora takensis | reverse complement strand
GTAGAGAGGAGGGTGCGGGGACTCGCCCCGCACCAAGAACATTAGCAGCCTTTCCGACAGGCTTGAGCCATTCGCCGGTAACGAGTAGGTCTTCCCTCCACCCGATAGCCCCAAACATGAGACCCCGGAGTCAAAGGACTCCGGGGTCTCACTCAAGGGCCGGTATGCGGGAAACCCAAACATCCGGCGCGTGCCGTACCGCGGCGCGTCAGCTCGCCGGCAGGGCCTCCAGCTGGGCCGTCAGGCGCGCGATGTCCTGCTCGGCCTGCTCGGCCCGGGCCCGCACCTTGGCCACCACGTTGTCCGGCGCCTTCGCCATGAACTGCTCGTTGCCGAGCTTGGCCGCCACCTGCTCGGCCTCCTTGCGCGCCACCGCGAGGTCCTTCTCCAGCCGCTTGCGCTCGGCGGCCACGTCGATCGTGCCCGCCGTGTCGATCTCCACGAGGACGCCGCCCACGTCGAGGCGGGCGGTCGCGGTGAACGACTCGGCCGGCTCGTCCAGGCGCAGCAGCGAACGGATCGCGCTCTCGTGCGCGGCGAGAGCCGTACCGGCCAGGGACAGCCGGGCCGCGACGCGCTGGCCGGGCTTGAGCCCCTGGTCCGAGCGGAACCGGCGGACCTCGGTCACCAGCGTCTGCATCGCGAGGACCTCCTCCTCCGCGGCGCGGTCGCGCAGGGACTCCTGGACCGTGGGCCACGGCGCGACGGCGATGGACCGGCCACCCGTGACGGCCCGCCACAGCTCCTCGGTGACGAACGGCACGAGCGGGTGGAGCAGGCGCAGCAGCGCGTCGAAGACGTGCCCGAGGACCAGGCGGGTGTGCTCCTGGCCGGCGGCGAGCTGGACCTTGGCCAGCTCGACGTACCAGTCGCAGACCTCGTCCCAGGCGAAGTGGTAGAGCAGGTCGGAGACCTTGGCGAACTCGAACTCCTCGAAGGCCTCGTCGACCGAGGAGACGACCTCCTGGAGCCGGGAGAGGATCCACCTGTCGGCGGCGGTGAGCTCCGCCACCGGCAGCTCGCCGACCGCGGCGCCGTTCATCAGCGCGAAGCGGGTGGCGTTCCAGATCTTGTTGCAGAAGTTCCTGGAGCCCCCGGCCCACTCCTCGCTGATCGCGACGTCGGAGCCGGGGTTGGCCCCGCGGAGCAGCGTGAAGCGGGTGGCGTCGGCGCCGAAGCGCTCGATCCAGTCGAGCGGGTCGACGACGTTGCCGAACGACTTGGACATCTTCTTGCCGAACTGGTCGCGGACCATGCCGTGCAGCGCGACGGTCCGGAACGGCGGCTGGCCGTCCATGGCGTACAGGCCGAACATCATCATCCGGGCCACCCAGAAGAACAGGATGTCGTAGCCCGTCACCAGCACCGAGGTGGGATAGAACTTCTCCAGCTCGGGCGTGCGCTCCGGCCAGCCCAGCGTGGAGAAGGGCCACAAGCCGGAGGAGAACCAGGTGTCGAGGACGTCGGGGTCCTGGACGTAGCCCTCGGGCGCCCGCTCGTCCGGGCCGACGCAGACGACCTCGCCGCCGGGGCCGTACCAGACCGGGATCCGGTGGCCCCACCACAGCTGCCGCGAGATGCACCAGTCGTGCATGTCGTCGACCCAGTCGAAGTAGCGCTTGGCCAGCTCCGGCGGGTGGATCTTCGTACGGCCGTCGCGGACGGCGTCGCCCGCGGCCTTGGACAGCGGCGAGACGTTGACGAACCACTGCAGCGACAGCCGCGGCTCGACCACGGTCTTGCAACGCGAGCAGTGCCCGACCGAGTGCAGGTACGGGCGCTTCTCCGCGACGATCCTGCCCTGCTCGCGCAGGGCCGCGACCACGGCGGGACGGGCCTCGAAGCGGTCGAGCCCCTCGAACGGGCCGTGGGCGGTGATCACGCCGCGCTCGTCCATGACCGTCAGCGACGGCAGGGAGTGGCGGCGGCCGATCTCGAAGTCGTTCGGGTCGTGCGCGGGGGTGACCTTGACCGCGCCGGTGCCGAAGGCCGGGTCGACGTGCTCGTCGGCCACGATCGGGATGCGCCGGCCGGTCAGCGGGAGTTCGATCTCCCGGCCGACCAGGTGGGCGTAGCGCTCGTCGGAGGGGTGCACGGCCACCGCGGTGTCGCCGAGCATGGTCTCGGCCCGGGTGGTGGCGACCACGATGGAGTCCTCGCCGTCGCCGTAGCGGATCGAGACGAGCTCGCCCTCGTCCTCGCTGTGCTCGACCTCGATGTCGGACAGCGCGGTCAGGCAGCGCGGGCACCAGTTGATGATGCGCTCGGCGCGGTAGATGAGCCCGTCGTCGAAGAGCCGCTTGAAGATGGTCTGGACGGCGCGGGAGAGTCCCGGGTCCATGGTGAAGCGCTCGCGCGACCAGTCGACGCCGTCGCCGAGCTTCTTCATCTGGCCGAGGATCCGGCCGCCGGACTCCTCCTTCCACTGCCACACGCGCTCGACGAACGCCTCGCGCCCGAGATCGTGGCGGGACAGCCCCTCCTTGGCGATCTCACGCTCGACGACGTTCTGAGTCGCGATGCCCGCGTGGTCCATGCCCGGCAGCCAGAGCGTCTCGTGGCCGCGCATTCGGGCGCGCCGGGTCAGGGCGTCCTGGATCGAGTGGTCGAGGGCGTGGCCGATGTGCAGCACGCCGGTCACGTTCGGCGGGGGCAGGACGATGGTGTACGGCTCGCGGTCGCTGCCCGGATCCGCGCCGAAGTAGCCCTCGGCTACCCAGCGCTCGTAGCTACGGGTCTCCACATCGGCGGGTGTGTACTGGGTGGGCAGCTCTGACATCGTCACGGTGTCCAATTCTAGGGACGTTCGAATGGGTCGAGGTTCCGGTGGGTCGGGGTTCTACCTACGGCAGCGCCCCCGCGGAGTGTCTCCGCGGGGGCGCCGGCCGTACTGGTGTGCGGGGCCTATGCCGACTTCTCGCGCGGAGTGCGCTGCTTGGCCAGCTGGTCGCGAGGTACGAGCGTCGGGTTGACGTGCTCCAGGACGGACTCCCGGGTGATGACGACGCGCGCCACGTCCTCGCGGGACGGTACCTCGTACATCACCGACAGGAGGACCTCCTCCAGGATGGCCCGCAGGCCGCGCGCGCCGGTGCCGCGCAGGATCGCCTGGTCCGCGATGGCCTCGAGGGCGTCGTCGGTGAACTCCAGCTCGACGTTGTCGAGCTCGAACAGCCGGCGGTACTGCTTGACGAGGGCGTTGCGCGGCTCGGTCAGGATCTGGATGAGCGCGTCGCGGTCGAGGTTGTGCACACTCGTGATGACCGGCAGGCGGCCGACGAACTCGGGGATCATGCCGAACTTCAGCAGGTCCTCGGGCATGACGTCACCGAAGATGTCGGAGGCGTCGATGTCTTCCTTGGAGCGGATGACGGCGTTGAAGCCGATGCCCTTCTTGCCGACCCGGGACTCGATGATCTTCTCGAGGCCGGCGAAGGCTCCGCCGCAGATGAACAGCACGTTGGTGGTGTCGATCTGGATGAACTCCTGGTGCGGGTGCTTGCGCCCTCCCTGCGGCGGCACACTCGCCGTGGTGCCCTCCAGTATCTTCAGCAAGGCCTGCTGCACGCCCTCGCCGGAGACGTCACGGGTGATCGACGGGTTCTCGCTCTTGCGGGCGATCTTGTCGACCTCGTCGATGTAGATGATGCCGGTCTCGGCCTTCTTGACGTCGTAGTCAGCGGCCTGGATCAGCTTGAGAAGAATGTTCTCGACGTCCTCGCCCACGTAGCCCGCCTCGGTCAGGGCGGTGGCGTCGGCGATGGCGAACGGAACGTTCAGCATCTTCGCCAACGTCTGTGCGAGCAGTGTCTTGCCGGAACCGGTCGGGCCCAGGAGCAGGATGTTCGACTTGGCCAACTCCAGGCCGTCGTCACGCCCGCGCTCTCCGGACTGCACCCGCTTGTAGTGGTTGTAGACAGCGACCGACAGCGCCTTCTTCGCCTTGTCCTGACCGATGACGTAGGCGTCGAGGAACTCGTAGATCTCCCTCGGCTTGGGCAGGCTGTCCCACTTGAGTTCGGAGGACTCGCTGAGCTCCTCCTCGATGATCTCGTTGCAGAGATCGATGCACTCATCGCAGATGTATACGCCGGGTCCGGCGATGAGCTTCTTGACTTGCTTCTGGCTCTTCCCGCAGAAAGAGCACTTCAGCAGGTCTCCCCCGTCGCCGATGCGTGCCACCCCAGATACTCCTTTGCGTGGGACCGCCCTGGCTGCCGCGGTCCGTTTCTTCTGACCGGCCCGATCCCGGTACGAAAAGCCATCCCGCTCAGGTTTCGACGTTACCGTCTTCTGAGCCCTCAGTGAGCCCCCTGGCGGCGAGTCGCACCGGAAGGTGCCCAATTGGGCACCGTTCCGATGCAATCTACCTCCCTCAGGAGGCGACAGCCTTGGCGAGTTTCTTGCGTGACGGGATGATGTCGTCGATCAACCCGTACGCCTTCGCTTCCTCGGCGTCAAGAATCTTGTCGCGTTCGATGTCCTTGCGGACCTCGTCGGGCGTCTTGCCCGAGTGCCGCGCGACAAGGGTCTCCAGGAGCGCGCGCATCCGCAGGATCTCCCGCGCCTGGATCTCGATGTCGCTTCCCTGGCCGCCGCCCTCGGTGGAGGGCTGGTGGATCAGGATGCGGGCGTTCGGCAGCGCGAACCGCTTGCCCGGCGTGCCGCCGCCGAGCAGGATCGCCGCGGCCGAGGCCGCCTGCCCGAGGCAGACCGTCTGGATCTCCGGCCGGACGAACTGCATCGTGTCGTAGATCGCCGTCATGGCGGTGAACGAGCCACCCGGCGAGTTGATGTAGATGCTGATGTCCCGGTCGGGGTCGAGCGACTCGAGCGTCAGCAACTGCGCCA
Source organism: Paraplanobispora takensis (assembly GCF_016863195.1). Taxonomy (GTDB): domain Bacteria; phylum Actinomycetota; class Actinomycetes; order Streptosporangiales; family Streptosporangiaceae; genus Planobispora; species Planobispora takensis. The sequence goes on along the minus strand of NZ_BOOK01000041.1, from coordinate 119,510 downwards.
TGACGTCGTTGGCCGACGCGTCGTCGATCTGCACCCCGAGGAAGATGATGCGGTCCTCGAACAGCTTGTTGTACGGGTTCATCTCCTTGACGCCGTACGACGTGCGCTCGACGAAGGAGGGAAGAACATATCGGCCGTTGATGTCTCCCGGCCGGATCAACTCACTCACCTTGTGCCCCTTCAGGAGACGGCGCCCGCTGAGGGCACCTGCCGGGCGCTGCGCACGACGTGGTCGATGAAGCCGTAGTCCTTGGCCTCCTCGGCCGTGAACCAGCGGTCCCGGTCGGAGTCGGTCTCGATCTGCGCGAGGTCCTGTCCGGTGTGGAAGGCGATGCGCTCGGCGAGAGTCTTCTTCACGTAGAGCATCTGCTCGGCCTGGATGGCGATGTCGGCGGCGGTTCCTCCGATCCCGCCGGACGGCTGGTGCATCATGATGCGGGCGTGCGGCAGGGCGTAACGCTTGCCCCGCTCACCGGCGCACAGCAGGAACTGGCCCATGGAGGCGGCCAGACCCATCGCGACGGTGCACACATCGTTCGGCACGTACTCCATCATGTCGTAAATCGCCATGCCGGCGGTCACCGATCCGCCCGGCGAGTTGATGTAGAGCCAGATGTCCCGGTCGGAGTCATCGGCCGCCAGCAGCAGCAGCTCGGCACAGATTCGGTTGGCGATCTCGTCGTTGACCTGGGTGCCCAGCACGATGATGCGCTCACGCAGCAGCCGCTGGTAGAGCTGGTCTTCGAGCCTGAACGAGCCGTTCGGCTGGCTCATCGACTCGGGCCCGGAGCCGGTCGGCTGGTAGAAGGTCGGCGGGCTGGTCACAGCGTCACCTTCCGATGCGTCGTTATCGATTGGCTTTGCTTGTGACCTTAACGCGCGTCGCCGACCGGACATGCCCCCTCCACGGGGTGTTCGCCGACAGCGCATGATGGCCGAGGTCGTCCCCGGCCGTCCCGGGGGGCCGTTTCCGCGGCTCCGCCGGGCCCTGAGAAGCCGTCGGGCCTTGAGAAGCCGTCGGGCCCCGAGGTGCCCGGAGACCTCTCCGGAGCCCGCGGGGCCCAGACGAACGACGCCCCCGCCGTGCGTGGCACGGCGGGGGCGTTCGGCGCGTTCTCGGACGTCTCGGGCAGGCCTGCCACTCGGCGGCCTCATCGCCCTCCGTCCGGGACGGATCTACTCCTTGTCGGCCTCGGCGGCCTCGTCGCCCTCGGCCGGGACCTCGATCGGCTCCTCGCCGTTGATCTCGGTGTAGATCGCCTTGAGGTCGACCTCGTTGCCGGCCTCGTCGGTCACCTTGGCGGCGTCGCCGACGACGCTCTTGGCCTTGTCACGGACGATCTCGACCATGGCGAGGGTGAGCTGGTCGTTGTCGGCCAGGTGCTTGGCGAGCACGTTCGGGGCGACGTTCATCTGCATGGCGCGGCGCACCACGAAGTTGGTCAGCTCCTGCTCGCTGACGCCCAGCTCCTCGACCTTGACGATCTTGTCGAGGACGAAGCCGGTCTTGAGCGCCTTGGCGGCGGCGGCGTCGAACTCGGCGTAACGCTCTTCCTCGGTGGTCTGGTAGAGGCGGAAGTACGCCTCCTTGCTCAGGCCACTCTCGGCGATCTGGTGCTCGAGGTTGTGCTTGCGGTTGTCGAGCTCGGCCTTGAGCGCGCTCTCCGGCAGCGGGATGTCGATCTTCTCCAGCAGCGCGTCGAGGGCGTTCTCGCGGGCCTGCACGACCTGGTCGATCAGCTTGTTGCGGCGGGCCTGCTCGCGGATGCTGTCCTTGAGCTCGTCGAGGGTGTCGAACTCGCTCGCCAGCTGGGCGAACTCGTCGTCGAGCTCGGGGAGGACCTTCTCCTTGACGCTCTTGATGGTGATGGTCACCACGGCCTCCTCGCCGGCGTTCTCGCCGCCGACCAGGTTGGTGGTGAACTCCTTGACGTCACCGGCGGACATGCCGGCCAGAGCGTCGTCCAGGCCCTGCAGCACCGAGCCGGCGCCGACCTCGTAGGAGACGTCGTTGGCCTGCTGCTCCTCGATGTTCACGCCGTCGATCGCGGCGGCGAGGTCCATCACGACGAAGTCGCCGTTGGCGGCCGGGCGCTCGACGCCGGTCAGCGTCGCGAAGCGCTGGCGCAGGCCGTCGAGCTGGCCGTCGACGTCCTCGTCGGTCACCTCGGCGGTCGGGACGGTGACCTCGATGCCCTGGTAGTCGGGGACCTCGAAGTTCGGGCGGACGTCGACCTCGGCGGTGAACTCGACCTGCTCGCCGTCCTCGATCTTGGTGACCTCGATCTCCGGCTGGCTGACGGGGAAGATGTCGCTCTCGTCGACGGCCTGGCCGTACAGCTTCGGCACCGCGTCGTTGAGGGTCTCCTCCAGCACCACCGCGCGGCCGAAGCGCTGCTCGATGATGCGGGCCGGAACCTTGCCGGGGCGGAAACCGGGGACGCGCACCTGCTGCGCGACCTTCTTGTACGCCGCCTGCATGCTCTCGCCGAGCTCCTCGAACGGCACCTCGACAGTGAGCTTGACCCGGGTCGGGCTGAGCTCCTCGACAGCGGTCTTCACGGGGTGGTCTCCTTGATCAAGCTTCGAGTGATCGCGGGCGCGCCAATTTCGTACGGCTACCGCGGCAAGCTCGCGCGCCGCGCCCACATGAGCGGCACGGGGCACAGCCGTCGAGACATGCGAGTCAAGGGCATGCTCCACTGTGGCGGGTGTCCAGCGCCGCATGCCAGTCTAGGGCAGACGCGCACCTCGCAGCGACCGGCGCCGGCCTCAGATCTCTTTGATTATCCGGCGGAGGATGTCGACGGTCTCGTCGGGAGTGGTGCTGACCGCGCACAGCCGCTCCATGACCTCGCTGTATCTGTCGACGTCTTCATGCTTGTCCAGATAGAGCGCGCTGGCCAGCTGCTCGACGTAGACCACGTCGGGCAGTTCCCTGTCCTGGAAGCGCAGAATGCTGAAGGCGCCGCCCTCCGCGCTGTGGCCGCCGAAGCTGAACGGCATCACCTGGATCGTGATGTTCGGCTGGCGCATGAGGTCCATCAGGTGCTCCAGCTGGGCCCGCATCACGTCCGCGCCGCCGATGGGACGCCGCAGCGCCGCCTCGTCGATGACGGCCCAGAAGAACGGCCCGTCGGGCCGCTCCAGGACCCGCTGGCGCTCGATGCGCAGGTCCACCCGGCGGGAGATCTCCTCGGGCGCGATGCCGGCGCCCCCGGCGGTGATGACGGCCCGGGCGTACTCCTTCGTCTGGAGCAGGCCGGGCACGAACTGCACCTCGTAGGTGCGGATGCGGGAGGCCGCCTCCTCCAGGCCGACGTAGGTCTGGAACCACCCGGGCAGCAGATCGTTGAAGCGGTGCCACCAGCCGGGCTCGTTCGCCCTGTTCAGCAGGTCCATCACGGCCGCCCGCGCATCCTGGTCCTCGACGCCGTACAGGGTGAGCAGGTCCGCGACGTCGCGCTCCCGCAGGCCGACCCGGCCGAGCTCCATCCGGCTGATCTTGGACTCGGAGCCGCGGATCCGCTCGCCGGCCTCCTCGCGGGTGAGCCCGCGCTCCTCGCGAAGTCGGCGCAATTGAGAGCCCAGGAGGATGCGCAGAGCAGTGGGACCCGAGCCCGGTTGAACCTGCGTCACTTCGCCTCCCTCTCCCATTGGGGCCAGCGCACACAGTGTCACCACTTCCGGCCTTCATGACAAGGTCTCATGCTGCTGACCGATTCGCCGATTCCCCTGTGCAGTCGCCCATGCGGCTGCACATGGCACTTGCACGTGCATTTGGGTCTTGCAGAGGACGTTCCGGTGACCCATGATGGCCTAGTGCATATTGGGCTAATGGTGCACAAGCTGTAAAAACTCGCAACCAGCACGGAGACTCACCATGACAGCGGGAGGTACCGGCAGGATGGTGGAGGAGCCAAAATCGGCTGCCGACTGCCTGCAGGCGACCCGCGAGGTCGGCTTCGACGAGTTCCTGCGCGCCGACCGTTCCGACGCGACGGCGTGCCCGCTCCCCCGGCAGGCCGACTCGGTCAAGACCGCCAGAGACGTGACCCGCTCCACTTTGAAGGAGTGGGGACTGTCCGAACTCAGCGACGACGCGGCGCTGGTGGTCTCGGAACTGGTGACGAACGCGGTCCGCTACGCGCTGTGCCCGCCCAGCAGGGTCGAGGCCAAGCCCATCACCCTGATGCTCCTTCGTCTGTCGCCCCACGTGCTCCTGGCCGTGGCCGACCCGAGTGACGAGGCCCCCACCCCCAAGGAACCCGACTTCATCTCCGAGAACGGCCGCGGGCTGTACATCGTGGAGACCTACAGTCAGTGCTGGGGCTGGGACCACCTCAACCGCGGCGGCAAGGCCGTCTGGGCCCTGTTCAGCGGGACCACCGCCTGAGGCGTCCGAGGCTTCCCCGTACGGCTGCGCGCACCGGCGCGGCCTGCGGCGTCCGCCCGGGACCGGGCGGTCCACCACCCATCGGGAGAACCAGCCCATGTCCTCTGCCCTGACGCCCCGCCCCTGGGTCCCCGCCGCCTCCGAGGAGCGCGTGCGCTCCGTCTCCGCGGCCGTGGCGGACCTGCCCGCCTCGGCGGTCCAGAAGGAGATCGAACGGCTGGCGGACGACAACCACCGCATCCACGACGTGGAGTCGGTCAACCTCAACCCGGCCACCAACATCATGAACCCGCGGGCGGAGGCGCTGCTCTCGGCCGGCCTGGGCTCGCGCCCGTCCCTGGGCTATCCCGGCGACAAGTACGAGACGGGCCTGGAGGCGATCGAGCAGATCGAGATCGTCGCCGCCGAACTGGCCGCGCAGGTCTTCGGCGCCGGCTACGCCGAGGTGCGCGTCGGCTCGGGGGCGCTGGCCAACCTCTACGCCTTCATGGCCACCTGCCGGCCCGGTGACACGATCATCGCCCCGCCGTCGAGCGTCGGCGGCCACGTCACCCATCACGGCCAGGGCGCGGCGGGGCTGTACGGCCTCACCACCGTTCCCGCCCCGGTCGCCGCGGACGGCTACACCGTGGACGTCGACGCCCTGCGCTCACTGGCCGAGGAGACCCGGCCCGCGCTGATCACCGTCGGCGGCAGCCTCAACCTCTTCCCCCACCCCGTCGCACGGATCCGGGAGATCGCCGACTCCGTCGGCGCCCGCGTGCTCTTCGACGCCGCGCACCTGTGCGGCATGATCGCCGGCCGTACCTGGCCGCAGCCGCTCGACGAGGGCGCCCACCTGATCACCATGAGCACCTACAAGAGCTTGGGAGGCCCTCCCGGCGGGCTCATCGTCACCGACGACGCCGGACTGGCCGAGCGCCTGGACGCGATCGCCTATCCGGGCCTGACCGCCAACTTCGACGCCGGCAAGACCGCGGCGCTGGCCATGACCCTGCTCGACTGGAAGGCCGCCGGGCAGGCGTACGCGCGGACGATGACCGCGACGGCGCGGCGCCTGGCGGAGGAACTGCTCGACCTGGGCGTGCCGGTCTTCGCGGCCGAGCGCGGGTGCACCCGCTCGCACCAGTTCGCGATCGAGGCCCGCCGCTACGGCGGCGGCCAGCGGGCCGCCCGCAGGCTGCGCCGGGCGAACATCCTGGCCTGCGGCATCGGCCTGCCGGTCGATCCGATCGAAGGCGACGTCAACGGGCTGCGCGTGGGCACCCCCGAGATCGTCCGGCTCGGGATGACCGAGGAGGACATGCCGGCGCTGGCCGCGTTCGTCGCCCGGGGGCTGGAGGAGGAGGCGGACCCGGCCGTCGTGGCCGCGGAGGTCACCGCGTGGCGGGGACGCTTCTCCGGCGTGCACTTCACCGCCGACCACCCGGCCTGAGACGGCGGGCGTTTCACCACCGGCCACCCGGCCTGAGACGGCGGGCGCGGCGAGGACGCCCCTTCCCTCGCCGCCGGTGCGGGCGCGCCTCACCTGTCCGGGGACGGGAAGCTGACATCAGGGAAGTCGTCAGCGCGATAGGCGTCCGCCCCTCCGAGGCCTCGGCTCGACGTCGCCGGGAGCCGGGCCCGCCCGCGGTCGGTCAAAGCACTCAAATCAATCAACGACCTCGTCGGTGGCGGCGTTTACGCTCCCCGTTCATGAGCGACGACGAGACCTGCACCGTACGTCTGACAGTCGAGGTCGCCGACTGTGGCATCGCCGGTCTGCAGGACAGGGAACTCGACGGGTATGCCGACACACCCGCCCAGTCAGTCGGGTTCATCGAGGTCGAGAAGGGCTGGGTCACCCTCCACATCACTCATCAGTGGGGGCCGGCCGACTTCACTGTGACGATCGCCGACCGGGACCCCGGGGCAGATCTCGCCGCCTACGAGGACATCGTGGAAATTGGTTACGTGTCCGTGTCGGGCGAAGTGGAGATGAGCGGGTTCACCTATGACGCGGTTGCGATGCGTCCTCTGCCCCCTCTTCCTGCCGGGCCGGGGACCTACCGCATTCGGTATCACGTCAAGAACATGGATTGGGAGGGCGCGGGGGATGACGGCATCGATGACCATTACCTTCAGATATGGCCCGCGCCCCTCGGGGACCCCGTTGTCGTCAAGGCCACGAGTGACGCTTCCCAGTACTTCCTAGAGCCAGAGAAGTTCAAGCGCGACCGAGGATTGTGAGCCACGCCGGCACAACCCCACACCTGGCCCGCCCGGAGCCGGAGCACCCCCGCCGAGGCGGCAGGAACATGATCGGCTTGGATCAGGCGGCCTGCCCGGACCGGGATGGCTTCGGGGAGTGTCCTATACGCTCTCCCGATGCCGAGGTGGAAGAATGTGCCGTTAGGGCGTCGCTCGTGGACGTGGTTCGCCGTGGCGGTGGGCGCTTCGCTGGTGCCGTTGACCTCGTCTCTGTCGCACTCCTCATGGGCTTCCCGCCCCTACCTGGCGAGGCTCCGCGATCCTCGGCACCCCTCGTCACGTGCGCCCTGGCACGGTGGGCAGGCTCGGCCGTACGGCGCAGCTCGGGTGGGCAACAGGCGGCCCACCACGGACGTGCACCACGGGTGGGCATATCGGCCAGGCACGCCCTGTCGGCCGCCTGGCCAGGGCGTCACTTTGCCACTCAGAAGGCCGCTCCCGATCTCGGGGAGTGGCCTTGCGGTGTTCGGAGAGTCGGGGCGACAGGATTTGAACCTGCGACTTCTTGCTCCCAAAGCAAGCGCGCTACCAAGCTGCGCCACGCCCCGTCGCGCCGGGTACGCGCACGCTCCGGAACTCCGGTACGATTACGCCCTGACGACCGGATGAAGTCTAGACCAGACCAACACCGGATCGCGCGGACGTAGCTCAATGGTAGAGCCCCAGTCTTCCAAACTGGCTACGCGGGTTCGATTCCCGTCGTCCGCTCAGCAGACGAAGGGCCAGGTCACCGGGCATCCGGGACCTGGCCCTTCGGCGTTCAGGAGATTTTTCCGATCTTCCGTGCCGGTCGCGTGCCCCAGACCCGGGCGAAGGGGAATTCCCGGCACCGCCGACGGGCGGGCTTGAGTCTCCAGCAAGGGGAGACGGGAGGGTGGGGGCATGGACGGCGACACGCTCTACTCGATCGGCGATCTGGCCCGGCGGACCGGGCTCACGGTCAAGACCATCCGGTTCTACTCCGACCGCGGGATCGTGCCGCCGGCCGAACGCGGCCCGACCGGTTACCGCCGCTATCGCATCGACGCCGTCGCGCGCCTGGACCTGGTGCGCACGCTCCGCGATCTGGGGCTGGACCTTCCCATGATCCGGAGGGTCCTGGAGCGGGAGGTCGCGCTCGCCGAAGTGGCCGCGACGCACGCCGCGGCCCTGTCGGTGCAGATCCGGACGCTGCGCCTGCGGCGTGCGGTGCTCCTGGCCGTGGCGAAGCGCGGTTCCACCCCTGAGGAGATGACTCTCATGCACAAGCTGGCCAAGCTCTCGGAAGACGAGCGCCGACGTCTGATCGACGATTTCCTCGGCAGCACCTTCGACGGCCTGGAGCCCGACCCGGGATTCGCCGGGATCATGCGCTCGATGACCCCGGAACTGCCCGACGACCCCGACCCCGAGCAGGTCGAGGCGTGGGTGGAGCTGGCCGAGCTGTCCCGGGACCCGGATTTCCGCGCCCTCATGCGCCGCACGGCCGAGCAGTACGCCGCCGAGCGCGCCATGGGGGAACCCGCGGGTCTTCGGCCCGACAGCGTCGCGATCGTCCGCGACCGGGTGGGCCCGGCCCTGGCCGCCGGCGTCGACCCCGCCTCCCCCCAGGCCGATCCGATCGTCTCGGCGGTGACGGCCCGATGCGCGGACGTCGTCGGCCGGCCCGATGACGCCGGCTTCCGGCGCCGGCTGCTGGCCCGGCTGGAGACCGCCGGAGATCCGCGCAGGGAGCGATACCTCCGGCTGCTCGCCGTGGTCAACGGCTGGCCCGCCCCGGAGAGCCTGACGCCGGCGTCCGACTGGTTCATCCGGGCCCTGCGCGTCCGGCTGCGCGACGGGGATCCGGAGACGGACACCTCGGCGACCGGCTGAGCCCGGCCGCCGTCGCATCCGCGAGCCGTTCGCCACCAGCGGGAACCGGCACCCGATCCCGCCGGTTCCCGCGTCCGCAAGGGGCCCGCGAGAAGGACAGCACAAACGGGCAAAAGGGCAAGCCTTCCAAGGGTGGACTACGCGGGGTAATGCATCGGATACTGAGAGCACCGAGACACCGTGAGCGCTCAATCCCCCCGGAGGCGAACCGTGTCCGCTCAGACCCGCACGCCGACCCGCGGCCGGACGCCGCGCGCCGGACCCCGGCGCCCGCGTCGCCGCCCGGGTCCCCCCTTTCCGATCCGCCCCGACCCGCCGGGCGACCCACCCGCATCTGACAAGCGCGCGTACCCGTTAGTCAACCTCTCTGGCGCTCGGGGAGCCCCGGAAAAATCAGGAAATACAGCGGCTTCTCCAGCGAACAGGACCCCTGAATGTAGATCGTTCTTTACGCTCTACTCAGAGCCGTAGTCAAGGCGAGCGGAGAAGACCGTGACCGAGTTCGACGGCATCGTCATCGGCGGAGGGCACAACGGGCTCACCTGCGCCGCCTATCTCGCCAGGGCCGGGCTGTCCGTCGCGGTGGTCGAACGCAACGACGTGGCGGGCGGCGGCTGCGCCACCCGGGAGCTCACCCTCCCGGGCTTCCGGCACAACACCCACAGCAACTACCACTTCCTGGAGGAGGGGCCGGTCCCCGCCGACCTCGCGCTGCATCGCCACGGCCTGCGCTACGTCTATCCCGAGGTCCAGCACGCCACCCTGTTCAGGGACGGCCGGGCGATCACCGTCTACACCGACCCCAAACGCACCGCCGAGTCCTTCGCCCGCTTCTCCGCCGCGGACGCCGAGCGCTGGCTGGAGCTCCACGAGCGCTACGCCGAGGCGGCCCGGGGGCTGATGAACGGCTTCCTGTACTCCAGGCCGCTGCCTCCCCCCGTCCTGGCCGAGCGGCTCAAGGGCGACCTCGGCCGCGACCTGCTCAGCTACGTCCCGCTGTCCATCTACGAGGCCGTCGACAGGAACTTCGAGAGCGACCAGGTCAGGGTGCTGTTCAAGTCCTTCCTGCATGCGATCTCCATCGAGAACGTCCCCGGCACCGGAGGCTTCTTCCCCCGGCTCCTGTCGCGCGTCGCCAGGCTCGGCCTGCCCGTGGGCGGCGCGGCGAACGTGGCGCTGGCGCTGCGCCGGGTGATCGAGGAGTACGGCGGCACGGTGATCACCGGCCGGCACGTCGAGCGGATCCTGGTCGGCGACGGCCGGGCCACCGGGGTCGGGCTGGCCGGCGGAGGCGTGCTGACCGCCCGCCGTTTCGTGGCCAGCGCGGTGGACGCCCCCCAGACGGTACGGCTGGCGGGCCCCGACGTCTTCGGCGCCGAGATCGCCGCCAAGGTCGCGGCCTACCGGTGGGCCGGGCACAGCCTGGTCTCCCTGCACCTGGCGCTGGACGAGGCGCCGCGCTACCGGGCCGCCGCGTTCGAGCCGGACGTGGACCGGGCCTTCCTGTTCGTGCTCGGCGCCGACGACAGCGAACAGCTGGGCCGTACCTTCGACCGGATCCACCAGGACCGGCTGCCGGACCGCCTGGCGGGCAACGGGGCCTGCCCCACGCTGTTCGACCCCTCCTACGCGCCGGCCGGCAAACACGTGGCGTTCTGGTGGCCGTGGGCCCCCTACGACCTCGACGGCGACGCGGCCACCTGGGACGCGCGGCGCGAGGAGATCGGCGAGCGGCTGCTGGCCGAGTGGGCGGAGTACGCGCCGAACCTGGCGGGCGCCGTACTGGGCAAGAGCGTCTTCTCCCCCCTCGACATCGAGCGGCACTGCGTCAACATGGTGCGCGGCAGCCACCACGTCGGCGCCTACGAGCCCGCCCAGCTGGGCGGCAACCGGCCCGTCCCCGAACTGGGCCGCTACCGCACCCCCGTCACCGGCCTCTACCTGTGCGGCGCCAGCAGCCACCCCGGCGGCTCGGTCTCCGCGGCCCCCGGCTACAACGGCGCGAACGCCATCGCCGAGGACCTCGGGATCACCCCGTGGTGGACGCCGGTGCCCGCTCCCCGGTGGGACGAATGAACCGTCGTTTCGTGACCACGTCACCGGGGGCGGGCGAGCCGCGGGTCGGCAGCCCCGCCTCGCTGCACGAGCGGCTCTCCCTGCTGAACGCGGCGAGCACCCGGATCGGCAGCACCCTGGACCTGTTCGAGACGGGCCGGGAGCTGATGGAGGTGTGCGTGCCGCGCTTCGCCGACGCGGCGGGCATCCTGGTGCAGGACCGGATCGTCACCGAGGGCGAGTTCCCGCACCGCACCACCGACGGCTCGGCCCTGGTGCGGCGCATCGCGGTCGGCGTGGCGGCCCCCTCGCCCGGGCAGTACGCCGAGGCCTTCCCGGTGGACGAGATCGTCGTCTACGAGGCCTGGACGCCCTACGCCACCTGCATGGCGACCGGCACCTCGATCCTGTACCCCCGGCTGGACGCCCGGACCGCCGCCAGGATCGGGCGGTTCTGGAAGCGCGACTCGGTGGCCCGCGTACTGCAGGACAGCTCGTTCCTCGTGGTCCCGCTGAAGGCGCGCGGCCAGGTTCTGGGCTTCGTCGTCTTCACCCGCACCCCGCAGAGCGCCCCCTTCGACGAGCAGGACGTGACGCTCGGCGAGGACCTCGCGGCCAGGACCGCCGTCTGCCTGGACAACGCGCGGCTCTACGGCCGCGAGCGCCGTACCGCGCTGACCCTGCAGAGCAGTCTGCTGCCCGCCGACCTCTACCGGCCGCTCGGTCTGTCGATCGCCTCGCGCTATCTGCCGGCCAGCGATCTGGCGGGCGTCGGCGGCGACTGGTACGACGTGATCCCGCTGCCGGGCTGCCGGGTCGCCCTGGTGGTCGGCGACGTGATGGGGCACGGCATCAGGGCCGCCGCCACGATGGGTCAGCTCCGCACCGCAGCCCGCACGCTCGCCGGCCTGGACCTGAGCCCGGGGGAGGTGCTGTTCCGGCTCAACCGGATGAGCCAGGATCTGGACTCCGCCCAGATCGCCACCTGCGTCTACGCCACCTACGATCCCGTCACCCGGCTGTGCTCCCTCGCCAGGGCGGGGCACGTGCCGCCGATCATCGTGCGGTCCGACGGCGGGACCGAGGTGGTCGAGCTGCCCTCCGGCCTCCCCCTGGGCATCGGCGACGCCCCGGCCGAGACGGTCGAGACCGTCCTGCCGCCCGGCGCCGTCCTCGCGCTGTACACCGACGGGCTGGTGGAGAGCCGCGACCGCGACATCGACGAGGGCATCGGCGAGCTGCGCCGCCTGCTCGCCGAGAGCACCGAGGATCTCGAGGAGGTCTGCGACCGCACGATCGGCGCGCAGCGCCCGGGACACGAGCGCGACGACATCGCGCTCCTGCTGGCCCGGGTCAGAGAGCTGTCCTCCGAGGAGGTCGCCGAGATCACCCTCCCCCCGGAGAGCGGGTCGGCGGCCGACGCCCGCCGCTTCGCCCGCGCCACGCTCTGCGGCTGGAACCTGCGCTCGCTCGCCGACACCACCGAGCTCATGGTCAGCGAGCTGGTCACCAACGCGGTCCGGCACGCCGGGGAGGGCCCGATCGGGGTACGGCTGCTGCGCGGGCCCACGCTGGTGTGCGAGGTCGCCGACGTCTCCCCCGTGGCGCCGGTCATCCGCCAGACCTCCGGCGCCGACGACGGCGGCCGGGGGCTGCGGCTCGTCAACCGGGTCGCCCGGCGCTGGGGCTTCCGCCCGATCGCCGAAGGAAAGATCATCTGGGTTGAGCTGAACCTGCCGTGACCCCTCCCGCCGCGTCCGCGACGCCGGCGGACCCGAGGCGGGCGTCACGTACGGCGCGCGCCGACCGGTCATGTCCAACGAGTGCGCTGACTACTGGCCGCCCAGAGGTTACGGTCGGATTGACGACTCGGGAGGGCACGATGATCATCGACATCCGCGAGGCCTACCGCCGCGCGCTGGACGATTTCGGCGCTCTCGTCCACCGGATCGCACCGGAACAGTGGGAGAACGCGACGCCGTGCGTGGACTGGGACGTCCACGCCCTGGTCAACCACGTGGTGGGCGAGAGCCTCTGGGTCCCCGAACTCCTGGCCGGACGCACCGTCGCCGAGCTCGGCGACACCTACGACGGCGATCTGCTCGGCGACGACCCCCGCAAGGCCTTCGACGCCGCGGCCTCGGCCGCCGTGCACGCGGCGAGCGCCGAAGGTTCCCTGACCTGCGTCACCCACCTGTCCTTCGGCGACGTGCCGGGCGAGGAGTACATCACCGAGCTGTTCGCCGACGCCCTGATCCACACCTGGGACCTGGCCCGCGCGATCGGCGCGGACGACCGGCTCGATCCCGAGCTGGTCGAGACCTGCGCCGACTGGTTCGCCGGGGCCGAGGACGGCTATCGCCAGGCGGGGGTCATCGGGGAGCAGCAGCCGCTGCCTCCCGACCCCGACCCCCAGACCAGGCTCCTGGCCTCCTGGGGCCGCCGCACCTGAGCCTCAGCAGCCTCAGCGGGCCGTGGGGCGCTTGCCGTGGTTGGCCCTCTTCTTCTTGCGGCCCCGGGCCTTGCGTGCTCGTCTCGCCATTCTCGGCCGCCTCTCGTCCGCGGGGATCAGGTCTCCACCGTCCTCCCGGGAGGCATGCCGTACAAGGCCCAAAGCAGGAGAGACCCTAAGCTCCCGCCATGAGCTCACAGTTGCTGGACCGCTGGCGGGAACTGGCCGGTCCGGAGGCCGACCGTCTGGGACTGGACCTGATCGCCCGGTACGGCGAACCGCACCGCAGATACCACACGACCGCCCACCTGGAGGCGGTGCTCGACCACGTCGACGCCCTGGCCGGGCACGCCGGCAACCCCGGCCTCGTACGGCTCGCCGCCTGGTTCCACGACGCGGTCTACGACCCGCGGCGCGGCGACAACGAGGAGCGCAGCGCGCGGCTGGCCGAGCGGGCCCTGCCCGAGCTGGGCCTGGACCCGGAGGCGGTGGCCACGGTGGCCCGGCTGGTCAGGCTCACGATCACCCATGACCCCGAGCCCGGCGACGCCGACGGCGCCGTGCTGTCGGACGCGGACCTGGCGATCCTGGCCTCGCCGCCGGAGGTCTACGCCGCCTACACGGCGGCCGTGCGCGAGGAGTACGCCTTCGTACCCGACGAGGCCTTCCGCACCGGCCGCGCCGCGGTGCTGCGCTCGCTGCTCGACCTGCCCGCGATCTTCCGGGTGGCCGGGCTGGAGGAGGCGGCCCGGCGCAACCTTCACGCGGAGCTTGACTGGTTGTGAGGGATTATTCCGCACAATCCAACACGACTCTTGGAGTCGTTTGTGGTAATTTGGAGGAAGATGTTTGATTAAGGAGTGGGTGGATGCTGGCCCAACAGCGGCAGCAGGCGATCCTCGAGCGGGTGCGCAACCACGGGGGTGTACGGGTCGCCGACCTCGTGCGCGACCTCGGCGTCTCCGACATGACGATCCGCCGGGACCTGGAGGTCCTGGCCGAGCGCGGCCTGCTGGAGAAGGTCCACGGCGGCGCCACGGCGGCCGGTCCCGGTTCGACCGAGGAGCCCGGCTTCGCCGCCAAGTCGGTGCGCCAGCAGGCGGAGAAGGAGGCGATCGCCCGCCAGGCCGCCACGCTCGTCCGGCCCGGCACCGCCATCGCCCTGTCGGCCGGGACCACCACCTGGACGCTGGCCCACCTCATCGCCGACGTGCCCGAGCTGACCGTCATCACCAACTCGATCCGCATCGCCGACGTCTTCCACCGCTCCCCCCGTCCGGACCGCACGGTCGTGCTGACCGGCGGCGTGCGCACCCCCTCCGACGCCCTGGTCGGCCCGGTCGCCGTGGCCGCGATCCGCGGGCTCCACGTCGACACGCTCTTCCTGGGCGTGCACGGGATGAGCGTCAGGGCCGGGTTCACCACCCCCAACCTGCTGGAGGCCGAGACCAACCGCGAGCTGGTCGCCTCGGCGCACCGCCTGGTGGTGCCCGCCGACCACAGCAAGTGGGGGACGGTCGGGATCAGCACCATCGCCGGACTGGAGGAGGCCCACGTCGTCATCAGCGACTCCGGCCTGCCGGAGGAGGCCCGCGACGAGCTCTCCTCCCGGGCGGGAGAGCTCATCATCGCCGAGAGCGCGCCGGAGAGCCGGGTGGCGGAGCAGTGAAGCGGACCCTGACCCACCTGGCCGACGGCCGGGAGCTGATCTATTTCGACCGCAACGACGGCGCGGACCGCGGCGCGGTCGACACGCGGGAGCTGCCCGCCCGGCCGGTCGCCTCCGAGCTGCGCTACGACCCCCTCACCGAGGAGTGGATCGCGATCGCCGGGCACCGGCAGGGCCGTACCTTCCTGCCCCCCGCCGACGAGTGCCCGCTGTGCCCCTCCTCCCCCGGCCACCTCACCGAGGTCCCCTCGGCCTCCTACGACGTGGTCGTCTTCGAGAACCGCTTCCCCTCCTTCTCCGCCCAGATCGGCGACTACGAGCAGGCGGGCGGGCTGAGCGAGGTCCGCGCGGGCATCGGGCGCTGCGAGGTGGTCTGCTTCACCTCCGACCACGACTCCTCCTTCTCCCGGCTCTCCCCCGGGCAGGTCGAGCTGGTCATGGAGGCGTGGATCGACCGTACGGCGGAGCTGTCGGCGATCCCCGGCGTGGAGCAGGTCTTCTGCTTCGAGAACCGGGGGGCGGAGATCGGCATCACGCTGGCCCATCCCCACGGCCAGATCTACGCCTACCCCTATGTGACGCCGCGCACCAAGCTCACCCTCGGGGCCGCCGGGCGCCACCGCGACCGGACCGGGCGCAACCTGTTCGCCGACGTGCTGGCCGCCGAGCGGGAGGCGCGGGTACGGGTGGTCGCCGCCAACGAGCACTGGACCGCGTTCGTCCCGGCCGCGGCCCGCTGGCCGTTCGAGGTGCACCTCTATCCGCACCGGCGGGTCCCCGACCTCGGCGGGCTGGAGCCGGAGGAGCGCCGCGCCTTCGGCCCCCTCTACACCGAGGTGCTGCGCCGCCTGGACGGGCTGTTCGGCGTGCCGATGCCGTACGTCGCGGCCTGGCACCAGGCGCCGGTGAACTCCGGCAGGGACCTGGCCTACACGCACCTGGAGGTGTTCAGCGTCCGGCGGGCGCCGGAGAAGCTGAAGTACCTCGCCGGCTCGGAGTCGGCTATGGGGGCATTCGTGAACGATGTCCTGCCGGAGGAGGCAGCACGTCTTTTGCGCGCTGTTGTCACAAGCTGATCACTGCTTTGTATCGGCTTGAAGTCGCATGACCATAGGTTTACCACTACTATCCTTCAGCACGTCGGCTTTAACAGCTGATATGCCTAATCTTGGGCACCTTGCCCAAGAACCGGGGAACCACCGCAATTGGGGTGAACCACGCATGTGGAAGGACGACCTCCCGTCCGAACCCGTCAGCTAACCCGGTCGGCTGAAGGAGAGGAGAGTTCGTGGCGGCTGCGTCCCCCGCGTCCCCCACGTTCCACCACCGGGTCGCCGTAGCCGTCTGCCTGCTCTCGGCGCTCGGATTCGCCCTCGGGGTCCCCACCGAGGGCAGCGCGGCCCCGAAGCCGACCGAGGCCGAGCTCAGGAAGGAACTGTCCAAGCTCAACAAGCGGGTGGACAAGCTCATCGAGGCCTACGCGGCCAAGCGCGAGTCCCTCCGCAAGGCGCAGAAGGCCGAGGGCGTCGCCAAGACGAACCTGCGCAAGGCCGAGGAGACCTACGCCACCGCCAAGCAGGAGGTGGACTCCATCGTCCAGCTCCGCTACCAGAGCAGCTCCGGCGGCCTGCCGGCGCTGCCGTTCGGCGGCGGCGAGGGCGACATGAGCGCCGCCGCGGTGATGGAGCAGCTGACCGCCCAGCAGAGCGCCTACCTGGAGGGCTTCGCGCAGAGCCGCGACCGCAGGAAGCAGGCCGTCAAGCGGGCCGCCGACCTCACCGAGGAGATCCGCCACGAGGCCGACGAGGTCGAGGGCCAGCGCGAGGACGCCGAGGACCTGATCGAGGAGATCAAGCGCAAGCTCGACAAGCTCGTCCCGCTGGGTTCGGGCCGCCGCTCCGACGGCAGCTGGCTACCGCAGCTGCCCAACGGATCCGACAACATCACCGACCGGACCAGGAACATGCGCGACGCCATCATGCGGCGCTTCAACCTGCCGTACGCGGTGGGCTGCTACCGGCCGGTCAACGACGGCGGCGAGCACCCGCTCGGCCGCGCCTGCGACTTCATGATGAGCACCGGCGGCGCGATGCCCACGGCCGCCAACATGAAGCTCGGCGACGAGATCGCCGCCTGGGCGCTCAAGAACAAGGGCAAGCTGGGCGTGAAGTACGTGATCTGGCGCCAGCGCATCAACCACGGATCGGGCTGGCGCTTCATGTCCGACCGCGGCGGCGTCACCGCCAACCACTACGACCACCCGCACATCTCCATGTACTGAGACGCGGCGGCGGTCGTGCGACGCCCCGGTGTGTGCGCCCGACCGCCGGACCTTGATCCCTTCCGCTTGCCCCCGCTGCTAGACTGGCCGATGAATTCCGACAAAGTGCCATAAAAGGTCACATATGAGTCGATCGGGATAGTCGGCCGGGCGGTGGTCCCGCCCGGCCCGCGACGGGTCCCGGAGGAAGGAACGGCCGAGCCGCCCGGCCTCTCCGTGAGAGGCGCCCGCACGTGACCCGGCAGACATGGATGGGCCTCCACCATGACCGAGTACCGCGATTCCAGCCAGCTCCTGCTCCCCACCCGCCTGCTGCGCGCCGCCGCGGGCGTGGCCCTGGCCGCGGGAGTGGCCCCCGTGGGCATCCCCGCGCTGGGGCCGTACGCCCTCGCCCGGACCTCCGCCGAGGCCAGTCCCGCGCTCGCGGCCCCCGCCGCGGCGCGGGCACCCGGCCCCGGGGCCCCGCGCCGTACGGGCGTGACGGCGGCGGACATGATCCGGGTGGCCGAAGGGCAGATCGGCGTCGAGGAGGACGCCGACGGCGGCGGCACCAAGTTCCACGCCTGGTACATGGACTCGGCGCGGGCCTGGGAGACCCTGGCCCGCGACGGCGGCGTCATGGAGAAGTACACCGACGCCCCCTGGTGCGCGATGTTCATCTCCTGGGCCGGCGCGCAGCTGGGCCTGCGGCGCACGGTCGGCGCGGACGCCTACGCCGTGGCCTGGGCCGGGTGGTTCCAGGACCGCGACCGCTGGGGCGAAACCGCCAGACCTGGCGCCCTCGTCTATTTCGACCTCGACGACGACGGCGGCTCCGGCATCTACCGCATCGACCACATGGGCCTGGTCAAGCGCGACAACGGCGACGGCACCATCACCACGATCGAGGGCAACACCGACCGCGGCCGGGTCGAGCAACGCGTCCGGGACGCCTCCGAGGTCATCGGCTACGGCTACCCGGACTACCCGGGAGACCGCCCCCGCCCGACCACCGGCCCGGCGGCGCGATAGACCGCGAGCCCCCACGACCGGCGGGAAGGGCGGGCCGGGCGCGGACGACACCGGCGGGCCGGGCGCGGTCAACGCCGGCGGGCGCGACGGGTCAGGACCGCGAGGGCGACGGCGGCCAGGAGCACGGCGGCCACCGTGTACGGCGGGCGCCACCAGGACTCCGCCGGTTCGACGACCGCGACCGTGGTCGTGTCACCGGGTGACCCGGCGGCGTCCGCGGCGTCGCCCGGCGGCTGCGCGGCGCCCCCGGCGGGGGCCGGAGTGGCCGACGCGGCGTCGGAGGCCGCGGGGGTGGCGGCCGGCTCCGGTGACGTCGAGGCGCGCGGATACTTGCCCGGGGGGATGCCCGGCGGGCGGATCACGCCCCAGTAGTCCATGCGGCTGTCCTCCTGGCCCTCGACCATCCGCCGGAACTCGATCGGGAGCGGAGCGATCTTCAGGTCGCCCGGCACCGTGAGGGTGCCGACCTCGTGGGGCGCGAACCAGCCCTGGATCGCCTTCACCTGCCAGGTGCCCGCGGGCAGGGAGATCGCCGCCGCGTAGTGGGCCGGCTCCGCAAGCTCCGTGCCCGTGAAGCGGACGGTCTTCTTCTCGCTGGTGAACTCCAGGGCGACCTCGCCCAGGTCGTCACCGTAGTAGGGGTGCGTGCCGTGCTGCAGCAGCCAGAAGCCCACCGTGTAGGTCGTGTCCGGGCGGACCCCGGGGACGGGGTCCATGAGGGTGATCGCCCACCCGCCCGCCTGCGCCGGCGTCCCCAAGGCCAGCACCGGGACGACGATCGCCAGGATCAGCAGAATTCTTCTCATGCCCACAGGTACACCGCCCGCCCCCAGCGGGTTCCCGTACCGCCCGATCCCGGTGGAGGGACCTCACCGCCCGAGCGAAAAAGACTCCTCCCTCAAAGAGGGAGAAATGACATGACAGCGGACAGCTGCTGGGACAGGATGGGCCCCCATGACTGACAACCGCGTAGATCCGCCCTTCGTCGCCGACGAGGCGTCCGTCCTGCACTCCTTCCTCGACTGGCACCGCGAGACCCTGGCCGTCAAGTGCGAGGGCCTGTCGCAGGAGCAACTACGGCTCCGCCCCTCCACGCCCTCCACGCTCTCCCTGCTCGGCCTGGTCCGCCATCTGAGCGAGGTCGAGAGGCACTGGTTCCGCAACATCTTCAACGGCGAGGGCGCCAAGGCGCTCTACTGGACCGACGACAACCCCGACGGGGACTTCGACGACATCGCCGACGCGTCGGCCGAGGAGGCCTTCGCCCGCTGGCGGGCCGAGATCGATCACGCCCGCGGGCTCTCCGCCGGACTCTCCCTGGACACGATCGGCAAGTCCCTGCGCCGGGGCGAGGAGGTCTCGCTCCGCTGGATCCTCGTCCACATGATCGAGGAGTACGCCCGGCACAACGGCCACGCCGACATCATCCGCCAGCAGATCGACGGCGTCACCGGCGAGTAGGCCCGGCCGGGGTCACCCACCCGGCCGCGGCGACAGCGCCTCGGCGATCACACGGTCGAGGCCGGTGAGGTCGGCCGGGCAGGCGATGGCCGCCTCGGCGAAGCGGGTGAGCAGGCGGGCGAAGGCCTCGCGGTCGGCCTGGTCCCACTCCGCCATGAGGCCGTCGAGGTAGGCCCGCCGATAGCGGACCACGGCCTCCAGCACCCGGCCGCCCGCGCCGGTCAGCACCAGCCGGGCCCGCCTGGCGTCGACGGAGGACTCCTCGCGCTCCACCAGGCCAGCCGCGATGGCGTCGTTGACCAGCCTGCTCGCGGTCGAGGGGTCCACGTCGAGCTGCTCGGCGACGGCCCCCACGGTCACCTCGGGGACGTCCAGGCTCAGCTTGTGCACGGCGTGCACGACCATCACGTTGGACATCTGGACCGGCCGCTGCGGTTCGGCGGCCTTGCGCGCGCGCAGGGGACGCGCCCAGATCCGGCGCAACCGGAACAGTGCCACATCGATCGCCGCCCCCGGCGTGCCCTCTTCCACGGGGCAACCATATCGGCGGGTACGGCGTGCGCGCCGTACCCGCCGGAGGGTCAGCCGGCCAGCCGGATCGGGTTGACCAGGTCGGCGTACATGAGCAGACCGGCCATGATGATCATGGTGAAGGCCAGCACGTAGGTCAGCGGGAGGACCTTGGCGATGTCCACGTGCGCCGGTTCGGGCCTGCGGGTGACGCGGGCGAAGCCGCGCTTGACGCCCTCCCAGAGGCCGCCGGCGATGTGCCCGCCGTCCAGCGGGAGCAGCGGGATCAGGTTGAACATGCCGATCGCCAGGTTGAAGCTCGCCAGCAGGCTGACGAAGATGCTGATCTTGTTCTCCAGCGGGGCGTCGGAGGCCGCGATCTCCCCGCCGATGCGGCTGACGCCGATGACGCCGATGGGGCCGTTCTTGTCGCGCTCCTCGCCGGAGAAGGCCGCGTGCCAGACCCCGACCATCTTCTCCGGGAAGCGCAGCAGCGAGGCGGCGGTCCGCGAGGTGAGGTCGCCCATGTGCGCGACGACGGCGCCGAAGCTCTGCCGCTCGATGACCTGCGTCGGGCTGACGCCGAGATAGCCGACCCGCTCCATCTTGCCGGGCTCGTCGAGCGACTCGCGCTCCTGGGCGATGAGCGTGGCGTTCAGGGTCACGTTCTGCCCGGCCCTGACGATCCCGATCTCGACCGGGCCCGCGCCGTTGCCGCGGATGGCCCGGGTGGCCGCCTCCCAGGTGGTGACGGGCCTGCCCGCCACCGCCACGATGACGTCGCCGGGCCGCAGCCCGGCCGCGGCGGCGGGGCTGGCCTGGTCGGCGGAGGTGCAGTTGGGGTTCTCGGCGTACTCGGCCGCGGTCTTCACGCACTCCGGGACCGCGGAGATCTGCGGCTTCTGCACCGTGATCCCGAAGCCCATGAGCACGATCGCGAACAGGATGAAGGCCAGCACGAAGTTCATCGCCGGACCGCCGGCCATGATGATGACCTTCTGCCACCAGGGCTTGCGGTAGAAGACGCGGTTCTCGTCGCCCGGGCGGACCTCCTCCAGCGCGACCTCCCTGGCGCTCTCGATGAGCCCCTGCCAGGGACCGGTGGAGACCGAGCGAACCGTTCCGGGGGCGTCGGTGCGCCGGGGCGGCAGCATGCCGATCATCCGGATGTAGCCGCCGAACGGGATCCACTTGATGCCGTACTCGGTCTCGCCCTTGCGCCGCGACCACATCGTCGGGCCGAACCCGACCATGTACTGCGTGACCCTGACGCCGAACCTCTTGGCCGGAACCAGATGGCCGATCTCGTGCAGGCCGATCGAGACCATCAACCCCACGAGGAAGATGACCACTCCGATCAGGAAAGGCCAGTCCACAGGTCCCCCAGTAGCGGATTCATCAACAATGCCCCATAAGAGACTAGCCGACATACCGACCTCTCCATCGGCCTTCACCTCAAGCCTTCCAGCCGGGTGACTTGCACATGCTTTGCCGAATGGAGACACTTTGTTAACGGTCAGCAATCACACGGTCACCACGTGACACGTCATCCGGGAGGGTGCCTTGATCGGGATCCTGGTCGCCGAGCAGCTTCCCCTGGTCCGCCTCGGCCTGGTGACGTCGCTGGACGGTGAGGCCGACCTGAAGGTGGTGGCCGACCTGGACACCGGTGAGGACGTCGTCTCCGCCGTGCTGCGGCACGAGCCGGACGCGGCGGTCATCGGCCTGGACCTGCCCGGCGCCGACGGCTTCTCCACCGCGCTCCGGCTGCACGAGAGGGTTCCCTCCTGCCGGGTGCTGATCCTGTCGCGGCATCCGACCCCGGGCCAGGTCCGCCGCGCCTTCGCCGTTCACGCACTCGGGCTCATGAGCCTGGAGGTGGGGACCCAGGAGGTCGCCGACGGCGTGCGCCGGGTCGCGGCCGGCCGCCGGGCGGTGGACTCCGACCTCGCGGTGGCCGCCCTGGGCCCGGAGGAGACCCCCCTGACCCCCAGGGAGCTGGACGTGCTCCGGCTGGCCGCGCGGGGCGCGCGGTCCGACGAGATCGCCGAGGAGCTCTTCCTGTCCGTGGGGACGGTCCGCAACCACCTGTCACGCATCATGTGCAAGACCCGGGCGCGCAACCGGCTCGACGCGGTGCGCATCGCCGGCGAGGCCGGCTGGTTGTGACGGTCCGCTGCGACGATCCGCCGCGACGACCGGCTCTGACGACCGGCTGTGCCACGACGACCGGTCGCGCCGCGCCGTACCGGCCGGGCGTCCCATGACGGGACAGCGGGCGTCCCGATCGGTCGTGGCCACGGATATCGATGAACGCACCACCTGGAAGCTTCGCACGTGAAAGAGTGTGAGCAACGGCACACCGGCTGCGGCCGGTGCGACCACTGAAGATTCCGGACTCCGGAACAACCGCGCCGTTCCCCGGGGCCCGGAATCTTCAGTGCTCGCACCATCAGCGATGTGATCGTCGGCTATGCGGCCGGCAGGTCGTGATGGGTGTCCTCGCCGTCGAGATCGGCTACGAAGGCCCATCCACTCCCCCGGTCGGTGACGTCGATGCGCCGCCTCGCCTCTCCGGGGACGCGCTTCGGCAGCCCGTTCGGGCCCGGCACCCCGTGCCCCGCGGCATCATCGTGGGACTCCACGAGACGGCAGGGTCCGGATCGTCTCTCCACGGTATGCAGTTCCTTTTCACCCCGTTGCCGGAGAATCCCCCGGGTCTTCGGCATTCATCTGGATAACTGATATGAGAATCCCAGTCTGGTTATCCGCTCGCCAGTGACCAGCTGCACGATGGCACCCATGTGATTTGTCACGATGCGCATCCACTCGAACACTGTTCGTGTCCGAGGTCAGGGCCGCCAGATGAGGATCAGGGCGCAGTCGTCGTTGTGCCCTGCCGACATGGAGTTCACCAGGTTGCGGGCCCCGGCGGAGAACCCCGAGGGCAGCAGGCGCTCGGCCTCGCCCAGCAGGCGGTCGAGACCGGCGTCGATGTCGCGGCCGGGCTGCTCGATCAGCCCGTCGGTGTAGAGCATGAGCGCCTCGCCCTTGCGGAGCACCCCCTGGTCGGGCTCGCAGTGCAGGTCCGGGACGACGCCCAGGACCACGCCCTTGGCCGGCGAGACCCGCCAGGTGCCGGTGCCTGCCTCGAACTTGACCACCGGCGGGTGACCGGCCGAGGTGATGACGTACTCGCCCGTGGCGAGGTTGAGCCGGACGTGGACGGCGGTGACGAACCCCTCGGCCTCGCGCTGGCGGTGCAGGTAGGCGTTGCACACCGGCAGGAAGTCGCTCACCGAGCCGAGCAGCCCGCCGAAGGCCCCCGAGAGCATCAGCGCCCGGGTGCCGGCGTCGACGCCCTTGCCGGAGACGTCGACCAGGGCCAGCTCCACCGTGTCGCCCTCGCGCGAGGAGACCAGGAAGTCGCCGCCGAAGGAGGAGCCTCCGGCCTGCTTGAGCACCACCTTGGTGCCCCAGTCCTTGGGCAGCTGGGGCAGCTCGCTCTGCTTCTTGAGCCGCTCGCGCAGTTCGAGGAGCATCACGTCGCCGCGCAGTCCCTGCACGCCGAGCTTGCCCCGGGTGCGGGCCATCACCCCGGCCAGCACGGAGGTGAAGCCGAAGGCCGCCAGCAGGCCCGGGCCGATGCGGCCGAAGCCGCCGGTGACGCCCACGTAGACCAGCGCGACCGCGATCGCCGACAGCAGCGTGGCGAGGCTGCGCAGCCGGAGCTGGAGACCGCCGACGAGGATGATCGGGATCATGAGGGCGGGCGAGAACCACTCGGCCGAGACCCGGGCGGCCAGGCCCCCGAGGGCCAGGCTCAGCACGATCAGCGTGATCATCAGGTTGCGGTCGCGGGCCAGCGGTCCGCGACGGAGGAACCGCACCGTGGGCACCAGGAAGGGGACCCGCACCAGGAACGCACGGAGCCCTGGAGGGATCAACGGCACCGGACGGGAACTCATGATGCGCCTGACTGTAGCGCTCCACCCCTGCTTTGGGCAGTCCACTTGACCAACGCCTAGATCATCGGGCACGGATATTGAATGGCCGCCGGGGTACGGCTCACCTACCGTAGGGAAGATGACTTTCACCCTGCGCCCCATGACCGAGGCCGACTGGTCCGACTGGCTCGCGGTCGACGAGGAGGCGTTCGGCAGCACCATCCCCCCGCACCGCGCGGAGCTGTTCAAGGGCAACACCGAGTTCGAGCGCTCCCTGGGCGCCTACGACGGTGACCAGCTGGTGGGCGTCACCGCGGTGTGCAGTTTCACCATGACGGTGCCCGGCGGCCCGATCCCGGTCGGCGGCGTCACCGCGGTGGGCGTGCTCCCCTCGCACCGCCGGCGGGGCGTGCTGTCGGCGTTGATGACGCGTCAGCTCACCGACCTGCACGAGCGGGGCGAGGCGGTCGCCGCGCTCTACGCCTCCGAGGCGGTGATCTACGGGCGGTTCGGCTACGGCAGGGCCGCCGACAGCATGATCTTCGACATCCCCCGGCACGGCGGCGCCCTGGCTCCGCACGCCCCGGCCGACCCCTCGCTGCGGCTGCGGATCGTCAAGCCCGCCGAGGCCAGGGGGATCTTCGAGAAGGTCTTCGACGCCGTGCTCGGCAGCCGTCCCGGGCTCTACGCCCGCACGCCCGCGCGCTGGGACGCGGCGCTGTCGGACCAGGATGCCGACCAGGGCGGCGCCGGGCCGCTGCGCGCCGTCGTGGTCGAGGACGGCGACGGCCCGCGGGGTTACGCGCTGTTCCGGATCAAGGCGAGCTGGAACGACCAGGGCCTGCCGGACGGCGAACTGCGGCTGCGCGAGCTCTTCGGTCTCGACCCGGCCGCCTACGCGCTGCTCTGGCGGCACGTGCTCGACCGCGACCTGGTCTCCCGCATCAAGTCCTGGAACCGTCCCGCCGACGACCCCCTGATCCACCTGCTGGCCGACCCCCGCCGGCTCAACGCGATCTGGGTGGACGACCTGTGGGTCCGGGTGGTGGACGTCGACCGGGCTCTGACCGCGCGCCGCTACTCGGCGCCGGTGGACGTGGTGATCGAGGTCGACGACCCGGTCTGCCCGTGGAACGCCCGCCGCTGGCGGCTGTCGGCCGACACCTCCGGCGCCCGGTGCGTGCCGGTGGACGACCCGGCCGACCTCGTGCTCCCGGTGAGCGCGCTGGGCGCGGCCTATCTCGGCGGGCGGACGCTCACCCCGCTGCTGGAGGCGGGCGTGGTGCGCGAGGCGCGGGCGGGAGCCGTACGGGAGCTGTCGACCGCGCTGTCGTGGGAGCCGGCGCCCTGGGCGGGCCTGATGTTCTGAGAGGGCCCGATGCCCTGAGCGGGCCCGGTCTTGCGGGACCGGGCCGCGGACGGGGGCGGGCGCGCCCGCGCGTCCTTCGAAAGGGGTGTGCCCGCGGGTTATCGTGGCGGCATGGCACTGCAGAGCTTGCAGATCACCTCGCTCACCGCGATGCGGGCCCGGGACGTGTCCCGGCCCTCCCAGGAGCAGCAGGAGGCCGCGGACCGGCGCCCCCTGCGCGATGAGACCCCGCGCAGGGAGCAGCCCCGCCGCGGCCGCGACACCAAGTAGCCCCGGCAGCCCCGGTAGCCCCGGCAGCCCCGGTGGCCCCGCCCGCCGAACCCCGCGGGAGCGGACGGCCGGGGAAGCCGGGACACGGTCAGGGCAGCGGCGGGAGCTCGCCCGTCGTCTCGTACGACGACAGCTGCTCGATGCGGCGGGTGTGCCGGTCGGCGCCGGAGTACGGCGTGGCCAGGAAGGTCTCGACGAACCCGGTCGCCTCCTCCTGCGGGTGCATCCGGGCGCCCACGCTGATCACGTTGGCGTCGTTGTGCTCCCTGGCGAGCCTGGCGGTGTCCTCGCTCCAGGCCAGCGCCGCGCGGACGCCGCGCACCTTGTTGGCCGCGATCTGCTCCCCGTTGCCCGAGCCGCCGATGACGACCCCCAGGCTGCCCGGGTCCTTGGCGACGCCCTCGGCCGCGCGCAGCACGAACGGCGGGTAGTCGTCCTCGGCGTCGTAGACGAAGGGACCGCAGTCGGTCACCTCGTGGCCGCGCTCCTTCAACCAGGAGACGAGGTGGTTCTTGAACTCATAGCCGGCATGGTCGGCACCGATGTAGACACGCACCCGCCCAGTTTCGCAGGTATGGGTGGCCCGCTCGACGCCCACCCCGGCTAGAGTAATGGCCCGTCCGCTATTGGAACCCTTACAAGAGAGAGCCCCACATGCGTGACATCCGAGTGATCGGGGATCCCGTCCTGCGCACGCCCGCCGAGCCGGTCACCGAATTCGACCGCGACCTGCGCCACCTGATCGACGAGATGTTCGCCGCGATGTACGCCGCCGACGGTGTGGGGCTGGCGGGTCCGCAGATCGGCGTGTCGAAGCGGTTGTTCGTCTACGACTGCAGCAACCGCAAGGGGCACGTGATCAACCCCGAGCTGACGGTCGACGACGACACCGTGGTGGTCGACGAGGAGGGCTGCCTGTCGGTCCCCGGCCGCGACACCGGCAAGCCGATCTACGCCAGGACCCCCCGGGCCGCCGGGGTCACCGTCACCGGCGTGGACCGGCTGGGACGCCCGGTCCGGCTCAAGGCCCGCGGCCTGCTGGCCCGCTGCCTCCAGCACGAGACCGACCACGTGAACGGCTCGCTCTACGTCGACCGGCTGGCCAAGGACGCCGCGCGGAAGGTCCTGCTGCAGACGCCCTGACCGGCGCTTTCGGCCCTCACATCTGGAGGGACTTGGTCTCCAGGTACTCCTCCAGGCCGAACTCGCCCAGCTCGCGCCCGATGCCCGACTGCTTGTAGCCGCCGAAGGGCGCCAGCGGGTTGAACCGGCCGCCGTTGATCGCCACCTGACCGGTGCGCAGACGCCGGGCCA
Organism: Paraplanobispora takensis; assembly: GCF_016863195.1. GTDB lineage: Bacteria > Actinomycetota > Actinomycetes > Streptosporangiales > Streptosporangiaceae > Planobispora > Planobispora takensis. The sequence goes on along the minus strand of NZ_BOOK01000041.1, from coordinate 92,671 downwards.
CGGAGACCGCGTTGTCCTCGCTGTCCGCCCACACCGCGCCCGCCAGGCCGTACGGCGTGCCGTTGGCGATGGAGACGGCCTCGTCCTCGCCCCTGGTGTAGGGGATGACCGCCAGGACGGGGCCGAAGATCTCCTCCTGCTCGATCACCATGCCGGGCTCCACCCCGGCGAAGACCGTGGGCTCCACGTAGAACCCCCGGTCGAGCGGGCGGTCGGTGCCGCCGGCGACCAGCCGCGCGCCCTCCTCCTGACCGCGGTTGATGTAGCGCACGACCCGGTCGCGCTGCACGGCCGAGACCAGCGGGCCGAGCCTGGTGCCCTCGTCGAAGGGGTCGCCCACGGTGTACTTGGCGGCGGCCTGGGCGGCGAGGGCGACGGCCTCGTCGTACTGGTCCCGATGGACGATCATGCGGGTCCAGGCGGAGCAGGTCTGGCCCGAGTTGATGAAGGCGTTGGCCACCGTCGCCTTGACCGCGGTCTGCAGGTCGGCGCCGGGCAGGATCACGCTGGCCGACTTGCCGCCGAGCTCCAGCGCCACCCGCTTGACCGTCTCGGCGGCGAGCGCGGCGACCCGGCGGCCCGCGCGGGTGGAGCCGGTGAAGGAGACCATGTCCACGTCGGGGTGGGCGGCGATGGCCTCGCCGATCACCGGCCCGTGGCCGCTCACCATGTTGAGCACGCCGGGGGGCAGGCCGACCTCGTCGAAGATCCCGGCCAGCGCGAAGGCCACCAGCGGCGCCACCTCGCTGGGCTTGAGCACGACCGTGCAGCCCGCGGCGAGCGCCGGCCCGACCTTGCACACGATCTGGTGGAGCGGGTAGTTCCACGGCGTGATGGCGCCGACCACGCCGACCGGCTCCCGCAGGACCCAGGAGCTGCCGATCCTCTTGGTGTCGAAGTCGTAGGTCTCGGTCAGGCTCGCGTAGGAGGCCAGGACCCCGGCGGGCATCAGCGTCTGCACCTTCGTCGCCAGGCCGTACGGGGCGCCCATGTCGGTGGAGACGATCCTGGCGATCTGGTCGGCTCGCTCGTGCAGCAGGTCGGCGGCGGCGGCCAGGAGCTTGCCCCGCTCGGCGGGGGCCGTGGCGGACCACATGGGCAGGGCGGCCCTGGCGGCGGCCACGGCGGCCTCGACGTCCGCGGGCGATCCCGCCGGCACCCGATCGATCAGTTCCTCGGTGGCGGGGTTGACCACGTCGATGCTCTCGCCCGAGGCCGAGGCCTGCCAAGCTCCGTTCAGGTAAAGGTGACGCATGCCTTCATCCTTACGCGCGGAACGTGAGAAGGCGAGAGCCCCATTGATTACTCAGCGTGTCGTATGCATTACACACAGTAAGTACACCCCTCGCCGGGGCGGGCCCGGGGCCGCCTCCTGACAGGAGCGTACGACGAAGTGTCCAGATCCGGAGGAAATGCTCAGGATCCTTAAAAACTCGTGATGTCTGGACTTGCACCGTGGCGGGGCGGGCGCCCCGCCACGGCCACGCGGCTCAGTCGAAGATCGGCGGCCGGGTGCGGGAGCGCTTGAGCTCGAAGAAGCCGTCGAAGCCCGCGACCGCGTGGACGCCGTCCCACAGGCGGCCGGCCTCCTCGCCCTTGGGCGCGGGCGAGATGACGGGACCGAAGAAGGCGACGTCGCCGACCGCGATCACCGGGGTGCCGACCTCCTGGCCGACCCGGTTGATGCCGTCGTCGTGCGAGGCGCGCAGCGACTCGTCGTAGTCCTCGGAGTCCATGGCGTCGGCGAACGAGCGGTCCAGCCCGGCGGCCTCCAGGGCCTCCTCGACCGTCTCGCGCAGGGTGTCGAGCTGCTTGACCCTGCCCTGGTTGTGGAACCGCACGCCGAGCTCGGTGTACAGGCGGCCGACGGTCTCGGAGTCGTACTTCTCCTGGACCGCGGCGACCACGCGGACCGGCCCGATCGCCTTGGCGATCATCTCGCGGTAGGTGTCGGGGATGTCCTTGTCCTCGTTGAGGATGTTCAGGCTCATGATGTGCCAGCGCGGCTCGACGGGCCGCACCTTCTCCACCTCGAGCAGCCAGCGCGAGGTCATCCAGGCGAAGGGACAGAACGGGTCGAACCAGAGGTCGACCGGCGTGCGCTCAGTCATGTGTCCAACTTCCTCGTCAAGGAGACATTCCGCCTCGCAACAACCTGAGGGCCTCCGCCCGTATTCCGTTGCCGGATTATTGCCACGCCAGTCCCTTTTATCCTCATATGTAGTGATCAACTCGGTGGGTACGCCTCCGGGGCGGCGTTCTCCCGCCTCCCATGGCAGGATTCAGGCAGCCCTTCGCAAGGGAGCGAAGGACGTCGTGACGAGGGAGCGGTAGTGGCAGGCAATCTGACCCGTGACGAAGCCCGCGAGCGCGCACGTCTGCTCAGCGTGCAGTCGTATGCGGTGGAGCTCGACCTCACCGAGGGGGAGGAGCGCTTCGAGAGCATCACCACGGTCCGCTTCACCAGCGACCGCGCGGGTGCGGAGACCTTCATCGACCTGGCCGGCGCCAGGCTGCGCAGTGCCGTCCTGAACGGCGTCGAGCTGGATGTCACCACCTACGACCCGGAGACCGGGCGGCTCCCGCTGCCGGGCCTGGCCGAGGACAACGAGCTGCGCGTCGACGCCGACTGCTCCTACATGCGCACCGGCGAGGGCCTGCACCGGTTCGTCGACCCCGTCGACAAGAACGTCTACCTGCACAGCCAGTTCGAGACGGCCGACGCGCACCGCATGTACGCCTGCTTCGACCAGCCCGACCTGAAGGCGACCTTCGAGCTGACCGTGCTCGCGCCCTCCTACTGGGAGGTCGTCTCCAACGCCGCGCCCGACCGGATGGAGGATCTGGAGGGCCACCGCGGCAAGCACGGCGCGCTCCAGGACGCCAGGCGCTGGCACTTCCCGCCGACCCCGGTGATGTCGACCTACATCACCGCCCTGTGCGCCGGGCCGTACCACAAGGTGACCTCCGAGCACGACGGCATCCCGCTGGGCCTGTACTGCCGGGCCTCGCTCGCCGAGCACCTCGACGCCGACAACCTCTTCGAGATCACGCGGCAGGGCTTCGACTTCTTCCACCGGATCTTCGGCATCCGCTACCCGTTCGGCAAGTACGACCAGCTGTTCGTGCCGGAGTTCAACGCCGGCGCGATGGAGAACGCCGGGTGCGTGACGTTCCTGGAGGACTACGTCTTCCGTTCGCGCGTGACCGACGCCGTCGTCGAGCGCCGCGCCGAGACGATCCTGCACGAGATGGCGCACATGTGGTTCGGCGACCTGGTCACCATGCGCTGGTGGGACGACCTGTGGCTGAACGAGTCCTTCGCCACCTACGCCTCGGTGCTGTGCCAGGCCGAGGCCACCCGCTGGGGCCAGGGCGCCTGGACGACCTTCGCCAACGTGGAGAAGGCCTGGGCCTACCGCCAGGACCAGCTGCCCTCCACCCACCCGATCGCCGCCGACATCGTCGACATGCACGCGGTCGAGGTCAACTTCGACGGCATCACCTACGCCAAGGGCGCCTCGGTCCTCAAGCAGCTGGTGGCCTACGTGGGCCTGGACAACTTCCTGGCCGGCGTCCGCGACTACTTCAACGAGCACGCCTGGGGCAACACCGAGCTGTCGGACCTGCTGTCGGCGCTCGAGCGCACCAGCGGGCGCGACCTGTCGTCGTGGTCGAAGGAGTGGCTGGAGACCTCCTGGGTCAACACCCTGCGCCCGGCCTTCGAGGTCGACGACGAGGGCCGCTTCACCGGCTTCTCCGTGCTGCAGGAGGCCCCGGCCGACTATCCGACGCTGCGCTCGCACCGCGTCGCCATCGGCCTGTACTCCCTGCAGGACGACGCCCTGGTGCGGGTCAAGCGGGTGGAGCTCGACGTGGTCGGCGCCCGCACCGCCGTGGCCGAGCTGGTCGGCGAGGTCCAGCCCGACCTGGTCCTGCTCAACGACGACGACCTGACCTACGCCAAGATCCGGCTGGACGAGCGCTCGCTGCGCACCCTGGTCGAGGGCGGCATCGCCAAGTTCCGCGAGTCCCTGCCCCGGGCGCTGTGCTGGTCGGCCGCCTGGGACATGACCCGGGACGCCGAGATGTCCACCCGCGACTACGTCGCGCTGGTGCTGTCGGGCATCGAGTCCATCAAGGACATCACCGTCGCCCAGACCGTGCTCCGCCAGGCCCGCCTGGCCACCCAGCAGTACGCCGACCCCGCCTGGCGCACCCGGGGTCTGGCCCTGCAGGCCTCGGCGCTGCGCACCCTGGTCGAGACGGCCGCGCCCGGCTCCGACCACCAGCTCGCCTATCTCAACGCCCTCACCGCGGTGGCCTCCTCCGAGGAGGACCTGACGTTCCTGAAGGGCCTGCTGGAGGGCACGACGGTGCTCCAGGGGCTGACCGTCGACGCGGACCTGCGCTGGACGCTCATCCAGGCCCTGGTCTCCGGCGGCGTGTTCGGCGACGAGCAGATCGCCGACGAGCTGCTGCGCGACGCCACCGCCACCGGCGAGCGCTCGGCCGCCATGTCCCGGGCCTCGATCCCGACGGCCGAGGCCAAGGCCGCCGCCTGGCAGACCATGACCGAGGGCAAGCTGAGCGGCGCCCTGCTCCGCTCGACGATCCTCGGCTTCATGGACCCGCGCCACCCGGAGCTGCTGGAGCCCTACGCCGACCGCTACTTCGCCGAGATCGGCCGCATCTGGGAGGCCTGGACCTCCGACAGCGCCCAGAGCTTCGCCAACGGCTGCTACCCGGTGCTGGCGATCTCCCAGGAGACGGTGGCCAAGACCGAGCGGCTGATCGAGGAGAGCCGGCCGCCGCACGCGCTCAAGCGCCTGCTCGTGGAGGGCGCCGACGGCGTGCGCCGCGCCCTGCGCGCCCAGGCCAAGGACGCCTCCTCCTGAGGTGGGGACCGTGCGACCGGCACGGGACCGTGTGACGCCCCCGCCCCCGCCCCCGCCGCCGACGGCGGGGGCGTCGCCGTTCCCGCATAGCATTCCCGGTGACGGGCGCGGGGAGGCGGGCACGCTCTCCCCCGCGAGGACCTCGGAGAACGTGAGATCGTCTGATCGTGAACTCGGTACAGGACCTGCTGGTCATACTCGCCAGGCGACACGCCTTCGCCGACCTGGAGGTCCTCACCGAGGACCCGGAGATCATGGCGGTCTGCGAGTTCGGGCAGCGGCTGCTGTCCCTCGACGCGGAGGACTTCGCGGTCGAGGCGCGTGAGGTGCCGCCCGTCCTGCGGCGGCGCGCCCGGGCCTGCACCATGCCGCAGACGCCCAGGGAGCAGCCGCGCGGCGCGCTGGAGTCCCTGCGCCCGGCCTACGGCCTGCTGCTGGAGGTGATCGCGGTCCGCTGGCACCGGCGCGAACTCAGCCCCATGGTCGCCGCCCTGCACATCGCCAGCGAGTATCTCCCGCTGCTCGCCTTCGAGCCGGTGCTCGGCCACGCGGGCGACCCGGTCCGCTGGCCGGCGGGGCTCGGCGCGCCCGGCAGCCGGTTCGGCGTGATCGGCGACCGCGAGTGCGACCACACCAAGGCCGAGCAGTCGGCCGCCAACCGGAGCCTGCGGGTGGCCGGGGAGCCGGCCGAGGGCTGGCGGGCCTACTTCGACCGGCAGCACAGCCAGGTGGCCGGGGCCCTGGCCACCTGCGTCGCCTCCTGCCGCAACCCCTGCTCCGCGATGGAGTGGGTCGCGCCCGACCTCCGCGACGACCTGTCCCTGCGCTCACGCGTGGCGCTGGCCTTCGCCGACACCCCTCTGGTACGGCTGCGCCACGCCGCCCCGGTGGGGCACGGCTTCGGCGTGCCCTCCCCCGAGGAGGTCCTGGAGGCCTGGGAGCGCAGCCGGCTCGCGCTGGCCAAGACCGAGGTGGGCAAGGCGGCCACGGAGGAGGACGGCTTCCCCCTGCCGGGGCTGCCCAGCCTGTTCTCCGCCGTGGCCGGCGCCCCCGTCCCGGTCTCGGCCCTGCTGGACGACATCGCCGCCCACCTGGTGACCCTGCTGCGGGAGCGGGTGCCCTGACCGGGCCGGTCTACCAGGCCGGCGGCCTGCGCCCGTTCCAGAAGCCTCCCCGGGCCGCCTCGACCTGGGCCGACAGCGAGATCAGCGTGCCCTCCCCGCCGAAGCGCCCGGCCAGCATGACCCCGATCGGCAGGCCCTGCTCCGTCCAGTACAGCGGGAGGTTCACCGCGGGCTGGCCGCTGACGTTGTAGATGGCGGGGAAGGCGGCGAAGCGCTTCATCCGCTCGAAGGTCTCCTCCGGCCCGTCCACGTCCTCGAACCAGCCCACCGGCCGGGGCGGGGCGGTGACGGTCGGGGTGAGCACCGCGTCGTACTCGTCGGTCACCATCAGGCCGAACCGGGTGGCGAGCTGGAGCGACGACTGGGCCTGGAGGAAGTCGGGCGCCGGGGTCGCGAAGCCGCGCTCGCGCAGCCAGGCGGTCAGCGGGCGCAGCCGGTCCTGCTTGGTGAGGTCCACCGGGTGCATGCACGCGAAGGCATACCAGAGCGTGACGAACTGCGGCACCGTGTCGGGCGAGAACGGCGGCGCGATGTCGACCACCTCGTGCCCCAGGGCGGCCAGCTCCGCCGAGGCGTGCTCGTAGGCGGCGAGCACCTCGGGGTCCAGCTCCGCGCCGGGGACGACCGACTCGCAGTAGCGGGCGATCCGCAGCCGGCCCGGGTCCCTGCCCGCGTAGGCGGTGAAGGAGCCGAGCTCCGGCGGCGGCGCGTGGTAGAGGTCGCCGGGGTTGTTGTGCGCCATCACGTCGAGCAGCGCGGCGGCGTCGGCGACGTTCCTGGCCAGCGGGCCGTTGGTCGACAGCCCGGCCAGGTCGGGGATGATCGGGGCGAAGCTGATCCGGCCCCGGGTGGGCTTGATGCCGTACAGCCCGCAGACCGAGGCGGGGATCCTGATGGAGCCCGCGCCGTCGCTGCCCTGGGCCGCCGGCGCCAGGCCCGCCGCGACCGCGGCCGCGGCGCCGCCGCTGGAGCCCCCGGCCGAGCGGGACAGGTCCCACGGGTTGCGGGTCGGCGGCGAGACGGAGGTCTCGGTGTAGCACGGCATGCCGAACTCGGGTGTGGCCGTCTTGCCGAGCATGATCGTCCCGGCGTCCCTGAGCCGCTCGACCACGCTGTCGTCCACCGGGGCGATGAAGTCGTCGTAGGTCGCCGAGCCGAAGTGGATCGGCACGTCCTTGACCAGGTTGAGATCCTTGATCGGGATCGGCACCCCGAGGAGCGGCGAGGCGTCGTCCCCCGCCTGCACCCTGGCCTCGGCCTTGTGCGCCTGCTCCAGCGCGAGTTCGGGGGTCACGGTCACGTAGGCGCCGACCTCGGGGTCCAGGCGCGCGATGCGGTCGAGGTAGTGCTCGGTGATCTCGACGGGCGAGATCTCCCTGTGCCGTACGGCCGCCGCCTGCTCGAGGGCGGTAAGATCATGTATGTCAGCCACGCTCCGCACAGTAGGCGCAGGCGGGCGAGGTTATCTAGAGAGATATGTATAGATACCCGCTCTCGTGCACTGGCATGCGGGTGACAGTGGTCACAAAAGTGTGAGTTGCGGAGTACTAGGCACTCGGTTTAAGGGTCAGCTACGGTGAGTTACGTGGATTCCGGTCAGGTGCCAGAAGACGGTAACACTACGTCACCGATTTGGGCCGGTGAGCGTTCGGCCAAGGACAAGCCGACGACTCGCCCCTCCGCGCCCGCGTCTACGTACGCGCCCGTCGAACGCGTCTCTCTGCTGAGTCTGCTCAGCCAGCCCCGGTACCGCCCCCTCCTGCGCCGCGTCGTCATCGCGGTCGTCGTGGGGATCGTGGCGGGGGTGCTGCTGAAGATGTGGCAGGCCGGCGTCACCGCCGCCGTGGTGGCCGCCATCGCCGACACCGTGGTGCGCGCCCGTTCGCACTCGACGGTCCCCGCCTGGAGGCGGGCCTCGGTCGCGGAGCGTCGCACGGAGGCCCAGCTCAAGAGCCTGGAGCGCAAGGGTTACCGCACCCTGCACGCGCGTGCGATCCCCGACAGCGACGCCCAGATCGACCACCTGGTCATCGGGCCCACCGGGGTCTACGCCGTCGACTCCGAGAAGTGGGACAAACGGCTGCCGGTCCGCGCCCAGTCGCACCGCAAGCTGTTTTTGGGCCCCTTCTCCCAGAAGGCCCGCCTCGACGAGGCCCGCTGGGAGGCGAGCCGGGCCGCCGAGCTGATCGGCGAGCTCCTCGGGCGCGAGGTCATGATCATCCCATCGCTGGCGATCTACGGTCCCTCCATCCCGTGGAAGGTCCTCAACGTGCGCGAGGTCGACGTCTTCGACGGCGGTCACGTCCGCAAGTGGATCACCAAGCGGGAGCGGTCGCTGACCGAGGAGGAGATCGACAAGATCTACGAGATCGCCGAGAAGGTCCTGCCCGCCCGCTATCCCGAGTCCCCGGCGCCCGAGGCGCCCGTGCGGGCCCGGCGCGGCGCCGAGCAGGTCTCCTCCGATCGCTGACCCGTCCCCCGCTTTCCGGAGCTTTTCGAACGAACGCCCGGCGGCCCGCCCGCCGGGCTTTTCGCATGCTTCCGGCGTCCGATGGATGGACGCCGGGTCTCAGCAGGCGGGCGGTGGCCGTACCATTTGAAGACTCAGCTGAAGACTCAGCGCCGATGATGGGAGAAGCGTCATGCCCGCCCTCAGGTCTCGTACGGTCACTCACGGCAGGAACATGGCCGGAGCCCGGGCCCTGCTCCGGGCGACGGGCGTAGCCGGAAGCGACTTCGGCAAACCGATCATCGCGGTGGCCAACAGCTTCACCCAGTTCGTCCCCGGGCACGTGCACCTGCGTGAGGTCGGCGACGTCGTCGCCGGGGCGATCCGCGAGGCGGGCGCGATCCCGCGCGAGTTCAACACCATCGCGGTGGACGACGGCATCGCGATGGGCCACGGCGGCATGCTCTACTCGCTGCCGAGCCGCGAGCTGATCGCCGACGCGGTCGAGTACATGGTGAACGCCCACTGCGCCGACGCGATGATCTGCGTCTCCAACTGCGACAAGATCACCCCGGGCATGCTGCTGGCCGCCTTCCGGCTCAACATCCCCACGGTCTTCGTCTCCGGCGGGCCGATGGAGGCCGGCAAGACGCCCGGCAAGAAGCTCGACCTGATCGACCCGATGATCGCCTCCGCCGACGACAGCGTCTCCGACGAGGAGCTGCTGGCGATGGAGGAGAACGCCTGCCCGACCTGCGGCTCGTGCAGCGGCATGTTCACCGCCAACTCGATGAACTGCCTGGCCGAGGCCATCGGCCTGGCGCTGCCCGGCAACGGCACGATCCTGGCCACCCACAAGGCCCGCAAGAAGCTGTTCCAGGACGCCGGGCGGCAGCTGGTGGAGATCACCCGCCGCTACTACGAGCAGGACGACGAGAGCGTGCTGCCGCGCAACATCGCCACCAAGGCGGCGTTCGAGAACGCCATGGCGCTGGACGTGGCGATGGGCGGCTCGACCAACACGATCCTGCACATCCTGGCCGCGGCCCGCGAGGCGCAGGTCGGCTTCGGCCTCAAGGAGATCAACGAGATCTCGCTGCGGGTGCCGTGCCTGAGCAAGGTCGCCCCCGCCACCGACAAGTACCACGTCGAGGACGTCCACCGTGCCGGCGGCATCCCCGCCATCCTGGGCGAGCTCGACCGGGGCGGTCTGCTCCACCGGGACGTGAACACCGTCAACGGCGGCACGCTGGGCGACTATCTCGACTCCTGGGACGTGCGCTCGCCGAAGGCGCTGCCCGAGGCGCTGGAGTTGTGGCACGCCGCCCCCGGCAACGTCCGCACCGTCAAGCCCTACTCCCAGGACGCCCGCTGGGACTCCCTCGACCTCGACCGCGAGGGCGGCTGCATCCGCGACATGGAGCACGCCTACACCCGCGACGGCGGCCTGGCCGTGCTGTACGGCAACATCGCCGTCGAGGGGTGCATCGTCAAGACGGCCGGCGTCGACGAGTCCATCTGGAAGTTCTCCGGGCCCGCCGTGGTCTTCGAGTCCCAGGAGGACGCCGTCGAGGGCATCCTGAACAACCGGGTCAAGGAGGGCGACGTCGTCGTCATCCGCTACGAGGGGCCCAAGGGCGGGCCGGGCATGCAGGAGATGCTCTATCCGACCTCGTTCCTCAAGGGCAAGGGCCTGGGCAAGGCCTGCGCCCTGATCACCGACGGCCGCTTCTCCGGCGGCACGAGCGGCCTGTCCATCGGCCACGCCTCCCCGGAGGCGGCCGAGGGCGGCACCATCGCCCTGGTGGAGGACGGCGACGTCATCGAGATCGACATCCCGGGCCGCTCGATCGAGCTGAAGGTGGCCGAGCCCGACCTGGCCGCCCGCCGCGAGAAGCTCCTGGCCGACCTGGGCGGCTACCGCCCGCGCGACCGTCACCGCCCGGTGAGCGCGGCCCTGCAGGCCTACGCCGCCCTGACCACCTCCGCCTCGACCGGCGCCTCCCGCGACCTGTCCCAGCTGTCCCGCTGACCCGTCGGCTCCCGCCGTACCGGCCCGTCTCAGGGCGCCGGTACGGCGGGAGCCTCCGCGTGTCCTCCCGTCACGAGAGGGCGGGAGACACCGCATTCCCCTTCTCGAACATGAGGACGAGAAGCACCACGCCCACCGCCCTGCCGCGCCTCCCCCATGACACCGGCGCCGCGAGCGGGTTCACCTGCGTCTCCGGCGCCGCCGTACGGCGCGCAGCGGGCGTCGGCGGGCATGTCGCCCCGGGGCCACAATCCTGAGAACCCGTCATCTTTGTTCGAAAAATGTCGGTGCTTGTCCGTATTCTGTGGGTATGGCTAACGTCATGAAGCCCTCTGCCAGCCCGTTGACAACCGCCGAGATCGCCGCCCTCGCCCTGTCCCTGGCACACCTGGGCTCGGGCCCTCAGGCCGACGCCGCCCGGCACGGCCTGCGTCACGCCTTCGAGCACCTCGACCTGGACGACGACGTCGTCTCCGCCACCCTGTCCACCTTGACCGCCCCGCTGCCCGACGAGGTCGCCGACCGGGCCAGGACGATCGCGGGCTGCATCACCTCACGGCTCGTGATCCGCCTGCACTATCGCGACGTCTCCGGCCGGGTCACCGTCCGCGACGTCGACCCGGTGACCTGCATGGTCCACCGTCAGCACTGGTATCTGGTCGGCATGTGCCGCATGCGCAGGGCGATCCGCGCCTTCCGCTTCGACCGGATCATCGCCGCGGAGCAGACCTTCCTGCCCGCCAGGCCGCACCGGCCCGAGGGGTTCCTCCCCTTCCAGGGCAAGCGGGCGGCGTAACACGAGGGACGGCGGTCGCGCGCGCCCACCCCGAACCGGGCGGGCGCCGCGCCGATCAACCGCAGCAACCGCCCCCGCAGCAGCCGCCGCCCCCGGCGGGCCGGGGCGCGGAGGCGCCCCCGGTCACGGCGACCGTGGACAGCAGACGCACCGTGTCGTCGTGGCCGTCGGGGCAGGGGGCGGGGTCGTCCGACCGGGACATCGGACGCGACAACTCGAAAGTGGAACCGCAGGCGCGGCAACGGAAGTCATAGCGCGGCATGGCACCAGATTACCCACCCGCACCGCGCAGAACGACAGGTGCGGCGGCCGTACCGCAGGCAAGGGCGGATGCCGCCACCGCACCGCGGAGGACCGGGCACCGCGACCGCACCGCGGAGGACGACGGGTGCCGTCCGGACGGGCAGGACCGAAGGAATCCTGCCGGGGCCGGGCGCCGGCCATCACCGGCGCCCGGCCCGCCGGGCTCCGGACCCGACCTCGGCCGGGACTTCCGGTCACGCTCCCGCCGGAGCGTGGCCCCCCGAGCTCAGGCCTGCGGGCTTCAGGCCGCGCTCTCCGCCAGGTAGGGCGCCCACTGGGGGTCGCCGACGACGTGCGCGCCGATCAACCGCCAGTGCACTCCCCTCGGCACGACCGGGGCGACGTTCAGCGTCCACCCCAGCTCCTCCAGCAGCCGGTCCGCCTTGCGGTGGTTGCACGTCGTGCAGGAGGCGACGCAGTTCTCCCACGTGTGGGTGCCGCCGCGGGAACGGGGGATCACGTGGTCGATCGTCTCGGCCTTCTGACCGCAGTAGGCGCACCGGTAGTCGTCCCTGCGCATCAGGGCGGTGCGGGTCAGGGGGATGCGCGAGCGGTAGGGGATGCGGACATAACGGCGAAGCCTGATCACCGACGGCACGTCCAGGGTCCGGCTGGCCGAGCGGAGCACGGCGCCGCGCCCGTCACGGTGGACGACGTCGGCCTTCTCCCTGAGCACCAGCACGACGGCGCGGTGCAGGGAGAGGGTGGTCAGGGGTTCGTAGGTGGCGTTGAGTAGAAGGACTTGGCGCATCAGCGGGCCTTTCCCCGCACGCTGTGCGTCTGGGTCGGGGGCACGATGTCGCGTGCCCCGATTGGCGGCCCCTCTTGGGGCCCGGGCGCTTCCGTCACGATGACCTCCGCCGGACGGCCCAGCGGATGGTCACCACGGCACCGTCCTGGACCAAGTTTGGCTTCTCCGTCGGCATGCCCGCCACCCATAAATGACTGGAGGGACTCCTGATGTGTTTTATGCCCGCATTACCTGTTCTTCACTCCTCCGAGGCCCGCCCCACCTCGCCCTCTCGCGACCGGCGCCCCACGATCGGCCGGAGGCCGTAGGGTTCGAGCCATGACGCGACAGCCGTACCCACCCGCCCGCCGTGACGACGTCGTCGACGAGTTGCACGGCACCTCCGTACCCGACCCCTACCGCTGGCTTGAGGACTCCGACGATCCGGCGACCAAGGAGTGGCTGGAGTCGCAGGAGGCCCTCTTCACCGCCGAGGTGAAGGCGCTTGCCGGCCGTGAGCGGTTCAAGGAGCGGATCTCCGAGCTGCTGAAGTCCGGCTCGGTGGGGGCTCCGGTCTGGCGGGGCGAGCGGCGCTTCTTCATGCGGCGCACCCCCGAGCAGGAGCACGCCGTGCTGTACACCGTCGACCCCGACGGCACCGAGCGGGCGCTGCTGGACCCGATGCAGCTCGACCCGACCGGCCTGACGACCCTCGACTCCTGGCAGCCCGACAAGGAGGGCCGCCTGCTGGCCTACCAGATCTCGGTGGGCGGCGACGAGGAGTCCAACCTCTATGTGATGGACGTGGCCACCGGCACCCGGATCGAGGGGCCGATCGACCGGTGCCGCTACTCCCCCGTCGCCTGGCTGCCCGGCGGCGAGGCGTTCTACTACGTGCGCAGGCTGCCCGCCACGGAGGTCCCCCAGGGCGAGGAGCAGTTCCACCGCCGGGTCTACCTGCACCGCGTCGGCGTCTCCACCGAGGACGACGTCATGATCTTCGGTGACGGCATGGAGAAGACCAACTACTACGGCGTCGCGGTCTCCCGCGACGGACGGTGGCTGCAGATCTCCGCCTCCCGCGGTACGGCGCCGCGCAACGACCTGTGGGTCGCCGACCTGCACGCCTCCGCCCACGAGGCGCCGGAGCTGGTCGTGGTCCAGGAGGGCGTGGACGCGCAGACCGGCCTGCACTTCGGCCGCGACGGGCTGCTGTACGTCTTCACCGACCGCGACGCCCCGCGCTCCAGGATCTGCGTGGCCGACCCCGCCACCCCGCAGGCCGAGCACTGGCGCGACCTGATCCCGCAGGACCCCGAGGCGGTGCTGTCGGACTTCGCGATCCTCGACGACCTCGACCGGCCGGTCATGCTCGTCGGCTGGACCCGCCACGCGATCAGCGAGATCTCCGTCCACGACCTGCGCAGCGGGGAGCGGATCGGCTCGGTGCCGACCCCGGGCCTGGGCACCATCGGCGGCATCAGCGAGCGCCCCGAGGGCGGCCACGAGGCGTGGTTCGGCTACACCGACAACACCACCCCGCCCACCATCCAGCGCTACGACGCCCGCACCGGCGAGACCACGCTCTGGGCGGCCTCCCCCGGCGCCGTCGAGGTGCCCCCCGTCACCGCCGAGCAGGTCGTCTACCGTTCGGCCGACGGCACCGACGTGCGCATGCTGATCATCTCCAAGCCCGGCGCCGAGGGTCCCCGGCCCACGATCCTGTACGGCTACGGCGGCTTCGGCATCTCCATGACACCCGGCTACTCGGCGTCGATCCTGACCTGGGTGGAGGCGGGCGGCGTCTACGCCATCGCCCAGCTGCGCGGCGGCGGCGAGCGCGGCGAGGACTGGCACCGGGCCGGGATGCTCGCCCACAAGCAGAACGTCTTCGACGACCTGCACGCCGCGGCCGAGCACCTGATCGCCACCGGCGTCACCACCTCGGACCGGCTGGCCATCTCCGGCGGCTCCAACGGCGGCCTGCTGGTCGGCGCCGCCCTCACCCAGCGGCCCGACCTCTACGCCGCGGTGGTCTGCTCGGCCCCGCTGCTCGACATGGTCCGCTACGAGCTGTTCGGCCTCGGCGCGACCTGGAACGTCGAGTACGGCGCCGCCGAGAAGCCCGAGGAGTTCGCCTGGCTGTGGTCGTACTCCCCGTACCACCACGTCCGCGAGAGCGTGTCGTACCCGGCGACGATGTTCACCGTCTTCCAGTCCGACACGCGGGTCCACCCGCTGCACGCCTGGAAGATGTGCGCCGCCCTGCAGCACGCCCAGGCCGCCGACCGGCCGATCCTGCTGCGCAACGAGGCCGAGACCGGTCACGGCGCCCGCGCGGTCAGCAAGACCATCGAGCTCGCCGCCGACCAGCTCGCCTTCCTCGCCCGTCACACCGGCCTGACCGGCTGACCCCCGGACGGCTCGCCGCTCCCCGGCGGGAAAATGTCGGCCGCGGTGATTATCGTTCGGGTCGTGGACGATGCCGCCGCGGCCGACGGGCTGACCTTCGTCGAGGGCAGGCCGAGTGCCTTCCTGCGTTCCTGCGTGACGGAGCTGACGGCCTACACCGAGCGCCGGCAGAAGCCGTGGACGCGGCGGCAGCCGCCGTTCTCCGGAGTGGTGGTGATCTTCGGGTTCGGTGAGCCGATCGGGCTGAGCGGGCCGGGCGCGCGCGAGCGGCTGGCCTCCTTCTGCGGGGGGCTGCACGACACCTACGTCGACACCACCACGGCCGGGGTCGCCGAGGGGGTGCAGGTCAACCTCACCCCGCTCGGTGCGCGGCGGCTGTTCGGGATGCCGATGAGCGAGCTGGCCAACCGGGTGGTCTCCCTGGAGGAGGTGCTCGGCCGGTGGGCTCGGGAGAGCGTCGAGCGGCTGGCCGCGACCCCCTCCCGGCACGACCGGCTCGCGCTGCTGGACGCCCTCCTCACCCGGCGGATCCAGGCCGCTCCCGATCCGGACCCGCGGGTCGGCCGGGCCTGGCGGCGGCTGCGCGCCTCCCGGGGCGCGCTCCCGATCGCGGAGCTCGCCGGAGAGCTGGGGTGGAGCCACCGTCATCTGGTCTCCCGTTTCCACGACCAGATCGGGATGGCGCCCAAGGCCGTCGCCCGGGTGCTGCGCTTCGAGCACGCCGCCGGACGCCTGCGGGCCGGGCTTCCCCCCGCCGACACCGCCGCCGTCTGCGGTTACTACGACCAGGCCCACATGAGCCGCGACTTCCGGGCGCTGGCCGGGGTCACGCCCCGCGAGCTGGCCGGGGTCACGCCCCGCGAGCTAGCCGGGGTCACGCCCCGGGAGCCGGCCGGGGTCACGCCCCGCGAGCTAGCCGGGGTCACGCCCCGCGAGCCGGCCGCGCCGCGGCGCCCGATCGCCGTCGCCGGCTGAGACCGGGGCCGTCGGCCGAGGTCAGATTTCTCCAAGCCTCCGCCCCCTCCGCCGGGAGATCGTGGTCCCACCGGACAGCGCCGTCAGGCGGCGGTCCATCAGACAGGGAGAGGCGAACATGCGAACGGTGTATCCACTGGCCCGCTATCGGAACCCCGGCGCGGCGATCGAGTGGCTCGGGAAGGCGTTCGGGTTCGAGGAGCACGAGATCTCCAGGGATGAGGCGGGCACGGTCAAGCACGCCGAGCTCGTCGTCGGCACCGGCATGATCATGCTGGGGGCGGGCGACCCGGCCGGTCCGGGCGTCTACATCGCCGTGGACGACCCGGACGCCCACCACGACAGGGCGGTGGCCGCCGGGGCCCGCGTCACCATGGAGCTGACCGACCAGTCCTACGGCTCGCGCGAGTACGCCTGCGAGGATCCCGAGGGCAACCTCTGGTACTTCGGGACCTACCGGCCCTGACGGCGCCGCACCCGCCCGGATCCCGCCCGTGGCGGGATCCGCCCCGGCCGTTCAGGGGCCGGACAGGGCGGGGGCGGCGTGCAGCAGCTCGCGTGCCAGCCCGGCGTCCCCCTCCACCTCGGCCGCGAACCCGTCGGGATCCCCCCTGCCCCCCACCAGGAAGCAGAACTCGACCACGTCGCAGGTGATCGCCGTCTCGGCCGGGCCGTCGCCGCGCACGGCCCGGCCGCCGAGGTGCAGCGGCACGTGCCACAGCCCGCCGCCGGGGCCGGTCAGCGCGAGCCGTACGGCCCGGCCCTCCGGCACCCGGTGCCCGCTCACCCGCATGGCCAGGGGCATCAGCCGCGCGCACAGGTCGGCGGTGACCTCGATGTGGTCGGGGACGGGGTGGGGCAGCGGGACTCCCAGCATCCCCGCGGCGTCCGCGGTGTGGATCCAGGTCTCCAGGACCCTGGCCAGCAGGTGGTCGACCACCGGCAGGGTGAACCCGCCGGTCTCCGAGGGGGTGTCGGGGGCGACGGAGGCGAGGTGCCGGCAGAGCGCGTCGGCCTGGGCCCGCCAGTCGCGGCGGGTCTGGTCGGGCGCCCGGCGGCGTTCGTACTCCTGCAGTTCCGCCGTCCGGGCCAGCCCCTCGTTCACGGTGACCGGCGGGCCGAGCACGGGCGCGCCCACCGACAGCGAGACCAGCCCGTCCTTGGCCGCCAGGTGGGCCAGCAGCTCCTGGAGGGTCCAGCCCTCGACGACCCGCCGCTCCCAGTCCTGTCCGGTCACCTCGCCCAGCACGGCGTCCATGGCGGCGATCCGGCCGGCGAAGGGGGCCGTCCAGCCGGTCGTCGTGGCGGCGGGCCGGCGGCGGGCGCGGGCCGCGGTGAGCACCAGCGGGCGCAGGGAGGTCTCCGGCGGCTCGGGCCCCTCCATCAGTGCGTCGAGATACAGACGCCGTGTCGGGTCGTCGTTCATGCCCCCTCCTCGGCCAGCGCGTCGGCGAGCCTGCGCAGTCCCATTCTGATCCTGGACTTGGCGGTGCCCTCCGGCAGCCCGAGGTCGTCGGCGACCTGACGGTAGGTGCGTCCCCGGTAGTAGGCCAGCTCGATGACCTCCCGCAGGTCGTCGGGCAGCCTGCCGACGGCCAGTCGCACTCCGTCGGCCTCGTACCGGGACAGCACGGCGTCCTCCAGCCGCTCGGGCTCGGGTTCCAGCAGGCGCGGGCCGATGACCGAGGCCTTGCGTCGCTCCTGGGTGCGGACGTGGTCCACCGCCCTGCGGTGGGCGATGGTGGCCAGCCAGCCGCGGAGCGACCCCCGTCCGGGGTCGAAGGCCAGCGGGCGCTCCCAGAAGGTGATGAACACCTCCTGGGTGATGTCCTCCGAGACCACGCGGTCCCGGGTGATCCGTACGGCGAGGCCGAAGACCAGTGGCGCGAATCGGTCGTAGATCTCGCCGAGCGCCGTCTCCTCCCCGCCCACGACCCGCTGGTGGAGCAGGCGGTCGTCCTCGACAGGTGCCTCCATGGCACCACACTCCCGACAGTCGGCTGGAAATCTGAGCCTCTCACCATCCGGCCCGGATGTGGAGAGGACGGCCGTCATCGGGAAAGCCCGCGCCCGCCGCGTCGGGCAGCACCGCGCAGATGAACAGATGGTGCTTTCGCATCGGGTTCCTCCGGTGCCGGATATATGAGACTTGTCAGGCGGCTGCCTGTCATTCGCCTCCGGACCCGGCCCGGATGTCCGCGATGCGGCCGACTATCGGGGGAAGATGATCGTCTTGTGCCCGTCGAGCACGACGCGCTGCTCGGCGTGCCACTTCACGGCCCTGGCCAGGGCCACGCACTCCAGGTCACGGCCGATGGCGACCAGGTCCTCCGGGGAGTGGCTGTGGTTGACCCGGGCGACCTCCTGCTCGATGATCGGGCCCTCGTCCAGGTCGGACGTCACGTAGTGGGCGGTGGCCCCGATCAGCTTGACGCCCCGGGCGTGGGCCTGGTGGTACGGCTTGGCGCCCTTGAACGACGGCAGGAAGGAGTGGTGGATGTTGATCGCCCGGCCGGACAGCTTCTCGCACAGCTCCTCCGACAGGATCTGCATGTAGCGGGCCAGCACCACCATGTCGGCCTGGTAGTGCTCGACCAGCGTCATGATCTCCATCTCCTGGCGGGTCTTGCCCTGCGGGGCGATCGGCAGATGGTGGTAGTCGACGCCGTACGACTGCGTCAGCGGGCGCAGGTCGGGGTGGTTGGAGGCCACCGCGACGATCTCGATGTCCAGCAGGCCGGAGCGGACCCGGTAGAGCAGGTCGTTCAGGCAGTGGTCGAACTTGCTGACCAGGATGAGCGCGCGCGGCTTGACCGCCACGTCGCGCAGCCGGATCTCCATGCCGAACTCGGGGGCCAGGGCGGCCAGGGCGGCGCGCACCTCGTCCTCGGGGATCGGCGCGGAGAACTGCACGCGCATGAAGAAGCGCCCGGCGTCCCGGTCGCCGAACTGCTGGCTTTCGATGATGTTGCAGCCCTGGCCGGCGAGCAGCCCGGAGACGGCGGCGACCACGCCGGGACGGTCCGGGCAGGACAGGGTCAGAACATACTCGGCAGAACTCATGTCTTCACCCTTGGGGAGATCGGGTCGTACGGCGCCGCGAGGCCGGTCTGGGCAGGGTACAGCGTCCTTCGCCCGAGGCGGGATTCACCTGCGGCGGGGGTCCATCATCCGCCCGATCGCGGGTAGGTACAACGACATCGACGTCCTACGGAGGTAATCGGCGCGACGACCGCCCGTTCACGGCCTCCGCGGCCAGATCGGTCCCGCCGTCCCCCCGGCATCGGCTGAGTTGGAGGATTGTGAGCTCGCTGGCCCTGACCGCGCTCGCCGGCCTGTTCGCGGTCGTCTGCGGGATGAACGACGGCGGGGCGCTGCTCGCGACCGGGCTGAAGATCCCCAGCGTCCGGCCGGTCACCGGCGTGCTCATGATGATGGCCGCGATCACCCTGGTCCCACCGGTGGCCCACCAGGTCGCCCTCACCTTCACCACCCGGCTGGCGACCATGGACGGCCCCCAGGGCCAGCTCGTGATGGCCATCGCGGTGCTCTCCGCGCTGGCCGTCGTGATGTTCCTGAGCGGCCGGGGGCGGCCCACCAGCCTGACCCTCGCCATCGTCGGCGCCCTGACCGGCGCCGACCTGGGCTGGGGCCTGCCGGTCGCCTACGAGTACGTGCTGTTCGTGCTCGCGGTCGCGCTGGCCGCGCCGTTCGTGGGGGCGCTGCTGGCCGTGCCGGCGGGCATCCTGCTGGTACGCGTGGCGCACGGCCGCCGGCTGCGGCACTGGCACCGGGCCGGCTTCACCCTGCAGTGCCTGGCCTACGCGGCCAACGACGGCCAGAAGATGCTGGCCGTCTTCATGCTCGCCCTCGGCATCTCGGGGGCGCCGCTGTCCACCTGCTTCGCGATGGCCGGCCTCTTCGGAGCCGGTGCCGTGTACGGCCTGCCGCGCGCCGGCCGCCTGCTCAGCCGGGAGATCATCGTCTCCCGCCCCCTGCACGGGGTGACGGCCGAGCTGGCCACCGGCACCGCGGTGATCGGCTGCGCCGCGCTCGGCGCGCCGGTGAGCATGACCCAGACCATCGCCGGAGCCCTGATCGGATCGGGGATGACCGAGAGCGCCGGCCGGGTGCGCTGGCACGCCGCCACGAAGATCGTCATGGCCTGGGCGCTGACGCTGCCGGTGAGCGCGCTGCTCGCCGCGGCGGTCGCGCTCGTCGTCCAAGGGTTGATCGCTTGAAGACCGCCAGAGGGGTGATCTCTTGAAACGGCTCCGCC
Source organism: Paraplanobispora takensis (assembly GCF_016863195.1). Taxonomy (GTDB): domain Bacteria; phylum Actinomycetota; class Actinomycetes; order Streptosporangiales; family Streptosporangiaceae; genus Planobispora; species Planobispora takensis. The sequence goes on along the minus strand of NZ_BOOK01000041.1, from coordinate 72,673 downwards.
GGGTCCGGGACCTGATGACCGGCCAGATGGACAGCGCGCTCGCCGAGGCACTGATCGGGCAGCTGGAGGCCACCAAGGAGGGCGCCTGGCTGGCCATCGCGATGATCGGCGGGGACACCCGCCGGGCCGACGCGCACGAGGAGATGCGGGAGATCGAACACCGGGGCGACACCCAGCGCGCCCGCCTGGTGGAGGAGCTGTCCGGATCCCTGATCACTCCCATCGACCGGGAGGACATCTTCCGGCTGTCCCGCTCGATCGACGACATCCTCGACTCACTGCGCGACTTCGTCCGCGAGTCGCACCTGTACAGGGTCAGCGAGCAGCACCGCTTCGCCCCCATGCTCGACCAGGTGATCATCGGCATCGAAGCGCTGGAGACCGCCGTCCACGACCTGGCCTCCGGCCCCTCGGTGGTCGCCCACGACGCGTTGCAGATCAAGAAGGCGGGCAGCACCCTGCAGCGCATGTACCAGTACGAGATCGCCCGGATCTTCTCCGGGGAGGTCACCTCCGAGTCGATGAAGGAGCGCGAGCTGGTCCGCCGCCTGGAGATCGTCGGCACCGCGATCAGCGAGGCCGCCGACGCCATCGCCGACGGCGCGATGAAACGCTGAGGCCCGGCGGCCGGGGCCCTTCCCCGCCTCTGCGCCCCCTCACGACACGCCCGGCGGGCGGTGATAGCGTGCCCGGCATATGAGCGACTCCGAGGTGAGCGACCGGCCCGCGGCGCGGGTGGTGTGCGTGGACGGCCGGGGACGGGTCCTGCTGATGCGCTGGTACGACCCGGTCGGCGGCCAGGAGTTCTGGGAGCCCCCGGGCGGGGGGATCGACCCGGGAGAGACGCCCGCCGAGGCCGCCCGGCGGGAGCTGGCCGAGGAGACCGGGCTGCCGGGTGAGGCGGTGCTGGACAGGTGGGTGCCGGTGCGCCGGGAGTTCACCTGGCTCGGCGTGCGCTACGCCAAGACCGAACGCTTCTATCTCGCCAGGTTCACCGGCACCCCCGAGGTGGGGCCCGGCGCGCTGACCTCGGAGGAGAACGGCACCTACCGCGGGTTCGCCTGGTTCTCCCCGGAAGAGATGGCCGGGCTCCCCGACCCGCTCGAACCCCCGGACCTGGTCGCGGTCGTCTCCCGGCTCACGCTGCTGGGATGACCCGGCCCGGCCGCCCCCGGAGACCGCACCGCCGCGATGACCGGATCCGGCCGTTCCCCTTTCACGCCGCCGGGACGATGCTCCCGCTCAGGCGCCTGAACGCTCGGCCCATGACCGCGCCGGAGCCGGGCAGGTCGGCCAGGCGGAACAGCCGGTTGCGCACGGAGATCCGCCAGGCCCGGTGCGGGACCATCCAGCCGGCGGCGGCACGGCCGCTCTCCTGCTTGCCCGCGATGAACGGGCGCATCCGCCGCTCGTAGCGCTCCAGCGCCTCACCGACGTCCGCGCCGAGCAGTTCGACGGCCAGTGTGTAGGCACCGCCCATCGCCGTCGAGGCGCCCTGACCGGCCATGAGCGAGACCGCGTGGGCGGCGTCGCCGATCAGGATGGTCCGGCCCCGGCTCCAGCGGGGCATCCGGATCTGGGCGACGCAGTCGTAGTAGGGGTCCTGCGGGCAGTGCGCCAGCACCCGATCCACCAGCTCCCCCATGCCCCCGTAGCGGGCCATGATCTCGGCGTGCGGATCGGCGGGCGGCGCCGTACCGCCGCGGGCGTGCACGAGGAAGGCGGCCAGGCGGCCGTCCCGCACCGGGTAGAGCCCGGCCTGACGGTCGGGCACGTTGACCAGCATCGCCCGCCCGCCGATCCGCCCGGCCAGCTCGTCGTCCCGGATCAGGTAGGAGGCGGTGTGATAGCCCAGGGGGTGCAGATAGCGCTCCTCGGGCCCGAACACCAGCCGGCGGACCACCGAGTGGATGCCGTCGGCCCCCACCAGCAGGCCGGCCCGGCTCACCGTCCCGTCGGTCAGCTCGGCCTCCACCCCCTCGGGGACGTCGCGCACCGCGCCGACGCTGGTGCCGTACCGGATCTCCACACCGGGGTCCAGCGACGAGCGCAGCACCGACTCCAGGCCGCCGCGCATGACGCTGAGCACCCGGCCGCCGACCGCCGCCGAGGCGGAGCCGTACCGCAGGCCGGCGGCCCGCCCGCCGTTCCCGTCGAGGTAGACGAGCTCCCCGATGTCGGCGGCGATCCCGCGCAGCTCGCCGAGGACGCCCATCCGCTCGGCCACGTCGTACCCCGACCCGAAGAAGTCGATCATGTAGCCGTCGCTGCGCGGCCCGGCCGCCTTCTCGACGATCGTCACCTCGGCGCCGCCGCGCCGCAGCCACCAGGCCAGCGTGAGCCCGGCGATGCCGGCGCCGCAGATCAGGACTCTCATGAGGTTTCCCCTTCCGTGCCGAACAGTCCGTTGCGGTAGATGTCCAGCACCTCCTCGGCCCAGCGGGCCGCGCCCTCGGCTCCGAGGGGATCGACGCCGAGGACGTCGGCGAGCTGGTCCCGCAGGAGCAGCAGCATCAGGTCGCCGGCCATCACGAAGGCCGTGCGGACCACGGGGTCTCGGCCGGGCGCCATCAGGCCCCGGGCGACCAGCGCATCGGCCGCCGCCGCGCCGGCCGCGAACCAGCGCCGGAAGATCGCGGTCCCCGCGGCGTCACCGGCCAGCAGCAGGCGGCGCAGATAGCCGGGGATCGGCGATCCGGGCGGGAGGTTCTCCAGAAGCGTCTCGGCGAAGGACCTCCCGTCCGACATGTCGAGCCCGCCGGCCTCCGCACGGGCGAACAGGCCGTCGAACACCCCGGCCACGTGCTCGTCCACCGCGGAGCGCAGCCCCTCCTTGGAGCCGAAATGGTGGATGACGAGCCCGGGCGAGACCTCGGCGGCCGAGGCGATCTGACGGACCGTGACCGAGTCGGGCCCCCGGGCCGCGAACAGTTCCAGCGCCCGGTCCCGGATGACGGCCCGGGCGGTGCGATCGTCGTGTGCTGAACGCATGTTCAATATACTAAACGCTTGTTCAGCAGCTGGTCAATCACGGCCGCGAGAGCAGGGCACGGGGGCATACGACCTCGCTCCAGGGCAAGACACGCCCACCCGGGAGGGGACTATTGACTCCTTGGGAGGAAAATCTTCATACCGTCCCGCCTTCGGGAGAAAACAGCCGATTGGCGGGGGAGAAATTCCCACCTCTCACTCCGGGTTGGAGGATCCTCCTCCCACATATGAGCATTTCCCTTCCGGGGTGGAGGTCTTTCCACCCGATGCCGGAAAGAAGGGGGAAGGGGGTATTTCTCCCATACGCGACGGCGGGCATTCCACCGGTGGACGGCACCCGGCGATCGCATGCGATATCCCTCAGAACTCCAGGGCGGCCCGGATGTCCGGGTCTCCGGGGGCGAGGTCCAGGGCCCGCCGCAGATCCCGCCTCGCACCGGCCTCGTCGCCCAGGTCCCGCAGGGCCATGGCCCGGTTGAAGTACAGCTCGGCGCTCTCGCCGAGCTCTATCGCCCGCCCCAGGTCGGCCGCGGCCCCCTCGGGGTCGCCGAGCCGATAGCGGAGGATCCCCCGGTTGGCCCAGGCCGCGCCGAGGCCGGCCGCCCCGGTCAGGGCGGCGTCGAAGGCCGCCGCGGCCTCCTCGAACCGCCCCGCCTCGACATCGAGCTGTCCCCGGACGGTCAGCAGATGGGGGTTGCCGGGGTCGAGCCGCAGGCCCGCCGCCACGTCGTCGCGCGCCCGGGCCTCGCGGCCCAGCATCGCCAGCACGCCCGCCCGGTTGACGTAGGCGTCCAGATAGCCGGGGTCCAGCTCCAGCACGCGGTCCAGGTCCGCCCGGCCGCTCTCCAGGTCGCCCATGACGAGATGGAGCTCGGCCCGGTTGTAGTACGCCTCGGGCAGCGGCGGGCTCACGCTGATCGCGGTCTCGTAGTCGGCCAGGGCGTCCTCGGTCCGGCCGAGCGACAGCAGGAGGTTGCCCCGGTCCAGGTAGTAGTCGGCGAACAGGGGGTCGATGGCGATCGCGGTGCCGTACTCCTCCAGGGCCTCCTTCGTACGGCCCAGCACCGCCAGGAGCTGGCCCCGGTTGGCGTGCAGCACCATGCGGTGCACCGGATGCCTGTCCCGCAGCGCCGCGTCGGCCAGCGCGATGGCCGACTCGACCAGCGCGAGCGCCCGCGCCGGCCTCTTCTGGCGCATCTCGATCAACGCCTGGCCGTTGCGGTCGAAGCCCAGCTTGAAGGCGCGCTCCTGAGGATCGGGCAACAGCGAGGAGATGGCGACGGCCTGGTTGATCCACCCGGTGGCCCGGCCCAGGTCACGGACGGCCGGGTCGGGGTGACGGGCGTCGAGCATGGCCGTGCCGTAGGCGCAGGCCGCGTGCACGGCCGGGTCCTGGCTGACCCTGCGGACATATTCGTAGAGGTCGCGGGCCTCCTCCTGCCGTCCCAGGGCGCCCAGGGCCGTGGCCGTGCGCTGGGCGAAGCGCCACCACTGCTCCGACCCCCGCTCGGCCAGGCGCAGCCCGCGCGCGCCGAGCTCGATCACCGCGGCGAGGAACCCCTCGTGGACGCAGTGGTCGACCGCGGTCCACAGCGCCGCGACCCCCCGGCCCGCGGGATCGGACCCGAGCTCACGGTGGAAGGGGACGGCCCCCAGCCGCAGGGAGAACTCCCCCGTGGCCTCCAGTTCCTCGGCCCGCAGGTCGTGCAGCCGCGCGCGCCCGGCGGGGGAGGTGGCCTCGTAGGCGGCACGCGAGCGCTCGTCGGTGCACTCCGAGGCCACATGGGCCGCCGCGTCCCTCCGGACGGGCCCGTCCCGGCGGGGAACCGCACCGGTGACCCCGTTCCTCGCGGAAGCCGCACCGCCGGAGAGCCACTCGGGCAGCGGGGCGCCGGGAGCGGGCACCCGGCCGCGGAACCAGGCCGGCGGCGCTCCGGCGCCCAGGATCACCACGGTCAGGATCGCCGGATCCAGCCGCCTGACCAGGATCTCGACCAGCTCGCAATCGGTCGGGTCGGCCCGGTGGAAGTCGCGCACCACCAGCGTGAACGGCGCGGCGGTGGGCGGGCGGCACGCGGGAAGGCACTCCGCGAGGAACTCCGCCACCCCGTTGGCGAGCCTGAGCGTGCGCCGGGGGGCGGGCACCAGGATGCGCTCGTCCTCCTCCAGCCGCGCCTCCATGCCCTCCCGTCGCGCGATCACCCGATCTCGCAGATCGGGAGCCACGCTCCGGATCTCTATGTCGTGAGAAGCGACATGTCCGGGAGTGCTCTCCAGAGCCTCGGGGACGACCCTGCCGAGCAGGGCGCCACCCACGGTGTAAGGACCGCGAAGACGCCGGTGCCCGCCCACGACGAGACGGGACGGGACGGGACGATCATCGAGAATCTCTCCACCGGTCAGCCAGAGGTGCTCTCTCACCCCTTGTGGATGACGCTCGAAGCACCACTCAGCCTGGTGGTTCCGGGCTTACGGACAATGATCTTCTTCATCGTGTCCCCTGAGAATGAGCTACGGGTACGAAGAACAAGTATTGTGCTATTTCACCGAATCGCAATGCCCGATAATGGAACAGTTTTGAATTCGCTACTATTTGGGCAAAGGGGACATGGCCCCAAGTAGATCTTTTTCCCCGTATACCACGACACATCCACCGCGTTCTTCGCGGCGGACCTCGTGCCAGCCGTACTTGCGGTAAAGCTCGATCGCGGCCGGCTGGTTCAGCGTGGTGTCCCCCCGCAGGCGTGAGTAGCCCAGCGCGATCGCGCGGATCTCGAGCGCCGAGACCATCCGCGCGCCGTACCCGCGTCGCTGGAACTCCGGATGCACCCGCATCCTGCACATCTCCGCGGTCGTGTCGTCGATCCGCCTGAGGCCGCCCATCGCCACCACGCGGCCGCCGGGGATCTCCCCCACGAGGAACTCCCCCCGATCGGCGAGGTAGACCTCGTGGATGCGGGGGAAGTCGTCGTCGTACCAGACACCGTCACCCGGCTGGAGCCCGACCTGGGCGAGGCAGATCTGATGCAGCGCCCAGACGGCTTCGAGGTCAGACCAGCGGTATCGCCTGATCCCCAGATGGCTCATACATCGACACCCCTCGGCATGGCCGCCTCGGTCACCGGGGCGGCGTGCAGCGTATCCAGATAGGCCCTGAGCCCCGGATGGTCGGGGTCCTTGTTCTCGACCGCCTTGGCCACCTCGTAGGCGCGCTGCATGAGGATGTCGGGCCTGCACCCCTCACCCAGCCCCTCGACCGTGACCCGGGCGATCCGCAGGGCCTCCTGGAGGTCACCCTCGATCACCTTGCACTTGGCCCGGTCGAGCTTGATGAGCGTGGGGTCGAGCCAGTCGGACGGGCCGTACTTGGTCAGCGCCTGCTCCAGGATGAGGTCGGCCTCCATCGCCTGCCCCAGCCTGACCAGGGCGTCGCCCTGGTGGAAGTAGAGCTGGCGCTCGGTGTAGCCGAACGCCGCGTCGTCCTGGTCGACGGCGGGCATCTGGGAGAAGGCCGCCCGCGCCCGGGACAGCGCCCGTTTGGCCTGGTCGACGACGTCCTTCTTGCCCGCGCCCGACAGCATCGCCAGCGCCCTGGCCTCGACGACCGGCGCCATCGCCTGGGCGGCGCAGGGCGTCTGACCCGCCATGTCGCGGCTCTTCTTGGCCAGGTTGAGCGCCTCGCGCGGGTCGCCGTAGTAGAGCGGGACCAGGGCCTCCCTGGCCGTGACCCAGGCGCGCAGGGCGCGGTCGCCCGTCTCGTCGGCCGCCGTCCTGCCGGTCCTGAAGAAGGACCTGGCCATGCGGTGGTCACCGAGGTTGATCATGATCATGCCGCTGAGACCGGCCAGCTGGGCGGCCATCCTGCACAGCCGTTCCTGCAGGTCGACGGGCTGACGCCGCTCCATCGCCTTGCGCACGGCGCTGAACTCCAGCAGAACGTCGCACAGCAGCCGGAGCGGCGGGGTGTTCATGTATTGGCGGCCGAATCCGACCGTGGCCTCCTCCCACTGGTCGAGCATGGCGGGGGAGACGGTCGCCGACACCAAGGTGTCGTCCATCCTCCTTCTTATGCTCTCCACAGAGCCGAGCACCTGTCCGTCCAACGCGACGGTGCTGCCGGCCAAGAGCCCCAAAAGCGTTCTCCGTAGCACGTTCTCGTCCTCCTCGCCCCCGGCCGCAGAGGAGTTGCTGTCGATCTGCTGAATCCACAGCTCACGCGGCCCGGGGGAAGTGTCGGGTCTTCCCTCCTGGAGATCGCCTCGGACGACACCGGGCATCTTGTGGCCATGACCGCAGATGCACGGACCCTCGTATCCAAGGGCGACCGGTTCAACCCGGTAGACGGTGCACAGATAGTGGAGGTATTCGGGGCCGGGTCGCTTCAGCCCGCTCTCGTACGCGGACAGAAGGGTCTCCCCGATGCCCGGCGCCGGCTTCGCGTCGCGCTCGAACAGCGCCCTGACCTGTTCGATCACGTCCGCGAGAGCGATGCCGTGCGCGAGACGATGTCCCTTGATCCGCGTGGTCCCGAACTGCGCTCCACACTTCTCGTGGATCTCCTCGGCGATCTGAGCCGAAGAGCGTCCCGCGGCCAGGCCTCGCGCCCGGATCTGCCGCGCCAACCCTGTCTCTCTGTGCTGCCTGCCGGACATACCGGCCCCTCTCTCGTGGCCAGCTGGGCGGGCTGGCACACTATGTCCCGACCGGTCCTCTCCCGCTGACTCAGTGTGATTCAGGTGTCGCACTGCGCCTACCCAGAATGATGGACCACCTTTGACTCATCCGGAACCAGCCAATACAGCCCTTGGCTAAGGATCGTCTCCCCCCGGACTGTTTCTTTCAACCTACTTGGGAGAACGCCCACCCTGACCTCGTCATCCGTGACATTGACCCCCGGGCCGGGGTGAGTCATCTTGGGCCCACCAGCATTGAATCGACCCGGTCACCAGAACCGAATTCGGTGCGATAGGGGACCTAAAAGGAGGCGAACGAGGTGCAGGGAGACGACTTCGGGCACCTGGAGCGGTTGGTGTCAGAACTGGACGCTCGCGGGTTGCACGCCCGGGTGGTGCGGACCCATTCGGGCCGCGTCTTCGTCCGTGTGATCAACCCGAACGCGACCAGTCTGGCGGAGAACGTCACCTGCCGAGCACAGGCCTCCGCTCCCAGCCACCCGGACTGGTACTACTGGTGGTCCTGGGGCGAGAAGATGCACACGGCGGAGGACCCCGCCGGTGCCGCGACCAAGGTCGCACGCGTACTCGCCGCGGTGGGCGAATGATGACGGCGACGATCCCGGACGGAGCGCAGCCGTCCCGGCTCGTCGCCACCACCGCGGCTCGACGGAGCCGGCGGGGTGACCGGTGCGGAGCGTCCCCGGACGCTGGGCACCCCGCCGGCTTCGAAACCGAAGCCACCACCCGGGCTCGTCCGGGCGGTGATCGGGGGGATCCCCCCACGGAAACGGCACGGGACACGCTTCCGGGTGCGTGCCCCGTCCGAGCCGTACGTCACCGGAGCGTCAGGACTCGCCCCCCGCGGCCCCGAGTCCCGATGTCCCCGTCTTCCCCGGCGTGATGTGACGGCGGCCGGTTCGGTCGGCAATATGGGTACGGTCGATGACTTGACCCCATATTTGCCGACCGATCCGATCCGGGAGGGATCCTCTCCGTGTTCCTGCTGTCCCCCAGCCCTACTCCCAAGCCCAGCCCAAGTCCGCTCCCGAATTTCGACCTGGGTCAGATGGAAGCGAGCTTGACCAGCGAGTGCGGCACGAACAGCGGTGATGGCACCATAATCTGCACCATCATGGAAGCAGTCCTGCCCGCCAAGTGGGCCCCTCTGGCCGCGGGCGTCCTGGCCGTCGTACTCATCGTGGTCGTCGCCCTGATCCTGCGGAAGGTGGCCCACCGCCTGATCACCCAGGTGGTACGGCGGGCCTCCTCGGGCACCGGCGGCGGGCTGGCCGGGCGCCTGCGAGGACGGCAGACGGTGCAGCCCGAAGGACTGGACGCCGTCGCAGCCGAGCGGCGCAGGCAGCGTGCGGAGACCATCGGTTCGGTGCTGCGCCCCCTGGCCTCGATCCTCATCCTCGGCACCGCCGGCCTGACCGTCCTGGACCGCCTTTCCATCCCGATCGCCCCGCTGCTGACCAGCATCGGAATCGTGGGCGTGGCCATCGGCTTCGGCGCCCAGGAGCTCGTCAAGGACTTCATCGCCGGCATGTTCATGCTCCTGGAGGACCAGTACGGCGTGGGCGACGTGATCGACGCCGGTGCCGCCGTCGGCACCGTCGAGGCCGTAACCCTGCGCATCACCCGCCTGCGCGACGCCGACGGCCGGGTCTGGTACGTGCGCAACGGCACCATCACCCGCGTTGGCAACGAGTCGCAGGGCTGGTCCCGCGCCACCGTGGACGTCCCGGTCGCCTACACCGCCGACGTCCCCGCGGTCCGCGAGCTCCTGCAGCGGGTCGCCGAGGAGATCTGGGAGGACTCGGCCTTCCGCGACATCGTCATCGTCGAGGAGCCGCAGGTCTGGGGGATCGAGCAGATCTCCGACACGGCCGTGGTCTTCCGGATCAGCGCCAAGACCATCCCGTCCCACCAGGCCGAGGTCGCCCGCGAACTCCGCCTCCGCGTCAAGGCCGCCCTCGACCGCGAGGCGATCACGATCGCCGGCTGACGCCTCCGCCTCCCCCGCCGGAGGCGGTCCTTCCCCCCGGCGGCGGACGGCTCATCCCGGACACCCCTTAGGCTGGAAATGTGTCAGGTAGCACCGAGGAATCCCAGTCCTTCTACGAGGCCGTCGGCGGGGAGGAGATCTTCCGCCGTCTCGTCCACCGCTTCTACGAGGGCGTCGTCGAAGACCCGCTGCTGTGGCCGCTCTACCCCCAGGAGGACCTCGCCGGAGCCGAGGAACGGCTGCGCATGTTCCTGATCCAGTACTGGGGCGGGCCCGGCACCTACAGCCAGCAGCGCGGCCACCCCCGGCTGCGGATGCGGCACAACCCGTTCGTCATCGGCGGCGCCGAGCGCGACGCCTGGCTCAAGCACATGCGCGACGCCGTGGACTCGCTGGAGCTCCCCGCCGAGCTGGACAAGCGCCTGTGGGACTATCTCGTCTACGCCGCGCACAGCATGGTGAACGCCCCCGACGCATAAACCTCACCCGGCGGGGGCAACTCATCACACATGGAAGCCCCCTGGTGGCGTGAGGCCGTCGTCTACGAGATCTACGTCCGCAGCTTCGCCGACGCCTCGGGAGACGGCGTCGGCGACCTGGCCGGCGTCCGGCAGCGCCTGCCGTACCTCGCCGAGCTCGGAGTCGACGCGATCTGGCTGGCGCCCTTCTACCGCTCGCCCATGGCGGACGGCGGCTACGACGTGGCCGACTACCGGGACGTCGACCCGCTCTTCGGCACCCTGACCGACTTCGACGCGATGGTGGCCGACGCGCACGCGCTCGGGCTGCGGGTGATCGTGGACATCGTGCCCAACCACAGCTCCTCCGCGCACCCGTGGTTCCAGGCCGCCCTGCGCGGCGAGGGGCGCGAGCGCTATCTGTTCCGGGAGGGCGGGACCCGGCCGCCGAACAACTGGCAGTCGGTCTTCGGCGGCCCGGCCTGGACCCGGCTGCCCGACGGGCAGTGGTACCTGCACCTGTTCGACCCGTCCCAGCCCGACTTCAACTGGCGCAACCCCGAGGTGCACGCCGAGTTCCTCGACGTGCTCAGGTTCTGGCTGGACCGGGGGGTGGACGGGTTCAGGATCGACGTGGCGATGGGCCTGTACAAGGCCGAGGGGCTGCCCGACACCCCGCCGGGCAAGCAGGCGTTCAAGGCCGAGTCGCCCATATGGGGACGCCCGGAGGTCCACGAGGTCTACCGGCAGTGGCGCAAGGTGCTCGACTCCTACCCCGGCGAGCGCATGGCCGTCGGCGAGGTGTGGACCGACTCCGCCGAGGACCTGGCCCTCTATCTGCGCCCCGACGAGCTGCACCAGAGCTTCAACTTCGCCTGGCTGGAGGCGCCCTGGTCGGCCACCGCCTTCAAGACCGTCATCGACGACACCCTGGTCACCGGGACCGCCCCCACGTGGGTGCTGTCCAACCACGACGTGGTGCGTCCCGTGACCCGCTACGGCGAGGGGCTGGCCAACTCCACCACCGGCCTGGCCCGCGCCAAGGCGGCGCTGCTGACCATGCTCGCCCTGCCGGGGTCGGCCTATCTCTATCAAGGTGAGGAACTCGGTCTCCCCGAGGTGAAGGAACTTCCCCCGGAGGCCCGCCAGGATCCCATCTTCGCCCGCTCGGGCGGGAAGATCCCCGGACGGGACGGCTGCCGGGTCCCCCTGCCCTGGTCGGGGATCACCGAGCCGTTCGGGTTCTCCCCCGACGGCGTCGACCCCTGGCTCCCGCAGCCGTTCGAATGGGCCGCGCTGACCGCCGAGCGCCAGTCCGCCGACCCCGGCTCGACGCTCGCCTTCTCCCGGCGGGCCCTACGGATCCGCCGGGAGCTGCGCGCCTCGCTTCCCGGCCGCATCACCTGGCTGGACTCCCCCGAGGACGCCCTCTTCTTCACCAGGGGCTCGCTGACCTGCGCCGTCAACTGCGGCACCGATCCGGTACGGCTCCCGCCGTACGAAGAGGTCCTGATCTCCAGCGCCCCCGTGGACGACGGCGTCCTGCCTCCGGACACCGCCGTCTGGCTCCGCACGCCGTAGCGGGGCGTCTATCCGGCCTCGACGGCGAACCTGCGCAGATAGGCGAGCTCGTCCTCGTTCAGCCGGCGGGGAGCGGACTTCTCCACGTCGTAGGCGACGAGGATCGAGCGGGCGCGGACGAAGACCTCGTGATCGTCGCGGATCTCGTAGTCGAGCGTGAAGCGCACCGGGCGGATCCCGCTCACCCAGGTCTCCACCCTGACCGGGTCCGGCCGGAAGGTGAGGGGCCTGCGGTAGTCGATCTCATGCCGGGCGATGACGAGCCCCCGGAAGGGGTCCCGTCCCTCCCGGTGCGGGTCGATGTGGAACATCGCCAGGCGGGCGTCTTCGAGATAGTCGAAGTAGCGCACGTTGTTGACGTGGCCCAGTGAGTCGATGTCCGCGAACCTGACGGCCCTGGGGAAGACATGCCGATGACCGCGGCTCACGCCGTCCAGGCTGGTTTGTCCGAGCACACCGGAAACCGTAGCGGCCCCCGGATCCCCGCCCGAAGGCGGGGTTCCGGGGGCCGCGGAGGCCGGTGGCGGTCACGGGCGGACCCGTTGCGGGCCACCCCGGCTGACGCCGGTCCCAGAGGAGCCTGTAGCGGGCCACCCCCGCCGACGCCGGTCACGGGCGGACCCGCGTGGCGGGCCGCCCGTCACGACCGGTGTCAGTCGCGGGTGAGCTTGCGGTAGGTCACGCGGTGCGGGCGGGCCGCCTCGGCGCCCATGCGCTCGATCTTGTTCTTCTCGTAGTCGGCGAAGTTGCCCTCGAACCAGAACCAGTTCGAGCCCTCCTCCCACGCCAGGATGTGGGTCGCGATGCGGTCGAGGAACCACCGGTCGTGCGAGGTGATGACCGCGCAGCCGGGGAAGTCGAGCAGCGCGTTCTCCAGGCTGGAGAGCGTCTCGGTGTCGAGGTCGTTGGTGGGCTCGTCGAGCAGGAGCACGTTGCCGCCCTGCTTGAGGGTCAGCGCCAGGTTGAGGCGGTTGCGCTCGCCACCGGACAGGACCCCGGCCTTCTTCTGCTGGTCCGGGCCCTTGAAGCCGAAGGCGGCGATGTAGGCCCGCGAGGGCATCTCGACGTTGCCGACCTTGATGTGGTCGAGCCCGTCGGAGACGACCTCCCAGACGTTCTTGCCCGGGTCGATGCCGCCGCGGCTCTGGTCGGCGTAGGAGATCTTGACGGTATCGCCGATGACGATCCCGCCGCTGTCCGGGGTCTCGCCTCCGGTGATCATGCGGAAGAGCGTGGTCTTGCCGACGCCGTTCGGGCCGATGACGCCGACGATGCCGTTGCGCGGCAGGTCGAAGCTGAGCCCGTCCATCAGGAGGCGGTCCTCGAAGCCCTTGGTGAGCTTCTCGGCCCGGATGACCGTGGTGCCCAGGCGCGGGCCCGGCGGGATCTGGATCTCCTCGAAGTCCAGCTTGCGGTACTTGTCGGCCTCGGCGGCCATCTCCTCGTAGCGCTGGAGACGGGCCCTGCTCTTGGTCTGGCGGGCCCTGGCGTTGGAGCGCACCCACTGCAGCTCCTCCTCCAGGCGCTTCCTGCGCTTGGCGTCCTTCTGGCCCTCGACCTTCAGACGCGAGGCCTTGGCCTCCAGGTAGGTGGAGTAGTTGCCCTCGTAGGGGTAGCAGCGGCCGCGGTCGAGCTCGAGGATCCAGGTGGCGACGTTGTCCAGGAAGTAGCGGTCGTGGGTGACGGCCAGGACGGTCCCGGGGTATTTCTCCAGGTGGGACTCCAGCCACTGCACGCTCTCGGCGTCGAGGTGGTTGGTGGGCTCGTCGAGCAGGAGCAGGTCGGGCTGCTCCAGCAGCAGCTTGCAGAGCGCGACGCGGCGGCGCTCACCACCGGAGAGCTGAGTGACCTCGGCGTCCGGCGGCGGGCAGCGCAGGGCGTCCATCGCCTGCTCCAGCTGGCTGTCGAGATCCCACCCGTTGCGGTGGTCGAGGGCGTCCTGGAGCTTGCCCATCTCCTCCAGCAGCTCGTCGCTGTAGTCGGTGGCCATCAGCTCGGCGATCTCGTTGAACCGGTCGAGCATGGCCTTGGTCTCGGCCACGCCCTCCTCGACGTTGCCGAGCACGGTCTTGGACTCGTTTAGCGGGGGCTCCTGCTGGAGCATGCCGACGGTGAAGCCGGGCATGAGCCGGGCGTCGCCGTTGGACGGCTGCTCCAGGCCCGCCATCATCTTCAGCAGCGTCGACTTCCCGGTGCCGTTGGGGCCCAGGACACCGATCTTGGCGCCCGGCAGGAACGACAGCGTCACATCGTCGAGAACAACCTTGTCGCCGTGCGCCTTGCGCACGCGCTGCATCGTGTAGATGTACTCCGGCATGCCCTCTAGCTTAGGGCCTGTCACCAAACCCTCGCTCGCTCACGACCACCCCGCCCGGCCTGCCCGTCTTCGCCCGGCTCCCGCCGTACGGCTTCGCCCCCGCTGTCCGGTATTCCCCTCACCGCCCACATCCCTGAAGACGCCCTCGGGGCCGGGCCGCGGGGTCAGCCGGGTGCCACCTCGGAGTCGGGCGGGCAGAGCGGAGGGGTGGGGAGCACGGGGAGGCAGAAGCGGTTCCGGCCGAGCTCCTTGGCCCGGTAGAGGGCCAGGTCGGCGGCGGCGAGCAGTTCGATGAGGTCGTCTCCGTGCACCTTCATGATCGCGATTCCGGTCGAGACCGTCACGGTGACCTCGGTGCCGTCGGTCGGGATCCTCATCCGGGCGATGCGGACCCGCAACCGCTCGGCGACCCGCTGGGCCTCATCCGCGTCGGCCCGGGGAAGCAGGACCACGAACTCCTCCCCGCCGAACCGGCCCACCACGTCGTAGTCACGCAGCTGGTTGCGCAACGTGCCCGCCACGCCGATGAGGACCTGGTCTCCGAGGAGGTGCCCGTAGGCGTCGTTGACGCGCTTGAAGTGGTCGATGTCGATGATCAGCAGGGCGAGGCACTCGCCGTTGCGCCTGGCCCTGCTGATCTCGGTGTCCGCCTCCCGCTGCCAGGCCGCGGCGTTGAGCAGACCGGTCTTGGAGTCGGTGCGGGCCGCGGCCTGGAGCTGGGCGTGCAGGAGGCTCCGCTGGAGCAGGACCACCGGCGGCAGCGCCAGGACCAGCAGCACCAGGTTGATGCCGCACGTGATCGCCACGATGACGCCGAGGCAGAGCTCGACCACGTCGAGCAGCAGGGTCTCGCGGTCCCACAGCACCTCGCGCCAGTGGCTCTCGGGATCCGCGGCGTGCGCGGCGACGGCGATCAGCCCGGTGTTGACCAGGGCGAACAGCACCGCGCACCCGATCGCGAGGAGGATCGGCCACCCCGTCCCCCCGCTCAGCGTGGGTCGCGGCCCTCCGGCCGCGTGGAACAGCACGGAGGCGGCGCACCCGGCCAGCCCGATGGCCGCGCAGGTGAAGACCCTCCGGTGGACGAACGTCTCACGGACGCGTTTCTGCAGCAGGAGCTGGAGGGGGATGGGGGCCAGCAACGCGTAGACCGGCGGCAGGAGCAGCGCGATCGGCAGCCACCACGCCGACAGCATGTCCCGCGAGACGCCGGCCGGTATGCCGAGCCGCCGGGTCGCCTCGATGCAGACCGCGCCGCACAGCAGCAGCGCCGTGAAGGTCAGCAGGTCGTTCCAGCGGAACTCGGTCGCCCCGGCGAACAGGATGATCGCGACCAGTGCCAGCGTTATGACACCGCACAGGTAGACGGCGAGCGGGCGGCGCTGCCCGAGCAGAGGCCACCGGCCGGCCAAGACCGCCACGCCGTCGCGTGACTTGACCGAGGTGTGACTGGGCACCGCCATCCCGCCCCCTCTTTACCAACGACCCCTTTGACTAACGATGTGTAACACAATAGTTGCGGAGTGTGCGGCATGCGATGGGAACCGCTACCTTTGCTCACTGAGCTGTCCTCCAGGCGGCTCATCGCCGAGACCGCTCTCTCCGCGAGCGGTCGTGCGGGAAAGGAGCAGCCATGCTGCGGGGCGTGACCTGGATCTGACAGGTGCCTCGGCGTCTGACATGGGCAAGACCCATCGGCGGATCTCCTCGGTGTCACCGAACCTCACCAGTGGGGCACCGACCGTCCAGCCGATGCCCCCTCCTTCCCAGGACCTCACGGCTTGACCCCGGGACACCCGGGACCTCCGAGCCGACAGGCGTCAGACCACCGGCATCAGCCGGACATGCTGTCCGGTGCCAGACCACCATCCGCGCGTCAACGGCCACGGCGCCCAGCCTCGGCCGCCGCTTCCCCATCGGCCGGACGCGCCACCCGGTTCAGGGCGTCGCCATCCCCTCCAGCCGGACACGCCACCCGGTCTCCGCCGCCCTCTTCCCGCCGGCCGCACCCGTCCTCAGGCCGCCGCTTCCGCGCCACCCGGCCACGGTGCGTCGTCCTTCGCCGTCCATGCGAGCACCTCGCCGCCCTCGCCATCGCCCTCGGCCTCGTCGTCCCCGTCGGCGGCGTCGGCCCGGTCGTCTCTCCGCGTGACGTCCGCCACGACCTCGCCTTCCCGGATCCCCATGACGTCCTGCCGCTCCGCGTCGCCCGGGGAGCGGAGGGCCGCGGGATCGGGCCCGCCCAGCGCCCAGTCGTGGGTCTCCCGGTCGAGCTCGTCACGCTCCTCGCTGCCCAGCACCGGGGCGGCTCCGCTGCGCTGCGGCCTGCTGAAGCTTCCCAGCCCCCAGCGCAAGTCGTGCCCGAGCGAGCTGGCCTCCACCTCCGCCATGAACCGGCGCTCCCCCTCGTGGACGAACTCCCGGATGCGCAGCCGTCCCTGGACGACCACCGGCTGGCCGGTCTGGATCGACTGGGCGACGTTGTCGGCGAGCCCCCGGAAGCAGCGGATCCCGAAGTAGGTCGTCTCCCCGTTGCGCCATTCCTGGACGCGCCGGTCGAAGTAGCGGCTCGTCGAGGCCACCCTCAGCGAGGTGACCCGCGACCCGTCGGGAAAGGTGTGCTGACGCGGCGGGGCTGCGACGTTACCGGTCAGCGTGACGTAGATGTCGTTCATCGTGCCTCCCATGGGAGCGGGCGGGCTGCCCGCGCTGTGAGGACACAGTGGCCCGTGCCGCCTGCGGCACGGGCCACCGAACCACGATCTGTGGATGACCTCCCGCGAACGCCCGGGGCTGTGGACGGCCACGCCCGGACGGGTCCGACCGGGGAAATCGGCCCCGCACGTCCATATCGGGGCGAGAAATCAGCGCCGCACGCGCATACTCGGGCGAGGCCGGCCAGGAAGTCAGCCCCGCACGCTTCTCATCGCTCCGTAGAACTCGTTGTAACGGGCCAGCTCGCGCTCGACGGGTTCGATCACCATGCCCTCGGCGACCGAGCCGATCCTGCGGCGCATCTCGCGCTCGAGACGGTCGCGCTCGTTCGCCGCCCCCAGGACCACCACGTTCCTGGAGGCCACGGCCGTGAGCACTCCCAGGCCGAGAACGGAGAGCATCATCAGCCCGACCCACGGCAGGGAGGCCGCGTCGCCGAACATCTCCAGGCTCTCCGGGAGGGTGCCGATCTCGAACACCCCGTAGGCCAGGGCCGTACCGACCCAGACGAGACCGGCGACGAACAGCAGGACCAGCAGGTACTGCCAGACCAGCAGCAGCCGCCACCACGCGGGGACCCGGTCCAGGGAGGGGGCCACCTCGGTCAGCTCCTCCGAGAGCACCTGGGGCAGCTGGGCCGAGCGGGAGCGCGCGGCGTCCCGGACGCCGTTCTGCCAGGCCTCGTGCATGCCGGTGGTGAGCCCGTCGGCCAGGGCCTGGATCGCGTTGTCCACCTCGGCGGGCTGCGCGCTGACCGAACCGCCGGTCAGGCCGCGGATCTCGTCCTTGAGGTCGCCCAGGCGCAGGCTGCTGAGCGGGTCACGGCGGAGCCTCTTGCCCCAGCGGGCGTACGGCCAGCCGACCCACTCCACGGACCGCACGCCGTACACGTTCTCCATCGCCTCGCCGACGGCGGGCACGCCGACGGCGTCGCACAGGGCGTCGGTCAGGCCGATCCTGCGGGCGTCGTCGATGGCGGCCGGCGGGGGCGGGGCGTCGTCGTCGGGCATGACCTTGCCCAGGCGCCGGGTCAGCCGGTCGAGGTCGGCCTCAAGACGCTGGATCGCCGCCCGGCGCCTGCTCACGGTGTCGGCCAGGACGGCCTTGAGGTTGTCCACTCCCTTGCCCGTGACCGCGGAGGTGGTCACGATGACGGGGTTCTCGACGCCCTCGCGGCGCAGCAGGTCGTCCAGGTCCGCGACGCACTCGGCCAGTTCCTCCGGGGCCAGCCGGTCGGCCTGGTTGAGCACGAAGACCGTCACCGCGTCGTGCCCGGCCAGTTCGGTCACGTAGCGCCGGTGGGTGGACGCGTCGGCGTACTTCTGCGGGTCGAGCACCCACACCACCAGGTCGGCGACCTGGATCAACCGGTCGGCCTCGGTGTCGGTGAGGGCCCGGATCGAGTCGTGGTCGGGCAGGTCGAGCAGGATCAGGCCGTGCAGCCGGCTCTCTCCCTTGTCCAGCGCGCTGGCCCTGGCGAACCGGTGCCGCCACTGGATCTGCAGCCAGTCGAGCAGCGGCCCGGCCCCCTCCAGGCCCCACACGCAGGCGTGGGTACGGGCGGTGGTCGGGCGGCGCACTCCGGTCGGCGACAGGTCGAGCCCGGAGATGGAGTTGAACAGCGACGACTTTCCGCTGCCCGTCCCCCCGGCGAGGGCGACGACCGTGTGGTCGGAGGAGAGCTTCAGGCGGTCACCGGCGCGCAGCAGCAGCTGGCCGGACTCGGTGAGGAGTTTGGGGTCGACTCTGCCCGGTCCGAGTTCCACGATCCGGGTCAGCGCCGCGAGCCTGCTTCCGAGGCCCTGGCGCGTCTGGGTGGGGGTGGTGCCTACGGTGGTCATCGGTCGCCTGCCACTCCTTGTTCCTCACACGCCGCCGTGCCGGGGGCACGTACGGCGCGCACCGCGCTCGCCGCGCCGGGCTCGCTCCTCATCGGGCCACCTCGAGGTTGTACGTCGCCTGGTAGAGACGGGTGGCGGCGGCCTCGTCGGGGATGCCCGCGCTGTCGAGGGCCTGGATGTAACGCGACGTCTCGTCGTCGAACAGCATGCCGATCCGGGCCCGCAGGTCGTTGCGCGCCTTGGCGGAGATGTTGCGCAGGGACTCGGCGCCGAGCAGCGCGTGCAGCAGCCGCTGGGGCAGCGCGCCCTTGCCCGCGACCTCGATCTCCGCGGTGCCGTACCCCAGCAGCCCGATCGCGAAGATCAGGGCCAGGGACTCGACGTCGAAGGAGACCAGGCGGGCCACCGTCCGCTTCGTGACGCCCTCGGTGCGGATGAGCTGGACGATGTGCTCCTGCCAGGCGGCGACCGTACGGCCGGCGCGGCGCACGAAGTCCTCCGACGGGCGGCCCAGGCCCGGCGTGGCGGCCAGTGTCTCGCCCGCCCCGGGGCGGTTGAGCCAGCGCGCCACCGCCTCCTCGGCGGCCCGCTGCGCGGCCGAGACGATGACCGACTCCAGGGCCGTACGGAGGGCGGTCTTCAGCGCGCTGAGCCGTTCGGGACCCTGGTGGCCGGCCTTGCCCGCGAACCGGCCGGGCCGGCGCAGGTGCAGGGTGCGCATGAGGTCGCCCGACCCGGTGAAGTCCTGCCACCTGGCGAGCACCTCCCCGCGCAGCAGCGAGCCGTCACCGGTGGCCTCGTCGATCTCGACCATCGCGGCGGCGTAGGCGGCGTCGACGTCGCGGCGCAACTCGGTCCTGAAGGCCACCTGGGCCTCCAGGTGCCTGGCCAGGGCCGGGACCCGCGTCCGGAAGCTGTCGAGCACACCGGTCAGCGTCGACCGCACGGCCTGCGCCCGGCGCTGGTCGTCCACCGACAGCTCGGCCAGCCAGAGCCGCAGCTCGGTGACCTCGTGGTCGGGCAGCATGCCGTCGGTGACCTTGCTCTCGTTGATGACGAACCGCTCGACGTCGCCGAGGCCGTACTCGGTGAGCATCCGGACGAAGTGCTTGGTGACCACCTCGCGCGACTTGGGCGGGACGCGCGACAGCACGATCGCCAGCCGGGCGCCGCGCTCCTTGGCCAGCCGCAGCAGCCTCCAGGCCGGGGCGTCGGCGTAACGGGCGGCGGTGGTGACGAAGATCCACAGATCGGCGGCGTCGAGCATGCGGTGCGCGATCTCGTGGTGGGTCTCGACGACCGAGTCGATGTCGGGGGTGTCGAGCAGCGCCACGCTCTGCGGCAGGCGCTCGGTGGAGACGAGGACGAGCCCGTCCGTCCCGGTCTTGTGGCTGGGCGCCTCCAGTCGCTCCAGGCCGCCGAGCAGGTCGCCCTTGGCGAACCACTCGTGGTCGTCGGGGTGGCAGGCGAGCACCGGGGTGGCGGTGGTCGGGCGGCGCACGCCGGTGGCGCTGACCCGCGCGTTGGCCAGCGTGTTGAGAAGCGTGGACTTGCCCGCCCCGGTGGAGCCCGCGACGACGATGAGCGCCGGCGCGGTGCTCATGTGGATCCGCGGGATCACGTAGTCGTCGAGCTGCGTCAGGATCTCGGCCTGGGCCCGCCTGGCCTCCTCCACGCCGGGGAGGTCCAGCCCGAAGCTCAGCCCGGTGACGCTCTCCCGCAGGGCCGTCAGGGCCCTGGTCAGCGCCTCGGAGACCTCCTCGGGCACCGGGGCCTCGCGGACACGCGCCCCGTCGGAGACCGCCGCGGTCGGCCAGAAGGCGTCCTCGTCCTCCTCCGCCGGATCGTCGTCCTCGGCGCTCTCGTCGGCGCCGGAGTCCTCGCCGGAACCGGCGGGGCGGATCGACAGCCCGGGGGTGGCGTCCCCGTCCTCAGAGGCGTCCTCGTCCTCGGAGCCGTCGCCGCCCTCGGCGCTCTCGTCGGCGCCGGAGTCCTCCTCGCCGGAACCGGCGGGCCGGATCGACAGCTCGGGGGCCGCGTCGTCCTCGGCCGGGGACTCCACCTCACCGTCATCGCGGCCGTCGTCATCCGCGGCGGGCCGGATCGACGGCTCAGGAGCCGCGTCGTCCTCACCCGAGGACTCCGCGTCACCGGCATCGGCGCCCTCGTCACCACCGCCGGGGGCGGCGGCGTCACCGTCCTCGCCGGGGCCGTCGGGGGACGCCTCGTCGTCCTGCACGGACTCGTCCTGTTCGTCCCGCACCGGCTCGTCGTCCTCGACCGAGACCACGTCGTCGTCGCGGATGGCGCGGAAGGCCACGGTCTGCTCGCCCAGGGACTCCGGGTGCTCTTCGGGCGCGCCGCCGGACGCCTGCGGGGCGGCGTCGTCGAGCCGGGGGTCGCCCTCGCCCGGGTGCGCGGGCCTGTTGGCAGCCGATTTCACGGAACCCGCTCCGCTCGAACCATCTCGACCTCCTGGCCGACCTTCACGACGTCGCCGACGATCACGATCGCCGGTGGCCGAATCCCAGCCGCGGTCACGCGCTCCGCCACATCGGTGAGCGTGGCGTAAAGAGCTCGCTGGGTGGGAAGAGTACCGTCCTGTACCACCATTACGGGAGTTTCCGGCGAACGTCCTTCGCGGATCAGCGTCTCGGCGATCACCGCGATCCGCTCGACCGCCATCATCAGGACCAGGGTTCCGGCGGAATGCGCCAGGTTGGGCCAGTTCACAGTGGATGCGGGGTCGCCCGGCGGGACGTGCACCGAGATCACATGGAACTCCTGGCTGACGCCCCGATGCGTCACCGGGACCCCCGCCGCGCCGGGCACCGCGACCGGGCTGGTGATCCCGGGCACCACGACGACCGGGATGCCCTCGCGGGCGCAGGCGAGCATCTCCTCGCCGCCCCGGCCGAAGACGAACGGGTCGCCGCCCTTGAGCCGGACCACGAACTTGCCCTGCTTGGCGTGCTCGACCAGCAGCTCGTTGATCCGCTCCTGGGCCAGGTAACGGCCATAGGGGATCTTCGCCGCGTCGATCAGCTCGACGTCCGGGGCCAGCTCGTCGAGCAGGGCCTGCGGGGCCAGGCGGTCGGCGATGACCACGTCGGCCTGGGCGAGCAGCTGCCGCCCGCGGACCGTGATCAGGCCGGGGTCGCCGGGGCCGCCGCCGACCAGGGCGACGCCGACCGGCTTGGTACGGCTGCGCCGGGCGTCGACCGTGCCGTCGCGCAGCGCCTCCACCACGGCGTCCCGGATCCCGGCGGCCCGCTGCGGGTCGCCGCCGGCGGTGATCGCCACCCCGATCTCGCCGACCCGCCCGCTGGCCGGGGTCCACGCGGCCGAGGCGTCCTTGTCGTCGGCGCGCACGCACCAGATCCGCTTGGCCTCCGCCTCGGCGGCGATCGCGGTGTTCACGGCTCTGTCGTCGGTGCAGGCCTGCACCAGCCAGGCGCCGTCCACGTCTCCCACCTGGTACGGCCGGGCCTCCCAGGTGACGCGTCCGCTCGCGATGAGGTCGTCGAGTGCGTGCGTGACGCTGGTGGAGACGATGGTGACCAGGGCTCCGGCGTCCAGCAGGGCCGGCACACGCCGCTGGGCGACGCGACCTCCGCCGACGACGAGCACCCGCCGCCCGGAGAGGCGCAGACCGAGCAGGTAGGGCGACATAGCGACAGATCTCCTGTTCGCGACGAACGGTGAAGCGGGGCGTGTTCGGAGGTAAACCTACCGGCTTGCAGGACGCCGTTTGATGTCACTGTGTTAACAAGCTTGACATCATCACCACCCTGAAGAGGCGAAATCGTGTCAAGCCGTATCCACCTGGTGAGATCGCGGGCCGGCCGCCTCCCGCGTACGGGATCCGGCCCGCGACTCCACCGGGTCAGACCTCCTTCTCGCTGACCCCCGCCGAGTCGAACGTCGCCACCTCGTGCATGACCCGGACCGCCGCGCACACCAGAGGGTGGGCGAGCAGTCCGCCGGTGCCCTCGCCGAGCCGGAGCTCCAGCTCGACCAGGGGGCGCAGGCCCAGGTGCGCGAGCGCGAGGGCGTGGCCCGGCTCGGCCGAGCGGTGCCCCGCCACGCAGTGGTCGACCACGTCGGGCGCCAGCGCCGCAGCGGCGAGCGCCGCCGAACCCGAGATCACGCCGTCGAGGATGACCGGCACCCGCAGCGCGGCCCCGCCCAGGATGAACCCGGCGATGGCCGCGTGCTCCAGCCCGCCGACCGCCGCCAGCGCCCGCAGCGCGGGCGCGGTCCCCGGCTCGCCCTCCGGCCCGTTCCCTCCCGCGGCGGGCACGGCCGGCCCGCCGTCCAGGCCGTTCACCCGCAGGGCCCGGCGGACGATCTCCACCTTGCGGGCCAGGGTGTCGTCGTCGACGCCGGTCCCCCGCCCGGTCGCCCCGGCGGCTTCCTGCCCGGTGAAGGCGCAGATCAGAGCGGCCGAGGCGGTGGTGTTGGCGATGCCCATGTCACCGGTGATCAGGCAGCGGGCGCCCCGCTCGACGAGCTCGCGGGCCACCTCGATCCCGGCCTCCAGCGCCGCCACGGCCTGCTCGACGGTCATCGCGGGTCCCTGGGACAGGTCCGCGGTGCCGTGGGCGACCTTCCTGATCGTCAGGCCCGGGGCGGGGGTGAGGTCGGCCGCGACGCCGACGTCCACGACGGTCACGGTGGCCCTGACCTGGGCCGCGAAGGCGTTGGCCACGGCGCCGCCGGCCAGGAAGTTGCCCACCATCTGCTGGGTGACCTCCTGCGGCCAGGGGCTCACGCCCTGGGCGTGCACGCCGTGGTCGGCGGCGAAGATCGCCAGTGCGGGCGGCGCGGGGACGGGCGCGGGGCTGACCCCCGCGGCCCCCGCCAGCCGTACCGCCACCTCCTCCAGGGCTCCCAGCGCGCCCCGGGGTTTGGTCAGCCGGTCCTGGTGGGCTCGGGCCTCCGCGACGGCTCCGGGGTCACGGGGCCGGATCGCGGCGATGGTCCGCTCAAGAGTGATCATGCCACCAGTGTCCACGAAGGGCCGGGCGGATCACCAGGCGGCGGCGCTGAGCGCCTCCTCGTAACGCTCGATGACCACGTCGGCCAGCGCCTCGCAGTCGCCGATGGCCTCGGCGCAGCGCACGTCGAGGTCCGGATGACCGGCGGCGTAGGACATCGCCTGGGCCCAGACCCTGTCCAGCAGGCCCCCGGCGAACAGCAGGTAGGGCACGACGATGACGCGCTTGGCGCCCAGGCGGCGGCAGCGCTCGATGCCGCCGGGCACGCCGGGCGGGGTGAGGGAGGCGAAAGCCGTCTCCACCGTCATGTAGTCGTGGGCGTGGGTCTCCCAGAACAGGCGGGAGACCCGGTGCACGTCGGCGTTGGAGGTCGGGCAGGTGGAGCCGTCGCCGACCAGCACCACGGCGGTCTCTCCGGGCTCGATCCCCTCGGGCTCCTCCTCCAGCGGGCCTCCGGACGCG
Organism: Paraplanobispora takensis; assembly: GCF_016863195.1. Classification (GTDB taxonomy): domain Bacteria; phylum Actinomycetota; class Actinomycetes; order Streptosporangiales; family Streptosporangiaceae; genus Planobispora; species Planobispora takensis. Next base: position 48,624 of record NZ_BOOK01000041.1, on the reverse strand, counting down.
GCGACCAGGCGGAGCCGGGGGACCTCGGTGGCGGCGTCGGCCAGCCGCTCGGCGAGCAGGGCCAGGACCCGGGGGTCGGATCCCAGCGGGCGGCCGTAGTCGCAGGTGAGCATGGGGTGGCGCTCCTGCTCGCGGGCCATCGCGGCGGGGATGTCGGCGCCGAGGCGGGTGTCGCCGGTGAGCATCAGCGGCAGCGCCACCATGCGGTGGTGGCCGCGCGCGACCAGCGAGGCGATCGAGTCACTGAGACGCGGCCTGGCCCGGACGATGTATCCGCCGGAGACGTCGGCGGCGGTCTGGTCCAGGCGGCATCGGAGCCTGTGGACGAACCTGCCGAACTCGGCCGATCCGTTGTCATCATGCGAGCCCTGCCCGATGAGCAGCAGCGGCGGCTTCATAGAAAAGGACTCCAATGACCTTGACCTGGTGTTACTCAGCGGCGCCCCGCGAGGATAGCCGATGACGGTGGCTTGGCGACAGGTTACGGATCCACAACATTCACCCGTTCACGGTTTGGACTCGTCAGGACGCGATCGGAAAGAGTGCACGACGAAGACCGGATCGGCGGCGGCCAGGCCGTGGGTCCCGTCGGGATACAGGGCCAGCCGGGACGACTGGATCTGCACGCCTTCGGCCTGGTAGCCGTGCCGGCGCAGGATCTCCAGCACGGTGACGACCTGCTCGACGGTCCGCAGCGCGCAGACCAGGACCCTGGGGTTGCGGGCCGCGCAGACCTCGACCACGTCGGCCCCTCCCCCGCCGACGAAGACCGCGTCCGGGTCGGCCAGCGGCTCCAGGGCCGGCGGTGCCTGCCCCCGGGTCAGGGCGACCTTCACGCCGTGTGCGATGACGTTGCGGCGCAGCCTGACGCAGGCCTCCTCCTCGCGCTCCACCGCCACCACGGCCGCGCCGAGCCTGGCGCACTCCACCGCGATCTCTCCCGAGCCCGCGCCGACGTCCCAGACGAGGTCGCCCAGCCGGGGGCCGATCTTGGCCAGCACGAAGGCCCGGACCTCGGGGCTCAGCCCGCCGCCGTCGAAGTCCAGCGCCCACTCCGGAGGTCCGGGCCGGGCCCCGGCGACCCAGCCGGGCGCGTACGGCCGGTGCAGCGGGTCCAGCACGAGCACCACGTCGGGGTCCTTCCACGGCCGCGTGGTGGCCTCGCCCATCCGGCTGTGCGTGATCCGCTCGTCGGGCCCGCCGAGGTCCTCGCAGACGATCAGTGCGCGGGGCGTGGTGGGGGCCAGTTCCCTGGCGATCTCGGCCGGGCCGACGCCGGGGCCGACGAGCACGGCGACCTTGTGGTGGGCCCGGCAGGCGTTCACCACCCGGTCGAGCCGTTCGCCGGTGACGACGAGGGCGTCCTCCCAGGCCAGCCCGGCCCTGGCGAAGGCGCGCGAGGCGAGCGGGAGCGCGGGCAGCACCTCGGGCATGACGCCGTGCCCGCGCAGGTCCCTGACCACGTCGAAGAGACCGGGATCCCCCTCCGTGAGCACGACCAGCCGGCCCTCGCCCTCCTCCAGATGGGCGTCGACGACCTCCAGCAGCGGCCCGTCCAGCCGCCGGGCCTTGACGGGCGCCGGGCCCAGCCGGCGGAAGGCCCGTTCCGGCCCGGTGACCGCGACGGCCTCGTCCAGTCTGGCCCGCGCGACTGCGGACAGTTCCGATCCGTCCACCCCGACCACTGTGATCATCCTGCTCACCGCCCTCGTCTCCAGAGTGACGGCTCGGCGCGGATCAGACCAGGTGCGGGCACTGCTTCCCTGCGGATTACGGCCGGTGCCGTAATCGGCCTCGCAATGCTCCGGTCAAGGCTGGCCGCATGGGGTCAAGCCCGTGCAACCACGATGTTTGTCCTCAATCGGCCGGGTATGGGGGCAATCACCTGTGTGAAAGGGGTGACGACCATGGAACGCGGAAGCGCCAAGCACGGTTCGCGTCTGGACGATCAGCAGAAGCACGAGACCGAGGGATTGACCCGAGGCGGGGGCACCACCCACGCGGAGGAGTGGAAAGAGCCCGAGCCCATGCCCGCGGTGGCGGAGGACGGTATGACGCGGTCCCCGTCCCGGCCGGCCGACCGCGAGCCGGGTGCGCCGGTCGGCATGTCCCCCTCTGATGTGGAGCGCCGCGGCAACCTCGCCAAGTGGATCAGTGGGACCAGCGTGTTCCCCGCCGACCGCGACGCCCTTCTGTCCCGTGCCGAGATGGAGGGCGCGCCCGATCCGGTCATCGAGGAGCTGCGGTCGCTGCCGAACGCCACCTACACGAATCTGGCGGAGGTGGCCGAGGCGCTCGGGTACGGCAAGGAGGAGAGGAGGCAGTAATGAAACTCGATGCCTTTCAGTACCTGTACGAACGCCAGGGCCCCTTCGCATCGGTCTACCTCGACAGCAACCGTGCCATCCCGCAGGGTGAGCAGGAGGTCGAGCTCCACTGGAAGGCCGCGGCCGAGCGTCTGAAGGGCGCCGACCAGGCCACGCTCCAGGCGCTGGAGACTCTGATCACCTCCGTCGACGCCGCGGCGCCCGGCCGCGCGGCCTTCGCCGCCGACGGCGAGGTCCTCTACACCGAGGCCCTGCCCGACAAGCCCCGCAGGGAGACCTCCCGCTGGTCCCCGCTGCCGCACCTCATGCCGCTGCTGGCCCAGCGGGGCGAGAACGTGCCCCACGTGCAGGTGCTCATCGACCGCACGGGCGCGGACGTGATCGCGATCGGCGCGGGGGCGCCCCGCCGTACGCAGGTGCAGCCGGCCGAGGACTGGCCGCTGCAGAAGACGGGCCAGGGCGGCTGGTCCCAGCGGCGCTATGAGAACAGCGTGGAGAAGGCCTGGGAGCACAACGCCAAGACGGTGGCCGAGGAGGTGGACCGGGAGGTCCGCCGCATGGGCGCCGAACTGGTGGTCGTGGCGGGGGACCCGAAGGCGGTGCCCCTGTTCAGGCAGCATCTGGGCCACGAGGCCGCCGAGCGCACCGTGGTGGTGGAGCACGGCAACCGGGCCGAGGGCAGTGATCCCACGATGTTCGGCAAGGAGGTCGAGGCGACCCTCGACGACTGGCTCGACCGCCGGCGGGCCCGGCTGCTGGAGCGCTTCGGGGAGGCCCTTCCCCGGGATCTGGCGGTCACCGGCCTGGACGCCGTCGCCAAGGCCTTCCGGGAGAGGAGGGTGGACACCCTGCTCATGGTCGACCACTCCACCGCCGACGGCATGATGTGGATCGGGCCCGGCGGGGACCAGCTGGGACCCGACCCGGAGGAACTGCGCACGTGGGGCGTGAGCGAGCCCGTGGAGGAGCGCGCGGACGCCGCACTGGCCCGGGCGGCCGTCATGACGGACGCCCAGCTGGTCTTCGTGCCCGAGCTCGACACCCGGGACGAGGTCGCCGCGCTGCTCCGCTTCTGAGCGGGGCCCGCGGCCGAGGGGTCCGCGATCGGGGGTCCGTGACCGGGGTCCGCGACCCAGAGGTCCGCGATCGGCTCCGTGCCGGTCAAGCCCGCTCCGGACCGGGTTCCGCTCCCGGCCGGAGCCGCTCCGTGCGGCCGGTTCCCGTACGGCTCAGCGGATGACGATCACCTCCAGCGTGCGCGGGCCGTGCACGCCCTCGACCCGGTCGAGCTCGATGTCGCTCGTCGCGGACGGGCCGCTGATCCAGGTCAGCGGCCTGGCCGGGTCGAGCGCGGCGACCGCCTGCGGCACGCCCGCCGCGATCTGCCCGGCCCTCACCAGGCAGAGGTGATAGTCGGGCATCAGGGTCAGGACCCTGCGGCCCTGGCCCGGCCCGGCGTCCAGCACGATCGTGCCGGTCTCGGCGATGCCGGCCGCGCATCCGGTGACGACTCCGTCGACGGCGTCCAGCTCCGCCGCCGACAGCGGCGGATCGTCCGTCACGACCTCGCACCCCGGGTGGTCCCGCACCGCCCGCTCCCACTCCCGCGGCAGCCCGCCGGGCACCACGACGCGGCGGGCCCCGCGCCGGGCCAGCGCCTCGGCGATCACGGCGCCCTCCTTGCCCGGCTCGGCCACGTGCACGACGGCTCGGTAGTCGGCCACCCGCTCGGCGAACAGCTCGACCTCCCGTCCGGTCGCGGCCGCGGGCGGGCGGGCGGGGACGAGCGCGACCTCCGGCGCCCCGGCGACGGCCGTGCGGATCCTCGCCAGGATGCGTTCGCGGGAGTTCACCGGGTGCCTCCTTCGGTGCGGTCCCACCAGTCGCGGAAGGACTCGGCGGGGATGTCGGGGACGTCGCGGGTGTCGGTCCAGGCGGCCCCGGGGCCGGGCAGGCGGCCCGGCACGAACCTGCGCAGCCGGCCGCCGAGGCGCTGGGTCCGCGCCAGCCGTACCGGGCGGTCGAAGACCCATCCGGCCGCGCGCATGGCCAGGCGCTCGGAGCGCGGGTGGGGGGCCTTGGCCCGTAGGTGGACCAGGACCTCGGGGATGTCGATGGCCACCGGGCAGGCCTCGAAGCAGGCGCCGCACAGCGACGAGGCGTACGGCAGGGAGGCGTCCAGCTCCGAGATCCCGCGCCCGTGCGAGGCGGGGGTCGCGCGGGTCATGCCGTGCAACTGCGGGGTGAGGATGGCCCCGATCGGGCCGGGATAGACCGAGCCGTAGGCGTGACCGCCCACGCGCTCGTAGACCGGGCAGACGTTCAGGCAGGCCGAGCAGCGGATGCAGCGCAGGGCCTGGCGCCCGACCTCGTCGGCCAGGACGTCGGTGCGGCCGTTGTCGAGCAGGACGAGGTGGAACTCCTGGCCCTCGGCCGCGCCGGTCCAGGTGGAGGTGTAGGGGTTCATCCGCTCGCCGGTGGAGGAGCGCGGCAGCAGCTGGAGGAAGACCTCCAGGTCCTGCCACCTCGGCAGGAGCTTCTCGATGCCGACCACGCTGATCAGCGTCTCCGGCAGGGTCAGGCACATCCGCCCGTTGCCCTCGGACTCCAGCACCACCAGGGTGCCGGTCTCCGCGATCATGAAGTTGGCGCCGGAGATCGCGACCTTGCTGGACAGGAAGCGCTCGCGCAGGTGGAGCCGGGCGGCCTCGGCCAGGGCGCGGGGGTCGTCGGTCAGGTCCCCGGGCGCGGCCCGTCCCCACTGCCCCATCTTCTCGCGGAAGATCTCGCGGATCTCCGAGCGGTTGCGGTGGATCGCCGGGACCAGGATGTGCGAGGGCAGGTCGTCACCGAGCTGCACGATCAGCTCGGCCAGGTCGGTCTCGTAGGCGGTGATCCCCCTCTCGGCGAGGGCCTCGTTGAGGCCGATCTCCTGGGTGGCCATCGACTTGACCTTGACCACCTCGGTCTCGCCGGTCGCCTCGACCAGCTCCGCGACGATCCGGTTGGCCTCGGCGGCGTCGGCCGCCCAGTGCACGCGACCGCCGGCCCGGGTCACCGCCTCCTCCAGCCGGAGGAGATGGCGGTCCAGGTTGCGCAGGGTGTGATCCTTGATCGCCTTGCCCGCGGCGCGCAGTTCCTCCCAGTCCGGCAGCTCGCCGACCACGGCGGCCCGCTTGCCGCGGATCGTGCGGGTGGCCTTGCGGAGGTTGAACCTGAGCTGCGAGTCGTGCACGGCCGCCGCGGCGTTGCCGGGGAAGGCGGGCATGCCCAGGAAGGTGCCGCTCATCGCGCGCCCCCCGCCCGGCCGCCGGTCGCCTCCCCGGCGGGGAACGGCGTGTCCTCCTCGGTGGCGGCGAGGATCTCGGCCAGGTGCACGACCCTGACCCCGGAGCGCTGGCGGCCCAGGGTGCCGCCGATGTGCATCAGGCAGGAGTTGTCGGCGGCGCAGAGCACCTCGGCGCCGGTGGCCATGACGTTGTGCACCTTGTCGGCGCACATGGCGGCCGAGACCGCCGGGTTCTTGACCGCGAAGGTGCCGCCGAAGCCGCAGCACTCCTCCGCGCCGGAAAGCGGCACCAGCTCCAGGCCCCTGACCTCGCGCAGCAGCCGGGCCGGGCGGTCGCCCAGGTGGAGGCCGCGCAGCGAGTGGCAGGTGGGGTGGTAGGTCACCCGGTGCGGGAAGTAGGCGCCGACGTCGGTCACCCCGAGGACGTCGACCAGGAACTCCGACAGGTCGTGGACCTTCGGCGCCACCTCGGCCACCTCCCGCTCGAAGGCCGTCTCCCATCCGGAGGCCCTCTCCCGCCCGGAGGCCCTCTCCCGCCCGGAGGCCGCTCCGCCCGGCGGGCCGGCGAGGGAGGCCGCCGAGGCGGCGCGGGCCAGGCGGGGGTACTGCTCGCGGACCATGGCGGCACAGGAGCCCGAGGGCGCGACCACCGCGTCGTATCCGGCGAAGACGTCCACGAAGCGGCGGGCCAGCCGGGTCCCCTCCCCGGGGTATCCGGTGTTGACGTGCATCTGGCCGCAGCAGGTCTGCGCACGGGGGAAGTCGACCTCGCACCCCAGGCGGCGCAGGAGCTTCACGACCGCCTGCCCGGTGCCGGGGAACAGCGTGTCGTTGACGCACGTGATGAACAGGGCGACGCGCACGGCGCTCCTTCCGCTCAATGGTCAGACCACAGTATGGTCAGACCATACGCCGCCACAAGCCACCGGAGGAGACCGCATGGGATGGGAGCCGGTCCGGCGCACCCGCGCGTTCGAGGACGTGATCGCCCAGATCGAGCGGCGCATCGCGGACGACGGGCTCACGGTCGGCGACCGGCTGCCGGGCGAGCGGCAGCTCGCCGAGCAGCTCCAGGTCAGCCGGGCGTCGGTGCGCGAGGCGATGCGGGTGCTGGAGACGCTGGGCGTGATCTCCTCGCAGGCCGGGCGGGGCCCGGACGCGGGAGCCGTGCTCACCTCCCGGCCGGCGGGGGCGCTGGCCGACCTGCTCCGGCTGCACGTGGGCCTGTCCAGCCTCTCCATGCGCGAGGTGGCGGAGACCCGGATGATGATCGAGCAGTGGGCGGTACGGCACGCGGCCGGACGCGCCTCCCCCGCGCACCTGGAACGGCTGCGGGAGGCGATCGGCCGCATGGAACGCGCCGCTACGCCGGAGGAGTTCGTCCTGCACGACGCGGAGTTCCACCTCACCGTCGCCGAACTGTCGGGCAACCGCCTGCTCGCGGCGACGATGCAGGCCCTGCGCGCGACGGTGCGGACCTACGCGGTCCGGGCGGTGCGCCGGCTCGGGACCACCGACCTGCTCATGGACGACCACCGGAAGATCTACGAGGCGATCGAGACCGGTGACCCGGAGGCCGCGGCCACGGCGATCGCCGGCCACCTGGCCCGCGCCTATCCCGGGGACGGACCGTCCTGACGGCCCCCGCCCGGCCGGGCCTCACTCCAGGCCGGGCCCCCAGCCGTGCGGCGGGACGGCGAGGAAGGGCGGCGGCACCGCGTCGGCCACCCGGCAGGAGGCGGCCGAGCAGGAGATCAGGGCGTCGAGCTGACGGTCGAACTCCCCGATCACCGACGGGGACACCCGCCCGGCGAGGTTGTGGAGCTGGTAGGGGTCCGTGCCGAGGTCGTAGAGCTGGTACTCGCCGGTCTCGTAGCGCACGAAGGTGTGCCGGGCGGTGCGCATCGCCCGGTAGGGCGGGACCGGGGTCTGGCGGGCCGAGTCCTCGTCCTGGGGGCGGTTGAACTCGATCAGCACGTTCTGCCGCCACCCGGCCGGGACCCAGCCGCGCAGCAGGGGCAGCAGCGAGCGCCCCTCCACGAAGTCCGGCAGCCCGGCCCCGGCCAGATGGGCGAAGGTCGGGGCCAGGTCCACGGTGGAGGCGACCTCGCCGATCACCCCGCCGGACTCGATCCCGGGCCCCCGTACGACCATCGGGACCCTGACGGCCTCGTCGAAGGGCGTGGTCTTGCCCTGGGCCAGCCGGTGCTCGCCCAGGTGGAAGCCGTTGTCGGAGCCGAAGAACAGGTAGGTGTCCTCCAGCTTGCCCGCCGTCCGCAGGGTCTCCACCAGGGAGCCGACCAGGTCGTCCACGCCGAGCATCGCCCGCAGCCGGTCGCGGTACATCTCGTCGATCTTCGCCGTCGTCCCCTCGCCGAACCTCTCCCGCGAGCGCAGCCACTCGGGCTCGGCGGAGAGGTCCTCCTGGTCGAAGGAGGGGCCGCGGGGCGCGGTGAGCCAGGAGAAGGCCCCGGCGTGGCGGGGGGCGTGGTTGGCCGGCAGGTGCGGGGCGACCGGCGCCAGATAGAGGAAGAACGGCTCGTTCCCCTGGGAGACGAAGGCGTTCGCCTTGGCGCTCAGCACGTCGGTCAGATAGTCGCCGGCCGCGGAGCCGTACTGCCTGAGCGTGCCGTTCTCGTTGAGCGTGTAGTCGTACTCCTCGTACAGGCGGCGCACCGGCACGTCCCACTCGTCCCAGCCCGGGGGCACGTAGGTGGCCGGGGCGGCCTCGCCCGGATAGTGGTTGAGGTATTTGCCCATCAGAGCCGTGCGGTAGCCGGCCTCCTTCATCCACACCCCGACAGTGGAACGTTCCAGATCAGATGTGTGGAAACTGGTGAAACCCCCCTCGGGGGCCGTGTTGGTCAGAACGCCGTGACTGTGGACGTACTGGGAGCGCAGGATGGAGGCCCGGGAGGGACAGCACCAGGAGTTGGGGACGAAGAACCGCTCGAACGTGGTGCCGGCGCTGATGAACTCGTTCCAGATATTCGGAAATTTCTCTAGATCTCCGGTTCCCAGATCATCGGCGAGGATCAGGATGATGTTCGGCCGCTCCCTCATCTGCGCCACCGCGGGAAGGGCTCCCGGAGCCCCCAGCAGGAGAAGGAGTGACAGGCACAGCACCTTGCGGACAGCGTTCAGCACACGTTGACGTTTCCCCAAAGGCCGATCCCCGACACACCATCCTCGACCAAATAGATAGAACGTGTTCTAATTGCAGGGCTGTACCCGTACGAAGGGGCCCATATGAGCACCGACCTGAGGCTTGGCCTGAACCTCGGCTACTGGCAGCGCGACGCCGTCGACGCCACCGAACTCGTCCAGGCGGCCGAGCGGCTGGGCTACGACTCCGTCTGGACCGCGGAGGCCTACGGCAGCGACGCCTTCACCCCCCTGGCGTGGTACGGCGCGCGGACCTCCCGCATCAAGCTGGGCACCTCGGTGGTGCAGCTGTCCGCCAGGACCCCGACGGCGACCGCGATGACCGCCATGACGCTGGACCACCTGACCGGCGGCCGGCTGATGCTCGGCGTCGGCGCCTCCGGGCCGCAGGTGGTCGAGGGCTGGTACGGCAGGCCCTTCGGCAGACCGCTGGCCCGCACCCGCGAGTACGTCGAGATCATGCGCAAGGTCTGGCGCCGCGAGGAGCCGGTGACCAGCGACGGCCAGCACTATCCGCTCCCCCTGCCGCCGGGGTCCGGCGACGGCGTCACCGGTCTCGGCAAGCCGCTGAAGCTCATCACCCACCCGCTGCGCCCGGAGATCCCGCTCTATCTGGGCGCGGAGGGGCCGAAGAACGTCGCGCTGGCCACCGAGATCGCCGACGGCTGGCTGCCGCTGTTCGTGTTCCCGGAGAAGATCGAGCGGATGTACGGGCCGTCGCTGGCGGGGGCCGGCCCGGACTTCGACATCGCGGCCATGGTGATGACCGTGATCACCGACGACGTCCGGGCCGCCCTGGACGGGGTGAAGATGATGCTCACCCTCTACATCGGCGGCATGGGGGCCAAGAGCCGCAACTTCCACGCCGACATCATCGGCAGGATGGGCTACGCCGAGGCCGCCGAGGAGATCCAGGCGCTCTATCTGTCCGGGCGCAGGGACGAGGCGTTCAAGGCCGTCCCCGACGAGCTGGCCGACGGCATCTCCCTGCTCGGCCCGCCCGGCCGCATCCGCGAGCGCCTGGAGCTGTGGCGCGCGAGCCCGGTGCGCACCCTGCTGGTCATGGGCCCCCACGACGAGCCCTCCCTGAAGGTCATCCGCGACCTCGTCCTGGGCTGAGGCCGGTCACCCCGTCCCGGGGCGGTCGCCGGGGGCGCCGACCCAGCCGGAGGACTCGTAGGCGACCTTGAACCCCTTGCGGAAGGGGATGCGCACACCGCGGTCCGCGCCGCGGGCCTCCTCGTCCGGGCCGTGGTACTCGAAGGCCAGCAGGCGCGCCCCCGACTCGTCGACGACCAGCCGGACGTCGCCGCTGCCCGTGGTGATCGCCGAGCCGGTACGGCCGAGCGGATCGGTGGCGTCCCGTTCCAGGACGAGTCCCGGCTGGGCGGCCAGGATCCGCAGCGTCGCCGCGCGCGTGGCCGGGGAGGCCGGGGACGACAGCAGGTAACGGGCGGCGCCGAACACGAAGTCCGGGAAGGGGCCGTCCCGGTGGACCGAGCGCAGCCACCGCTCCAGCCCCTCGGCGTCGCCGGGCAGCCGCCGGACCTCCTGCATGGTCAGCGACGCGGAGCCGATCCCCCACTTCAGGGAGATCCGGGAGAAGTCCTTCCTGCCGGGCCCTGGCCACAGGGCCGGAGAGCCCTTCTCCCGCCACGCGGCCTCGTCGGCCTCGTCGGCGAAGACGACCTCGACGTCCTGGTTGAACAGCCCGCGGCCGGCACGGCCGTCGTACCAGACCTCCTCGGAGTGGGCGACGACCGCGCCGGAGGCCGCCGGCTCGAAGGTCCGGGTCCGCTCGAACCAGTAGCGGCCCCGCGCCCCGGTCTCGGCGGCGACCCGCTCGGCCCCCGCCAGCAGGAGCGAGCGGGCGTCGAGCACCACGACAGGCTCCGCGGACGAACCGGGCGAGCCGGAAGAGCCGGGCGAGCCGGGAGAGGCGTGCGCGACCTGCCCCGCGGGCCCGGTGGACCGGCCCTCGCCGGGCCCGCCCGGCATCGCCGTGCCGGTCAGGGCCGCGGGGACGGCCACGGCGGCGACCAGCCCCGCGGCGGCCGTACCCGCCAGAGCCAGCCGCGCCCCCACCGGCAGGCGTGCTCCCTTCGGCAGGCGCCTCCCCACCGGCAGGTGCGCCCCCGGCACCAGGGCGCGGATCCGCAGCGCGGCACGGCCCGGCCGGGGCGTGGCGAAGGCGCGGGCGAGGTCGGCCTCGCGCCGGCGCCGGTAGCTCTCATCCAGGACGTGATCGGGGCGCAGGGCCGCGATCAGCTCGTCGTTCGTCATCTCTGCTCCTGCAGGGTCGTCCGGGCGAGGTTCAGCGCGTCGGCCAGGCGCCGCCGCGCGCGGTGCAGGCGCACCGTGAACGCGCGGGCCGAGCAGCCCGCGACCTCGGCGGCCTCGGCCGGGCCCAGGCCGTACCAGCTGGCCAGGATCACCGCCTCGGCCTCGTGTTCGGGGAGTGTGGCGAGCGCCTCCAGGGCCGCCCGCCGTTCGGAGACCTGGTCGGCCACGTCGCCCTCCTGGGCCAGCACGGCCAGCCGCTCGGCGGAGGTCGCCCACTGCCGCCGGCGGTCGTGGTGCTTGCGCAGCAGGTTGCGGGCCACGCCCAGCAGCCAGGGCAGCGGCCGCTCCGGCACCTGCTCCAGCCGCCGCCAGGCGACCAGGAAGGTCTCGCTGACCACGTCCTCGGCCGCCTGCCGCTCGGCCCGCAGCAGCGCGTAGCCGAGCACGCTCCGGTAATACCGGTCGTACAGCGCGGTGAACCGCGTTTCGGGATCGTCCACGCCCAGTAGTCCCTCAGCCGAGCCCTCGATCACCGGTCCGGACGAGAAAATTCTTCCGGACCGGATCCTCAGTCCGGGCGCGGGGCCGGGTCGGCGGTGACCGACCGCAGCAGCGGGGCGCTCGCGGCGCCCGCGCCGGCCACCCCGGCGAAGCCGAGCACCACGCAGGCCAGCAGGACGGTCAGCCCGCTGACGTTCATCGCGGAGAACGAGAACGGCAGCGCGCAGAACATCCCGACCACGATGGAGCCGCCGCCCATGACCGCCAGCGGGACGAGCGTCTCGGCGCGGCGGGCCCGGTTGAGGACCTCCAGCGGGGTGCCCGCCAGGCGGAGCAGGGCGTAGGTCTGCCTGCGGTCGAGGACCGAGGAGGCCGCGGTGATGCCGGCGCTGACGATCGCGACCAGGAACGAGACGGTGAGCACGACGACGGTGCCGGTGCCCACGTCCTGCAGCAGCAGGACGCCGAAGCGCTCCTCGTCGGCCTCGGAGGTGGCCCCGCGGCCGGGGACCATCCCGTCGAGCGCGGTCCTGGCCCGGTCGATCACCGCCTCGTCCACCCGTGCCGCCTCGGTGACGGTGACGGCGAGCGTCCTGTCCCCGCCCTCGCCCGTGACCTTCACCCTGGCCGGGACGCCCGCCGCCGACAGGCGCTCCCGGGCCTCCTCCGTCAGCTGCGACACCCGGGCCGCGGGGACGGTGAGGCGCAGGGTGGTGGCGTCGGCGTCGCCGAGCAGGCCGCTCCCCGGGCTCAGGAGCCCGATGAACCCGGCCACGAACCCGGTCATGGCCACGCCGCTCACGGTCCGCCAGGCCGCCCGGGGGTCGTCGACCAGGCGGCGGCCGGCCAGCAGGCGGGCGGGCCCGCGCGCCGTACGGGCGGTGATCCTGCCGATCACCCCGACCACCCAGGGGCCGGTCAGGTTGATGGCCAGGAAGGCCAGGCCGAGCACGACCGCGACCACTCCGGCCGCGGTGCCGGCGCCGAGCGCGGGCACCGTCGCCAGGACGGCCAGCAGCGCGAGGACCCGCACGACCCGCATGGCCGGCGGGGTCTCCCTCTTGGCCACGCCCAGCGGGCTGACCACCACCCGGCGCAGGCCGACCACGGCGGACAGGCCCACCAGCAGCGGCACGGCCGCCAGGACGGCCAGGGTGTACGGCACGCCCGGCCACAGGTCGGCGGCGAACCAGGAGCCGCCCGCTATCTCGATCCCGCCCAGCAGCGGGGTGAGCAGGCCGTACAGCGCCACGCCCGCGACCGCACCGGCCGCAGCGGTGATCACCGCCTCGGCGACGGTCATCAGGACCACCTGGCCGGGTGTGGCGCCGACCAGCCGGAGCGCGGCCAGCCGCTGGTCGCGGCGGGCCACGGTGAGCCGGGCCGCCGCGCCCCCGAACACCAGCAGCGGCACGGCCATGAGCACGGTCGCGATCAGCGCCAGCGCCTGGTAGGCCTGCGCGTCGTTCGTGGGCTCGCCGGTGAAACCGGCCACCCGGGTCGGCGCGGTCCCGGTCAGCGGGTCCTGCGGGGCCTTGACGGTCATGACCGGGGCGTCCGGCTCCTGGCCGCGGACCGCGACCAGCTCGCCGGGATGGACCAGCGCCTCGTCCCCGACGGTCCCGCCGACCTTCTCCGGGAACCGGCCGGCCAGCTCACCGGCCGGCAGCTCCCGGACGAGCTCCGCCAGCGCCGGGGAGAACCAGACCTCTCCCGGCGCCGGGAAGCGGTCCAGGCCGGGCGGCGGGGCCGCTCCGGGCCTCAGCGCGGCGACGTCCACGACGGTGATGCCCAGGTCGCGCACGTAGTCCCTGCGCACGGCCTGGACGGCCACGACGCCGGTGTCCGCCGCGACCGGGTTGCGCCACGCCTCCCGCTCGGCCCGGCCCTGGAAGGCCAGGTTGGCCGAGACGGCGAAGAGCAGCAGCGCGGTGGAGACGGCCACCGCCACCGCGGTCAGCCCCGCGCCCAGCAGGCCGCCGCGGCCCCCGCCGCGCAGCAGCCGCCAGCTCAGTCCCAGCAGGCCGGTCATCCGTTCACCCCGGGCAGGATCCGGGTGGCGGCCCCGGCGGCCCCGGCGGCCCCCATGGCCTCCGCGGTCCCGGTGACTCCGGACGCCCCGGCGGCCCCGTACCCGCCGGACGGCACGGGCGCGCCGTACCCGCCGGGTGAGAGCACCTGCCCGTCGCGGACCTCGACCGTGCGGTCGCACCAGCGGGCCACCTGCGGGTCGTGGGTCACCACCACCAGCGAGGCGTCGTTGCCCCGGGTCGCCTCCACCAGCAGCCGCATCGTGTCCTGGCCGGTGGCCTGGTCGAGCGCGCCGGTCGGCTCGTCGGCGAAGACCACCGCGGGCCGGGTGGCCAGCGCGCGGGCGATCGCCACCCGCTGGGCCTGGCCGCCGGACAGCTCCCCGGGCCGCCGTCCCTCCATCCCGCCCAGGCCGAGCGGGCCGAACCACTCGCGGGCCCGCCGTACGGCGTCCCCCCGCGACACCCCGCCGAGCATGAGCGGCAGCGCGACGTTCTCCTCGGCCGGGAGCTCGGGCAGGAGCTGGCCGAACTGGAACACGAACCCGAAGCGGGTACGGCGCAGCGCGCTGCGCTCCCGCTCACGCATCGTGTCGATGCGCTGGCCGAGCAGGTGGACCTCGCCCCCGTCGGGCTTCATGATCCCCGCCAGGCAGTGCAGCAGGGTCGACTTCCCCGACCCGCTCGGCCCCATGATGGCCACGGCCTCGCCGCGGCCGATCCGCAGCGCCACGCCTCCCAGTGCCACGGTCGCGCCGAACCGCTTCACCAGATCGAATCCTTCAAGGACAGCAGTCATGGTGACGACCATCCCCCGCGGGGACATACCGGCGGATCGGCCGCGTGTCCCATCCGCGGACGGAGGCATCGGCCGAACGGCCGATGGCCTGGTACGACCCGGTTGCTGGCAGAATCGATCACGTGACGATTCGGGTGCTCATCGCCGACGACCAGGAACTCGTGCGGACCGGGTTCAAAATGATCCTGGACGCCCAGCCGGACATGGAGGTCGTGGCGACGGCCGCCGACGGCGCCGAGGCGATCGAACAGGCACGGCGGCTCCGGCCCGACGTGTGCCTGCTCGACATCCGGATGCCCAGGCTCGACGGGCTGGAGGCCACCAGGATCCTGGCCGGGCCGGGGGCCGCCGACCCGCTGCGGGTGGTCATCGTCACGACCTTCGACCTGGACGAGTACGTCTACGGGGCGCTGCGCGCCGGGGCCACCGGCTTCCTGCTCAAGGACAGCGGGCCGACGCTGCTGATCGAGGCCATCCGCGCCGCGGCGGCCGGGGACGCGCTGGTCTCGCCGTCGGTGACCGTACGGCTGCTCGAACACCTGGCCCGCCCCGCCTCCGGGGTGGGCGCCCGCCCGCCCGCCGAGCCGCTGACGGAGCGGGAGCTCGACGTGGTCCGGCTGGTGGCCAGGGGGCGGACGAACCAGGAGGTCGCCGCGGAGCTGTTCGTCTCGCTCTCCACGGTCAAGACGCACCTGGGAAGCGTCCAGGCAAAGCTCGGGGCAAGGAACCGCGTGGAGATCGCCGCATGGGCCTGGGAGTCCGGCGTGGTGAGTTGATTGACGGAGGCCCCGGCGGGATAGAAGAAGGGCAGGTCCTTCAGCGCATGCCGGGGGGAGCTTCACATGCGCCGCGCGTCGTCCCCACGCCGACAGCCGGTCACGGCCGTCTACGCGACTCTCGCCGCCCAGGTGGCCGCGACCGCGGCCCTCGTCGTCTTCGAGTACGCCCGCGGATCACGGCTTGCGCGTGAGATGTCCGCTTTCAGCGGCGACACCCGCGCTCCCGGCGCGCAGGCCCTGATCGGCGCGGCCACCGTCTTCGCCATCCTGATCATCGCGGTGACCGTGACCACGGTCGCCGCGGTCGCCGTCTATCTGGTCTGGCTGGCCCGGGCCTGGCGGGCCGCCGGCTCCCCGGGCCTGCCCGTGGGGCGGGTCCTGGCGGGCTGGCTGGTGCCGCCGCTGAACCTCCTCGCCCCGCCGGTGCTGCTGGACCGTCTCTGGCGGGCCTCGCACCCGCCCGCCGGACGCCGCGGCCCGTGGCTGGCGCTGCTGACCGCCTGGTGGCTGAGCTGCCTGACGCTGCTGGTCATGGTCGCGCGCCGGGCGCTGCCCGGCTCGCCGGCGGAGGCGGGCCTGACCGGTCTCGGCCCGGCCGAGCTGGCCGCGGCGGCCATGGCGTGCCTGCTGTGCGCGACGACGGTCAGGCAGATCAGCGGAGCCCAGGCGGAGGCCCGCCACCGCCGCCGGGCACCGTCCCCCGCCACCCGCCCCACCACGCCCCAGGCCGCCACGAACTGATCAGCGCCCCGCCGGCCGGCGCCCCCGGATCGTTCAGCGCTCCCGGGCCCGCACCGCCGCACATCGCTCAGCGCTCCCAGGCCCGCACCAGCAGCCAGCCGGACCCCGCGGTGTCGAAGCGCAGCTCGTAGGTGCCGAGTTTGCGGCCGGGGCTGGCCTCCACGCGCCAGAAGCGGCGCTCGCCGGGGTCGTCGTCACTCGTCTTCCACCACTCGCGGGCCACCACCCAGTGATCGACCACCCGGCGCACGGCGTAGAGCCGGTCGTGCCAGACGAACTGGATCGGCACCCCGTCACGGGTCCAGACCTCGATCGGGTCGCCGTAGAGTCTGCTCAAGACGGTTCTTCCCCCCGCGGCTGTCGGATGGCACCCGGGGGAAGACGGGTCTGTGCAGAGTCGAACATACGTTCTTACGATGACGGGCGCAAGTCCCCCACCTGCCGGACGAGCGGGTTGGCGTCCACCGAGTTGCGGATGCTGAACGTCACGCTGCCCGCGCGGTAGCGGTCGTCGGACCACTCGACCGGGCGGCCCTCGGGGGTGGTGGTGACCCGGCGCTGGCGCAGCAGCGGGCTGCCCCGCCGTACCGACAGCAGCCGCGCGTCCTCGGTGCCCGCCGCGACCGCGTCGATGAGGTGCTCGCCGTAGGCGAAGACCAGGCCGACGCCCTCGTAGAGCGCCTGTGTGACGGACTCGCAGTCGGCGGGCAGACTCTCCACCGCCGGGGCGATCCACCCGGCGTAGACCGTGCGCTCCAGCAGCACCGGCTCGCCTTCGAGCGAGCGCAGCCGCAGCACCCGCAGCACGGCGTCCCCCGGCCGCAGCGCCAGCCGGGCCGCCTCGGCCGCGTCCGCCGCCCGGCGGCGCTGCTCCAGCACCCGGCCGGTGACCCGGTGGCCCATCGACCGCGCCCACTGGGCGAAGCTGTGCAGCTCGGCGAAGCTCTGGCTGCGCTCGCGCCCCAGCACGATGCGCCGGGCCCCCTGCCGGGAGCCGACCAGTCCCTCGGCGGCGAGTACGGCGACCGCCTGGCGGACGGTCCCGCGGGAGGCGGCGAAGCGGACGGCGAGCTCGGCCTCGGAGGGCAGCTGCGCGCCCACGTCGTAGTCTCCTCGCATGATCGCCTCGCGCAGCTCTCCGGCGATCCCCGCATACCGGGCAGTCATGGCTCCCTCGCTGTGCACACCGGCCGGCCGGTCCCGCCTCCACACTAGGCAATGATCGATCACCCACAAAGTGCGGGTTCTCGCATTCCACCGGCGTACTCCGAGCGTTCATCCGGCGGAAACCGCACAACGGCGCACTGGGCCTAGCTTGTTTGAACAAGTTCGCCTACTTTCGTGACATATGGCGCGACACCCCCGCTGGGAGACACCGTGATCGCATCCCGAATCCGTTCCGCAGGCCTGGCCGCGTTCCTCCTGGCAGGGGTCGCGGCGTGCGGGGCCGCACCGACCGCCACCTCCTCCCCCGCCGCCTCGGGCAGTGGCTCCGCGGCCGGCGTCGACGCCAGGACCGCCACCTCCGCCGCCGACTTCGGCGGGATGGAGCAGCTCGTCGCGGCGGCGAAGAAGGAGGGCAAGCTCCACGTCATCGCCCTGCCGCACGACTGGGCCAACTACGGCAAGATCATCGAAGCCTTCAAGACGAAGTACGGCATCGAGATCGAGGAGGAGACCCCCGACGCCTCCAGCGCCGACGAGATCAACGCGGTCAAGACCCGCAAGGGCCAGGACCGCGCCCCCGACGTCCTGGACATCGGCCAGTCCTTCGCCATCAGCGGCGCGGCCGAGGGCCTGTTCGCGCCCTACAAGGTGCAGACCTGGGACAAGATCCCCGACAACCAGAAGGAGCCGAGCGGCCTCTGGGCCAACGACTACGGCGGCTACGTCTCGATCGGCTGCGACGCCAAGAAGATCGACAACTGCCCGGAGACCTTCTCCGACCTGCTCAAGCCGGAGTACAAGGGCAAGGTCGCGATGAACGGCAACCCGACGCAGTCCGGCTCGGCCTTCGGCGGCGTCTACGCGGCGGCCCTGGCCAACGGCGGCTCCTTCGACGACATCCAGCCCGGCCTGGACTTCTTCAAGAAGCTGAAGGACACGGGCAACTTCAACCCGGTGGAGACCACCCCGGCCACCATCGAGAAGGGCGAGACCCAGATCAGCATCGACTGGGACTACAACAACGCCGCCTACGGCCCCGTGATGGCCGGCAAGGGCATCGACTGGAAGACCGTCGTCCCGAGCGACGGCAAGTACTTCCAGCTCTACGCCCAGGCGATCAACAAGGACGCCCCGCACCCGGCCGCCGCCCGCCTGTGGCAGGAGTTCCTCTACAGCCCCGAGGGCCAGAACCTCTATCTCGGCGGTTTCGCCCGCCCGGTGCTGCTGCCCGCGATGCAGGCCGACGGCTCGGTGGACAAGAGCGCCGCGGCCAACCTGCCCGCGGTCCAGGGTGAGCCGAGCTTCCCGACCGAGGAGCAGATCAACAAGGCCAAGGAGGTCCTGGCCACCGGCTGGGGCGCCGCGGTCGGCGGATGATGGTCTCGATCACCGGGGACGCCGGTGAGCCGGCCGCCGCGCCCCGCGGCGGCCGCGCCCGGACCGGCAGCTGGCCGGCGGCCGTGCCCCTGCTCGCCTTCACGGCCCTGGCCTTCGGGATCCCGGCGGTCGCGCTGGTGCTCGGCGCCTTCACCGTCCGGGACCCGCAGACCGGGGTCTCCGGCTTCGGCACCTCCAACCTGGTCGAGAGCCTGCGGGGCAACTACCTCTCCACCCTGGTCAGCAGCGTGCAGCTGTCGGCCGTGGTGGCCCTGCTCGGCGCGGTCCTGGGAGCCTTCCTCGCCCAGGCGGTGGTCACCTCCCGGTTCCGGACGCTGCGCGAGTCGGTGCTGACCGCCTCCGGCGTGCTGGCCAACTTCGGCGGCGTGCCGCTGGCGTTCACCTGGGTCGCCACGCTGGGCAACTCGGGCGTGCTGACCCAGGCGCTCGGGCTCGGCGAGTACGGCTGGAGCCTGTACACCTTCTGGGGCCTGGTCATCGTCTACATGTACTTCTCCATCCCGCTGATGGTGCTGGTCATGGTGCCCGCGATGGACGGGCTGAGGCCGCAGTGGCGGGAGGCGGCCGGCAACAGCGGCGCCACCGCCTGGCAGTACTGGCGGCACGTCGGCATCCCGGTGCTGGCGCCCGCGCTGCTGGGCGGCACGGTCCTGCTGTTCGGCAGCGCGTTCGCCGCCTACGCCACCGCCAGGGCGATGGTGGGCAGCACGGTCCCGCTGGTCACCCTGCAGATCGCCGACGCGCTCACCGGCGACGTGCTGATCGGCCACGAGAACATCGCGCTCGCGCTGAGCCTCGACATGATCGTGGTCGCGGGCCTGGTGATGGCGGTCTACCTGCCCCTGCAGAGGAGGAGCAGCCGATGGCTGCGGTGACCCCCATCCTGCCCACCGGGACGGCCGATCCCGCGGCCCCGGCTCCGGCCTCGTCCCCGGTTTCGCGCCCGCGCCGGATGCGCCTGTGGCGCGGCGTGGTGCTGGGCGCCGCGGCGGTCTACTTCCTGGTCCCGATGGCCGCCTCGTTCTGGTTCACCGTCCACAGCGAGCAGCAGGGCTTCTCCCTGTCCACCTACGCGGAGATCCTCACCGCCGAGGGCTTCGCGGCGAGCATGCTGCTGTCCCTGGCCCTGGCGGCGGCGACGATCGTGGTGGTGCTGGCGCTCACCCTGCCCGCGCTGCTGGCCGTACGGCTCGGCGCGCCGGGGCTGCGGCCGGTGCTGGAGGTGATCTGCACGATCCCGCTGGTCGTGCCGCCGATCACCTTCGTGACCGGGATCAGCACCGTGCTGCGCTGGGGGCCGGACTATCTGGCCGCCACGCCGTTCTGGGCGACGCTGATCGCGATCCAGGACGAGACGTTCCCCGTGGTGCTCGTGCTGGCCTACGTGGTGCTGGCCCTGCCGTTCGTCTACCGGTCGCTGGACGCGGGGCTGCGCGCGATCGACGTGCGCACGCTGGTGGAGGCGGCCCGCAACCTGGGCGCCTCGTGGCCGCACGTGATGTTCCGGGTGGTCATCCCCAACCTGCGCTCCGCCATCGCCAGCGCCTCGTTCCTCGCCCTCGCGCTGGTGCTCGGCGAGTACACCGTCGCCGCGCTCCTGGGCTACCAGACCTTCCCGGTCTGGATCGTCACGATCTCCGGCGCGAACGGCCGGCTGTCGGTGGCCGTCTCCATCCTCAGCCTGCTGACCACCTGGCTGCTGCTGCTGATCCTGTCCGGCGCGGGCGCCAAGCGAAAGGACTCACAATGAAGACCTCCGGCGTCGAGTTCCGGGGACTGCGCCGGGTGTTCGGCCGTACGGTCGCCCTGGACGGGCTGGACCTCGCCGTCGAGCCCGGCGAGCTGATGGCGCTGCTCGGCCCGTCGGGCTGCGGCAAGACCACGGCGCTGCGCTGCGTGGCGGGCTTCGAGCACCCCGACGCGGGGGCCGTGCTGATCGACGGCAAGGACATCACCCGGCTGCCGGCCAACCGCAGGGACGCCGGCATGGTCTTCCAGTCCTACTCGCTGTTCCCCAACCTGAACGCCCGCGACAACGTGGCCTTCGGCCTGCGGGTGCGCAAGGTGCCCGCCGCCCGGCGGCACGCCCGCGCGGCCGAGCTGCTGGAGCTGGTCGGCCTGCCCGAGCACGGCGGGCGCTACCCGCACGAGCTGTCCGGCGGCCAGCAGCAGCGCGTCGCCCTGGCCAGGGCGCTGGCGCTGGAGCCGCGCGTGCTGCTGCTCGACGAGCCGCTGTCGGCTCTGGACGCCAAGGTCCGCGTCGCGCTGCGGGAGGAGATCCGCCGGCTCCAGCTCGACCTCGGCATCACCACGATCTTCGTGACGCACGACCAGGAGGAGGCGCTGTCCATCGCCGACCGGGTCGCGGTGCTCCGCGACGGGCGGCTGGAACAGGTCGGGCCGCCCGCCGAGGTCTACGACCGTCCCGCGACGCCGTTCGTGGCCGAGTTCGTCGGCACGATGAACCGCGTCCCCGGCCGGCTGTCCACCGTCTCCGGCGCGTCCACCCTCTCCGGCGCGTCCGGCGGATCCGGCGCGTCCACCCTCTCCGGCGCGTCCGGCGGATCCGGCGCGTCCGGTGTCTCCGGCGCCGAGGTCACGGTCCTGGGCCGGCTCATGCCCGTGGACGGTCCGGTACCGAGCAGCCCCGAGGTGGACGTGCTGGTCCGCCCCGAGGCGGTGATCGTCACCCCCGAACCCGGCGGCCGGGCCCTCGTGGTGGCCTCCTCCTTCCGCGGCTCCTCCGCCCGCCTCCGCGTCAGCCTCGGCGACGCCCCCGGCGACCTGGAGATCCTCGCCGACGTCCCCGGCCACGACGCGGTACGGCTGGCCCCCGGCACCCAGGTGACCGTCACCCTCGTCCAACGCCCCGTCCTCGTCTCCCCCCGCCCCGCCCCCTCCACATCCCCGGCCACGGCCGCCACCCCGCCCGCTTCCTCCGCCTCCCCGGATCCAGCCGGTCCTTCGGCCATCCCGCCCACCCCCTCAGATCCGGCCGACCCCTCGGCCGCTTCCCGGGACCCGGCCGCCCCCTCCGACGGCGCCGGTACGGCCGGCACCACCGCGGAGGCGACCGGCGCCGCCGTACGGCGAGACGGGCGGTGAGCCTCCGGGCCGTCCTGTTCGACATGGATGGAACGCTCGTGGACACCGAGGGCCTGTGGTGGGAGGCGTGCGTGACGGTCGCCTCGGAACTCGGCCTGGAACTGGGCGACTCGGACAGCGGCGACGTGCTCGGCCGCCCGGTCGAGCACGTCGCCGCCCGTCTCGTCCGAAGCGCCCGGGACGGGACGGGCGAGCCGGAACGGGAGGCGGTCGCCGTACGGCTCGCAGAGGAGTTCGCCGAGCGCGTCGCGGGCGGGGTGACCCCCCTGCCGGGCGCGCTGCGGCTCCTGGACGACCTCGGCGCCGCCGGTGTGCCGATCGCCCTGGTCAGCGCCTCACCCCGGCGGGTCGTGGACATCGTGCTGCGCACCGTCGGAGCCGAACGCTTCCGTCTCGTGGTGGCCTCCGAGGACACCGCGCACGGCAAACCCCGGCCCGATCCCTACCTGAAGGCCGCCGCCGGGCTGGGCGCCGACCCGTCCCGCTGCGTGGCCGTGGAGGACAGCCCGACCGGCATCGCGGCGGCCAGGGCCGCCGGATGCCGCGTGATCGCGGTCCCCTCGGACGGGGCGGCGCCGTACGGCGTGCTGACCGTGGACAGCCTGGAACAGGTGGATCTGCCGATGCTGCGGATGCTGGCCGCCGGTCAGATCTCGGTAGGCTGAGCCACCACCCAGGCGACGGTAAATGCGGTTAGGTAATACGGTGAACAACCTCAGTCCAGGCGAACCCCTCCAGATCGGGCATTACCGTGTGCTCAGCCGGCTGGGCCGGGGCGGCATGGGCACCGTCTACCTCGGTCAGGCCCCCGACGGGCAGCGGGTCGCCATCAAGGTGATCAACCCCGAGTACACCCAGCACGAGCAGTTCCGGATGCGTTTTCGCCGGGAGGCCGACGCCGCGCGGCGGGTCCGGCGGTTCTGCACGGCGGCCGTGCTGGACGCCGCACTGGACGGCGAGCAGCTCTACGTGGTCACCGAGTTCGTGCCCGGCCCCAACCTGGAGGAGGCCGTACGCTCCGACGGGCCGCTGCGCGGCTCCAGCCTCGACGCGCTCGCGGTCGGCGTGGCCACCGCGCTGACCGCGATCCACGGCGCCGGGATCGTCCACCGCGACCTCAAGCCGTCCAACGTGCTGCTCTCCCCGGTCGGCCCGCGGGTGATCGACTTCGGCATCGCCCGCGCCCTCGACACGCTCAGCGGGGTGACCGGGACCGGCGAGGTCATCGGGACCCCGCGCTACATGGCGCCGGAGGTGCTGCGCGGCGAGCCGGTCTCCCCCGCCTGCGACGTGTTCTCCTGGGGCTGCCTGGTGGCCTTCGCCGCGAGCGGCCGGGCGCCGTTCGGCGGGGAGGCCCTGCACGCGGTGCTCTACCAGGTGCTCAACACCGAGCCCGTCCTGGAGGGCCTGGAGCCCGGCCTGCGCGAGCTGGTCGGCTACGCCATGGACAAGGACCCCGGCCGGCGTCCCACCGCCCAGCAGCTCCTCGACCACATGGTCGGCCGCTCGGCCGCCCCGGAGCAGGCCGCCCACTCGGTGCAGACGGTGTGGCAGCAGAGCCCGCCCACCCCGCACACGACCGCGCAGTGGACGGAGAGCGCGCCCGCCGGATCCCCCGGGTCCACCGTCCCCGCCGGACCCGCCGGACCCGCCGCGCATCCCGGCCACACCGTCCCCGGCGCGGCGCCCACCCGGCCCGGATACGCCCCACCGGCCGGACCGCCCGCCCACACCGTCCCCGCCGCCCACCTCGGCCAGACCGGTCAGACCGGCCCGCTCGGGCAGGCCGACCGGCACGGGCAGACGGGGCCCGCCTCCGCCCGGCCCCAGGGCGACACACGGGCCTCCGGTCCCGGGCCCCGCCACGGAGCCCCGGCCGCGTCCGTCCGGCGCAAGAAGCTGATCGCCGGAGCGGTCGTCGCCGCCGTGGTCGCGGTGGCCGGCGGCGTCGGCGGCTACGTCGCGCTCAGGTCCGGCGGGCCGCCGGACGACCTGTCCCTGCTCTACCAGGACGACTTCATCCAGAGCGGCACCGGCTGGAGCGGCGGCGGCTACGACCCGGCGACCGTCAAGTACGGTTACGCGCCCGAGGGCTACTACGCCGTCGACGTCACCGGCGACGATCCCGTCCACCGGGAGACCGCGCCGGTCCCCTTCGTGGTCGCCCCTCCCGCCACCCCGGACCCCTCGGCCACGCCGACCCCGGTCATCCCCGACCGGCTGCTGCTGGGCGTCTCCCTCGGGGTCCGCAACGGCAGCAGCGGCGTCGGCGAGTCCGGACTGTTCTGCCGCGGCGACGACGACTACAAGGCCACCCGTTACGAGTTCCTGGTCGACACCACCGGCAAGGCCCGCATCCGCAGGACCGTCAAGAGCGCCGGCGGCGACCTCGGCGAGCCCGTCCAGCTCGATCTGCCCAAGGGCGAGCCCGTCCGGCTGCAGGCCGAGTGCAGCGGCAGCGGCGAGGGCGTGCGGCTCACCATGTGGGTCAACGGGGAGCAGACGCACTCCCTGCTGGACTCCAGCCCGCTGCCCGCCGGCGAGGTCGGCATGATCGCCCGGGTCGGCGAGAAGAGCGGGGCCGTGCTGAAGGCCTCGTTCGACAATTTCACCATGCACGGCCCTGCCTCAGCCAAGAAGCCGTAGCAGGAACAAGGATGATCGGCTTCGGGTTGGGGAGGATCGAAGCACCCGTCTGAGCGAAGGAGTCAGCACGATGCACGCCATAGTCGTCTCCGCCACCGGTGGTCCCGAGGTCCTCACCTACCAGGAGTGCCCGGAGCCGGAGCTGAACCCGGGCGACGTGCTGGTCGACGTCGCCGCCAGCGGCGTGAACTTCATCGACGTCTACCACCGGATGGGCCGATACCCGCTCTCGCTCCCCTTCACCCCCGGCAACGAGGGGGCGGGGACGGTCGCCGCCGTCGGCGAGGACGTGCAGGGGCTGTCCGTCGGCGACAAGGTGGCCTGGGCGAACGTGACGGGCAGCTACGCGGAGAAGGTCGTCGTACCGGCCTCCCACCTGCTCGCCGTGCCCGACGGGGTCGCGCCCGAGGTCGCCGCGGCCGTCACCCTGCAGGGGCTCACCGCGCACTACCTGACCCACTCGGTGCACGAGGTGAAGGCCGGTGACGACGTGCTGGTGCACGCCGCCGCCGGCGGCATGGGCCTGCTGCTCACCCAGATCGCCAAGCTCAGGGGCGCCCGGGTGATCGGCACGGTCTCCACCGAGGAGAAGGAGGAGCTGGCCCGTCAGGCTGGCGCCGACGAGGTCCTGCGCTACAAGGGCTTCGCCGACGCGGTGCGCGACCTGACCGGCTCCGGCGTGCACGTCGTCTACGACGGCGTGGGCGCCAGCACCTTCGAGGAGAGCCTCGCCTCCCTGCGCCCGCGCGGCATGATGGCCCTGTACGGCCAGGCCAGCGGCCCCGTCCCGCCGGTCGACCCGCAGGTGCTGGCCAGGGGCGGCTCGCTGTTTTTGACCCGTCCCTCCCTGGGCGCCTACATCGCCACCCGCGAGGAGCTGGCCTGGCGCGCCTCCGACATCTACGGCTGGCTGGCCGACGGCAGGCTCAGGGTGCACATCTCCCGCCGCTATCCCCTGGCCGAGGCCTCCCGGGCCCACGAGGACCTCGAGGCCCGCCGTACCACCGGCAAGCTCCTGCTCGTCCCCTGACCCGCCGCCTCAGGCTCCGTACGGCCGCCGCCCCGCCCGGGGCGGCGGCCGTACGTCATCGCGAGGGGTCCGGGGCGCCGAGACCGACCGGGAAGGCGTCGAAGGCGACGATGACCCGTGCGGTGTCCGGCGTGCCCTCCTCCCGGTCCCTCACCCGGTTGCGGTGGGCCTCGATCACCCCGGAGACCTCCCGGACGAGGTCGGCGAGCTCATCCCGGGTCAGGCGCATGACGGTGTGCGAGTTGAGGGTGGCCCTGACCCATTCGCGCGGGGCGTGCCGCGACTCCTCCAGCCAGCGGCCGAGTTCGGCGTTGCGCTGCCGGAGCAGGTCGGCGAGCAGGAGCTCGGCCGCCTGCGCCGTGTCGGGGTCGCGGCGGAAGCGGTCCCCGTCGAATCCGAACGAGGAGGCGCGCCACCAGCGTTCCTTCCCCTTCCCCCGGCCGGGAGCGTCCTCGATGAGGCCGTGGTGGGCCAGCCGGCGCAGGTGGTAGCTGGTCGAGCCGGTGCTCTCCCCGCTCTTGGCGGCGAGCTGGGTCGCCGTCGCGGGGCCGTCGCGCTCCAGCAGTTCCAGCAGGCGGAGCCGGATCGGGTGGGCGAGCCCCTTGAGCGCGGAGGCGTCGAGCTCCCGGGTCGAGTTCAGGACGACCGGTGGGTCATCCGGGCCGGGGGTCTTGTCGTCCATGGTTTGCAGCCATATCTTTGCAAAGAGAGTTTTGCATACTTTCCTTTACACGCTACCGGAGGTGCCGGTGCCCGGGCGATCCTTCCGCTGGTTGTGGGCCTCCTCCGGCCTGTCCAACACCGCCGACGGCGTCGTGCTCATGGGGGTGCCCCTGATCGCGGTGACGCTGACCCGCTCGCCGTTCCTGGTCTCCCTGGTCACCGCGGCGGTGACACTCCCCTGGCTGTTGTTCTCCCTGCACGCGGGGGTCTTCGCCGACCGGTGCGACCGGCGCCGGATGATGGCCGCGGCCACCTGGGCCCGGGCGGGCGTGCTGGCCGCGCTGGCGCTGACGGCCTGGCTGGGGATGCTGAACCTGCCCGTGCTGCTGGCCGGGGTCCTGCTGCTCGGCGCGGGCGAGGTCTTCGCCGACAGCGCGGCGCAGGCGGTGGTGCCGATGGCCGTGCCGCGTGAGCGGCTCACCGACGCCAACGGCAAGCTCGTCGCCGCGCAGACGGTCGGCAACAACTTCCTCGGCGCCCCGCTCGCCGGGGTCCTGATCGGGCTCGGCGCCACGCTCGGGATCACCGCCACGCTCGGGGCGCCCGCCCTGCTGTACGCGGCGGCGGGACTCGCCCTGCTCGGCATGCGCGGGCGTTTCCGCCTCCGGACCCCCTCCTCCGGCCCGCTCCGCGCCGACATCGCCCGGGGGCTGCGCTTCCTGTGGGGACACCGCGTCCTGCGGAGCCTGGCCCTGTTCGCGGGAGTGTTCAACTTCGCGAACGACGCCTACTTCGCGGTCTTCGTCCTGTGGGTGGTCGGCGAGGAGTCGCGGGTGGGGCTCACCCCCGGCGGGTACGGCCTGCTGGCGGCGGCGCTCGCCCTCGGTGCGATCGCGGGCTCGCTGGTCGCCGAGCGGCTGGCCCGGCACGCGGGCCAGGCCCGGACGCTGGTCACGGTCAACCTGGTCAACGCCCTGCTGCTGCTCGTCCCGGTCCTCGTCCCCACCGTCCCCGCCATCGGCGTGACCGCCGTGCTCCTCGGCGCGACCAACGCCGTCTGCAACGTCCTGCTGGTCTCGCTGCGCCAGCGGCTCGTCCCCGAGCGGCTGATGGGCCGGGTCCACGCGACCGTCCGCCTGATCGGCATGGGCGCCAGGCCCCTGGGCGCGGCGGCCGGCGGGATCCTCGCCGCGGCGGCCGGGCTGCCCGCCGTGTTCTGCGCCGCCGCGGGCCTGTGCGTCCTCACCATCCTCCTGGTCTCCCGGACCGTCACGGCCCGCGCGGTGGCCGCGGCCGAGGCGGAGGCCGAGTCCGGGAGCGGGGCGACGTCAGGTCCGGGGGCGGGAGGCGAGGGGCTGGGCGGGCCAGTCGAGGAGACGCGCGCCCAGCACGGCGGTCTCCAGGGTGAAGCGCTGGGTGGGATCGTCGGGGGAGAAGCCGGTGAGCCGGCGGACGCGTTCCAGCCGATAGGTCACCGCCCGGGTGCTGACGCCTAACTTGCGCGCGGCCGCCGTCTGGTTCCCCTGCGCGGCGAAGACGGCCTCCAGCGTGGCGAGCAGCGGCTCAGGACCGCCCCGCGCCTCCAGCAGCGGGCTCAGCACGGTCGTGACCAGGTCGTCGATGGCTTCCCGGTCGCGCAGCAGCACCGGGAAGACCAGCAGGTCGGCGGCCTTGAGCACGGCCGCGCGCAGCCCCAGCCGATCGCCCAGCTCGATCGCGTTGCCGGCCTCGCGGTAGGAGGCGACCACCCCGCCGGGCCCCCGGTGCGGGCGTCCCACCCCGACCCGCCAGCCCGGCTCCATGGCCTGCCGCACGTGATGCGTGAACTCCCCGGTCGCCGCGCCGAGGCCGCCCGGCGCCACGCAGACCATCATCCCGTCCCGGACGGCGACCAGCACGTTGTGCGACCCGAACCGGGTGATCATCGCCTGCTCGATCCGCCGCACCATCGCGTCCCCGTCCCCGCGCAGGGCCGTACCGGCCGGGCGGGCGACCGCGACCACGTAGGACTCGGCGAGCCGGAGCCCGAAGTGCTCGGCGCGCTCGGCCAGCCGGTCCGAGCGGCCCTGGAGCAGGTCGTCCACGAACTCCCTGCGGGCCGACTCCTCCTGGCGGATGGCCAGCCGCTGGGCGTTCTCGTAGCCCTCCATGAGGGCGGAGACCACCCGCCGCAGTGCCGGCAGCAGCGCCGCACCGGCTGCCCGGCCCGGCCCGGCGGGCCCGTCGTGTCCGGCCGGCTCGGCCATCGCCAGGGCGGTGTCGACCAGGTCCCGCAGCGGCACGCCCAGCTCGGCGGCCCGCGCGCCCGCCGTCCGGTAGGCGTCGAGCGCCTCACGGCCGGGCAGCCGCCCGGTGGCGACCGCCTCGTCCAGCACGTGAAGGTGCCCGCCGAGCAGGTCGGCGGGCACCTTCATCACCGCTGTCCCTTCGCTCGATCGCATGCCGGCTCCTGCGATCTCGTCCATCAGACTCCCACGTCACGCCGATCGAAGGCGAGGATCGCGGTGATCAGCAGCACGGCGGTCGCACCGGCCAGCACGAGGTAGTCCCCCACGGGGAATCCCTGGTGGAGCGGCCTGCCGTCCAGGTAGTAGTGGAAGGGCGAGATCCAGCGCAGCCAGGAGATCCAGTCCACGTTCTTGCCCATGGTCTCCACGATGTAGCCGCCGACCGCGACCACGCCGACGACCGCCATCGCCGCCCCCTTGCGCCCGGTGGCCGCGCCCACCGTCAGCGCCAGCACGCCGAAGAACAGGCCGAGCAGGAAGACCCCGGTGTGCGCGGCGAGGATCCGGTCGGCGGGGACGCCCATGTCGGAGACGGCCGACAGCACCCAGACGAGCAGGAACGTGGCCGCCGCGACGGCGAGCAGGCCCAGGGCGAGGGCGACGAACCGCTCGAAGACCAGCCTCCTGCGGTCGATCGGAAGCGTGACGGTCAGCTCCAGCGTGCCCGCCTCCTCCGGCTGGGCGATCGCCCGGTTGCCCAGGAGCATCGCGCACACCACGAACAGCATCGGCCCGAACAGCTGGTAGACCACGCTGCTCAGATATCCGATCCCGGAGGTGAAGTCCTCCATGCCGCCCATCAGGTCGCGCAGCGCGCCCGGATACTTGGCCAGCGCCTGTGCGCCGTAGATCTCCTTGTTCTCGGAGATGTTCGGATAGATCGACAGGTAGAGCGTGAAGAACGCCCCGATGCCGATCGTCCAGCGGATCAGCGACCTGCGGTAGTCACGCAGGCTCTTGGACACCAGCGCGGGCATGACGTCCCTCCTCCTCGCTCTCGCTGTAGTAGGTCAGGAAGATCTCTTCCAGGTCGGGCTCGGCGCTGACCAGGTGCACCACGGTGAACCGGGCCGCCGCCTTGACCAGCGCGTCCGGGCGGCCGTCGATCGTGCAGCGCACGCCGGCCCCCTCCACCTTCAGGTCCCGCACGCCGGGCAGGTTCTCGAAGGCCTCTCGCGGCACGGGCGCGTCGAAGTGCAGCTCCACCCGGCGCACCGCCTTCTCCCGCAGGGCCGCGATGTCCTCGACCGCGACCAGCCGGCCGCTCCGGACGATGCCGACCCGGTCGGAGACGTGCTCCACCTCGGCCAGCACGTGGGAGGACATCAGCACGGTCCGCCCGCCGCTGCGCACCTCGCGGACCATCGCGAGGAACTCCTGCTGCACCAGCGGGTCCAGCCCGCTCGTCGGCTCGTCCAGGATCAGGAACTCCGGCTCGTGCATGAACGCCTGGATCAGCCCGACCTTCTGCTTGTTGCCCTTGGAGAGCTTCCCCATCGGCACCGACAGGTCGGCGTCCAGCCGCTCGGCGAGCGCCGCGATCCGCTCCCTGGGCACGCCGCCGCGGGCGCGACCCAGGAAGTCGAGGTACTCGCTCGCCTTCTCGCGGCCCTCCAGGGCCAGTTCCCCGGGCAGGTAACCGATCCGGCCGCGCACGGCCGGATCGCGGGGGTCCATGCCCAGCACGCTCATCCGGCCCCGGGTGGGGCGGATCACGTCGAGCAGGAGCCGGATGGTCGTCGTCTTGCCCGCGCCGTTCGGGCCCAGATACCCGAACACCTCTCCGGGCCTGATCTCCAGATCGAGGTCCTCAAGCCCCCGGCGCCTGCCGTAGAACTTGGTCAGTCCCTCGGTCTCCACTACCGCTGTCATGCTCCCGATCGTGCCCCCGCACCGATCTCCCGGACCATGACCCGATCACGACACTTCCCCGCCTCTTCGTTTCCCGCTTCCGGAAGCCGCCCGGGGCGTCCGGAGCGTCCGGGCGTCCGGGCTCAGCGGAGCTTCCGCCGCTCGATCCAGGCGGTGATCGCCGCGGCGATCTCTTCGGGCCGGTCCTCCGGCGCGTGGTGGCCGGCCGGGCCGCAGTGCTCGATCTCCAGGGCGGCGATGTTGGCCGCGCACCAGGCGGCCATCTCCTCCCCGATGAGCAGGGTCGGCGCGGAGTCGAAGGTGAGCAGCAGCTTGGGGACGTCGCCGCTGCCCGCCAGCCACGCGCCGTAGGCCTCGATCCGGCCGGCCACGTCGGCGGGCTCCCCGTCGAGCGGCAGCGAGCGCGCCCACTCCAGCAGGGGGCGGCGGCTGTCGCGGGTGGGGTACGGCGCCAGATAGGGGGCCATCTCCTCCGGGCTCAGCGCCGTCAGCACACCGCCGGTGAACGCGGTCTCCACCAGGAAGTTCCGGTCGAGCACCAGCGACTCCCCCTCAGGCCCGCGGATCTTCTCACCCCGGGCCCGCGGCCCCTCGCCGAGCTCGCTCCAGCTCATCGGCCGGACGAAGGTCTCCATGAAGGCCACACCGCGAACCCGCCCGGGACGGCGGGCCGCCCGGTCGAAGGCCAGCGCCCCGCCCCAGTCGTGGCCGACCAGGATCACCTCCTGCAGGCCGAGCGCGTCGAACCAGGCGTCGAGGTAGCGGGCGTGGTCGCCGAAGCGGTAGCCGAGGGCGGGCTTGCCGGAGCGGCCCATGCCGATCAGGTCGGGAGCCAGCACCCGGCCGGACCCGCCGAGACGGGGCAGCACGTTGCGCCACAGGTGCGAGGAGGCGGGGTTGCCGTGCAGGAAGACCAGCGGAGCCCCGCCCTCAGCGGCCCCTTCCGTCTCCTCGTAGTACATCGTCGAGTCGAGCACATCGATGGTCGGCATCGGGCCACCCGTCCAATCCGTTTGCCACACTAACGTTTATGACACTAACGAATCTAAACCGTTAGGGTGGCTAACGCAAGGGATAAGATCGGCGGCATGAGCGACAGTGCCGCCGACATGACGCACACCGGCGACGACCAGGCCACACCCGTCCGGCTGCGGACCCTGCCGAGCAGGTTGCTGGGGATGGCGGCGGCGCACGCCGAGCGGCTGGTGAGCAGGAAACTGGCCGAGGAGGACGCGCGCAGATGGCACTACGCCGTGCTGGTCACGCTCCGGGAGTCCGGCCCGGCCAGCCAGGCGACGCTGAGCCGCCGCACCGGCGTCTACCGCAGCGACCTGGTCGCCGTGATCAACGAACTCGCCGACCGCGGCCTGATCGAGCGGGCGCCCGACCCCGCCGACCGCCGCCGCAACGTCATCACCGTGACCCCCGAGGGCCGCAGCCTGACGGCCCGGCTCGACGCCCTCCTGGACTCCCTCCACGAGGACCTGCTCGCCCCGCTGACCGGACCCGAACGCGAGCAGCTGGTCGCACTCCTGACCCGCCTGGTAGACCACCACTCACGGCAGGCGCCGCATTCCGCCGACGACCGGCACGCCTGAGGCGCACCTCTCTCCGGGACGCGCTCGTTCTCACCAGTCCTGGGAGAGACCGGACATGCGGCGGAGGTATTCGTCCTCGTCGATCTCGCCGGCGGCGTAGCGGCGCCGGAGGATCTCGCGGGGGTCGTCGGGCGCGGGCAGAGCGGAGGAGCGCCTCTTGGCGGTGTGGACCATGAGGGCGACGCCGAGCACCACCGCGGCGATCACGGCGATGACGAAGAGGACCATAACCATCCGGGTGATCATCGTTCACCGTCCATATCACCATTGTGCGAGAAATTCGGCGCTCCGGGGAGGGAACCTCCCGGCGGCAGCGTCGGAAGGCCCCGCGGGGCTCCGCCGTCCAGGAGGCGGAGCAGGGCACCGGTGTCCACGTGCCGCTCGATCAGGTCGCCGAGGGCGTCCAGCCGTTCCTCGCGCAGCGCGGCGAAGCTCGTCCCGGGCGCGGGGGTGAAGTCCCGGCCGGAGGCGGCGGCCACCTCGGTCAGGAAGGCCCGCCGGAAGTCGTCGTTCTCCAGGGCCCCGTGCCAGGTCGTCCCCCAGACCGTGCCCGCCCGGCAGCCGTCCAGGAAGGGGGCGCCTCCCTCGACGGTCACCACCCCGTGGTGGATCTCGTAGGCGGCCACGCGGCAGCCGTACGCGCTGCCGACCGGGCGGCCCAGCGTCTTGTCCCTGGCGAACTCCACCGTGGCGGGCAGCAGCCCGAGCCCCTCGACCCGCCCGGCGCCCGACTCGACGTCGTCGTGGATGGTCCGGGCGAGCATCTGGTAGCCGCCGCAGATGCCGAGCACGACCCGGCCGGGCAGCGCGTCGGCCAGACCGGTGGCGCGCAGCCAGGCCAGGTCCGAGACCGTGGCGCGGGAACCGGGCAGGACCACCAGGTCGGCGTCGTCGAGCTCGGCCGGAGAGGTCACGAAGCGCACGACCACACCGGGCTCGGAGGCCAGGGCGTCGACGTCGGTGAAGTTGGAGATGCGCGGCAGCCTGACCACCGCGACCCTCAGGGTCTGCCTGCCGTACGGCGTGCGCGCGGCGGACGCGGGCCGGTTGTCCAGGGCCAGGGAGTCCTCGACGTCGAGCCAGATGCCGTCCAGCCAGGGCAGCACGCCGTACACCTCGCGGCCGGTCAGCTTCCTGATCATGTCGAGGCCGGGTTCGAGGAGCTCGCGCGCGCCCCGGAACTTGTTGATCACGAACCCGGCGATGAGCGCCTGGTCGGCGGGCTCCAGCAGGGCCACCGTCCCGTACAGCGAGGCGAAGACCCCGCCCCGGTCGATGTCGCCGACCACGACGACCGGCAGGTCCGCCGCCCGGGCCAGGCCCATGTTCGCGATGTCGCCCCGGCGCAGGTTGATCTCCGCGGGACTGCCCGCCCCCTCGCAGACCACCACGTCGTAGCGGGCCCGCAATCGCTCCAGCGCCTCGACGGCGATGTCCCGGAGGTGGTCCTTGACCTGCCAGTACTCCATCGCGTCGACGTCGGCCAGCGGCCTGCCCATGACCACCACCTGGCTGCGCCGGTCGCTGCCCGGCTTGAGCAGGATGGGGTTCATGTCGGCGCTGGGCTCCAGCCCGCACGCCGCGGCCTGCATCGCCTGGGCCCGGCCGATCTCGGCGCCGTCGGCGGTGACGAAGGAGTTCAGCGACATGTTCTGCGCCTTGTACGGCGCGACCTTCACGCCCTGGCGGGCCAGCCACCGGCAGATGCCTGCGGTGACGATGCTCTTGCCCGCGTCGGAGGTGGTCCCGGCGACCAGGAGCGCGCCGGTCACCCCCGCAGCACCGTCCGCCACACCGCCCGCAGCACCGTCCGCCGCGCCGCCCGCTGTGCCTGCCATGACCGCCTTTCCCGCCGATGCCGGGCCCATGCGCCGCGGGGGTTCCCGGGCACCGCGGCACCCACCGCCGTCGTCCGCGCCGTGCGAGGGCCGGCCTCACAGGGCGGAGATCGCCGCACGAAGCGGAGATCGCCCGCTGAGCGGAGGCCGCCGCGTGCAGCGGAGGTCGGCTTCGCGGAGCGGAGGGATCACCCGCGGAGCGCGGCGAAGACGGCGAGTCCCGCAGCGGCGAACCCTACCGCGCGCGCCAGCCGTACCGAACGCCGGATCTCCCTCGCCGACGGTTTCGGCCCGTCGCCCAGCTCCGGCCGGTGCTCCACACGGTTGCCGTAGACGTTCGTCCCGCCGAGGGTGACCTCCAGCGCCCCGGCGAAGGCCGCCTCGCACCGGCCCGAGTTGGGGCTGGGGTGACGGTGGCCGTCCCGGTGGAGTACGGCCGCCGCCCGCCGTACCGAACCTCCGGCGACCGGAGCGGCCAGCACCGCCAGCACCCCGGTGAGCCGGGCCGGAACGGCGTTGGCGACGTCGTCGAGCCGCGCCGCGGCCCAGCCGAAGCGCTCGTAGCGGGCGTTGCGGTGGCCGATCATGGCGTCCAGCGTGTTGACCGCCCGGTAGGCCAGCAGCCCCGGTACCCCGGCCACCGCGCCCCACAGCAGCGGTGCCACCACGGCGTCGGAGGTGTTCTCTGCGATCGACTCGACCGTCGCCCTGGCCAGTTCCGGCTCGTGCAGGTTCGAGGGGTCCCGGCCGCACAGGTGCGAGAGCCGCCCGCGCGCCCCGGCCAGGTCGCCGTCCTCCAGGAAGGCCGCCATGGCCGCGCCCTCACGCCCGAGCGTCGTCCCGCCCAGCACCGCCCAGGTCGCCACTGCGCTCACCGCGCCCCGGGCCAGCGGATTGCGCACCCGGCCGGCGGCGGCGCCGAGCAGCGCCACGGACCCGACGCAGATGGCGACGTGGACGACCCCGTTGGCCCGGGCGTCGCCGTACAGCCGCCTCTCCAGCGCCGCGGCGGCCCGGCCGAACAGCGCGACCGGATGCCCGCGTCGCGGGTCGGCGAGGAGCGCGTCGAGGACGACCCCGGCGAGCATCCCGAGGGCGTGGGCCCCGGCGGGGGTGCTCGTCACCCGTGACACGTCCAGAATGGCCCGTGCCCCCAGCGGCGGGGTACCGCCGCCGTCAGACGAGATGGTCATGGAGCTCGTCCTGATGGGCGTCGAGCCAGGCTCCCGCCCGGCGGATGCGGCTGCCGGCTCCCTCGGCCCACATGCGGGCCCAGCCGCCGCCTGAGGCCGCCCTGGCGCGCATGGCGATGTAGGAACGGCTGAAGCGCAGGCGGGCCAGGTCGAGCAGGCGACGGCGGTCACGGGGCGCCAGGCCGTACGCGTCACAGAACAGGCGCAGGCGCGGACCGGCCTCCAGCTCGCGCTGGAGCGGGTCGAGGTCCACCGGATCGGCGAGGGGCGCCCAGTGGCGCAGGGTGGTCACGATGTCGAACAGCCGCGTCGTCGGCCGGGCCAGGTCGAAGTCGATCAGGCCGTACGGCAGGCCGTCACGGAAGATCACGTTGTCGAGGTTGACGTCGCAGTGCCCCACCAGCTCGGGGGCCCGGTCGTCGTTGGAGCCGTTCTCCCAGATCGCCTGCCGGGGCGGCCGGAAGGAGACGGCGGCGTCGTGGAAGCGCCGCAGCAGCCCGGCGAGGGCGACCAGCGCCTCGTCGGTCACCGCGTACGGCGGAAGCGGCCTGGCTCCCGACTCGCCCTCGAGATAGGTCAGGATCTCGCGGCCCTGCCCGTCGAACCCCATCACCCGGGGAGCCCCGTCGAACCCCGCCGCCTCCAGATGGCGCAGCAGCGCGTGCACGGACGGCGTGGACGGCCGGGTGGGCCTGCGGACGGTGTTGCCGACCCGCACCACCCCATCCGTCACGTCACCCCCCGTCAAGGGGATCTCCTCGTGGACCGTGGTGACGAACATGCCAATTGAGCCTAGACGGATCGGCCTCGTGGTCGTGACCGTTTGCAGTAGACCGTTATGCCCTTTATGTGGACTCATGGCTTGCGCGGATCCATGGCTTGCTCGGCCGTACGGCTTACGCGGACGTACGGCTTACGCGGACGTACGGCGAGAGCGCCGGGGCGGGAACGACGGTGACCCCGTATCGTGGAACCGCCTTGTAGCGAGGCCGGGTTTCGCCTCCGCGTGAGACCGTCAGGTCCCCGGCGCGGTGTTGCCGCACCCGCCGGGGACCGCACGCACGTCAGGCGATCGGCGCCTCGGGATCGTCGTCGCCCGCAGAACCGGCACCCGCAGAACCGGCGGAGTTCGCCGCGCCGTGGTCGGCCGGATAACCGGCCACATAGCCGATCGCCTCGAGCCCGGGTGGTTCGAGACCGGCGGAGCACCGTTCGTGCCAGACCCGCCAGAAGTCCAGACCCTCGAACGTGCCCTCCCGAAGCTCGTCGATCAGCCCCTTCACCCAGTCGAGCTCGGCCCGGCGGAGCATCCTCGTGTACTCCCACTCGATGAGGAGCAACCGGGGCAACCCCTGCTTCACCGTGACTTCCCGGAGCGCCTCATCCATGTGCAGGTGCTGTTCCAGCCTGAGTACGCGTTCCTCCAGCAGACGCACCGCCTCCTCGGGCGGGAGCACCGGCAGCAGCGACAACCCCGCCTCGAAGGAGGTGTACTCCCTGGCCGGAGTGCTGACCAGTTCGCTGAGCCAGTCGAACAGCTCCAGCCTCCCCGGCTCGGTGAGCTCATAGACCGTCCGCTCGGGCCGCCTGCCCTCCCGCAGGACCCCCACCGCCTCGATCAGCCCGTGCTTCACCAACCCGTCCACGACCGAGTACAGCGAGCCGTAGTTGAGCTTGATGCTCTCCTCCTTGCGCCGGGCACGCATGGTCGAGGCCATCTCATACGGATGCATCGGCCGCTCGAACAGCAACGCCAGCACCGCCAACGCCAGCGGATTCCCACGCCTGCGCGCCACACGCCACCTCCAGCGATCACCCGTCCCCGAGTATTCGAGCCGCCTCGGTCCAAGGAAGCGAGGGCTCCGAAGCACTCGATCACGACAAACGGTCCGTATGTCTGCGCCGCAGAGACCGACTGGGTCAAGATAGCCCCCATGTCTACCATCCCCGAAGATCACGTCGAGGCCGCCGATCCCTCCGCGTTCAACGACTATGACCGTCTGGCCGAGGGGTACACGGCCGAGAACGAGACCAGCCTGCTGAACGCGTACTACGAACGGCCGGCGATGCTGAAGCTCGCCGGGGAGGTGGCCGGCCGGCGCATCCTCGACGCCGGCTGCGGCTCGGGTCCCCTGTTCGCCGCGCTGCGCGATCGAGGCGCCGTCCTGACCGGCATCGATGCCAGTGCCGGGATGCTGGAGCTGGCCCGGCTGCGCCTGGGCGCCGAGGCGGATCTGCGGGTGGCGGATCTGGCCGATCCGCTGCCCTTTCCCGATGACGCCTTCGACGACGTCATCGCGTCCCTGGTGCTGCACTACCTGCAAGACTGGGGACCGACGCTGACCGAGATGCGACGGGTGCTCAGGCCCGGCGGCCGGCTGCTGGTCTCGGTCGAGCATCCTTTCGCCATCACCCTCATGCATCACATGGCCGGGGAGAAGCCCAGCTATTTCGGGATCCGCAACCGGATCGAGGAATGGACCATGGGCGGGCAGAGCGCCCGGATGAGCTTCTGGGACCGGCCGCTGCACGCGATGACCGAGGCCTTCACCGCGGCCGGCTTTCGCATCGGCGTCATCAGCGAACCGCCGTTCGCACCGGAAGCCCGCGAGCTGTTCCCCGAGGAACTGCGCGAGATCGAGCCTGCCCGTACAAGATTCCTGAGCTTCCTGTTCTTCGTTCTCGACGCCGACTGACGGCGCCTGGTAACGATCAGCCGTCGTGGTGATTGAGCGTTCCAGCCGGCACGGCACGAGGCTGCCCAGCACCTGACGCGCCCAGAGCCCCAACCGCCCGGCGAAGTCCTGATCGGCGAAGACCACCCGGCAGGCACCGGACTGAACCGCTCCGGCTTCGGTGGAGCACATCACCCCTCTCGCCAAGGCGTTGTCGCCGGGTGAGGCGGCCCATCCGGGCCTACCATCCGCAGGGGATGGTTGAGACCGAGGCTCTGGAGCCGACGGCGTCGGTGACCGTGACCAGGGTGGTGAAGGTGAGGTCCGGCCCGCCGGGGTTGTTGCAGTCGAAGGCGGCCGTGGTCCTGCGGGCGATCGGATCGGTGGTCACGACAGGCTGACGGCGCGCTCGCGGGCTGGACCAGTCAGCGGTGACCGGGTCGACCCCACCTGTCCAGACCGCTTCGCACAGGATGTATCCCGTTCCCCGCGGCAGTGGTCCGCACGTGAAGCTGGTGATGCTGGCAGTTCTGTTCTGGCAGGTGGTCACCCGGGTGCCCGCACCCGTTTCGCCGTTGGAGAAGGTGAGCGTGTGGCCGATCAAGACTTGGCCGGATGAACACCCCACGGTGATCTGCGGGAAGTTCTTGAACTGTGCGACGTTGGCGCCGTTCACCGTCCAGTCGATGGATGTGACAGTCCTGTCGCCGATGTTCGTCGCGACCCGGCAGGTGACCTCGCCCGTGTTGAGCTGGCCCGCGGCGAACGTGCAGACGGGCGGGAAGTCCACGGCGGCGAAGGCGGGAGCGGGTCCCGTGAGGAGACCTCCGACTACTGCGGCGAGCAGCGCGAAGATGGCTAGAGTTCGTCGGCGCATCTGATCTCCTGATCGGATAGAGACTGGTCGATGGTGCGTTGTCCTCAAGGACGATGTAGGCAATACGCGCGCCGAGGAGTCACGGATCACCGGTTCGGGCGCCTGTCTTCGGGCCACCGTTCTTGCGCCACGCACCAAGGTCTTTTCGCAGGTCGGCTTTGGAATTGACCGGAATCAGCAGCCGTATGCAAGTCCGTAACGGTGACGCGCCGGCGCTCAGGAGCCTTCAGCGCTGCTGACAGCCGCTACTTCTCACCGGCATTTCTCGCCCGCTTCGGCCGCGAGCGCTGTCCGAACTCACCCGCAAACGCTGTGTGGCATGATCGCCCACCATGAGATGGCAGGTAATACCGGTGATCGTGCTCGGACTGACCGCGCTTCCCTCCCCCGCGCAGGCAACCGCGGCAGATGTGGTGGCTGCCGTGAAGCGGCTCCAGAGTCAGGGAGCCGCGGTGAAGATCTACCAAAGGACCGATGCGGGCTGGCCGTCGGATCCGCGCATGGAGGCGCTGCCGATGCGGGAGTGCGGAGCGCGGGCTGATGCGCCCGTGGTGACCGGTCTGGCCAAGCTGGGCCGGGGCGGCGTGGTGGCCGCCGACATGAAACGCCAGGTGGAAACCTCCGAATGCGCCCTGCGGTTCCTGAAGGAGGACGCCGCCGACGGCGACCAACGGGCGGCCGACCAGGTCAAGATCGCGTCAGCGGTGCACCGGATGCGCACGGTCGGCGGCCGCCTCTACGTCTCGGGGCCCGCCTACGGCGGCGGCGCCGGGTGGCGCACGCTCGGCAAGGCGCCCGGCGGCGCGGCGCTCTACGGCGACCAGATCATCGACCCCTTCGACGTGGACACCCTGAAGTTCCTCGTCAGAACGGCGACCATCAACCGACGCGGTGCCCCGAACAACGATGCCGACGGTCGTCGGGTCAGCAGGACCTGGGACTACCGGGGCACGACCACCTTCGCCGCTCTGTTCCGCGCTTCCAAGCCGTTCCGCGACATGCTCGGCGGCCGGCTCGATCCGCAGGTCGGCAAGATCTCCTTCATGTGGGGCGTCCACACCGACCACCGGGGCGTTCCGGTGACGGTCATCACCTACTGGAAGCCGGGCGGTGATTACCTGCTGCGAGGAGCCACCGCCGCCACCCGGTACAGCTGGGACGTGAAGGCCTCCATCTCGGCCCCCGCCACCATCGGAGCCGGACGGGATCCCTACAGCGACGACCTGGTGGACGCCTACCGCGTCCAACACCGGTGACGCTCCATGAGCCTGCGGGCCTTGACCGGTCGCTTCACCGGGCTTCCCGGGCGCTGACCCAGCGTGATCAGCGTCCGTTCAACCGGCCGGAACGTCCTCTGCGCCAACCCGGTGATCGCTTCCGGTCACGGCTAGATCCGGTCGCTGGGCGACAAACGGGCGTGCGCATCCCGTGCGCGGCGCTCGGCGGTGGCCGCGCTGTAGCGCCGGACCATCTCCAGGGAGTTCCAGCCGCCCACGCGCATCAGGTCCAGGGGGTCGCCTCCGGCGTCCAGGAAGGAGGCCGCCATCGTGTGGCGGAACCGATGGGTGTAGACGTCGGTGATGCCGGCCTCGCGCGCCCGGCGCTTGAGCATCTGCAGGATGCCGGTGGTGGTCAGGCGGCGCTCTCCGCCGGCTGCGGTGATCCCGCGTTCGGGCAGCCACAGCCAGGGGCTGTCGGCGTGCTTGTGCCGGGCGCGCGCCCGGATGTACCGGTCGACGGCCGCCGCGGTCTT
Organism: Paraplanobispora takensis; assembly: GCF_016863195.1. Classification (GTDB taxonomy): domain Bacteria; phylum Actinomycetota; class Actinomycetes; order Streptosporangiales; family Streptosporangiaceae; genus Planobispora; species Planobispora takensis. The sequence continues at coordinate 8,607 of NZ_BOOK01000041.1, read as the reverse complement.
GCGCCCGATCGGGGCCATGTGCGTCCGGCCGCCCTTCAGCCGGATCCGCAGGACGTGCTGGGCGAGCAGTACGTCGCTCAGCTCGGGGTCTTCGGGGTGGTAGCGCAGCCCGGCCAGGCCGCTGCCGCGCATCCCGTTGTCCAGCAGGATGCGGATGATCGCGGTGTCTCGGCGGTCGGCGAAGGCGGTGCCCGCGCACGTCTTGAGCATCAGCTTCAGCTCGTGCTCGCTCAGCGGCTCGACGGGCTGGACGACGACCTTGGGCGGGGACAGGCTGGCCATCGGCGAGGGGCCCTGCCGCTCGCCCTCGGCGACGAGCCAGTTGAACAGCACGCGCAGGTTGCGGAAGTGCTTGTGGGTGTCGCCGGCGGAGCGGGGGGTCAGCGCCCCGCAGGGGCAGGGCCGGGTGCGCTTCTCGTCGAGCCAGCAGCCGTTAAGCCGGGACGCAAAGAATGCCCGCAGATGCCCGGCTTCGATGCCGTCGATCTCTTGGGGCATGTCATGATGCGCGAGATACTCGATCAGCAGGCGGGCGGAGTGGAGGTAGCTCTCGATGGTTCCCGGGGACTTCTGCTCGCTGTCGAGCGCCAGCCGCCAGGAGGGGATGAGATGGCCAAGGAGAGGGGATCTACCCATCTGGTCTTCTCCAAATCCGATGCTCTTTCATCGGTGTGCGGCTATGCTACCTTAAGCTATGGTCAGCGTTCCTGCTGGTCATCCCCCAAATTTAAGCGCCCTTAGCTCAGCTGGATAGAGCACCGGACTTCTAATCCGACGGTCGCAGGTTCGAATCCTGCAGGGCGCGCTTCGCATGACCACGAAACCCCCCACTTGACCTGCACTGATACAGCAAGGCGGGGGTTTCTCACGTCCGGCCGTCTACGGCTGATCCTGATCGTTTACGGTCATCTCTCCCCAATGCCTCCCCATGGCGTCGAGACAAGCTGCCGCTACCCAGCATGCGTTAGATCAACTGAGCGCTTTTCATCCTGCGTGCTGCCACCTGCCCAGTAGGACCTGGACCGCCACCCGCTCACCTGGTTAACTGGCGCTGTGTCAACCCTCCAGAACTCGACTCGGTCCTCTGGACGAGCTTTGACGAAGTTGATCACGGTAACGCTGCTGATGGGTGTCGCGCTCGCCTTGGGCATGTGGTGGTTACTGGCAGAGGGATGGGATGCGCTGCTGGATGCTCTGCCGATATGGCTGCCTCATACCCGCCAGGAGCCGTAACCTGCGTCCGAAGCTTCTGGTTGCAGCGGGCGTCGATCCATTTACCAGGAGCTTCCCGACTTCCGAAGACCAACCCTCAACGCGCGATCGACACCTGCGTCGTGTTCCGCTTCCACCAAATCCGCCCCGGGGACGAGCGGATCGATGGAACCCTGAGAAAACCGGACGACCCAGACATGATTGTCGTTGTCGACCGCCATCCCCGAGCATGCTCGCCGCGTGGGTGCAGGAAAGTTCTCCAGCGAACCTCCGGATCAGAAGGCCGGGCCGTGCCGCTCGGGTGCCAGCACGGACGGACAATCAAGGAGAAGTACGGCAACTGACGGAGAGCAATTTCACGTATCAAAATTCGGTGGTTCTATGCTTGCCGGCTATGGCCGCTACGCAGGTGAAGTCGTTCGATCTCCACGTCAGTTACGGGCAGGCCTACCTTGCCGACGGAGGCGACGAGTTCCCGGCCCCAGAGTCCTTTCCGAAGGATCATCCTGAGCACCCTGTGGGGATTATCCGGGTGGAGGGCAGCAAAGCTCTCCTGGTCACGGGCCTGTCCAGCGGTCCGGTCGGCTTCTCGGCGGCTGTGTCCGACGAGGATCCGGGAGCGGACACCGACGGATACGAGGACATCGTGGAGATCAGCTACTGGGCCCCGTCGAATTTGCTCCGCGTAGCCGAATGGGGAGGTGAAGGCGATCATGTGTTACCCCGTCTGCCCTCGGCTCCGGGGTGGTATCGGCTGCGCTATCACGCCGTGAACATGGACGAGGGTTGCGATGTGAACGCGCTGGCTACGGGAGATGCCGTCGTTGATCGCTACCTGTTGCAGGTCTGGCCGCAGCCCGAGTCCGCGCCTCGTGTGATCAAAAGCACGAGCCACCAGCTCGCCTACTGGTGCGACGCGGACTGACGTCATGCTGTGGATGGGTCAGCGGCTCCCAAGAGCGTGGCGGACGTCGTGGAACCTCGGCCGAGGCGGTCAAGGGACGCACCGGTCGGAATCAGCATCCCCGAGTTCACTCCGCCAACAAATCAGAAAGTGCCGATCAGGGAGCCGGGTCATCGATGCGCTGGCGGCGGCGCGGATCCGGGGCGGGGAGGTGGCCGGGGTGGTTTTCCACTCGGACCACGGCGGGCCCAATACAGCTCGGCCGCTTTCGCCCGTGCCTGTGCGGCGTTCGGGGTGCGCCGGTCGATGGGAGCGGTCGGTTCCAGCGCCGACAACGCGCTGGCCGAGTCGTTCTTCGCCTCCCTCAAGCGGGAGGTCTTGCCGGCCGGTGACTGGGCGAGCATGGCCCAGGCGCGGCTGGAGGTCTTCCGTTGGCTGGTGTTCCACAACACGCGGCGCAGGCATTCGGCGCTGGGTTACCTCAGCCCGGTCGAGTTCGCGAAGAGATCATCTATGCTGGCAGCCGGTGTCCACGTTCGAGGTGGAAGTCCCGTTGCGGTGGTCATCGGCGAAGCCGAGGTCACGGGGCAGCAGCACTACGAGCCGGCCGAGGCCCGCGCTGAGCGGCTGCGTCGGGTCGAGGCACTGTACGGGCCTCGTGGTAAGCCAGCGTCGGTGGCCTGTACTCCACAGGCACGAGCAGCGCAACACGTCGGAACGCTACATCGATCGGATCAAGCAATGACGCGTCCTGGCTTTTCGCTTCGGCAAGCCCACAGACAGCTGCCTGGCCGGGTTTCACCTACGCGGCGCCATCTCGTGGAGTCGAAGCCTTCAGCTCAGTGAAGAGCTGAGAAACGGCGATCCACTTCTAATCTGTCAATCGTTGACGGCGTGCGGGAGGCAGTTCACCCACCGGCGCGACGGTGTGCGTCCCGCCGCCCGTACAGCGCCACACGGCGATCTCGTCTTCCAGCCCGACGTTCAGGCCTCGATCGTGCGACGGGCAGACGGGCCACGGCCTCCAGATAACCTCCATGACCACTTCCTGAGCGGCATCGGCCACACTCCAGAGCACCTCCTGGACATCACCCCCGGGCCCGAGGCCGTTGCCCTGGCAGATGCCTTCGAACTCCACCCACGCCAGGCCCGTGGTGTCCCAGTCGGGCAGAACCATCCGAAGCGTCCCGGCGATCCCGGTGGCGCGGATGTCACGCTCCACGATCTTCAGCGCCCCCTCCAGCGGCACCAGCAGGCCAGGTTCCAGGGCGAAGGTCGGCCTGAAGCCGATCTTGCGGAGGAAGGCCTCACCCAGCCGGGTCAAGTCGGCGGCCGTCAGCTCGGTGACGGGACGCTCAGAGCCGCTCAGCGCGGTGCCGGCGGTTCCCCGTACGGCATAGCGGTCAGGCGGCCCCTGCTCGGGCTTTGCGGGCGAGCAGTTGAATCTCCCGGAACTGCCGTCGGTCGGTGGGCTGGGGCTCGCGAACCATCCGGGCCACCTCGGGCAGTCCGGACTCGCGCAGCATCGCGGCGAGGTGATCAGGCCACCACCGATAGGCCGGCGCGACTGTGTGATCGAAGACCTGAGTCGGGTGGGACGGACCCTCGCTTGCCGAAAAACCGATCAGAAGGTGGCCGCCGGGTGCCAGCACGCGATGGAACTCCGCCAGGATGACGGGGAGTTCCTGCGGCGGGGTGTGGATGATGGACCAACGTGAGAGTACGCCGCCCAGCACGCCGTCGGCGATGTCCGGCGCGGCCATCGAGCCCACGTCGAACCGCAGGCCCGGATAGGCCTGTCGAGCCAACTCGATCATCACGGGAGAGGCGTCAACCCCGAACGCCGTCAGTCCCAGCTCGTCCAGATAAGCGGTGATATGGCCAGGCCCACACCCCAGGTCCGCGACCTGACCGCCCCCACTCGCGCTCACAGCCTCGGCGAAGACACCCAAGATCGCGCGGTCCAGGGGACTGTCACGCAGCGAGTCGCGGAACAGCTCCGCATAGGTGTGGGCGGCGGCGTCGTAAGCCTCGCGGGTGACGCTGAGGACATCGGGTTCGACCATGCTCGTGACAATAGTTCCCGGTCCCGGGGCGAGCCAGGGGAATCACGATCTTCCCTCCAGCCCGTCCGCCCGGACTGTCGCCGGTACAGAGGACTTACCGGGGTGCAGTCAGACGGCCTCGCCCAACTGTTCGGCCATCCGCTCCAGGCCGCCCCTGATGAGCCGCCCGTACTCGTCGTCGCCGAGTGCGCCGATCTCGGCCCGCGCCTGCTGGAAGTGCTCACGGGCGCGGCCGAGATCGCCCAGCTTGCGATAGCACTCGCTCACGTTGAGGTGCAACGACGGATACAGACCGGCCACCGAAAGCGGCACCCCGGCCCGTGCCACCTGCTCGTCGGTGACCAGATCGGCGGCGGCAAGCGCCCGCAGATCCCACATCAGCTCCTGGTGCACGTCGTCCTGCACGTCGGCCATCGAATGGGCAAGGACGCAAACGTGCAGCGGGTCGCCTTGCTCACCTCCGATGTCGTCCCAGATCTGCGCGAACAAGTCGCGCGCCGCTTCACGCTGACCTCGGTGGTGATGCAACTCCACCCCTTGGCCGATTCGGATCATCGTCGGGTCGACGGTCATCAGCGGCTCCTTCACCGTTGCGGGCGGCCGGGGTCAGCCTAATCGCCTTACCGGCTTGATGACCTTCAAGCTCGACGAACTCCGACGTCAGTGGAGCCGATGCTCTGTCCCGGGGGCACCTCGCGACGTCGTCGAGCCCTGACCGGGGAGGTCACGCGTCGGCCGGCAGCGGTTCGCCGGTCTCCAGCAGCGTCTTCAGGCTCGCCACCACGTTCGGCCAGCCGTGGGTGACCATCTCGGCCAGGCCCGATCCGGGCTCGAAGCCGTCGTGCACGACGGTGAGTTTCACGACCTGCGCGGCCTCCTCGATCGTGAAGGTGACCTTCGAGCGGGCCTCGCCGGACAACCGGGCGAGCAACTCCTCGTCCCAGCCGAAGCGCTTGGCGAGCTCCGGGGTGATGGCGTGCCAGGTGTAGGAGAGCCGGCTGTAGGGTTCGGCCTCCAGCACGACCTGCTCCGGATCGCTGATGAGCACCCCGTGGTTGTCCCAGGTCATCGGCGAGCCGGCGGACCAGTCCGTGGTGAACTCCGTGGCCCAGTAGCGGCGGGTGAAGGCGGGCTCGGTCAGCGCCTGCCATAGTTTCTGCGGAGTGGTGCGGATGTAGGTGGTGTAGACGAAGGTCGGCGCGTCCATCGGGGTCTCCTCCAGGGCGAGTTTCAGATCCGCCAGGGCTTGGACCCTGGCCCGGTCGTAGCGACTGATCCACCGGTGGGCGATCTCGTGCACGGGCGCGGCGTTGAGGTAGTGCAGCTTCTCCCGGCCCCGCCGCACCGTGGTGACGAGCCCGGCCTCCTCCAGCACCGCCAGATGCTTGCTGACGGACTGCCTGGCCATGTCGAGTCCGGCGCACAGCTCGCGCAGCGTCTGCCCGTTGCGGGCGTTGAGTGAGTCGAGCAGCGCGCGCCGGCTCGGATCGGCCAGAGCTTTGAACACCTCGTCCATGCCCGCCCCCGTACCCAGGTCGCCCTCTGTCGATATGCAGCCATCCGACTGCCTTTAACTTAGGCAGCCGGATGGCTGCATGTCAAGACACGCGGCCCCGATGGACGGCCGATCATCTCCGGTACGGCCTCGCGGGGCCGGCGCGCACGTCCCCGCATACGGCCCCGTCGCCTCGTTCAGACGGCCGCCCCCGGGCCGGCCGTTGACGGCCACGCAGCACGGCGCACGCCGTGGCGGGATCGTCGCCGGGGCAGCCGGTTCAATCGACGACCGCGATCGCGTCCACCTCGATCACGTAGCCCGGTGCGGCCAGCCTCTCCACACCGATCAGGGTGTCAGTGGGCCTGTGGTCGCCGAACAGCGCGACCCTGGCCTCTTCGATGATGGGCAGGTACTCCCGGCGGTGATCGACGACGTAGATCCCGATCTTGGTGACCTGGTCCGGGCGGGCTCCGGCGGCGGCAAGGGCGCGGCCGAGATTGGTGAACACCTGCCCGGCCTGGGCCGGCAGGTCGTCGGGAGCGACCAGGTTGCCGTCAAGGTCATCGGACATCTGCCCGGCGATGAACACCATTCGGGTGCCGGTCGCGACGATCACATGGCTGTAGGTCTTCGGCCTGTCCAGGTCCTCGGGTTGGATGATTTCGAGAGCCATCGGTGCAGTCCCTCCGGGGAGAGCGACGAACGGAAAGCGGCGAACATAGAGCGGTGAACGGAGAGCGGTGAACGGAGAGCGGGTGACCGGGGTGATGCCAGGCCGCCCACGGCCATACGGTGCCCGGCCCGGCAGTCCGGGCACTCCCAGAGGGTACTTGTACGCCGATCGCTTGATGATCATGGCCGATCGGAGGCGCCTGTGAGCTCGCCCCCGGTCGAATGCACGTCTGATGAGCGCAGACGTAGTCGATGGGGGAAACTCCCGCGCGGCCTCGAACCAACGGTCGTGTGGCGGCATCCAACGAGATCACAGCACCGGAAGGGACTCATGTGATCATCTGGTTGGACGGTGTCTTCGAGGCAGGCGACCATGTCACCGCAGACGGGCCTTTCGCCGGGCGATCGGGACCGCTCAGGACGCGGGCTGCTCTCGCAGCCGTGAGCGTGTCCCGGACATGGTGATCCGCAGACGCTCCCCACGCTCGGTGCAGCGCATCGACGTGGCCCGCCTTCCCGAAGACGTCGTGGCGCTCATCGACGCCCTCGGGCCCGGTGAGAACCTGGTCGTCACGCGTGACGGCGCGTCGATCGCGACGATCTCCAGCACCGTCGACGTGGTCCAGGGCGCCATCGTCGATCGCGACGCGTCAGACGGGGCCAACGATCAAGAGCCGATCGACTACGACGGCGTGACGGTCGTGGCCACCGCGATGAAGCTGTCGACCGCGGCCCGCGTCGCGCTGTCGGACCGGCTCGGGGCGGACTACGTAGTGCTCGATATGCATGCGGCTCCCGAGACGACCGACGTGCTGCTGGTACCTCCGGTCAGCCCGCAGCTGATCGTGATGCTTCGATCGAAGTTCCCGAAAGCCCGCGTCATCGTCACCGAGATCGAGGATCAGGAGCTCGGAGTCCAGTACTCCGGCCCGGTCCGCCGGCTGCTCGACGCCGGCGCCGAGGCGTATCTCCCTCCGGCGAGCCTCCCGCTCCTGGCCAGGCAGCTTGACCACACGCTGAATCACGGGCGCGAGATCGCCGGCGGGGGCGCCGCGCCATTGCAGATCGCACCGGCCGCGGAGTCGGCGGATCCGGACGACGGATGACTCCGCGTCTCTCCGCCGGACCGTCAGGAGGCGACCCACCATGGCCACATGTCCTCAGCTCAACAGGCGAGGTCGCTGGAGTCTTCCCGGGCCGATGGCTTCGATCCACCGGACGTGACAGCTCCGGGTGATACAAGACCTCCACGAACATGATCCGTTCCTCGACGACGTCCAGGATCAGATGCCCCTTCGGCAGCCCGTACGCGAGGAAGGGCCAGCCGTACGGCCTGCGGGGCGCCCACCCGTCAGAGACCGTCGTCACTCCCACCAGGAGGACGGCCGCGGTCGACCCCCAGCCCGCGACCTGGCCCAGCGGATGAGTCCGCCTGTGCGTCAGCAGGAGCATCAGGCCGAACTCCTGAGGAGAAGATTCACAGGACAGGCCTTGGAACCACGGCCGTGAGTGATGACTCGGATCATGAGGTGCCTTGCGGAGCGGTCACATCGACGTCGTGACCCTTCACCGGAGGATCCACGGGCGAATACGCAGCTCAAGGGCTTGCCCATAGCCGTACCTCGGGTCGGCGGGAGGTGATCACCGTCGATGACCGCTGCGCCCCGTACGGGCCGAGGCCGACCGGTGATCGGGGACTGTCGTCTCCGCCTGCTTCAATTCACCTTCGATCCACGCTGAGCGCATACCGATCGATTCGCATGAACCGACCTAAGGAGGCCGAGGTCGATGGCAGAGCTGATCACATACCTGCTGGAGCAGGTCCGTGACGATCCCGGGCGCTGGACGGTACGAGGACTGGATCGAGATCGGTCCCAACGTCATGGTCTGCGAGTCCCCTGAAGACATCACCGCTCATGTCCGGATCGAACTGTGGAGTGATCAACCGCCCGCGCCGGAGACGGCCTGGGATCACTCATGGACCGGCGAGATCTTCCTGCGGTCGGGGAATATCCGTTAGTCGCAGGTTCCGGAAGAGGGGCCGCCGCGGAAGCACTCCCGGTCCGAAGGCGACGGCACACTGCGTTGCCGCACGGCCGTACCCGACCGGCCCGCCGTACCGGGGCCATGCCGCCCCCGCGGTCAGCCGACCCCGTTGTCATCGATCCGCCACGGCTGACCCGCGTCGGCACGGACGAGCATGTATCCCCAGACCGTGTGACCGTTCGGCATCGAGCCTTCGGAGAATGCGTTCC
>NZ_BOOK01000040.1 GCF_016863195.1 Paraplanobispora takensis | reverse complement strand
CGGTGGTCGGGTTCGACGACTCGCCGCTGATCGCGTTCACCGACCCGCCGCTGACCACCGTGCGCAAGCCGATCGGCGCGATGGCCTCGGCGGCCGTGGAGACCCTCCTGGAGGAGATCAACGGCGCGCCGGGCAAGCACGTCGAGCTGATGTTCCAGCCCGAACTGGTCGTCCGCCGCTCCACCGGCTCCGGCCCCCTGGTCAACCGCTGACCCCTCCGGCCCGGGCCCCCGGTCGACCGCTGAGACCGCTGCCGTCCGTCGGCCCGGCCAGCCGGTGACCCCTCCGGCCCGGCCGACCGGCCGACCACTGAAGCGCTGGTCCCTCCGGCCCGGCTCCGGTCCGCGACTCCTGAGCCCGATTCGACTGCCGGTCTCCGGTCCCGGCCGGCCTGCCCCCGGCCTCCGCCGCGGCGGACCCGTGACCGACGGCCGGCCCCGATCCCGGCCGGGCGCCGTCGGCGCTCCGGCCGATTTTTCGCAAACGCCCCGACGCGGGCCCGACAGAGCCCCGCCCGGGCTCGGCGAGGATGTGCATCCATGACCCACGACGTCGTCGTGATCGGTGGAACCGGTGTCGACACCACGGTCTACGTGCCCGAGCTGCCCCTGCCGTACGCCGACACCTACGCCGTCCCGCCGGTGGTCGACCGGATCGGCAACACCGGCAGCGGCGTCGCGCTGGGCTGCCACGCCCTCGGCCTGCGGGTCAGGCTCGTGGACCTGATCGGCGACGACCCCCAGGGCCGGTTCATCAGGGCCCACATGGAGGAGCGCGGCATCGAGGCGGGCTGGGCCCCGGCCCCCCAGGGCACCCGGCGCAGCGTCCTGCTCGTCGGCCCCGACGGGCGGCGCACCTCGCTGTTCGACCCCCGCGTCGCCCCGGACGAGCGGCTGCCCCGCGAGCTGTACCTCGACGCGGTCCGCGACGCCCGGCACGTCCACGTGTCGATCACCGACTTCTCCCGGCACGTCTACCCCGACCTGTCCGGCCGCCCCGCCGCCACGATCTCCACCGACCTGCACGACTGGGACGGCGACAACGACCACCACCGGGACTTCGCCTACTCCTCCGGCCTGGTCTTCCTGTCGGAGACCGCCCTGGGATCCCGGCGGGAGGAGGTCATGCGCCACATCCTCGACGCCGGCCGCGCGGAGACCGTCGTGTGCACGGCGGGCGCCGAGGGCTGCCACGTCCTGGACGCCGACGGCCTGCGGCACTTCCCGGCCGCGCCGCTGCCCGGCCCGGTGGCCGACAGCAACGGCGCGGGGGACGCCTTCGTCAGCGGCTTCCTGTACGGCAGGCTGCGCGGCCGCCCGGTCGGGGAGTGCGTGCGCCTGGGCGCCGTCGCCGGAGCCCACGCCTGCACCGTCCATGGCACCCATGAGGACCCCATCACCGAGAAGGCCCTCCTCGACCGCGCCTGAAACGGCCCCGCCCGAAGCGAACGCACCTGAAACGGCCGCGCTCGAAGCGGTCACACCCGAAACGCCTGCGCGAACGACCACACCCGGGACGATCGCCTCCCCGCCGGCGCCGTCATGCCGTGGCCCGGCATGACGACGCCGGTACGGCGAGGGGCCGTACCGGCGGTTCCGGCGCCGCCGTACGGCGGGCGGGACGTCAGCGGGCGGACTCCAGCCCGGCCAGCAGGGCGGCGGCCCGCTCGCGGTAGGCGGCCACGTTGTCCAGCTTCACGTGCTCGTAGCCGCGGATCACCTCGGGCAGGTCGGCCAGCTCGCGGACCCGGCCCTCGGTCTCCGGCGTCAGGCGCTCCAGGGCGCGCCGGACGTCGCGGGTGTACTCCTCGACGAGCTCGCGCTCGACCCTGCGCACCCCGGCCATCCCGAACGGGTCCAGCCGGGTGCCGCGCACCTTGCGCATGCCGTACAGCAGGCGGAAGGCCGGGTCGAACCAGGTGCCCAGGCGGACCTTGCGCCTCATGCCCATGGCCCGCAGGACGGGCGGGTGCAGGTTGTAGGAGATCTTCGCACCCGGGCCGAACTCGGCGGCGATCCTGGCCCGCTCGGCCGGGTCGAGGTGCAGGCGCGCGACCTCGTACTCGTCCTTGTAGGCCATCAGGCGGTGCAGCTGGCGGGCGTAGGCCTCGGTGACCGGGCACCGGTCCGGCTCCTCCGCGGCCAGGACCTGCCGGACCGCCTCGGCGTAGCGGGCGGCGTACCCCAGGTCCTGGTAGGCGACCAGGTCCGGGATCCGCACCTCCAGCAGCCGGCGCAGCTCGCTGTCCTCGGCCGCGCCCACCGACTCGATCAGCCGCAGCACCTCGCCCGCGGGGCGCGGGGCCGGAACGTCGGGCGAGCCGGTCGCCGCCGCCACGGCCTCGGGGGCGGCCACGACGGCCCGGCCCCAGTGGAAGGCGGCCACCGTCTTCTCGGCGGACTTGCCGCCGCCCAGCCGGATGGCCCCCTCGATCGACTCCAGGCTGAGCGGGATGAGCCCGCGCTGCCAGGCGGCGCCGACCACGATCGTGTTGGCCGGCATGTGGTCGCCGAACAGCGCCTGGGCCACCGCCTCGGCGTCGAGATAGACGTTCAGCTCGCGCCGGGTCCGGGCCTCCAGCGCGCCGATCGGCGAGCCGGGCTCGGTCAGGTGGGTCGACGGGTCGAGCACCATCGAGCCGGTCGGGACCAGGCTGGTGGAGACCACCGCGACGGTGCGGTCGCGGTCGGCGGTGCGCAGGTGCTTGGGGTCGGTGGCGCCGATCAGGTCCAGCGCCAGGTAGGCGTCCACGCTGGCCGAGGTGGCCTGCCCGGACCTGTCGTCCTCACCCTCGAAGATCAGGATGTCGGAGACGACGGTGCCGCCCTTCTGCGCCAGGCCGGTCTGGTCGAGCCCGCGCGAGCGCTTGCCGTCGAGCAGGGCGGCGGTGCCGAGGATCTGGGCGATCGAGACCACGCCGGTCCCGCCGATGCCGACCAGCCGGATCGTCGCCTCCCCGCCGGGCAGCCCGCGCCGCTCGGCGCCGGGCAGCTCCGGAGGAGCCGGTACGGCGCGCCCGGCCTTGCCCTTCCCCTTCGCAGTGCCCTTCGTTTTGCCCTTCGTTTTGCCCTTCGCCTTGCCCGGGACCACGGTGACGAAGGACGGGCAGTCGCCCTCCACGCAGGAGTAGTCCTTGTTGCACGACGACTGGTGGATCTCGGTCTTGCGGCCGAACTCGGTCTCCACCGGCAGCACCGACAGGCACTCGGACTTCTTGGCGCAGTCGCCGCAGCCCTCGCAGACCCGCTGGTTGATCGCCACCCGCCTGACCGGGTCGGGCAGCGCGCCCTTCTTGCGCAACCGCCGCTTCTCGGCCGCGCACTGCTGGTCGTGGACCAGCACGGTCACGCCGGGGATCGCGGCGAGCTCACGCTGGGCGTCCTCCAGGGCGGAGCGGTCGCGGACCTCGGCGATCCGGGCGAGCTTGACGCCCCGATAGCGCGCGGGCTCGTCGGTGGTGACGATCACCCGGCGCACGCCCTCGACCTCCAGCCAGCGGGTCAGGTCGGCCACGGCCAGTGACGGCTGGATCGTCTGGCCGCCGGTCATCGCGACCGCGCTGTTGTAGAGGATCTTGTAGGTGATGTTGACCCCGGCGCCGACCGCCGCGCGGACCGCCAGCGAGCCGGAGTGGTGGAAGGTGCCGTCGCCGAGGTTCTGGAAGATGTGCGGGGTGTCGGTGAACGGCGCCTGGCCGATCCACTGGGTGCCCTCGCCGCCCATCTGGGTCAGGCCGGTGAGCGTGCCCTTGCCCTCGGGGTTGATGACCACCATCGTGTGGCAGCCGATCCCGGCGCCGACCGGCGCGCCGTCCGGGACGGCGGTGGAGCGGTTGTGCGGGCAGCCCGAGCAGAAGAACGGGGTGCGCTGTGCGGTGAGCAGCTTCAGCGGCTCGGGACGGGAGATGACGGCCAGGTTCCTGGAGACCCGGTCGCCGAGGCCGGAGGTGCCCTGGTCCGTCGCGATGCCCTTGCGGCGCAGGCGGAAGGCGATGGCCTTGGCCGCCAGATCGGCGTCCACGCCGCCCGCCTGCGGGATCAGCCGGGCGCCGTTCTCATCCAGCTTGCCCAGGACGCGCGGGGCGTCCGCGGTGCCGTACAGGACGTCCTTGACCAGGGTCTCCAGCAGCGGCGCCTTCTCCTCCACGACCATGATCTCTTCCAGGCCGCGGGCGAAGGTCCGCACGATCTCCGGCTCCAGCGGCCAGATCATGCCGATCTTCAGCAGGCGCACGCCCGCCTCCTCGGGCGTGATGCCGAGCTTGCGGAAGCCCTCGCGCACGTCGTAGTAGGCGGTTCCGGAGGCCACGACGCCCAGCCAGGCCTCCCGCGGGTCGGCGGTGATCCGGTTCAGGCCGTTCTCGCGGGCGTAGGCGCGGGCCAGCTCGGTACGCGGGCCGACGAGGGTGCGCTCCATCTCCAGCGACCACGGGGTCAGCAGGGTGGCGTTGGGCATGTGCCGGTACGGCCGGCCCTCGTACTCGACGTCGTATCCGGCGCCGGGCATGACCGGGACGACCCGGTCATGCCCGACGCTCACGGTGCCGGTGCCGTCCACGACGTTGGAGACGGACTTCACCGCGACCCACAGCCCGCTCGCCCGGGACGCCGCGATCGCATGGCGGCCCAGGTCGAGCAGTTCCTGGACGCTGCCAGGGTGGACGATCGGCATGCCGAGCGCGGCGAGCGCGCTCTCGGTGGCGGAGGGAAGCGTGGAGGACTTGCACGTCGGGTCGTCGCCGCAGAAGGCGATCATGCCGCCCTGCGGGTGGGCGCCGGCGAAGTTGCCGTGCCGGAAGGCGTCGGCCGCGCGGTCCACACCGGGGGCCTTGCCGTACCAGACGCCCAGCACACCGGCCTTGCGCGGCCGGGGGAGGGTGGGAACGAGCTGGCTGCCCCAGACGGCGGTGGCGCCCAGTTCCTCGTTCTGGCCGGGACGGTGCACGACGTCGAGCGGCTCGGTGTGCGCGCGGGCACGGGCCAGCTCCAGGTCGAAGCCGCCGAGCGGGGAGCCCGGATAACCGGACACCATCGCGCCCGTGTCGAGCCCGGCGCGGCGGTCGGCGCGCATCTGGTCGAGGATCACCCGCACCAGGGCCTGCGTGCCGTTCATGAAGACGCGGCCCTCGTCGAGGAGGTACCGGTCGTCGGGAGAGATCTCGCGGGATTCGGCGAAGATCGTCATGCTGGTGGTCCCGTCTGTCGGTCCCGCTTGGATTGCGGCAAGGTTATGCCAGAGGGGCCGATATCCGATGTCAATGTTCCCGTCATCTTTCGTTCGTTCTAGCATCAGATGTCATGGATGCCACCGATCGCGCAATTCTCAGCCTCCTGCAGGTGGAGGGACGGCTGAGCAACCAGGAACTGGCCGAGCGGGTACGGCTGACGCCCTCGCCGTGCCTGCGCCGGGTCCGCAGCCTGGAGGAGTCCGGGGTGATCAGCGGTTATCGGGCCGTGATCGACCCGGCCGCCGTCGGGCGAGGGTTCCAGGTGCTGGCCTACGTCGAGCTGAAGGGCCAGGACGCCGAGACCGTCACCGCCTTCGAGGCGGCCGTGATGGAGATCGACGACGTGATCGAGTGCCTGCGCATGTTCGGCCATCCCGACTACGTGCTGCGGGTTGCGGTGCCGGACATGGAGGCCTACAGCCAGCTCCGCCTGGAGCGGCTCGGCCGGCTGCCCGGCCTGGACAAGCTGACCTCCCAGATCGCCATGAAGGCGCTCAAGCCCGGAGGCGTGCTTCCCCTCTGAGGGGCCCGGCTGAGAGCGCCGGAGTTTTTTCTTTCCGGTTTTCCTCAGCGGGGCTGCGTGGTTACCGATGAGAACCCTGTCCTTACTCTCGGCAACTGCAAGGAAGCACAATGTCACACAAGAGGAAGACCTGGACCGCGCTGCTGCTGGCCGCCGCGGTGAGCGTGAGCGTCCCCGTCACCGCCGAGGCGGCCAACGCGGCGCCGAAGAAGCCCGCCAAGACCTCCTCGACCAAGCTGACCGCCGCCGCCCGCGCCGCGGCGGCCAAGCAGGCGGCGGCGGCCAAGGCCGCGGCGGCACGGGCGGAGGCGGCCAGGAAGGCGGCGGCGGCCAAGGCTGCGGCGGCGGCGAAGGCCGCGGCGGCCAAGAAGGCGGCGGAGGCCAAGGCCGCGGCCCTGCACTTCGCCGCGGTGGGCACCGTCACCGCCGTGGACGCCGAGGCGGGCACCGTCACCGTGACGGTGGCCGGCGGCACGAAGACGGTGGTGGGCGCGGACGTCGTGTTCACGGTGAACGCCGTCACCAAGATCACCCGGGACGACGTCAAGGTGACCCTCGACGCCGTGCTCCCCGGTGACGCCGTCACCGTGAACGGCGTCAGGACCGTGACCGGCCTGCTCGCCGCGCACGTCAACGCCACCAGCCCCGAGCCGGTCGTCGAGCCCGAGCCCGAGCCGGAGCCCGAGCCGGAGCCGGAGCCGGAGCCGGAGCCGATCGTTGAGCCCGAGCCCGAGGTGTGATGCCGGGGAGAGCCCTCCCGCCCGGCGGGAGGGCTCTCCCGGAAGGCCGCGGTTCGCGGTCAGGATCGTCATGGGGGCCGTTCTCAGCGTTCTGACGCTGGGCACGGCCCTCGTGGCGCCCGCCTCGGCCGCGGCGGGGCTGAAGCCCGCTCCGGCGGGGACGCGCGCGATGTGGCTGTGGCACACCGCCACGGCCAAACCGTCCGACGTCCTGTCCTGGGCCCGCGCCCGGGGCGTGAAGGAGATCTTCGTCTACGTCGACGCGAAACTGCCCTCCACCCCCGCCACGCTCGCGCGGGTGCGGGAGCTGAAGCGGGGAGCGGACGTGTCGAAGATCCGTCTGACGGCACTGGGCGGTGAGCCGGAGTGGGCCACCGACCACGCCTCGGCGCTGACCTGGCAGCGCGCGGTCCTGGGCACCAAGTTGTTCGCCGGCAGCCATGTCGACGTGGAGCCCTACGTCCTGCCGCAGTGGCAGACGAACCGGGCCGGGCTGGTCTCGGGCCTGGTCAAGCTGCTGGAGCGGCTGCAGGCCGCCGACTCGCGCCCCCTGGAGGCCGACGTGCCGGCCTGGTACGGGACGATCCCGGCCGGGACGGGGACCACGCTGGCCGACGCGGTGCTGGCCCGGGTGAACGCGATCACCGTGATGAGCTACCGCGACACCGCCAAGGGTCCCAACTCGATGATGGACATCAGCACCGACTTCCTCGCCCGCGGCTCCAGGGCGGGCAGGCCGGTACGGCTGGGCGCGGAGACCGCCCCGCTGGCCGACTGCGTGTACTGCACCTTCCACGAGGAGGGCCGGACGCGGATGACCACGGTGCTGTCCCAGGTCGACGCGGCGGCCCGCGCCCACCCGGCCTTCGCCGGCATCGCCATCCACCACTACACGTCCTGGCGGACGATGCGCTCCTGAGGCGTACGCCTCCGGAACGCCCCGAGAACACCGGCCTCCCGCGGAGCCCCGCGGGAGGCCGGTGGCGTTGGGAGGACGGCATCCGCCGCCGGGGACGGGGAACCGTGACGCGACTCACCCACGAGGAAACCGTGACGAGACTCACCCGCGGGGAGCCGTGACGAGACTCACCCGCAGGACCTCTTTTCCCCGCCGTTCACAGGCCGATCCCCCGGATCGGGCCCCATGTCCGTAGGCGGGGCTCCACGCCCGCCGGAGGATCGGCCTCCCGCGGGGCCGTATCCCAGGAGATCATTTTCATGTCGTCAACGATGGAACGACGCCTCACGCCCACCGGGCCCTCACCGTCGGGCGGGCGCCGGGCGGGCCCGGCCTGGTTCGCCGACCTCGGCGTCCGTACGAAGATCCTGTCGAGCCTGATGGTCGTGGCCGCGGTGAGCCTGGCGGTGTCGCTGGTGGCCCTGGCCGGAATGTCCTCCATGCGGGACCGGGTGGACAACCTGTACAACGAGAACATCGTGCCGTTGACGGGGCTGTCGCTGGTCCACCACTCGGAGGTCAAGTCGCGTCTGGACGTCCTGCGCATCGCCATGGCGCCGGACGAGGGTGCGACCCGCGACTATCAGGAGTCCCTGCGCGAGAGCGACGAGCAGATCGCCCAGGGCCTGGAGAAGTTCCGTATCCACGTGCCCCCGGGCGGCGACGAGCCGCTGGCGGTGTTCGAGGACAACTGGGCGCGCTGGATCGAGGTGCGCGACGCCCAGGTCATCCCGGCGGCGCTCCGCCACGACGTGCACGCCGTGGACCGGCTGATGGAGACCGTCGGCCAGCCGCTGATCAGCGCCGCGGTGGAGGGGCTGGAGGAGCTGGAGCACATCGAGGCCGAGGCCGCCAAGGCCGACCACACCGCGACCGTCGACGCCTACGAGCAGAGCAGGACCATGACGATCGTGCTCCTGGTCGTCGGCCTGCTGGCCGCCGTCGGCCTGGCCGTGTTCGTGGCGGCCCTGATCGTCCGGCCGCTGGCCCGGGTCTCGGCCGTGCTGTCGGCCATGGGACGCGGCGACCTGACCCTCGAGGCCGAGGTGCACAGCCGCGACGAGGTGGGCCGGATGGCCGAGGCGCTGGGCGAGGCGATGGAGGGCGTGCGCGCCTCGGTCAAGGCCATGGCGCGCAGCGCGGACGAGCTGTCGGCGACGGCGCAGGGCCTGTCGGACGTCAGCGGCCGGATCGCGGCCAGCGCCGAGCAGACCAGCCACCGGGCCAGCGCGGTCTCCACCACCGCCGAGCGGGTCTCCCAGAACGTGCAGACCGTCGCCGCCGGCGCCGAGCAGATGAGCGCGGGCATCCGGGAGATCGCCGGCAGCGCCGCCGAGGCGGCGCGGGTCGCGACGGCCGCCGCCCAGGAGGCCGGCGAGGCCAACACGACCATCGAGCGGCTCGGCGAGGCCAGCAACGAGATCGGCAACGTGGTCAAGCTGATCACCAGCATCGCCGAGCAGACCAACCTGCTGGCTCTGAACGCCACCATCGAGGCCGCCCGCGCCGGCGAGTCCGGCAAGGGCTTCGCGGTGGTCGCCGGAGAGGTCAAGGACCTGGCCCAGCAGACCGGCCGGGCCACCGACGACATCGGCAACCGGGTCCAGGCCATCCAGGCGGGCACCTCGGTCGCGGTCGGCGCGATCAGCGCGGTGGGTTCGGTCATCGAGCAGGTCAACGACTACCAGAGCAGCATCGCCCAGGCGGTCGAGGAGCAGTCCGCGACCACGATGGAGATCACCCGCAACGTCGCCGAGGCGGCCGGCGGCAGCAACGAGATCGCCGTGAGCATCGCCGACATCGCCGCCGCGGCCCACGTCACCAGCGAGGGCATCGGCCAGGCTCAGGAGGCCGCCGACGAGCTGTCGCGGATGTCCGGCGAACTGCGCGAGCTGGTCGCCCGCTTCCGCTACTGACGACTCCTCGCCCGCCGCGGCGGGATCACCGAGAGGACCGGGGCCCGGTCGCGCGAACCCCTCGCGCGGCCGGGCTCCCGGCCGTCGGCGGAGGCGCCCGTCCTCCGCGATGAGGGCGGGGAGCGGCCCCTCAGGTGAGGAAGCGGCGCAGTTCGGCGGCCAGCTCGGCGGGGGCGTCCTCGGCGAGGTGGTGGCCCGACTCGACGGCGGCGCCCCGCACCTCCGGGGCCCAGTCGCGCCAGATCGCCAGGGGGTCGCCGTACAGCTCCTCCATGTCGTCGCGGGTGGCCCACAGGAACAGGACCGGGCAGGAGATCACCCGGCCCGCGCGGCGGTCGGCGTCGTCGGCCTCCCGGTCGACGCCGAGCCCGGCGCGGTAGTCCTCGCACATCGCGTGGACCGTACGCGGGTCGTGGATCGCGCGCCGGTAGTCCTCGTAGGCCTCGGCGCCCATCTGCCCGGCGGTGGCGCGGTACCACGCCTCCGGGTCGGCGTTGATCACCCGTTCGGCGGGCTTGGCGGTCTGCCCCAGGAAGAACCAGTGCCACCAGCTAGCCGCGAAGCGCGCGTCGGCGCGGGCCAGCGCCTCGCCGATCGGGATCCCCTCCATGACCACGAGCCGGGTGACGGCCCGCGGACGGTCCAGCGCCAGCCGCTGGGCCACGTAGCAGCCCCGGTCGTGCCCGGCCACGGCGAAGCGCTCGTGGCCGAGTTCCCGCATCAGGGCCACGCAGTCGCGGGCCATCGCCCGCTTGGAGTAGGGCTCGTGGTCGGGGGTGGTCTCCGGTTTCGACGAGCGGCCGTAGCCGCGCAGGTCCGGGCAGACCACGGTGAACTGCCCGGCCAGCAGCGGGGCGACCCGGTGCCAGGTGGCGTGGGTGCGGGGATGGCCGTGCAACAGCAGCACGGGAGGCCCGTCACCGCCGTACCGGACGAAAAGCTCGGCCTCCCCGGTCGCCACCCGCTCCTGCGCGAATCCCTCGAACACTTCGTCACTCCCGTCCCGTACGGCTCCGCGGGCACGATCGCCCGCCGCGGGAACGGTTCCTCCTGTGCGGCGGCCGAATCCGGCGGGCCGTTTGACCTGCCGCGGACGGGGGAGGCGACCCGCGCGGGGACGAGCGCGAAGGAGGGACCCACCATGATCGGTGATCTCGTACGGGGCGGCCTGGGCGGGCTGTTCGCCACTGCCGCGATGAGCGCGGTGATGGTCGCCGGGGACCGCGCCGGGCTGATGCGCGACCAGCCGCCCAAGCGCATCACCCGCGCGTTCATGCCCGGCCACCGGCACCGGCCCAAGAAGGGGGAGGGGGTGCTCGGCGCCCTGGCGCACCTGGGCTTCGGCGCCGCGTCCGGCGCCCTGTTCGGCGTGCTGACGGGCGGGCGGCGCCCTCCGGTCCCGGCGGGGGTCGCCTACGCCCTGGGGATATGGCTGGTCAGCTATCAGGGATGGGTCCCGGGCCTGGGCATCCTGCCGCCGATCTCCCGGGACCGGCCGGGCCGCGTCGTGGTGATGGGCACCGGTCACGTGGTGTACGGCGCCGCCCTGGCCGCCGCGCTCAGGAGGCTGAACGCTCCCCTCACCCCGGAGAAGTGACGGGACACCCCGGCGGGCGCGGTGCGGGTCGTGCCGGCGCTCTCATCCCTCCCCGAAGGTGATGGCCCGCAGCAGGTCGGCGGCGGGCCGGTCCAGGACCGTGACGCTCGCCGCCGGCGGGAGGGCGCCGGTGCGGGCGCGGGAGACCAGCCTGTCCCAGCGGCGGCAGTGCCGGGCGAAGAGCACGGTGCTCACGACCCGGCCCCGGGAGACCTGCCCCTTCC
Source organism: Paraplanobispora takensis (assembly GCF_016863195.1). Classification (GTDB taxonomy): domain Bacteria; phylum Actinomycetota; class Actinomycetes; order Streptosporangiales; family Streptosporangiaceae; genus Planobispora; species Planobispora takensis. Next base: position 123,721 of record NZ_BOOK01000040.1, on the reverse strand, counting down.
GGGCGATCTCGGGGGCGACGTCGAGCATGACCAGGTGCATCCCCGCGCCGCGCAGCCGGGCGATCCAGGCCAGGCCGTACAGGATGTGCGGCCAGGTGCCCCGGCTGTGCGCCACGACCGCGTGACCGCGCAGCACGGCGCCGGCGATGCGGGCCATGTGGGTGGTGTGCACGATCGGGGTGCGCAGGCGCGGGGGGAGCGCGACGAGGCGGGGCGCCCACCAGGCACGCGACTGCCGTGAGTCGATGATCACGACGCCGCCCGCGGTCACCGGGGCGGTCTCGTCGCCGCGCAGGCCGTACAGGCGGTCCAGCAGCGTGCTCTTGCCCGCCCCGGGGAGTCCGGTGAGCAGGACCAGCGACCCGGCCGGATAGGTCAGGTCCTCGGCGGACCGCCGGGCGGCCGGTGTGACGGCGGCCATCACGCGCACCTCGCAGGGAAGAAGGGGAAGTTCCTCCATATCATCCTGTGTCGCGAGGTATGTTCTGCGCATCGGCCGAGGCCGCGGGAGAGGTACGGGCGCCCGGGGCCCCGTCCCCGGGCTCCGCAGGGGGGCGCGGGCAGGGGGAGGCCCGCGCCCCGTGGACGGCCGGTCGAGTGTGGTGGGGCACCTCCGGACCGGCCGCCCGGCTTTCAGGGGGCCCGGAGCGATCCGGCTCCGGGATGGATCAGGGGATGGGGCGGGAGGGGCTCACACGGGCGGTCCCCGGCGCGCCGGTCGGCCCCCGCGCTCTGAGGCGTCATGGGTCAGTAGCCGCCTCCGCCTCCGCCGTTGTTGTTGCCGCCGTTGCCGTTGCCGTTGCCGTTGCCGTTGTTGTTGTGCGAGCCTCCGTGCGAGGGGCTCGCGCTCGGGCTGCCGGTAGGCGCCGAGGACGGGGCGGACATGGCGGGTTTGGCCCCGGCCGCGTGGATCAGGCCGACCATGCCGTGCGTGCCGCCGTCGGTCCCCGCGCTGAACCACAGGGTGTTCGTGCCGCCCACGGTGGCGGTGCCGGGCTCCAGATCCCACAGGCCGCCCAGGGCGATCGGCCGGCCGTCGGATCCGCGCAACGCTCCCAGCGGGCGGCCGGTGCGCGGGTTGTAGGCCAGGATGCGGCCGTCGCCGAAGTTGCCCACCAGCAGCGCCCCCGACATCCGGCCGAAGCCGCGCGGGGCCAGCGTCATCGCCCACGGGGCGTTCAGCTGGCCGCGGGCGGCGAAACGGCCCACGAAGCGGCCGTCGCCGTCGAACTGGCTGACGAAGCCCTTGCCGACCCCGGCCACGGCCTTGCCGGTCTGGGGGTCGCGCTTGGCGTAGGCCACGAGGATGGAGCGGCCCACGACCTCGACGTTGAAGGCCGAGTAGTCCTCGGGCAGCCGCGGGTCGAGGAACGCGCGGCGGTGCGTCCGCAGGCGGTTGAAGTCCCCGTCGAAGACGTGGACGCGGTTGTTGGCGAAGTCGGCGGCCAGCAACCGGGGTCCCCTGTTGGTCTGGGCCAGGGCCAGGCCCTTGAAGTCGGCGTTGCGCACGAACGCGCCGATGACGGCGTCGTCGGCGTCGGCCTGGGCGTTCCATCCGGTGATCGCGCCGCTGGGGCTGGCGAAGATGAAGGTCGCGGGCCCGGACCCGCCGGGGCCCTTCACCACGAACTCCTCGCCCGGGTTGACCACCTGTCCGGTGGGCCTGCCGCCGGGGATGCGGACCCGGGTCTGCTCCTGCTTGACCCCGTTGTGGCCGCCGGAGTAGACGGTGGCCAGGTCGCCGCCGGTGGCCGAGACCCACAGCGTCTTGCCCATGGCCATGCCCCACGGGTTGATCAGGGCGGGGTCGGTGATCGCGGCCCGGCCCTTGACGTCCGAGACCAGGTTGACGACCGTGTACCGGTTGGGGGTCTGGGAAACGCTGGGGGTCTGCTGGATCCCGGCGTGCGCCGTACCGGCTCCTAGAGCCATCAGTGCCGTGCATACCGTGACGATGCGAAGACGCATCGGTGCCTCCTCTGCTCGGGAGTGCTGTCGCCGCGAGATACGCGTGTGACACGTGCCCGGTTCAGAGCGGGCACCGATGCGTTGGAACGCCGGGGCCGCGGCGCCGCAGGTTCAGGCCTGCGGGCGCAGGGCGGCCGCCTCGGCGGCCAGCTTCTCGATGCGGGCGTAGTCGCCCGTGGCCAGGGCGTCGGCCGGGGTCAGCCAGGTCCCGCCCACGCAGCCGACGTTCGGCAGCGCGAGATAGTCGGGGGCCGTGGCGAGCCTGATCCCGCCGGTCGGGCAGAAGCGCACGTCGGGCAGGGGCCCGGCCAGCGACTTCAGGTACGGCAGGCCGCCGGCGGCCTCGGCGGGGAAGAACTTCATCTCGGTCAGCCCGCGCTCGGCCAGCGCCATGACCTCCGAGGCCGTCGCCACACCCGCCAGGAACGGCAGGCCGCTGTCCTGCATGGCCTCCACCAGGGCCGCCGTGCTGCCCGGGCTCACCAGGAACTTCGCACCGGCCTGCGCGGAGGCGCGCACGTCGTCGGCGGTTCGGACGGTTCCGGTGCCGATCACCGCCTCGGGCACCTCGGCGGCGATGCGCCGCACGGCCTCCAGCGCGGGGGCGGTGCGCAGGGTCACCTCGATGACCGGCAGGCCGCCGGCCACCAGGGCCCGGGCCAGGGGGACGGCGGTCTCCACGTCGTCGATGACGACGACCGGGACCACCGGGGCGATGTCGAGAAGACTCATGCGTACTCCATCGGAGAGGTGATCGGAGAGGCGCCCGCCAGGCGCTGGTTCAGCCAGGCCGCCGCGCCGGTGAGCGCGGGCTGCGGCGCCACGATCAGCGTGGTGGCGATGCCGGCCAGATAGTCGCCGAGTGTCGGGGTGGCCTCGAAGCGGCGGCGGAAGTCGCTGGTGCGCACCCGCTCCACGATACGGGGCAGCACGCCGCCGCCCAGATAGACGCCGCCCCGGGCGCCCAGGGTCAGCGCGACGTTGCCGGCGAAGGTGCCGAGCATGCCGCAGAAGACCTCGACGGTCTCGGCGCACAGCGAGTCGTCCATCCGGGCCACGATGTCGGCCGGGGGCAGCTGCGGCGCGTCCACGCCGTTGACCAGCGCCAGAGCGCGGTGCAACCGGCTCAGTCCCGGCCCCGACAGCAGGTGTTCGGCCACCACGTGGTCCATGCCCTCCGCGCGCAGTGCCCGGACGACCTGGTGGTCGCGCTCGTCCAGCACCGGGGCGGTCACATGACCGCCCTCGCAGGGGATCGGCACCCACCCCTCGGCGGCGGGCACCAGGCCCGCCACGCCCATGCCGGTTCCGGGGCCGAGGACCGCCTTGACCCCGTAGCCGGGCTCCGGCCCGCCGAGGGAGACCAGATCGTCCCCGGCCAGGTGCGGCAGGGACGCGGCCAGCGCCTCGAAGTCGTTGAGGAGCTCGACGTGTTCGATCCCCAGGTCGCGCACCGAACCCGACCAGCCCGCGTTGGTCAGCCGGTAGCGGTCCCCGTCGATCGGGCCGGCGATCGCGACGCAGGCCGCTCCCGGCCGAACTCCGCCCGCGTGGTCGGCGAGATAGGCGGCTACGGCTTCGGGAAGACCGTCGTGATCCTTGCCGGCCAGTACGGCGACGGCCCCGGGGCTGCCCCCGGGCTCGGTTACCAGGCCGAAGCGGGCGTTGGTGCCGCCGACGTCGGCGACGAGCCAGGGAAGCGTCACCGCTCGCCACCGCCGGCGGCGCGGGCGGCGACGCTCTCGGCGTGGCCGTTCAGGGCGAAGATGCCGGCGCCGCGCTCGGCGGGACCCGCCGCGCCGCGGAAGGCGGCGAACAGCTCGCGGCCGGTGCCCACCCACTGGGCGTCGGTGAGCGGCGCGCCCTGCGGGGTGCGGGCGGCCAGCTCCTCGGCCGGGACCAGCAGTTCCAGGGTGCCGGCCGCGGAGTCCAGGCGGATCGGGTCGCCGTCCTGGACCAGCGCGATCGGGCCGCCGTGGGCGGCCTCGGGCGACAGGTGGATGGCCGCGGGGACCTTGCCCGAGGCGCCCGACATGCGGCCGTCGGTGACGATGGCCACCCGCTGGCCGCGGTCCAGCAGGACCGCCAGCGGCGGGGTGAGCTTGTGCAGCTCGGGCATGCCGTTGGCGCTCGGACCCTGGTAGCGGATGACCGCCACGAAGTCCTGCCCGTCCAGCTCGCCCGCCTCGAAGGCGCGCAGCAGCTCCAGCTGGTCGTCGAAGACCTTGGCCGGGGCCTCGATCACCAGGTGCTCCTCCTTGACGGCGGAGACCTTGCTGACCGCGCGGCCCAGATTGCCGTCGAGCATGTGGATGCCGCCGTCGGGGGAGAACGGCTCGCGCGCCGGGCGGAGGACGTCGAGGTCGGAGCTGCCCTCGGTCCGCTCGGTCCAGACCACCTCGCCGTCCTTCAGCTCGGCCGCCGACCGGTAGTGGTCGAGGCCCCGCCCGGCGATCGTGAGCACGTCGTCGTGGAGCAGCCCGGTGTCCAGCAGGTCCCCGATGAGCACCTGCATGCCGCCCGCGGCCTGGAAGTGGTTCACGTCGGCCTGGCCGTTGGGGTACATCCGGGTCAGCAGCGGCACGACCTTCGACAGCGCGGCCAGGTCGTCCCAGAGCAGCTCGATGCCGGCCGCCGCGGCGATGGCGACCAGGTGCATGGTGTGGTTGGTCGAGCCGCCGGTGGCCAGCAGCGCCACGCAGGCGTTGACGATCGCCTTCTCGTCGACCACCCGGCCGACGGGGGCGTACTCGGCGCCGTGCGCGGTGATCTCCACGGCCCGCCGGCCCGCGGCCCTGGTCAGGGCCTCGCGCAGCTCGGTGCGCGGGTTGACGAAGGTCGAGCCCGGCAGGTGCAGGCCCATGACCTCGATCATGACCTGGTTGGAGTTGGCGGTGCCGTAGAAGGTGCAGGTGCCCGGGGAGTGGTAGGACTGCATCTCGGAGTCCAGCAGCTCGGCCTTGCCGACCTTGCCCTCCGCGAACAGCTGCCGGGTGCGGGCCTTGGCCTTGTTGGGCAGGCCGGAGGTCATCGGCCCGGCGGGCACGAACACCGCGGGCAGGTGGCCGAAGTGCAGCGCGCCGATCAGCAGGCCCGGCACGATCTTGTCGCAGACGCCCAGCATGAGCGAGGCGTCGAACATGTCGTGGGAGAGCGCGATCGCGGTGGCCATCGCGATGACCTCGCGGCTGTAGAGCGACAGCTCCATGCCCGCGCGGCCCTGGGTGATGCCGTCGCACATCGCGGGCACGCCGCCGGCGAACTGGGCGATGCCGCCCGCCGCGCGGACCGCCGCCTTCAGGATCGGCGGGTAGGTCTCGTACGGCTGGTGCGCCGAGAGCATGTCGTTGTAGCTGGAGACGATCGCCACGCCCGGCCTGACGAAGGCGCGCAGGTCGGGCTTGTCGGCCTCCGGGGCGCCGGCGAAACCGTGCGCCAGGTTGGCGCAGCCCAGGGCCGAGCGGGCGGGACCGCGCTCGCGGGCCGCCTCGGCCTCGGCGTCCAGCCGGGCCAGGTAGGCGCTGCGGCTGGCGCGGCTGCGCTCGATCAGGCGGTCGGTGACCTCTTGGACGACGGGGTGCATCCGGCCTCCTCCAATGGTGTCGATCCGGTCGGGACGGTCGTTTCCGGTCCGGGTGGGGTCGTTGGGGCTCACGCGAGCTCCTCCTCGTGCCAGGCGCGGCCGCTGCGACCGACGAGTTCGTGTGCTCCGGCGGGACCGGCGGTGCCCGCGGGGTAGGGCTCGGGCAGCATGCTCTGCGACTCCCACTCAGCGAGGATCGGGTCGATCCACCGCCAGGCGGCCTCGACCTCGTCACGGCGCATGAACAGCGTCGGGTTTCCGGTCAGGACGTCCATGAGCAGGCGCTCGTAGGCGTCGGGCACCCGGGAGGTGAAGGTCTCGGCGAAGCTCAGGCTCAGCGGGACGGGCTTGAGGGCGACCTCGCCCGCGCCCGGCTCCTTGGCCATCAGGTCCAGCCGGATGCCCTCGCTCGGCTGCAGGCGCAGCACCAGCCGGTTGGGGGCGCTGCCCGCGAAGATCGAGTGGGGCACGTCCTTGAACTGCACCACGATCTCCGAGGACCGGTACGGCATGCGCTTGCCGGTGCGCAGATAGAAGGGCACTCCCGCCCAGCGCCAGTTCTTCACCTCGGCGCGGATGGCCGCGAAGGTCTCCACCCGGTGGGAGGCCTCGGTGGGCGGGGTGTTGTCGGGCTCGTCGAGGTAGCCGGGGACCTCGGCGCCGTCGCACACGCCCGCGGTGTACTGGCCGCGGACGGTGAAGCGGTCCACCTCGCCGCCGACGATCGGCCGCAGCGACTCCAGGACCTTGACCTTCTCGTCGCGGATCGACTCGCGGTCGTTGCGCGAGGGCGGCTCCATGGCCACCAGGCACAGCAGCTGGAGCAGGTGGTTCTGGACCATGTCACGCAGCGCGCCGGCGTGGTCGTAGTAGCCGCGGCGGCCGGGGGTGCCGACGGTCTCGGCGGCGGTGATCTGGACGTGGTCGATCCACAGGGAGTTCCAGATCGGCTCCAGGAACGCGTTGGCGAAGCGCAGCACCAGCAGGTTCTGGACCGTCTCCTTGCCCAGGTAGTGGTCGATGCGGAAGATCTGCCGCTCGTGGAAGATGGCGCCGACCTCGTCGTTGATGCGCTGGGCGCTGGCCAGGTCGCGGCCCAGCGGCTTCTCCAGCACCACCCGCGAGGCGGGGGTGACCAGCCCGGCGCGGTCGGCCTCCCGGCAGAACGGGCCGAACGTCATGGGCGGGCTGGCCAGGTAGAACACCCGGTCGCGCTGCTCGTGCCCGGCGAGCATGGCGGTGAGCCTGGCCCAGCCGGTGGGGTCCTCGCCGCCGATGTCGACGGTGACGTGGTGCAGGCGGTCGAGGAAGCGCTGCCAGAGGGCGAGGTCGTCCACCGGCACCGAACCGCGTACCTCGGCGTCCACCTTGCCGCGGAAGTCGGCGTCGTCGAGCCCGCCGCGGGACATCGCGATGATCCGGGTCTCCGGGGCGAGACGGCCGTCGCGGTCGCAGTGGTAGAGGGCGGGCAGGAGTTTCCGCATGGAGAGGTCGCCTGTGCCGCCGAAGACGATCAGGTCGGCGGACTGCGGGGTCTCGGACATGGGGGAGCTCCGTACTTGATCTTCCGGTTCAGGGATAGATCGGACACTAGCCATGTCTTGCGCTTCACACAAGCAGAGTTTTGTCATTTGAGATGAGAAAGTTGGAACTTTTCATTTCGTAACTAGGTGTGATTCACTTGGCCGATGCCTCGTCGTCCAGCCACCGCGCTCGCCACGACCGGTGAGGTGCTCCGCCTCATCCGGACGGGCGAGGCCGTCACGCGCGCGGACATCGGACGGGTGACCGGTCTGTCCCGGCCCGCGGTCTCCCTGCGCGTCACCGAGCTGCTGGATCGCGGCCTGGTCGTGGAGGACACCGAGGGGCCCTCCACCGGGGGACGCCCTCCCACCCGTCTGGCCTTCAACGCCGCGGGCGGGGTCGTGCTGGTGGGGGCGCTGGGCGCCAGCCGTACCCAAATCGCCGTGTGCGACCTCGCGGGGGGCGTGCTGGCCCGCGCCGACCTCGGCATCGACGTCGAGGACGGGCCCGACGTCGTGCTTCCCCTGGTCATGCAGACCTGGAGCGAGCTGCTGGGCGAGCGCCCCGTCTCACAGGTGCGCGGCGTCGGCCTGGGCGTGCCGGCCACCGTGGAGTTCGCGGCCCGGCGCACCGAGAGCGCCCGCATCATGGCGAACTGGACCGGAGTGGCCATCCCCCCGATCATCGAGGAGCGCTTCCCGGTCCCGGTCTTCCTCGACAACGACGTGAACGTGATCGCCATCGGCGAGCACCGCGCCGTCTACGCGGGCGAGGCCGACGACCTGCTGTTCATCAAGGTCTCCACCCGGATCGGCGCCGGCGTCATCGCGGGCGGCGAGATCCTGCGCGGGGCGCTGGGCGCGGCCGGGGAGATCGGCCACATCCCGGTCCGGCACGGCGGGGGAGTGCTGTGCCGCTGCGGCAACACCGACTGCCTCGACTCGGTCGCCAGCGCGACCTCCATCCTGCGGACGCTCCGGGAGCGGGGCCACGAGGTCAAGACCCTGGCCGACGCGGTCGCGCTGGTGCGGGCGGGCGACGCCGGGACGATGACGGTGATCCGCGACGCCGCCCGGATGCTGGGCGAGGTCGTCGCCACCGCGGTCAACCTCCTCAACCCCGCCGTGGTGGTCCTGGGCGGCGACGTGGCCGAGACCTTCCAGCCGCTGGTCTCCGGTGTCCGGGAGGTCGTCTACCGCCGCTCCACGGCCCTGTCCACCCGGAACCTGCGCATAGAGCGCAGCCGCCTGGGCCCCGGCGCCGGCATCGCCGGCTGCGCCCACATGGTCCTCGACCACATCCTCGCCCCCGAGGCGATCGACTCTCCTGCCTGACCGGCCCGCCGGGCAGGGGCCAAGGGATCAAGGGATCAAGGGATCAGGAGCGGGGGTCCTTCGCGGAATAGGTGGCCTTCCAGGCCGTCGCGTTGAGGATCCTCCTGGTGAAGACGGTGAAGCTCCCCTGGGTCACCGGACCTACCGCCAAGCCGCCTTTCGGGTTCTTCGCCGGGAACCACCCTCCGCTGTTGCAGTGGATCTGGATCCATCCCGAGGGGGTGGGACTGCCGTCCTGGCGATACCTGACCGTGCCCACGTGCCGGTAGCACGGCACACCGCTGCAGGTCCTCGCCACCGGAGATCTCCGGCTGACGGCGACCGCCCCGCCGAACGCCGCGACTTCGACGTGCACGCTTTCGCTGTGAACCTCATCCGTCCCGGCGGTCTCGGCCCCCTCCGGCCTGCGGAGGAAAGTCACCACGGCGCGTACGTCCCCGCTCCTGTCCGGGAACACCTCCGTGCTGAACTCGCCGGACTTCCACTCTGTCACGGTCCTGCCGATATATGCCCAGGCGTCGGAATCGTCCGGGCGGTGGGCGATGAACACGAGCTGCCCCCCGAACGGGACCGGCTCGCCGTCGACGACGATCGTCAGCCGGCCGGTGGCCCGGACCGCGTCCCCCTCGGCGATCTCGCGCGGCTGGACGTCGAAGCCGCGGAAGCGGACCTCCCCCGGCGGCCTGACCCCGAGGACCTGGAGCTCCTGCTCGGTGACGAGGCCGCCCGACGTCACTTCCACCTGCCACAGACCGGGCGGATCGTCCGGCCGGAAGCGGTGCCCGGCCTGCCAGCCGGTCCCGCCGGGGGCGCCGGTGAACCTGAGCCGGTCCGGCGATCCGCCGGGCGCTCTGAGCAGGCCGGTGACCCTCTGCCCGCCGGTCTCGACGACGTCGATGACGATCTCCGTCCGCGGCGGCCGCAGCGGGACGGGGTCGGGCGTGACCGTGATCTTCTCGACGCCCGGTTCGTCGCGGTCCTGGTCCGGTGCCTGCGACATTGACCTCACCTCTCGTGATGCCGGTCAGCAAACTCGCCTGACGGGGGAATCGAAGATGTAGGACTCCCACTGATCTTCGGACAGGGGGGCGCCGGCCCGGTCGCAGACGTCCTCGGCCGCCTTCCCGGGGGCGATGGGGAGCGCGCGCAGGGCACCGTCGGCGCCCAGACTGTACAGAGTGCTCCCGTCGGGGCTGAAGGACAGGGCCAGGAGCCCTCCGGAGTGGGAGGGGACCGGCAGGCCCAGCCGGGTGCCGTCGGCGACGTTCCACAACCACACCCTGCCGGATGAGCCGCCGGCGGCGAGGACGCCGCCGTCGGGGGAGAACGCGGCGGCGGTGAACTGCTCGGACTCCTCGCCGGCCACGTCGAGGGACCGGACCCGCTCCAGTTTCCCGGCGTCCCACAGGTCAGGCCCGACGTCCTTCCAGCCGGTGGCGACGGTTCCGCCGTCGGGGCTGTAGGCGATCGCGAGCACGCCGCCCTCCCGCTCGCCGAACGGCCTGTCACGTGCCAGACCGGTCGCGAGGTCGATCACCGCGCTGTCGTCGGCCCCGCCGACCGCGAGGCTACGGCCGTCGGGGCTGAACGTCAGCGTGCCGTCACCGGCGTGATCGAGTCGTCCGGGCGGGGAGTCCCGCCGCGGGTCCCGGATCTGCACCTTCCGCCAGATCTCGTCGAACGACGCGATCGCGAGGGCGCCGTCCCGGGGGTTGAAGGCCAGACCCCCCACGGAGGAGCCGTCGGCACGCAGGACGTGCCTCACCGTTCCCGAGGGGACGTCGAAGACGGTCACCCGGTTCCGGCCGTGCGCTCCGACGGCCAGGAGCCGGCCGTCGGGGCTGAAGGCGACCGTGCCCCGGTACGCGGCCGCGGCCCGCAGACGCCTGAGGGGACGGCCGGACCCCACCTCCACGAGGCTCGTCGTCCTGCCCTGAAGGACGGCGTACCGGGTGTCCCGGCTGAAGGCCCCGGAGACCGCCCCGGAGACCAGAGCCTTCGGGCGGGTGAGCCCGGCGACGTCCAGTACGGTCACCTCGCCGTTGGAGCGCAGGCAGTCGAGGGTTCGTTCGCCGGGGCCGAACCGCAGGGCGCTCACATCCTTGATCGGGTGGCGGAGGATCGGGGCGCCGTCGCGCGTCCACACGCGGACGGCCGTCTCGTCGTAGGTGACCAGATGACCGCCGTCCCGGCTGAAGTCCACCGTGGTCGCACGGGCGCCGTACATCGTGGCGGTCAGCCAGCGGCCCGCCGTGATGTCCCAGAACCGGACGTCGGCGCCGTCGGCCACCGCGAGGGTCCCGCCGTCGGGGCTGAAGGCGGCCGCATATCCCTTCGCCGGGTCCGCGCCCCCCGGCGGGGTGAGCGGTCCCCGCCGGTCGCGGAGCCGGTACCTCCCGTTCTGGAGGATCTCGACCATGGTGCGGCCGTCGTCGGACACCTTCAGGTCGAACAGGTCGAGGTCCGACCTGACGAGCGGCGGGGCCTGGGCGTCGGTGAGATCCCACACCTCCCACTCGCCGGGGACCCTCAGCGCGACCAGCGCGGTGCCCGTCCGGTTGAAGGAGAGCCGGAGGGCGCCCTTCCCGAACCAGTCGGTCCGGCGCCCGGTGGTGAGGTCCCAGACGTCGATGGACGTCTTCGTGCCCACCGCGAGCCTCCTGCCGTCCGGGCTCAGGGCGATCGAGCGGGCTCCGCGGCCGACGCCGTCGGCACCGCCGAGCCGCCCGCCACCGGGGACCCTCATCAGTGTCGCCGTGCCGCCGTCGAGCGTGACCAGCGAGGTGCCGTCGGCGCCGAGGTCATAGTGGGTCTCGCCGTCCGGCTTGGGAGGAATGAACACGTCGATCTCCCGCTGGGCCAGCGCGCTGTAGAGCGCGCCCACCGCCGCGGGCTCCTGCGGGGCGAGCTTCCAGGCGGCCACGCTGAGCAGCATCGCCTCCCGCGGCCTGCTCGCCCGCAGGCCGTCGGCGAGGCGGGCGGTCCGCACGGCCGCGTTGAGGTCCCGCCGGCGCGCGTCGGAGCCGCCGCGCACCACCGCCACCCCCGTGGCGGTCAGGGCCGCCATCGTGAGGACGGCGACGCCCGCCTTGAGCTGCCGGCGGCGCCGGTCCTGGAGCCGCTCGTGGGCGGCGGAGGCGTCGAGGAAAGAACGTTCCAGGAGGTTGAGGGTGAGGAAGCCGCCGCCCGCCTGCTCCGCCCACGCCAGCGCCGTGCGCAGGGCCGTACCCCGGTAGAGGTCCGCAGGCCGGCGGCCGTTCTCCGTCCAGGTCCTCGCGGCCTCGCTCAGCGGTCCGTGGACGCGCAGGTCCTCCCGGCCGGTCTCGATCCACTCGCGCATCCGGGGCCAGGCGCGCAGCAGCGCGGCGCTGGCCACGCTCAAGGTGTCGCCGTCGCGGACCAGCAGCCCCTCGGAGACGAAGTCGTGCAGCACGCGTTCCACGCTCAGCGGGTCCAGGGCGCCGCCGACCAGGTCGTCCCGGCGCGCCTTGCGGAGCGCGTCGTCCGCGCCGTCGCCGGGCAGCACCAGACGCAGCAGGAGCTTGGGAACGAGGGACCGGTCATCCGGGCTCAGCCGGGCGTAGAGCTGTTCGGCCACCTCGCCCAATGAGCGTCCGGCCATGTCCGGGGGCATGCGGACGCCGCGGGCCGCGTCGCTGCCCGCCCTGAGCAGGGGGATCGCCTCGTCTCCGCCGCCGACGAGGCCCATCAGGAGCGATCGGGCACCGGGACGGTCTCGCGGATCGGCGGAGAGCGCCATGCCCACGAGCGCCCTGAGGGTGCCCTCCAGCGGTGACAGGTCGGGCCTCGCGTTCAGGATGCGGTGATAGACGGCCCCGACGTTCTCGGCGGCGAACGGGGCCCTCCCGGCGGCGGCGAACAGGATCGTGGCCCCCCAGGCCCACACGTCGGAGGCCGGGCCGCCCGGTCCGAGGTTCACCTGTTCGGGAGACATGTACGCCGGTGTCCCCAGGGGTCGCCCGGTCTCGGCGGTGAGGGTCGTGCCCTCGATGCGTGCGATGCCGAAGTCGATCACGCGGGGGCCGTCGGGACCGAGCACGACGTTGTGCGGCTTGAGGTCGCGGTGGGTGACGCCCGCCTCGTGGATCGCGGTCAGCGCGGTCGCCACCGCGGTGGCCAGGCGGTACAGCTCGCCGCCCCGGTAGGGGCCGCGCTCCTCCACGGCCCGCTGCAGCGTGGGCCCCTCGATGTACTCGCTCACGATGTACGGCAGCGCCTCGTCGAGCTCCGCGGTGATCACCCGGGCCGTGCAGAACGGCGAAACCCTGCGCGCGGCGGCCAGTTCCTTGGCGAACCTCGCCCGGAGGTCGGCCTGACCGGCCAGGCCGGCCTGGAGGACTTTGACCGCCACGCGGTCGCCCGAGGGGTCGTAGGCCTCGTAGACGATTCCCTGGCCGCCCGCCTCGATCCGCCGGACCAGCCAGTACTCACCCAGCTGGCGTGGGTCTGCGGGAGAGAGGAGCGGCATCGCCATCAGCCCTTCGGCGGTCGCGCCTGTAGTCCTCCCGATACTGGACCCCACGCTCGCGGAAGCCAACAGGCCGGGCTGTTTCGGGCCCCCGCTTCCGGTCTTATGTCGCCCGGCCGACCTCCGTCATGCCGTGTCCGGGAGGCCGCCCCCGCCGTGGGCGAGGACGGATGATCCCAGGCTGCCCGGCCTCCGGCCGGAGGCCGGGCGCTCACTTCCCGTCATGGAGTGGACGCACCGGGTTCGCACCGTCGTCGTGCGGTGAGGGCCACCTCAGCCCGCCTCCGTCATGCCGCCGCGCGTTCTGCGGTTCTGGTTCTGACGGCGGATCGCCATGGCGATGTCCACGGCCGCCACGATGGCGAGTACGAGCATCACGACGGTCAACCAGGTCATGCCTCCGGCGAAGGCGAGCACGCCGATGGCGAGCGCGGCGATCAGCGCGAAGGAGCCCAGGCGGATATGGACGACGTCACGGGGCGTCGCGGGGACCATGGGCTTGCCGGTCCTGGACGTCTGTTCCGGCTGCTGTGGTTCGGAAGTCATGTTTCCCTCCTCAGTTCAGGCCTCACCTACCCCTTCGGATCTGCCCCATGCACGGGTGCATGATCCGTGGCGGAGGGGGCAGAAGGCGCCGACGAGCGGAAACGAGGTGATTTCGATATGCCGGCACGTGAAGAGCTGCCGTCGACCCTGCGCCGTTCCCCCAAGAAGGCGCAGGAGACCTGGATCAAGGCCCATGACTCCGCGGTGGAGACCTACGGAGAGGGCGAGCGGGCGCACCGTACGGCATTCGCCGCGCTTAAGCACTCCTTCGAGAAGGTGGGCGACCACTGGGAGGAGAAGAAGGCCAAGGGTCCTTCCGACAAGCAGGCGGAGAAGAGCACCCCCAAGCGGGGCGAGACCGCCGAGGGCGTGGACGCCAACGCCTCCAAGGAGCACCTGTACGGCCTGGCCAGGCGGCTGGACGTCAGGGGACGCTCCAGCATGACCAAGGGACAGCTCGTCGAGGCCATCAAGAAGGCCAACCAGCGGGCCACGGCCAAGGCCAGGTGACCTCCGGCGGCCTCTCCCGGCCGGGTGTGAGCCGGGAGAGGTGTCCGTTTTGATGAAAATTCTCTTCTCCTGAGCTATAAGCGGCGCCCTTCCGGATAAGGAACGGCCGGAAGCGAACGCCGCACGGAGGGAGACGTCACTGTGACGGACGTGTCGAGCAAGGGCCCGCAGCCGGGCGACGAGCGCCCGGTGCTGACCAACCGGCAGGGACACCCGGTCTACGACAACCAGAACCAGCGCACGGTGGGCGCCCGGGGCCCTGCCACGCTGGAGAACTACCAGTTCCTGGAGAAGATCAGCCACTTCGACCGCGAGCGCATCCCCGAGCGGGTGGTCCACGCCCGGGGCGCGACCGCCTACGGCTACTTCGAGGCCACCGGCATGCTGGGCGATGAGCCGATCAGCCGCTACACCCGGGCGAAGCTGTTCCAGGAGGCGGGCAAGCGCACCGACGTGGCCCTGCGCTTCTCCACCGTGATCGGCGGCCGGGACTCCTCGGAGGCGGCGCGGGACCCGCGCGGGTTCGCGGTGAAGTTCTACACCGAGGACGGCAACTGGGACCTGGTCGGCAACAACCTGGCCGTCTTCTTCATCAGGGACGCCATCAAGTTCCCGGATGTGATCCACGCCCTCAAGCCCGACCCGGTGACGTTCCGCCAGGAGCCCAACCGGATCTTCGACTTCATGTCGCAGACGCCCGAGGCCATGCACATGCTGGTCAACCTGTTCAGCCCGCGCGGCATCCCCGCCGACTACCGGCACCAGCAGGGGTTCGGGGTCAACACCTACAAGTGGGTCAACGAGCAGGGCGAGACCCACCTGGTGAAGTACCACTGGATGCCCAAGCAGGGCGTGCGGAGCATGACGGCCGCGGACGCGGCGGCCGTGCAGGCGGGCGACCTCGGGCACGCCACCAAGGACCTGCGCGACGCCATCGACCGCGGCGACTATCCCGAGTGGGAGCTGCTGGTCCAGATCATGACCGACGAGGAGCACCCCGAGCTGGACTTCGACCCGCTGGACGACACCAAGGTCTGGCCCGAGGACCGGTTCCCGGCCCGGTCGGTCGGCAGGCTCGTCCTGGACCGGAACGTCGGGAACAACTTCGCCGAGAACGAGCAGATCTCCTTCGGCACCGGCGTCCTGGTCGACGGCCTGGACTTCTCCGACGACAAGATGCTGGTCGGCCGTACCTTCTCCTACAGCGACACCCAGCGCTACCGGGTCGGCCCCAACTATCTCCAGCTCCCGGTGAACCGGGCCAAGAACGCCGACGTGCGCACCAACCAGCGCGACGGCCAGATGACCTACTTCGTGGACGGCGCTGGGGAGAACCCGCACGTCAACTACGAGCCCTCGATCACCGGCGGTCTGCGCGAGGGCCGGTACCCCACGCACGACGAGCAGGGACCGGTGATCAACGGGCGGCTCACCCGCAAGCGCATCCCGCGCACCAACGACTACAAGCAGGCCGGGCAGCGCTTCCGGCTGATGGAGCAGTGGGAGCGCGACGACCTCGTGCACAACTTCGTCACGCTCCTGTCGCAGTGCGAGCGGCCCATCCAGGAGCGCATGGTCTGGCACTTCCTGCTGGTGGAGGACGAGCTCGGGCTGCGCGTCGGGGAGGGCCTGGGCATCGGCCCGGAGGACGTCGCCCACCTGGAGCCGCTGGCCAGCCAGGACCTCACCGACGAGGACCGCGAGCGCCTGTCCCGGCTGGGCAAGAACGGGCCGCGCGACGTCACCGGCCTGAAGATGACCCACTGCGTGCCCAACGAGCGGGCCGTGATGACCTCGTGAGCGGTTGAGCGGGCGGCGGGGCCGCCCGTCCCGGCGCCCGTGCGGTGGACCACACCGCGCGGGCGCCGGCGTTTCCGCGCTCCGGTGGCCTCACCCGTGACGTCTCTCCCCATGCGGCCTCGCCGGTGACGTCCCTCGTCGTACACCTCGCATGTCCTCCTGTCCTGACAGCAAGTCATAACTCGTCTTGACGGGAAGCGGTTCTCCGGAAAACGTGGATTCAACCGCCCCTATCGGGGAAGTCGGGTGCTCCCAGCACGACTGATCCGCCGGGAACGGCGGCCCTGCGGCGCTCTCTCCGCGACGGCCCCCGCGCCGAGATCGAGCCCCCGGCGGGCTGGGTGGACGAGGTGGAGGAGAGGACGACCATGCCCAGACGCCTGGTGGACGCGCGCCGTACCGCGAAGGTGAGAGGCGGCGCCGCGAGAGGCCGGTCGGGCCGCGCCGCGACGGCGGTCCTGGCCGCCGCGCTGGCCGCCACCCTCGCCGCGTGCGGCGGGGTCGGCTCGGGCGGCGGGGCCGGGGGAGGGGACGGCACGACGGGAAGTCAGTCGTCGCTGACCACCATGGGCTTCGGCCTGCCGGACGAGATCGCCACCGTCCGCGTCGACGCGTTCAAGAAGGCGCGCCCCGACGTCGCCCTGCGGATCAACGAGGGGCAGTTCGACGAGCAGGCGTTCCTGTCGGCGGTGGCCAGCGGCAACGCGCCGGACGTCGTCTACCTCAGCCGCGACCGCATCGGCAGCTACGCGGCGCGCGGGGCGATCCAGCCGCTGGACGGCTGCGTCTCCGAGCAGAACATCCCGACCGGGGACTTCTATCCGGCCGCGCAGCAGCAGGTGAAGTACGACGGCAAGTGGTACGGCATCCCGGAGTTCTACAACTCGATCGTCCTGGTGGTGAACAACAAGGCGGCCAAGGACGCGGGAGTCGACCCGGCCGCCGTGGACACCTCCGACTGGGACGGGCTGGCGAAGCTGGCCGAGAAGATGACGCGGACCGACGGCGGGAAGATCGAGCGCTTCGGCTTCTATCCCAAGCTCCCGGAGTTCCTCCCGCTGTGGGCCAAGGCCAACGGCGCCGACATCCTGTCGGCCGACGGGCGCGTCTCGAAGCTGAACGACCCGAAGGTCGCCGAGGCGCTGGACTACGCGAGCCGCCTGGTGGAGTCGCAGGGCGGCTGGACCAAGCTCAAGGCCTTCACCGAGACCTTCGACTACTTCGGCGAGGGCAACCCGTTCGTCAAGGACCAGATCGGCGCGATGCTCACCGAGCAGTTCGTGGTCACCGCGATGGCCGGGACCACGCCGGACGCCGACATCACCGTGCTGCCGTTCAAGGACCGGCAGGGCAACCCGGTCAACAACGTGGGCGGCAACGCCTGGGTGATCCCGAAGGGGGCCAAGAACCCCGACGCCGCGTGCACGTGGATCAAGACCATGACCGCGGCCGACACCTGGGTCGCGGCGGCGCGGGCCCGGGCGGACAAGCGCGCCAAGGAGGGCAAGGCCTACACCGGCACCTACACCGGCAACGCCGAGGCCGATGAGGTGATCTTCTCCGAGCTGGTGAAGCCGAGCGGGAAGAAGGCGTTCGACGACGCGGTCAAGGTGATCCGCTCGGTGCAGGAGGCGGGCTTCGTGGTGCCGCAGTCCGCCGCGGCGGCGGAGTTCAAGAAGGCCTGGGAGGACGCGGGCACCAGGGTGCTGCAGGGCTCCCAGAACGCCGCCGAATCCCTGGCCCGGGCGCACACCGAGGCGCAGAAGGCCATCGACGAGGCGACGTCGTGACCCGCGCGCCGTACGACGCCGTCGTCGTCGTGACGGACGGGATCGGCGGGCTGTCGTGAAGAAGGGCGCCGAGGAGAGGACCTCAGGAGAGAAGGGCGCCGCGGAGAAGGGCGCTGCGAGCGGCGCCGCCGGGGGAGAGGCCGTCGCGGGGAAGGCCGCCGCAGAGGGCGGGAGACGGGCCGGGCGGGCCGGGAGGGTGCGGCCCGAGACCCGCTGGGCGTACGTCTTCCTGCTGCCGTGGCTCATCGGCCTGGTCCTCTTCCAGGCCGGGCCGATGCTCGCCAGCCTGGCGCTGTCGTTCACCGACTACGACCTGATCGGCGCCCCGGAGTTCGCCGGGACGGCCAACTACGCGCGGATGACGGAGGACCCCAAGGTCGC
Source organism: Paraplanobispora takensis (assembly GCF_016863195.1). Lineage (GTDB taxonomy): Bacteria > Actinomycetota > Actinomycetes > Streptosporangiales > Streptosporangiaceae > Planobispora > Planobispora takensis. The sequence goes on along the minus strand of NZ_BOOK01000040.1, from coordinate 105,796 downwards.
CCGCGCGATCGGCAACACCGTCGTCTACACGCTGCTGCACGTGCCGCTGGCGATCATCCTGGCGCTCGCGCTGGCGCTGGTGCTGAACCGGATCACCGGCCGCGCGGCCGGGGCGTTCCGGACGATCTTCTATCTGCCCTCCATGACGCCCTACGTCGCGGTGGGCGTGCTCTTCCTGTTCCTGCTCAACGGGCAGGCGGGGATGGTCAACGCCTTCCTCGCCCTGTTCGGGGTCGAGGGGCCGCAGTGGACCACCGACCCCGACTGGATCCTGATGGGCATCGTGCTGATGTCGCTGTGGAACCTGGGCTCGACGACGATCATCCTGTTCGCGGCCCTGCGCAACGTGCCGCGTGAGCTGAGCGAGGCCGCGATGATCGACGGGGCGGGGGCGTGGCAGCGCTTCCGCGCGGTGACCCTGCCGATGATCAGCTCGGCGCTCTTCTTCGTGGTGATCATCAACACGATCAGCTCGCTGCAGATGTTCGACCAGGTCTACACGATGTTCTTCGGCAACCAGATCGCCCAGCAGTCCTACGGCGACGCGGCGCTGTTCTACGTGATCTATCTCTTCCAGCAGGCCTTCCAGTTCCTGCACATGGGCTACGCCTCGGCGCTGGCCTGGGTGCTGTTCGTCGTGATCGCGATCATCACGCTGATCCAGGTGAAGGTGGGCAACCGGCTGGTCTACTACGAGGCCGAGGAGCACGCCGGATGACGACCACCGAACCGATCACCTCCGCGGGCCGGCCGGGGAGTGAGCGGGCGGCGCGGGACCCGGCCCCCGACCCGGCGGGCCGGGGGACCGGGAAGGTCTTCTTCCTCACCGTCCTGGCCGCCGCCTCGGTGATCTTCCTCTATCCGTTCGTCTGGCTGGTGGTCGCCTCGCTCAAGCCCCGCGACCGGACGTTCACCGACCCGTTCCTGCCCTGGCCGGTCCCCTTCCGGCCGGAGAACTACGTGGCCGTCTGGGACGCGGCCCCCATGCTGACCTGGCTCGTCAACACGGTGGTCGTGGGCGTCGCGGCCGCGCTGACGGTCACGCTGTCCAGCGCCTTCGTGGCCTTCGGCTTCGCCTACTTCCGCTTCCCCGGCCGGGGGATCGTCTTCGGCAGCGTGCTGGCGACGATGATGCTGCCGGCGGCGGTGACCCTCGTGCCGACCTTCCTGATCTGGAACGCCGCGGGGCTGACCGGCACGCAGGTGCCGCTGTGGGCGGGCAACCTGTTCGGGTCGGCGTTCTACATCTTCCTGCTGCGCCAGTTCCTGCTCGGTGTGCCGCGCTACGTCTTCGAGGCCGCGCGCGTCGACGGCGCGTCGTACTTCGACCTGTTCTGGCGGATCGCGCTGCCGCTGTCGCGCCCGGCGCTGATCATCGCCTTCGTCTTCGAGCTCAAGGCGAGCTGGTTCGACCTGATGAAGCCGCTGATCTATCTGCAGGACCCGGCGCTCTACACGCTGCCGCGCGGCCTGAAGGCCGTGGTCGACCAGTTCTACCAGGGCGGCGACCCCAAGTGGGAGATCGTCCTGGCGGCGAGCGTGGTGACCACGCTCCCGCTGATCGTGATCTTCTTCCTCGGCCAGCGCTACTTCGTCCAGGGCATCGCCACCACCGGCCGCCGCTGACGGCCGCCTGAACGCGACGCCCGGAAGACGCCCGGAGCGTGGGGCGCGGAAGACGCCCGGAGCGGGGGCCCGGAGAACGCGCGGGGCCGCCTCCCCGAAAAGGGAGGCGGCCCCGGGTGTGCGGGGGACGGAGACTCAGGCGGCGCTGATCGCGTCGAGCAGGTCACCGACCGGCCGGTCCGGCAGCGCCCTGGCCACGTCGGCCAGCGCCACGATCCCGACCAGCTTGTGGCCGTCGATCACCGGCAGCCTGCGCACCTGGTGCGAGGCCATCGTCCGGAGGATCTCCGCGGCGTCGTCGTCGGCGCCGATGGTCACGGCCTCACCCTGGGCCAGCTCGCCGGCCAGGCAGGTGTTCGGGTCCTTGCCCTGGGCGAGCACCTTGACCACGATGTCGCGGTCGGTCAGCATGCCCTTCAGCCGGTCGTCCGTGCCGCAGATGGGCAGGGACCCCACCCCCAGGCGCGCCATCTTCCTGGCCGCGTCGAGAACCGTCTCGTCGGCGTTCACGCATTCCGCGTTCGACGTCATGATGTCGCGTGCGGTCGGCATTCTCGCTCCTTTCGGTGGTTGTGGACTTCTGCGGCTGCCCGCGGAAGACGGGACGAAACCGATCGGGCATGAACCGGGATAACCGGGAAACGGGAGGTGTATGGGGACCACCGCATTGATCGTTGTGGACATGCTGAATCCGTACGACCACCAGGACGCCGAGCCGCTGATCGAGAGCGCGGAGCGGATGGTGGGGCCGCTGGCCGACCTCGTCGAGCGGGCGCGCGGGAGACCGGACGTCGAGCTGATCTACGTCAACGACAACCACGGCGACTTCGCGGCGACCCGGCAGGACATCGAGGAGGCGGCGCTGCGGGGCCGGCGGCCCGACCTGGTGCGGCCGGTGCTGCCCCCGCCCGGCAGCGCCTTCCTGGCCAAGGTGCGTCACAGCGCCTTCTACGGCACCTCCCTGGAGTACCTGCTGCGCCGGCAGGAGGTGGAGACGGTCATCCTGACCGGCCAGGTGACCGAGCAGTGCATCCTGTACAGCGCGCTCGACGCCTACACCCGGCACTTCGCGATCCGCGTCCCGCACGACTGCGTGGCGCACATCCACGCCGACCTCTCCGAGGCCGCGCTGCGGATGATGGAGCGGAACATGGGGGCGGAGATCGTCGCCGGGAAGCAGTGCCTGGAGGGCTGACCAGCGGTGATCGAATGAACCGTTTGCCCGGTGGGGCAGGGGGTAGCGAGCGGCGTGTCAGAAATATCGCGATTACGGCGTTATGTTCCCGAGCGCCAGGATCTCCGGGTCCGCTGGCGGCTTTCGGTCACCGAATTCCTCTTCACCCCCCTGCTCATGGTCCTGGGGTCGGTCGCGCTCGCGGTGGGGGCGGTCCTGATCGACCTGTCCTCGCCCGATTGGCCGGCCGGGCTCCGCGGGACCTTCGTACGGCTCTTCCCGCACGAGAACCTCGTCAGCACGCTGCGGGTGATCGCCACCGGCCTGGTGACGGTCACCACCCTCACCCTGTCGGCGCTGATGGTGGCGATCTCGCACACCGCCACGACCGTCGCCCCCGTGGTGTTCGACCAGTTCCTGCGGCGCAGGGCCAACCAGGCCTACTTCGGCTACGTGGCGGGCTGCGCCACCTACACCTACCTGGTGATGGCCGTCATGCGCCCGCACTGGGCCGGGGTGGGGGCGCTGCTGGCGCTGGTCCTGGCCGCCGGGGCGCTGGTCCTGCTGGTCTTCATGGGGTACGTCATGATCGACCAGATGCGTCCCACCTCCGTGGTGCGCTCGATCCAGGAGCTCGCCTTCCGGGCCCGGCTGCGCCAGCTCCCCCTGCTGGCGCGCTCGCGCACCGGGCCCCGGCTCACCGGGGACTCCGTCCCGGTGACCACCCAGGCGACCGGCTACGTGGTCGACATCAGCACCGCCCGCCTGCAGGAGCTGCTGGCCCCCACCGGCGAGGAGGTCGAGGTCGCCTTCCAGGTGCGGATCGGGGACCTGCTGGCCTACGGCGACACCGTCGCGCGCATCCGCGGCGGCACCGAGCAGCAGCGCCGGCACGTCGCCGACCGGGTGCTCGGCTGCGTGACGATCGACCGCATCCGCAACGCCGACGTCGACCCCGACCACGCCGTCGAGCAGCTGGGCAACGTCGCCTGGGCGGCCACCTCCACCCGGCAGAACCCGGACGTCGCCCTGGCCTCCGTCGGCGCCCTGCGCGACCTGTCGGCGCGCTGCGCCGCCGCGGGGGTCCCCGACGCCGAGGTGTACGGCGGGCCGCTGCCGGTGGTCTACGACGACGCCATGCAGCGGCGGATCGTGGCGGCCCTGGTCGACCTCGTGGTGGTCAGCACCTCCTCCCGCCAGCACCAGACCTGCGCCGTGGCGCTGTCCACCCTGGCCGAGATCCTGCCCCAGCTCGACGACCGGGACCGGGACGTGGCGGTCCTGAGCCTGCAGCGGGCGCTGCCGGCCACGCTGTCGCACGTGGCCAGCGTGGAGATGGGCCGCGGCCTGGCCAAGCTGCGCGCCGCCTTCGACGCGATCGGCCGGGAGGAGATGGCCGACCAGGTCCGCGACATGGGCCCCCGGCTGGTGCGGGAGAACGGCCTGGACGAGGGCGACCTCATCGACCATCTCGACGATCTCGACATCACCGGTCCCCGGCCGTTCCGCTATCGCTGAGAGAGGTGTCGCCGAGGGACGTGTCGCGGAAGGACGCGGCGCGGAAGGACGCGGCGCGGAAGGACTCCGCGCGGAAGGACTCTGCGCGGAAGGACTCTGCGCAGAAGGACGCGCCTGCGGGCACCGGGGTGACCGGTGCCCGCAGGCGCGTCCAGGCCGCTCAGCCCTCGACGCCGGTGGCCGTGTGCGCCGCGCCGACCGGCTTGGACTCCGGTGACCCCCGCTGGCGCAGATAGATCGACAGCACCACCATCGACAGCACCGCGAGGAACTCCGACTGCCAGTTCTGCAGGGTGCGGTTCCAGAAGTCGGCCGAGACGACGTACTCGCCCCAGCTGACCGGATCCTGGAGCTGGGACAGCTGCTCGCCGTTGTAGGCCGCCCGGCCCGCCACCGACTGGGCCAGCCACGACAGGGCGAAGATCAGTCCCATCAGCAGGCCGAGGGAGTTGCCGTACAGCTTCAGCCGCGCCCCGCCCGCCTTGGCCCAGGACGGGCTGTCCGGCTCGATGTAGCGGCCGACCTGCTGGTCCTCGTCGCTCTCCCGGCCCTCCTTGCCCGGCTCCTTCGACTCCGGCGAGCCGCGCTGCACCAGCCAGACCGTGGCCAGGATGAACAGCAGGAACTGCAGGTACTCCGACTGCCAGTTCTCGGCCACGTCGACGGCGAAGTCGGAGGAGACGACGTACTCCGCCCAGGAGACCGTCGCCCCGCCCTGCGCCAGCTGCCGCGCGTTGTAGTCCGCGGTGCCCGCCATCGACTGGCCTGCCAGCGAGAGCACGAACAGCACCAGGAAGAACAGGCTCAGCGCGTTGTCCCTGACGAAACGCTTCACGATCCCTCCTAGCGGCCGATCAGGCCGATGGTCAGCACGTAGGCCAGCCCGGTCACGATGACGGCGAGCGTCGTGACGAACATGACACGCATCTCAGCCCCCCACTTCACAGTCGTAGGGCAGCTCGCCGTGCGGGCGGCAGCCCGCCGCCCGCACCAGCCAGCCCTGCGGGAACCGGTGGAGGAAGACCGTGTCGCGCGCCAGCCGTACCTGGGCGTCGTCCCCCCAGACCTGCGCCCCGCGGACCTCGCCGCCCGGCATGACGAGTGTGGTGACGGCCTGCGCGCACGTCTCGCCGCCGGACTCCACACTCTCGGCGGCCCGTGGCGTCAGCAGCGCGCAGGCCTGCTCACCCCGGCCTCCCGATATCGCCGAGTAGAACCGTTCGGCCGCCTGCCCGGCGGCGTCCCCCTCGGCCGATGCGCACCCCGCCAACCCGGTGACCAGGGCCACCGCGGCGGCACACATGATTGGCTTCCTCATCGGCACCTCCTACCCCGGCGGCCGCGAAAGTCACACGGGAGATCGTTGAAGCGTTCTCAGCCCCCGGTGAGTTCGGCGATCAGACGGTCCCAGTCGGCCAGGAACCGGTCCAGGCCGTAGCGGGCGAGCGCGGCGGCGCGGGCGGTCTTGCCGACCTGCCGGGCCAGCTCCGGCTCCCCGACGAAGGCGTCCAGCGCGGCGGTCAGGACGCCCACCCGGGTGGAGACCACGCCCGCCTCCGGCGGCACCGCCTCCACGGCCTCGGTCGCCGCCAGCGCCACCACCGGCATGCCGATCATCATCGCCTCGATCAGCGACAGGCCGAGCGAGGTCCACCGGTAGGGATGCACGTAGACGCGCCGCCGGGCCAGCTCGGCGTGCATCGCCGCCTGCGGCAGGTCCTCGAAGACGCCCACCGGGATGCCCAGGTGGCCGGGCAGGCCGGTGACCTTCATGCCGAACACGTCCAGCGGCGCCTCTTCGGCGAAGCGGGGCAGCAGGTCGGTGCCCGCGACCCGCTCGCGCCGGATCGGCTCGTTGACCACCACGGCGGCCCTGGGGAGCTCGCCGGTGTAGAGGTGGCCGGGGTCGACGACGCCGTGCTCGATCACCCGGGCGGGCGCCCGGCCGCAGTCCCAGAACAGGCTGTTGAAGTGGGTCACGTGGACCACGGGGATGTCCTCGCGCTCGGCCAGCGGGTGCAGGGTGGCCGGGACGTCGCCCTTGGGGGTGTTGTGCTCGACGTAGACGGCGGGCACGTCCTTGCCGGGACGGCGGCCCAGCCACTCGGCGGCCAGCTCTATCTCGTCGGGGCGCTGCAGCACGACCAGGTCCACGTCCTCCTCGCGGAGCCGGTCGGCGGGCACCTCGCGCGCCGCCTGCGGCCACGGGTAGGTCTGCGCCCGCCCGCGTCCGTCGGGGCCCCTGTCCGGGGTGAGCGGGACCAGATAGTCATGGGCGCCGTGCACGAACGACGTCATCCAGGAGCCGTGCACGTGCCAGGCCAGGATCCTCACGACGGCACCTCCCCGGAGACCGCGGCGACGGCGGGGACGGCCGTACCCGGGACGTCGCCGAGCACCAGGGAGACCGCGGCGGCCAGGTCCGGGGCGACCTCGGCGGCGGCGGCGACCTCCTCGGGCAGCGTCACCTCCGTGGGCACCAGGATGCCCCGGGCCCCGGCGGCGCGGGCGGCCTCGACGTCCCTGCCGATGTCGCCGATCACCACGCAGCCGCCGGGATCCACGCCGAGGGTCCGCGCCGCGTGCAGGACGAGGCCGGGGGCGGGCTTGCGGCACCCGCAGCCGTCGGCGTCGCCGTGCGTGCAGACCGCCCACACGTCGAAGGGGCCGAGAAGCTCCTCGACGCGGGCGTTGACCTCCGCCAGCTCCGCCGCGGCGATCAGGCCCCTGGCCACCCCGGACTGGTTGGTGACGATCCCGACCGGCACGCCCGCCCGGCGGACCCGGTCGAGCGCCTCGCGGCTTCCAGGCAGGGGTTTCACCCTGTCTGCCTGGTTGTTGTAAGGAACGTCGTAAATGAGAGTCCCGTCCCTGTCGAAAAGCACCGCCGCGGGCTTTTCCATGTATGGCACATGCACCTCCGGAGCGATTGTTCGCCAATCTGTCCAGCTACCCGGGCATCTTGATGTTAACCATTAAAAAACTACTTAGAGTGACAATCTGCACTACAGAGGCCTCTCTAGCTGCACTTCTACCGGACCGATTGTTTGAGAAGCGCTCCTCTCGGTAGTGATGAGACGTCTGCGGGAGGCGAATGCATGAAATTCCTAGGGTTAAATGCGATTTTTCATGACCCGGCGGCGGCCCTCGTGGTCGACGGCCACGTGGTGGCGGCCGCCGAAGAGGAGAGGTTCAGCCGCCGTAAGCACGGGAAACGTCCTGTTCCCTTCTCCGCGTGGGAGCTGCCCGAGCAGGCCGCGGCCTGGTGCCTGGAACAGGCGGGCCTCGGACCGGAGGACCTCGACGCCGTCGCCTACTCCTACGATCCCGCCCTCGTACGGCCCGGCCAGAAGGGCCTGGACGAGCGCTGGGAGGACCTGCGCACCACCTACGCCCACCGGGCCCCGGCCTTCCTGGCCACCGCCCTGCCCGGTCTGGACCCCGCCCAGGTCCGCTACGTCCCCCACCACGTGGCGCACGCCGCCTCGGCCGGGCTCGCCGCGCCGTACCGCGACTCGGCGGTCCTGGTGTGCGACGGCCGCGGCGAGGCGGTCTCACATCTGGCCGGTCACTACCGCGACGGCGAGCTGACCGTCCTGGCCACCCAGGAGCTGCCGCACTCCCTCGGGCTGATGTACGAGGAGGTCACCGAGCACCTGGGCTTCATGCGCTCCAGCGACGAGTACAAGGTCATGGCGCTGGCCTCCTACGGCGAGCCCCGCTTCCTGGGCGAGCTGCGCGAGCTCATCCACGCCACCGATGACGGCGGGTTCCGCGTCGAGCCGATCGACTGGGGCGGCTACGCCAAGGCCCTTGGCAAGGGCGAGGCATGGTCCTCCGAACACGCCGACCTCGCCGCCAGCGTGCAGAAGCGGCTGGAGGAGGTCCTGCTCGACCTCGCCCGCTGGCTGCACGGGCGCACCGGCGAGCGCTACCTGACCATGGCCGGGGGAGTGGCGCTCAACTGCGTCGCCAACACCCGCCTGCTGGCCGAGGGGCCCTTCGAGGAGATCTGGGTGCAGCCCGCCGCGGGCGACTCCGGGACCGCGCTCGGCGGGGCGCTGCACCTGGCCCAGGCCTTCGGGGAGCCGGCCGCGCCGATGCCCGGCGCCGACCTCGGCCGGGGCTGGACCGACGAGGAGCTGGCCGCCTGGCTGGACGTGGCGCGGGTGCCCTACGAGCGCCCCCGCGACCTGGCCGCCGCGGTCGCCGCCGAGCTGGCCGCCGACCGGATCATCGCCTGGTTCCAGGGGCGCAGCGAGTACGGCCCGCGCGCGCTCGGGCGCCGCTCGCTGCTGGCCCACCCCGGCCGGGCGGACAACACCGAACGGCTCAACGACGTCAAGGGCCGCGAGCAGTTCCGCCCGATCGCCCCGATGGTCCTCGCCGAGCGCGCCGGTGAGATCTTCGAGCGCGGCCCGGTGCCCAGCCCCTACATGCTCTTCGTCCACGACGTGCGGCCGGAGTGGCGCGAGCGCATCCCCGCCGTCGTGCACGTCGACGGCACCGCCAGGATCCAGACGGTGGACCGGGCCGACCATCCGCTGATGGCCAGGACCCTGGAGGAGTTCGAGGCCAGAACCGGGATCCCGGTGGTGGTCAACACCAGCCTCAACACGGCCGGGCGGCCCATGGTCGACGACCCCCGCGACGCCCTGGAGTGCTTCGGGTCGGCCCCGGTGGACGTCCTCGTGCTCGGCCCGTACCTGATCCGGCGGGGGCGGGTGTTCGCATCATGATCACCGTGGTCATCCCGACGATCGGCCGTCCCACGCTCGCCGCGACCCTCGCGGCGCTCGACCCCGGGACCGAGGTCATCGTGGTCGACGACCGCCCCGACACGATCATCGACCCGCTGCACGAGCCCGCGGTTCCGGAGGGCCCGCCCGTGGTGTCCCCCGCGGCGATGGAGGACGACGCCGACCTCCTGGGGGTGGTCGGCGCGGCCGGCGGCCGGGTGCGGATCCTGCGCTCCGGCGGCCGGGGACCCGCCGCCGCCAGGAACACCGGATGGCGCGCGGCCGAGACCCCGTGGGTCGTCTTCCTCGACGACGACGTGATCCCCGAGCCCGGCTGGGACAAGGCCGCCCGCGCCGACCTGGAGGACCTGCCCGCCGAGGTGGGCGGCAGCCAGGGACGCATCGTGGTCCCGCTCCCGCTCGACCGCAGGCCCACCGACGCCGAGCGCAACACCGCCGGCCTGGCGACCGCCGAGTGGATCACCGCGGACATGGCCTACCGCCGCGCCGCGCTGGAGCGGGTCGGCGGGTTCGACGAGCGCTTCCCGCGGGCCTACCGGGAGGACGCCGACCTCGCGCTGCGGGTGCAGGCGGCGGGCTACCGGCTGGTCAGGGGCGAGCGCCTCACCCGGCACCCGGTCCGCGACGACGGGTTCTGGGCCAGCCTGCGCTTCCAGCGCGGCAACGCCGACGACGCGCTGATGCGGCGCGTCCACGGTCCCGGCTGGCGGGCCGCCCTCGGCGGCGCGCCCGGCCGGTTGCGCCGCCACGCGCTCGTCACCGCCTCGGGCCTGCTCGCCATCGGGGCGGGCCTGACGGGCAGGGGACGGGTCGCCGCCGCCGCGGGGACGGCGTGGGCACTGCTCACGGCCGAGTTCGCCTGGGCGCGCATCGCCCCGGGGCCGCGCACGAAGGAGGAGATCCGGCGGATGATCGTCACGAGCGCACTCATTCCGCCGGTGGCCTGTGCGCACCGCCTCCGCGGGGAAATGCGGGTCCGCAGGTGATCGGCACCGTCCTCGTGGCGCGCGTCGACAACGCCGGTGACGTCCTGCTGGCGGGGCCGGCGATCCGGGCGGTGGCCGCCGGGGCGCGGGAGGTCGTGCTCCTGGCGGGGCCGCACGGCCGGGCGGCGGGCGAGCTGCTGCCGGGCGTGTCCCGGGTGCTCGAATGGCGCACGCCGTGGATCGACCCCGAACCGCCCCCGGTGAACGAGGCCCACATCGCGCGCCTCGTCGAGGACGTGCGGCGGCTGGCTCCGGAGCAGGCGCTGATCCTGACCTCCTTCCACCAGTCGCCGCTCCCGCTCGCCCTGCTGCTGCGGCTGGCGGGCGTGCCCAGGATCAGCGCGATCAGCACCGACTACCCCGGTTCGCTGCTCGACGTGCGCCGCGTCGTCGACGAGGACGCGGACGTCCCGGAGGCCGAGCGCATGCTCGGCCTGGCCGCGCAGGCCGGGTTCGGCCTGCCGCCGGGCGACGACGGCCGCCTGGCCGTACGGCGCCCGCTGCCCGAGGTGGGGCACCTGACCGGGCCGCCCGGCTACGTGGTCCTCCACCCCGGCGTGTCGGCGCCCGCCAGGGCCTGGCCCGCCCAGAGCTGGATCAGGCTGGCGGCGGAGTTGTCGGCCGCGGGGGAGCGGGTCGTGGTGACCGGCGGTCCGGGCGAGCGCGAGCTGACCGCGCGGATCGCCGCGGCCGGGGACGCGCCCGACCTGGGCGGCGGCACGACCATGGCGGAGCTGGCGGCGGTGCTCGACGGGGCGGGCGCGGTCGTGGCGGCCAACACCGGCCCCGCGCACCTGGCCGCCGCGGTCGGCACTCCCGTGGTCAGCCTCTTCGCCCCGGTCGTCCCCGCCGCACGCTGGGCGCCGTACGGCGTGCGCTCCGCGGTGCTGGGAGATCAGAACGCCCCGTGCCGGGGCACCCGGGCCAGGGTCTGCCCCGTGCCCGGTCATCCCTGTCTGTCGTCGGTGCCCAGTCAACGGGTCGTCGAGGAGGTCCGTCGCGTGGCCGCACCCAAGGAGGCAGTCGTATGAGGATCGCTCTGGTATCCGAGCACGCCAACCCGCTGGCCGCCGTCGGCGGGGTCGACGCCGGCGGCCAGAACGTGCACGTCGCGGCCCTGGCCTCGGCCCTGGCCGACCGGGGGCACGAGGTCGTGGTCTACACCCGGCGCGACGATCGCGACGTGCCCGACGTCGTGGAGATGCATCCCGGCGTGACGGTAGAGCACGTCCCGGCGGGGCCGGCCGTGCCGGTCTCCAAGGACCTGCTGCTGCCGTACATGCCCGCCTTCGCCGAGCACCTGCGGCGGCGCTGGGCCAGGTGGCGGCCCGACGTCGCGCACGCCCACTTCTGGATGAGCGGCGTGGCCGCGCTCGGGGCCGCGCGCGGCCTCGGGGTGCCGGTGCTGCAGACCTTCCACGCCCTGGGCACGGTCAAGCGCCGCTGGCAGGGGTCGGCCGACACCAGCCCGCGCGAGCGGATCGACATGGAGACCAGGATCGGCCGGCGGGCCCGGGCCGTCGTGGCCACCTGCGGCGACGAGGTGGACGAGCTGCTGGCCATGGGCGTGCCGGGCGAGCGGATCGCGGTCGTGCCGTGCGGAGTCGACCTCGGCCACTTCCGCCCGGACGGTCCCGTCGCCCCCCGCGGGGAGCGGCACCGCATCCTCAGCATCGGCCGCATGGTCCCCCGCAAGGGGATCGGCACGGTCGTGGAGGCCCTGCGCCACCTGCCCGGCACCGAACTGGTCATCGCCGGAGGAGCCCAGGACGACGAGGAGAGCCGGCGCCTGGCCGCCCTGGCCGCCTCGCACGGCCTGTCGGACCGGGTCAGCCTGGTGGGCAGCGTCGGCCGCGCCGGCGTGCCGGCCCTCATGCGCTCGGCCGACGTGGTGGTCACCGTGCCCTGGTACGAGCCGTTCGGCATCGTGCCGGTGGAGGCCATGGCCTGCGGCGTGCCCGTGGTGGCCTCCGCCGTCGGCGGCCACCTCGACACGGTCGCGGGCTGGGGCACGCTGGTCCCGCCCCGCCGTCCGCGCGCCCTGGCCCGGGCGCTGCGCGACCTGCTGGACCGCCCGGACCTGCGGGCCTCCATCGGGGCCGCGGGCGAGCGCCGCGCCAGGAACCTGTACGGCTGGCCCCGGATCGCCGAGCGAACCGAGGCCGTGTATCTCGACGTGATCGCCGGTCGGCGCGATCACGACCGCAACCGCATCATCGTCACGGCCGGAGGCTGAACCATGCATCCGCACCTGTCACGCCTGCGTGCCGCGCTCGCCGCGGTGGACGCCGACACTCCGACGATCTCCGCCTGGGGCCGCAAACTCGCGGCCGTGCTCGCCGGCGGGGGCAGGTTGCTCGCCTGCGGCAACGGCGGCTCGGCCGCCGAGGCCCAGCACCTGACCGCGGAGCTGGTCGGCCGTTTCCGCGACGACCGCCGCCCGTACGCCGCCATCCCGCTGCACGCCGACACCTCGACCGTCTCCGCCATCGGCAACGACTTCGGCGTCGAGGAGATCTACGCCCGCCAGGTGCGGGCGCACGGCAGGCCGGGCGACGTCCTGCTGTGCCTGTCGACCAGCGGGACCAGCCCGAACGTGCTGGCCGCGGCGATGGCCGCCCGCGAGGTCGGCGTCACGACCTGGGCGCTGACCGGCCCGGCGCCCAACCCGCTGGCCGAGATGTGCGACGACGCCCTGCCGATCGACGCCGGGGAGACCGCGACCGTGCAGGAGGTCCACCTCGCCGTGATCCACATGCTCTGCGCCGCGCTGGAGGCCGCGTGCGGGCACGCGCCGGAGGAGACGGAGCAGCTGAGGCCGGTGCCCCGCGAGCCGCGGCGACAGACACGGGGGGAGACACCGGAGGGGACACGGCAGGAGCAGCTGGAAGGAGTGCGCGGATGAGGCCGGGCCCCCTGGTGGTCGTCGGCGACACCCTGCTCGACGTGGACGTCGAAGGCGAGGCGGATCGCCTCTGCCCGGACGCGCCCGTCCCCGTCGTGGCCGGGGCCAGGGAGAACAGCCGCCCCGGCGGGGCGGGCCTGGCCGCCCTGCTGGCGGCCGCCGCCGGCACCGAGGTGGTCCTGGTCACCGCCGCGGGCGACGACGAGTCCGGGCGGCGCCTGCGGGAGCTGCTGTCCGGCCGGGTGGAGGTCGTACGGCTGCCGCTGAGCGGCGGCACCCCCACCAAGACCCGCATCCGGGCACGCGGCCAGACGCTGCTGCGGCTCGACACCGGTGAGGGCCGGGCCGTGACCGTCGCGGACGGCCACCGGCCGCGCGGGACCGCCTCCCGCCTCGGGTCCGCGCCGTACGTGCCCGGGGCCCGCGGGAGCGGCTCCGAGCTGCGGCGGGCGATCGCGGCGATCCGGGGCGCGGGCGCGATCCTGGCCTCCGACTACGGCCTGGGAACGGTGGAGGTCATGCGCGGCGCGCTGGCCGAGGCGACCGCGCCGCTGGTGTGGGACCCGCATCCGCGCGGCCGGGCCCCGATCCCCGGCTGCGCGCTCGTCACCCCCAGCGAGGCCGAGGCCCGGCTGCTGTGCGCCGGATCGTACGGCTCGCCCGAGCAGGCGGCCCGCCGCCTGCTGCACGACCTGGACGTCGAAGCCGTGGCCATCACCCTGGGCGCGCGCGGCGCCGTGCTCGCGCGGCGGGGAGAGCGGCTCCTGGAGATCGCCCCGCCCTTCCCCGTGACGGGCGCGGACCCGTGCGGGGCGGGCGACCGTTTCGCCGGCGCCGCCGCCCTGGCGCTGGGCGGGGGCGCCAGGGCCGAGGAGGCCGTCAGGCACGCGGTCGAGGCGGCCACCGGCTTCGTGCGGGACGGCGGGGCCGCCGCCGTCCGGCTGTCCGCCTGCGGGCCGCGGGAGCGGTTCCTCCTGGAGACGGGCGGACGGCCTGCCGCCGGGGAGGACGGCGGGCGGTTCCTCCCGCCGGAGCTGGGCGAGCGCCCGCGCACGCCCCTGGAGCTGGCCGAGGCCGTCCGCGCCGAGGGGGGCCGGCTGGTCGCCACCGGCGGCTGCTTCGACCTGCTGCACGCCGGTCACGTCAGCCTGCTGCGCCGGGCCAGGGCGCTGGGGGACGCGCTCATCGTCTGCGTCAACTCCGACGACTCCGTCCGCGGGCTGAAGGGATCCGGGCGCCCCGTGGTGAAGGAGGAGGACCGGGTCGAGGTGCTGCGCGCGCTGGAGTGCGTGGACGCCGTCGCGGTCTTCGACGAGGACACGCCGATCTCGCTGATCGAGCGCCTGCGGCCCGACGTGTGGGTCAAGGGCGGCGACTACGCCGAGTCGGACCTGCCGGAGACCGAGACGGTGCGCCGGGCCGGCGGCGAGGTCGTGATCCTGCCGCTCGTCCCCGGCCGCTCCACCACCGATCTGATCGCCGCCGCCCGCGCGGCGCTGTGAGGGGAGCGCGATGAACCGCTCCCACCGCGGCCGCCCGGACGGCGCCCCGCCGTGCTCCCCTCTCCCGCACGACCCCGAAAGGACATCATGCTCGGAAACATCCTGATCACCGGCGGCGCGTCCGGCCTGGGCCTGGCCACCGCCGAGGCCGTGGCCAAGGCCGGCGGGCGGCCCCTGGTCGTCGACGTCAACGCCCCCGCCGCCGGGATGGACCACGTCATCGCCGACCTGGCCGACCGGGAGCAGGCCGAACGGGCGGTGACCGAGCTGGCCGGGCGGGCCGGCGGACTGGACGGCGTCGTCACCGCCGCGGGCATCGACGCCTGCGGCCGCCTGGAGGACGTCCCCGCCGACCGGTGGGAGCGGGTGGTCCAGGTCAACCTGTTCGGCACCGTCTCGGTGGTCCGCGCGGCCCTGCCGTACCTGACCGCCTCCCGGGGGCGGGTCGTGACCTGCGCCTCGACCCTCGGCCTGCGGGCGGTCAGCGACGCCACCGCCTACTGCGCCTCCAAGTTCGGCGTGGTCGGCTTCACCCGGGCGCTGGCGACCGAGCTGGCCGGTCAGGTGGGGGTGACGCTGCTGGTCCCCGGCGGCATGCACACCCACTTCTTCGACGACCGCGACGAGCAGTACAAGCCGGGCCCCGACGCCAAGCTCAACAAGCCCGAGAACGTGGCCGCGACCGTCGTGTTCGCGCTCAGCCAGCCGGCGGGCTGCGAGATCAGGGAGCTGCTGGTCTGCTCCTCCACGGAGACCTCGTGGCCATGACCGGGAGCGAGATCGGGACCGGGACGGCGGCGGTGCGGTGAGGACCGGCGGGGACGGGCGTCCCGCGGTGCTGGCCCTGCGCGGGCTGGCACTGGGGGACCTGCTCACCGCGGTGCCCGCGCTGCGGGCGCTGCGGCGGGCCTTCCCCGGCCACCGGCTCGTGCTGGCCGCCCCGGCCGCGCTGGCGGACCTGCTGCCGCTGATCGGCGCGGCCGACGAACTGCTGGACGTCTCCGGGCCGGGCCCCGTGCCGTTCGACTCACCCGAGGTCGCGGTCAACCTGCACGGCCGCGGCCCGCAGAGCGTCGAGGCGCTGCGCCGTACCCGCCCGGGAAGGCTCATCACCCACGCCCACCCCGGCTTCCCCGAGGTGCCCGGCCCGCCGTGGCGGCAGGACGCGCACGAGGTCCGGCGATGGTGCGACCTGCTCGGCTGGTACGGCATCCCGGCCGACCCCGCCGACTTGAGGCTGTCCGAGCCCGCGGGAGCAGACGGCTCCGGTCCGGACGGCGCGGACGGTTACGGCCCGGACGGCGGCGCGGCGCGCGGCGGTCCCGTGGTGGTGCATCCGGGGGCCGCCTACCCGGCCAGGCGCTGGCCGCCGGAGCGGTTCGCCCAGGTGATCGACGGGCTGCGGCGGGCAGGACACGAGGTGGTGGTCACCGGGGGGCCGGCCGAGCGGGACCTCGCCGCGACCGTGGCGACCCTGGCCGGCCTGCCCGGCGAGCGCGTGCTGGCCGGGCGCACCGGGCTGCGGGAACTGGCCGCGCTGGTGGCCCGCGCCCGCCTGGTCGTCTGCGGCGACACCGGGGTGGCCCATCTGGCCAGCGCGTACGGCACGCCGTCGGTGGTGCTGTTCGGGCCGGTCGCGCCCGCCCTGTGGGGACCGCCGCCGGCGGGCCCGCACATCGCCCTGTGGGCGGGGACGTCGGGAGACCCCCATGGAGGAGAGACCGACCCCGGCCTGTTGCGGATCGGCGTGCCGGAGGTCCTCGACGCAGCACTGAGATCGCTGGAGGTGAAGGTGTGATGGACGCACGACGCGCGGTGGTGACCGGCGGAGCCGGTTTCCTGGGCTCCTATCTGTGTGAGCGCCTGGTGGAGCGGGGGACGGAGGTGATCTGCATGGACAACTTCCTCACCGGCTCGCCCGACAACGTCGCGCACCTGATGGGCGGTCCCGCCTTCAGGCTCGTCGAGTGCGACCTCACCGGATTCGTCCACGTGCCCGGCGACGTCGACCTGGTGCTCCACTTCGCCTCGGCCGCCTCCCCGGTCGACTATCTGCGGCACCCGATCGAGACGCTCAAGGTGGGCAGCCTGGGAACCCTGCACGCCCTGGGCCTGGCCAGGGAGAAGGGCGCGCGCTTCGTGCTGGCCTCCACCAGCGAGGTCTACGGCGACCCGCTGGAACACCCGCAGAAGGAGAGCTACTGGGGCAACGTCAACCCGGTCGGGCCGCGCAGCGTCTACGACGAGGCCAAGCGCTTCGCCGAGTCGCTGACCACGGCCTACCGCAACTCGCACGGCACCGACACGGGGATCGTGCGGATCTTCAACACCTACGGGCCGAGGATGCGCCCCCACGACGGCCGGGCCATCCCCACCTTCATCCGCCAGGCGCTGTCCGGCGAGCCGATCACCGTGACCGGGGACGGCACCCAGACCCGCTCCATCTGCTACGTGGCCGACACGGCCGAGGGCATCCTCGCCATGGCCGGCAGCGACTTCGAGGGCCCGGTCAACATCGGCAACCCCGCGGAGCTGACCATGCTCGAACTGGCCGGGACCGTCCGCGACCTGACCGGCTCGTCCTCGCCGATCGAGTTCATCGACCGCCCCGCCGACGACCCGGCCGTCCGGCGCCCGGACACCTCCCTGGCCGCCTCCCGGCTGGGCTGGAAGGCGCAGGTGGACGCCGAGGAGGGGCTGCGCCGCACCATCGCGTGGTTCGCCGACAAGCTCAGCCAGACGCCGCAGGCCGTGGCCGGCCGCTGACACCGGTCCCGGCGGGGCGGCACCGGGGCCGCCGCCCCGCCGGTGTCCCCGCGCTATTCCTCACCTGGGAGCCGGACCCGCCGATGGGAGGCAGTCACGTCCGG
Source organism: Paraplanobispora takensis (assembly GCF_016863195.1). Lineage (GTDB taxonomy): Bacteria > Actinomycetota > Actinomycetes > Streptosporangiales > Streptosporangiaceae > Planobispora > Planobispora takensis. The sequence continues at coordinate 88,455 of NZ_BOOK01000040.1, read as the reverse complement.
GGCGTGGACGGCCCGGGACGGGCCGTGCGCCGGGCATCAACGGCTCACGGAGGAGCTTCCCTTGACCACATCCCATCTGCCGCCGTCCGGCCGGCCCGGCCCGCGCCGCGCCGCCTCGCTGCTGGCGGCGATCGCCCTCACCTCCGGCGGCCTGGTGGCCGCCACCGCCACCGCACCCGCGTACGCCGCCACCGCGAGGTGCACGGCGCCCGGGTTCGCCGCCGCGGCGGACTATTCCGTCGGCGCCGGTCCGAAGGCCCTGACCGTGACCGACCTCAACGGCGACGGCAGGCGCGACATCGTCACGGCCGGCTACGGCGCCGGTTCCCTGTCGGTGCTGCTCGGCAGGGCCGACGGCACCTTCCAGGCGGCCGCGGGCGTCGTGGCCGGGGCGAACCCGTCCGGTGTCGCCCCGGGCGACTTCAACGGCGACGGCGACACCGACCTGGCCGTGGCGAACGACAACGCGATAACCGGAGGTGTCTCGGTTCTCATCGGCAACGGTGACGGCACCTTCCGGCCGGCCGTCTCCGCACTGACGTCGGGCGCCCCCAACGGCGTCGTGGCGGGCGACATGGACGAGGACGGCGACGCCGACCTGGTGTACGCCGCCACCAGCGGTCTCATGGGCCACATCCAGGTGCTGACCGGCACCGGCGACGGCACCTTCACGCGGGGCTCCCTCCAGGGCACCATGGGGACCCATCTCTCACCCGTGGCGGGCGACTTCAACGGCGACGACCACCTCGACGTGGCGTTCGTCAAGGGCAACGCCGTCCAGGTGATGCTCGGTGGCGGCAACGGCGCCCTGGGCTCCCGCCTCGACGCCGCCCCGGGGGTGAGCGCCACGCAGGTCACCGCCGGCGACGCCGACGGCGACGGCGACACCGACCTGGTCGCGACCACGCTCGACGGGGGAGTCTCGGTGCTTTTCAACTCCGGCAACGCGGCCTTCACCGCCTCCGGCGTCCACGTCACGGGCGTACCGGCCGGGAGCCCCGCCGTGGGCGACGTCACCGGCGAGGGCAGGCCCGACCTGATGGTCGCGGAGACGGGCATGCCCGGAACGGTGTCGGTGCTGCCGGGCAACGGCGACGGCACCTTCGGGGCGGCCGTGCGGTTCGCCGCGGGAGGCGACCCGGCGCGGACCGTGACGGGCGACTTCAACCGTGACGGCAGGACCGACCTGGCGGTGACGGGCTACACCTCCGGCACCGTCTCGGTGCTGCTGAACACCTGCGTGCCCGCCGCCACGCCCGCGGTGAAGCCGAAGCCCACGGTGAAGCCGAAGCCCACGGTGAAGCCGAAGCCCACGGTGAAGCCGAAGCCGACGGTCAAGCCCAAGGCGAAGGTCGAGCCGGCGCCGGAGGCCAGGAAGAAGCTGAAGAAGCTGAAGAAGAAGTACGGCGGCGGAGCCGCATGACCACCGGCCCGGCCGGGCGTCCGGGTGACCGGACCGCCCGGCCTCCCGGACGACGCGGCGGCCTCAGGAGGACCGGGCCGGGACGGCGAGATCGCTGAGGATCTCCGCCATCCGGGCGGCGTTGCGCTGGGCGTTGTCGCGGCAGCAGTTGTTCATCAGGACGTGCACGGTCTCCGCCTCCCGCGAGAACTCGCCGATCCTGGCGGCCCAGCGCTCCAGCTCGGCCTCGGAGTAGTAGTAGGCGAACCGCTCCTCGATCCGCTTGCTGGCCCACTTCTCCGAATGACCGTGGAAGCGGACCACCGCCAGGTCGGCGGTGGCGGCCAGGACGGGCGGGACCGACGAGGGGTGGCCCTGCGGCATGTCCACGCTGACGTAGGGGATGCCGTGGGAGGCCAGGAAGTCGAGCGTGCGGGCGCGCTCGTCCTCCTCCATCCAGGTGCGGTTGCGGAACTCCACGCACGCCCGCATCGGGGCGCAGCGCCGTACGCACTCCAGCACGTGACGCCGGTTGCGCTCCCCGGCCGGCAGCCACGGGGGGAACTGCAGGAGCACGGCGCCGAGCTTGCCCGCCTCGTGCAGGGGCGTGAGCGTGGCGAGGAATCGCCGCCACACCTCGTCGAGGATCTCCGGGCCGACGTCGCGGGCGTACAGGGAGCCGTCCGGGTCGCCGAGCGCCGTGCGCAGGTCCTTGTACAGCGAGCGCGCGCGGGTGGGGTGCCCGGTCAGCAGGGAGAACGCCTTGACGTTGAAGGTGAAGCCCGCGGGCGTGCGGTCCCGCCAGGCCTGCACGGTCTTGAGCGAGGGGGGATGGTAGTAGGTGGCGTCCACCTCCACCAGCGGGAACCGCCGCGCGTAGTAGGCCAGCCGGTCTGCGGGGGTCGAGGCCTCCGCGGGATACCAGCCCGAGTCGAGCAGGGACCGGTCGGTCCACGAGGCCGTGCCCACCAGGATGTTCGCCATGCCCCGCCCCCTGCCCCGGCGGGCGGGGCCCTCACCTGCCGGTCACCTTCACGGTATGGACGCACGCGGGAGTGATTACCTCCCCCCGCCGGGGGTAGCGGAGACGATCACAACCGAACCGAATATTGGGAGGCGTCATGAACGCAGCGCACCCCCGTACCGCACGCACGCCGGTGCAGCTCGCTGCGCTGATCGTCGGGGTCGTATTCCTGCTCGTCGGCATCCTGGGGTTCATCCCCGGCATAACCACGAACGTCGACCAGCTCGAGTTCGCCGGTCACCAGTCGGACGCGATGCTGCTTGGGATCTTCGAAGTCTCGATCCTGCACAACATCGTCCACCTCCTGTTCGGAGTGGCGGGCGTCGCGCTCGCTCGGACGTGGTCGGGAGCCCGTAGCTACCTGATCGGCGGCGGGGTCGTCTACCTGCTGCTCTGGCTGTACGGCATGGTCGTCGGCCACGACACCGCGGCCAACTTCGTCCCGGTCAACAACGCCGACAACTGGCTGCACCTGGTGCTCGGCCTGGGCATGCTCGCCATGGGCTTCCTGCTCACCCGCCGTCCCGTCTCCTCGCGGATCTGACGGGCGGCCGACGGAGAGGACGCCGAAGGGGCCCGGCCGCCGGATGCGGCCGGGCCCCTTCGCGTCCGCGCGGGCCGTACGGGTCAGGCCGGGACGGAGTGGATCGCACGCTCCGGGTGGCGGTGGGCGGCGACCGCGGCGGCGAAGGCCTTCACGAACCCGTCGACATCGTCGCCGTCGTCGGTGACCACGCCGGGGTGCCGGCCGGGACCGAGCCGGGCGATCTCCAGCAGCCGGCTCCCGGAGCCGAGGGCGCCGATCGCCTTGCCGTGCTTGAAGGCCTCGGCGACGTAGTGCACGGCCAGGCCGTCCAGGCTCAGCTCACGCGCCGACTCCTGTCCGCCGGGCACCAGCACGGCGTCGTAGAGCACCGAGGCCGTCGTGTTCATCGCGTGGGTCACCGGCAAGGGGTCGCCCTCGCCGTCCCGTACGGCGCCGCCTCGCGGGCCCAGCACCTCGCAGATCGCCCCCATGCCGGTCAGCGCCGAGCGCACCGCCTTCACCTGGGCGGAATCGGCGCCGTCGGCCACCAGGATCGCGATCTTCCGGGTGGCGACGCCCTGGACCGGGGCGTGGGCCTGGCTGAGCGCGGGGGAGAGGCGGCCGTGGTTGGGGGCGGCGGGCGGCGGCGGCTCGACGCCGATCCCCGCGGCCACCGAGACGGCCAGCTCGTGGTCGACGTTGGCGAGGTTGCGGACCACGCCCTCGCGGATGTGCACGTTGACCACCTTGCCGAGCTCGAAGCGGAAGGCGTCGACGATGTGCTGCCTCTCCCAGGCGGACATGCTGTTCCAGAACAGCGTCGCCTGGCTGTAGTGGTCGGAGAAGCTCTCGCTGCGCTTGCGGATCTTGTGCCCGTCCACCCGCTCCTGGTAGTGCCGGTAGGCGCCGGGGGAGCCGGGCACGGGGCAGCCCCCGCCCAGGGAATTGGGGTGATAGCTCACCTGTCCCCGGGGGATCGCCGTCTGGTGATAGCCGTCCCGGTGGTGGTTGCGCACCTCGGCCAGGGGCCGGTTGATCGGGATCTGGGTGAAGTTGGGCCCGCCGAGCCTGATGAGCTGGGTGTCGAGATAGGAGAACAGGCGGCCCTGCAGCAGCGGGTCGTTGGTGAAGTCGATGCCGGGCACGACGTTGCCGATGTGGAAGGCGACCTGCTCGGTCTCGGCGAAGAAGTTGTCGGGGTTGCGGTCGAGCACCAGGCGCCCGACCGGCCGTACCGGGACGACCTCCTCAGGGATGATCTTCGTGGCGTCGAGCAGGTCGAAGTCGAAGGCGTGCTCGTCCTCCTGCGCCACGAGCTGGACACCGAGCTCCCACTCGGGGAGGTTCCCGCTCTCGATCGCCTCCCACAGGTCCTTGCGGTTGAAGTCGGGGTCCTTGCCGGCGATCTTCTGGGTCTCGTCCCAGACCAGCGAGTGGATGCCCAGCTTGGGCTTCCAGTGGAACTTCACGAAGGTGCCCCGGCCCTCGGCGTCGACGAACCGGAAGGTGTGGACGCCGAAGCCCTGCATCATCCGGTAGCTGCGCGGCAGGGCCCGGTCCGACATCAACCACATGATCATGTGGGTGCTCTCCGGCTGGAGCTGCACGAAGTCCCACAGGGTGTCGTGCGCCGAGGAGGCCTGCGGGACCTCGTTGTGCGGCTCCGGCTTCACCGCGTGCACGAAGTCGGGGAACTTGATCCCGTCCTGGATGAAGAAGACCGGCATGTTGTTGCCGACCAGGTCGAAGTTGCCCTGCGGGGTGAAGAACTTCACGGCGAAGCCGCGCACGTCGCGCACGGTGTCCGCCGAGCCGCGCGAGCCCGCCACGGTGGAGAAGCGCACGAACACGGGGGTGCGCACCTTCGGGCTGGTCAGGAACTGCGCGCTGGTGAAGGGGGCCAGCGAGTCGTCGTAGGGCTCGAAATACCCGTGGGCGCCCGCGCCTCGGGCGTGCACCACCCGCTCGGGGATCCGCTCGTGGTCGAAATGGGTGATCTTCTCCCGGAAGTGAAAATCCTCCATCAGGGTCGGGCCCCGCTCGCCCGGGCGCAGCGAGTTGTCGGTGTCGTCCACCGGGACGCCCTGGTCGGTGGTGAGGGCGGTGTCCTCGTAACCGACCCGGACATCGTCGAGTTGCTTGTCCTTGTCCGTGCGGCGGTCGCCGAGCATCGGTCTCCTTCGGGTGTGCGATCGGGCGGGGAGATCTCCGCCTCGAAAAGCGCCATACCCGGGAGGTGTCACCGAAACGGGAAAGGAACGGTCTGGCTTCTACGGGCGTCTGCCCACCCCGGTCGCCAGCTCGCCGATCCGCAGCGGCCCTCCGGTGCTCGCCGACAGCGGCGGTGTGGCCATGCCCGAGGTGGTGCGCATGCCCTCCATCAGGTCGCGCAGCGCGTCGACCGCGGAGTACCGGGGCTGCCAGCCGAGCTCGGCGCGCGCCCGGGAGACGTCCATGATCGGTACGGCGAGCAGCATGTCGAACAGGTCCGGGGCGGCCGGCACCAGGCGCGCGTGCCAGGCGGCCGAGACCGCGCCCCGCAGCAGCCGGCCGGGGACGCGCACCCGGCGGGCGCCGAGGAACTCGGCCAGGACCGCGGGGTCGATCACCGGGTCGGCGGCGATGTTGAAGGCGCCCGACACCTGCGAGGTCACCGCCCGGTGGAAGGCCTGGCCGATGTCGTCTCCGTGCACCGCCTGGAAGCGGAGACCGGGGACGTCGGGGACGACGGGGATCAGGCCGGGCCGTACCAGCCGCTGGGGCAGGAAGGGGCCGGCGAACAGCCGCCGCTGCTCGGTCGCGGCCTCCCGCTTGAAGACGAAGCCGGGGCGCAGCCGTACCACCCTGATGTCCGGGTGCTCGTGCTCGAAGAGGTCCAGCGCCCGCTCGACATAGGCCTTCTCCCGCCCGTAGGCGGCTCCGGGCCAGCCGTGGGTGGGCCAGTCCTCGGAGACCGGTCGGTCCTTCGGGCCGGGGGAGTAGGCGCCCACGGAGGAGGAGTACACCAGGGCGGGCACCTTGGCGCGGGCCGCCGCCGCGAAGACCCGCATGCTGCCCAGCGCGTTGACGCGCCAGGTCGTGATCGGGTCGCGGGTCGGCTGGAACAGCCAGGCCAGGTGCACGACCGCGTCGGAGCCCTCGAAGTGCGGGGCCAGATCTCCGGAGGAGACGTCCACGGAGCGCCATTCGGTCTTCTCTGGACGCCAGTCGGGCGGCCTGCGGGCCAGGCCGAGAACGGATGTGACGCTGCTGTCTGCCACCAGGGAGGACACCACGCTGGTGCCGAGGTTTCCGGTGGCGCCGACCACTGTTACACGCATACCTCCCGGATGCCCTCACAGCCGGGGGTGAACCGGCGGGGGTGTGATTTTCGGCGTATGCGGCTTCACGGGGTACGCGGGCGATGCATGCGGATGATCAGACGAGCTTGACCGAGGCGACGCTCTCGGGCCGTCCGTGCAGGAGGGCCTCCTGGAGCGTCGGATAGACGTCGAAGGCGGCGTCGAGGCCGGTCAGCCGCATGATGCGGCGGGGCACGGGGTTCAGGCAGCACAGGGCGCAGGTGCCGCCGCAGCGGTGGGCCCTGCTGGAGGCCTGGACGAGGAGCCGGAGCCCTGAGGAATCGATGAAGTCCATAGAGGAAAGATCGAACAGCAGTCGAGGCCGGGTGACCGTGAGCGCCTCGTTGATCTGCTCGCTGAGCAGCGCCTCCTCCGTCTTGTCGACCTCACCGATGATCGTGATGATGGTGAAGTCGTCGTGGCGCTCCCTGTTGATCTTCAGCGGCATAGGTGACTCCAGACCAGCGCCATGATGGCAGCGGTCCTGGAATCTCCTGGCCCGCTCATGCGCCTGGTCCCCTCAGTCTCGCCCCTCGGAGGGCGAACACACAAGGCGGGCGCCGGTTGTGCGGTGATCCGGCTGATTTGTTATGCGCCTTTCCGGAGGGCCGGGGGAGGGAGGGGTGTCGGGTCGACCTCCTGTGTGAGTGGTTCGGCGGTGAGTGCCCTGTTTGGCCTTTACGCCATGGGTATGGAGAAGTCCATGCAGCTCACGCCAGGGAGGCAACATGGCTAAATTCGGATATTTCCTGTCGAGTGAGGAGCACGGGCCCAAGGAGCTGGTGCGCCAGGCCAAGCTCGCCGAGCAGGCGGGGTTCGAGGCTCTGTGGATCTCCGACCACTTCCACCCCTGGCTGGACGAGCAGGGCCAGAGCCCGTTCGTCTGGTCGGTGATCGGCGCCATCGCCGAGGCGACGTCGCTGCCGATCACCACGGCGGTGACCTGCCCGCTGGTCCGCATCCACCCGGCGGTCATCGCCCAGGCCGCCGCGACCACCGCGGCGCTGACCGAGGGCCGCTTCCGGCTCGGCGTCGGCACCGGTGAGGCGCTCAACGAGCACATCATCGACTCGCACTGGCCTCCGGCCGAGGAACGGCTGGAGATGCTGGAGGAGGCGATCGAGGTGATGCGCGAGCTGTGGAGCGGCAAGCTGGTGACCCACCGCGGCACGCACTACGACGTCGACACCGCCCGCCTCTACACGCTGCCCGACGAGCCGCCGCCGGTCTACATCTCCGGCTTCGGCGAGAAGTCGGTGCAGCTGGCCGGGCGCATCGGCGACGGCTACATCTCCACCGGCCCCTCCGCCGACATGGTGAGCATGTTCCGCACCTCCGGCGGCGGGGACAAGACCGTGCAGGGCGGCCTGAAGGTCTGCTACGCCGCCGACGAGGACACCGCGCGCAAGACCGTGCACCGGCTCTGGCCGACCCAGGGCATCCAGGGCGAGGCGGCCCAGCTCCTGCCGCTGCCCCGGCACTTCGAGCAGCTGGCGCAGATGGTCTCGGTGGAGGACGCCAGTCAGGGCTCGCCGTGCGGCCCCGACCCCGAGGTCCACGTCAAGGCGGTCAAGGAGTACCTCGACGCCGGTTTCGACGAGGTCTACATCAGCCAGATCGGCCAGGAACAGGACGCCTTCTTCGACTTCTACGCCAAGGAGGTCCTGCCCCGTCTGCGCTGACCGTTTGCCGGCCCGGGTACGGGTAGACGCCATACGTCGGATCGGAGAGGAGACAAGAGACTATGAAGGCCGTCACCTGGCACGGCAAGCGCGACGTACGGGTCGAGGAGGTCTCCGACCCCGCGATCAAGGAACCCACCGACGCGATCATCAAGGTCACGACGACCGCGATCTGCGGTTCCGACCTGCACCTGTACGAGGTCCTCGGCCCCTTCATCGAGCCGGGCGACGTGCTCGGCCACGAACCGATGGGCATCGTCGAGGAGGTGGGCGCCGACGTCGGCCACATCAAGCCGGGTGACCGGGTCGTCATCCCCTTCAACATCTCCTGCGGTCACTGCCACATGTGCGGCATGAACCTCTTCGCCCAGTGCGAGACCACCCAGGTCCGCGAGCACGGCATGGGCGCGGCGCTGTTCGGCTACACCAAGCTGTACGGCGAGGTCCCCGGCGGCCAGGCGGAGTACCTGCGCGTCCCGCAGGCCCAGTTCGGCCCGATCAAGGTCCCCGAGGGCCCGGCGGACGAGCGCTTCGTCTACCTGTCGGACGTGCTGCCGACCTCCTGGCAGGCAGTGGACTACGCCGGGATCCCCGAGGGCGGCAGCGTCACGGTCTTCGGCCTCGGCCCGATCGGCCAGATGAGCGCCCGCATCGCCAAGCACCTCGGATACCGGGTGATCGGCGTCGACGGGGTGCCCGAACGGCTGGAGATGGCCCGCCGGCACGGGATCGAGGTACTGGACAGCGAGGTGACCGACGACGTCCCCGAGGCGGTCCGGGAGCTGACCGGCGGACGCGGCACCGACTCGGTCATCGACGCCGTCGGCATGGAGGCGCACGGCTCGCCGGTCGCGAAGTTCGCCCACACGCTCACCGGCATGCTGCCCGACGCGATCGCGGCCCCGCTGATGACCAACGCGGGCGTGGACCGGCTGGCCGCGCTCTACCAGGCCATCGAGACGGTACGGCGCGGCGGGACGATCTCCGTCAGCGGCGTCTACGGCGGCATGGCCGACCCGATGCCGATGCTGAGGATGTTCGACAAGGGCGTCACCGTGCGGATGGGCCAGGCCCACGTCAAGCGCTGGATCGACGAACTGATGCCGCTGGTCACCGATGACGCCGACCCCCTGGGCGTCATGGACCTGGCCACCCACAGGATGCCGCTGGACCGGGCGCCGCACGCCTACGAGATCTTCCAGAAGAAGCAGGACGGGGCGATCAAGGTCCTGCTCAATCCCTGAGGCCCCTGAGGCGGGGGCCGCCGCCCCCGTCTCGGCTTCCAGAACCGCTCCATCGATAGAAAGGGAACCCGTGGACGCCATCGTTCTCCTGAGGGAAGACCACAAGACGGTCGAGAAGCTGTTCAAGCAGTTCGAGAAGGCCGGTGAGGACGCCTACGACGAGAAGCGCAAGCTCGTCGACCAGATGATCGAGGAACTCACCGCCCACGCGTACATCGAGGAGGAGGTCTTCTACCCCGCCGCCCGCGCCGCCGCGCCGGAGACCGTGGACCACGTCCTGGAGAGCGTGGAGGAGCACCACGTGGTGGTCTGGATGCTCTCCGAGCTCAAGGACATGGACCCCCGGGACGAGCGCTTCGACGCCAAGGTGACCGTTCTCATGGAGAACGTCCGCCACCACGTCGAGGAGGAGGAGAACGAGTGGTTCCCCGAGGTGCGTAAGGCGATGGGCCGCAACCAGCTCCAGGAGCTGTGCGAGGAGATGGTCAAGGCCAAGGGCAGGGCGCCGAGCGAGCCGCTGGCCGTCTCCAGCGCCCGGCAGTAGGCCGGGAGCCGGACGGGCGCGCCGCCGTGCGGGAGGGCGCGCCGTACCCCCGGAGCCCGGACGCCCGCCGTACCCCGGCGGCCGTCCGGGCTCCGCGCGTAGCGGGCCGGAGGATCACCGGGGTCCGTCGCGGTCCTGCGGGTCCCGGTGATCCTCCGGCGGGCCGGCGGCCGGCGCCTCGGGGAGGGTGACCCGGACGCAGGTCCCCTCGTGCAGCGTGCTGCGCAGCTCGACGGATCCTCCGTGCAGCTCGACGATCCTGCTGACGATGGACAGGCCCACGCCGGTCCCGCCGATCGCCTGCTCCTCGGCCTCCCGGGAGCGGTAGAAGTCCTCGAAGACGTGCTCCACGTCCTCCTCCCCGATCCCGATCCCGGCGTCGTGGATCTCCACGGCCGGGGGGACGGCGGTGACGGTGACGTTGATGACGCCCGCGGCGGGCGTGAACTTGATCGCGTTGTCCAGCAGGTGGACCAGCGCGTACCGCAGCCGGTCCGGATCGGCCCACACCGGCGCCTCCGTCGCGATGCGCAGGCGCATGTCGTGGTCGCGCCCGGCGCTCTTGGCGACGGCCTCCTCGACCGCGCGGCGGGTGAGGCCGGCCAGGTCGACCCGCTGCGGGGAGAAGGCGGCGGTGTGCGCGCTGAGGCTGGCCATCAGCAGCAGCTCGTCCAGCCGCTCCAGCAGGCGGTCGCTGTTGCGCTCGATCACCTGGAGGAAGTCCCGCTCGGTGTCCTCCTCCAGCCCGCCGTCCTGGAGCAGCTGCAGATAGCTGCGGATCGAGGTCAGCGGGGTGCGCAGCTCATGGTTGATGTTGCGCAGGAACTGGTGCTTGAGGTCGGCCACCTCCTCCAGATGCCGGGCGACCTTCTCGCCCTGCCGGGCATGGTGGCGCAGTTCCAGCATCGCGGCGGCGTGGCAGGCCAGCAGGCGCAGGGCGCGCTTCTGCTCCTCGGCCAGGAGCCGGGGCCGGTGGTCCATCACGCACACCGTGCCCAGGACGTGCCCGTGCCCGCCGATCACCGGCGCGCCCGCGTAGAAGCGCAGGTACGGCTCCCCGGCGACCAGGGGATCGTCCCGGAAGCGCGGGTCGGCGAGCGCGTCGCGGACCTCCAGCAGTTCGCGGCCGGAGACGACGTGGGGGCACAGGCCCGTCCTCCGGCCCACGACGACGTCGCCGGCGACGCCCACGCGGCCCCGCAGGTGCTGCAGCTCACCGCCCACCAGGTTGACCAGCGCGACCGGCGTGCGGCAGATGGAGGCGGCGAGTTCGGCGACGTTCTGGAAGTCCCTGTCCAGCGGGGCGTCGAGCGCCTCCAGCTTGTGCAGTTCCCGTAGCCGGTCGTTCTCGTCGGGCGGTACCGGACCCTCCGCCATTGCCACCCACTCATCAGCTCGCCGAAGTTCTAGGCCACTTGTATCCGCTGGGCGGGTCCCCATGCCCGGGAAGCGGGTAAACGGCCGGTCAGGAGAGGGGAATTCACGCCGCCGGCGGCGGCGCCGTCAGTGGTGGCACAGCAGGCAGTGCAGGGCCGCCTCCAGTGAACCCGCGTCGGCGACGGGGGCGGGCCAGGGCAGGCGGATCAGGGTGGGCCGGTCGAGGCCGCCCGATCGCACGGTGACGCCGAAGCGGTCCAGCTCCCAGAGCCAGGGGTCGGTGACCCCGGAGGGCAGCAGGGAGCACAGGGCCCTCTCCAGGCGGTCGCGGTGGGCCTCGTTGACGTGGTGGACGATGCGCTCGGCGTCGGCCGTCAGCGGATCGGGGGCCGCGTCGAGATACTCCTCGGCGTCCAGGACGCCCGACTCCGGGCCGGTGAGATAGATCACCTGGCCGACGTCCACGCGCAGCAGCCGCGGCCCGTCCGGGCCCGCCGGGTCCTCCACCGCCTCGAACAGCGCCTCGTCCGGGCAGCGCTCGGCGATGTCGACCGCGGTCCCGCGCAGCTCGCCGGCCGGTACGGCCTGCAGCCAGCCCTGCACCTTGAGCAGGCCCCGGGAGAGCTCGACGCCGCCCAGCGAGCGGCTCGCGGTCAGGTCCACCGTGACCACCGGCTCGAGGCCGGCCGCGCCGTGCAGCGGCTCGCCGGGCTTGACCAGCAGGACCGGGCGTCCCGAGCCGTCCACCCCGCCCCTGACGGGCATGGCGGGCCGGGTCGTGCCCGCGAGGGAGAGGTGGGTGGGGGCGGCGGTCGCGGCGAGGGTGCGGACCCGCTCGGGAACGGGCGGGGCGGTGACGGGGCGCTGCATGAGCCGGCTCTCCTTGAGATCGGGCGGTCATTGCGTCTAAGGTAAGCCTTACCTCAGTAAGGCAAACCTAACCACAAGGGAGCGACTGTGCGCTACACCGGACCCAAGGTGCGGCTCTCCCGCCGCGCCGGAGTCCCGCTCACCCGCAAGGCCGTGCGCTACTTCGAGGAGCGCCCCTACCCGCCGGGCGAGCACGGCCGCAAGACCAACCGGCGCCAGACCGGCGACTACGGCCTGCGGCTGATGGAGAAGCAGAAGCTGCGCTGGTACTACGACGTCTCCGAGCGGCAGATGCGCCGTTACTGGGACATGGCGCTGCGCAGCCCCGGCCGCTCCGGCGCCGAGCTGGTGGTGCTGCTGGAGAGCCGCCTGGCCTCCCTGGTCCTGCGCGCCGGTCTGGCCCCGTCGATCTACGCCGCCCGCCAGTACATCTCCCACGGGCACATCACCGTCGACGGCCGCAAGGTGGACATCCCCAGCTACCTGGTCAAGCCCGGCCAGGTGATCGCGGTGCGCGAGAGGTCGCGCCGGATGCAGCCGTTCGTCGCCGCCGCCGAAGGCGTCTACGCCGACGAGCGCATCGCCTCCTACCTGGACGTCAGCCACGCCGACCTGCGCTTCACGGTGGTCAGCCGGCCGCTGCGCGAGCAGATCGCGGTCCCGGTGGACGAGCAGATGGTCGTGGAGTTCTACTCCCGCTGACGCGACGCCGCGCGGGGCCCTACCCCCGCTGACGTGACGCCGTCCGGCCGCCGGAGCGCCGCTTGCGGCCCGGCCGGACGTCGGAGGGCCGGGCCGGGCCGGGCCGGTCGCCGTCGGGCGCGGCGGCGACGCGGTCCCGCAGTTCCCGCACCTCGGCCCGCAGGGCGGCCAGCTCCGCCAGGACCACCGTGCCGAGCTCCTCGGTCGCCTGCACCGACTCCTCGGCGTGCTCCTCCTCCATCGCGCTGACCACCACGGCGATGAACAGGTTGAGCACGACGAAGGTGCACACCAGCATGAACAGCACGAAGAACACCCACGCCCACGGGTGCCGGTCCATCACCTCGCGGGTGATGTCGGACCATCCGTCCCCGGTCATCATCTGGAACAGGGTGAACAGCGAGGTGGGCAGGTCGCCGAAGTACGCCGGCGCCGTGGTGTGGTACAGCTTGGTGCTCATCACGGCCGCGACGTAGAGCACCAGGCCGAGCAGCAGCACGATCGACGTCATCCCGGGCACCGCGGTCAGGAGCGCGGTGACGACCTTGCGCAGGCTCGGCACCACCGAGATCAGCCGCAGCGCCCGCAGGATCCGCAGCGCCCGCAGCACCGACAGGCCGCCCGCGGTGGGCAGCAGGGACACCAGCACGATCGAGGCGTCGAAGAGGTTCCACGGATCCCGGAAGAACCGGCCGCGGTAGGCGTAGACCTTGGCCGCCAGCTCCGCCACGAAAACGTAGAGCGCGACGTGGTCGACGATCGTGAGCGCCGTGCCGTACCGCTCGACGACGCCGGCGGAGGTCTCCAGCCCGAGGGTCGCCGCGTTGATCACGATGACAGCGATGATCATCTGCTGGAAGCGTGAGGTCTCCAGGACGGCGCGAACGCGCTCACGCACCGGAACTCCCGGGGGCGGAGGGTCGTGGACAGCGCAAGATCATAACGGATGTCCGGGGCCCTGCCCGCCGGCGGGCGCGGTCAGGACTCGGGGGACAGGCGGAAGACGCGCAGCTCGCGGCCCGACTTCTCGGTGTAGCGGTCGTAGACCGGCCACATCCGCACCAGGCGGGGCCAGACCTCGGCCCGCTCGCCGCCCTCCAGGAGCCGGCCGGTGACCGGGACCCGCCGGCCGCGGAAGGAGACCTCGGCCCGGGGGTCCTTGAGCAGGTTGCCGCTCCAGGCCGGGTGGTGCTCGCGGCCGAAGTTGGAGCCGACGACCAGGAAGGACCCGTCCTTCTCCGGCAGGCAGGCCAGCGGGGTGGGGCGCGGCAGGCCGCTCTTGGCGCCGGTCGTGGTGAGCACGAGCGTGGGGAGCATCTGATCGCTCATGACGCTCTTCCCGCCGGTGAGGCGGTGGACCGCCCGGTCGAGCCGGGGGACGATCACCGGCCCGGCCTTCATGAACGCGTCGGTCGCCGCCAGCCACTGGAAGAACGGCTTGAGCCGCGCGATGAGAGGTGCACCCACGGTGGACTCCTGGTGTGCTTCTGGTGTGCGGGACTCCCGCGACCGGACGGCCGCTCGACACTGATCGTAGCAAGCGCTAGGTAGACTCCCGGCCGTCGCCGCTCTCGCATCGCCCGCGGTTCCCCGTGCCCTGTGGCCGTCACCGCTCTCGCATCGCCCGCGGTTCCCCGCGCCCTATGACCGTTGCCGCCCCTCCCGCCGGGCGCCGTAGTCGCCGATCCCCTTCTCCAGCAGTGCGAAGGCGTGCTCGGCCTGCCGCCGCAGGTCCGGCGCGATGGCCTCGACGGTCTCCCCGGCCAGCATGCGCCGTACGGCGTAGCCCACGACCGTGCGGAGCGTGGCGCCGATCTGCGCGGCGACCACGGCGGGGGTGAGATCGTCGGGATCGGCGTCGAGTTCGTCGGCGACGGCCTCGGCGAGCCTGTGTTCCCGGGTCTCGTTCATCTCCCGGACCCGGGCGCTCAGGGACGGGCTGGCCTCGATGATCCGGATGAAGACGTCGCCGCCCTCGTGGAACCCGTAGCGGTAGTGGCCGGCCCCCAGTGCCTCCAGGAAGTCGCGGCGCACGGCCTGCAGCACGCTCTCGCCCGGCCCGCGCTCCAGGAAGACCCGCACGAGCAGTTCCTCCACCTCGGGGGTCCGGTCCAGGAGCAGATCCTCCTTGGTGGCGAAGTAGTTGAAGACGGTGTTGACCGAGACGTCGGCCGCCCTGGCGACCTCGGCCACGGTCACGTTGTCGAAGCCCCGGGCCATGAACAGTCCCGTCGCGATGTCGGAGATGCGCAGGCGGGTCTCTCTCTTCTTGCGTTCCCGCAGGCCTTCGCTCATGTCCCCATCCTAGTGCCGGACAAATTTTGCAGTGACTTAAAAATTAGTGTTACTGTAAATATGGAGGCGATTAAATGATCAAGACATCGGGTCTGGCCAAGACCTTCAAAGGCGGCGTCGAGGCCGTCAGGAGCATCGACCTGACCGTGGAGGCGGGGGAGATCGTGGGTTTCCTCGGTCCCAACGGCGCGGGCAAGACGACCACCATGCGGATGCTGACCACCCTGCTGCGCCCCACCGCGGGCACCGCCACGATCGCCGGGCACGACCTCGTGACCGACCCGCAGGGCGTGCGCCGGCGCATCGGCTACGTGTCCCAGGGCGGCGGGGTCGGCCCGTCCGCCCCGGTGGGGGAGGAGATCGAGCTGCACGCCAGGCTGTACGGCATGGGCGCCGCCGAGGCCCGTGAACGGGTCGCCGGGACGCTGGAGCGCCTGGGGCTGACGGCCCTGGCCGGACGTCCCGGCGGGGCGCTCTCCGGTGGCCAGCGCCGCCGCTTCGACCTGGCGTTCGGCCTGGTCCACCGGCCGTCGCTGCTCTTCCTGGACGAGCCGACCACCGGCCTCGACCCGCAGAGCCGGGCGAACCTGTGGCAGCACATCCGCCGCCTGCGCGAGGAGGACGGTCTCACGGTCTTCCTGAGCACCCACTATCTCGACGAGGCCGACACGCTGGCCGACCGGCTGGTCGTCATCGACCACGGCACGGTCGTCGCCGAAGGCACCCCCGCCGAGCTCAAGGGCGGCGCCGGCACTCTCGACGACGCCTTCCTGGCCATCACCGGCCGATCCCTGAGGGAGGACGGCGAGGCGGCGGAACCGGGCTCACCGCCCGGGCGGCCCCATGGAGAACCCGGTGTCCCGGACGGGCGGGCCGACGAGGTCCCGGCGGCCGGACGGACCCTCACGCGATCCGGCGCCCCGGGCGGGCGGGCCGCCGCGGCGGGGAAGCGGGGGAACCGATGAACGCCGTCCGCGACACCTGGCTCGTCACGCGGCACAACGTCCGCATCGCCCTGCGGCAGAAGGCCGGGATCGTCTTCGGGGTCCTGCAGCCGCTGCTCTACCTGGCGCTGTTCGGCCCGCTGTTCGCCACGATCGGCACCTGGGAGACGCTGGTCCCCGGCCTGCTGGCGCAGGTCGGCCTGTTCAGCGCGGGCCTGTCCGGGATCGGCATCGTCTTCGACGCGCGCTCGGGCGTGCTGGAGCGGTTGCGGGTCACCCCGGCCCGCCGTACGGCCCTGCTGCTCGGCCGGGTCCTGGGCAGCTCCCTCACCGTGCTGATCCAGTCGGTCATCCTGATAGCGGCCGGTTACGCCTTCGGCCTGCGCGCGCCGCTGCCCGGCGTGCTGGCCGGGCTGGCCCTCATGACGCTGCTCGGGGTCGGCCTGGCCGCGCTGTCCAACGCGATCGCCCTGGTCATGGACCCCGACGCCTTCGCGCCGATCGTGAGCACCGCGGTCATCCCCCTGGTCCTGCTCTCCGGGGCGTTCCTGCCGATGTCCATGGCCCCCGCCTGGCTGGACGTGATCTCCCGTCTCACCCCGTTCCGCCACGTGGTGGAGGCGATCCGCGACCTGTTCGCCGGTCACTACGCGACCTGGACGGTGGCGGCGGGCGTCGCGGTGACCGCGATCCTCGCGGTGGTCTGCGTGGCGGTCGGAACGCGCGTCTTCAACCGCGAGAACGCCTGACGAAACAGGGCCTACCCCTGTCAACCGGACGCCCTCACGCGCCGTCTTCCCTGTGCCACCGTCTGTCGCATCAGGAGCCGTCTTGCGCGTCCGTCTCATCCTCCCGGCCGTCACCTTGACCCTTCTACCGCATCAGCAGGCGCACGCCGCAGGCGCCGCGGTCGTCGTCACCGAGATCGTCGAGTACGAGTGCACCACGAAGGCCACGGGGGACAAGCAGGACGTCGAGGTCAGGGTCCAGCTGACGATGCCGACCGGGGCCAGGGCGGGCGAGCAGCTGAGCATCGGCTGGCGCGGGACGTACGTCGAGGGCGCCGAGCTGTCGGCGCCCGCCGGGGGACTGGCCGCCGGCACCAAGCTGTACGCCTATGCCTCCATCAGCGACTTCCCCGGCCTGACCTCCGGCACCGGGGTGGGCGAGCTCGGCACGCCGGAGGCGGGCGAGATCATCCCGCTCCCGGCGGGGGTGGTCCCGGTGCTGACCACCCCGAACGCCGCGGGCACCGGGACGGTACGGCCGGCCGCGATCAACTTCGGGACCACGCCCTCCGAGCGGGCGATCGAGTGCGAGGTGCTCAACGAAGACGTCCTGACGACCCACGCCCTGCGGGTCGCCGCGGCGTCCGGCGAGCCGGGTGACGACCCGGACCCGACCGGCCCCGTCCCGGCGCCCGTGAACCCGCAGCCGACCCGTACCGTCACCGCGACCGCGACGGCGACCGCGGTGGAGACGGCGCAGGAGGACGCGCCGGGGAACGGGGTGATGAGGACCCCGAGGGGCGGGGCCGCCACCGGAGGCGGCGGCGAGGCCGGCCCGGACGGGAGGACCTTCGTGGCGAGCGGGCTCCTGCTCGTCCTGGCCTCCGCCACCGGTCTCCTCCTGCGCCGGCGGCGCGGTGCCGGCCCCCGCCCGGATTCGGCCCCCGCACGATGAGGCCCTCCCGGTGATCCGGGAGGGGGTTCCTAGCGGGGCGGGCCGAAGGGCTCGATGGGCGGGTCGGAGTAGACGCCGGTGCCCGTCGCCGGGTCGATGCGCCGGGCGGCGGACTCGGAGACCCGCAGGACGTACAGCCCGTGCGCGGGGTCGATCGACACCAGACCGTAGCCGATGTCGACCTCCTCCTGCGAGAGTCCGAGGCTTTCCATGGCGTCCGTCAACGTCGCGTCAGGCGGAAGCCGTACCGTCACGAGAAGCATGCACCCTACGCTACGCGGCTCCTTTCCGGCGCAAAGCGGTGCGTATCCCCTCCGTGGCGACGATGCCGTAACCGTAGTCGTAGTCGAATCCGACGGTGCTGCGGTCCTCGGCGGTACGGCGCAGCAGCACGCGCAGCTGGCCGGGGGTCAGGCGGGTGGCGGGCCAGCGGGTGCGGACGGCCGCGACCACGCCGGCGGCGACCGGGCAGGCCGCGGAGGTGCCGGAGTCGGGCGCGTCGTCGCCGAAGGCCTTGGAGCCGGAGAAGTGCGTGTAGGCGCACAGGTCGGGCTTGCGCTGGGACAGGCGGCCGGGGCCCTGGGAGGAGTAGCCCACCCGCTCGTTGCGGACGTCGACGCCGCCGACGGACAGCACCCGGGAGTGGGAGTTGGCGCCCACGATCGGCCGGTCGGGGTAGGCGCACCGGCCGTCGCGGCAGTCGCGCCCGCAGTTGCCCGCGGCGAACAGGATGTCGGCGCCCTCCTGCTCCAGGCCGGCCACGATCACGTTGAACGGGTGGGCGGGGTTGTCGGAGTAGTTGCCGGGGTGTCCCACGGGAAAGTCCCAGCGCGGGGAGAACGAGCCCCAGCTGTTGCTGACGACCAGGGCCCGGCTCTCCTCCGGCTGGGCGGTCAGCACGTCGCGCAGGTGGGCGTAGGCCGCCACCGCGTCGGAGAGCAGGCCGTCCAGGGCCGAGCCGCCCTGGCGCCGGGAGAGCAGCACCGGCAGATCCAGCAGCGTCGCCCGGGGCGCGGCGACGAGCGTGTCGAAGGCGCACATCGTGCCGTGGTCGACCTCGAAGGCCCCCGGCGTGCCGTCCACGCCGCCCGGCACCCAGCTGCGCTCCTTGTCCAGCAGCGCCTCCCGGCCGATGTGGCGCACGACGTGCTCGAGGTTGATCCCGGTGTCCACCACCGCGAGCGCCACCCCGGTGCCGTCCAGGCCGTCCTCGGCCAGCCCGTCGACGTCCAGCAGCCGCGCGACGTCGCGCCAGTCGCCCACCGGCGGGTCGCCGCCGCAGGTGATGTTCGGCTCGATCACCGGGTCGGAGAAGACGCCGACGACGTCGCGCCGGGACGCCGACAGCAGGGGCAGGCGGGTGGACAGCTCGTCGTCGGAGATCTCGCCCCGGACCAGGACCGAGGCGTCCTCGGCGGCCAGCGAGAACGTCAGGGGCTGGTTCATCGTCAGGGGGTCGCCCCCGGCGGCCGGCACCGGGCGCGGCACCGCCACGGGTGCGAAGGAGGGATCGAGGACGACTCCGGGCAGGCCGTCGGCGACGTCGGCGGGGGTCGTGGTCACGCCGGGGTCGATCACCGCGGCGACGATCTCGGGGGAGGGGCGGAGCTGGATCAGGACGCGCATGCTGCACCACCGGGGTCGGAGGGGAACGTGCTCCACCACATTCCTGCATCTCCGCGATCACGTCCACCCCTGCAAACCCATCCCGACCAGCCCGCATACCCGCAAAGCCCCGCGAACCGTCGATGCTGGTTTTCCTTCCCCGAAAGGGCAGGGATCACTAGCTTGGACGCCATGACCGCAGCGGCGCAGACCACGCCTCCCCCCCGTCCCGACGTCCCGTCCGCGCACTGGCTGAGCACCCGGCCGAGACTGGTCGTCGCCAGCGCGTTCATGCTCTTCCTGGAACTGGCGCTGATCCGGTGGACCGGCTCGAACATCGTGCACCTGAGCTACTTCACCAACTTCGTGCTGCTCGGCTCGTTCCTGGGCATCGGGCTGGGGTTCCTGCGGGTGGGCCGGACCACCCGCCAGCCGTACTACTCGCCGATCACGCTGGCCGTCCTGGTGATGGTCGTCCTGATGTTCCCGGTCACCGTCGACCGGCAGACCGAGGGCGTGCTGTACTGGACCAGCCTCAGCACCGCCGGGCCGCCGCCCTGGGCGATCCTGCCGGTCATCTTCGTGGCCGCGGCGCTCGTGCTGATGGGCCCGGCCGAGCTGGTCGGGCGCTGCTTCCCCGAGCTGGACCGGCTGGAGGCCTACCGCTACGACCTGATCGGCAGCCTCACCGGCATCGGCCTGTTCACCGCGCTGTCGTTCCTCAGCGCGCCCCCGGTGGTGTGGGGCGTGATCACCGCGGTCGCCTACGCCGTCCTGCTCCAGCCGAGGCGGGCCTGGTCGCGGGTGGCGGTGGCCGTGCCGTCGCTGGTGGTCGTCGCGGCGCTGGCCGCCGAGACGCTGACCGCCGGGGCGCTGTGGTCGCCGTACTACAAGGTGACCCACACCCACTTCGACCAGGAGGGGGTGCGGGTGATGGACATCCAGGTCAACGGGATCCCGCACCAGCGGGCCGTCCCCGCGGCCAACCGGCTGGAGTGGGAGCGGCAGTACGCCCTGCCCTACGAGCGGTCGGCCGTCGGGCGGCTGGACGACGTGCTGATCGTGGGCGCGGGCAGCGGCACCGACGTGGCGATCGCGCTGTCGAAGGGCGCCGGCCGGGTGGACGCGGTGGAGATCGACCCCAAGCTGCGCGAGCTGGGCGGGATCTACCACCCGGACCGGCCCTACGCCGACCCCCGGGTGAGCACGCACGTCACCGACGGCCGCGCGTTCCTGGAGCAGACCGACCGCAAGTACGACCTGATCCTGTTCGCGCTGCCCGACTCGCTCACCCTGGTCTCCGGCGCCAGCTCGCTGCGGCTGGAGAGCTATCTGTTCACGCGGGAGGCGATGGAGGCGGCCAGGGACCACCTCAAGCCCGGCGGCACCTTCTCGATGTACAACTACTACCGGGAGAACTGGCTGGTGGACCGGCTGGCCTCCACCATGCAGGCCGCCTTCGGCCACAAGCCGTGCGTGGACGTCGTCAGCCAGGCCGGGCAGCAGGCCGTGATCACCGCCGGGCTCGCCGCGGGCGACCAGGCCTGCGGCGGGGAGTGGGCCGGGGCGAGCGCCCAGACCCCGCCGCCCTCCGGCGACGACCGGCCCTTCCTCTATCTGAAGGACCGGACGATCCCGCAGATCTACGTCATCACCCTGGGCCTGATCCTGCTGGTCAGCATGCTCGCGGTGCGCGCGGTGGCCGGGCCGTACACGCGCATGCGCCCCTACGCCGACCTGTTCCTGCTGGGCGTGGCGTTCCTGCTGCTGGAGACCAAGAGCGTGACCGGGTTCGCGCTGCTGTTCGGCACCACCTGGGTGGTCAACGCGATCGTGTTCGCCGGGGTGCTGGTCGCGGTGCTGGCCGCGGTGGAGGTGACGCGCCGCTTCCGGACCCCGTCGCTGCCCGTCATGTACGGCGTGCTGCTGGCGGGACTGGTGCTGGCCTGGCTGGTGCCCACCTCCTGGCTGCTGGGCCTGCCGGTGCCGCTGCGGGCGCTGGTCGCGGTGGTCGTGGCCTTCCTGCCGATCTTCGCGGCCAACGTGGTGTTCGCCAAGCGGTTCGCCGACTCCGCCGACGGGACCACGGCCTTCGGCGCGAACCTGCTGGGCGCGATGGTGGGCGGCTGCCTGGAGTACCTGGCGCTGCTCGTCGGCTACCAGGCCCTGCTGGTCATCGCCGGACTGCTCTATCTGGGGGCGTTCGCCCTGCTGCCCAGGGCCGCCCGGCCCGCGGCCTGAACCGTGCCCCGAGCCGCCGCCCTCGACGGCGCGGGCCCCGCGGGACGCTCTCCCGCGGGGCCCGCGCCGTCAGAGGCCACCGGTCACGGTCCGCCCGTCACAGGCCGCCCGTCACAGGCCGCACAGCTCGTCGAGCCCCCGGGCGTTCTTGTTGTTGGCCGTCGGGGTACGGCTCGGCGTCGCCGAGGGGGGAGCGCTCATCGACGGCGAGGGTACGGCGGTGCCGCTGTCGCCGGGGGAGGGGGTCGCCCGGCCGGCCAGGGCGCGGCGGGTGGGCCGGGTCGACTGGCTCAGGGCCCGGGCGGTCGCGGCGCGGATCTTCTGCCAGTCGGGGGAGCCGGAGTAGAACTCCGGCGGCACGAACTGCAGGCTGGTGATCCTGGCGTCCTTGACCTTGAGGGCCAGGTCGGTCAGGTGCTCCAGCATGTCGCGCGGGATGTTGGTCTGGGCGGCCCGCTTGGCCACACTCGCGATCTTGGTGAAGTTCGTCAGGACGACGCTGGGGGTGGCCTGCTGGGCGAAGGCGCCGATGACGCAGCGCTGGCGGGCCATCCGGGAGAAGTCGTCGCTGCCGACGCGGGAGCGGCCGTACCACAGGGCCTCCTCGCCGGAGAGCGTGCGGTAGCCGGCCTTGATCGTGCCGGCGGTGCCGAAGCTGCCGCCGAACTTCACGTCCTGCTCCACCTTGATCTTGAGTCCGCCGATGGCGTCCACCAGGTGGGCGAAGCCGTACATGTTGATCAGGGCGTAGTGGTCGATCTTCAGGTTGAGCGTGTAGCCGATCGCGTCCATGAGCGCGCGGGGGCCCTGGTGCCTGCGGCCGCCCATGACCTCGGGGTGGTCCTCGGCGTACTGCCAGACCTCGTTGAGCAGGCCGCCGTTGGGCAGCTCCCGCATGAAGCCGTCGGGGAACTGCTTGGCCAGCGGGCTGGTGGGCGGGAACCGCACGTGCTGCAGGTTGCGGGGAAGGCTGAACATGACCGTGTTGCCGGTCTTGATGTGGATGCTGGCCACGTTCATGCTGTCGGTCCGCACGCCCTCCCGGTTGCCCGCGCCGTCGCCGCCGATGAGCAGGAAGTTGATCCGTTCCTGCCCGTTCCACGGGTCCTCGGGCTTGAAGGCGGGTACGGCCGGGTCCTGCGGATCGCTGGGGAAGATGTCGTTGACCGTCTCCTTGATGGTCAGCACCGTGCTGGCGGCCAGCGCGAAGGGCGCCATCACCGTCACGCACAACGTGCCGACGACGACGCCGGAGATGATCTGCCCCGTGCTGTTGAGCCGGTTGGGCCCGAGCGTGACGTAGGAGGACAGGACCAGCAGGAACCAGCCGAGCGCGCCGAGCCCGGCCAGGCCCACGCCCAGGCCGAGCACGCCGTCCCGGGTGGCCAGGCCGGTGTTGTCCTTCAGCATGAGCCCGGCGACCGCCGCGGAGACCAGCAGCAGGACGAAGACGCCGAGGATGACGGAGCCGGCGCGCCGGCGCCCGGCCCGCAGGTGCGCGGCACCGGGCAGGATCGCCGACAGGGCGGTCCAGCCGATGAGCGCGCCGGCGGTCAGCGGCCGGGCGAACCGCGGCCGCTTCGGGGAGCCCGGGTCCTCGCCGGAACCCGGGGGGTCGGCGGCGGGCCGGGGGTTCGGCACCAGGAGGGGGACCTCGCGCTCCCCCGGGGACCTGTCCTCCGGCGCCGTCCCGTGCTCCCGGGCGGCCCGTCCGTCTCCGGAGGCCACCATGCGCTCGTGCGGGGTCCGCCCGTCTCCGGAGGCCACCATGCGCTCGTGCGGGGTCCGCCCGTTCCCCGAGGCCACCATGCGCTCGTGCGGGCCCCCGGCGGGGGCGACCTTGCGCTCGCGCACCGTCTCCCGATCCTGGCCGGCCCCCGCCGCCATGATCTGGGCGACGGCCATCTGGCCGGTCTGGGGACCGTCCACGGCCTCGGCCGGGGCGGGCGCCTGCCCCGCCGGGGGTCCCGCCGCGGGGTCCGCGGGGATGGCGGCCATCTGGCCGGTGTGCGGACCGCTCTCGTCCTCGCTCGGCAGGCCCGGGGCCCGGCCGGCGTTCCGGTCCGGTGCGTCGCCCGGGCGGGGTGCGCGACCACCGCGCCGTCGAGGACGTCGTTTCCCGCCCTCGCCGGTGAGATCCCCCGAGTCCTGCCCAAGGTGCATCGTCACACCGCTTCCTACTTCGTCTTCGTCCCGGTCCACCTGGCAAAATGGCCGAGGTCCCCCGATTGCACAGAATTGCCCTGGATTCTAGCCCCCATACCTGGACATGACAGACAGATGGCCAAGCTCACATGAACAGGGGCCGAACCTAGGAGGTCGTGGAGGAGGAGGCCCGCCAGGTGTTGCACTGGAAGGTCTTGTTCTTCTCGAACCCCTGGCGGAACCAGCGGTTGTTGTTGATCGGCTTGCCGTGGTCGCGGGGGTAGCCGGGGTGGTCGCCGACGCGCGAGTAGAAGTAGTAGAGCGTGTTGCGTTGCGTGGGGGTGACCGGATAGCTGGCCGAGGCCGCGCGCATGAACATCCCGCCGAAGCAGGTGGCCTGGAGCTCGAACCTGCGGCTCAGCGCGAGCTTGCCGCTCTGGCTGGTGGAGCGCAGCGACTGCTCCCACCAGGTGTTCGACAGGCCGGTCAGCTGCTGGACGTGGTGGCCGTACTCATGGGCCATCATGCTGATGATCCCGCCGTTCCAGCTGGTGAGCTGGCCGTAGCCCAGCGAGTTGCCCGACCCCTTGGCCATGGCCGTGGTCGAGGCGTAGATCGTGGTGTTGCGCGGGCAGTAGTACGGCACGATGCTGCCGACCTGGGGGAAGTCCCCGCAGGCGCCGCGGCCCCTGGTGGCCGTGATGGCGTAGCCCGGCCGGTGCCACTGGATGCCCCTGTCGCGCAGCACCTGCGACCACGCCTTGTCCATGCACCGTGAGGTCTTCAGGATCAGGGCCTTGAGCTGGCTGTGGCTGTAGATGCTGGCCCCGCCCGCGGGGCAGTTCACCCGGGGCAGGCCCTGGGCGGCGTAGAGGGAGTTGTTCTTCAGGGACGTGTTGAGGGTCTTGGCCTTGCTCGTCTGCGGGTTGGAGGTGTCGTTGCTCTCCTTGCCGGAGTCCTGCTCCCTGTCGGAGTTCTGCTCCCTTTCGGACTCGCCGCTGGAGCGGTACGTCGGCCTGGAGGTGGGCAGGTCGGACGTGCTGTCGGTCGGCAGCGCGACCGGCGAGACGGTGTCCGACAGGCGGCTGGAGTTGAACATGGCGGCGACGAGCACGAGACCGACGAAGGTCAGCGCGAGCACGCCGAAGACCGTGCCGATGATCACACCCGCGCCGCCTCCCTGGCGGGGCCGCGGGGGCTGCCAGGCGGGTGGCGGGTAGAGGGGCGGTCCGGGCGGCGGGGGCGGCTGGCCGTACGGCATGCCCGTCTGCGGCGGGACCGCGGGCCCGGGCGGGGGGTAGCCGCGGTTCGGCGGGGGAGGGGGCGGCGGATAGCCCCGGTTCGGCGGCGGTGCCGGGTGGCCCTGCGGGGGCGCTGCCGGGTAGGGGTTGGCGGTGCCCGGCGCAGGCGCGGGCGGATAGGGCTGGGCGGTGCCCGGCGGGGGCGGCGGAGGGTATCCCTGTCCCGGCGGCGGGGCCGCGGGCCCGGGTGGCGGATAGCCGCGGTTCGGCGGCGCAGGCGGCGGATATCCCTGGCCGGGCGGCACGGGGGGACGGCCCTGGCCCGGCGGCGGGGCCGGGTAACCCCGGTTCGGCGGCGGTGCCGGGTAACCCCGGTTCGGCGGCGGTGCCAGGTGGCCCTGCGGGGGCGCGGGCGGGTAGGGGTTGGCGGTGCCCGGCGCAGGCGCGGGCGGATAGGGCTGAGCGGCACCCGGCGCAGGCGCGGGCGGGTACGGGTGACCGGAGGCGCCTTGCGCGGGAGACCAGGCCCCATGGCCTCCCTCGGGCATGGCGTCCGGTGCCGGCATCCGACGGGTGAACCCGTCGCTGGTCCCGCCCGGCGGCGCCGGATGCGGATATCCCTGAGGTGGAGGTGGCGGTGGAGGATATTGCCCGTTGGCTGTCACGCTGTCTCCCCGTAGGCCTTGGCGTCCGATATGGCCGATAGGCCCGGACGTTTGCCAAATTTGGGGCGTAAGCATACTGATTTATCACCCGTCACGGATGTGACTGCATTCGACTACGTTCCGAAATCATCCGAGGTGATCTCCGCGATGTACCGGACCAGGCGAGGCGCGGTGTCTTAGCTTCAAGCCATGAATCTGCAGCAGCTCCGCTACGTGGTAGCGACGGCGGAGCACCGCACCATGACCGACGCGGCCAGGTCTCTCTACATCGCACAACCGGCGCTTTCCCGTGCGATCAGAGACCTGGAACGAGAGCTCGGGATGACGTTGTTCGCCCGTTCCGGGCGCGGCGTGGTCGTCACGGCGCAGGGGCGCCGGGTGGTCAAGCTGGCCCGGGAGGCGCTCGACGCCGTTCATGAGATCGAGGCTCTGTCGACCCATGGCCATCCGTCCGAGGCGGAGCTCCGCATCGCCTCGACACCCAGCCTCGAGCCGGGACTGGCCGGTCGCATCCTCCCCGCCTACACCGCCGAGCATCCGGGGGTGCGTGTGCACATCGTCCGCTGTGACGGACGGGACGGCGTGGTGAGCGCCATCAGGAGCCAGAGGGCCGATCTCGGCCTGACGGACCTGCCCGTCCCCACCGATCTGATCAGCCATCCGCTGGAGCGTCAGGAGATCGTGCTGATCTCCCCGCCCGGCCTCGACCTGCCCGATCCGGTGCCGATGAGCAGGCTCAACGGCATGCGGCTGGTGCTGCCGACCCCCGGCAGCGCCCGGCGCAGGGAGTTCGACTCGTTGTTCGCCAAGTACGGCGTCGCCCCCGTGGCGGCGCTGGAGGCCGAAGAGCGCGGAAACTGGCTGGGGCCGGTCCGCGCGGGCACGGCCTCCCTGTTGTGGTACCGCGGGATGGCCGAGCAGGCCGCCCGGGCCGGGCTGGTGGTCCGGCCGCTCGATCCCTCGGTGCGCCGGGTGATCGCCATCGTCCACGCGAGGCGGCGTCTGCCCGCCATCGCGCAGGAGTTCCTGACCGTGGCCGAGGGTGGGTCGGCCGCGTAGTCAAGCACGTCGTTCAGCGAAACCCAGAGGCGGCGCAGGTGGGAGCGCCGGCCTCTCCGACACCGGGCGATAGGCTCGGTCTCGATGACTATCTTGCGCCTTCGCGGCCGTGAGTTCCGGCCGGGCGAGTTCGCGATCATGGCGGTGGTCAACCGCACTCCTGACTCCTTCTTCGACAGGGGGAGGACCTACGGCTTCGAGGCCGCCCTGGAGGCGGTGGACGGGGCGGTCGGCGCCGGTGCGGACATCGTCGACATCGGCGGCGTCAAGGCCGGTCCCGGTGACGAGGTGGACCCGGCAGAGGAGATCCGCAGGGTGGCCGATCTGGTCGCCGCGGTCCGCGAGCGCCACCCCCGTCTGATCATCAGCGTCGACACCTGGCGGGCCGAGGTCGGCGAGGTCGTGGCCGCCGCGGGCGCCGACCTGCTCAACGACACCTGGGGAGGGGTCGACCCCGATCTCGCCGCGGTCGCCGCCGCGCACGGGATCGGCCTGGTCTGCGCGCACGCCGGCCGCGTGGCCCCCCGCACCCGCCCGCACCGCATCGCCTACGCCGACGTGACGGCCGACGTCATCGCCTACACCACCGAACTGGCCGAGCGGGCGGTGGCCGCCGGCGTCCCCCGCGAGTCGATCCTCATCGACCCGGCGCACGACTTCGGCAAGAACACCTACCATTCCCTGGAGGTCAGCCGCCGTCTCGGCGAGATGGTGGCCACCGGCTGGCCGGTGCTGGTCGCGGTCTCCAACAAGGACTTCGTGGGGGAGACCCTGGGCGGGCTTCCCGTCGAGGAGCGCCACGCGGGTACCATGGCCACCCTCGCCGTCTCCGCCTGGCAGGGCGCCCGTGTCTTCCGCGTCCACGACGCGGCCTCGGCCCGCGCGGCCCTGGCCGTGATCACCCGCCTGCGCGGTCACGGGCTCGCACAGGAAAGGACGACCGTTGCCTGACGCCAGGAACGACCCGGTCGTGGTGATCGGGCTCGGCCGGTTCGGCAGCTCGCTGGCCGCGGAGCTGGTGCGCCGGGGCACCGAGGTGCTGGCGATCGACAGCCGCCCCAAGGTGGTGCAGAGCATGGCAGGCAAGATCACCCATGTGGTCGCCGCCGACTCCACCGACCCGGAGGCGCTGCGCCAGCTCGGTGTGCCGGACTTCTACCGGGCCGTGGTGGCCATCGGCACCGACATCGAGGCCAGCATCCTGACCACCTCCCTGCTGGTGGAGCTGGAGATCGAGGACATCTGGGCCAAGGCGATCAGCCGCGAGCACGGACGGATCCTGGACCGGGTCGGCGCCCACCACGTGATCCTGCCCGAGCACGACATGGGCGAGCGGGTGGCGCACCTGCTCAACGGGCGGATGCTCGACTACATGGAGGTCGACGCCAACTACGCGCTGGTCAAGACCCGTCCGCCCCGCGACTACATCGGCGTCCCGCTCGGGGAGACCAACGTGCGCCGCAAGTACGGCGTGACGGTGGTCTGCGTCAAGGGCCAGGAGGAGGAGTTCACCTACGCGGGTGCGGACACCGTCCTCGGCTACGGCGACGTGATCATCATCGCGGGGAAGATCAAGGACGTGGAGCGCTTCGCCGAGCTCCCCTGACCCGGACCGGCTCCCCTGACCCGGACCGGCTCCCCTGACCCGGACCGGCCACCGTGATCGGCCCGCCCGGACCCGGGAGAGGATCGGGCCACCCGTGGGGGGAACGGGTGGCCCGATCGTGAGGCGGGAGTGAATCGCCTCACCTGTTCTTCCGAGGGTCCTCGTCCTTGCGGGAGTGTCCTTTCGGGGCGTGCTCGCGGGGGTCCTTCCCCGCCTACCTGGCGGTGATCCTGACGTCGTCCACCCCGGCCTCGACCAGGCTGGCGCCCGAGGCGTCGGCGGCGTCCACCAGGATGCGGACGGTCTGGCCGGCGTGGCCGGAGATGTCGACGCTGGCGGTGGCGTAGGCGGCGGCGCGGTTGGCGGCCGATCCCGTCTGGTTCAGCGCGGTCGTGGTGGTCGATCCGACCACGCGGACCCGGATGTAGTCGGCGCTGCCGGCGTTGCTGAGGTGACCGAGGTACCAGGAGAACGACAGGGTCAGTGTGCCGCTCGCGGGAAGCGTGATGGCCGGTGACTGGGCGCTCGTCACGCCGCCGTCGATGTCGTTCTCGCCCGCGCTCGCTCCGGCCGCGGCCCCGCTGACCAGGGCGTTGGTCCCGCTGGGCGTGGTGCCCGGCTGCGTGACCGTACCGCCGCTGGTCACCTGCCCGGGATCGCCGCGCTCGAAGCGGCCGGTGACCGCGGTGTCGGAGCCGCCCGGGTTGACCGTCCAGCCGCGCTCGGCCTCGAAGTCGTCGGAGTAGACCACGGTCGGCTCGGGACCGCCGCCGCCGGCGCCGGTGTACAGCAGCCGGTTGGGGGAGCCGGTGCCCGGGTTGCCCACCACGCCGGTGGTCGCCGCGGCGATCATCGCGCCGGGCACCTGCGCCGGAGCGGTTCCGGCGTTCAGCAGCAGCGCCGCGGCCCCCGCGACGTGCGGGGAGGCCATCGAGGTGCCGCTGATGGTGTTGGAGGCCGTGTCGCCGGTGTTCCAGGCCGAGGTGATGGACGAGCCGGGTGCGAACAGGTCCAGGCAGGTTCCGTAGTTGGAGAAGGAGGAACGGGCGTCGGAGCTGGTGGTGGCGCCCACGGTGATCGCCTCGGCGACCCGGGCGGGGGAGCGGTTGCAGGCGTTGGTGCTCTCGTTGCCCGCGGCCAGCGCGTAGACGACGCCGGAGTTGACGGAGTTGCGCACGGAGGTGTCCAGCGCCGTGCTCGCGCTGCCGCCCAGGCTCATGTTGGCCACGGCGGGCTTGACCGCGTTGGCCGTCACCCAGTCCACCCCCGCGATGATGATCGAGGTGGAGGTGGTGCTGCCGCAGCCGAACACCCGGACGCCGACGAGTGAGACGCCCTTGGCGATGCCGTACTGGGTGCCGCCGACCGTGCCCGAGACGTGGGTGCCGTGGCCGTTGCAGTCGCTCACGTCGTTGTCGTTGTCGTAGACGTCGCGTCCGCTGGAGGCCCGCCCGCCGAAGTCCGTGTGGCCGATGCGGATGCCGGTGTCGATGATGTAGGCGCGCACGCCCGAGCCGTTGTTCGGCGGGGTGTAGGCGCCGTCCAGCGGCAGGTTGCGCTGGTCGACCCGGTCCAGGCCCCACGACGCCACGGCCTGCCGCGTCGCGGTGAGATCCTGCTCCACCAGGGTGAACTCCTGGTCCTGCTCGACGTAGGCCACGTCCGGCTGGGCCGCGACGGCTCTGGCCTGGGCCTCGGTGGCCTTCATCGCGAAGCCGTTGAGCGCGCTCTGGTAGACGGCGCTGACCGAGGCGCCCCGGCCGGCGGCGGTCTCCCGTGCTTTGCGGTCCCGGCCGGCCCGGGTGAGCCGGTCCTTGAAGACCACGATGTAACTGCCCGTGATCGCGGTGGGGCTGTCGGCGGCGGCGATCGCGGCCGGCGGGGACTCCTCGGAGGAGGGCGGGGCCGGATCGGCGGAGGACGGCGCGGCCGTCCCGAGGACGAGGGCCAGTGCGGCGGCGGTGAGCCCGGCTAATCGGGTGGTGGAGGTGGTGCTCATGGCGGTCCTCCTGCTGGGGGTGAACCCGGCGCCCTCGTGGGGCCGCGCGGGCGGAGGGTGAGCGTCCCCTATCGTGAACCGCCATCATATTTACTGCAATATTCTTACTGACGTAAATTGATTTGTTACATACTCCCGTACGGACGGAACTGCGCCGGTGTCCTAGCCGTAGATCACCGACAGGAAGCGGATGAGGACCGCCTCACGTCTGTCGGCCGGCAGGGCGTCGAGCACCGCGTTGACGACGGCCATCTCCGGCTGCCCGGAACCGCCCAGGTCCACCCCGACGGCGGCCGCCAGCTCGCCGAAGGCCGCGTCGTCCAGCGCCTCCAGCTCCAGCCCGGCCACCAGCTCCACCAGCCCTTCGGGCAGCTCCACCGGCCCCCGTTCCCGCGCCGCCGCGGCCGACTCGGCGATCACCTCCAGCATCGCGTCCACGCCCCGCAGGGTCACCCCCGTGACGGTGATGTGGATGTTGGCCGGGATGCCCGCGTAGGACAGCTGCGGCTGCAGGAACCAGCCGCGCCTCCTGGCCTCGTCGGACAGCACGAACACGTCGGCCTCGTCGGAGGTGAAGGCGACCAGCGACGACTCGGGATCGCCGAGCACCCTCAGGCCCGGGATCCGGGCCAGGCCCTCGCGCAGGCGGCGGGTCGCGGCCAGGGTGGTACGGCCCAGCTCCAGATAGCCCTCCCGGCCCAGGGACTGCAGGGTGGCCCAGGCGCCGCCGAGCGGCCCGGCGGACTTCGAGCTCTGCACGGTGGCGTTGATGACGGTGTAGCCGGGCCAGGACGCCGAGGCGAAGTAGGCCCTGCGGCGCATCGCCGGGTCGGCGAACAGCACGACCGAGGCGCCCTTGGGGGAGTAGCCGAACTTGTGCAGGTCGCAGGAGAGCGAGGTGACCCCGGGCACCGACAGGTCGAAGGGCGGGATCCGGGCCCCGGCCTCACGCAGCCAGGGCAGCAGCCAGCCGCCCACGCACGCGTCCACGTGGCACGGCACGCCGCGCGCGGCGGCGATCCCGGCGATCGGCCCGACCGGGTCGATCACGCCCTGCGGGTAGGAGGGCGCCGAGACGACCACCAGCACCGTGTCCCCGGTGATCGCCGCCTCCACCGCCGCGGCGTCCGCCCGGAACGTCACCGGGTCCACCGGCACCGCGTCCACCGCCACTCCGAGATAGTGCGCGGCCTTGTGGAAGGCCGGGTGCGCGGTGACCGGCACGACCATCCGGGGACGGCCCGCGACCCGCCGGAAGTCGCGCGCCGCCTTCACCGCCAGCATGATCGACTCGGTGCCGCCGCTGGTGAAGATCCCGGTGCCGCCGCCGAGCAGCTCCGCGACCGCGCCGACCACCTGCCTCTCCATCTCCACCACGCTCGGGAACGCGGTGGGGTCGAGGGTGTTGACCTCCAGCATCTCGACGTAGGCCCGGGTCGCCGCCTCGTGCACCTCCGGCCGGCCGGTGTCGTACACGTACGCGGTCACCTTCCCGCCCCGCACGGGCAGGTCGCCCTCCCTGAGCCCGGCGATCTCGGCCATCAGCTCGTCGATGTCGCGGCCCTTGTCAGGCAGGCTCATGGAACTCCTCCGGGGGTACGGCTCCCGCGAACCGCGGACCCGGCCAGTCAACCACTCCGGCCGAAAAAGGACGAGCCTCGCTCATGAAAGTGGGAGCCGTACCACCGCGCGCAGGCCGGGGCCGGCGTCCTCCAGGTGGACCGCGCCGCC
This sequence comes from Paraplanobispora takensis, assembly GCF_016863195.1. Taxonomy (GTDB): domain Bacteria; phylum Actinomycetota; class Actinomycetes; order Streptosporangiales; family Streptosporangiaceae; genus Planobispora; species Planobispora takensis. The sequence goes on along the minus strand of NZ_BOOK01000040.1, from coordinate 56,529 downwards.
GTGGGCGTTGACCGTCTCGCGGACGATCGCCAGGCCCAGCCCGGCCCCGCCCTCGTCGCGGCTGCGCGCGCTGTCCAGCCGGGTGAACCGGTCGAAGACCCGCTCGCGGTCCTCCTCGGGGATGCCGGGCCCGTCGTCGGTCACGGTCAGCACCGCGTCCGCGCCCTCGGCCCGCAGCTCCACCGCCACCGGGGAGACGGTGTGCCGCAGCGCGTTGTCGACCAGGTTGACCAGGACACGGCCCAGGTCCAGCGCGTCCCCGGAGACCACGACCGGCGCGTCCGCCTTGAACGTGACGGCCCGGCCGTACCGCTCCAGGCTCTGGGCGGCCAGCCCGTCCAGCTCGACCGGTTCCCTGCGCGCCGGCGCGCCCCCGCGCTCGTCCAGCCGGGCCAGGGCCAGCAGGTCCTCGGCCAGCCTGGTCAGGCGCGTGGTGTCCTCCAGCACGCCCTCGGCGGTCTCGCGCCAGTCGTCCTGGCCGCCCGGATGGCCCAGCGCCACCTCCAGCTGGAGCCGGATGCTGGCCAGCGGGCTGCGCAGCTCGTGGGCGGCGTCCGACACCAGCGCGCGCTGGCGGGCGTCGGCCCGCTCCAGCCGGTCCAGCATGGCGTTGAGCGTGGTGGCCAGGTGGTGCACCTCGTCGCGCGACTCGGGGACCGGCAGGCGGCGGGAGCGGGCGGTGCCGGTGATCACCTCGGCGCCGCGGCGCAGCTCGGTGATGGGCCGCAGGGTCCGGCCGATGATCACCCAGCTGGCCCCGGCCAGCAGCACGAGAAGCAGCGGCGTACCGATGATCAGCACGTGGCCGGCGGTGCTGATGCTCGTCTCGACCTCGCTGAAGGGCCGGGCCGCGATCACCGTCTGCCCGCGGTCGGCGCTGAGCACCCGCACGCGCAGCCGGTGCGGGATCCCGTACGGCGCGCCGTCCAGGAAGCGCGACCGCCGCTGCGCGATCGCCGCCGACCGCTCCGCCGCGTTCAGCAGCGGGACCAGCCGATCGGTCCCGGCGGTGGCGTGGGTGATGCGCCCGGCCGAGTCGATCACCTGGATCAGGGTGCCGTCGGGCGAGGTCAGCTCGTCGGGCAGCTGCCCGGAGTCGGCCTGCGAGACGACCCCCCGGGCCCGCTGGTAGATCGACTCGTCGATCGCGGCGATCAGCGTCCTGCCCAGCACCCCGACCATCACGTAGGCCGACAGGCCCAGCGCCACCGCCAGCACCGCCGAGGCGACCGCGACCAGCCGGAAGCGCAGGCTCTTGCGCCGCCACCACCCGGCCGTACGGCGGGCGCCCGCGGTGACCGGCTCAGCCGCCATCGCCGGCCAGCCGGTACCCGGCGCCCCGGACGGTCTGCAGCGCGTTGCGGGCGAACGGCACGTCGATCTTGCGGCGCAGATAGCCGACGTAGACCTCGACCACGTTGGGATCGGTGTCGAAGGTGTCCCAGACGTGCTCCAGGATCTCGGCCTTGGACACCACCTCGTCGTGGCGCCTGAGCAGGTACTCCAGCAGGGCGAACTCCCTGGGCGTCAGCTCCACCGGGGTCTCGCCCCTGCTCACCTTGCGCCGGGCCGGGTCCAGGGACAGGTCCCCGGCCTGCAGCACGGCGGGCCTGCGGCTCGCGCCGCGCCGCAGCAGCGCCCGGAGCCTGGCCACCAGCACCACGTAGGAGAACGGCTTGGTGAGGTAGTCGTCGGCGCCCAGGTCGAGCCCGTCGGCCATGTCGTACTCGCCGTCCTTGGCCGACAGCATCAGGACCGGCACCCAGTTCTCCTCGGCGCGCAGCTGCTTGCAGACGTTGTAGCCCGACAGCCGGGGCAGCATGATGTCCAGCACGATCACGTCGTAGTCACCGTGCCTGGCCAGGTGCAGGCCATCCTCGCCGTCGTGCGCGAGATCGACCGCGAACCCCTCGGCCTGCAGCCCGCGCTGCAGCGCCGCGGCCATCCGCCGCTCGTCCTCCACGACGAGAACCCGCATGGTGCGCCCCCCTCTTCTCCGGTCGTCACCATATCTTCGGGCAGCGCGGCTGAGACCCGGCTGAGAAGCCTGTGAGCACTCTCAGGCTGTCTCAGCGTCGGCACAGGACCTCTCGCGCAGGCTGCGAGAAGAAGGGATGCACGCAATACCGTTAAGGAGTGACATGTCAGAGCGAACACCACGACCGACCCGGCAGCCGACCCGGAGAGGCCGCGCCGTGAGGTGGGGTGTGCCGATCGCCGTGACCGCGCTGGTCGCCGGGGCCATCGGGGCCGGTCCCGTCATCGCGGCGGTCCAGGGCGACCCGGCGCTGCCCGAGCGCACCGCCGAGCAGCTGCTCGCCGACGCGCTCCGGGCCGCCGAGACCGGTCCCCGGCCCATGTCGGGCACCCTGCTGCAGACCGCCTCCTTCGGCCTGCCGGGGTTGCCGCAGGCCGCCGGGCCCGGTGGGAGCACCTCCCCGGCAGCCCTGCTGGCGGGCTCCCACGAGCTGAAGGTCTGGTACGGCGGCGAGAACAAGGTCCGCCTGGCCCTGGCCGGCCGGATGAGCGAGACCGACCTGATCGTCGGCGGCGACCAGGCGTGGCTGTGGGAGAGCGCCGACAACACGGCCACCCGGATCAAGGGCGACCTCTCGCCGGAGGCGCACGCCGCCCAGGCGCCGAAGGCGCTGCCCACGGCGACCACGCCGCAGCAGCTGGCCCAGGAGGTGCTGGAGCGGGCCGAGGAGGGCACCGCCATCGGCGTGACCGCCAACGAGAAGGTCGCCGGACGGGACGCCTACCAGCTCACCCTCGCTCCCAAGGACGCCTCGTCCCTGGTCAAGGAGGTCAAGGTGGCGCTCGACGGGGAGACCTTCGTCCCGCTGCGGGTCCAGGTCTACGCCAAGAGCGCGGCGGAGCCGGCCTTCGAGGTCGGTTTCACCTCGGTCGCCTTCACCCCGCCCGCTCCGGAGAACTTCACCTTCACCCCGCCGCCCGGCGCCACGGTGAAGGAGCAGTCGCTGACCGAGATCGGGCGCGAGCTGGGGGCCGACCCGCAGCAGCGGCGCGAGCGGGGCGAGGAGCTGAAGGGGGACGTCAAGACCGTCGGCGAGGGCTGGACCACGGTCGCGGTGCTGCCCTTCTCGGTCGAGGACCTCACGGCGGAGTCCGCCGGAGGCGACGGGTCCGAGTCCGAGAGCGCCGCCGCGACGGCCGAGGCCCTGCTGGAGTCCGCCACCCCGATCAGCGGGCCGTGGGGGAGCGGCAAGGTGATCCGGACCAAGCTGGTGTCGGTTCTGCTGACCGACGACGGGCGCCTGCTCGTCGGCGCGGTCACCCCCGAGAAGCTGGCCGAGGCGGCCGGACGGAAGTGAGCGAGATGCCGGGAGACACCCGGCTCCTGGCAGGGAGCCGCGAGGGCCGCGACGCCGGCCCTCGCGGCGCCGCGGGGCTCGGAGAGAGCCCCGTCCCCCCGGCCCGGGAGCGGACGACTGAAGGAGCGCCCGAGGCGATCGTCACCCGGGGGCTGACCAAGCGCTTCCGCGGCGGCCAGGTGGCCGTGGACGGCCTGGACCTGGCGGTGCCCCGCGGTTCGGTCTTCGGCTTCCTCGGCCCGAACGGCTCGGGGAAGACCACGACCATCCGGATGCTGCTCGGCCTCGTCACGCCGACGGAGGGCACCTGGGAGATGCTCGGCAGGCCGATGCCGGGGGCGATCCCGGCCGTGCTGCCCCGGGTGGGGGCGCTGGTCGAGGGTCCGGCGTTCTATCCCTACCTGTCGGGCGAGGCCAACCTGCGCCGCTACGACGCCGCCGACCCGGCGGCCGACCCGCGCACCGCCTCCCGCAGGATCGGGCTCGCGCTGGAACGGGTCGGGCTGACCGCCGCGGCGCGCAAGCGCTACCGCGCCTACTCGCTGGGCATGCGCCAGCGCCTGGCCATCGCCGCCGCGCTGCTGGGACCCAGGGAGCTGCTGGTCCTCGACGAGCCGACCAACGGCCTGGACCCGCAGGGCACCCGCGAGGTCCGGGCGCTGGTCAAGGAGATCGCCGCCGACGGGACGACGGTGTTCGTCTCCTCCCACCTGCTGGCGGAGGTGGAGCAGATGTGCACCCACGTCGGCGTCATGCGGACCGGGCGGCTGGTCGCCCAGGGACCCATCGAGGAGTTCCGCCGGCTGAGCACCGGCGAGGCGGTCATGATCCGGGTGGAGACCCCGGACACCGACGTGGCGGCCGCCGTACTGACCGGGCTCGGGCTGGCCGGGGTCCGGACCGGGGACGGGGAGGCCGTCGCCGAACTGGGGGCGCTGGCCCCCGAGCGGGTCACCGCCGAACTGGTGACCGCGGGTGCGGCCGTGCGCGGGCTGGCCGTGCAGCGGCCGAGCCTGGAGGACGTGTTCGTGCGCCTGACCGGGGAGGGCTTCGATGTCGACGGTTGAGAGAGTACGGCCCGCCGCGGAGGACGCCCGCACGGAGGGCTCCGCCTCCGGCGCGGCGCCGGAGCCCGCCCCCGTTTCCGCCGGGGCTTCGGGGACGGAGCCGGGCGCGGCGGTCTCCGCCGGCCGGGCGCCGGGGGCGGTGCGGTCCTGGCTGCGGCTGTTCGGCTCGGAGGCCGGGCTGACCTTCCGCCGGCCGCGCAACATCGCCATGCTGGCCGTGCTCGCGGTCATCCCGGTGGTGATCGGCGTCGTGATGCGCCTGTTCGCCGAGCCGATCTCCGCCGAGGCCCAGGCCGAGGGCGGCGGGGGGATCTTCACGCAGATCACCGGGAACGGGCTGTTCCTGACCTTCGCCGCGCTGTCCGTACTGGTGCAGCTGCTGCTGCCGGTCGCCGTCGCGGTGGTGGCCGGCGACGCGGTCGCGGGCGAGGCGGGCGGCGGGACCCTGCGCTATCTGCTCACCGCCCCGGCCGGCCGGACCCGCCTGCTGGCCGTCAAGTACGGCAACGCGGTCGTCTTCGGCCTGGCGGCCGTCAGCCTGATCGCCGTGTCGGCACTGGTGACCGGGCTGGTGCTGTTCCCCGCCGGGCCGATCACCCTGCTGTCGGGGACGACGATCCCCTTCGCGGAGGGGCTGCTCAGGATCGGCCTGGTGGTCCTGTACGTCTCCGCCGGGATGGCCGCGCTGGCCGCCGTCGCGCTGGCGCTGTCCACACTGACGGAGGTGGCGATCGGCGCCATCGCCGCGACCGTGGTGACCGTCATCGTCGTGCAGGTCATCGGCGTGATCCCGCAGCTGTCCTGGCTCCAGCCGTACCTGCTGACGCACTGGTGGAACGGGTTCGACGGGGTCCTGCGCGACCCGATCGCCACCGCGGAGATGGGCCGGGGTCTGCTGGTCTTCGCCGCCTACACGGCGATCTCCGGCTCGGTCGCCTGGGCCCGCTTCACCGGCAAGGACATCACCTCCTGAGATCCGGGCGGCCGGGGACGGTTCTCACCGCTCCCGGCCGCCCGGCCTCCGCAGGGACGGCAGGCCGGCCGTACGACCCCGTCGGCGCGGGCAGGCCGGTCAGAGGGGCGTACGGCTCCCGCGGGGCAGGCAGGTCAGGAGGTCGTACGGCTCCCGCGGCGCAGGCCGACCACGCCGATCAGGGTCCCGACGAGCCCGATGAGCAGCCCGCCGGCGCCGAGCAGGCGGGCGGTGCCGTCGGCGGGCGCCTCGTGCACGGCGGCGACCGGCGACACCGACGGCGCCGCGGCGGCCGCGGCGGGGGCCGGCGAGGCGGAAGAACCGCCGTGGCCGTGGCCGTCGCCCTCCTCGGAGGCGGGCGTGAGCTTCAGGACCGGGGCCGGACGCTCGGGCTCGGAGCCGTCGGCGGCGGGCTCCTGGTCCCACTTCACGACCTCGCCGCCGCTGTAGGTCTGGGTCGCGGGGAAGACCAGCCGGTCGGTGCCCTCGGGCAGCATGCCCATCGACACCTCGAACTCCTGGAACTGACCGGGCTCGATCTCCCCGCCCGACCAGGTGATCTTCGTGACCGCCTCGGTCATCTCGCCGTACTCCGTGGTGACGGGCTTGTCGAGCTTGCCCTCGGTGACCTCGACCTTCCAGCCGGGCACCGGCTTGACCGAGACGAACGCCAGCGGGTGGTCGGTGGGGAAGGCGACCTCGACCTTGTTCGTCGAGGCGTCGTCACGCTCGTTGGGCACTCGGAAGGCGACCTTGGTGAAGCCGCCCTGCTCGGCGCTGCCGGGGTTGACGGTGACGTGGGCCAGGGCGGGGAGGGCCAGCCCGAGGGTGAGCGCGGCGGCGCCGGCGGCGACGGCCGCCGTACGACGGCACGCCGAAGAGAACGCTGAAGAAAGGGACACGGAGATCTCCACTTGATGGCTGAGGTGGGAAGGGGTGAGGTCAGGCGGCGGGAAGCGGAGGACCGCGCCGGCTGACGGTGTGCCGGAGAAGGACGGGGAGACGGACGGGCCCGGCGGCGGACGGGGCCGCGGGCGCCGGGGCGGCCGGGCGGGCGGGGACCGCCAGGAGGCGGAAGGCCGCGGCCAGGCGGTGCCCGGCCGAGCCCAGGTGCCGGCCGGCCGCGTGCAGCAGGGACCACAGGGCGTTCTCGCCGCGGGCCAGCCACCAGCCGGTGATCACCGTGGCGGTGAGGTGCGCCAGGAGCATGCCCAGGTCCTCGCCGAGCCCACGCTCGTGGGAGTGCAGGGCGAGGGAGATCCCGGCGGGGTCGCCGAAGGCGAACAGCTCGTGCAGGGACAGCTGGGCGGCCCCGAGCACGACGCCGACCGCGGTGGCCGACCGCTCGCGCCCGGCGAGCGCGGCCGCCGCGGCCATGGTCGCCGACACACCGGCGGCCACGGCCCACGCCCCGGGGCCCGAACCGCCCGCGGCCACGTGGCCGAGGACGGCGAGCGTCACGCAGACGGCCGAGAAGGCGGCCGCCCGCAGGAGGCGTAAGGGGAGCCGGGCGCGCATGACGGCAGACATGCTCTCACGACCTGTGGCCGGTCCTCGATCCGGTTGACCAAAGGTGCGTGATGCCTCACACTTTGCCACTTTTGTGGCTAGGGTTGCCGCGACCGTGAAAGCGCGTGGAGCCGAGGTGATGGCGATGCGGCACGTCGTCGGGCTGCTGATCGGATTGGTGATGACGGCGGTCCTGCTTCTCGGCGGGGGATGGGCCGCGGCGACGGCTCTGACGCGGCCCGCGCCCGCCCCGGGCGGGACACCCCTGCCCGCGGGCGACACGAAGATCTGGATCGCCCTGGGCGTCATGGCCGGGATCGGGCTGCTGCTCGGCCTGATCGTCGCCGGCCGGGTCTCCCCGCTGGCCGGGTTCGTCCCGTCGATGGTCCTGCTGGCCTGGACCGTGATCTACATCCTCGACGCCGGGCGCGCCCTGAGCCTGCTGCCCGAGGTGCCCACCTTCCACGAGTCCCTCGTCCAGGCGCCCGCGGGCATGGGCGCCCTGCTCACCAGCGGGATCTACGCCATGCTCGGCGTCGCCCTCTTCGTGCCCGTCCTGATGCCCTCCCGCTGGAGCAGACCGGCCCGGCGGGAGTCCGAGGAGTACGAGGAGAGCACCGGCGACCCGGCCTACTTCTGAGCCCCGTCCCCGGGCCTTTCCGGGCGTCGGCGGGCGTCCTTCACGGGCAGGGCGGGGCCCCGGGGTCGGGGACGATCGGGGACACGGTCGAGGCCGTGCCCCCGTCCCGTCCGGGACGGGCGGTGACGGCGCCGCCGTACGGCTCGCGCCGGAGCGGTTTCGCCCGGCCCGGACGTGGCAGGTTCGGAGCATGGCGGGCACGTGGGATGTGATCATCGTCGGCGGCGGGCCCGCCGGTTCGGCTGCGGCGCTGCGCGTCAAGCAGCTGCGGCCGCAGGCGCGGGTGCTCCTGCTCGACAGGGCGGACTTCCCCCGGGACAAGGCCTGCGGGGACGGCATCGCCGCCCACGGCGTCGACGAGCTCGCCCTGCTCGGCGTGCCCGGCCTGGTCGCCGACTACCGGCCGATCCAGCGCCTGGCGGTGATCTCGCCCGGCGGGGCGCGCGTCGCCGCCACCGCGGCGCGGCCCAACCACGTCGTGCCCCGCAAGGTCTTCGACGCCCGGCTCGTACGGGCCGCCGAGGAGCGCGGAGTCCACCTCACGCGCCACCCGGTCCGCGCGCTCAGCGCCCACGACGGCCACGTCACGGTCGACGGCCGTTTCACCGCGCGCGTCGTCATCGCCGCCGACGGGGCCAATTCCACCGTGCGCCGCCTCATCGGCGCCGCCGCGACTCCCGAACGGCACACCGCGATAGCCGTACGCGGCTACGCCGACGTGCCCGAGGACGACGACGTCCAGCTCATCGCGATGCAGCGCGACGGCTGGCCCGCCTACACCTGGTCGTTCCCGGTCGGCGACGGCACCGCCAACATCGGGTTCGGAATGCTGCTGCCCCGCCTGCGCGCCACCGGCCGGCCCGGCCGCCAGGTCCTGCACGGCCGCCTGGCCGAGCTGCTGCCCCACCTGCGGGCCCGGGACCTGCGCGCCCACCACCTGCCGCTGTCCCCGGGCCGGCCCGTGCCCGGCGCCGGCCGGGTCCTGCTGGCCGGCGACGCCGCCAGCCTCATCAACCCCCTCACCGGCGAGGGCATCTACTACGCGCTGCTGTCCGGCCGCCTCGCCGGCGAGGCCGCGGTACAGGCCGCCGCCGACCCCCTTCCCGCCTACCGGCGCGCCCTGCGCGCGGCCCTGGGACGGCACCTGCTCACCACCGACGTCCTCGCCCGCCTCGCCCAGTTCCCCGGTTTCATCGACGCCGCGATCGACGTGGCCGCCCGGCGCTCCGAGGTCTTCGACCTGCTGGTCGAGGTCGGCCTGGGCGCGGGCACGGTCCCCCCGCCGCTGGCCCGCGCCGTGGCGACCCGCTGGTTCCTGAACGCCCGGAGAACCCGGAGACGGTGAGCGGCACCCCCGGGGCCGGCCGGTGCGGGTCGCGGGAGTCTCAGAGATTTGCCAGAAAGACCCGGTTCACTGGCGGCCGCCGTCCTCCGGAGAAGAGGAGGACCACCCATGGAGAGTCTCTGGAGGGCTCGTGGAGGGAAGGCCGGGCATGCGGATGATCCGTCGTACATGTATCCGTGCGAGCGCGCCGACGGAGCTGCCTGCGCCGCGCGTGCCGGCGGTGCTGCGCCTGTGCGCGGCGGCGGTGCTGGCCGTACCGGTTGCGGCGCCGGCCGTACCCGCGGCGGCGTCCACCGTGACCGACGGGGCCACAGCCGATGGGACCGCGGTCGACGGGGCCGCGGCTGACGGGGCGGCGAGCGTGCGGGGGCGGGGCACGACCACCGTGCACACGATCACCGTCGACGGGCGGGAACGCTCCTACCGGCTCTACCGGCCCGCGTCGCTTCCGGCGAACGCGCCGCTGGTGGTGATGCTGCACGGCGGGTTCGGCTCGGCCCGGCAGGCCGAGAGGTCCTACGGCTGGAACGCCCAGGCCGAGCGCGGCCGCTTCGCCGTCGCCTATCCCGACGGGTACGGCAGGGCCTGGAACGCCGGTGACGGCTGCTGCGGCAGGCCGGGCCGGCAGGACGTCGACGACGTCGCCTTCATCGGCAGGATGGTCGAGCGGATCACCGGCGGGCTGCGGACCGACCCCCGCCGGGTGTACGCGACCGGGATGTCCAACGGCGGCATGATGGCCTACCGGCTGGCCTGCGACACCACGATCTTCGCGGCGATCGGGCCGGTGGCCGCGACCCGCCTCGGCGGCTGTCCCGCCCCGGCGCCGCTGTCGGTCCTGCACATCCACGGTACGGCCGACCGCAACGTCCCCTTCGACGGCTCGCCCGGCACCGGCGTCGCCCGGATCGACGGCCCGCCCGTGCCCGAGGTCCTCGCCGGCTGGCGCGCGGCCGCCCACTGCGGCCGGTCCACCCTCTCCGGGTCGGCCACGGTCACCACCGCGCTCGCCCGATGCCGGCACGGCCGCGCCGTCGGACTGATCACCGTCAAGGGAGCGGGCCACCAGTGGCCGGGCGGCGAAGTGGTCCGCGACCGCGCCGACCCCCCGTCCACCGCCCTGAACGCCACCGCCACCCTCTGGCGCTTCTTCGCCGCCCACCCCAGAGTCTGAACCCTGTCCCTGACGGAACAGCCTCGCGACTCGGTGCGCCACAGCGGCACGATATGGAATCCACAGGAAAACCGCGCGACTACGCAGATTGGCGGATAGGAAAGCGTGAGCTCTGCGCCAGTAGGACTGCCTTTGTGTGAGATATACCTTTGAACTAGCTTCCCCGCCTCCGCTTCGGCCGGGCCTAGGCCGGCCGAAGGTGCCGGGTGGTGAAAGGGGGAGCCTGTGCGTATGCATCGCCGAGGTAGGCGCGCAGAATCGAAATCGGCGGAAGAACCACTGTGGCTCACGGTGATCGCCCGCCTGGTGGCGGAAGCCGTCCGGGCTGTCTGTGAGTGGCTGGCACAGTGAAGTCCTAGAAACGCTCTGGCAGGAGTGTGAACTGGGACGGTAGAGGAGGGCCTCCACATCTGATCCCTGGCAGGCGGATGTGGGGGCTCTTAGTTTGCTCTTGCGATGCAATCCAATACTGGCCGATCCATGTGCTTCTGGCAATTGCCAAAGGCGGTATGTATTGGCAGTTCGGGATAAGGTAAAGGTTGCCTCCTGGTAAGGGGCGCGGGGCGAAAGCGCTGGTAGGCGGCTTTCGGGGTGCTCTTCTTTTATCTCTGATTCGACGCTTCCCGGGAAGTGATTGCGGACGGTATCCGAATGACCTCCTGGCGTATTCGTCTGATTTCGGGGGCGGGCGTGCCCGAAATGTGGATAAGGCCTCAGGGAAAGCCGCGCCGGTATGCGCCTTATTTAATGAGGTCGCCGCGGGTCTGCCCATGTCTCGGAAGCGCTTTGGCGGGGCGGGGTTCGTCCGTCGTGGGCGCAGTTCGGGTGGGCGACACCCGGTCAATCGCGGACGTGCCTCACGGGTGGGCGGCGCGCGGCCCGCCGGGGACGTGCCTCGAGTGCGGGTCCACCGGCCGGTACGCGTCGCCGTACCGTTTCAAGGACCTACTCCCCGGGCGGGGTCAGGACGGCGGACAGGGCGGTGAGGGCGCCGACGGCCTGGGAGGCGTCGGGGACGGCCAGGGGGTCGAGGAGCCACTGCAGCATCAGGCCGTCGCACAGCGCGATGAGCACCGAGGCCGTGGTCTGCGGCGGGCCGGGGGGTTGCAGGCCGAGTTCGGCGCAGGATCGGGTGATCATCCCGGCGGTGGTCGTGCGGATGTCGGCGTAGGCGTCGGCGAGCTGGCGGCGGAGCTGCTCGGAGTGCAGGGCGGCGGGGAAGGCCTCGACGCAGGCGGCGATGAGCGGTCGCAGCTCCTCGAAGCTGCCGAGCATCACGGTCAGGGCCCGCTCCAGGCGCTCGCGCGGTCCCGAACCGGCCGTGGCGAACACGGCCTCCTCCAGCCTGGCGGTCCAGATGCGGAAGCACTCGGCCACGGCGGCGTTCAGCAGGGCCTCCTTGCCCCCGAAGTGGTAGCCGATGGAGGCCAGGTTGGTCCCGGAGGCGGCGACCAGGTCGCGGGCGGTGGTCCGGGCGTAGCCCTTGTGCTGCAGGCATGTCATCGCCGCGGCCAGCAGCCGGTCCCGGTGCCCGGTGGAGGGGTCTTTACGCGTCACGCCGACCATGTTAAGCACATATACGAGCGTCTTATACGCACGTATAGATCCGCCCGTGCAACGTCGAATGGGCAGAACGGGAGCCGCGATGCCGTCCAGCCGGCCGTCCTCACCACCCCCCGGATCGCGGGCGCACGGCCCCGGCAGGAGGCCGCCTGGGCCGCGGATCCCGGTGCTGCCGGCCCTGCGCCTGCTGCACGACCCCGTCTCCTACCTGGAGGCCCAGCGGCGCCGCTACGGGCCGGTCTTCGCGATCCGCTTCCCCGGCCTGCCGCCCGAGGTGTTCGTGACCACCGCCGAGCTCGCCGAGCGGGTCTACGCGCTCGACGCCGAAGGCGGGCGGGCGGGGGAGGTACGGCGCCGCTTCCTGGAGCCGATGGTCGGCCACCACTCGCTGCTCACCCTGGACCATGAGCCGTGGTTGCGGCACCGCAGGCTGCTCACCCCGCCGCTGCACGGCCGGGCCGTCTCCGGTTACCGGGACGACATCGCCCGCATCGCCGCCGAGGAGATCGAGACCTGGCCGCTGGGCACCCCCTTCGCGCTGCGCGAGCGGGTGCAGCGCATCACGCTGGAGGTGATCCTGCGGCTGGTGTTCGGCATCGACGACGCGCGCCGGCTGGCGCGGCTGCGGGTGCTGATACCGCGGATGATGGAGGCCGCGGGCACGGTGGTGCTGATGCTCCCGCCGGGTGTGCGCGAGCGCGCCGCGTCCCTGCCGCTGCGGCGGGTGCCGTTCCTCGGCCGCTTCGCGGAGCTGCGCGCCGAGGTGGACGGGATCCTGTACGAGGAGATCGCCCGCCGCCGTGCCCTGGCCGAGGCCGGTGCGGACGGCGGGACCGGCACGGACGTGCTGTCTCGGCTGATGGCGGCCCGCGACGAGGACGGGCGGCCGATGCCGGACCGGGAGCTGCGCGACGAGCTGATCACCATGCTGCAGGCCGGGCACGAGACCACCGCGACCGGCCTGGCGTGGGCCTTCGAGCGGCTGACGCGCGCCCCGCAGGCGCTGGAGCGGCTGCGCCGGGAGGTGGACGCCGGAGACGACGACCGCTACCTGCAGGCCGTGGTCAAGGAGGCGCTGCGCTGCCGCCCGGTGGTGTGGGACGTGTCCCGGCTGGTGGACGTCCCGCTGCGGCTGGGCGGCTACGAGGTGCCGGCCGGCTGGTTCGCCTCGCCGCTGATCGCCCTGATCCACCGCGACCCCGAGGCGTTCCCGCAGCCGGACGTCTTCCGGCCCGAACGCTTCCTCGGCCCCGAGGCGGCACGGGCCAACCGGGCCTGGCAGCCGTTCGGGGGCGGCCGGCGCTACTGCGTGGGCGCGCAGCTGGCACTGCTGGAGATGCGGGTCATCATCGCCGAGGTACTGCGCCGGGTGGAGCCGCTGCCCGCCGACCCCGGCCGCCCGGAGCGCCAGCGCATGCAGCACGTCACCCTCGTGCCGTCGCGGCGGGCCCGCGTCGTCGTGCGCGCCCGGACCGGGAGCCCGCAGGAGGCCCGGCCGCGATGACGGCCCGCCGGCCGGGAGGGGTGCTCAGGCGGTGTGGCCCGGGTGGTGTGGCTCAGGCGGTGTAGAGGTGGGCGACGACCTCTTCGAGGGATTCCCGTCCCGGAGCCGTGGCGCGCAGGTCGTCGACGGTGCCGTCGAAGCCGAGCCGGCCGTGGTCGATGAGCATGACCCGGCGGCAGAGCTTCTCGATGTCGCCGAGATCGTGGGTGGTCAGCAGCACGGTGGTGCCGTGCTCGGCGTTGAGGCGGCGCAGGAACGCGCGCATGGCGACCTTGCTCACCACGTCCAGGCCGATGGTCGGCTCGTCGAGGATCAGGACGGCCGGTTCGTGCAGGAGCGCGGCGGTGACGTCGCCGCGCATGCGCTGGCCGAGACTGAGCTGGCGGACGGGGGTGTGCAGGAACCCGCCGAGGTCCAGGAGGTCGGCCAGCTCGTCGAGCCTGCGGTGGAAATCCGCACGATCTACTTTGTAAAGGTGACGGATCAACTCGAAGCTGTCCTTCAGCGGCAGGTCCCACCACAGCGTGGTCCGCTGGCCGAAGACCACGCCGATCCTGCGGGCGAGAGCCGTACGGCGGCGCGTCGGGTCGAGACCGGCCACCCGGACGCGGCCGGAGGTCGGCGCGAGGATGCCGGTGAGCATCTTGATGGTGGTGGACTTGCCCGCCCCGTTGGGGCCGAGATAGCCGACGAACTCTCCGGCCCCGACGGTGAACGACAGGTCCCGTACGGCGTGCACGGTCCTGCGGGCCCGCCCGCGGCCGACGGTGAAGGAACGGCCGACGCGGTCGACTTCGATCATGCGGTGATCAACTCCCCGTGGAGCGGTAGCGGCGGATGCCCGCCCGCCAGGCCAGGGCGGCGGCGACGGCGAGGAGGAGGGCGGCGACGGGCGCGACGAAGCGGAGCCAGTACGGCAGGCCGAAGGGATCCTGTCTGTCCAGCACGTACAGGGCGGGCTGCCAGTTGACGAACGCCAGCGGCACGATGAACGTGACGCCCTTGACGAGCTCGCCGCCGTAGATGCTCAGCGGGTACTGGGTGAGCGTGCTGCCGCCGTAGGTGAAGGCGTTGGCGACCTCGGGGGCGTCGGTCAGCAGGAACTGCAGGGCCCCGCCGAGCGCGAAGATCGACGTGAAGATGACGAGCCCGCACACGACCATCAGCGGGACCATCCACATCCGGCTCCAGGGCGGGTCGAGCCGGGGCAGGGAGATGCCCAGCACCAGCGCGGCCTGGGCGATCCGGCCCAGGCGCTGCACGCCGAACCGGTCGGTGGCCATCTGGATGAACGCGCCCGTCGGGCGGATGAGCATGGTGTCGAAGCTCCCGGCCCTGACGTGCTGGCTGAGCCGTTCGACGTTGCCGAAGAGCATGTCCGCCAGGGCGAACGACAGGCCCGAGGTGCCGTACAGGAACATGACCTCGAACAGGCCGAACCCGCCGAGGGACTCGGTGTGCTCGAAGATGATCCAGATCCCCGCCACGTCGAGCCCGGTGAGCGTGAACGAGCCGAGCGTCATCAGGGCGAACGACACCGGATACTGCGCCGAGGCGCGCAACCACGTCCAGGCGAGCAGCAGGTAGGTCCTAACCACGGCCTTGGGCCTCCGGGATCGTCGCGCGGTCATCCACCCTGGATCACCACCTTGCGGCGGGCGGCGCGGGTTGCCAGGGCGCCCAGGGCGAACAGCGCGACCGCCCACAGCAGCTGGAAGCCGAGCGCCCGGGTGACGTCGTGCTTGCCGAGGTAGACGTCGGCGGGGACCTGGACGATGGCCGCCCAGGGCAGGGCCCGCACGATGTCGCCGAGCAGGCCCGGATAGAGGTTGAGCGGAAGGATCATGCCGCTGAAGAACATCATCATGACGATGGACAGCGACTGCATCCCCCGCTCGTCGAGGATCCAGCAGGACGACAGCGCGATCAGGTAGCGCCAGCCGAAGCTGACCACCACGGCCAGCAGGCAGCTGACGGTGAAGGCGGCCCAGGTCGCCGGGTCCTCCGGCGTGACGAGGCCGAACAGCACGGCCCCGACGACGGTGGGCGGCAGGCTGCGCAGCAGCACCAGATATCCGGCCCGGCCCAGGTCGTCGGCGAGGGTCCACACCTGCAGGGAGGCCGGGCGCAGCAGGTCGACGGCGATGTCGCCGTTGCGCACGCGCTCGGACAGCTGCATGCCGCCGCCGAACAGCTGCATCGGGCCGATGAAGGCCTGGCTCAGGAAGCAGAAGGTGACGGCGTCGGCCACGTCGTAGCCGGCCAGGCCGGGGCGGGCCTGCCACAGGGCGATCAGGACGTAGGCCCGCAGGATGCCGAAGACGGTGTTGGTGAAGGCTCCGGCCAGGGCCGCGGCGCGGTAGGCGGAGTGTCGGCGGAAGCCGTACCCGGCGATGCGCAGGTAGAGCAGCGGGGGCCTCCTCGGGGCGTCCGGGCAACCCTCCGATTTTCCTCGGCCCGCAGAACCGGGGCAACGGATTATCCGGCGCTGGGAGGCCGCTCCGTGAGGGGTTCCAGGCGCTCCGGAGAACCGTATGGGGCGATACGACACATAGTGGTAACCCCGGCGATATGCCTGTTACATGATAGAAGGAAGTTCTGGCAGGGAACCTTCTTTGCAGGAGGTTCCGCATGCGCCATGAGATCGACGTGGACGTCTGTCCCGGGTACCCCGTCAGCTGGCAGGCTTCGGCTCTCAACACGATCATGAGAAGCACGGTCAAACCTCTCTCCGAGCTCCTTCTGCGCTCGGGCTTCAGTGTTCTCGCCGCCTCGCACATCGTCGGGCTCGCCGGGAAGGTGCCGCTCCGCCTGCCTCCGCACGTGACGCTCGTGCACGACCGAGTCGGGGCCTGCGCGGGTGAGTGGGTCCGCGCCGGGCAGGGGCTCGACGAGAGCAAGGTGCTGCTCTATCTGCACGGCGGCGGGTACTTCGTCTGCTCCCCGGCCACCCACCGCCCGATCACCTGGCGCCTGTCGGTCGCCACCCGCCGCCCGGTGCTGGCCGTCGACTACCGCCAGGGCCCGGCGCACACGCTGGCCCAGTCGCTCGACGACGCCGTCGCGGCCTACCGGTGCCTGCTGGAGAAGGGCTACGACCCCGCCGACATCCTGATCGCCGGTGACTCCGCCGGAGGCCACCTGACCCTGGCCACCCTGCTGGCGCTGCGCGACCGGGGGATCGAACTGCCCGCGGGCGCGGTGTGCATGTCACCGTGGACCGACCTGTCCGACACCCCGCGCCGGGCCAACCGCCTGGTCGACCCGATGATCTCGGCCGGCCGCGTCGACTGGCTCGCCCGCCGCTGGACCGCCGGCCTGGACGCCCGCGACCCGCTGGTCTCGCCGGTGTTCGGCGACTACGCCGGGCTGCCGCCGCTGATGCTCATCACCGGATCGACGGAGGTCCTGCGGGACGAGGGCCGCCGCGTGGCCGAGCGGGCCCGCGCGGCCGGGGTCCCGGTCACCTACGAGGAGTGGCGGCGGATGCCGCACGTCTTCCCGATCCTGGCCGACATCCTGCCCGAGGCCCGGCTGGTCTTCCAGCACATCGCCCGCTTCGCCGCCGCAGCCCAGCGCCTGCGCGAGGGGGACCTCCTCGTGCGGGCCGCCCCCGAGAAGGACGGTCCGGCGGGCGACCCCGCGCTGGAGACCGACTCGGCCGCCGCCTGACACTCGATCCGGCCGTCGTCGGACACCCCGCCGACCACCCCGGCCGCCGCCTGGCACTCCGGCCCGGCACCCCACCGGGCACCCCGCCTCCACCGGGCCTTCGGGGTGCCCGCAGGCCCGCCCGGCCCGGCGATCCCGCAGGTCACACCCACATGTCCAGTCCCTCGGATCCCAGTGGTTCCTTACCTTGAGGGATCATTGGCCTTACCCGTCATATCCCTTGTGACCGGTCAGGAGCGAACAGCACTCGAATCCCGTCACAGTGTGCTTGCCGTAGCCCGTACAGAGAGGCTCGATCCGGATGGCACGTGGCGGAACTGGCCCCATGAACGGCATGCCGCCTGGCGTGCGGCCGCTGACCGTCGGGGACCCGGTCATCATCGGCCGTTATCTCCTGCTGGGCCGCCTGGGGACCGGCGGCATGGGAGTGGTCTATCTGGCCGAGCATCCGCAGGGCGGAGTGGTGGCCCTGAAGACGCCCCATCCGGTCCATCTCAACGATCCCACGCTCCGGGCCCGTTTCGCTGAGGAAGTGGAATTCTCGCGGCGGGTGGTCCCCTTCTGCACCGCCGCGGTGGTGGAGGACGGCACCGACAGGGAGCGGCCCTACCTGGTCTCGGAGTACATCCCCGGCCCCGCGCTGTCGCAGGTGGTCGCCGCCCGCGGCCCGCTCACCCCGGACCTGGCCTACGGCGTCGCCCTCGGCCTGGCCGGCGCGCTGACCGCGGTGCACGAGGCCGGGCTGGTCCACCGCGACCTGAAGCCGGGCAACGTGCTGCTGTCGGAGAGCGGCCCCCGGCTGATCGACTTCGGGATCGCCAGGGACGTGGACGCCCTGGCCGTGCACACCCAGGCCGGCCAGGTCATGGGCAGCCCCGGCTGGGTGGCCCCCGAACGGCTCACCGGCGGTCCCGCGCTGCCCGCCTCGGACGTCTTCTCCTGGGGTTGCCTGATCGCCTACGCGGCCACCGGCCACCACCCGTTCGGCGCGGCCGAGCCCGACCTGATGACCCGCAGGATCCTGATCGAGCCGCCCCGCCTGTCCGCGGTCCCCGAACTGCTGCGCCCGGCGGTGGAGGCGGCCCTGGCCAAGGAGCCCGCCCGGCGGCCGCGGGCGGGCGACCTGCTCGGCGCGCTGCTGGCCGCCGGCGGGATCGGCGATCCGTGGAACCTGCGCGAGGCGGTCGCCGAGGTGCTCGGGGAGATCTGGACGCCCGTGCCCTATCCGCCGGGCGGGGGACATCTGCGGCTGGCGTCCGGCGGGCCCGCTCCGGCCCCGCCCGCCGGTCCGGGCCAGGCCGCCGGCCGGGCGGGGCCCCTGCGGGACGACTCGCCCGACACCTCGGCCAGGCCGTCGCGCCGCGCCGCGCCGCGCCGTACCGCGCTGCCCCAGGCGGGGTTCGCGGCGCTGGCCACCATCTCCCTGGTGGCGCTCACCGTGGTCGCCGCTGGCAACGGCGGCGGGCGCGCCGGCGGCACCGGGCTGCCCGAGCATGAGAACGTGCCAATGGTGATCCCCGTGGAGGGCACGACCATCGGCGCGACCTTCCGCGCGAGCCGGCCGCCGGCCGGCCGGGCGGACGCGCCGCTCCCGGTCACGCCCTCCACCATCATGATCACCACCACGCGGACCGTCCCGGTGCCCGGTGCGACGGGCCATCGGTGGCCTCCCTCCGCGGACGCCCCGGACGACCGGCCCGGCGACGATCCCGGACGGCCGGACGGTCCCGGACGGCCGGACGACGACCCCGGAGAGCCGCAGACCTGCGCGGACACCAGCGCCAAGGCGAAGGGGAAGGCGCGCAACCGCGGCGGGAACTGCCCCACCCCCACGAGCGGCCCCAAGCCCTCCTTCACCCAGATCCCGCAGACCGGCGACGGCGAGAGCCCGACCCCGACACCGGCCACCTCCACACCGGTCGCCACGCCCTCTCCCTCGTCCGGTCAGTCGTTCCAGCTCGGCGACTGAGCGGGGGAGGCGCCGCGCAACCGGCCCCGGCGGCGCGGTCCGGGGCCGGTGGTGCGGCACGGGATCGGGGGAACCTCCGGAGACGGGGCCGGTTCATCCGTTAGGGTGAACCGCGCTAACCGAGTCAGAGGGGGCATCCGTGCCGGGGGCGGTCGAACTGAGCGGCGTCGGGGTCCGGGTGATGGCCGCGGGGCCGGTGGGGGAGGCCCTGACGAGCGAGAACCTGTCGGAGTGCTTCGGCCGCGCGCTGCGGATCGACCACCTGGACGGCCGCTGGTCGGCCCGTGCGCTGCGCGGGTCCGGCGCCCGGAGCGTGTGATCGCGGCCACCTCCCGGTAACCGGCTGTGATCTAGTCCTTCTTCCGCTGGCGGATCAGCCCCATGAACCCCGGGCTCGGCTTGAACTTGGCGGTCCAGGTCTCGTCGATCTCCAGCGGCTCGCCGGTCTGCGGGTTGCGTCCCGTGCGCGCGGGCTTGTGCACGATCTCAAAGGAACCGAAGCCGGGGATGGCGACCTTCTCCTCGGCGGCGACGGCGTGCTGGATGGTGTCGAGGATCGCGTCCAGCGCCGCGGCGGTCTGCCTCCGGGTGAGGCCCGCCTCCGCCGCGGCCTTCTCGATCAGCTCGCGCTTGTTCATGTTCTTTCCTCGTGTGTGCCCGGGAGAGCCCACACTACGGGCAAGGATCGTGCCTGAGAACTCCACCGGCGGACACGTGCCCGCCACCGGGGGAGGCGGCGGGCAGGCGCCGTTCGCTCAGAGGCGGGGAGACTGGGCGGCCAGCCGTTCCGCCTCCAGGTAAAGGGCCTCGACGAGGACGAGCTCCAGGCGGAGGTCTTCGTCGGCGAGGCCGTCCAGGACTTCCATTCGGGCCTCCCTGCCTACACCGACGCCCAGGTGGGCGCGGAGGTTCACCTTCCGGCCCGATCAGGCCTGGGCGCGTCCGGCCCCCGACGGCTCGCTCGGCTCCGCGGCGACCAGCTCGGCCAGGTCCACGTACTCGCCCACCTCGGTGACGTCGGCGCAGTACGCCACCAGCGTCCGCTCCCGGCCGATCGTGCGTGTGACACGCAGGCACGGGCGATCGCCGCGGACGATCGCCTCGACCTCGATGCCTTCCGGTCCCAGCCAGATCCCCATGAGATCGAGACTACGGAGGGCGGAGTAAGCGTAGGGTAACTAACCGGACATATCAGCATGGAACGTGAATGACGGCTATCTGAGCGCCCACTCGGCCTTCCGCTCTCCCAGAATGGTCCCGAACTGGAACTTCGCGGGTGCGGCCGAGGCGGGCACCTCGAAGACGATCACTCCCTTGCGGGAGTCGCCCTTGCTCACGGTCACCGCTCCGCCGAACGACACGCCCTCCTTCACCTCGCCGAACGTCGCCTGGTACTGGCGCCCCTCGGAGTCGATGAGCGTCGAGCCGAACATCGGCGAGTCGCTGTAGACCTCCTGGCCGACGTTCTCCAGGGTGAGCTCGACCGCGACGTACCTGGAGCCGTCCCGGGGCTTGAGGAACGGGTTGGCCGGTGTGGCGTCGTCGACGACCCGGGTGAGGGTGGCGGCCACCCGGACGCCGGGGTGCAGGCCCTGGACGGTGACGGCCTGTCCCACCTCCGCCACCTCCGGCGAGGCGGCCCGGCTCGGCCGGGTCCCGGCCGTGGACGGGGCGGCGGTGCCCGGGAAGGTGACGTCGTACGGCGGCTCGCCCCCGGCGTCCGTGGATCCGCCCACGGCGACGACGACGGCGATGGCCCCGGCGACCAGCACGAGGGACAGACCGGCGACGAGGGCGACGATCACGCCGGTGTTGCTCCTGGGCGGCGGTCCCGGCGGGGGAGCGTAGGAGTGGCCGTGCGGCGGAGGGTACGGCGGGCTCTGCGGGGGCCGGCCGTACGGCTGCTGCGGCGGCTGTCCGTGGGACTGCCATGGGTGCATGGGCTGGGTCTGCGGCGGCGGGCCTTGAAGAGGCGGGCCCTGCGGAGGCCGGCCGTAGGGGTGCTGCGGGTGGCCTTGCGCAGGACCTTGCACAGGACCTTGGGGCGGGATGTTCGGGGGGTGGCTCACGGCATCTCCGAGGTGTGGCAGTGCGTGTGTGACGCGGGTGCCACCTGCGCGGTTGTCAGCGTGACCGGATCCGGTCACGCGCACCACCCGTCTCCGCAAGGGGGGAGGGGGCTCGTCGTGCGGACCCGGACGGCAGCGCCATCTGGCCACCGCGGTCATGGCGCAGCGCAGTCCTTCGATTACGTTGAAGTCATGGACGTCCCTGACCCTGACGCCCTGGCCGAGCTCATGACGCGCGTGCGCCGCCTGCTGGCCCAGACCGGCCTCGCCGACGAGCGGGCGGGGGGCGACGGAGGCTACGGCGTCCGAGTCCGCCACGACCCCGACAGGGGGGTGGTGGTGGACTGGAGTCCCGCCGACCCCGAGGGAAAGTCGATCACCGGCGTCGGCAGCCGCTATCCCGCCGTCCGCATCGCCGTGTACGCCGCCGTGATGGGGGTGCTGACCGAGGCCGGCTACTGCGTGGTCCACGACTCGGGCCAGAGCGGCGTGTGCGTCCTCGGGTGATCGGCGCTCCGGACGCCGGTCCCTCCGCCCGCCGGGGAGACGGGGCCGGACGCCAGGAGACCCCGCCTCTCCGGGGGGAAGAGCGGCGGGGTCTTTCGGCCTGGTCGAAGAGTCCGAGTCCGGGGGGAAGCGGAGTGGAGATCCGAGTGCAGGATCGGGTCAGCCGTGGACGGGCGGGCTCTGCATGCCCTGAGAGCTGCCGTCGGTCCGCGGGCTGACGCCGGAGGATCTCCGCTCCGATCCGTTCTCCGGGCTTAGTGAGCCTCGAACTGCTCCTCCTCGGTGGAGCCCTTCAGGGCCGTGGTGGAGGAGTCCGGCGCGATGGCCGTGCTGACCAGGTCGAAGTAACCGGTGCCGACCTCGCGCTGGTGGCGGGTGGCGGTGTAGCCGCGCGACTCGGCGGCGAACTCGGCCTCCTGGAGCTCGACGTAGGCGGTCATGCCGTCGCCGGCGTAGCCCTGGGCCAGGTTGAACATCGAGTAGTTGAGCGAGTGGAAGCCCGCCAGCGTGATGAACTGGAACTTGTAGCCCATGTGGCCGAGCTCGCGCTGGAACTTGGCGATGGTGGAGTCGTCCAGGTGCTTCTTCCAGTTGAAGGAGGGCGAGCAGTTGTAGGCCAGCATCTGGTCCGGGTACCGCGCCTTGATCGCCTCGGCGAACTCGCGGGCCACGTCCAGGTCCGGGGTGGAGGTCTCCATCCACAGCAGGTCGGAGTGGGGCGCGTAGGCCAGACCGCGGGCGATGCAGGCGTCGACGCCGTTGCGCACCCGGTAGAAGCCCTCGGCCGTACGGTCGCCGGTGGTGAAGGCCTGGTCGCGGGGGTCCACGTCGGTGGTCAGCAGCGTCGCGGCCTGAGCGTCGGTCCGCGCGATGATCAGAGACGGGACACCCAGCACGTCGGCCGCCAGGCGGGCCGCGTTGAGGGTCTTGATGTGCTGGCTGGTCGGGATCAGCACCTTGCCGCCGAGGTGGCCGCACTTCTTCTCGGAGGCGAGCTGGTCCTCCCAGTGCACGCCCGCCGCACCGGCGGCGATCATGCCCTTCATCAGCTCGAAGGCGTTGAGCACACCGCCGAAGCCGGCCTCGGCGTCGGCCACGATCGGGGCCAGCCAGTGCGGCGCGTTCTCGTCGCCCTCGGACCAGGTGATCTGGTCGGCGCGGAGCAGCGCGTTGTTGATGCGGCGCACGACGGCCGGGACCGAGTTGGCCGGGTAGAGGCTCTGGTCCGGGTAGGTCTGCGCGCCGAGGTTGGCGTCGGCGGCCACCTGCCAGCCGGACAGGTAAATCGCCTTCAGGCCGGCCTTGATCTGCTGGACCGCCTGGTTGCCGGTCAGCGCACCGAGCGCGTGCACATAGTCCTCGGTGTGCAGCAGGTCCCACAGGCGCTCGGCGCCGAGCCGGGCGAGGGTGTGCTCCTCCTGGACCGAACCCCTCAGCCGGACCACGTCCTCGGCGGTGTAGGACCGCTCGATGCCCTTCCAGCGGGGGTTGGTCTCCCACTCGCGCCGCAGTTCCTCTGCGGCTCCCTTGAGGCGATCGTTCATTTTTTCACTCCTTGTCGTCCCCTGGGTGCCTTGCACTGAGTCTGTGCCCGGCTGAAACGGTCAAACAAGGTCGATTTCATGGAAAGAAAGCTGTTTCTTCTGTAGATATGAATACTGACGAGTATTCAGAAGAGAAGAACTTCAGAGTTTTCGCTATGGACTAGACCAATCGACTGTGTGGTCCAGACCACAGTCGGCGCCCCATGGGAAGATCATCGAGACGGGCCCGAGCCCGGGGAGTGATGCGTGTCCTGTGCCCCATGGGTGCCGGAGGACACTGTCTCCGGCTGGAAAATACGGGGAAATTTCGCCTAGGATCGATGTCATGGGATCCTTGGTGGGGGAAGAACCGCTTTCTTTGACGCATGAGCTCGATCTCATCGCCTTCGGGCAGCGTCTGCGGCACCTGCGCAAGCAGCGGGGACTCACCCTGTCCGACCTGGGCGAGCGCGTGGGCCGCGCGCCGAGCCAGCTCTCCCTGCTGGAGAACGGCAAGCGCGAGCCCAAGCTGTCACTGCTGAAGTCGCTCGCCTCCGCGCTGGGCGTCCCGGTGGAGGAACTGCTGCGCCGCCAGCCCCCCAACCGGCGGGCCCAGCTCGAGATGGCCCTGGAGGAGGCGCAGCGCGACCCCCTCTACTCCGCGCTGGGGCTGGCCAAGCTCAAGGTCTCCGCCCGGGTGCCCAACGACGTGCTCGAACACATCCTCGGCCTGTACGGCGAGCTGCGCTCACGCGAGACCAAGGGCACCGCCACCCCCGAGGAAGCCAGGGCCGCCAACGCCGAGCTGCGCCGCAAGCAGCGCGAGCAGGGCAACTACTTCGCCGAGATCGAGAAGGCGGCGGCCGAGGCGCTGTCCGCGGTCGGCTACCGGAGCGGGGCGTTGTCCCAGAGCACCGTCCAGGCGCTGGTCACCCACTTCGGCTACACCGTGCAGACGGTGCAGGACCTGCCCCGCACGGTCCGCTCGATCACCGACCTGCGCAACCGGCGCATCTACGTCAAGCACGAGCAGCTGGGCATGCACACCCCCCGCACGATCCTGCTGCAGACCATCGGCCACCTGGCCCTCGGGCACCACAAGCCCCGCGACTTCGCCGACTTCCTGCGCCAGCGGACCGAGGCCAACTACTTCGCCGCCGCGGTCCTCGTGCCCGAGGCCGCCGCGGTGCCGTACCTGCGGGAGGCCAAGCAGGACCGGGCGCTGAGCGTGGAGGACCTGCGCGACGTGTTCGCCGTCTCCTACGAGATGGCCGCCCACCGCTTCACCAACCTGGCCACCCACTTCCTGGACCTGGTCTGCCACTTCGTCCGCAACGACGCCGGCGGGATCATCTACAAGGCCTACGAGAACGACGGCATCGTCTTCCCCGCCGACGAGCAGGGCGCGATCGAGGGCCAGCGCATGTGCCTGCAGTGGTCGGGACGCCAGGTCTTCGCCTCACCCGACCGCTTCTCCGTCTTCTACCAGTACTCCGACTCGCCCACCGGCACCTACTTCTGCGTCGCCCACGTGGACCCGAGCCGGGAGCGGGACTTCGCCATCACCCTCGGCGTGCCGTACCGGGAGTCGCGCTGGTTCCGCGGCCGGGAGACGACCAACCGCACCAGGTCCAACTGCCCGGCGGGCGAGTGCTGCCGCCGCCCGCCCGCCGAGCTGACCGAGCGCTGGGAGGGCTACGCCTGGCCCTCGGCCCGCGCCAACTCCCACGTGCTCGCCGCCCTGCCGCCCGGGTCCTTCCCCGGCGTGGACGAGGCCGACGTCTACACCTTCCTGGAGCGTCACGCCACCGACTGACCCCCGGGGACGTCACGCCTCGGGCCGGATCCCGCGGCGTCACGCCTGCGGCTGGGGCGGCAGCACGGCCGACGGGTGACCGGAGAACCGGTAGGCCGTCGCCGCGGCCGACCCCGCGCAGCGCAGCGAGCGCAGGACCTCCGCCGGCGGTTCGCCGGCCAGGCAGCGCCGGTAGAACTCCATCGCCATGTCCTGCACGGCCTCCTCCGGGACCGGCCAGAGCGGGGCGGCCACCCCGCCCGCGCCCGCGACCAGGAACGCCTGGGCCACATCCGGCCCGCCGTCCCCGGCCAGGAACACGAACGGCGAACCGCCCAGCCGGAGCCCGGCGACCAGGCGCGGGGCGAGCGCCGGCCGGTCGGCCCTGATCAGGACGCCGGTCCCGCCGGGCACGGTCAGGCCGAGCACCCGCGGCTGCTCCCCGGAGGCGGCCAGGGCCTCGCGGAGCCGGGCGACGTCGCTGCCCGCCGTCGGGGGCGGCGGCAGCTCAGGCAGCCGCCCGCCCAGGGCCCAGCGGCCGACCGCCGCCTGGCAGTCGAGGAACGCCGGCGCCGACGGGTCGATCGGCCGTTCCAGGGTCGCCAGCTCCCACGGGACGTACGGCTCCTGCGACAGCAGCAGCACCGTCGGGGGACGCGGCGCGATCCGCGCGGCCACCGCCTCCAGCAGCTCCCAGAACCCGGGCGGGACCTTCAGCGCGAGCCGGCGACCGGCGCTGCGCAGGTACAGGGACATGTCCGCGTGCCCGGTCCGCGCGGTGACCTCCGCGACCAGCTCCCGGCCGAACGCCGAGGCCCGCGTGCCCAGCTCGCACGCCTCGGCCTGGTCCGGGGTGACGAAGTGCGGCGACAGGTAGGACCACCACAGCCGTCCGGGGTGGTCGCCGTGGACGATGACGGCCGTGACGTCCGCGGAGAACCCGCCCGGTTCGCCCTCCTGCCCGTGCGGATCCCCGTGCCGCCCGCTGTGCCGGCCGCCGGACCGGCCCCGCGCGGGCGGCTGGACCCGGGTGCCGGCGACCTCCGCCGGGGCGCTCTCCCGGCCGATCAGACCGGGGGAGGCGAGTACCGTGACCGCGCGCGTACCGAATCCGACAGCCTGGCCGCCCACCGAGTAGACTACCTGGATCCGCCGGGCCGCCGTCTGCGCGTCCTCCCCGGCCTCCTGCGCCGCGGGCTCCTGGGAGTGGCGGCGGTCCAGGGGCAGGGCGCGCAGGCGCAGGACCGCGGCGGGGTACGGCGAGTCCTCCTCCACGCGCAACCGCGCCCGCCAGCCGTCCGGCGCCTCGAACCCTTCGGCGATCACCTGGACGTCCAGGTCGAACGGCTCGCCGATCGAGACGGACTCCGCCTCCCGCCCCGAGGCGCCGGTGATCCCGACCCGGACCTCCAGTCCCCAGCCCGCCACGACCTCCTCGGGCGCCTCGATGAGCGGGAAGGCCTCCCACTCCGCGCTGCCCGCCTGCTTCTTGTGCCGCCGGCGCAGGGCCCCGGTCAGGCGCTGCAGCGGGCCCTTGCCGGAGGACTGTGAGCGGGACCGGGCCTGGGGCTGGGGCGGGGCCTGGCCGGGCGGAGGAGCCGGCGCCGGGCCCGGGGAAGGGGAGGGAGTAGGAGCGGGGGAGGGAGCGGGCGGCGCGGGGGAGTCCGGCGGGGGAGCGTACCGCTCGGCCGCGCCGGCGGCCTGCCACGGCTCGGGCATGCCGGGGGACTGCCGCTGCCCGGGTGCGTCGGGATACCGGTGTCCGGGTGTGTCGGGTAGTTGCCGCTGGTGTCCGGGTGTGTCGGGGGCTTGGTGTCCGGGCGTGCCGGGGAACTGCTGTCCGGGCGCCTCAGGGAACTGCGGTTGTCCTGCCGTGCCGGGAACCTGCCACTGCTCGGGCGCCTGCCACGGCTCCGGAACCCGCCACTGTTCCGGTTCCTGCCAGGGCTCCTGCGTGTGCCACGGCTCCTGGGCGTACCGCTGCTCCGGGACCTTGGACTCCGGTGCCTCCTCCCACGGTTCGGGGGCCTCCCACGGCTCCAGCGGGGGAGAGGGGCGTTCCCCGCGGGGGTGCGGGGGATCCGGGGGTTCCGATGGTCTCCAGGCCGCGAAGCTCGGGATGCCGGCGGGCCCGGACTCCGACGATCCGAACCGCCCGCCGCCCGGGGCGGGCGAGCCGTGGCCCGGGGGCGCGGACGGCCCGGAGTCCGGGAGGGCGGGCCGTCCGGCGGGGTCGGGGGCGGAGCCGTGGGCGGCCGGAGGGCCGGGCGCGGGGGCCGCCGTCGCGGGTTCGTCCAGGTGCAGCAGTACGGCCAGCC
Source organism: Paraplanobispora takensis (assembly GCF_016863195.1). Taxonomy (GTDB): domain Bacteria; phylum Actinomycetota; class Actinomycetes; order Streptosporangiales; family Streptosporangiaceae; genus Planobispora; species Planobispora takensis. Next base: position 29,566 of record NZ_BOOK01000040.1, on the reverse strand, counting down.
GCTCCCAGGCGGGGCCGTACTGGGCGATCACCATGACGGCGGCGTGCGAGAGCCCTTCGGGATCCCGCCTGCCCTCCTCGGCCAGGATCGGATCGAGCCGGTCGCGCAGTTCGCCGGCCGAGTCGCCCAGCAGCCCGTCGAGCTCGGCGCGGACGGTTCGAGCCGCCCGTAGTACGGCCACCGGGTCCATGCCGTCTCCTCCCGCTCGCCCCTGGGCCGATCTTCCCACCTGGCGGCCGGGGACGGGAGGCGGTGCTCGGCCCGAATCAACGCACCATAGGGTGATACCTGTGAATTCCGGGGTGATGGGAAGGATGGTCTGTGCTGCCTGAAGTGGAGGCATGGCTGCGCGGCCGTACATCATCATCGGATGACTGGTCCCTGCCCGGCTTGCTGGAGGCCAAGGGCGGCACGACGGTCAGCGTGGTGCTGCCGGCCAGGGACGAGGGCGGGACGGTCGGAGAGATCGTCACCGCGATCCGGCGCGAGCTGATGGAGGCGGTCCCGCTCGTCGACGAGCTGGTGGTCATCGACTCCCGCTCGACCGACGACACCGCGGCCCGCGCCGCGGAGGCCGGGGCCACGGTGCTCGCGCAGGACGAGATCCTCCCCGACCTGAAGCCCTTCGACGGCAAGGGTGAGGCGCTGTGGAAGTCCCTGGCCGTGACCTCCGGTGACCTGCTGGTCTTCATCGACGCCGACCTGCGCGAGTTCCGTACGTCGTTCGTGACGGGTCTGCTCGGCCCGCTGCTGGCCGATCCGTCCGTCGTCTACGTCAAGGGCTGCTACGACCGGCCGCTGCGCGAGGCGCAGAACGGCGGCGGCCGGGTCACCGAGCTGGTCGCCCGGCCCCTGCTGAACCTGCACTGGCCCCGGCTGGCCGGGTTCGTCCAGCCCCTGGCGGGGGAGTACGCCGGCCGGCGCTCGGCGCTGGAGCGGGTCCCGTTCGTCACCGGGTACGGCGTGGAGCTGGGCCTGCTGATCGACCTGCTGGAGCTGTCGGGCCTCGACGCCCTGGCCCAGGTGGACCTGGGCCGCCGGGTGCACTCCCACCAGTCCACCGAGGCCCTGGGCGGCATGGCCGCGCAGATCCTGCAGACCGCCTGGTCCCGGCTGGAGCGCCAGGACATGATGATCCCCCTGCACGAGCCGTCCGCCACCCTGGCCCAGTTCCGCCGCGGGACCTCCGGCCACCAGGCGACGGTCCGGGACGTTGCCGTGGCCGAACGCCCCCCGATGATCACCGTCCCCGGCTACCGGTCCGGCCCCGCCCGCTGACCCGGCCGCCGACGGCGGTACACCGTCGTCGGCCGCACGGGGTGCCGGACGCCGCGGCCGGCCGTACGGTCACGGATGTCCGTGTCGCCGGCCGTACGGCCGGAGGGACGCCGGAGGGACGCCGGAGGGACGTCTGCGTCGCCGGCCGTGCGCGTCAGCCGCCGAGCGCCGCCCGCACGAACGCGGTGAGGTGCTCGCGCATCGCGGTGCTGCTCTCCTCGCTCACGGCCTGGCCGTCCGGGCTCTCCCCGTCCACGCCCTCTTCGCCGAGTGCGAGACGGCGGAGCCGGGGCATGGCCGTCGGCCACATCGCCAGGCCGACCAGCGTCAGCATCGTGCGCGCCGCGTCGCGCGGGGACCCCGCGGGACCGGAGACGAGCGACTCGGCCTTCCTGCGCCAGGAGGCGGTGCGGGCCCGCTGCCCGTCCAGCTCGCCGTCACGGTGGTGCAGCGACTCCCACATCAGCAACCGGGTCAGGTCGGGGTGGGCGAGGCAGAAGTCGTACAGCCTGCCGACGTACTCCGCCGGGTCGTCGCCGGGCGTCGTCACGGCCTCCACGACCTCGTCCAGGGCGGCGGACACGACCTGGTCGAACAATTTCTCCTTGCTGCCGAAGTAGCCGTAGATGCGCTCCTTGTTCACCCCGGCGCGATCGGCGATGCGGTCGACGCGCGCTCCCGCGATGCCGTAGGCGGCGAACTCGCTGCGGGCGGCGGCGAGCAGGGCGTCCTTGGTGGCTTCCCGCGACATGCACCGAAGTGTAGGGGACCAACCGGTTGGTAGATGAGAATCATTCACGGTCCACCGCTCGGCGGAGGACCGCCGGAAACGACCGGCCCCGCCTTGCACCGGAGGCCGTACCGCCAAGTAAAGTAGGGGTGTTACCGTTGGTAACGCATTTCGGAGGAGTGGACGAATGAGCGACACCGGCTTCTGCCCGGAGCTGAGCGGCGACGTGCGCGAGGTGCGCGACTGGGTGCACGAGTTCGCCCGCACGGTCGTCCGCCCGGCCGGCGCCGAATGGGACGAGCGGGAGGAGACGCCCTGGCCGGTCATCCAGGAGGCCGCCAAGATCGGTCTGTACTCGCTCGACTTCTTCGCCCAGCAGTGGTTCGAGCCCAGCGGCCTGGGCCTGATCGTGGCGTTCGAGGAGCTCTTCTGGGGTGACGCCGGGATCGGCCTGTCCATCGTCGGCACCGGCCTGGCCGCCGCGGCCCTGTCCGCCAGCGGCACCTCCGAGCAGATGGGCTTGTGGCTCCCGGAGATGTTCGGCACCCCCGACGACGTCAAGCTCGGCGCGTTCTGCGCCTCCGAGCCCGACGCCGGCTCCGACGTGGGCTCCATCCGCACCCGGGCCGTCTACGACGAGGCGTCCGGCGACTGGATCCTCAACGGGGTCAAGACCTGGGCCACCAACGGCGGCATCGCCAACGTGCACGTCGTGGTCGCCTCCGTCGACCCCGCCCTGGGCACCCGCGGCCAGGCCTCCTTCGTCGTCCCGCCGGGCACGCCCGGCCTGTCGATGGGCCAGAAGTTCAAGAAGCACGGCATCCGCGCCTCCCACACCGCCGAGGTGGTCCTCGACAACGTCCGGCTGCCCGGCTCGTGCCTGCTCGGCGGCAAGGAGAAGCTCGACGCCCGTCTGGCCCGCGTGCGCGAGGGCGGACGCTCCGGAGAGCAGGCCGCCATGCGCACCTTCGAGACGACCCGCCCCTCGGTGGCCGCCATGGCCGTCGGCATCGCCCGCGCCGCCTTCGAGTACGCCCGCGACTACGCCCGCGAGCGCGAACAGTTCGGCCGCAAGATTGGCGAGAACCAGGCCATCGCCTTCCTGCTGGCCGACATGGCCACCCGCGTCGACATCGCCCGCCTGATGACCTGGCGCGCGGCGTGGATGGCCCGCAACGGCAGGTCCTTCGACCAGGCCGAGGGCTCGATGTGCAAGCTGGTGGCGGGCGAGACCGCGGTGTGGGTGACCGAACAGGCGATCCAGATCCTCGGCGGAGCCGGATACACCCGCGAACACCCGGTCGAGCGCTTCCACCGCGACGCCAAGATCTACACCATCTTCGAGGGTACCTCCGAGATCCAGCGCCTCATCATCGGCCGAGCCGTCACCGGCCTGCCCGTCCGCTGAAAACGTCCGCTTCTCTGATCATGGTGTGTGGCCCCGGTTCCGGCTCCTGTTCCGTCAGAGCGTCCGGTCGCGCACTGCAGTAGATCTTCTTCGGTGACGGTGGTTCGCGGCGGTCGTGATGGAGAGTGATCACAGGGATTTCGGTGTTTTCCGTGAGCTGGTGTAATCCGCCGGGCGGGGGCTGACCATCGCCAGGGCCGTCGCCGAGGCCCATGCGCCAGAGCCGTCGCCGAGGCCCATGGTCGTAGTCGGCTTGAAAGACGGTCCTACGCCAGGTCGACGCCGGTGAGCCGGCGGGAGCGGTCCCACAGGCGGGCCGCGAGGGTGGTGTCGGCGGCGGCGCCGGTGAAGGGCTCGAAGGTCGGGCGGGGGCGGCGGGGACGGCCCGGGCCGATGTGTCTGCCGGTGGGGGCGGCGGCCTCGGTGGCCGCATAGAGGATCGGCGCGACGGCCGCATCGATCGGCAGCCGGAAGAAGACGCCCAGCACGGACTGGACCATGCGGGGCAAAAGCGCCGCCTGCCGATCCAGGTCGGTCTTGGCCATGCCGGGGTGGGCGAGCAGGCTGCGGACCGGTGATCCGGCGGCGCGCAGACGGCGGTCAAGCTCCAGGCCGAACAGCACGTTGGCGAGCTTGGAGGTGGCGTAGGCGCCACCGGGTGAGTAGCGGCGTTCGGCGGCCAGGTCGTCGAGGTCGAGGCGGCCCATCCGGTAGAGGCTGGAGGCGACGGTCACCACGGCGCCGCCCTCGGCCATCCGGTCGAGAAGAAGGCCGGTCAGCGCGTAGTGGCCGAGGTGGTTGGTCGCCAGCTGGCTCTCCACTCCTTCGGGGCTCAGCCGGCGCGCTACCGTGCCGATGCCGCCGTTGTTCACCAGCGAATCGACGATCACGCCGTCGGCGCGCAGGTCGTCGGCGAAGCGCCGGACGGTGCGCAGGTCGAGCAGGTCGAGGTGACGGACGTCGAGATCGGCCTTGGGGTTGGCGGCGTGCAACTGGTCGCGGACCCGGTCGCCCTTGGCGATGTCCCGTACGGCCATGATCACCCGGCCGCCGTGCGCGGCGAGGTGACGGGTGATCGCCACACCGAGGCCGCTGCTGGCGCCGGTGACGACGAAGGTGCGGCCGGTCTGGTCGCCGAGATCGGTGACACTCCAGTTCACGGCGCTGTCCATGGTTCCTCCCGAAGTTAAGCGGATAATTCATCCGATTTAAGGCGACGAGAAACGGATTGTCAATCCGGTTAGGTAGACTCGGGCCATGACCTCGCTGCGTGCCGATGCCGCCCGCAACCGCGCGCTCCTGCTGGCGACGGCGCGTCAAGCCGTCGCCTCCGGTGACCTGTCACTGCAGCTCAACGAGATGGCCCGCCGCGCGGGCATGGGTGTGGGCACCGTCTACCGGCACTTCCCGACCCGCCGGGCGCTGCTGGAGGCCCTGGCCGAGCCCGCCTTCGCCGCCGTCCTGGACGGCGCCCAGAACGCCTCTCTGCACGACGATCCGTGGACGGGAGTCGAGATCCTGCTGCGGGCCCTGCTGCTGCAGCAACTGGCCGACCCCGCCTTCGCCGAGGTGATCGCCTCACCCGCCACCGACGACGCGATCCCGCAGACCACCGCCCAGCGCGACGAGTTCACCGCTCTGGCCGGGGCGGTGCTTGCCCGCGCCCGGCAGAGCGGCGCCCTGCGTCCGGGACTCACCGACGAGGACCTCCATCATCTGGTCTGCGGCACGGCCTTCGCGCTCGGCCTCGGCCCCACCCCGCTCGCCCGCGTCGAGGCCTACCTGCGCGTCCTGCTCGACGGCATCGCCGGCAAAGCGGAGTGACCACGCACCCCTCCGGCGAGTTGCCGCGTCAGAAGCGTGCCGAAGATCTTGTGACGGGTGCATGACCGTGGCTCGTGCCGATGCCGGTCGGATGGTCTGCGGTAGCCGGAGATAGGCAGGGGCGGGTTGCGATGCCGTGCCGGCCGGCGGTCAAGCGCCGACCAGGACCCAGGCGCTGTGGACGCGGGTGAGGCCGGGGTCGATCAGGGCGCGCAGGTTCAGGGCGGCGGCGCCGGGCACCTGGCGCAGCACCCGCCGGATCGCGGCGATCGGCTGCGTGACGGTGTCCTGGGTGGCCACCGCATCCTTCCGGCACGGTGGAATCCAGCGCCCGCCGCCGCTGAAAGTGGGGGTTCTGACCCACTCCGGGTGATTGGTGACTCAAGGTGGGTTCGAAGCGCGCCGGAGGTGTACCGTCGCTGATCGCGATTCCGTAAGAAGACGAGTGATGAAGGCGGGAGGGATCGGGCTCGATGTCTGCGGACCACGGATCTGCGGTGCCCGACGATACGCGTCATCACCTGGCCCGGATCGCACGGATGCTGGCGCGTGGACACGTCGGCAAGGCCGTCGCCGCGGCAGAGCACGCCTCGGCCCGGGGAATCGGCGTCCGCCTGGCGCTGGCGACCCTGTACCTGCGTCTGTGCCCGCGTGAGGAGGTGTGGAAAACCCTGCGGGAGGTGCCCACCGAGACCATGCCGGTGCCCGACGCCATGGCGGTGACCGCTTTCGCCCACGGCGTCGGCGGTGACCGCGCGCAGTCCCTGCGACTGTTTCACGGGGTGCTGGCCCGCGAGCCGTACCATCCGATCGCCCTGTACGACCTGGCCTGCGTGCTCGCCCGGCAAGGCGCCACCGAGACGGCGGCGGCCGTACTGCTCGACGCGGTGCGCAACGGACAGAGCCGCCTGGGCGCCCGGTTCCCCCACGATCCCGATCTCATCTCGCTCACCGATCAGGTGGATCCCGTGCGCCGGGGATTGCACGGTGCCGACAAGTTCGCGGCCGCGCACGAGATGTTGCTGTTCCAGGTCAGGCCCTCCTACCGTCCGTATGCCGTCCGGCTGGAGCTCCGGCCGGGAGCCTGCGACCAGGCCGCCGCCGAGCAGGAGCGCTTCGGGGAGAACGTCGGCCTCCTGCTGCGCTACGACCCGCGCCCGGCCCTCTCCGGGAGGACCTCATCGGGAGCGGGGTTCGAACTGTCCATGCCCGCCGATCGCCTGTCCTTCAGGGGCTGGGACCTGCACTGCGCGTTGCGGCGGATCGCGCCGCTGGTGGAAGACGGCCAGTGGTTCCTCCACGGCTGGCATGGGTTGTCCCACTACCTGGACGAGTTCGCGGTGCGCGATGGGGAACTGCACATCCTGCGTGTTCCTATGTACGGCGGCGCGGGGGAATACCAGGCGATCCTGCAGGAGCGGGTACGGTGCGCACCGGACGATTCCCCGCTCGCACAGGCCGTCATGCGGCAGTTCGGCCCTGATCGCTGTTGACGCCGCACCGGTCGGTTCGGGCAGCGCTCAGCGGTCGATGCGGCAAGGAACGCCGGTGAGAAGTAGCAGCACACGAACGCCGTCAGAGCAGGCGGCATGAGCCTGGGCGGACTGGTCATGGCTGATCGTCGCCTGACTGAGGAGACGCCTGCCTCGGTGGTGGAGTCGAGGGTGGTTTCCACGGCCGCGTTGAGCTGGTCGATGCCGGTGCCGGTGCCGGCGGTGCGTACGGCGATGCCGTGGTCGGTCAGGGTGGGGAAGCGGCGTCCGGCGTTGGCGCCCTCGACCATGCGGGCGTAGACGGGTCAGGGGATGGTCGGGGTGGTCGGCGATGAGCCGGTCGAGGGCGGGTTGAGGGTCCGCGCGGTCGCCGGCTGATCGCCAGGTGTGGTCCGTTGCCCTCCAGGAGATCGGTGAATTCGATGACGCCACACTGGGCAGCCATTCTCAAGGGGTCCGCCCGGATGACTGCCCCGGCCTCTTCCGGGGCGGCGCCTTCGCGCACTTGGAGGAGCTGTCCCGGCGGTGATCCGGCCTGTCGCGGTGTCGTGTCAGCGGCCGTGTCAGCACGACAACGGTCCGGTATCAGCGTGGTCGGCGACGGTGGTCGCCATGAACGATTCAGCGATCGCGGCCCCGGGGCCACGGAAGGCGTACAGAGACAAGATCGTGCTCGGCGGCCTCGGCAGGGGCTGGAGGCGACGGGCTTTCGGTCGCGTGGCGGTCACGGCGCTGGCGGCTGTGCTGCTGGCCGGGGCGGCCGCCCCCGCCGTGGCCACGGCGGGGGCGGCCGTGCCGACGGCCGTTACCGGACAAGATCGCCCGGAGTTGCAGCAGGCCATCCAGGCGTTCGTCGATGCCGGTCTCCTCGGGGTGCAGCTGCGCGTGCACGATGAGCGGGGCGAGTGGGTCGGCAGTGTCGGGGCGCGCGAGCTGGGCACGAACGCCAAACCGCCGACGAACGGGCATTTCTGGGTGGGCAGCGTCACCAAGACCTTCGTCGCGACCGTGGTGCTGCAGCTGGTGGCCGAGAAAAAGATCACCCTGGATGCCCCGGTGGCCGGCTACCTGCCCAAGCTCGGGCTGGACCGGCGCATCACCGCGCGAATGCTGCTGCAGCACACCAGTGGAGTGTTCAACTACACCGGCGAGCTCGACCCCGACGGGGCATGGGTGCCCGGTCTCCCCGCCACGGGCAAGGAGTGGCTGGACAACAGGTTCCACTCCTACCGGCCGCAGGAGCTGGTGCGGTTCGCACTGTCCAAGCCGGCGAAGTTCGCGCCGGGCACGGACTGGAGCTACTCCAACACCAACTACACCCTGGCCCTGCTGCTGATCGAGAAGGTCACCGGCCGCTCGTTCGAGGCCGAGCTCAAGCGCCGGATCGTGGGGCCGCTCGGCCTGAAGGGCACCGTGGTGCCGGGCAACCGGACGCAGCTGCCCGCGCCGTACGCCCACGGCTATCTCCGCTACCAGGAGGCCGGCCGGTGGAAGGTGGCCGATGTCTCCCGCCAGAACCTCTCCCTGCTGGCCGGCGCCGGTGACATGATCTCGACCACTCGGGATCTTCACACGTTCTTCTCCGCACTGAACGGCGGCAAGCTCCTGCCGGCCGAGCTGCTGGCCGAGATGCGCACGCCGCACCCGGAGAGCGACCCCCTCTACGGCCGCTACGGCCTGGGCATGTTCGTGCAGGACCTGGGCCCGGCCTGCGGCACCGTGCTCAACCACAACGGCAGCCCTCCGGGAGGGTATGCGGCGCTGATGTACAGCTCGCCCGACGGCAGCAAGACCCTGACCGCCTCGCTGACCGTCGGCGACGCCGCATTCGACCTCGCCACGTATCCGAAGCTGCTGGACGGACTCGTCAAGGCGGCGTTCTGCGGCGGGCAGGCCGCAAGCTGACCAGGCCGTGCCGGCGGCAGCGGCCGCCGGCACGATGCCGGTGACAGCTCCGACGCACGTCCGCGGTTTCTTCCACGTGCTCCATCATGGACATCCTTCCGGAGACGAGCCCCTGATCCCGGATGTCCGTCAAACCGGATCAAGCTCACCGGAAGCGACGCAAGCCATCCCGCCAGCCTCACCCCGTCCGCGGGTGCGTGCTCCACACGAAGCGCCCTCGTCCGCTGATGCATGTCGGGTGGGCCTGGATGTACTTGACCTGGACGTACTCGACGAGGATGTCCAGCAACACCCGCTGCCCATCCACGCCCACCGTGTTCCACCACTGGGCGAGCAGCTCCGTCGGCGGCTGCTCCCCCTCGGCGGCTCCGACCGTCACCAGACGCGTCCACCCCTGAGCCTGGCTCATCAGCGTCAGCACCTGGGCGGCGACCTTCTCCTCCAACGGCGCGGCCGCGGCGCGGGCCGCACCGCAGCCGTCGCACACGTACATCTCCCGCTGCCGCTCCAGATACGTGCCGCACGTGCCGCACACGACGAAGTCGTCCAGGAGATGGACCGGCTCCGGCGGGACACTGTGGACCAGACGCAGGCGAGGGTAGCCGCCGTCAGGTTGCCGGTCGTCCATGTGATCACCTGCTTGGTGTGGGGAGCGGGAGTGACCTCAGCGTAGGCGGGGCCGGCCCCGGTATGCGGGCGGGTCAGGAAAACCCTTGCGCCGGGCTTGCGCGTACAGGAAGGGACCTCAGCCTGGGGAAAGTCCGGATTGCGGCGAGGGCTGTTGATATGTCGTGGGAAGCGGTCGTGAGGGGAAGAGGCCATCGTGCGGTCAGGCCGCCGGGCCGCGTCGGGCACCCGGGCTGTCAGATGCCGGAACCGCCGACGATCTCCGCGAATGGCAAAATGATCCGAATGCCGATTGATTCGCACCTGCTCGCCGTGTTCACGGTCACCACCATCGTCGCTCTGATCACCCCGGGCCCCGACATGCTGTTCGTGCTGGGATGCGGCGTGCGGGGCGGCGCCCGTGCCGGACTGCTGGCCACGCTCGGCGTGATCACGGGTGATGCGCTGTACATCGTCGCCGCCGCGGCCGGGCTCTCCGTTCTGCTGACGGCGTTCCCCGTCGTGTTCACGGTGCTGCGGCTCGCCGGGGCCGCGTACCTGATCTACCTCGGCGTCCAGATGTTCCGCAACCTCAGGAAAGGCCAGGCCGACGATCCGTCCGGTGGCGGGATGACCGGCCGGCGGGCCTTCCTCAACGGCGTGGTGTCGTCGGCGGCCAACCCGCAGACGTTCACGTTCATGGTCGCCTTCCTGCCGCAGTTCATCGATCCCGGGGCGGGGCCGGTCTGGCTGCAGTTCGCCATCCTCGGGGCGATCCTGATCGTCCTGGAGTTCGCGGCCGACGCGACAGTGGGCGTGCTGGCGGGGCGGATCGGCGGCTGGCTGCGCAGCCGGCAGGCGGTGCGCCGCCGGCTCGACGCCGCGACCGGAACCCTGTTCATCGGCCTGGGCGTCACTCTCGCGGTCCAACGCTAGAACACGGCCTCCGCAGGCCGAGTCGGCCTGCGGTGAATGCTCTGCCGTGTCCGGTGGGACGATGGGCGCATGGCAGGCGTCACGGGTCGGTTTCGACGACTTGCCGGGCTGGTGGAGGTGTCCGGTGAGCCGATCGTGGACTCGATCCACCGGCTGGTTCTCGCGGGGGAGCGGGGGAACCGCGCCGCTCTCGGCGAGCTCGCCGGCGCGTTGTCCGCCGTCGTCTCCGACGCCGACCTCGCAGGGCAGGTCCTCGATCTCCTGGCCGGGGCGGATCCGAAGGTCTGGATCGAGCTCGATGCGGCATTGCGCTCCTGGGGGTACGGCTATCGCGACCCGCGTATCACGCTGCCGCGCGCCGTACGGGAGACGGACAATCCGCTGGCCGTCATGCTCGCCGTCTGCGGCCGGGACGGCCACGAGCGCGAGAAGGGGCTCGGCCACCCCGCCATGCGCACGGACGTGCGGCTGTTTCCGGTGCTGGTCGTCCGGACCGTCGACTGGGTCGGCGCCGTCCGGAACCGGGCACCGCGGATTCAGCCGCGGTCCTTGGTAAGGACGGTGGTGATGGCCTGGTCCACTCCGGCGTGGACGGGCAGGTAGCCGTCGACGCCGGTGATGGCCAGCAGCCGGGCGGGTGAACCACGGGCGCCGGCCAGATGCACCTGCCTCCCCTCTGCGGCGCAGGTGTGGGCGCACCCCAGCAGCACGTGCAGGCCGGAGCTGTCCAGGAACGTCAGCTCGGTCAGGTCGAAGACGACGTGGTCGCCGATCCGGCGCACGCGGTCGACGTAGCCGGCCAGCCGGACGCTGGTGGTGCGGTCGATCTCACCGGCGAGAGCGACGAGGATCAGGCCGGGAAGGTGCTGATGGCTCAGGGTCAGCCGTGTGATCGGCATCCCCGCCGGACGGGGCGAGGGCTGCGGTTGGCGGGAGGCGCCCATGGACTAACGCTAGACCTTCCGTAGTCACCCCGACACCCCCCGATATGGAAAGGAGATGCTGAGATGCCGGAATGGTCAGCGAGTGGGGTGCCGGGAGTCGCCCGCGCTGCGGCGACGCCGCTCCAGCGGGATGATCGGCGCGGGGCGGCCGTGCATGTGCAGGCCGAGCACCGACCCCTGGCGGGTCTGTTCCAAGGTGACCTCGTCGCACAGGTGCAGGATCGCCCACAGGCCGAATCCGCCGCCGCCGGTCGGGTTGACGTGCGCGGCGGCCAGATGCTCCGGAGTCAGCCGGCCGCCGACGTCGAGGATCTCCACGGTGACGCCCTCGGCGTGGCCGCGGGCGGTGATCAGGCCCGCCCGGCCGCCGTGGTCGAAGACGTTGGTGATGGCCTCGTTGACCGCCAGCACCAGATCCTCCAGCCGCTCGCCGGTCAGTCCGTTGTGCCGGCCGTGCAGGCGTACCAGCTCGCGCAGGTAGCCCAGGTCCGGGTCGATGGGGCAGCGCAGTCCGAACGCACTCATGATCACCACACCCGGGCAGGGGTCAGGGCCGGAAAGAGCGGGCGCCCTTCGCGTTTCCCACCGGCCGATCGTTAAACGCCCTGGCTTCCTGAGACATGCGAGGGGGACGGCCCGGTCCTGCAGGCCTGCCCGGGCGTCACACCCGCAGGGCGGCCTCGGGCTCGTCGTGGGTGATGTGCATGAGCTGGCGCCAGAGCGCCACCACGAAGACGGCGGACCCGGCGAAGGCGAACCAGAAGGGGGCGGTCACGCCGTAATGGGCGGCCAGTGCTCCGCCGATGAGCGAACCGGCGACCAGGCCGCCGAAGACGCAGATGGTGTTCACGCTGCCCACCCGGCCCTGCAGTTCGGCCGGGACGGCCCGCTGGCGGACGGTCACCGAGGTGGTGCCCCAGATGAACGCGTGCGCGCCGAACAGCAGGAAGATCACCGAGGCCACCCACGGGGAGGTGGTGAGGGCGAGGCCGAGATGGGTGAGCGTCTCGAGGATCAGCCCGACGCGCATGATCACTCCGAGGCTGAGCCGGCGGGTGATCGCCCCGTAGAGGGAGGTGCCGATGAGTCCGCCGATCGCGCTGATCGTGGTGAGCAGGCCGAAGCCGATCGGGCCGAGGTCGAGCCGTTCCAGGCTGTAGAGGACCAGTACCGACCAGGCGGCGCCGAACGTGATGTTGAAGATCAGGATGGTGAGGGCCAGGGTCCGCACGGCGGCGTGCCGGATCGTCCAGCCGACCCCTTCCCTGAGGTCGTGCCAGAGGCCCGCGCCGCCGGTGCCGTTCTCCCGCCCGTGCGGCGGCAGCGCGACCCGGGAGATCATGATGAGCCCGGCCGCGACGAGCAGGAGCTGGCCGGCGAACGGCCAGGCCGCCCCGGCGGTGAAGAGCAGCGCGCCCAGCGGCGGCCCGGCCAGCTGGTTGAGGGTGAGGAAGCCGGTCTGCAGCCGGGCGTTCGCGACCACGAGATCGTCGTTGGCGACCAGCATCGGGGTGAGCGTCGAGGTGGTGTTGTCGGCGAACACCTCGGTGATCCCGATCAGCGCCAGCGCGATCAACGCCCCGGCCACCGTCACGGTCCCGGTGGCGATCATCGCGACCAGTCCGGTCAGGATCGCCAGCCGTACGACGTTGGCCACCACTACGATCCGCCGCCGGTCCAGCCGGTCCGACAGCACCCCCGCGTAGAGGCTGAACGCCAGCGGCGGCGCCCAGCTGATCAGCGCGCCCAGTGAGATCAGGAACGCGTCGCGCGTCAGCGAGGCGATGAGCAGCGGCGCCGCCGCCATCGCCACGCCGTCGCCGAAGTTGGTCACCCAGCTCGATCCCAGCAGCCACCGGAACGATGACCCCAGCCGTTCGGGCACAAATCGCCCGATTACCCTCCGCATCACAATCCCAGGACCTTACGGCCACATCTCTACCAGCGGCAACGCAAATACGGGCAGCCCGCCGCGGACCCCGTCATCACGCCGCCGCCGGGCTGACCTGGATGTATGCGGGGGAGGGCCGGATCACCGCACCGCCTGCCCGTGGCCGGTGGGCTCGGCGTGGCAGGCGCCGGAGGCGCGGAAGGGCTCGGCGAGCTGGGCCAGGTAGGCGGTGGGATAGTCCGGTTTGGCGGCCATGCCGAGCTGCTCGGAGGTGAAGCGGCGTCCGGGGTCGTGGGAGAAGGTACCCAGCAGGTGGTCCCAGACGAGGGTGAACAGGCCGAAGTTGACGTCGCCGACGCCCGCCCATTTGAGGTGGTGGAAGCGGTGACCCTCGTTCAGGGCCAGTACGTACTTCAGCGCGCCGATGCGGTAGTCGGCGTTGGAGTGCTGCAGCAGCAGCTGCACCGCGACGGCCAGCGCGAGCACCGAGGCCACCTGCGTCGGCAGGCCGATGAGCAGCAGCGGCGCGACGCCGGCGGTCATCTCCAGGGTCTGGTGCAGGGGGTGTTTCATCAGCCCGTTGAGACCGTAGAAGCGTTTGACGGAGTGGTGGACGGCGTGGAAGCGCCACAGTGCGCCGATCTTGTGGCTGGCGTAGTGGACCAGGGTGATGCCGAGATCGGCGATCGGTACGGCCAGCAGCACCTGGGCGGGGAACGGCCAGGTGCGCGGCCACAGGCCGGCGGCCGGAACGACCGCGGTCAGCACCGGGATGACGGCGACGCTGAGCAGGATGAGGCCCTCGTTGACCAGGCTGTGCGCGGCGTCGCGGCCGGCGTCGTCGTGGGAGGTGTTCCAGGTGCTTTCGTAGGGCAGGAGGCGTTCGGCGGCGAACGACAGGGCGATCGCGGAGGCCAGCAGGCCGAGCAGCCACAGTTTGGAGGCGCCGGCGGCGGTCAGGGCGACGGCGGCGCCGTTGACGCCGAGCAGCATCAGCGGGGCGTAGCCGTAGCGGACGGCCGTCCGGGCGGCGCCGCCGGAAAGCGAGTGCGTCAGGGGCATGTCGCTCACCATGGCGGCGGGACCCGGACGCGGGCTTGAACGGATCCGCTGCCCCGCGCGGATCGGCTAGCGGCTGCTCCGGGCGGGGGCGTTCCAGCCGGTGGCGGCCAGGGCCTGGCTGGGGGTGATGCCGAACATCGCCCGGCAGGTGCGGGTCAGATGGGCGCTGTCGGCGAACCCGGCCGCGTGCGCGGCCTCGGTCAGCGTGGCGCCGGCGCGCACCTGCTCGACGGCGTGCAGCAGCCGGGCCCAGCGCCGCCAGGCCGGGTAGGGCAGGTGCAGGTGCTCGGCGAACAGGTGCCCCAGCCGGCTGGCCGACACCCCGGCCCGGGCGGCGAGGTCGCCCAGCAGCAGCGGCCCGTCGATGAGCTGCGGGACCGCCGCGAGGGCGCGTGACAAAGGGACGGGCAGTGCGCCGGTGCCGGTGTGCGGGCCGGCTGTGCGGTACGTGGCGGCCGGGCCGGGCACGACGGCCGGCGCGCCGGGTCCGGCGGCCGTGACCGGCCGGGCGGCGGCCTGCCAGGTGCTCACCGCGTCCGCGTCGCCGCTCGCGGCGATGCGCGCGGTGGCCGCGCGCCCGGCCGGGCCCGCCGGATCGAGGTAGGCCAGCAGGCCGTGCGTGCCCGGGGCGGCCCGCAGTCCGTGCCGGACGCCGGCGGGGATGATCGCGGCCTGCGCCGGGCGCCGGCAGTCGTGCCGGTCGGTCAGCGTCACCTCGCCGTCGAGCACCAGAAGGACCTGCACCGCCGCGTGCGCGTGCGGCTCGGCGGAGCCGATCGCGCCGGTGAAGGCCAGCAGGCCCGGGACGGCCGTGGCCGATCCCTGCCAGTGCGGCCGCCGCGCCTGCCCGCTCTGCGATCCTGCCCGGTGCGGCCGCCGTTCCTGCCCGCTCTGCGACGCCGCGGCCGCGGCCGGTGGGCAGGCGGACGCGCCGGTCGTGATGCTCACCGTCGCCTCCCCTCGCGGAACCGCCACGGATCCAAAGTGCCACAGGGAGGCCGGCGGAGTACGGCAGAAGCGGGCAGGGCGGATCGTCACACCCTTTCCGGCGACTGCCGCCGCCCGGCGTCCGCGACCGGTTGCTGCCGGCGCAGGCGGAGGGTCTCCAGGCCGATGAGGTCGTCGGCCTCGGCGTCCGGGGTCTCCTGGTCGAACCTCGCCAGGGCCGGGTGGCGCAGCGCGATCGTGATCGTGAGCGCGATCGCCAGGCCGCACACCAGGTAGAGCAGGCCGATGCCGCGCTCCTCGCCGACCCCGATGATCGGGCCGAGCGTCCCGGCGAGCGATCCGCCCTCCCGCATCAGGGGCGCGAAGACCGATCCCACCAGCCAGGAGTTCACCACGATGCCGAGCGGCTGGGTGGACATGGCGAGCATCCGGTTGATCGAGATCACCCGGGCGTGATAGCGCTGGGGGACCTTCGAGTGGATGATCGTCAGCCAGATGCCGTCGCTGATCGACATCATGAACGACATGCCGAAGACCCCGGCCATGATCAGCGCGAGCGAGGGACGCAGTCCGGCCAGGGCGCAGAACAGGCCGAGCACGCCCGCGGCCGAGAGCATCCCGAACATCCGCCGCCGGCGCGGCCCGCCCCACACCGCGATCACCAGGCCGCCGGTGACCGCGCCGATGCCGGCCAGCAGCGCCACCCGCCCGGTGTCGGCCAGCTCGCCCACCGACAGGGCCAGCGGCGCGAACATGGCGAAGGCGGTGAGCAGGAAGAAGTTCACCACGAACATGGTCAGCGCCATCGCCCGCAGGCCGCGGCGGCGCAGCAGATAACGGAATCCGTTGCGGATCTCGGCGCCCACCGTCTCCCGGCGCCGCCAGGCCATCGTGGCGGGGAAGCGGACCAGCAGGGTCACGCCGAGGGCGATCACATAGCAGATCGTGTTGGCGGTCAGGATCCCGGTCAGGCCGATGAGGGAGAGCAGGGCGACCGAGAAGAGCGGGACCATCAGCTGGGCGACGGAGTTGCCCAGCTGGACGACGCCCCCGACGTGGTGCAGATAGTGCTTGGGCGCCAGCTGCGGTCCCGCCGACTGCCAGGCCACCCGTTGCAGGGTGACCGAGACCGACAGGACGACCAGCAGGCCGCAGAGCACGGGGACGGTCAGGTTGCCGGTGACCACCAGCGCCAGCATCGCGGCCTGTACGGCGAGGGAGACGCCGTCGCCGGCGAGCAGGGCCCGGCGCCGGTCGTGCCGGTCGACGAGGGCGCCGATCAGCGGGGCGAAGAGCAGGCCGGGCACCAGCGCGATGATGGCGAACAGGCCGAACTGCATCAGGGAGCCGGTCTCCTGGTAGACCCAGATGGGGACGGCGAACTCCGTCATCACCGCGCCGATCATCGAGACGATCTGGCCGGTCGCCACGGTGAAGAACCGGCCCAGGCTCGGCTGCGGCCCGTCGGCCGGGGTGAGCCGGTCGGTGGACAGGGACTCACGCCACCAGGTGACCCCGGTGCCGGCCGTGCCCACGGTGCCGGAGCTGTCAGCGCTGTCAGCGGCGCCGGCCGTGTCCGCGGTGTCGATGACGTCGGCGCTGCCGGCCGGCCGCCACTCCTCGGGCCGGTCGAAGGCGGTGTGCGTGGTGGTGAGGATCTGAGCCAGTTCCCGGGCGCGGTAGCGCAGGAAGTAGTGGCCCGCCTCGGCCATGACCACCAGCCCGGTGGTGGCGGAGACCGCGTGCCAGTCGCGGTAGCGCTCCTGGTAGTACTCGGTCAGCGCGTCGCGGTCCCCGACGACGGACACCACGGGCGCGCGCAGCGACGGGGCGTCCTTCTCGACCAGGTCGCTGAAGTACTCCTCACCGGCGCGGGCGTCCACGCGCATGGTGGTGATGATGTGGTCGACCTGCTCGGGTTCGAGGTCCTGCAGGTCGGCGCCCATCGCGCGCAGCCAGTTGGCGTGCGAGGTGTTGTTGTCCAGCCGCTCGCTGCGCAGCATCCGGCCGATCAGGCCGTTGACGCCCTTGCGGGGGGTGGCGAAGGGGAAGCTGCCGCCCATGTAGATGGCCTCGACGCGGCGTCCGGCCGCCTCCAGCCGCCGGGCGGTCTCGGCCGTCAGCGCGCTGCCCACGCAGTGGCCGTACAGCGCCACCGGCCCCTTGACCCGGGCGACGACCTCGTCGGCCAGGCGCTGGGCCGCCTCGTGGAAGGCCAGCACGTCCTCCTCGACGCCGAGCTCGTGGCCCGGCAGGGAGGCGGCGAAGAGCGAGTGGCCGGCCGGCAGCGCGTCCGCCAGCGGCTGGTAGACCATCGCGCTGGCCCCGCCGTACGGGATGCAGACCAGGGAGAGCAGGGGCGTCTTGACGGGTTTGGTGAGCTCCAGGAGCAGGGCCCGCGGGCCGCCGTCGATCCCGGCCTCCTGCGCGCCGCCCGCGTCGTCGAGGAAGGCCGCCAGCTCGCGGACGGTACGGTGCTCGATCGCGTCCAGGACGGTCACCTGGTAGCCGTCGGCGGGCATGGCCTTGCGCAGCCTGGCGACCATGCGGATCAGCAGCAGGGAGTGGCCGCCGAGCGCGTTGAAGTCGTGGTCGATCGAGAGGTTCTCGATGCCGAGGACCTCCTTCCAGACCCCCGCCACCAGGATCTCGGTCGCGGTGACCGGCTCGGCCAGGTCGTCGCCGACGGCCACCACCGGCTCGGGCAGCGCCTTGCGGTCCACCTTGCCGTTCTGGTTGAGCGGGATGCTCTCCAGCGGGACGAAGACCGAGGGGACCATGTACTCGGGCAACCGCGCCTCGCAGTGCCCGGCCAGATCCTCGGCCGGGCCCGCCGGGACGTAGTAGGCGACCAGCCGCCTGTCCTCGGCGGTGAAGGCGTGCACGGTCACGACCGCGTCCCGCACCCCGGGGTGGTCGGCGACGGCCGCTCTGACCTCGTCCAGCTCGATCCGGTAGCCGCGGATCTTGACCTGGTCGTCGAAACGGCCCAGGAAGGCCACGTTCCCGTCGCGCAGCCAGACGACCCGGTCACCGGTGCGGTACATCCGGCCGCCCTCGCAGAACGGGTCGTCCAGGAAGCGCTCGCCGGTCAGGTCCGGCCGGTTGATGTAGCCGCGGGTGACGCCGGCACCGCCGACGTACAGCTCTCCGGGCACGCCTGCCGGCTGCAGCCTGCGGTTGGCGTCCAGGACGTACATCCGCATGTTGGGCAGCGGCCGGCCGATCGGCACGACCTCCACGAGCTGGCGGTCCCGGACGGGGTAGACGCAGGTGCCGACGGAGGCCTCGGTCGGGCCGTACTCGTTGATCAGCCGGCCGGGGCCGAGGATCTCCAGCCACCGGTTGGCCATCGGCCCGGGCAGCGCCTCACCGGCGACCACGATCTTCCCGGCGAGCGTCTCGGCCTGCCGGGCGTCGATCTGGTGGCCGAGGATCTCCAGGTGACCGGGAGTGAGCTTGATGAAGCTGTACGGCCCGCCCTCCACCAGCAGCGTACCGAGACTGCCCATGTCGAAGTCCTGCGGCAGTACGGTGACCGGCCGGCCGACCACGAGCGGGGCCCACAGGTTGGGCACCACCAGGTCGAAGGCGACCGAGCCGAACAGGGGGGCGCCCCCGTCTCCCGCGCCGGCCAGCTCCTCCACCGCCCACCACACGTGGTTGACCAGCCCCCGGTGGGTGACCTGCACGCCCTTGGGACGGCCGGTCGAGCCCGAGGTGAAGATCACGTAGGCCAGCCGGTCCAGGTCGTACGGCACCGCCACCGGGGTGCCGGGACGCGCGTCGATCTCACCGCCGCGGACGTCGACGATCTCGGGGCCGCCGGGGGCGGCCCCGAACAGGTGGGCGTGCTCGGCGGAGGTCAGCACCATCGGCGCCGTGGCGATCGACAGCATGTCGGCGATCCGCCTGGCCGGGAACTTCGGATCCATCGGCAGATACGCCGCTCCGGCCTTCCACACGCCCAGCAGGCACGCGATGAGCTCGGGGCCGCGGTCGAGCAGCACGCCCACGGTGTCCTCGGGGCCGATGCCCCGGTCCCGCAGCAGGCAGGCGACCTGGTTGGCGCGGGCGTGCAGCTCGGCGTAGGTCGTCGAGCGCCCTTCGAAGACGACCGCGACCGCCTCGCTGCCGGCGTGCCGCTCCAGCAGCTCCGGCAGGGGCTGGGACGGGTAGGGACGGGTGGAGTCGTTCCAGGCGCCCAGGGCCAGTTCCCGCTCCCGGGGGGTGAGCAGCTCCAGGTCGGCCGGCGGCGTGTCCGGCGCGGCCGCGATCTGCTCGGCGAGGGTCCGGTAGTGCCCGGCCAGCAGGGCCACGGTGTCCTCGTCGAAGCGGTCCCTCTGGTAGGTCAGGTAGAGCTTGGGGCCCTCTGCCTCGCCGAGGTGGACCATCAGCGCCAGGTCGTAGGTGAAGTCGTCGACCTCGTGCTCCCAGACCGACGCCTCCAGCCCCGGCCACCGGCCGCGCTGGTCGCGGAAGGCGCGCAGCGAGAAGCCCACGGACGACAGCGAGAAGCGGCGCGCGTCGCGGTCGCTGAGCGCCTCCATGAGCTCGGCGAAGGGCAGCTGATGGGTGACGGCCTCGCCGAGGCCGCGCCGTACCCGCTGGGCCGCCTCGCGGAAGGCCGGGTCGCCGGACAGGTCCATGCGGAGCGGGACAGGAGTGACGAAACACCCCACGACGGGCTCCAGCTCGACGCGGCGGCGCCCTCCGTTGACGGAGGCGACGGTCAGGTCGGACTGGCCGGTGTAGCGGGACAGCAGCATCGAGAAGACCGTGAGCAGGGCCACGAACGGCGTGGTGCCCGGCCCGCCGGCCTCCTTGAGCGCGTCGACCACCTCACCGGGCAGGGTGAACAGGTGCGAACCGCTGCGCCTGCCCGGACGGGCGGACGCGGGCTCCTTGGGCAGGGGGCCGGGCTCCTTGGCCATGGGCAGCTCGGCCCCGGCCGCGCCGTCGAGCCGGTCGCGCCAGTAGGCCAGCCGCGAGGCCCGCACGTCCGGGGCGAGCTCGCGGCCGGACCAGGCGGCGTAGTCGGCGTACTGGATCGGCAGCGGGGCGAACTCGACGGGCCGCTCCTGCCGGGCGGCGGCGTAGGCGGCGGTCAGCTCGTCGAGGAGGATGCCGACCGACCAGCCGTCGCACGCGATGTGGTGGAAGGCGACCAGCAGGACGTGCAGGTCCTCGGCGAGGCGGACGAGCGTCGCGCGCCAGACCGGGCCGCCGGTGAGGTCGAAGCGCTCCACCGCGGCGGCCGCGGTGAGCTCCTGGGCGTGCTGCTCCCGCTCGGCGGCGGGCAGGTCCGTCAGGTCGGCCACGGTGAGCGGGGCCGGTCCGGGGGCCAGGATGATCTGGCGGGGCTCGTCGTCGCCCGCGTAGACGGTGCGCAGGATCTCGTGGCGCTCGGCCAGGGCGTCCAGGGCGGCGGTCAGCGCGCCCACGTCGAGGTCGCCGGCGAGCCGCAGCCCGATGGTGGCGTTGGGCGCGGGCGCGCCCTCGCCGAACTTGGCGCCGAGCCACATCTGCCGCTGCTCGGCGGAGCACGCCACCGGCCCGGTGTCGCGGGGAGTCCTGGTGATTGGCTCGGGGGCGGGCCGCTGCCGGGCGGCGAGAAGCCTGCGCAGCGCCTCCTGCCGACGAGGGGAAAGCGACGCTACCCGATTGTCGTGATTGGTCGCGGGCGTGATTGTCATAGCGTTTTCTCTCCCTCGACTTGATTTCCGGCATAGTCGAGCGAGCGCGTGAAAATTCTTTCTCCGAGCCCGGAATAAAGCGCTGGGAATGATGCCCCAGTCTCCGGTGGCGCTACCGTGGGAGCGCTCCCACGACAAATTCCTTTACCACAGTACACTTCTGGCCTCGCTAGTTCAAGGGTCTCCCGCATCGGTGCCGGCTCCCGTACAAAGGGGCTGCTCTAGGCCGATCTCTCGGGAGAGTAGCCGCAGCGCCGGGGATCGCACACGTCTACCGGAAAAGTCAATTAAATTGACTCGAACCAGATTGGTGAGACTTGAAACAGATTGAAGAGAGGGGTGCCATTGCGCATGGGCCGTTCCCGTGTTTCCATTCTCTGCGGTAACCGCTACATTGCCTTTTCCGTGCGGCTTCTGATCGCCACGGAGAAGTGAGGAAACTGATGGAAGACGTGTGGAAGCCCTTTGAGATAACCCCCGAGAGCGCGGACGCGACCGCCGACGCCCTGGTGGAGCGGCTGAAAGCGATTCCCGACGTGGGCGCGCTGCTCACCCGGAACAAAGCGCTCGTCATCAGAGGGTTCCACGTCACCGAGGACAGCCTCGGCCGCGTGATGGACCTGCTGCTGCCCAACCGCCTGGCCTACGTCCACGGCAACTCGCCGCGCACCAAGCTCGCCGGCAACGTCTACACCTCGACGGAGTACCCGGCCGAGTACACCATCTCGATGCACAACGAGCTGTCCTACTCCACTTCGTGGCCCTCGCGCCTGCTGTTCTTCTGCCAGAAGGCGGCCGAGTCGGGAGGGGCCACGCCGGTCGTCGACGGCGTGCGCTGGCTCCGGTCGCTCGACCCCGAGGTCCGGGAGGCGTTCTCCAAGGGAGTGCGCTACACCCAGAACCTGCACGGTGGCCGGGGGCTCGGCAAGAGCTGGCAGGAGACGTTCGAGACCGACGACCGCGACCGGGTGGCGGACTTCCTCGACCGCTCCGGCGCGGACTGGCAGTGGCGCCCCGGCGGCGGGATCCGGATCTCCCAGACCAGGCCGGCCACCACCCGGCACCCGGTCACCGGTGCCGAGGTGTGGTTCAACCAGGCCGACCAGTGGCACCCCGCCTCGCTGGGCGACGAGACCGCGGCCGAGCTCGCCGAGCTCATGCCCCCGGAGGAGCTGCCGCAGTCGGTGGCCTTCCCCGACGGCAGCCCGATCCCCGACGCGTACGTCATCCAGGCCCGCGACCGCGGTCTGGAGAACGCGGTGGACGTCGACTGGCGGGAGGGCGACCTGCTGCTCATCGACAACGTGCTGGTCGGCCACGGGCGTCGGCCGTACACCGGCTCCCGGCGTGTCCTCGTCGCCATGTCCGACTGATCCGCCGTGCTCGAATGATCCAAGGGATACCGTCGTGAACGACAACGCTTTCCGTGCTTCCCGCGCTTTCCGCCTGGGGGTCGCCGCCACCTTCACGGCCGAGCCCCTCGCCGACGTCCTGCGCTTCTGGCTGGCCGAGCTCGGCATCGGCGGCGACGTCGACTTCGCCCCCTACGGCCAGGTCTTCCCCTCGCTGCTGGATCCGGGCAGCGTGCTCGGCCGGGCGGGTGCCGTCGCCGTACTGGTCCGCGCGCAGGACCTGACCGCCGCCGGCGGGTCCGACGGGATGGACGACGGGGCGGACGACGGCGGGTCCGGCCGGGTGGACGCGGTCGCGGCCGACCTCGCCGCGGCGGTGCGGACCTCGGCGAAGGCCTCGGGCGCCCCGCACCTGCTGATGGTCTGCCCACCGTCGCCGGAGGCCGGGAGCGACGCGCACGCCCGGCTGGCCGCCGTGCTCCAGGAGGCGTGCGCGGGCGACCCCGGGGTGCACGTCCTCACCTCGGCGGAGCCGTACGAGGTGCAGGAGGTCCACGACGCGTTCGCCGACCGGATCGGCAACGTCCCCTACACCGAGCCGTACTTCGCCGCACTGGCGACCGCGCTCGCCCGGCGCCTGCACGCGATGACCGCTCCGCGGCCCAAGGTGATCGTGGCCGACTGCGACGGCACCCTCTGGGACGGGGTCGTCGGCGAGGACGGCCCGGACGGTGTGGTGATCGGTCCCGACCGGTTGCGGGTGTGGCACGAGCTCTCCCGCCAGGTCGACGCCGGCCGGCTGCTCTGCCTGGCCAGCAAGAACGACGAGAAGGACGTGCGCGAGGTCTTCGCCAGGCACCCCGGACTCCCGATCGGCCTGGAGCAGATCACCGCGATGCGGATCGGATGGGACGCCAAGTCGCAGGCCCTGCGCTCGCTCGCCGCCGAACTGGACCTCGGCCTGGACTCGTTCGTCTTCCTGGACGACAGCCCGGTGGAGTGCGCGGAGGTCCGCGCGGGCTGCCCGGAGGCGCTGACGCTGAGGCTGCCCGCCGACCCGGCCGCGGCGGCACGTTTCCTGCGCCACTGCTGGCCGCTGGACCACACCGCCGTGACGGACGCTGACCGCGCGCGCGGCCGGTACTACCGGGAGCAGCGCCGGCGTGAGCGGGCCATGGGCGAGATGTCCCTGACCGACTTCTTCGCCACGCTCGACCTGGCCGTCACCATCACTCCGGCGGGCCCCGAGCACGCCGAGCGCGTCTCCCAGCTGGCCCGGCGCACCAACCAGTTCAACCTGTCGGCGGAACGCCACCCCGACGGGGAACTGCACGTCGTCGAGGTACGCGACCGGTTCGGCGACTACGGGCTGGTCGGGCTGACGGCCGCGCACACCGACGGCGACACCCTCCGGGCCGACGCCTTCCTCCTCAGCTGCCGGGCGCTCGGGCGCGGGGTGGAGCACCGGATGCTGGCGCACCTGGGCGCGCTGGCGGGCGAGCGCGGGCTGGCACGGGTCGCCCTGGCCCACCGCGTCACCTCCAGGAACCGGCCGGCCCGGGACTTCCTCGCCGGGCTGCCCGGAGCCGCGGCCCCGGCCGGCGGCGACCTCCTCTGGCACGTCCTCGACGCGGACGCGGCGGCGGCCGTCGTCCACGTTCCCGCCGAGACCGCGGCCACCGCGCCTGCGGCCGCCGCGCCCGCCTCCGAAGCCGCTCCCCGGGCGGACTGGGAGCGGGTGGAGACGATCGCCACCCGGCTAACCGACGTGGACGCCATCGTGCGGGCACTGCGGGCGGCGGCTCCCGCCCCGGTCCTCCCCGCGGTTCTCACCGCGACCCCCGTCGAGGCGGCCGTCATGCGCTGGTGGGCGGAGATCCTCGACATCCCGCCCACGTCCGTCGACGACGGCTTCTTCGATCTCGGCGGCCACTCGCTGCGACTCGTCCAGTTCATGGCCCGGGTCAGGGCCGAGTACGGCGTCGAGCTGCCCTTCGACACCCTCTACACCACCGCCTTCACCGTGGCCGAGATCGCGCGGGTCATCGAGGAGCAGCAGGTGGCCCAGGCCGGGAACGCGGAGCTGGAGGAACTGCTGGAGGAGCTGGAAGGGCTTTCCGACGACGAGATCGAGGCCCTGCTCGTGCGCGGGGAGAGCTGATCCGCCGTGGCGACCGTTCTGGTGAGCACCCACGGCACCAACGGTGACGTGCTGCCGCTCATCCGGGTCGGCCGGGAGCTGGCGGGCCGGGGTCACGACGTCAGCGTGATGACCCACGCGTGGTTCGCCGACCGGGTCGCCGCCGCGGGCCTGCGGCACGTGCCGATCGACACCGACGAGGCCTACGACCGTCACCTGGACGACACCGGGCGGTTCATGCTCGACCCGCTCCGCGACCCCGAGGGGGTGCTGGAGCTCTACCGGCGCAACAAGCTGTTCGAGCAGCTCCGCGACGAGGTGGAGATGATCAGGCAGCGATACCGTCCGGGGGAGACCGTGGTGCTCGCCCGGCACACCTCGGGCATCGCCGCGCTGATCGCCGCCGAGCTGTACGGCGTGCCGGTCGCCACGCAGGCGATGGCGCCCTGTCAGTACGTCACCCTGCCGGTCACCCACCAGGTCTACCGGCACGTCCTGGAAGCGGGGTTCGACGACCTCTTCGGCGGATTCGGCCTGGAGCCCGTCCGCGACTGGGTGGCCTACCTGAACAGCGCCCGGGTACAGCTCGGCGGATGGCCCGGCTGGTTCGACGCGGCCGGGGACCCGACGCCGGACGCCGTCCTCAAGTGCGGGTTCATCCTCGGTGACACCGCGGGCACCACGGAGGGTGCTGCGCAGGACACCGCGCCGCCGGACTGGCCCGAGCCGCCCGTGCTGATCACGGGCGGTACCGGCCTGGTGCTCCACCGGCCTTTCTACGAGGTGGCGGCCCGCGCCTGCCACCGGGCCGGCCGGCCCGCCCTGCTGGTCACCCGGCACCGGTCGCTGGTCCCCGACCCGCTGCCCGAAGGGGTGCGGTGGCTGCCCTCGGCGCCGTTCGCCGCGCTCATGCCGTACGTGAGCGCGGTCGTGCACCACGGCGGCATGGGCACGCTCGGGCGGGCGCTGGCGTCGGCGACCCCGCAGGTGATGCTGGCCCACGGGGTCGACCGCCCGGACAACGCCGAACGCATGGAGCGCGCCGGCCTCTGCCGCTGGCTGCCCGTCTCGCGCTGGGAGGAGAAGCCGGCCGTCGACCTGCTGACCGAGGTGCTGCAGGACACCGGCTATCGCGAGCGGGTCGCGCCGCTGGCCGCCGAGACGGCCTCCGACGCCGCCGTGCGCACCGCGGCCGACCGGGTGGAAGGCCTCATCGGCACCGACGGGATCCTGACCCGTCCGGGGCTGCGTCAGCGGCTCGGGCGGCTCACGCCCCAGCAGCGCGCGCGCCTGGCCGCCATGCTCACCGAGCGGGCCGGTTCCCGGGCCGCCGCGTCCGGGACGGGGGAGCGGCCCGTGGGAAGCGGAGCCGATCGGGGCGCCGGTTCCTGACGTCGCCGGCGTCGACCGACGGCTTCCCGCCGATCGCCGTCACGTTGGCGAGCGCCCGCGCGGGCGAGGCGCTGATCGCCGCCGGCGTACGCGGCCCGGGTCATGTCCGTGCGGCATTGACCTAGGGAGGTCCCCGGGTCATCCTCTGAGGCGGACGGCGTCCCGGCTGGCTACCCTCATGAGATCGACTCTGAGGGTGCCGTACGCTGCGTCGTCGCGATCCGCTTCCACAGGCGGCGAACCCTACGGCGGGGAGGGCACCGCGAGGACAGGGGGGCCATGCCATGACGACCGCAGCAGAGCGGGCAGAAGAGCGAACCGCGCCCTGCATCCTGCTCGACACGCCCGCCGAGCAGCCCGAACTCGGCTTTCCCGCCATCGCCGCGGCCCTGGCCACGATCATCCGGACGAGCGAGCCCCGTTTCGCCGTCGGCATCTTCGGCAGCTGGGGCAGCGGCAAGACCACGCTGATGAACGCCATCGCCGACGAGCTGGCGTCCGACCAGCTGGTGATCGTCCAGTTCAACGCCTGGCGTTACGAGAAGGAACCCCATCTGATCGTGCCCTTGCTGGACACGGTCAGAGGCGCACTGATCACCTGGGCCGGGGCGGCGCAGCGCCGGCCGGAGGCGGCCGAACGCGCACGCGGCATCGCCCGGAAGATCGGCACGGTGGTACGGGCGTTCGCCACGGGCCTCAGCGCCCAGGTCGGGGTGGGCCCGGTGGCCAAGGTGACCTTCGACGTCGGCAAGGCGCTGCAGGCGATGGGAGCCGGCGACTCCGACCCCGCCGACGGCCCGCAGTCGATGTACTTCGCCGCCTTCAGCCAGCTGGCGGCCGCCTTCGACGAGGTGCAGGCCGCGGAGTTCGCCCGGATCGTCGTCTTCGTCGACGATCTCGACCGTTGTCTCCCCGCCAACGCGCTCGATCTCATCGAGTCGATGAAACTCTTCTTCGACCTGCCGGGGTTCGTCTTCGTCGTGGGGGTGGACCAGGACGTCGTCGAGCGAGCCGTCCGGGAGAAGTTCCCCGCCCGCGAGCGGCAGGGCCTGAACGGGACGGGCGCGGTCGACCGCACCGAGATCGAGTACGTCAAGAAGATATTCCAGGTGCCCTACGCCCTGCCGCCCATGACGGCCGGCCAGCTCGACGATCTGATGAAGTCGATCTACGCGACCGCCGGTCTGGGCGCCGCCCAGCTCGACGACCTGAAGAACCGCGTCAGACGCTATCTGGGATACATCGCGGTGGAGGGCCGCATCAACCCGCGCGAGGTGAAGCGCTTCATCAACGCCTACACGCTGCAGACCATGATCCGCCCCAAGCTGGACCAGGACACCGTGCTGGCGTTGCAGACTCTGGAGTTCCGGCGAGAGTGGGAGGAGGCCTACGACGTCGTCCTCGCCGAATCCGACGTCTTCCTCGACGCCCTGCGTCACTATCGGACCGGGGAGGACAGCGCCTTCGAGAACCTCTGGCCTCAGCTCGGCCTGCTGCCCAGCGACCTGATCCTCTATCTGAGGTCCCCGGCCGCCGAGCCGCTCACCCGGCAGCCCAATCTCGACGAGTACATCTACAGCCTGCACGCGACGCGCAACTACAACTCCGCGCTGACCGAGGCCTACCGCGACGTCGGCAAGCTCCGCAAAGAGCTTCGCCGCGTCGCGGCCGAGGTGCACGCGCCCGGGGATGCCGGCGCGAGCGCGCCGGCGAGCGAGATGTCGGCGATCGCGGCCAGACTCGCGGGCTTCGCCCAGCATCAGAAGGACCACCGGCGGCTCGTCCGGATCGTCGAGGCGCTGCAGCGCACGGTGGCCCGGCTCTCGCCGTCATCCGTTCAGGACGGTAAGGGCACCGGATCCGGTGACATCGCCGAGTGGGTCCGCGGCACCGGCGAGATCGTGGATCAGCTGCAGCGGGAACTGCGGGTGATCCGTGATTCCTTCGTATGGTCGGCGACCCCCTGAAGCCGGCCGGTTCAGGCGGGGTGCGGCAGGAGCACGGCTCTGCCGGCGAGCTCTCCCTCGCGCATCCTCCGGTAGGCCTCCAGGGCCTGCTCCAGGGGGAAGGTCTCGACGTGCGGGGTGATGCGCCGCTGCCGGGCCAGGGCGACGACCTCCATCAGCTCGGGGCGTGAGCCCCAGTACGGCACGCTGACCGGGCATTCGAAGGGCAGCCGGCCCACGCCCACCGGAAGGTCGCCGCCGGCCAGGCCCACGATGGCCACCTCGCCGAGAACGGAGGCGCAGGCGGCGGCCAGGGCGAGGGTCTGCTGACCGCCCACGAAGTCCAGCACGAGGTTCGCACCGCGGCCGGAGGTCAGGTCGCGGACCCGGGACTCGGTGTCCTGGTCGCCCGGCAGCGTGTGGTCGGCGCCGAGCCGCTTGGCGAGGTCGAGCTTGCCGGGGGCGGTGTCGACCGCGATCACGGTGGCCGGGCTGAGCGCCTTGAGCAGTTCCACCGCGACGTGCCCGAGGCCGCCGATCCCGATGACCAGCGCCGTGCTGCCCGGAGTCAGCCGGTGCAGGGAACGCTTGATCGCGTGATAGGAGGTCAGGCCGGCATCGGTGAGCGGAGCGGCGGTGCGCGGATCGAGATCGCCCAGCGGGACGAGGAGTCGGGGTGAGGGGAGGAGCATGTACTCGGCCATCCCGCCGTCCCGGCCGAGCCCGCCTCCCGCGGCCCCGATCTCCTGCGCCCGCTCGCAGTAGTTCTCCATGCCCTGGGCGCAGCGGTGGCACCGCCCGCAACCCCAGGGCCCGTACACGGCCACCGCCTCACCGGTGCTCCAGCCCTCCACGCCCGCTCCGGTCTGCTCGATCCATCCGGCGGTCTCGTGGCCGAGAGTGAAGGGGATCTCGTACGGCAGGGCGCCCTCCGGCCAGTCCATGACGTGCAGGTCGGAGTGGCAGACCCCGGCCCCCGCCACCTTGATCAGTACCTGGCCGGGCCCGGGCTCGGGCACCGGGATGTCGAGGATCTCCGGTTCGTGCTGCCAGGCGGTCAGTCGTACGGCTCGCATGGTCTCCGTCCTTTCTCCACGACGAGCATGCATCCCGCCCGGGCGGATGTGAATAGATCGGACCCTCCGGTCCCGGCGCGGCCCGGGGTTGCGAAATCATATTTCCATATGGAAATATGAGCACGTGAGCGCCTATGCAGCCCTGGCCGAACCGCACCGCAGGCAGATTCTCGACCTGCTGCTCGACGGCGAGCGGCCCGCCGGGGAACTGGTGGAACACCTCGGTCTCAGCCAGCCCGGCGTTTCCAAACATCTCAAGGTGCTGCGCGAGGCCGGACTCGTCGCGGTGCGCACGGAGGGCAGGCAGCGCGTGTACGCGCTGCGCCCGGAACCCCTCGTCGAGGTCGATCGGTGGCTGGAGCCCTATCGCGCGTTCTGGTCGAAGCGCCTCGACGCCCTGGAACGACACCTGGAGGAGAACCCATGATCGACGGAACTCTTGAGACGATCGACGGCCGCCCGGCGCTGCGCTTCGAGCGCACGCTCTCATACCCGGTCGAGCGGGTGTGGCGGGCCGTCAGCGTGCCGGCGGAGCTCGGGTGCTGGTTCCCCGCGGCCGTCGACTGGACACCGGCGGTGGGGGAGACCTTCGAAGCCGCCGGTGCGATCGTCGAGGTGACCGAGGTCGACCCGCCCCACCGTCTGGCGTGGACCTACGCCGGCCAGCCCTACAGCTTCGACCTGACCCCCGAGGGAGACGGCTGCCGGCTGGTCTTCATCCACGTCATCGACGACCGCGGCCTCTCGGCGCAGACCGCCGCCGGCTGGGAGTCCTACCTCTCGCGGCTCGAGCCCCACCTCGCCGGCAAGGACCTCTCCGAGGAGGAGGCACACCAGGGATGGGAGGAGATTCACGAAGGGTACGCCGAGCGCTTCGGGGTCGACCCGGCGCCGGGCCGGCGCTTCGCGGCGGCTCTGCGCGGAGACGACGGCGACGCC
>NZ_BOOK01000039.1 GCF_016863195.1 Paraplanobispora takensis | reverse complement strand
GGGCGGCCCGTCTGAGCGGCCCGTCGCCCGGTCCGTCTGAGCCGTACGGCCCGCGGGGCCGTCGTGCTTTCCCCTCCCTCCCGCTTCCCGCAGGGAGCGTTTCCTGCAACGCTTCGTGATGGAGCGTTCGCACGACCGCTCCGCGGGACCGACGGGAGCACGATGGACCCTCTGCAGCCACGGGATCCGGACCGGGTGGGCGGCTACCGGTTGCTTGGCCGTCTGGGCGAGGGCGGGCAGGGGACGGTCTATCTCGCCGAGGACGCGTCCGGGCTGCGGGTGGCGGTCAAGACCCTGAACGCCGCGTCGAGCTCCGACCCGGTACGGCGGCGCTACTTCGCCAGCGAGGCCTCGCTGATCCGCCAGGTGTCCTCGTTCTGCGTGGCGGAGGTCCTGGACGCCGACCTCGACAGCGAGCATCCCTACATCGTCAGCGAGTACGTCGAGGGCCCCTCCCTGCGGGCCGCCGTCGCCACCGCAGGACCGCGGACGGGGGGCGCGCTGCGGCGCCTGGCGATCGGCACCGTCACCGCGCTGGCCGCGATCCACCAGGCGGGGATCGTGCACCGGGACTTCAAGCCGCCCAACGTCCTGCTCGGCCCGGACGGGGCCCGGGTGATCGACTTCGGGATCGCCCGGCTGCTGGACACCGCCACCACCACGACCGGCAACGTCATCGGCACCGTCGCGTACATGTCACCCGAGCAGGTGTCCGGCTCCCGCGTCGGGTTCGCCTCCGACATGTTCGGCTGGGCCGCCACGATGGCCTACGCGGCGGGCGGGCGACCGCCCTTCGGGCAGGACAGCGTTCCGGCGATCATGTACCGGATCCTGCACTCCGAGCCCGATCTCCCGGCGCTGCCCGCCGACCTGGCCGAGGTGGTGGAGGCCTGCCTGGCCAAGGATCCCGACCGGCGCCCGTCCGCCCGGGAGGTGCTGCTGCGCCTGATCGGGGACGACGGCACGGGCGACGGGACCACTCTCGGAACGGGGCGGGAGAGGCCGACGGCGCCGGCGGTACCGGCCGGGCTGTCCGCCGCACCGTCCCCGGCTCTCGCGGTGGGGAACGCACCGTTCCCGGCTTCCCCGGCGGAAGGAACATCGGCCGGGACGACCGCCGTACCGGCTCCCACCCTCCCGGTGGAAGGAGCGTCGGCCGTACCGGCTCCGACTCTCCCGGCGGGCGGGCCACCGGCCGGGGCCGCCGCCGTACCGCCCGCCACCCTCACCGCGCCGGAGGCCACCCGCCGGTTCGAGACCGGCCGCGGAGGGCGGCCGGGCGGGGCGTCCCGGCGACGGTGGCTCTGGGGGGCGCTCAGTGTCCTGGTGGCGCTGGCCGTCACGGCCGCGGTCATGCTGCTGCGGCCCGGCTCCGCCGATCCGGTCGCCGAGGCGGGGGGCGAGCTGCTGTTCTCCGACGACTTCAGCGAGCGCAGGGGCTGGGACGGCTACACCTTCAACCCCGACGCTCCGGAGGGCGAACGCACCTACAGAGGCCATGAGATCGAACGCGGCGTCTTCTCGCTGCGAGCCGACCAGTCCTATCCGTCCAATGCGGCCCTGTCGCCGGTCCCGCTCAAGGACCCGGGCGCGATCTCGTCCGCCGCGCCCGATGTGCTGATCGGCGTGACCGCCCGGATGAGCGCGGACTCCGTCGGGCCCGGGGAGTTCGGCCTGATGTGCCGGTGGGATGAGGACATCCCCCAGGGATACAGGTTCCTGCTCGGCCTCGACGGCGCCGCCCGGGTGACCAAGGCCGTCCAGGGCATCCACCGGGATCTCGGGTCCGGACAGGCCGCCGCCCCGTCCGCCGACCGGCCGGTACGGCTGCAGGCCGCCTGCCGTTCGAGCGGCACCGGCACCCGCCTCACCTTCTGGGTCGACGGCACCCAGGTGATCGACGTCACCGACCCCCAGGCGCCGGTGTCCTCCACCGCCCAGTCCGGGCTGATCGCGCAGGTGAAGCCGAGCGGAGGAGGCCCGCTCACGGTGTCCTTCGACGACTTCGCACTCCACCGGGCCCGGTGATTGCGAGTCCTCCGGAAGTTCTGAGAAAAAATTCCGTGACCCGTGTCGATCGGACGTCCCTCCGTTCGACGCGTCAGCGGAGGCCGGGACGGACCCGGCCGGCGACGGAAGGAGACCCCGATGCGGTTCCTCATGATGACCACGGACGACCGCTCCGCGGACAACCCCCCGGACGAGGCGATGATGGCCCAGATGGCCGAGTTCATCGAGGAGATGAGCAAGTCGGGGGTGCTGCTGGCCACCGGCGGGCTGGACCCGCGGGCCACCCGCATCACGTCCTCGGGCGGGAAGATCACTGTGACCGACGGCCCGTACACCGAGGCCAAGGAGGTCGTCGTCGGGTTCGCGCTCATCGAGACGCGTACCAAGGAGGAGGCGATCGAGCTGTCCAAGCGCTTCTGGAAGATCGTCGGCGACGGCGAGGGTGTGATCCAGCAGGTGTTCGGTCCCGGGGACGTGCCTCCCGGCCAGTGACCGGCCGCACCGGACCGCGTGCGCGGTGAGCGCTGACGGGCTCCCGACCAGGCGGGTCGTCCCGCCCGGGAGCCCGTCCGGCTTGCGCGGGAGGCGGTGCGGATGCTCTGATCGTCCGCGTGACGGCCTCTGACACCCACCGGGCGATCGACGCGGTCTGGCGGATCGAGTCGGCCCGGATCATCGCCGGTCTCGCACGGATGGTGCACGACATCGGTCTCGCCGAGGAGCTGGCGCAGGACGCGCTCGTCGCGGCGCTCGAGCAGTGGCCGGAGTCGGGCGTGCCGGACAACCCGGGCGCATGGCTCATGGCCATCGCCAAACGCCGGGCCGTCGACCGGATCCGCCGTCAGCAGCGGCTGGAACAGAAGCTGGAGGAGATCGGGCACGGGCTGGAGACCGAGGACCCGGCGCCGGAGTTCGACGCCGTCCTCGATGCCGTCGACGACGAGCCCATCGAGGACGACATCCTCCGGCTGGTGTTCACCGCCTGCCACCCGATCCTGTCCCCGCAGGCCCGCGCCGCGCTCACCCTGCGGATGCTCGGCGGCCTGACGACCGAGGAGATCGCGCGGGCGTTCCTGGTCTCGGAGGCGACCGTCGCGCAGCGGATCGTCCGCGCCAAGCGCACGCTCTCCGAGGCGGGCGTGCCGTTCGAGGTACCCGAGGGCGCCGAGCGCGCCGGACGGCTGGCCTCGGTCCTGGAGGTCATCTACCTGATCTTCAACGAGGGGTACGCCGCGACCGCGGGCACCGAGTGGATGCGCCTGGACCTGTGCCAGGAGGCGCTGCGCCTGGGCCGCATCCTGGCCGAGCTGGCACCGGAGGAGTCCGAGGTCCACGGGCTCGTCGCGCTCATGGAGATCCAGGCCTCGCGCTCGCGGGCGCGCACCGGCCCGTCCGGCGAGCCCGTCCAGCTCCTCGACCAGAACCGCGCCCTGTGGGACCGGCTGCTGATCAGGCGCGGCGTCGAGGCGCTGCTGCGCGCCGAGAAGCTCGGCGTCCCGCCCGGTCCGTACGTGCTGCAGGCCGCGATCGCCATCTGCCACGCGCAGGCCGTCACCGCAGAGGAGACCGACTGGGCACGCATCTGCGCCCTCTACGAGGTGCTCGCGCGGGTGGCCCCGTCACCCGTCGTGGAGCTCAACCGCGCGGTCGCGCTCGCCATGGCGTACGGCCCCGAGCGCGGGCTGGAACTCGTCGACACCCTCGTCTCCGAACCGTCGCTCAAGGACTACCACCTCCTGCCCTCGGTCCGCGGCGACCTGCTGACCAGGCTCGGCCGCCTCGACGAGGCCCGCGAGGAGTTCGAACGCGCCGCCTCCCTCACCCGCAACGCCCCCGAACGCGACCTCCTGCTGGAACGCGCCGCCGCCTGCGCCTCCGGCTGACCCGCACCGCCGCCTGCATGTCCGTCCGACCCGCGGAGCCCGTACACGCATCCGGCCGGCCCGCGGGGCCCGTACACGCATCCGGCCGGCCCGCGGGGCCCGTACGCGGCGCCGGTCCCCGGCCGGTTCCCGCAAGCATGGCGTCCCCGGCCCTCGCGCACGCTGCCCCGCGGGTGGAGACTTGGCGTGCACGTCCGTGCTGCGGGTTCAGCGCGCACCGG
This sequence comes from Paraplanobispora takensis, assembly GCF_016863195.1. GTDB lineage: Bacteria > Actinomycetota > Actinomycetes > Streptosporangiales > Streptosporangiaceae > Planobispora > Planobispora takensis. The sequence continues at coordinate 144,612 of NZ_BOOK01000039.1, read as the reverse complement.
TTCGGAGGCCGGGTGACCGGGGCCGCTCCGGCCGGGGACCAGATGGCGGAGCCGGACTCGATCTGACCGGCGCGACGTCGCCGTGTGCCGCCGTCGGTCGAGGTGGTCCAGCATGAACGATCAGAAGCGGGCCGGCCGGGAAACGGTCGTCGACGTGGTCGCGATGGTGACGTCGGCGGGCGGGTTGAACGCGCTGACCACGGTGCTGCGCGACCTCCCGGCGGACCTGCCGGCGGCGGTGGTGGTGCAGCAGCACCTGGGCAGCGGCCACGGCCTGGTGCCGATTCTCGAGCGGCGGACCGGGCGCCCCGTGATGTGGGCGGTCGACGGCGCACGCCTGACGCCGGGCGTGGTGGTGGTCTGCCCGCCGCGCATGCGGCTGGAGGTCTTCCCGGACGGCAGGTGCGCGCTCATCGCATCGGGCGGGGCCCTGGACTATCCTCACGACGCCCTGCTGCGGTCGCTGGCGGACGCGTTCGGCCCGCGTGCGCTGGCCGTGGTGCTGACCGGCATGGGCCGCGACGGCTCGGCGGGCACCGCGGCGTTCAAGGCGGCCGACGGGATCGTGTTCGCGCAGGACGAGGAAACCGCCGAGTTCCCGGCGATGCCGCAGGCGGCCGCCGAGGCCGGCGCCGACCTGGTGCTGCCGCTGCACGAGATCGGCGGCCTCGTCGCCGAGGTCGTGCACGGCGGGCCGCTCCCGCGTCCGAAGAGCGAGATCGAAGCGGTCCGGGAGATCTTCGGCGGTCCGTCGGTCATGGAGGGCATCGCCCGCGAGGTCGACTGGGCGCGCACGTCTCTGGGCCCGGTGACCACTTGGGCGCCCATCCTGCGGACGACGGTGCGGCTGATCATGGCCTCGCCCATGCCGCTCGTCCTGCTCTGGGGCGAACAGCACATCATGCTTTACAACGACGGCAGCATGGAACAGGGCGGGGCGAAGCACCCGGAACACTTCGCCCGCCCCGGTTTCGAGATGTGGCCGGAGGCCCGCCCGACGACGGAACCCCTGTACGACCGCGCGATGAGCGGAGAGTCGGTGCACCTGCCCGACACCCGCTGGCTCCTCAGCCGCCTCGGCAAGCCGCAGTATGCGTGGTTCGACATCACGTTCTCGCCCGTGTGGGACGATCACGGCGACATCGCCGGGATCCTCCAGTCGTCCCACGAGCGCACCGCCGAGGTGCTGTCGGCGCGGAGACTGCGGACGCTCAACCGCCTCGCGGCGGCACCGGCCTCGTACAACCGGCGGAAGGTCCTGAAGGGGGCGCTGGCGGTGCTCGGAGAGGCCGCCGACGTCCTGTTCGCCGCGGCGTACCTGCTCGACGCGTCCGGGAGGCGGGCGAGCCTGGTCGGCGCCGCCGGGGCCGAGGAGGGCGTCGGACTGGCGCCGTGGGAGCTGCGGCTGGTTCCCGGCGCCGCCTGGCCTCTGCAGCAGGCCGTCGAGACGCGCCGCCCGGTGCCGGTCGAGGACGTGGGCATGCGTTTCCGCGGCCACCTCGCCGGGCCTGAACAGCTCGCCCCGGAGTCCGCGGTGCTGCACCCGCTGCTGGACAAGGCCGAGGAGAAGATCGTCGGGGTGCTGGTGCTCGGCGCGCACCCCCGCCTGCCGCTGGACGACCGCTACCGCGAGTTCCTGGCGCTGACCGGTGAGACGATCACTGCGAAGGTCGCCGAGTCGCACGCCCGCCGGCGTGAGCGGCAGCGGCTGGAGCGGCTGGCCGAGCTGGACCGCGCCAAGACGGAGTTCTTCTCCAACGTCAGCCACGAGTTCCGCACCCCGCTGACGCTGATGCTGGCCCCGCTGGAGGAGCTGCTCCGGCACCCCGGGGATCCCATCCCGGCGCGCCGGTCGGACGTCGAGCTGGTGCAGCGCAACGCCCGGCGGCTGCTGCGGCTGGTCGGCACGCTGCTGGACTTCTCCCAGGTCGAGGCCGGCCGGCTGCGGGCGCGGTTCGCACCCGTCGACCTGGCGACGCTGACCACGCAGGTCGCGTCGATGTTCCGCGGCGCTGCGGAGAGCGCGGGGCTGAGGCTGACCGTGCAGGCACCGCCGTTGCCCGAGCCCGTGTGGGTGGATGCGGAGATGTGGGAGAAGGTCGTCTCCAACCTGGTGTCCAACGCGCTGAAGTTCACCTGGGAGGGATCCGTCGAGATCGGGCTGCGGGCGCTGCCCAAGCACGCGGAGCTGACCGTGCGCGACACCGGCGTCGGCATCCCCGCCGACCAGCTGCCGTATGTCTTCAAGCGCTTCCACCGGGTGCCGGAGACCCGCGGGCGCACACACGAGGGAGCCGGGATCGGGCTGGCCCTCGTCCACGAGCTCGTCCGCCGCCACCACGGCAGGATCCGGGTCACCAGCGAGGAGGGCGCCGGCACCGCGTTCACCGTCTGGCTGCCGCTCGGCCGACGGCCCGGCCCGGAGGGCCCGCCGGCCCCGGCCGCGCGGATCGGGCAGGTGATGGCGGCGATGGCCGAGGAGGCCGTGCACTGGAATCCCGTCCGCGAGCGGAACCACGCCGCGATGGGGCTGGACGACGAGACCCCGCTCCGCGACCTGGACACCGGGCAGGCGGCCGGGGCCCGGGTGCTCGTCGCCGAGGACAACGCGGACATGCGCGATTACCTGGTCCGCCTGCTCGGCACGACCTGGCGGGTGACCGAGGCGCGCGACGGCGCCGAGGCGCTCGATCTGGCCCGCCGCGAACCGCCCGAGCTCATCCTGGCGGACGTGATGATGCCGGGCATGGACGGCTTCGCACTGCTGCAGAAGATCCGCGCCCACGAGGTGCTGGCGCCCACACCGTTCATCCTGGTCACGGCGCGCGCCGGAGAGCAGAGCGCGATCGAGGGGATGCTCGCCGGCGCCGACGACTACATCGTCAAGCCGTTCTCGGCCCGCGAGCTTCTCGCCCGGGTCGGGGCCCAGCTGGAGCTGTCCCGGATGCGCCGCGCCACCGAGCGCGCCCTGCACGTCAGCGAGGAGCGGTTGCGGCGCATCCTGGAGACCGAGAACGTCGGGGTGCTGCACTTCGACGACACCGGCACCTTGATCGACGCCAACGACGCCTTCCTGCGGATCAGCGGCTACACCCGGGCCGACGTCGAAAGCGGCGGGCTGAACTGGCAGTGGATGACCCCGCCGGAGTGGGCCACGGTCAGCGAGCAGCAGATGGAGCAGCTGGCCGCCACCGGCTACATCGGCCCCTACCAGAAGGAGTACATCTGCAAGGACGGGACGCGGCGGTGGATGCTGTTCGCCGGCCGCGACCTCGGCGACGGGACGATCTCCGAATTCTGCATCGACATCAGCGACCTCAAACACCCGCAGGACGCGACGGCACCGCCCCATGACCCCACCGCCCGCGCACCCGGCTGATCCGGGCCCCTCAGAGGGCTGGATGTCCCGTCCCTGCACCGTGTCTCACGGAACAGGGACGGAACAGGACCGTCCGGCAGATCATCCGCAGGTCACGAAGACTGACGGACGATTCCACGAAGGAGAGAGCTTCCCCTGCTCAGGGGCCTACTTCAGGAGCTGGCGGGCCATCACCATGCGCTGGATCTGGTTGGTGCCCTCGTAGATCTGGGTGATCTTGGCGTCGCGCATCATGCGCTCGACCGGGAACTCGCTGGTGTAGCCGTACCCGCCCAGGAGCTGGACCGCGTCGGTGGTGATCTCCATGGCGGCGTCGGAGGCGGCGCACTTGGCGGCGCTGGAGAAGAACGTCAGGTCGGCCTGGGGCTCGCCGTGGGCGGCCAGTTCGGACTTGGCGGCGGCGGCGTAGGTGAGCTGACGGGCGGCCTCCAGCTTCATCGCCATGTCGGCGAGCATGAACTGCACGCCCTGGAACTCGGCGATGGCCTTGCCGAACTGCTTGCGCTCCTTGACGTAGCCGATGGCGTAGTCCAGCGCGCCCTGGGCGATGCCGAGCGCCTGGGCGGCGATCGTGATGCGGGTGTGGTCCAGGGTGGCCAGCGCGGTCTTGAAGCCGGTGCCGGGCTCGCCGATCATCCGGGACGCCGGGATGCGGACGTCCTCCATGATGACCTGACGGGTCGGGGAGCCCTTGATGCCGAGCTTCTTCTCCTTGGGACCGAAGCTGACGCCCTCGTCGGACTTCTCCACGACGAACGCGGAGATGCCCTTGGCGCCGACGCCGGGCTCGGTCACGGCCATCACCGTGTAGTACTCCGACACCCCGGCGTTGGTGATCCACATCTTGGCGCCGTTGAGCACGTAGTGGTCGCCGTCGGCCACCGCGCGGGTCTTCATCGCCGCGGCGTCGCTGCCCGCCTCGGCCTCGGACAGGGCGTAGGAGAACATCGCCTCGCCCCGCGCGACCGGCGCGAGGTACTGCTGCTTGAGCTCCTCCGAGGCCGACAGCAGCAGCGGCACGGTGCCGAGCTTGTTGACCGCCGGGATCAGCGAGGACGACGCGCAGGCCCGCGCCACCTCCTCGATGACGATCACGGTCGCGAGCGCGTCGGCGCCGGCGCCGCCGTACTCCTCGGGGATGTGCACGGCGTGCAGGTCGGCGGCGGCCAGGGCCTTGTAGACGTCCCAGGGGAACTCCCCCGTCTCGTCGGCCTCGGCGGCCCGAGGGGCGATCTTCTCGTCGGCGAGGGCGCGGACGGTCTCCCGGAGCATCTGGTGCTCTTCGGGCAGCGCGTAGAGAGGGAAGCTCATGAGAAAATAGTAGGACGTCCAACAAAGTATGCACCGTTCCACGGGTGTGATATCCGCCGCTGTGTGTTTACGCAGGTGGCAGCGTGGCATGGAACCCTCCGAGCCTGATCGGCCAGGCTTCCCGTCCGCCCCGCGTGCGACCGTCGTCCCCGCCCCCTGGGACTCTTGGGTCGCAGTAGACCCTCCCATGACGCTTATGTCGGACATCGGACCGGAAACCGGCTGCAGGCCCTCCTGTCAAGAGGACAGGGCCTGGGTACTAAAAGAAAGAGTCAAGGATGCCGGTACCCTGTCCGCGATGGATTGGGTAGAACCGAAAGGATCCGCAGTGGCCTACCGCCTTACTGTGCTGGGGACCGGATACCTGGGCGCCACGCATGCGGCATGCATGGCCGAGCTGGGCTTCGAAGTGCTCGGGCTGGACGTCGACCCCGCCAAGGTCGCCAGCCTGCAGGCCGGCGATCTGCCCATCCACGAGCCCGGGCTGGAAGAGATCCTGCGCCGCAACCTCGCCAACGGCCGGCTGCGCTTCACGACCTCCTACGAGGAGGCCGCGGCCTTCGGCGACGTGCACTTCGTGTGCGTGGGCACCCCCCAGAAGAAGGGCGAGTACGCCGCCGACGTCTCCTACCTCGACGCCGTGATCGACTCGCTGGCCCCCCACCTGACCCGCGAGTGCCTGGTCGTGGGCAAGTCCACCGTGCCCGTCGGCACCGCCCAGCGGCTGGCCGACAGGCTGACGCGGCTGGCGCCCGTCGGCGAGGGGGCCGAGCTGGCCTGGAACCCCGAGTTCCTCCGTGAGGGGTTCGCGGTCGAGGACACCCTGCACCCGGACCGGATCGTGCTGGGCGTGCGCTCGGAGAAACCCGAGAAGATCATGCGCGAGGTCTACACCTCCATGCTCGACTCCGGCACCCCGCTGGTCGTCACCGACTACCCGACCGCCGAGCTGGTCAAGGTCGCCGCCAACGCCTTCCTCGCCACCAAGATCTCCTTCATCAACGCGATGGCCGAGGTCTGCGAGGCCTCGCACGCCGACGTCAAGCAGCTCTCGCTGGCGCTGTCCTACGACGACCGGATCGGCGGGCGGTTCCTCAACCCCGGTCTGGGCTTCGGCGGCGGCTGCCTGCCCAAGGACATCCGCGCCTTCATGGCCCGCGCCGGGGAGCTGGGCGCCGACCAGGCGCTGACCTTCCTGCGCGAGGTGGACGCCATCAACATGCGCCGCCGCGCCCGCATGGTCGACCTGGCCCGCGAACTGACCGGCGGCTCCTTCACCGGCTGCCGGCTCGCGGTGCTGGGAGCGGCGTTCAAGCCCAACTCCGACGACATCCGCGACTCCCCCGCCCTGGACGTCGCCGTCAACATCCGCCGCCAGGGCGGCCGGGTCACGGTCTACGACCCCGTCGCCCAGGAGAACGCCCGCCGCGCCCACCCCGAGCTCCACTACGGCGACTCCGCCCTCGACGCCGCCCGCGACGCCCACGTCGTGCTGCTGCTGACCGAGTGGCAGGAGTTCGTCGATCTCGATCCCGAGGAGCTGGGCGCCGTGGTCGCCTCCCGGAAGATCGTCGACGGCCGCAACGCCCTCGACGCCGAGACCTGGCGCGCCGCCGGCTGGCACTACCGCGCCCTCGGCCGCCCGTGACGGCCCGCCTCGGCCCCCGGAACCCCGCCCGGCTGCCGGCAACGGCCTCACCGGGCCTCCGGTAACGGCCTCATCCGGCTTTTCGACGTACGGCCCCGCCCGCACGGCGCCACCCGCCGACCGCGGCCCCCTCCCGTCGGCCCGCTCCTGCGGCGTGCGGGGCCGCTCGCCGCAACGCCCCTCACCTGTCCGGGTGAACCCTCGGGTCAGCGGGACGTGTGGGAGCTTCCGGTATGCGTGGCCGGGTTATGGTCGTCGCCCGCGCCCACGCTTCCGAGCACGGCCAGGACGGCTATCAGTCCACCGAGAACGGCGCGTATCGCATATCTCATGATCCTCACCTCTGATGCCAGTGGAGATCACCCTCTTCCCCGGCAGGCGCCGTCTATCCCTCCGTTCTCCCGGATCCGGCCGGTCAGGCTCCGAGGTCGGCGGCTTCGGCGCGCAGGCGGGCGCCCTTGGCGTGGGCCTGCTCCTTCAGGGACTCCTGGAACCGCTCCATCCTGGCCCGCAGCTCCGCGTCCGAGGCGGCGAGGATCCGCACGGCCAGCAGGCCGGCGTTGCGGGCGCCGCCGATGGCGACGGTGGCGACCGGGACGCCGGCGGGCATCTGGACGATGGACAGCAGGGAGTCCATGCCGTCGAGGTACTTCAGCGGGACGGGCACGCCGATCACCGGGAGCGGGGTCACCGAGGCGAGCATGCCGGGCAGGTGGGCGGCTCCCCCGGCACCGGCGACGATGACCTTCAGGCCGCGCTCCGCCGCCCGCGTGCCGTACTCGATCATCTCCTGGGGCATGCGGTGCGCGGAGACCACGTCGGCCTCGAACTCCACGCCGAACTCGGCGAGCGCCTCGGCGGCCGGCCGCATCACCGGCCAGTCCGAGTCGCTACCCATCACGATGCCGACGGTGGCCATTCGATCTCCTTCGCCGGGCGCCTGCCCGATCATGCGGTGTCCGGGTGTGTCGTGCGCGGTCGCGCGGGTCAGGTGTAGACGCCGTCGGCCAGGTAGGCGGCGGCGTGGCGGGCCCGGGCGCGGACCTCGCCGAGGTCGGTGCCCAGGGCGGTGACGTGCCCGATCTTGCGGCCGGGCCGTACCTCCTTGCCGTAGAAGTGCACCTTGACGTCCGGGTCGTGGGCCATCACGTGCTCGTAGCGGGAGAAGACGTCCGGGTCTTCGCCGCCGAGGAGGTTGGCCATCACGACGACGGGGGCGGCCGGCGCGGGCGAGCCGAGCGGGAGGTCGAGTACGGCGCGCAGGTGCTGCTCGAACTGGGAGGTCCGGGCGCCGTCGATGGTCCAGTGGCCGCTGTTGTGGGGACGCATCGCCAGCTCGTTCACCACGAGGCCGGAGGAGGTCTCGAACATCTCCACGGCCAGCAGCCCGGTCACGCCCAGCTCGGTGGCGACCTTCAGGGCGATCCCCTGCGCGACCGCGGCCCGCTCGGGGTCGAGACCGGGCGCGGGGGCGAGCACCTCGACGCAGATGCCGTCCTGCTGCACGGTCTCCACGACCGGGTAGCTGACCCCTTGGCCGTGCGGGGAGCGGGCGACGAGCACGGCCAGCTCCCGCTCGAAGGTCACGAACGCCTCGGCCATCAGCGGCACCCCGCTCGCCAGGACCTCCTCGGCGTCCTGCGCGGACCGGCAGACCCACACGCCGCGGCCGTCGTAGCCGCCGCGCACGGCCTTGAGCACGAACGGCCAGCCGTTCTCCCCGCCGAAGGCCTCCACGTCGGCGGCCGTGGCGATCCGCCGCCAGGCGGGGCAGGGGACGCCGATCGCGGTCAGCCGCTCGCGCATCACGGCCTTGTCCTGGGCGTGCACGAGCGCCGCTGCCCCGGGGTGGATGGCGACGCCGTCGGCGGCGAGCGCGGCGATGTGCCCGGTGGGCACGTGCTCGTGGTCGAAGGTGACAGCGTCGCAGCCCTTGGCGAAGTCGCGCAGGTCGGCCAGGTCGCGGTAGTCGCCGACGCGCACGTCGGAGATCACCCGGGCGGCGCTGTCACCGGCGGACTCGGCCAGCACCCGCAACTCCACACCCAGGGCGATGGCCGCCTGCTGGGTCATCCGGGCCAGCTGGCCCGCTCCGATCATGCCGACGACGGGGCCGAGGGGACCGGCCGGGGAAGCGCTGTTCACGTCCGCTGAGCTTACCGGCCCCGGGTACGGTGCCCGCGCGGTGGTCAGCCGCTGGGCCGGGCGGCGGAGCCCGGACGGAAGACCGCGGTCAGCCGGCGGTCAAGGTGCTCGGGTCGCGTCGACCGCCGGGCGGGGCGGTCCGGTCGCGTCAGCCGGTGGTCAGAGTGGTCAGGTCGCGGCGGACGGCCACGGTGGAGAGCCTCCCCTGCCGGGTGACCTTGGTGACGAGCAGGACCGTCTCGGTGCCGGTCAGCTCGGCGGCCTTGTCACTCCCGGTGAATCCGCGCAGGTCGTCCTTGCCGTAGATCGGACGGGCCAGCGAGGACCGGCCGGACCCCGGCCGCTGCCGGTACTCCACCTCCAGGGCGTGGATCACCAGCGCGCCCCCGTCCGGCAGCCGCAGGGCCCGCTGCGGGCCGATGAGCAGCCGGACGTCGGAGGTGAGCCGGTCGGGGCGGACCTTCTGCGGCCGCTCCACCAGTTCCCTGAGCAGGTCGGCGGCGACGTCGCCCTTGGGGAAGGTCACCCCGCTCACCCCGGCGGGGTCGGTGAGGTAGGCGAGATAGCGCTGCGGCACCAGGCGGGCCCTCACGCCGATGGAGGGGTCGTCGGTGGGCACGGCCTCACCGGAGGTCTCCGGCGCGTCGTCGCCGTCCACGGGGATGGGACCGGCGGCGAGCCGCCAGGTGCCGGCCTCGTCGGTGAACAGGAAGTAGGCCGGTTCGGGCTTGCGGGCCAGGGCGACGAACCAGCGCTCCTGCCCGGCGGCGGCCGGGAGGAAGAACTCCGGGTCGGTGTAGTCCGCACCGGCGGGAGCTGAGCGGCCGTTCCGGGTCGCCTCGCAGGCACGACCGCCCAGCGTATTCTCCGCCCAGGCGGTCAGGCGGTCGACCGCGGCGCAGTCACGGTCCCGCCAGGCGTCGCTCAGCTTCCCCAGCAACGAGAAGGCCTGGGCGGCCTCGGCGTGCTCGACCGTGCGGGCGGACGCCTCCGACGACGGCCCCGGCTCGGGCACCGCGACCTGACCGTCGTTCCGCACGCCACAACCGGCCACGGCGCACAGGCCGAGGAGCAGGATGAGCAGTCGGCGGGGCAAAGGTCGGTTCCGAGGGGTCGTGGCCGTCACGTGCGGCGATCCGTCTGGACCGATCGCGGAGAGCGGATCTCCCCGGAGGTCTCCCGCGATCTACCCGATCAGGGTAACGTCAGATGCCCCGATTTATCCGCCGTTGTATGACATTTATAGAAATGTTCTTGAGCACCGAAGGGCACTGACCCGGCCGACCTCTGCGCGGAGCCCGCGGCACCACCGGTAGCCTGGCAGAAGTGCCGGAGATCCACTGGCAGACAATCCCCCGCGGCGGATCCGCAGCCGACCCAGGAAAGGACCGTGCAGCAGACGTGCAGTTCCTTCGACACGCCTACGAGCGGTTCGCCGGTCTGGCGCGCGAGCTGGCCAAGTTCGGGACCATCGGAGCCATCGCCTTCGTGATCGACTTCGGCTCCACCAACCTGCTGCGCTTCGGCTTCGGCTGGGGCCCGCTGACGTCCAAGGTCGTGGCCACGATCATCGCGGCGACCTTCGCCTACGCGGGCAACCGCTTCTGGACGTTCCGGCACCGGGAGCAGTCGGGACTCGCCCGCGAGTACTTCCTGTTCTTCCTGCTCAACGGCATCGGCCTGCTGATCTCGATGCTGGTGATCGGCTTCGTGACCTACACGCTCGGCCTGCACGACCCGCTGAGCTACAACGCCGCCCTGCTGGTCGGCACGGTGCTGGGCACGCTGTTCCGGTTCTGGTCCTACAAGCGCTGGGTCTTCCTGGCCGCCACGGAGGAGATCCCCCGGGAGCTCCCCGACGAGACCACGCGGGTCCACTGACCCCCGGTCGCGCCGGTCCCCCGGCCGCCTGACCACGCCGATCCTGCGGCGGCACACGCCGGCCACCCCGATCAGGCGGGTCCGCTGACCACCCGGTTCCGGCCGGAGTCGCCCACCGGGCGCAGGAAGATGGCGAAGGCCGCCGGGCGGGGCCGTACGAGCTCCAGACGTCCGCCGTCGGCGGCGGCCAGCGCCCGTGCGAGGGTCAGTCCCAGACCGGTGCCCCCGGCGCCGCTCATGTTCCGTTCGAAGACGCGGGGGGCGATCTCCTCGGAGATCCCGTCGCCCTGGTCGGCGATCTCGATCACGATCGACTTGTCGGTGTTGCTGGTGGTCACCGTCACCGGGCCGCCACCGTGCTTCAGGGAGTTCTCCAGCAGAGTGGAGACCACCTGGCTGATCCCGCCGCTGGTGCCCAGGGCCTTGAGCTCCCGCGTGCCGGACAGGACCAGCCTCCTGCCGACCCGGCTGAAGGCCGGGCCCCACTCGATGAACTGCTGGTCCAGGAGGGCGTCGAGCTCGACCACCGAGGTCTGGGCGTGGCGCTGCCTGCGCGCCGCGGCGAGCAGCTCGTCGATCACCGCGGTCAGCCGCTCGGCCTGCACGATCGCGGCCTCGCCCTCCTCCTTGACGACGACGGGGTCGTCGGCGGCCGCCACGATCTCCTCCAGGCGCATCGTCAGGCCGGTGAGCGGTGTGCGCAGCTGGTGGGAGGCGTCGGTCGCGAACTCGCGCTCCCTGGCCAGCAGGTCGGCGATCCGCGTGGCGCTGCGGTCCAGCACCTCGGCCACCCGGTCGAGCTCCTGGATGCCGTAGCGGTGCCTGCTCGGCCGGGCCTCTCCCGAGCCGAGCCGTTCGGCGATCATGGCCAGGTCGCGGAGCGGAAGCGTCAGCCGGCGTGACTGCACCACGGCGAGCCCCACCGCCACCGCCAGAGCGACCGCGGCGAGCACCACGATGAGCAGGAGCCAGGCGTGGATCTGCTGCTCGATCTGGGTCTTGTCACGGCTGACGGAGACGTAGATCCCGCTCTCCGACTCGGCGGTCGCGTTGAGCCTGCGCTCCTGCGCCGGCTCCGTGCCCACCTGGGTCACCTGTGGGGGGGTTCCCTTGGCGTAGATCAGTATGTGGCGGTCGGGATATTTCCTCTTGAGTTGTTCGGGATCGATCGGCTGGTCCTGCGTCCGGGCGTAGTCGACCTCGTTGAGAAGGCTCTTGGCCTCCCCGGAAAGCCCCTGGATGGCCTCCTCCTGGATCAGGCGGTTGACCAGCACCCCCAGCGGGATGCCGAGGAGCAGCACCGCGATGGCCGCGACGAGCAGCGTGGAGGAGAGCAGGCGGCGGCGCATCGCCTACTCGCGTTCGAACCGGAAGCCGACCCCTCGAACCGTCGTGATGTAGCGCGGCTTGGCGGCGTCGTCGCCGAGCTTGCGACGCAACCAGGAGATGTGCATGTCCAGGGTCTTGGTGGAGCCCCACCAGTTGGTGTCCCACACCTCCCGCATGATCTGCTCGCGGGTGACGACCTTGCCGGCGTCGCGCACGAGCACGCGGAGCAGGTCGAACTCCTTGGTGGTCAGGTGCAGCTCCTTGTCGCCCATCCAGGCGCGCCGGGAGTCGGCGTCGATGCGGACGCCCTGGACCACGGGCGTCTCGGACGTGCCGCGCCGCAGCAGGGCGCGGACTCTGGCCAGCAGCTCCGCCAGGCGGAACGGCTTGGTGACGTAGTCGTCGGCCCCGGCGTCGAGACCGACCACGGTGTCCACCTCGTCGACGCGGGCGGTGAGTATGAGCACCGGAGTGCCGTGGCCCTCGGCGCGGATGCGACGGGCCACTTCAAGGCCGTCCATCTCGGGAAGGCCCAGGTCAAGAACGATCAAGTCGATGCCACCCGACAGAGCCCTCTCCAAGGCCTGTGGGCCGTCGGGGCTCACCTCCACCTGATAGCCCTCACGGCGCAGTGCGCGCGCCAGCGGCTCGGAGATCGAGGTGTCATCCTCGGCGAGAAGTACGCAGGTCATGTTGAGAGCGTAGGACCTTAGGCGATCGTTTCCCGGGCATAGCGCGCGGTTTGACTTGCCGTTGACCTATCTATTGACCTGGGCAAACACTGATAAATCCCGGTTAGTCATCCCGCACCGGTCCCCGAGAAGGGGTACGGCTCCCGCCGCGGGAACCCCGCGAACGGTCAGGGCTTCCTCGATCGCCCTCGGACAAAAAGAACACGCCCGACCGGAAGGGATCCGATGGGCGTGTCTGGGCGGTTCTCTCAGGAAGCCGACGGCGGTTCCGCGTAGCGGGCCAGATACAACTGCTCGCCGAGGCTCTCGATGAGCGACAGCTCCGTCTCGAGATAGTCGATGTGGTGCTCCTCGTCGGCGAGGATGTCCTCGAAGAGGCGGGCGGAGGTGATGTCGCCCTTCTCCCTCATCACACCGATCGCCGGACTGATGCGCCGGACGACCTCCAGCTCGACCTCCAAGTCGGCCCGGAGCTGCTCCTGCACCGTCTGGCCGATGCGCAAAGTGCCCAGCCTCTGGTAGTTCGGCAGGCCTTCCAGGAAGAGGATCCGGTCGGTCAGCTTCTCCGCGTGGCGCATCTCGTCGATGGACTCGTCACGGGTGTGCTTCGCCAGCCTGGTATATCCCCAGTTCTCCTGCATCTTGGCGTGCAGGAAGTACTGGTTGATCGCGGTCAGCTCGGCGGTGAGCTGCTCGTTCAGCATTTCGATGATCTGCTTGTCGCCCTGCATCGGCGGGCTCCTTGTTATGCGGCGGTCGTCAAATCCTCAGACCGCTTCAGGATCGCACAGATTCTGCGCACGCAAGAAGCACAGTCGCTCCCGGCGCCGGTGGTGTCGCGGATTTGCCGAGCGCTCTTCGCTCCTGCGGCGATGCAGTCATGCACCTCGTTCTCAGTCACCGCGCGGCAGACACACACATACATGGCGAGGGAGGGACCTCTCGAGAAAGACTAACACATAGGTAAGGCACACCTAAGGTAACCCAGTTTGGTAAGGCTTGCCTACGTGACCTGGGCCACATGGATCCATCTGAAGGGAAAGGTCTTTCAGGACGAACGAGACGTTAGATGGCCTACCAGCCCTTTCCAGGGACGTACGGGCACGCTCAGGCCCTGCGCAGGACGTACGGCTGGACGACGCCCAGCCCCCGCACCGGGCGGCGCCGGATGCGGTGCGTCTCCAGCCCGGGCGCCTCCTCCACGGCGTCGGCCAGCCCGCCGTCGACGACGATCGTCCCGGGCCGGGCGACGGCCGTCAGGCGCGCCGCCAGGTTGACCGTGGTCCCGAAGACGTCGCCCATCATCGGCAGCACCGGGCCGTAGGACAGCCCCACCCGGACCTGGGGACCGTCCCTGCCGATCGCGTCGACGAGGTCCAGCGCGATGGCGGCGGCCGTACGGGGCTCGGCGGCGGTGAACAGCACCTCGTCGCCGAGGGTCTTGACCAGCCGGCCCCCGTGCGCGGCCACCACGTCGGCGGCCTGGGACTCGAACCCCTCGACCAGCTCGGCCAGGCCGAACTCGTCCAGCTCGCGGGAGACCCGGGTGAAGGAGACCAGATCGGCGAAGCCCACCGCGAGGATCAGCCGGGTGGGCAGGACCTCCTCGTTCATGTCGGTGATGGTCAGCAGCCGGGTGCCGGCGGCGGCCAGCTGGGACCGCCAGACGTGGACCAGGACCAGCTCGAAGTCGGGCAGCAGTTCCCGCGCGGTCTCCATGACCGCCGCCAGGTCGGCGTCGGTGGGCGGGCGGCCGGGATCGAGCATCGCGCCGATCATGATCTCGGCCTGCCACTGGGCGAGCCTGGCCGTGGTCTGCCCCAGCGCCCTGGTCATCCGGATGACGGTCTGCTCGTCGAGCAGGCCGCTCTCCATCATCGCCCGGACCCGCTTCAGCGCGATCACATCGGCGTCGGTGAAGGCCACGGCGTCGTCCGGGAGCGTGGGGAATCCCAGCGCCCGCCAGATCCGCTCGGTCAGCTCCTGGGGGACCCCGGAGCTCTCGGCGACCTGGATCCGGGTGTGGCGGGGCGGCGGACCGACGAAGAGCCGTTCGATCTCCTCCGCCGTCGGACGGCCCGGCGACTCCTCGTGCTCCATCTTCCCCCTTCCGCTCATGGGCGTCCTTTCCCGGCCCCAGTACAGTGCACCATCCCGACGCGGCGCACCATCCCGACGCGGCGCACCATCCCGACGCGGCGCACCATCCCGACCCGGCGCACCATCCCGACCCGGCGCACCGCCCCAGTGGAGTGCACCGCCTCAGTAGAGCGCACCGGCGCCCCCTCCCGGGCGTCCGCGCCCCTCAGGCGCGCTCATCGGGCCGTCCCCCCGGCTGCCCGTCGGCGGCCTCGTCGAGGGCGTGGAACAGCTCGGCCCGCACGTTCTGCAGGTCGGGGATGTCGCGCAGGACGATCCGGCCCTGCTCCCCCGCCGACTCGACGATGAGCGTGCCGCAGCCGAGGATCCGCTCCATCAGCGTCTGGTCCGCGCTGACCGTGTTGACCTTGCTCATCGGGATGTCGTCGTGGGACTTGTTCAGCACGCCGGTGCTGATCGTGAGCCGGTGCGAGGTGAGCACGTACGAGGTGTTCTTCCACTGCAGGTACGGCACGAACGACCAGACGGTCAGCAGCCCGACGGCGACCACGCCCACCGCCACCCGGGCGTGGAGGTCGTAGGCGAAGGCCGGCATGAAGAACATCGCGGCGCCGGAGGCGGCGGCGATGACGAGCAGCGCCAGAAGCGGGATGACCAGGCGCTTCCAGTGAGGGTGGAACGACCGGATGCGCCGCTCCCCCTCCGTGAGGTGATGATCGGGGAGACCCATGGGCAAATCGTGGCACGCCCGCGCGCCCCGCGTCAGGAGACGGCCATGCGTCCCCGCCGGGAGACGGCCGCGCGCCCCGCGTCAGGGGACGTCCGGGCGGACGTGCACGACGTCGCCCGCGCTGAGGGTGTGCTCCCGCCCGTCGGCGTCCACGATCAGGTGGCCCGCGGCGTCGACCCCGGTGGCCCACCCGGTGAGCACCCGCTCCCCGGGCAGCTCCACCCGGACCCGCCGTCCCACCGTCGCGCTGGTCGCGAGGTAGGCGGCCCGCAGCCCGCAGGCGTCCGCGTCACCGTGCGCCTGCGACCACTCGCGGTAGTGCGTCTCGATCTCCCGCAGCACCGCCCGCAGCAGCGGGTCGCGGTCGGTGCAGGCGGCCTTCTCCAGGGCCAGCGAGGTTGCGGTCTCCACGGGCAGTTCCTCGGCGCGCAGGCTCACGTTGAGCCCGATCCCGATGATCACCGCGCTGTCCACCCGCTCGGCGAGCACCCCGGCGAGCTTGCGCTCCCCGATCAGCAGGTCGTTGGGCCACTTCAGGCGCACGTCGACCTCCGCCAGCCGGCGCACGGCCGAGGCGGCGGCCAGGCCGGCCAGCAGCGGCAGCCAGCCCTGCTTGGCCGGCGGCGGGTCGGGCCGCAGGAGCACCGAGAACGTCAGGGCCGAGCGCGGCGGGGCCGACCAGCTCCTGCCGAGCCGGCCGCGCCCGGCGAACTGCGACTCCGCCACGATCACGGCGCCCTGGCGGGCGCCGTCGCGCACGGTGTGCGCGAGGTCGGCGTTGGTCGAGCCCGTCCTGTCGACGACGGCGATGTCGGACCACAGGCTTCCTGGACGGACCAGGGCGTGGCTGAGCGCCGCCTGGGAGAGCGGGGGGCGGTCGAGATCGGAGAAGGGGGAGTCCGGCACCCCCCTATCTTCCCCCGCGCGGGGACCGGCCGGGGTACGGACAGGACGATGACCAGCGGATACCGCGATCACAGGTTGCGCCGATCGACGCCCTCCGGCTATCCGCACTCCCCGGGGAGGGCGAAAATGGACACATGAAGAGACGTCTCGACCCGCGCAACTGGGCAGGCTGGAAGCCCTTCGGGATCGGCGAGCGCAAGCCGAACAACTACCTGGAGCTGGTCAAGGCGTTCCGCTCGGTGAAGGGCAACCGCCGCTACGCCTGGCGGATCCTCACCCAGGGGACCTGCGACGGGTGCGCGCTGGGCACCAAGGGCATGCGCGACTGGACCATGGACGAGATCCACCTGTGCAACATCCGGTTGCGGTTGCTCCAGCTGAACACCATGCCCGCGCTGGACGTCTCGGCGCTGCGGGACGTCTCCGGCCTGGAGCGGCGCAAGAGCGCCGAGTTGCGCGACCTCGGGCGGCTGCCGTACCCGATGCTGCGCCGCGCGGGCGAGCCCGGCTTCACCCGGATCGGCTGGGACGAGGCACTGGACCTGGCCGCCCCGCACCTGCGGGAGGGACGGCTCGGGGTCTATCTGACCAGCCGGGGCGTGCCGAACGAGAACTACTTCGCGGCCCAGAAGGCGGTCCGGGCGCTGGGCTCCAACTCCGTGGACAACGCCGCCCGCATCTGTCACTCGCCCTCGACCGTCGCGCTGAAGGAGACGATCGGCGCGGCGGCGACCACCTGCTCCTACACCGACTGGATCGGCTCGGACCTGATCGTGTTCATCGGGTCCAACCCGTCGAACAACCAGCCGGTCGCGATGAAGTACCTCTACCACGCCAAGAAGGCCGGCACGAGGATCGCGATGGTCAACGCCTACCGCGAGCCCGGCATGGACAAGTACTGGGTGCCGTCCAACGCCGAGTCCGCCGTGTTCGGCACGAAGATCACCGATCACTTCTTCGGCGTGAACGTCGGCGGCGACATCGGCTTCCTCAACGGCGTGCTCAAGCACCTCATCGAGAACGACTGGGTGGACGAGGCCTGGGTGCAGGCGCACACCACCGGCTTCGAGGCCGTACGGCAGGCGGTCGCCGAGCAGTCGTGGGAGGCGCTGGAGGCGCTGTCCGGGGCGAGCAGGGAGAGCATGTTCGAGCTGGCCAGGCTACTGGGCGAGGCGCGCTCGGCGGTGCTGGTCTGGTCGATGGGCATCACCCAGCACACCTACGGAGAGGACAACGTCCGCTCGATCGTCAACCTGGCGCTGGCCCGGGGCTTCGTCGGCCGCGACAACTGCGGACTGATGCCGATCCGCGGGCACAGCGGCGTGCAGGGCGGCGCCGAGATGGGCGCCTACGCCACCGGCCTGCCCGGCGGCCTGCCGGTCACCGAGGACAACGCCCGCAGGTTCGGCGAGCTGTGGGGCTTCGAGGTGCCCGCCGCGCCCGGCCTGACCGCGACCGACATGATCGACGCGGCGCACGCGGGCGAGCTGGACGTCCTGGTCTCCAGCGGCGGCAACTTCCTGGAGGTCCTGCCCGACCCGGGCTACTGCCGCGAGGCCCTGTCCCGGCTGAAGCTCCGCGTGCACGTCGACATCGTCCTGTCCTCGCAGATGCTGGTGCCCTGCGAGGGGGACGTGCTGCTGCTGCCCGCCCAGACCCGTTACGAGATGGCCGGCGGCGTCACCGAGACCTCCACCGAGCGGCGGATCATCTTCTCCCCCGAGGTCCCCGGCCCGCGCGTCGGCGAGGCCAGGCCCGAGTGGCGGATCTTCACCGAGCTGGCCGCCCGCGCCCGCCCCGAGCTGGCCGACCGGATCGGCTACACGGGCACCGCCGAGATCCGCGCCGACATCGAGCGGGCCGTGCCGTTCTACGCGGGGATCTCGGGCCTGTCGGAGTTCGGGGACAACGTCCAGTACGGCGGGCGGCACCTGTGCCCGGACGGGCGCTTCCCCACCGCCGACGGGCACGGCCGCTTCTCCCCGGTCGCCCTGCCCGCCCTGGAGCGCCCGGACGGGGCGTTCATGGTCGCCACCCGGCGGGGCAAACAGTTCAACAGCATGGTCCACGAGCGGCGTGACGGCTTCAACGGCGCCACCCGCGAGGCCGTGCTGATGAGCGCGCACGACGCCGACCGGCTCGGCCTGGCCGACGGCGCCCCCGTGGAGCTGCGCTCGGTCACCGGCGGGCGCACCTTCCGCGGCCGGGTCCTGCGCGCCCCGCTGATGCCCGGCAACCTGCAGATCCACTGGCCGGAGGGCAACGTCCTGCTGGACGCGGCCCGCCGGTCCCCTGCCGCGAGGATCCCCGACTACAACGCGCTCGCCACGATCGCGAAGCTCTCCCCGTGACCGCCGGCCCGCTCCCCCGAGACCCCAGGGACGCGCAGGCCCTCAGACGGCCCGGTCCGATCAGCCGCGTCCGGATCCGGGAGGTCACCGGCGGAGCCGTACGCGAGCGCCGCGACGACCTGGCCACCGAGGAACCCCTGGAGATCCGCCTGACCGTCACCGCCCCCGGTGCCCCGCCGTCGCGCCGGACCGTGGCCGTCACCATGCGGACGCCGGGGCACGACTTCGAGCTGGCCGCGGGGTTCCTGTACGGCGAGGGCGTCGCGGCGCCGGGCGACATCGCGTCCGTCTCCTACTGCACCGACGAGGACGTCGCGCCGGAGGCGCGCTACAACACGGTCACCGTACGGCTGCGCGGTGACAGCCTGCCCGATCTGCCCTCCCTCGACCGGCACTTCCTGACCTCCAGCGCCTGCGGGGTCTGCGGCACCGCGAGCCTGGACGCCCTGCGCGACCGCTGCGCCCCCCTGCCGGTCTCCGGCGACCTGAGGGTCTCGCCCGAGGTGCTGTACGGCCTGCCGGACCGGCTCAGGCACGCCCAGGGCGTCTTCGGCCGGACCGGGGGGCTGCACGCGGCCGGGCTGTTCACCCCGGACGGCGGGCTGGTGGCGCTCCGCGAGGACGTGGGACGGCACAACGCGGTGGACAAGCTCACCGGCTGGGCCATGCTGGAGGGGCGTCTCCCGCTGACCGGGCACGTCCTCATGGTCAGCGGCCGGACCAGCTACGAGATCATGCAGAAGGCCCTGACCGCGGGCGTGCCGGTCGTGTGCGCGGTCTCCGCGCCGTCCTCCCTGGCGGTGGACCTGGCCAGGGAGTTCGGCCTGACGCTGGTCGGCTTCCTGCGCGGCGAGCGCTTCAACGTCTACGCCGGAGCGCACCGCATCGAGCCGTGACCCCCCGAGGGCCGTTCCCGGACGTCCGGGAACGGCCCTCAGGTTCCTAGCGGCCCTGCAGGGCCTTGACGTTGTCGCCGAAGGTCCAGTTCTTCGAGCCGTCCCAGTTGATGGACCAGGTCATCAGCCCCTTGAGGTTGCCGTTGAAGGCGTTCCAGCTCTGGGCGACCAGGGAGGGCGACATGTGACCGCCCCCGGCTCCGGGCTGGGCGGGCAGACCGGGGACCTGCTTGTCGTAGGGGACCCTGATCGTGGTGCCCTGGATGACCAGGCCGTTGTTCAGGCAGGTGGTCTGGGCGGTGAAGCCCTGGACGGTGCCCGCGGAGTAGGAGTCGCCGGAGCAGCCGTACATGCTCCCGTTGTAGTACTGCATGTTCAGCCACCACAGGCGGCCGTTGTCGGCGTACTTCTTGATGATCGGCAGGTACGCGCCCCAGATCGAGCCGTAGGTGACGCTGCCGCCGGTCACGTAGGCCGTCTCCGGGGCCATGGTCAGGCCGAAGTCGGACGGCATCTGGGCGAGCACGCCGTCGATGATGCGGATGAGGTTGCTCTGGGAGGGCGAGAGCTGGTTGATGTTCCCGCTGCCGGTGAGGCCGGTCTCGATGTCGATGTCGATGCCGTCGAAGTTGTACTTCTTCAGGATCGGCACGACGGTCGCGACGAAGCGGTCGGCGACGGCGGCGGAGCTGAGGTCGATGCCCGCGGTCGCCCCGCCGATGGACATCAGGATCGTCAGGCCGGCGGCCTTGGCCTGGCACATCTCGGCCGGGGTGGCGACCTTCACGGTGGCGTCCATGCCGTCCTCCCACAGCACGGTGCCGTCGGAGCGGATGACCGGGAACGCGGCGTTGACGACGTTGTAGCCGTGCTGCCGGATGCGCGCGTCGGTGATCGGCGTCCAGCCGAACGGCGGGTGCACGCCGTTGCTCGCGCCGTCCCAGTTCTCCCAGTAGCCCTGGAGCACCTTGCCCGCGGGCCTGGACTTCACCGGGCAGGTGTCGCCCGTCGGCGTGACCGTGGGGGTGACGGTCGGGGTGACCGTGGGGGTCGGGGAGACCGTGGGCGTGATCGTCGGGGTCGGCGTGACCGTGGGCGTGGCGGTGGGCGTCGGGGTGCCCCCGGGCCCGTCGAGACCGATGTCGTCGGCATGGTAGGTGCCCTGGCCGTACCAGCCGTGCAGATAGACCTCGGCGCCGGTCTGGTTCGCCCCGGTGGTGAAGGAGACGGTCAGCTGCGTGTAGGCCGTCGCCGACGGGGTCCAGGTGGAGCCGCCGCCGGTCACGCCGAGGTACACGTAGTTGCCGCGGACCCAGGCGGTCAGGGTGTAGGCGGTGTTCGGCCGGACGGCCACGGTCTGGGAGCAGCGGGCGGTGTCGGAGCCGCTGACCGCGCCGGCCAGCGCCTTCGTGCCGGAGCGGACCGGGGAGCCGGTCACCGATCCGAGCCCGCCCGAGCAGGACCAGGGCGAGAGGGCGCCGCTCTCGAAACCGGGGTTCTGCAGCAGGTTGGCCGCGTGGGCCGATGTCTGTGTGATGAGGATTCCCGCGAACGCCAACAAGAGCGAGACTGTGAGCGTCAGGAGGCGGGAGGTCCGTTTCATGGGGCAGCCCTTCTGTCACCCGGGCATGGGAGATCACCGGGAGTTGACGGGGAGCCGCGATGACGGAAGTCGCGATCCGTAGATTCACCGAATTATCTGGACAAGGCGGCTCAATGTCCATGTCCGGCCGTGCCCGTATCGCCGTCACCTCCGAGATCGCCGACCTCTTTTGTGGAACAAATCATTCCGTTCTGATATTATTGGAACAGATCGATCCGCTCCAGTGATCGCAGAGGAGAAGTCCTTGAGCACCGAGATCCGCCCCTTCCGCGTCGAGATCCCGCAAGCCGACCTCGACGACCTCCGGGATCGACTGACCCGCACCCGCTGGGCCGAGGAGCTGCCGCCCGACCCCGCCGCGGGCGGGGCGCAGACCGGCCCGGTCCCGCCCGGCTGGGAGTACGGCGTCCCGCTGTCCTACGTCAAGCGCCTCGTCGAGCGCTGGCGCGACGAGTACGACTGGCGGGCCTGGGAGGCGAAGATCAACCAGTACCCGCAGTTCATCACCGAGATCGACGGCCAGACCGTGCACTTCCTGCACGTCCGCTCGGCCGAGCCCGACGCCACGCCGCTGATCCTCACCCACGGCTGGCCCAACACGATCGTCGAGTACCTGGACCTGATCGGCCCGCTCACCG
The DNA here is from genome assembly GCF_016863195.1 of Paraplanobispora takensis. Classification (GTDB taxonomy): domain Bacteria; phylum Actinomycetota; class Actinomycetes; order Streptosporangiales; family Streptosporangiaceae; genus Planobispora; species Planobispora takensis. Next base: position 123,003 of record NZ_BOOK01000039.1, on the reverse strand, counting down.
ACCCCCGGGCCCACGGGGGCGACCCGGCCGACGCCTTCCACGTCGTGATCCCGTCCATCCCCGGCTTCGGCTTCTCCGGTCCGACCCGGGAGCGGGGATGGAACCGCCACCGCGTCGCCCGCGCGTGGGCCGAGCTCATGCACCGCCTGGGTTACGAGCGGTACGGCGCGCACGGCAACGACGCCGGGTCGCTGATCTCCCCCGAGGTCGGGCGCGTCGATCCGGAGCACGTCATCGGCGTGCACGTGACCCAGATCTTCTCCTTCCCCTCGGGGGACCCGGCCGAGTTCGAGGGCCTGTCGCAGAAGGACATGGAGCTGCTGGCGTTCCTGCAGTCCTTCAACGAGGAGATGTCGGCCTACGCGCAGCTCCAGGCGACCAAGCCGCAGAACCTGGCGCACGCCCTGGCCGACTCGCCCGCCGGGCAGCTCGCCTGGGCCGGCCAGCTGCTCGGGGAGGCGGTCGACCCCGACGTGGTCATCACCAACGCCGCGATCTACTGGCTGACCAACACCTCCGCCTCGTCGGCCCGCTTCTACTACGAGGACCACCACGCCCGGCACCCGGCCGAGCCCACCACCGTCCCCATCGGCCTGGCCGCCTTCGCCTACGACTTCACACCGCTCCGGCGCTTCGCCGAGCGCGACCACGCCGCCATCGTCTCCTGGAACGAGTTCGACCGCGGCAGCCACTGGTCGGCCCACGACGCCCCCGACCTCCTGGTCGGCGACCTCCGCCAGTTCTTCCACAAGCTCGGCTGACCCCCGCCGGGCCGACTCCCACCAGGGCCCGATCCCCCTTCGCCGCACCGGCGCCTTCTCCAGGCCCCGGTGCGGCGAAGCCGTTCCGACCCGACGCCGGCCTTGACGGGTGAGCCCTATGGCCGAGGGTGGGTACGGCGGTGCGCGGCCCGCCACGCACGCATCCCCACGGGCCGGCGGCACCCGGCATGCCCGCCGTGCCCCCTGCCGACTCGGCGCCGGACAAATCTTGGCCACCCTTATGGAATGAAGCATTCCGTTCTGATAGTATCGGAATAGATGGTTCCGATCCGATAGACGGGTCACCGCTCTCCCAGAAGGGCCCGAGACCATGACCGCCCAGACTCTTCCCGCCCCGGCCGCCGCTCCGACCACCGTCCCGGCCGAGCCGGTCGCCGTACGGCACCCGCGCCGGTGGCTGGGACTGTTCGCCGTACTCGCCGCGGACCTGCTCAACCTGCTCGACTCGACCGTGGCCAACGTCGCCGCCCCGGTCATCCGCGCCGACCTGGGCGGATCCCTCGCCGCCCTGCAGTGGGTCGCGGCCGGGTACACGCTGGCCATGGCCGTGGGCCTGCTCACCGGCGGACGGCTCGGGGACATGTACGGCCGCAAGCGGATGATGATGATCGGAGTCACGGGCTTCCTCGTCACCTCCGCCTTCTGCGCCCTGGCGATGTCGCCGGAGACGCTGATCGGCGCCCGGATCCTGCAGGGCGCGTTCGCGGCGGTCATGGTGCCGCAGTCCTTCGGCCTCATCCGCGACCTGTTCGGCGGCGAGGTCGGCCGGGCGTTCGCCGCCCTGGGGCCGGTCATCGGGCTGGCCACGATCCTCGGGCCGGTGGTCGCCGGTCTGCTCATCGAGGCCGACGTGCTCGGCACCGGATGGCGCATGATCTTCCTGATCAACCTGCCGCTCGGCGCGTTCGCCCTGTTCGTCGGCTGGAAGGTGCTGCCGGAGGCCGAGCCGGTGGCCCGCGGGCAGCGTCTCGACCTGGTGGGCGCGCTGCTGGCCGCGGCCGGGATGTCGCTGCTGGTCTATCCGCTGGTCCAGGGGCACGAGATGGGCTGGCCCGCCTGGTCGCTCATTCTGCTCGCCGCCTCGGTCCCGGTCTTCGCCGCCTTCGTCTGGCACCAGCTGCGCCGCGCCCGCTCCGGCCGTACCCCGCTGGTCGAGCTGGGCGTGCTCGCCAAGCGCTCCTACACCTCCGGCGTGGCGTTCGCGGTGATCTTCTTCGGCGCGATCACCGGGTTCTCCCTGGCCGTCGGCCTGTTCCTCCAGCTCGGCCTGGGCTACACGCCGCTGGACGCCAGCCTGACGATGATCTCCTGGGCAGCCGGCGCCTTCATCGGCTCCATCTTCGGCGGCACCATGATGAACAGGCTCGGCCGGCGCATCCTGCACATCGGCCTGGCCGTGATGACCGCCGCGCTCGTCGGCCTCTACCTGGTCTTCTCCACCGCCGGGAGCGACCTGGGCGGGTGGGACCTGGCCGCCCCGATGGTCGCCTTCGGGATCGGCATGGGCATGATCTTCGTCCCGCTGTTCGACATCATCCTGGCCGACCTCGACGAGCGTGAGATCGGCTCGGCCTCCGGCCTGGTGTCGTCGTTCGAGCAGCTCGGCGCCTCGCTCGGCGTCGCCGTCCTCGGAACCGTCTTCTTCAGCACCATCGGTCACCGCCCGCACATCCACGGCTTCCTGGACGCCGCCGGACTGGTCACGCTGCTGACCGTCGGGCTCACCGGGGCGACCTTCGTCCTGGCCTTCATGCTCCCCAAGCGGGCCCGCCAGGACGGATCCGCCGCGCACTGATCCACCTCCGGACGCTCCGGACGCCGTACGGCCCGCGCCCCCGTGGTGCGGGCCGTACGGCGTTCGCACGCCCGGCGCCGGGCCCGGCCGTCCGGCATCCGGACTGTCCGGGGTCAGACGTCGGCCCGGGGCAGTTCCACCGCGATGCTGAGACCGCCCTCCTCCCGGGGGCTGGCGCTCACCGTGCCGCCGTGCGCCTCGGCGACGACCCGGACGATCGACAGCCCCAGCCCGCTGCCGCGCTCGGAACGCAGCCGGTCGCCGTGGAGCCGCCGGAACGGCTCGAAGATCGAGTCGATCTCGTAGGCCGGGACGGGCAGCCCGGTGTTGGCCACCACCAGCTCCACCCGGTCGGCCCGGGACCGGGTGGACACCCATGCCTGGCCTCCGGCGTGGTTGTGCCGGATCGCGTTCTCCACGAGGTTCTGCGCGAGCCGCTCGATCAGCACCGGCTCCCCCGCGGTCGGCGCGGGGTCCAGCAGCCGGTGGATGGTCACCTCCCGCTCCCGCGCCTCCTGCGCGGCCAGGTCGAGCACGTGCTCGACCACGTCGGTCAGGTCGAAGGGCCGCCGGTCCAGTACGGCCTGCTCGCCCTCGGTCAGTGCCAGCAGGCCGTCGATCAGCCGCTCGTGCCGGGTGTTGACCACCAGCAGGGCCTCTCCGAGCCGTCTGACGTCCTCGGTCGCGTCGGGCCGCCGTACGGCCACGTCCACCAGGGTGCGGTTGATGGTGAGCGGGGTGCGCAGCTCGTGGGAGGCGTTGGCGATGAAGCGCCGCTGGCCGTCGTAGGAGCGGGCGAGGCGGGCCAGGATGGTGTCGAGGACGTCGGCGAGCTCCCTGAGCTCGTCGTCCGGGCCGTCGCGGCCGATGCGCCCGGACAGATCATGGCTCTCGGCGACCCGCCGCGCGCTCGCGGTCATCGCCTGGACGGGCTCGAGCGTCCATCCGGCCACCCGCCAACCGGCCGCCGTCGCGACCCCGGCGCCCGCGAGAACCGCGAGAGCGCCCACGGTGAGCACATTCTTGATCGTGTCGGCCTGATAGATCCGCCGGACCTGCGCGACCCGTTGCTGGGCCACGCGGTACTCCTGGCTCCAGGGCGGGTAGTAACTTCCCGAGACCCGGATCCACTCGGGCTCCCGCAGCCCGTCGCGGGGTTCCAGGCTCTGCCGGACGATGCCGGAGACGGCGACGAGCACGAGGAAGCCGGCGACGAGGAACGCCCCGCCGCAGGCCAGGGCGGTGCGGAGACGGATGTTGCGGGTCACGGGATCCGGTACCCCACTCCCGTGACGGTCTCGATGACCGGCGGATCACCGATCTTGCGGCGCAGCTTCATCATCGTCGTCCGCACCGTGTTGGTGAACGGGTCGATGTGCTCGTCCCACACCTTCTCCAGCAGCGTCTCGGCGGAGACCACCGCCCCGTCGGCGCGCAGCAGCTCGGCCAGCACGCCGAACTCCTTGCGGGACAGCGGCACGTACCGCCCGTCGCGGAAGACCTGCCGGTGCGCCCGGTCCAGGCGGATGCCCGCCCGCTCCAGCATCGGCGGGTCGGCCGGGCGCGTGCGGCGGCCCAGAGCGTGGACGCGCGCCACCAGTTCCTCGAAGGCGAACGGCTTGGACAGGTAGTCGTCGGCGCCGAGCGACAGGCCCTCCACCCGTGAGCGCACGTCGCTCGCGGCGGTGAGCATCAGGACGCGCACGAGGGCGCCGTCGGCCACCACGGCCCTGCACACCTCGTCCCCGTGCACGCCCGGCAGGTCCCGATCCAGGACGAGCACGTCGTACTCGTGGACGTGGAGCCGTTCCAGCGCCGCCTCCCCGTCGTAGGCGACGTCGACGGCGAGCGCCTCCCCGCGCAGCCCCTCCGCGATGGAGTCGGCGAGCATCCGCTCGTCCTCGGCGACCAGAACTCGCAAAGCGCCTCCATGATCTTCGAGTCCGCCAGCATGCCAGGAACCGCATAACGCGGACATAACCGGATTCGGTGACAGCGAGGTTATCGATCGATCGCTGGACTGCGTCCCACCGTGCCGGAAACCGTCCGGCCCCGGACCGGGGGACCGTCCATGCCCACCTCATCCGGCGACATCGAGACCGGACCCGCCGCACCCGCCGACCGCGCGCCGCATGACGAACGCCAGGCCGTACGACACGACGGGCGCCGGGCCGTACGGCACGCCCTGATCCGGGCCCTGCGCACGGCCCACACGCCGTTCGCCGTCGTGCTCGCCCTGGCCGCGGCGCTGCGCGGCCTGGTCATGCTCGGCTACGACACCGCCCAGCTCTACTGGTACGACTCCTTCACCTACCTGGACACGGCCGTCCACCTCAAGCCCGCCGGCGCGTTCCACCCGGCCGGGTACTCCGCGTTCCTCCGGCTGCTGTGGCCCTTCCACAGCGTGGAACTCGTCGCGGGCGTGCAGCACGTCATGGGGCTCGGCATGGGCCTGATGATCTATCTGGTGCTGCGCCGCAACGCGCTGCCCGCCTGGGGGGCGACGTCGGCGACCCTGCCCGTCCTGTTCGATCCGGCGTTCGCCAGGCTCGAGCACGCCGTCCTCTCCGACACCCAGGTCACCTTCCTGATCGTGGCCGCCCTGACGGTCCTGCTGTGGCGGGCCAGGCTGTCGGTGCGGGGAGCCGCCGCGGCGGGCCTGCTGCTGGCGCTGGCCGGGCTCACCCGCACGGCCGCGGTCCCGCTGCTCGGCCTGGTCCTGCTCCATCTGGTGCTGCGGCGGGCCGGGTGGCGCCCGGTGGTCGCGCTGGCCCTGGCCGGGCTGCTGCCGCTGGCCGCCTACGCGGGCTGGTACCGGCACCACCACGACCGGTTCGCGCTCAGCGGCTCGGACGGCGTGGCGCTGTGGGCGCGCACGATGACGTTCGCCGACTGCTCGGTGATCAAGCCTCCGGCCGAGGAGGCCAGGCTCTGCCCGAACGGCACGGTCGTGGACGCCGCCTCGGAGTACGTGTGGGCCCCGGGAGCGTCACTGAACCGGCTGCCCGGAGACCGGTTCTCGCACAACGAACTGGCCCGCTCCTTCGCCCTGCGGGCCATCGCCGCGCAGCCGCTGGACTACGTCCGCGAGATCGCCCGGGACGCCTCGCTCGCCTTCGCCCCGACCCCGGTCCGCCATCCCCTTCGGGTGTCCCCGGCCCTGTCGTTCCCCCAGGGGTCCTGGGACCTGCCCGCGTTCCCGCTGATCGACAAGGTGCGCACGGAGTACGACCCCGGCATCCGGGGACTGTCCTCCGTCGAGCCGTACGGGAGCCTGCTGGCCGCCTACCGCTATCCCGGCGTCCTGCACGGCCCGCTGTTCGGCGCACTCCTCCTCCTGGGCGGCCTCGGCGCGATCGGGCGCCGCCGTACGGCCCTGCTGCCCTGGGCCGCGGGCGTGTTCCTGTTCCTGGGCCCGATCGCGGCGCTGGACTTCGACCACCGCTACGTCCTGCCGGCCGTCCCCGCGGCCTGCATCGCCGCCGCCCTCGGCACCACCGCCCTCTGGCGCACACTGCGCGCCCGCCGCCCGACCCGCGTTCCATGACCCGGCGGCGAACCCGTACAGCCACGCTCCGGCTGCTCGTCACCGCTATCGGCAGCGCAGACCGGGAAACCCGTGGAGCGTCCTGCCGCTCGCGTCGATCTCAACAGTCGACATCCCCGTATTCTCACGTTGAGCCGTCTGATCTCGCAGGCCTTCGTACGGACTCCGTCATCTTGCGATCACCGTGGGCAACCGTGCTCGAAGGGCGGGAGAGGGAGCCCGGTACCAGGCAGAAGGTCAGGACCGCGGCTGCGAGCGTGGTGGCGCAGGCGGCGTTCAGGGCGACGGGCGGGCCGGCCAGTTCGCTCAGGGCGGGGCCGGCGAACGCGCCGAGCACCGTCGCGGCGGCCTCGACGGTGAGGAAGGCCGCGCTGACACGGCCGAGAAGCGCCGCCGGGCTGGTTCGCTGCACCCAGGTCTGCACGGCGACCAGCACCGTCACACCGGGGATGCCGAGCAGGAACGCCGCGATCAGCGCCACGGGCATCGACCGGGCGTTGAACATCACGCAGAACGCGCCGGCGACCAGGATCTGTCCGCAGCCGATCGCCGTCCGGGCGGAGAACCGCTCGACGATCCTCCGGCTGATCGGCGCGCCCAGCAGGAAACCGGCGCTCAGGGCCGACAGCAGCCAGCCGACGTTCGTGCCGCCGCCGAGATAGGTCACCCCGAACGGCACCAGCATCGCGGTGAGCGCCGCGTTCGCCGCCAGGTAGACGCCGCCGGCGGCCAGCAGGGCGCGGGCGACGGGAGAGCGCCGCAGATGGCTCAGCCCGTCGCGCAGTTCGGCGGGGACGCGCCGGCAAGGGCCCCGGTCGCGGGAGTACGGCCGGGTGAACGCGATCGCCGTCGCCGAGGCCAGATAGCCCGCGGCCGAGGCGGTGACGACGGCGCCGATCCCGAAGGCGGCGAACAGCGCGGCGCCGAGCGGGGCCGCCACCAGGCCGACGGTGCCGGAGGTGACGGCGTTGAGCGCGTTCGCGCCGGTCAGCGCGGGGCCCGTGCCGACGACGGCGGGGGTGTGGGCCTGCGCCGCCGGGCGGAACAGCGTCGCCGCCGCACCTTCCGCGAGCACCGCCGGATAGACGAGCCAGACGGTTTCGGGGGTCCGGGCGAACAGCAGCAGGCAGACCACCGGCACGCGGACGAGGTCGGTGCCGGCCATCAGGCGCCGGCGGTCCCATCGGTCGGCCACCACCCCGGCGAACGGCCCCAGCACCAGGACCGGCAGGTATTCGACGGCCAAGGTGAGCCCGGTCGCCAGCGCCGAGCCGGTCACCGCGTACATGTGGGCGGGGACCGCGACGACCAGGAGACCGGCGGCGAGGGTGGCGTTGAGCCGTGCCACCCACAGCAACCGGAAGTCCCGCATCCGCAGCACCCGGAGCACGTTTCCCCCTCGTTATATTCTGTGAGGAGAGAAACACGATCAAATTATTCTGTCAAGATAAGACCATGGATCACGTCGAACTGGGCCGGCGCCTGCGTGCCCGGCGCGCCGCCCTCGGCCGGACCGTCGCCTCGATCGCCGCCGACGCAGGGCTGTCGGTGCCGTATGTGGCCAACCTGGAGAACGGCCGGGGCAACCCCACCCTGTCCGCCCTCGACCGGCTGGCCACCGCGCTCGGCACCCGTCTGGCCCTCACCCTCTCCAGCCCGGACGACGGCCCCGGCGACGGCGGGCCGGTCCCGCCGCCCGCGCTCCTCGCCTTCGCCCGCACCCGCCACTTCCGCCGCGAGGCGGGCAACCTGGCCACGCTCCTCGGGCAGGAACGACACGACGTGCAGACCCGGCTGCTCAGTGCTCTTGCCGCCGTCGCCCACACCCTCCACCGTCACGAGATGCCCGAACGCGACTGGCAACGGCTCCTGGACGCCCTGGTGCTCGTCCTCGCCCATCCCGCCGGATGACCGTCGACGGCAACGGGACAGGTCCCGAACGCGCGGCGCCGTACGGCCCCCGGGTGAGGGGACCGTACGGCGCGGGCGTGCGGTCGGCCGGTGTCAGCCGGTGTCAGCCGGTGTTCTGCAGGCCGGCGGCGACGCCGTTGACCGACAGCAGCAGCAGCGTGGACAGGCGGTCGCGCTCCTCCTCCGGCAGGCCCTCCTCGGCCCGCAGCGCGGACAGGGCGCGCAACTGCAGGTGGGACAGCGCGTCGACGTAGGGGTCGCGGAGCTGGACGGCGCGGGACAGGACGCGGCGGTTCTCCAGCAGGCGGGTGTGGCCGGTGACCTCCAGGACCAGGCGGCGGGTCAGGTCGTACTCGGCCAGGACCTGCTCCACGAAGTCGTCCCGGCCGCCCAGCGCCAGATAGCGGGAGGCGATGTCGCGGTCGGTCTTGGCCAGGGACATCTCCACGTTGTCCAGCAGGGAGGCGAACAGCGGCCACTCGCGGTAGGCGGCGCGCAGTTCCTCGATGCCGGTCTCGGAGACCACCGCCTCCAGGCCGCTGCCCAGGCCGTACCAGCCGGGCAGGTTGACCCGGGTCTGCGCCCAGGCGAACACCCACGGGATGGCCCGCAGGTCGTCCAGGGAGCGGGGGGCGCCGAGCCCGCGGCGGGCCGGGCGGGAGCCCAGGCGCAGCGAGCCGATCTCCTCCAGCGGGCTGACCAGGGAGAACCACTCGGGGAAGCCGGACGCCTCGGTCAGCGAGCGGTAGGCCTTCTCCGAGGCGGAGGCGACCCGCCCGGCCACCGTGCGGAAGCGCGCGGCGGCCTCGGCGGTGCGGGCCTCGACGGCCGGGGTGGAGGCGAGCAGCACCGCGGAGGTGACCTGCTCCAGGTGGCGGCGGGCGATGGCCTCGTGGCCGTACCGGGCGAAGATGACCTCGCCCTGCTCGGTGACCTTGAACCGGCCGCCGACCGAGCCGGGGGCCTGGGCGAGCACGGCCCGGTTGGCCGGTCCGCCGCCGCGGCCCAGGGCGCCGCCCCGGCCGTGGAAGAGGGTCAGACGCACGTCGTGCTCGGCGGCCCAGGCGGCCAGCGCCTCCTGCGCCTCGTACAGCTTCAGCGTGGCCGCGGCCGGGCCGAGTTCCTTGGCCGAGTCGGAGTAGCCGAGCATGACCTCCAGGCTGCGGCCGTTCACCGCAAGGCGCTCCTGGATCGCGGGGATCCCCAGCATCCCGGACAGCACGTCCGGCGCGGCGGCCAGGTCGGCGCCGGACTCGAACAGCGGGACCACGTCGAGCGTGGGCGCCCGCTCGCCGAGGGCGTGCCGCGCCAGCTCGTAGACGGCGGCGATGTCGTCGGCCGAGCGGGTGAAGGAGACGACGTAGCGGGAGCAGGCGGTCGTGCCGAAGCGCTCCTGGATCCAGCCGATCGTCCGGATGGTGGCCAGCACCTCGTCCGTGCGCTCGGAGGTCTCCCCCGCGGCGATCTCGGCCAGCGCGGCGGCGTGCACCTGCGAGTGCTGGCGCACCTCCAGCTCCGCCAGGTGGAAGCCGAAGGTCTCGGCCTGCCAGATCAGGTGCTGCAGCTCGCCGTACGCCTGCCGCTTCGCCCCGGCCGCGGCCAGGGAGGCCTGGACCAGGCGCAGGTCGGACAGGAACTCCTCCGGCGAGCGGTAGGCCAGGTCGAGGCTGCGCTGCCGGGTGGCGGCGATCCGGGCCGCGACGTACAGCAGCCACTGCCGGTGCGGCTCCCGCGGGGAGCGGGTGGCCATCTCCGAGACCATCTCGGGGTGGTCGTTCTCGGCGGCGGTCAGGGCGGCGCGCAGCTCCGGCGAGGCCGGGGTGTACTCGGCGGTGACGGTCAGGCTCCGGCCGATCCGCGAGGTGGCGTTCTCCAGGGCGATGAGCACGTGCTCGGACTGGATGAGCACCGCGTCCCTGGTCACCTTGGCGGTGACGTTGGGGTTGCCGTCGCGGTCGCCGCCGATCCAGCTGCCGTAGCGGACGAAGGCCCGGGTCAGCGGCTCGCGGGTGCCGGTGTCCCCGCCGAGCGCGGCGTCCAGGGAGCGGTAGACCTGCGGGACCATCCGGAACAGGGTCTCGTCGAAGGCCGCCATCGCGGTGCGGACCTCGTCCAGCGGGTCGAGCTTGGTGTGCCGGAGCTGGGCGGTCCGCCACAGCAGGTCGATCTCCTCCAGCAGCCGGCGCCGGGTCTCCGCGCGCTCGGCCGCGCCCCGCTCGGGGCTGTTGTAGGCGGCCAGCTGGGCGCTGACCCGCTGGATCGCGGTGACCACCGCGCGCCGGCGCGCCTCGGTGGGGTGGGCGGTCAGGACGGGGTGCAGCCGGAGCCCGTCCACCAGTTCGGTGACGCGCTCGTCGCCGAGCTCGTGGACGGCCTGGGCCAGGGACTCGGGCAGCGGCTCCTCGCCGGTGTCGCGGACCCGTAGCGTGCGGATGCGGAAGTGCTCCTCGGCCAGGTTCGCCAGATGGAAGTAGCAGGTGAAGGCGCGGGCGATCTTGACGGCCCGGCCGATCGGCCACTGGGCGACCATCGCGGTGATCTCGTCGACCGAGATCTCCCTGCGGCGTGCCGCGATGACGGCCTTGCGGAGGCGTTCGACATCGGCGAGCAGGTCGTCGCCGCCGTGCTCGGCGATGACCTGACCCAGGAGCCCGCCGAGCAGCCGCACGTCCGCGCGGAGCTCGTCGGGCATCTCGGTGACGGCGGAAGAACGTTCTACCTGATGGGGCGCGCTGGCGGACATGGATGTCAGCGTAGCGAGAGCGATTTCCCCGGCGGAGACCGGTCTCACCTAATGGACTAGACCAATGGTGAGAGGCTCAGGCGGGCCGGGAAATCGACTCCAGGATCTCCGGATATCGTGCGTACGCGATGTTCCCGGCGATCCTGCGACCGCCCCAGGCGATCAGGACCCCGTACGGCAGAGCGAGCAGGACGGCCCAGGTGAGGCCGAACAGCACGGGCAGCACCGCGGGCAGCGCCAGCAGGCCGGTGCCGATCATCGCGCCGAACGACCCCATGAAGGCGATGCCGCCCTGGCCCGGGGCCGCGCCGGTGAAGGCGTTGAGCCGGTCGGGGACGGTGTACGGCAGGAGCGCGCTGGTCAGCGCCCCCACGCCCAGCCCGACGCCCAGGATGCCCCAGGCGAGGGGCACGGCGAGCAGAGCCCAGACCGGGTTCCCGGCCAGGGTCGCGGCCAGCAGGGCCAGCAGGACGAGCACCGGGGCCGCGATCGTCGCCACGGCCAGGTGCCGCCCGGCCAGGTCGGTGCGCCAGTCGCGGGCGGTGGCGTACACCACGGAGTTCATCCACACCGACCGGCCGTCGATGCCGAAGGAGTTGCACGACTGCAGGCTGATCATCAGCGCCCCGAGGCACGCGGGGCCGACGGCGAGCCCGGGGCCCGGCGGGGCCCCCTCCTGACCGCCGAGGGAGAAGGCCAGGATGCCGGTGACCGCGAGGGAGGCGAACCAGCCGACCCGGCCGCGGGGGTCGCGGCGGGCGTACTTGAGTTCCTTGGTGGCGACCGCGGCGAGCCGGCCGTCGGGCAGGAGACGGGCCAGCAGACCCCTGGAGTTGCGGACCGAGGCGGCCTCGGTCGAGGCGTCCGTGGTCACCATGGCCCGGCGCAGCGCGACGATCCACAGCCACCCGAGCAGCACGGTCAGCGCGGCCAGGACGGCCAGCTCCACCAGGGCGACGGCCCCGCCGTCGGCGATGGCGTGCGCGGCCATGCCCGGCGGGGTCCAGCGCAGCGCGGCGGCGGCGCCGTGCAGGAGCGTCAGCGGATCACCGCCCAGGCCCCGGTTGAGGATGAGGTTGGGCAGCTGGGCGGCCACGATGACGAAGATCACCGAGATCGCGAGCACGTCGCGGCCGCGGCGGGTGCGCAGCACCCCCGACAGCGAGGTGGTGACCAGCCGGGAGACGACGATGCACAGGGCGAACTGGAGCAGCACGGCGACGACGCCGATGACCACGCCGCCGGCCCCTCTGGCCAGGCCCACGATCGCGCCGGAGACGATGACCAGCGTGGCGACCGGCCACACGCCGGTGACCGAGGAGGCGAACATGCCGGCCGCCAGCTGCCGGGTACGCAGCGGCAGCAGCGCGAGCCGGGACGGGTCGAGGGTGTCGTCCAGCCCGAAGGCCAGCAGCGGGACGACCGCCCAGCCGACCAGGAACATGGTGAACACCACGATCCCGGCGTCCTGCGCGACCTCGGCGGGCGCTATGCGCAGCATCGCCATCGTGAGGAAGCCGAAGAAGGCCACGACGATCGCGGCGATCAGCGTGAAGACGAAGCCGAGCAGGCGCGTGGTGTCGCCGCGCAGGTTCCCGGCGATCAGCCGCAGCTTGAGCCGGGCGAAGAGCAGGGGGCCGACCCGCGCGGCGGGGGCCTCCACGCTCACGCCGAGGTCGATCCCAGCCACGACAGACCCTCCTCCCCGCTGCTCTGCGCGTGCGCGCCGACCAGGCCGAGGAAGGCCTCGTTGAGGCTCCGGCCGCCCCTGACCGCCTCCAGCGGGCCCTGGGCGACGATCTGGCCGCGGTTCATCACCGAGACCCAGTCGCACAGCCGCTCCACCAGGTCCATGACGTGGCTGGAGAAGACGACGGTCGAGCCCGAGGCGGTGTAGCGCCGCAGCACCTCCACCAGCGTGTTGGCGCTGACCGGGTCGACGCCCTCGAACGGCTCGTCCAGGAAGAGCACCGCGGGGTTGTGCAGCAGGGCGGCGGCCAGGCCTATCTTCTTGCGCATGCCGGTGGAGTAGTCGACGACCAGCTTGTCGGCCGACTCGGTGAGGTCCATGACGCGCAGCAGCTCCTCGGCGCGCCGTTCCACCTCGCCCTTGGGGATGCCGCGCAGCTGGCCGTTGTAGGACAGCAGCTCCCGGCCGGACAGCCGCTCGAACAGGCGCAGGCCCTCGGGCAGGACGCCGATGCGGGCCTTGACGGTGACGGGGTCGCGCCAGACGTCGGCGCCGCCGATCAGGATGGTCCCCGCGTCCGGGCGGAGCAGGCCGGTGACCATGCTCAGCGTGGTGGTCTTGCCCGCGCCGTTGGGCCCGACCAGACCGGCGAAGCCGCCCCGGGGGACCACGAGGTCGACCCCGCCCACGGCGACCTGCTGCCCGAAACTCTTGAACAGGCCACGCGTCCGCACGGCTTCTTCGATATCCGACATAGTGCCCCATTCTCCCCTGCGTAGCGTCCTGATTCTCCCTTTCTGCGTTTCACCGATCCGGCGCCCCTCCGCCGTATCGCCAATGCAACGAACGGCGGCCCCCGATGGTTCGGAATGCCAGGAGACGGTTACCCTTCTGCGCTATGAGCCGGGGCGGACCCGACGCAGTGAGCGGAGTGGATCGTGAGGAACGGACGGTCCGCGCAGCGAATGAGGAGCGGTGAGCGACCAGTGAGTGCTGAGCCCGTACACGCCGAAATCGACATTCACACGACGGCGGGGAAACTCGCCGATCTGGAGCGCCGCCTGGACGAGGCCGCCCACGCGGGGTCGGCCCGCGCGATCGAGAGGCAGCACGCCAAGGGCAAGATGACCGCCCGCGAGCGGGTCCTGGCGTTCCTGGACCCCGGCAGCTTCGTGGAGTTCGACACCCTGGCCAGGCACCGCTCCACCAGCTTCGGCCTGGAGCGCGAGCGGCCGTACGGCGACGGCGTGGTGACCGGGCACGGCACGGTGGACGGCCGCCCGGTGGCGGTGTTCTCCCAGGACTTCACCGTGTTCGGCGGATCGCTGGGCGAGGTCTTCGGCGAGAAGATCGTCAAGGTCATGGACCACGCGCTCAAGACCGGCTGTCCGATGGTCGGCATCAACGACTCCGGCGGCGCGCGCATCCAGGAGGGCGTCGTCTCCCTCGGCCTCTACGCCGAGATCTTCAAGCGGAACGTGCACGCCTCCGGCGTGATCCCGCAGATCTCCCTGATCATGGGCCCCTGCGCGGGCGGCGCGGTCTACTCCCCCGCCCTCACCGACTTCGTGCTCATGGTGTCGGAGAAGTCGCACATGTTCATCACCGGCCCGGACGTCATCAAGACGGTCACCGGCGAGGAGGTGACGTTCGAGGAGCTCGGCGGGGCGCACACGCACAACTCCCGGTCGGGCGTGGCGCACTACGAGGCGAGCGACGAGGCCGACTGCCTGGAGTTCGCCCGGGCGCTGCTGTCCTACCTGCCCTCCAACAACATGGACGACCCGCCGGTCTTCGAGGCCGACCCGGTCCTGGAGACCACCGACGAGGACCTCGAACTGGACACGCTGATCCCCGACTCGGCCAACCAGCCCTACGACATGCACGAGGTGGTCGCCCGGGTCCTGGACGACGGCGAGTTCCTGGAGCTGCACGCGCAGTTCGCGCCGAACATCCTGGTCGGCTTCGGCCGGGTCGAGGGGCGCCCGGTGGGGATCGTGGCCAACCAGCCGATGAGCTTCGCCGGCACGCTGGACATCGCCGCCTCGGAGAAGGCGGCCAGGTTCGTGCGGACCTGCGACGCCTTCAACGTCCCGGTGCTGACCTTCGTCGACGTCCCGGGCTTCCTGCCGGGCACCGACCAGGAGTGGAACGGCATCATCCGCCGGGGCGCCAAGCTGCTGTACGCCTACGCGGAGGCCACGGTGCCGCTGGTCACGGTGATCACCCGCAAGGCGTACGGCGGCGCCTACGACGTCATGGGATCCAAGCACCTGGGCGCCGACGTCAACCTGGCCTGGCCGACCGCGCAGATCGCCGTGATGGGCGCGCAGGGCGCGGTCAACATCCTCTACCGGCGCGAGCTGGCCGCGGCCGACGACCCGGACGCCACCCGGGCCGGACTGGTGACCGAATACGAGGACACCCTCGCCAACCCGTATCTCGCGGCGGAAAGAGGGTATGTGGACGCCGTGATCCGGCCTTCCGACACCCGCGTGCAGATCGTCAGGGCCCTGCGTGCGCTGCGCAACAAGCGCGCCACGCTGCCCCCGAAGAAGCACGGCAACATCCCGCTGTAGGTGCGAGGATGGGAGGCTCGATGAGTGCGAGGGCACGGCCGTCAGGGCGCGCGGAACCGGTGGAGGAGATCCGATGAGCCATTTGAAGATCGTCCGTGGAGACGCGACGCCGGAGGAGATCGCCGCACTGGTGATCGCCCTCGCCTCACGGGCCGCCTCATCAGCAAAAGACCCACAAAAGTCGGAAAACTGGCGCAACCCCGCACACCAGATGCGAAAGCAACTCCCAACCGGGCAACACGCATGGCGATCAAGCAGGCTTCCCGGATAGATCCCGAGAACATGGTGTCAAGTTGCGCGAGAGTTGGGACCATCTAAGAAATGGGCGCATATAGTCAGCCGATCAGCTAGTCACGAGGCCTGGAGGACGACATGGCCATCCTTGACCTCACTTCCCATCCCGTCGCCGCGAAGTACGCCGTCCTCGTCGACGTCGGATACCTCTACGCCGCGGCGGGGGAGGTGCTGCTCGGCGCCAAGGAGCGCAAGGAGTACCGCGTCGCCGCCGACGAGCTGATCCAGGCGCTGCAGAAGCACGCCGAGGCTCGCATCCACGGCGAGCTGCTGCGCATCTACTGGTACGACGCCGCCCGTGACCGGGTGCCGACCGTGGACCAGCGCGTCATCGCCCAGCTCCCCTGGGTCAAGGTGCGTCTGGGCAACCTCAACGCGCGCGGCCAGCAGAAGGGCGTGGACGCGCAGATCAGGAGCGATCTGGAGGCCCTGGCGCGGCACCACGCGGTCAGCGACACCATCCTGCTGGCCGGCGACGAGGACATGGTCCCGGCCGTGGAGGCCGCCCAGGCCTACGGCGTGCGCATCCACCTGTGGGGCGTCGAGCCGCCCTACGGCACCAACCAGGCCGAGCGCCTGGTGTGGGAGTCCGACACCGTCGAGATCCTCAGCGCCGACTTCCTGCGCGACTTCTTCAGCAGGGCGCCCGTCCCCGTCCCCGTCCCGCCCGCGACCCCCTCGCCCGCCCAGGTCTTCGCCGGCCGTACCCCCGCCACGATCAAGCCCAAGGTCCCGGCCGGCCAGGTCACCAAGCTGGGCCCCAGCCGTCCCCGCGTCGAGGAGGTCGGCGAGCACGTCGCCCAGAAGTGGATCCTCACCCGCGGCCGCGACAACATCCGCGACCTGCTGCCGGGGCCGATCCTGCCCACGGTCATCGACACCGAGCTCCTGATCGAGGCCGAGAAGGAGCTCGGCCACTCGCTGCGCCCGTTCCCCGAGGCCCGCGTGTGGTTGCGCGACGGCTTCTGGGCGCGCGTCTACCGGGAGTTCGACCTGGGGGTCGGCATCTCCTCCAAGTGACCCGGGCGGCCGTCCGGAGGGCGTGACGGTCACGTCCGATTTCCGCCAGTCATCCGGCATGGGCTGCGGATAGCGTTGTTCGCATGTTCGCCGGAAAGCTCGACTTCGACTCCTGTTACCGTGCGGTGGCCGCGCGGGACGCCCGGTTCGACGGGCGGTTCTACACGGCGGTCACCTCCACCGGCATCTACTGCCGGCCGATCTGCCCGGCCCGCACGCCCGCCTCGCGCAACGTGCGCTTCTACCGCCACGCCGCCTCCGCCGAGGCGGCCGGCTTCCGCCCGTGCAAGCGCTGCCGTCCCGAACTCAGTCCCGGCGACCCCGGCTGGGACCACCGGGGCGACCTGATCGGCCGGGCGCTGCGGCTGATCGAGGAGGGCGTGGCCGACGACACCGGGGTCACCGGACTGGCCCGGCGGCTGCACATCACCGAGCGCCACCTGCACCGGCTGTTCACCGCCGAACTCGGCGCCGGGCCGCTGGCCGTGGCCAGGACCAAGCGCCTGCTGCTGGCCAAGCAGCTGCTGACCGAGACCGGCCTGCCGATCACGGACGTGGCCTTCGCCGCCGGGTTCGGGAGCGTGCGGCAGTTCAACGCGACGATGAAGGAGACGTACGGCTTCACGCCCGGCGAGCTGCGGGCCACGGCGGGCCGGGCCGTCACCGGTGACGCGCTGGCCCTCCGGCTGCACCGGCGGGAGCCGTACGACGCCGAGAGCCTGATGCGCTTCCTGAGCGCCCGGGCGATCACCGGCCTGGAACGGGTCGACGGCCCCGGGTCCCCCGCCTCGGGTTCCGCTTCCGCCGACGGCACCGCGGGTCCGGGTGACGGCGCCGCGGATCCGGACGGGACCTCTTCCGCGTACGGCGGGCGGGCGGGCCACTGGCGCTACAGCAGGGCCGTCCCGGGGGGCCTGGTCACCTTGACCGCGTTCCCCGACCACATCCGGCTGGAGGTGGGCCTCGCCGACACCCGCCACCTGGCCCGTGTCGTCTCACGCTGCCGCCGCCTGTTCGACCTCGACGCCGACCCCGGGGCCATCTCCTCCGCCCTGGGCGAGACCGCGCTGGGCCCGCTCGTCGAGGCCCGGCCCGGCCTGCGCGTCCCCGGCGCCTTCGACGGCTTCGAGCTGGCCGTACGGGCCGTGGTCGGCCAGCAGGTCTCGGTCGCCGGGGCCCGTACCCTCCTCGGCCGCATCGTCGCCCGCGCCGGCCGCCCGGCCGTGCCCGTGACGGACGACTCCGCGCGGGATGAGCCCTCCTCCTCCGGGCTCACCCGCCTGTTCCCCACCGCCGGCGACCTCCTGGAGGCCGACCTCGACGGGCTCGGGCTGACCGGCCGGCGGGCGGCCACCCTGAAGGCGCTGGCCGAGGCGGTCACGGGCGGCGAGCTCGACCTGGACGGCGCCCAGGAACCGGCCGAGGCCGTCGCCCGGCTGCTGGAGGTGCCCGGCGTCGGGCCGTGGACGGCGGGCTACATCGCCCTGCGGGCCCTGCGGGATCCGGACGCCTGGCCGGACGGAGACCTCGGCCTCCGCCGGGCCATGGCGTGCCTGGGCATCCCCGACGACCACGTCGAACGCTGGCGCCCCTGGCGCGCCTACGCCGCTCTGCAGCTTTGGATGGCGCCTGCGTCTATGGCCGTGCTGCGCACGGCTGGCTCGGGGGCGTGAGGATCCGATGCCTTCCCTCGTCGCTCATCCGCTTCGCTCCTTCGCTCCTCAGTCCAGTGCACCGGCGCCCCCTCGCGGGTCAGGCCGCGACCTATATCCCATGACTTCATGAAAAGGAGACACCACGATGATCGAGGCACAGATCCTTTCCACGCCGGCCGGGCCGCTGGCGTTGCTCTCCCGTGAGGGCGTCCTCGTCGCGGCCGGGTTCACCGGCGATCCGCACGAGATGTTCGAGCGGCTCTCGCCCGCCCTGCAGGCCGAGGGCCTGGAGCGGGTGGACGACCTCGGCCACGCGGCGCAGGCCGTACGGGACTATCTGGACGGCGATCTGAAGGCCCTGGACGGTGTGCCGGTGAGCCAGCCGGGCACGCCCACCCGGCAGCGGCTGCTGACCGCTCTGCGGGAGGTGCCGGCGGGGACCACGATCACCTACGCCGAGCTGGCCGAGCACGCGGGGCTGCCCCGGACCGCGGCCAGGGCCGCCGGCTCGGCCTGCGCGCAGAACCTGATCGCCCCGTTCGTGCCGTGCCACCGCATCCTGCCCTCCACCGGCGGCTTCGGCGGCTACTACTACGGCACCCCGGTCAAGCAGTGGCTGCTGGACCACGAGGCGAAGACCCGCTGATCCCGGCCCTGCGGAACCCCCGGCCCGGAAACCCCGGGCCGGGGGTTCCCGCTTCCGGGCGCCGGATTCCCGCGGGCCCGGGCTCACCGGTGAAAGGCGTCGCCGGGCCCGCGGGACCGGTTCAGGGGCGGAAGGCGTCGGCGTGCTCGGCGGCCCACCGGGCGAAGGTGCGCGGGGCCCGGCCGGTGATCCGCTCGACGGTCGGGACCACCGTGTACCCCTCCTCCGGCGTGCTGCCGAGCGCCGTGACCAGGAACTCGATGAACTCCTCCGCCATGCCCTCGCTCCGCCACTTGTCGCGTGCCTGCTCCTCGGTGAGCTCGACGAAGCGGATCTCCCTGCCGACCGCCTCGCTGAGGATCTCCACCTTGCGCACGGTCGTCAGCGCCTCGGGGCCGGTCAGGACGTAGGTCCTGCCCCCGTGACCGCCCCGGCCCAGGATCGTCGCCGCCACCGCGCCGATGTCGGCCTCGTGGATCATGGCGCTCAGCCGGCCGCCGAACGGCTCCCGCACCACCCCCTCGGCGCGGATCGACTCCGTCCACCACGTGAGCGTGTTGGCCATGAACTCGACCGGGTTGAGCAGGGTCCATTCCACGTCGCCGCCGGCCAGGGCCCGCTCCAGGCCCCCGCCGGCCCGGCCGCCCAGGACCGTGGCGCGGCGTACGCCGGACTTGGCGGCCAGTTCCACGATCTCCCGGCCGTTGGGCAGCGGCGCGTAGTCGTTCCCGCTGAAGTTGATCAGATGGACCGCGGTGACGCCCTCCATCGCCGCCGTGAGGCTGTCGGTCACCGCGAGGTCGCCGCCGACGACCTCGACCTCCCGGGGGAGGTCCGCCTTCGCCGGGTCGCGCGTCAGGGCCCGGACCTTCAGGCCGGCCCGGAGGAGGTGGTCGACGACGTGGCGGCCGACGGTTCCGGTGGCCCCGGTCACGAGGATCGTCATGGATGACTCCTTTTGCGCTGGACACTGCAGAACGGAATGTTCGGTTCCAATATACCAGAACGGAACGGTTCATTCCACAGTGTTCGGCGGCCCGCGGAGCCGTACGACGTCCAGGCCCTGGCGGGCGGGTGTCAGCGGTTGCCCCTGACCGTGCTCTGCACCTCTCCCACCGGCACGTCCCGGGTGGCCTCGACCTCGACGGGGTCGTAGGCGAAGGGGACCACGTCGTCCTCGACCTCGACGGGCCAGACGGTGGTCACCGTCAGCTCGTAGACCTCCCGGGGCCGGTCGGCCGAGGCGCGGAGATAGCGCACGCCGCAGGTGAACTCGGCGCCCTTGGCGTACGGCCTGCCGCCGGGCCCGCAGTCCTCCTTGACCTCGGCGCGGTCCGCGGAGGTGCCGGGGTCGATCCGGATGTCCTCCAGGGTGGCGGTGACGGTCGCGCTCATGAAGCCCGGGATCGTGGCCGTCACCGACCGGGTGGGCGCCCCGACGCCGTCCAGCCAGACCCAGGTCGGCAGGTTGACGTAGCTCCTGGCGTCCGGGCTGAGCTTGATCCGCGGCTCGGGCACGGTCAGCGCGGCGCGGGCGATCTCGACGAGCTCGGCCAGGGTGATCCCGGCCGGAGGGGTGGTCCCGGGCGGCACCCACACGAAGGGCTCCAGGTCGTTCCAGCAGGAGTTGCCGTCGGGATCGGCCGCGTTGTAGGCGGGCGCCCACCATCGCCCCGGCTTGCCGATCTTGTCCTTGAACTGCTTGAGGAACTCCTGGAACTTCTCCTCGGTCGGGTTCGGGGTGAAGCGGAACCACCAGGCCCGCAGGCTCTCCTGTGACTCCAGCATGCCGCCGGCGTCCTTGCCCGGCTCGTACCAGCACGGACGCTTGATCCGGTAACCGTCGCCGGCCCCGCCCCGCAGGCCGTTGCCGGTGATGACGATCTGGGAGTTCTGCAGCCGGACGCCGGCCGTACGGCCGTCCTGGAAGCCCTCCCCGGACGGCGGATCGGCCGTCACCGCCGGACCCGCCCCGGCCGGTACGGCGGGCACCGCCCCCGCCGTCCCCATCGCGAGCAGCAGGGTTCCCACGGCGACCCCATTGGTGATCATCGAATGCACCTCTCGGCTCGCTCGCTGGGATACAGGGCGTGGCGCAGGTACTGGATCCGTCGCACGCCGTCGCCGTCCTCCCACATGTCGGCGGCGTGCAGGAAGGGCCTGCGCATCCACTCGTCCCGCCCCGGGACCGTCCGGCCGGTGCGCGTGTCCACCGTGCGGGTGCGCGACATGTCCACGCACACGTTGAGCCGTACGCCGCGCTCCAGCGGCTCGGCCTCGAACCCGTACAGCCGCGTCGTCCCGCGCAGCGCCCGGTGCCTGTCCCGATAGCCCGACACCCACGCGTAGTCCTGCCGGACCGCGTCCTCACCGAGGAGGCCGAGGTAGGCGGTGTCGCCCTGCGCCGGGCCGTTCTCCCCGGCGGCGACCACCCGCAGGGACCCGGCGTAGTAGTCGCGGAAGGCGGCGATCATTTCAGCGGTCGCGGGGTCGGCCGAGGCCGGGGGCTCGACCGTCACCCGCACGCCCGGCGCCACCCGGACGCTCTCGGGCCTCAGCGGGCTCCCGGCGGGCGACGGCGAGCCGGACGGACTGGAGGAAACGTCCGGAGCCGCCGCGGACGGCGTGCCCGCCGGCCGGTCGGCCGGGACGAACGTCTCGTCGGCCGGCGGGGAACAGCCCGTCAGCCCGGTCAGCGCCAGCACGATCACGGCACCCACGCCGATCACGCTAGAAGCGCGCGCCGCAGGAGACCAGCGGTATGCGCGGATCGGCATGACCGCTCTGCCGCGCGCGCTCATGCCGAGGGCGCCGAGCTCATCCGCCACGTGGGCAGCAACTCGTCGATGAGCGCCTCCGTCTCCGGCGCCATCCCCCCGCCGTACGGGTGGGAGGCGGCCCGACGGTGCAGGGCGTCGGCCACCGCCCGCAGCCGGGCGGCGTCACCGGTCATCTGGGTGGCCCGCAGCAGGTCCCGCCAGAGCCCCTCGTCGTCGGCGGCCAGCAGCAGCCCCGCCCGGACCGCGGCCACCGCCCGGTCGGGCTCGCCGTGCGCCAGCCGTATCTCGCAGAGCCGGTGCGCCGCGTCGGCGACGCTCGCCGCCACGTCGTACTCGAGGTCGTCGGCGGCCAGCCACGCGTAGCGGCCGCGCGGGCGCCCGTTCAGCAGCGGGCCGCGCACCAGGCCGAGGGCCTTGTCCAGCAGTACGGCGCGCGCCGCGGCGTCGGTGTGCGACCGGTGGACGAAGGCGCGGAAGAGCGCCCAGTCGGTGCGCACGCCGGGACCGAGCCGGAGCCTGCCGTCCTCGTCGGCGAACAGGTTGGGCCGCCCGGCGGAGTCGGAGCCGAGCCACGCGGCGACGCGGGCGATCGTGGCGTCCCTGACCACGGCCTGCACGCCGCGCGGCCACAGGACGCCGCCGAGCACGACCGGGTGGACGCCGCCGGGATGGGTCGCCAGGTAGACGACCATCTCTACGGCGAGCGCGGCCCTGCCCTCCTCCATCGGCGGCGGACCGGCGATCTCGACCGGGCCGAGGATCCGCACCTCGGCCGAGGGCGCCTGGCTGACCGTCTCGGGCTCGTCCGGCAGCGGTTCGCCCTCGAACCGCCCGGCCGTCAGGAACAGGTCGATCAGCGCCCGGTAGTGCCGCCGCGGCAGCAACTGGGCGTCCACCTCGAAACCGAGCGCGTCCATCGTGGCCCTGCCGTCCTCGGTGATCTCCCAGTTCCACGTGGCGTGCGGGACCCCGCCCGCGATGACGTACCCGCGGGCCGTACGGACGCCCTTGCGGGCGAGGACCGCCAGCCGGTCGGCCTCCTCGGCGTTCGGGGTGATCGCCGACAGCAGGTAGTGCGGTGACCAGGCGGGGTCGGCCGCACGGCCGGTGACCCGCCCGGTGAGCACCTCGGCTCCGTGTCCGCCCTCCCCCGTCCGCGCCTCGGCCTCCAGCTCGGGCAGGACCTCGGCCAGGCTCGCCGCGTACCTGATCCGGCCGGGGGCGATCGCGGTCAGCTCCTCGCCGAACCCGACGAGCGTGACGCGCATCCGGTCGGACCAGCGGTTGGTGGCCAGCTCGACGGCGAGCGCGGCCAGCGCCGGGACGGTCCGGACCCCGGTGAGGCCGATCAGCCCGTGGGCCGCCTCCAGGTCGACGAGCACCCGCCCCTCGCCGTTGGAACCGAGGGAGACCAGCCCCGGGTACGGCGCCGGCGCCCCGGCCAGGCCCTGCTCGTCGATCATCCTGCCCTCGTGCGCGGGCAGCCGCCACACCTGGCCTCCGTCGTGCGCCTCCCAGGGCTCGGGCGCGTCCGGCTCCGGCGGGTGGATCCACAGGTCGAGGTGGCGCGGGGACAGGTGGGCGGCGTAGATCGTCGGGGGAACCCGTCCCCCGGCCGCCAGGGACCTGCCCAGCAGCCGCAGCCCGAGGTCCAGCATCCGGCTGCCCGGCGCGTCGGCGCCCAGCCTGAGCGCCAGCTCCGCCTGGGCCGCGTCCTCCCTCGGCCGGGTGATCCTGCGCCCGAACGCCCGGTGCCAGAGCTGCTCCCTGCGCCTGCGCCCGAGCGCCACCAGCAACCCGGCCGCGGCGAGCGAGGCGCCCGCCAGATAGTCCAGCATCCCCGGCCCGGAGTCCTCCTCCGCGTCCCCGGCCGCGGGACTCCGCCCCTCGTCCTTCCCGGACCCCTGAGCCGGTCCCGCCCCGTCTTCCCGCCCCTCCGCGTGTTGTTCCTCGTGCTCCCCGTGCCCGGAACCGTCTTCGGAGCCCTCGGCGGAGTCCTGTCCCGGCCCGGCTCCGGGATCCCGTACGGAGTCCGGGGGGGCGTCGCCGGTCGCCGTCCCGGAGTCGCCGTCCCCCACCCGGCCGAGGTCGGTGACGTCCCGCGGGCGCCCGTCCCGGCCGGTGACCGGGGAGCGTTCCACGGGGTCGGCGCCACCGGGAGTGAAGTACTGGGTGCGGCCGTCGAGTTCGGCGGGCTTGCCGGGGTGCTCGTCGAGGGTGGCGGCGCGGCTCTGGGTCGCGGGGACGATGTGGATGTTCCTGGCGTCGTCCGGCATGTCGAGGACCCAGCCGGGCCTGATCAGGTCGGCCATGTGGAGACGACTGCCGTCGGGTTGCTCCTTGTGCTGGTTGAGCCGGTAGATCTCCGGATAGCGGCGGCCGTCGCCGAGGCACTTCTCCGCGATCTCCCACAGGCTCTCGTGGTGCCGGCCGTGGGGCGGCTGGACCACGTAGACCTTCTTGGCCTTCTCCACCGGGGCCAGCGGCGCCCGATCGACGCTCGGCGGGGGTGCGTCCAGGGTCGCGGCGACAGGGAGGGGACGGGCGGGCGGCCCGGCCGTCCGCATCATCGGCACGGCGACCGCCGAGACGGTGAACAGCAGCAGCGCCGCCGAGACCAGCCGGTTGGCCAGCGCCTGGGTGCCGCCCGACATGGGGACCCTGGCGGGCATGCCGACCCTGCGGAGCCCGGCGTAGAGCTCGACGATCACGCACACGACCAGTTGGAGCCAGGCCAGCCAGACCAGCAGCACCAGGATCGCGACGAGCGTGCCCGCGCCGACCTGGCTGTTCATCAGGTCGAGGTCGAGCAGTTCCGGCGAGAGCGGCGGACCGGCGAACCTGAGCAGCGCGTAGGGGACCCCGCCGACGAGCGCGATCAGCACGATCAGCGCTCCGAAGCCGGCGAACAGGTCGCCGACGGTGCGCTTGGGCTTGATGCGCATGGGCTGTCGCGTCGGCATGCGTCTCCCTCCATGTCCAGCGTGGTCTTCCGTCCCCGACTCGGCCAGTGGTCGGCCCTAATCGGTCTGGCGCTTCACCGCAATCGGCCCGACCGGTTATGGGGCCTCCTCTCCGGTGTCCGGCCCCGCGACGGCCACGGCCTCCATCTCCGAGCCGGGGAAGCCCAGGGCCGCCAGGAAGAACGCCGTCCAGCGGACGGAGACGGCGACCTCCACCTCCTCCGGCCGGGGCTCGCACGAGACGAGCCGGACCTCGCCGGACGCGTGCGCGGAGACGATCTCCTCCGCCGCGGCGCAGACGCTGTCGCCCTCCAGCAGCCGGGCCCGGCTGGTCTCGCGCAGATACTCGACGTCGATCTGGTCGGCGGCGGACCGCGCGGCCTGCTCGGCGATGTCCGAGGCCCGCAACCGGGCGTTGATCGCCGCCCCGCCGTCCACCAGCAGCCCGGCCAGCAGGAAGACCACCACGGAGAACAGCACCGTGAAGACCGACATCGACCCCCGCTCCCGCCCGCCCCCCGCCCCGGACCGCGACCACCGCGAGTCGCGGGACGGCTGATCCTCCGCCCGCCGGGGAGCAGGGGACGCCTGGGCGTGCGGCGGCCGGTTCACTCGACTCTCCGGAACTGCTCCAGCGGGACGACGGAGTCGCCCCGGATCTCCTTGGCCGCGCCGAACCCGAGGAATCCCAGGTCGAGCGAGCAGCTCACCTCGACCCTGACCTGACCGCCCTCCTCCCAGGTCGTGCCCGAGAGGCTGACCTGCGGTTCGCACTCGTCCGGCAGTGATGCCTGCGCCGCCTCGGCGGCCGCGGCCTCGGCCTCGCTCCTGGTGCGCTCGACCGAAGCGGCCCGCGCCGCGTCCCTGGCCGCGCCGTTGACCTCGCCCTGCGCCTCCACGATCCTTCCGGCACCGACCAGGAACAGCAGGAACAGCAGGAAGACCGGGGCGAGCAGCACCGTCTCCGCCGAGAGCGAGCCCCGCTCGCGGCCGTCCCCGCGGCCCACCGGCCCTCCGCCTGCGTGATCGTTACGGAGACCTACCGGTGCTCCGCCTTCGTGATCGTCGCGGAGACCCACCGGAGTCCTCCCTCCCCCGGCGCCTCGAAGACCGGTCCGTCTCCCTCCCCGGGCGTCCCGGAGACCGGCCCGCCCCCCGCTCCTGCGGGCGCTCGGAGGTCTCATTCGCATCCCTCGCTCCCGTCGTCGGGCCGGAAGCACTCGACGGGGCCGCCGAAGCGGGCGGTGATGGTGAACGTCGTGGCCGGCAGCAGGGGGATGACCTGGACCGCGGTGGCGGTGATCTCCACACCGCGCCGGTCGTCCTCCTCCCAGGCCGTGGCGGTGGCCCCGCCGAGCAGCTCGGGGCCGACCGCCTCCAGGACCTCCCGCGCCCGTGTCTCGGCGTCCCGCTGCCAGGAGTCGGTGTCGACCCTCGCCAGACGGGCCCCCTCCCTCGCGGCGGCGTCGGCCACCTGGCGCCCGTGGAACCACAGGGCGAACTGCACGACGAGCAGGATGACGATCAGCACCACCGGCATGATCATCGCGAGCTCGACGGCGGTGGCGCCCCGCTCCCGGTCGCGGCCCTCCGCGGCGCGGTCCTCCGTGCCACGGTCACCCGAGCCACGACCCTTCACCCCGCAGTTGCCCGCGTCACGATCCTCGGGGTCACGGCTCTCCGCCACCGCCGTCACCTCCGCCTCCGCCCCCGCCGAACTGGTCGGAGATCTCCGTTTGCTTGTCCTGGACGAGAGTCCTGATGAGAGTGGCGAGGCCGAGGGCGACCCCGGCGATGATGGCGGTGATGATGACCCACTCGACGGCCGAGGCGCCGCGGGTGGGGGCGTTGCGCGCCTTGTCGATCCGGACGCTCAGCAAGGCGACCGCGTAGACGATCCACGGATGGTTCAGCATGGTCAGGACCCCAACATCTTCATAGCGGCCGGAAAACTCAGGAAGATCACGAAGCCCGCGCAGAGCAGCAGCTGGGCGACGAGCATCGACTGGGACCGCTCGCCCGCCTGCCCCTCCACCTCGGCGAGTTCGCGTCGCCGCAGGGTCGCGGCGCGGGCGGTCAGGGAGGCGCGGACCTTGGCGCCGTCGTCGGCGACCAGGCCGAGCGCGGCGGACAGGTCGCGCAGCTCGTCGACGTTGATCTCGTCGCCGAGCTGGCCGAGCGCCTGCCAGGGGGTGATGCCGACGATCCTGGCGTTGGCGAGCGCCTCGCGGATCCGGGCCATCGCCCAGTGGGACGCCTCGTCGTCGGGACCGCCGGTGCCCACCGAGACGGCCATCATCAGCGCCTCGGGCACGCCGCGGCCTCCTGCCAGGTTCATCGCCACCAGGTCGAGGAAGGCGCCGACCACGTGCCGGAAGTCACGGCGCATCCGCGCGGCGTCCCGCTTGATCTGCAGGTCGGGCAGGAAGAAGAAGACGACGGAGAAGGCGAGCGCCGCCCACAGCGGGACGGTCAGCGAGATCCCCCAGCCCATCACCGCCAGCCATCCGGCCAGCAGAGGGAAGGCCAGCAGCCCGGAGACGGCCAGCAGCATCTTGGTGGACAGGAATCCCTCGAACGACTTGCCCAGCAGGGCCAGGTCCGCGCGGGCCGAACGGACCTCCCAGCCCCGGGCGGCGTACAGGCGGGCCAGCTTGACGCCCAGCCCGCGCCGGAAGGCGCCGACCTCCTCGTCGGGCAGGACGAGCTGCGGGTGCGGAGCGCCGCCGCCCTCGCGGGCGGCGTCCAGCGCCAGCAACCGCGTCACCAGGCCCGGCCGGGCCGGGAACAGCGCCCGCACCAGCAGGAACAGGCCCAGCCCCAGCCCGCCTCCGGCCAGCAGCGCTTCGGTCATCGCCGTCCACCTCCCACCGGCGGAACCCCGGTCATCGCCGTCCACCTCATGCGACGCCTGGAGTCCGCCGTGCACCTCACGCGACGTCCGGAGCTCATCTCCGTCCACCTCCTGTGGCGCCGTCCCGGCCCGCGGACGGGCCGAGCAGGCGGGCGGGCTTGTCGAAGCGGGCCAGGCGGCGCATCCACGCGAACCCGGCGCCGAAGAACCCGGCCACCACCAGGAGTACGGCCTGGCCGAGGGCGTCGTCGTACTCGGAGACGTAGTCGGGGTTGAAGACCACCAGGGCCGCCGCGAAGGCGACGGCCGTACCGACCACGATCTGCACGCTGCGCCGGGTGGAGCGGCGCTCGGCCTCGACGCGGCGGCGCATGTCGAGCTCCTCGCGCGCCGACACCGCAAGTGCGCCGAGCACGTCGCGCAGACCGGGGCCGCGCAGCCGGGAGTTGAGGATCAGCGCGGCGACCACGAGGTCGGCCGAGGGGTCGTCCAGCTCGTCGGCGAACAGGCGCAGCGCGTCGGGCAGCGGCATGCGGGTGTGCAACCGGTCCACCAGCGCGCGCAGGTGCGGGCGGAGCATGGGTGAGGCGGCGCGGATCGAGGACGGGATCGCCTGCTCCAGGCCCGCCGCTCCGGCGATGGTGTCGCGCAGCGACTCGGTCCAGGCGGCCAGCCCTTCGAGCCGCCGCATCGCCGCCCGCTCCTCGGCCGCGCCGCCCGCCAGGCCGCGCCATCCCAGGGCCAGCAGTACGGCGCCGGCCGCCATCACCGGCCACCCGGTCACCACCAGCACGGCCACCCCCGCGATCACTCCCACCGCGGACCGGGTGGACAGGGCCCGCACCAGCTCGCGCCGCCCGGCCCTGCGCGCCGGGGCCGGGCGGGGGCGCATGCCGTACAGCGCCAGGCCCAGCAGGAACAGGCCGCCGCCCACCGCCGCCCCGGCCAGGAGCACCAGCGGGTCGAGCAGCCCGGGAGGGAACGGGGTCACCGGTCCCACCTCCCCCGCGGCCCGTACGCGGGCGGGACCACCGCCATGTCGGCCACCGCCACCACCGCCGCCGCACCGGACGGCACCGCCGCACCGGACGGGGCCGTCATCACGCCCACCCCCGGGGGTCGTAACCGTGGGGAGCGAGCTCCTCCAGGCAGGACACCGGGGCGTGCGGCAGCAGGCGGCCGTCCGGCCCGATGGCGAAGACCTCCGAGGAGAGCACCCTGCCGTCGACCCCGGCCACCTCGCGCACGCTGGAGACGAAGCGGCGCAGCGTGCCCCCGACCGCGTAGTCGTTGCGCTTCTCGATGAAGATCACGAAGTCGATCGCGCCCGCGATCAGCATGTGGGTGGCCTCGACCGGCAGGCGCTCGTTCGCCTGCAGGGCGTAGGTGGCGATCCGGTTGAAGACCTCCATCGAGGAGTTGGCGTGGATCGTGGACAGCGAGCCGTCGTTGCCCTGGGTCATCGCGTTGAGCATGGTGACGATCTCGTCGCCGAGGACCTCGCCCACGATCACCCGGGAGGGGTTCATGCGCAGGGAGCGGCGGACGAGCTCGGCCATGGTGATCTCGCCCTGCCCCTCGGAGTTGGGCAGGCGCTGCTCGAAGGCCACCACGTTGGGGTGGAGCTCGGGGAACTGGTCGAGCCCCAGCTCCAGCGCCCGCTCCACGGTGATCAGCCGCTCCGCCGGCGGGATCTCGTTGGCGAGCGCGCGCAGCAGGGTCGTCTTCCCGGCGTTGGTGGACCCGGCGATCATGATGTTCTTCCTGGCGGCCACGGCGGCCGACAGGAAGCGGCCCAGTTCGGGGCTGAGCGTGCCGTTGCCCACCAGATCGCTGAGGAAGACCTTGCCCAGCCGGGAACGGCGGATGGAGACGGCGGGGCGCACCGTCACGTCCATGACCGCCGAGAGCCGTGAGCCGTCCGGCAGGCGCAGGTCGAGCTGGGGGTTGGCGGTGTCGAAGGGCCGGCTGGACAGGCCGCTGTAGGCGGCGAGGATCTGGATCAGCTCGACCAGTTCCTCGTCGGAGTCGGCCACGGGCTCGCTCATGAGCTCCTGGCCGTCGGCGTAGCCGACGAAGACCCGGTCGCAGCCGTTGATGTCGATGTTCTCGACCTCGGGGTCGTCCAGCAGCGGCTGCAGGCGGCCGACGCCGAACAGCGCCGCGTGGATCCCGGCGGCGAGCGCCTCCTCCTCCTCGGCGGTGGGCGGGGTACGGCCGACGCCGATCTCGCCGCGCGCGAACTCCTCCAGCACCTGGGCGATCAGCGCGCGGGCGAACTGGCGCTCGTCCTCCCCGGTCATCGGGGGCAGGCCGGAGGCCTGGTCCAGGCGGCGCTGGTGGGCCAGCCGGTCGCCGACCTCCTGGCGGAACCGCTTGACGAGGGTGTGGTCGATGCTCATGCGCCCTCCCGCCGTCCGGCGCCCGCGCGGCTCACGGCGCGCTCTCCGCGGCGGCCGCCGTACGGCCCGGGGCCACCTGGGCGGCCAGGCGACCGGCGAGCTCGCGGGCGGTGCGGATCAGCAGCGAGCGGTCCAGGCGCCCGCCCCACTGGCCGCGCAGCAGCTCGGCGCCCTTGGGATCGTGGGCGAGCCCGGCGACGAAGGCGACGTCCTTGCCGGTGGCCGCCACGATCCGGCGGACCTCGTCGATCGTCGCGCGGTACTGGCGGGGGTCGGCGATCGTCACCACCCCCACGCGCGTCCCGCGGGGCAGCACCTGCAGCCGCTCGCGCAGGTGGGCGACGTGGTCGAGGCTCGCCCTGGTGAACAGGACCGTCAGCTCCGCCTCGGCGATCAGCTCGCCCAGCTCCGGATGCCCGCCCAGGCGCCCGCAGTCGGCCAGCACGTCGGCGTGCGGCATCGCGGCCAGCGCCCGGCCGAGGGGCCCCCACAGCCAGGTCAGCCCGGCGGCCTGCTCGCCGTGGGTGAGGCCGGCCAGCACGTCGAGCCCGCCGACGATCTTCTGGGTGTGCTCGTGGACCAGGGCGGGACTCAGGCCGCGGCGGGCCGTGGCCCCCAGGGTGAGCAGGCCCCTGCCGGGGTTGAGCACGCCTCCGTCGGCGGCCGGGAGTCGGTAGGCGAGGTCGCCGCCGGCCGGGTCGCACTCGGCCAGCAGCACCGGGCGCGGCCAGATGGCGCCCAGGGCCGTGGCCGCCGTCGTCACGCCGGGCGCGCCCTTGTCGGCGGCCAGCACGATGAGCGCCACGTCAGCGCGCTCCCGGCAGCTCGGCCACGGCGATCTCACCGTTGGAGGCGTAGGCGACGATCTCCGGCGCGACCGAGCTGTCCACGATCACCGTGATCTGGCCGGACGCGCGGCCCTCGCCGACCTGGTGGACCAGCGCGTTCTGCGCCAGGACCTCGCCCTGCGCGGTGGCGCCCCGGCCGGGCACGTGGATGATCTGGACCCGGTCTCCCCTGATCAGGGTGCCGGGGGTCTGGCCCGGCTTGAGCGACAGGCCCACCTGCGCCTTGCCCGGGCCCAGCTCCCTGCTGGTGGAGACCACCATCTGGCGGGTCAGGAGCGTTCCTGGCAGCAGGGTGACCAGCGCGTGGTTCTCGCCTTCGGCGATGCTCCGGTGCTGGGCGTAGGGCACGAAGTCGACGCCGGTGTCGGCTATCTGGACCTCGCGCATCGCCGTGGCCGGAATGCGCTGGCCGGAACCGACCTGCTGGACGATCTGGATCGCGGAGACCCGGTCACCGCTGCGCAGGACCAGCAACGTGGTCGCCAGCGCGCCGCCGAGGATCAGCAGGACGGCCAGTGCCGCGAGTGCCGGTTTTCGTTCGCGCGGGGGGACGGGGAGTTTGCGTGACGCCGGCCCCGACAGGGCGCCCGCCGAACCTGGCCGCTCGGCGTTCGCCGGGGCGCGGCCCGCTGGCTTCTCGCTGGTCCTCATGGGCGGGGGACTCCCAGAGATCATATTCGGGGATTACGGACGAATTTACGCCATTATGTGCACCCTGCCTGCCGGATGCCCGGGAAAAGCGAGGACCAATGCTCGTTCGGTAGCAATACATCTGTCAATGACGATCTACTGAGAACTTGCGAATCAGGGAGATGACACGGCCCTTATCTCGATGATAAGGACCCCGATAACCCCGTGCACCACCTGTCACATCTTTTCTCTCCCGATTCACATCTCTCTCCCGCGTCCCTTCACTCCCTCGCCACGCGAATATGCGTGCCTTTTCATCCTGAACTCGTTCAAAACATGCCATCCTTGTCTCATGACCGAGTGGTTCAGGCACCGCACGCCACGCTCCACGGGTTCCACGGGCCGCCTCGCCCTCTTTCTCCGGTCGGCCGCCGGGCGGCTCGGGCGCCGGGGCGCCGAGCGGATCGCCGCCGCCCCCGCCGCCGAGAAGGTCGTCGAGAGGCTGCACCGGGCGGCGAGCGGGCTGGCCGAGGTCACCTCCGAGGTGAGCGCCTACGCCGGCCTCCTGGAGGAGAAGACGGACGCGTTGCGCGACCTCGCCCGTGACCGGCGCAATCCCCAGATTTCCACCGAGTTTTCCACAGGCACCTCCCGGAACTCCCCAGCCACCCCGAAGCCCCAGAATCACCGCATATCCCCACATGAATCGGCATAACGCTCGGATCACGGTGGACAGTTATCCACAGGTTGCGACGTTTTCCACATACCGTTCCGCGACCCCCGTCTTTGCCGTGAACTCCTCTTCCCCGGCCGCTCCCGGTCGCTAGGTTGAAACAGGGCGTCCGACCCCGAGGAGAGCGCGATGCGGATCATGCTCACCGTGCTCAGCGAGCACGCCGACCGCGACGTCATGGTCGAGGGCGACGAGACGACCACGGTGGCGCGGCTCGCCGAGGCGCTCGCCGGGCAGCCGGGAGAGCGGGCGGGAAACACCGGCAACGTGGTACGGCTGACGCGCAGCAAGGCCCCCTACGGCCTGGGCGAGACCGCCGAGACCCCCTCGCTGTGGCTGAACGGCCGCGAGCTGGCGCCGGACGCCCCCGTGAACGGCCTCCTGCGCGACGGCGACCTGGTCACCCTGGACCGGCGCCTGGCCGTCTCGACGCTGGCCGAAGAGCCCGGGGGCGTCGTGGAGATCCGGGTGGTCGGCGGCCCCGCCGCCGGGTCGGTGCACCGGCTCGGCATCGGCGTCCACACCGTCGGCTCCGACCCCGCGTGCGCGGTGGCCGTCCACGACCCCGCCCTGCCCGCCCGGGCGGCCGTCGTCCGGCTCACCCCCGAGACCGTCACGGTGGAGCCCGCCGGGCCGGCCGTACCCGAGCCGCACGGACCGTCGCCGAAGCCGGGCGGACCGTCGCCGAAGCCGGGCGGACGACCGCCGAAGCGGGCGGCGACGGAGCCGGGCGGGCGATCACCGGAGCGGGCCGCACCCGATCCGGACGGGCGGCCGCCGAAGCGGGACGGGCGGCCGCCGGAGCCGGGCGGGCCCGAGCTGGACGGGCGGCCGCTGGAGGAGGTCGCCGACTGGCCCGAGCACGCCCTGCTGACCTGCGGGTCCTCGGTGCTGACGCTGAAGGCGGTCGAACCTCCGGACGCGCACCTGGACGCCCAGCCCGACGGCGGGCTCTCCTACAACCGGCCGCCCCGGCTCCGGCCCCCGGACAGGGTGCGGCGCCTGGAGGTCCCGGCCGAGCCGGTGCGGGCCGAGACCATGCGGCTGCAGCTCCTGGCCGCCCTCCTGCCCCTGGTTCTCGGGCTGGTCCTGGCCTGGGCGTTCCAGCTCTGGTACTTCCTGCTGTTCGCCCTGATGAGCCCTTTGATCATGTTCGGCCAGTGGTGGAGCGACCGGCGGCACGGGCGCAAACGCCACCGCATGCAGATGAAGGAGTACCGCGAGCGCATGGCGGCCTTCGAGGCCGATCTGGAGCTGGCCCGCGCCGCCGACGAGACCGCGCGCCGCGCCGCCGCGCCCGACCCGGCCGAGGTGCTGCTCACCGCGACCGGCCCGCGGCGGCGGTTGTGGGAGCGCCGCGACCACGACCCCGACGCGCTCCGCCTGCGCGTCGGGCTGGCCGACCTCCCCGCCGACCTGGAGCTGGTGCCCGAGCGCAGCGCCCCCGCGGGCATGGCCGTGCCCGGCCCGCCGGCCTGCCGGGCGGTGCCCGTGGCACTGGCGATGCGGCGGCTCGGCGTGGCCGGGCTCACCGGGCCGCGCGAGACCGCCGTCGGTCTGGCCCGCTGGCTGGTCGGCCAGGCCGCCACCCTGCACAGCCCGCGCGACCTGGCGATCGTGGTGCTGTCCGCGCACGGCGACGGCGCCGAGCGCTGGAACTGGGTGCGCTGGCTGCCCCACTGCGCCCCGCACGGCGGTGAGGACTGCGTGGCGCTGGTCGGCGCCGACCCGGAGGCCGCGGCCCGGCGGGTCGCCGAGCTGACCGCGCTGATCGCCGAACGCCTCGGCGAGGACGGCCCCTCGTCCAAGCCGGGCCGCTCCCCCGCGGGCTGGGGGGACCTGGACGCCGGCCCCTCGACCGCGGGCGGCTGGGACGGCTCGGGCGGCTCCCGGGAGTTCACCCCGGTCTACGACGAGCGCCCCCACGACGTGCTGGTGGTCCTGGACGGCGCCCAGGTCCTGCGCGCGCTGCCCGGCATGCCGCAGGTGCTGCGCCAGGGCCCCCGCGCCGGCGTCTACACCCTGGCGATAGACGGCGACCAGCGGCTGCTGCCCGAGGAGTGCGCCACCGTCGCGCAGGCCACGGCCGACGGCCGGCTCCGGCTGCGCGGCGGCGGGCTGGACGGCCTCGGCGAGATCCTGGCCGACCGGGTCCCCTCCTCCTGGTGCGACCGGCTGGCCCGCTCCCTGGCCCCGATCCGCGACGTCAGCCGCGAGGACCCCGGCCTGGCCCTGCCCCCCTCCGCCCGGCTGCTGGACCTGCTGCGGCTGCCCGCCCCCTCCGCCGCGGCCGTGGCCGCCCGATGGGGCCGGTCCACCGAGGCCGTGATCGGGGCAGGCCCGGACGGGCCGTTCTCCGTCGACCTGCGCGTCGACGGGCCGCACGCGCTCATCGCGGGCACCACCGGCGCGGGCAAGTCCGAGCTGCTGCAGACGCTGATCTGCTCGCTCGCGGTGGCCAACCGGCCGGACGAGATGACGTTCGTGCTGATCGACTACAAGGGCGGGGCGGCCTTCAAGGAGTGCGTACGGCTGCCGCACACCGTCGGCATGGTCAGCGACCTGGACGGCCACCTGACCCGCCGGGCCCTGGCCTCCCTGGCCGCCGAGATCCGGCGCAGGGAGCGGCTGCTGCTGGCGGCCGGCGCCAAGGACGTCGAGGACTACCACGAGCTGCGCGACGCCCAGCGGGCCCGTGCCTCCAGGGACCTGCTGGTCGCGGGCGGGTCCTCGCCGGTCACGCCGCTGCGGGGACGGGGCGAGCCGCTCGGGCCGCTGCCCCGGCTGGTGCTGGTGATCGACGAGTTCGCGGCGATGGTCGGCGAGCTGCCCGACTTCATGACCGGCCTGGTGGACATCGCCCGCCGCGGCCGCTCCCTGGGCATCCACCTGATCCTGGCCACCCAGCGGCCCGGCGGCGTGGTGACCGCCGACATCCAGGCCAACACGTCCCTGCGGATCGCGCTGCGGGTCACCGAGTCCTCCGAGTCCACCGACGTCATCGACCGGCCGGACGCCGCGCACATCCCCAAGTCCGCCCCCGGAAGGTGCTACGTGAAGTCGGGCGCCGGGGCGGCCACGGCGGTGCAGACCGCGCGCGTCGGCGGGCGCGGTCCCGGTGAGCGGGCCGAGGCCAGGGCGAGGGTGACCGAGCTGGGCTGGCGTGACCTGGGCCATCCGCTCACCGCGCAGGAGACGGGGACGGACGGCTCCCCCGTCACCGACCTGTCCCTGCTCGCCGACGCCCTGGCCGAGGCCGCCCGGACGGCGGGGATCGCGCGCCGGCCGAGCCCCTGGCTCGACCCGCTGCCCGGCCTCGTGGTCCTGCCCGGCCTCCCCGTCCTCTCCCCGCCTCCCCCCGTCGCGGACGGGCCCAGGCGCGTGGCGCCGTACCGCTCGGGCGGATCCCCGCACGAGGCCGCGCCGCGCCCGGTGGAGGAGTCCTCGCGCAGGACGGCACCGCACCCGGTGGGCGAGTCCTCGCACGGGACCGCGCCGCGCCGGGAGACCGGCCTGTCCGGCTGGACCGCGCCGTACCGGGCGGGCGGTGAGGAGGTCCCCCCGCTGGCGTTCGGCGTGACCGACCTGCCGTGGGCGCAGGACCGCCGGTCGCTGACGCTGGACCCGGCGCACGGCGGGCACCTGCTGCTGGCCGGGGCGGCGCGCAGCGGGCGATCCACCGCGCTGCGCACGCTGGCGGGGGCGATCGCCGCGGGCGTCTCCCCGCAGGACGTGCACCTGCACGTGATCGACTGCGGGTCGGGGGCGATGCTCCCCCTGGTGGCGATGCCGCACTGCGGCGCCGTCGTGACCCGCGACCAGCTCGACCGGGTGGAGCGCCTGCTGGCCCGTCTGCGGGCCGAGGTGGGACGGCGCCAGCAGCTGCTGGCCGAGGCGGGCCACGCCTCCCTGGCCGAGCTGCGCGCCCACGGCGCGGGGCCGCGGCCGCCCTGGCTGGTGCTGATGCTCGACCGGTGGGAGGGGTTCGTCGCCGCGTTCGAGGGCTACGACTACGGGCGGCTGGTCGACTCGCTGATGCAGCTGCTGCGGGAGGGCCCGGCGGTCGGCCTGCGGGCCGTGGTGACCGGCGACCGGTCCGCGCTGATCGGGCAGATCTCCACGCTCTTCGAGGACCGGCTGATCCTGCGCCTGGCCGACCCCGCCGACTACGGGCTGGCCGGGCTGCCCGTCAAGGACCTGCCCTCCGTCCTGGTTCCCGGCCGGGCCCTGTCCCCGGGGGAGCACGGCCTGACCGAGAGCCAGATCGCCCTGCTCGACGACGACCCCGCCGGACCGGCCCAGGTCTCCGCCCTGCAGTCGCTGGCCCGTACGGTGCCCGCCAGGTTCCCGGGGACCGCGAGCGCCCGGGGCGGGGAGGAACCGGCCGGGTGGATCTGGGACGGGGAGCCGCCGCTGCGGGTGGACCCGCTGCCGATGCGGATCACCGCCGCCCAGGCGATGGCGCTGGCGCCGTCCTTCGAGCCCCCCTCACCCCTGTGGGCGCTGCTCGGCGCCGGGGGCGACGCGCTGGCCCCGCTCGGCGTCGACCTGCTCTCCCAGGGCCCCGGCGCGGTCGTGGCGGGCCCGCCCCGCTCGGGCCGCTCGTCGGCCTTGCTGACGGCCGCCCGCTCCCTGCTCTCGCACGGCACCCCCGTGGTCCTGGTGACCCCGCGGCGCAGCCCCCTGTGCACGCTGGTCGACGAGCCCGGCGTGCTGGCCGTACTCGACTCCGGCGGCGACCTGGACGAGGCCCTGGCCGGTCAGGAGCGCTACGTCGTGATCGTCGACGACGCCGAGCTGGTCTCCGCCGACTCCCCGCTCGGCACGGCCCTGGAGCGGGTGCTGCGGACCGGCCGCGACGGCGAGCACGGCCTCATCGCCGGCGGCACCACCGGCGACCTGACCACGGCCTACCGCGGCTTCACCGCCGAGGCCCGCAAGTCCCGCACCGGCCTGCTGCTGTCGGTGCAGAGCCCCGCCGACGGCGACCTGTTCACCGTACGGCTGCCGCGGGGCGCGGTCGGCGGTCCCCCCGGCCGGGGCCTGCTGGTCACCCTGGGCACCGTCACCCCGGTCCAGAGCGCGATGCCGTGAGGGCGCGAAGCCGTAAGAGCGCCCGCGGGCTCATGAGGGCATGACGAAGCGCCCCGGATCCGGCGGGACGGGGCGCTGGGACCGGCGGGTCAGCGGGTGGCCGACTCGATGTTGCCCCGGTAGGTGTTGATGACCCGCGCGGCCTCGGTGAGCTCCTCGGCCATGCGCTGGAATGCGGTGCGGTAGTTCTGCCAGGCCTCGCCGAAACGCTGGGCGCCGGGGCCCGTCCAGGCCGTGCCGACCTTGGCGGCCTCACGGTCCAGGGCCGCCATCGTGGCCCGCACCTGATCGGCCTGCTGAGTGAACTGGGTGGCCATCTGCTGCATTTCCGCAGGGTTGCCGCCGAGCAAGTTCTGGCTCATGCCCGTCTCCTTCAGAGTCGGTGTCAGGGGGGCGCCAAACGCACTCACGATAGGTGTACGGATCCGTTGTCATCTGCGTTATACCTATCGGCTATGGTCCCCGCTAGATATCGTTGCTCCTTTTATGGATTTGTCCGTACGGAAAGGGCTGCGTCCAATGCGGGAAATCGTGGTGACCGGTGGCGGCACCGGGATCGGGTACGCCGTCGCGGCGGCGTTCGTCGCCCAGGGTGACCGGGTCACCATCACCGGGCGGCGCGAGCAGGTGCTCAAGGAGGCCTGCGACCGGCTGGACGACCCCGCCCGCACCGCCTACGTCGCGTTCAACGCGGCCAACCCGGTCGCCGTGGGCGAGTCCCTGGGCAGACTGCCCGCCCGGGTGGACGTGCTGGTCAACAACGCGGGCGGCAACACCAACCTGGACCGCCCGGCCGCCGACGACGACCTCATGGACGTGGCCGAGGGCTGGTGGGCCAACCTCAACGCCAACCTGCTCTCGGCCGTCCTGGTCACCACGGCGCTGGTCCCCCGCATGCCCGACCACGGCAGGATC
The DNA here is from genome assembly GCF_016863195.1 of Paraplanobispora takensis. Classification (GTDB taxonomy): domain Bacteria; phylum Actinomycetota; class Actinomycetes; order Streptosporangiales; family Streptosporangiaceae; genus Planobispora; species Planobispora takensis. The sequence continues at coordinate 85,122 of NZ_BOOK01000039.1, read as the reverse complement.
GTCATGATCGGTTCGATCGCGGCCAGGGGCACCGGCTCGGGCTCGTACGGCGCGGCGAAGGCGGCGCTGGAGGCCTGGACCGCCGACCTGGCGGCCGAGCTCGGCCCCCGCGGCATCACCGCCAACGTGGTCTCCCCCGGCCTGATCGTGGACACCGGGTTCTTCCGGGGCCGACTCACCGAGGAGGGCGTGCGGCGCCGGGTCGAGAGCACCAGGAACGGCCGCGCCGGCACGCCCGACGACGTGGCCCAGACCGTCAGGTTCCTCTCCTCCCCCGAGGCCCGCCACCTCACCGGACAGGTCGTCCATGTCAATGGAGGCGCCTACCTGGGCAGGTAGACCCCCAGGGAGACCTGGTGATCAGATGACGCTTACACTCCGGTGGAGGCCCGCCAGCCCCCACGTTCGCCGTATTGAAGGGATCCACGTCGGTGCAGAAGGTCCTTATCGCCAACCGTGGTGAGATCGCCGTGCGGATCGCCCGCGCCTGCAAGGACGCCGGGCTGGCCAGCGTCGCGGTCTATTCCGACCAGGACCTGGACGCCCTCCACGTCCGCGTCGCGGACGAGGCGCACGCCCTGGCGGGCCGGACGCCGGCCGAGACCTACCTCGACATCGCCAGGCTGCTGCGGGTCGCCGCGGAGACCGGGGCCGACGCGGTCCACCCCGGCTACGGCTTCCTCGCCGAGAACGCGGAGTTCGCCCAGGCCGTGATCGACGCCGGCCTGACCTGGATCGGCCCGCCGCCCTCCGCGATCATCGCGCTCGGCGACAAGGTCCAGGCCCGGCACATCGCGCAGAGGGTCGGCGCGCCGCTGGTGGCCGGCACCGAGGATCCCGTGTCGGGCGCCGAGGAGGTCGTCGCCTTCGCCGCCGAGCACGGCCTGCCCATCGCGATCAAGGCGGCGTACGGCGGCGGCGGGCGCGGCCTGAAGGTCGCCCGCACCCTGGAGGAGATCCCCGACCTGTACGAGTCGGCCGTCCGCGAGGCCGTCACCGCCTTCGGCCGGGGCGAGTGCTTCGTCGAGCGCTACCTGGACCGGCCCCGGCACGTGGAGACCCAGTGCCTGGCCGACGCGCACGGCAACGTGGTGGTCGTCTCCACCCGCGACTGCTCCCTGCAGCGCCGCCACCAGAAGCTGGTGGAGGAGGCCCCCGCCCCGTTCCTGTCCGACGCCCAGCGGGAGCTGCTCTACGACAGCTCCAAGGCGATCCTGAAGGAGGCCGGCTACGTCGGCGCGGGCACCTGCGAGTTCCTCGTCGGCCAGGACGGCACGATCTCCTTCCTGGAGGTCAACACCCGCCTGCAGGTCGAGCACCCGGTCACCGAGGAGGTCGCCGGGATCGACCTGGTCCGCGAGATGTTCCGGATCGCCGAGGGCGAGGAGCTCGGCTACGGCGACCCGGTGCTGCGCGGCCATTCCCTGGAGTTCCGGATCAACGCCGAGGACGCCGGGCGCGGCTTCCTGCCGGCGCCGGGCACGATCACCCGCATGACCACGCCCTCCGGCCCCGGCGTACGGCTGGACGCCGGTTACGAGACCGGCATGACCGTGCCGCAGGAGTTCGACTCGCTGGTCGCCAAGCTCGTCGTGACCGGGGCCACCCGGCGCCAGGCCCTGGAGCGCGCCCGGCGCGCGCTGGCCGAGTTCGAGGTCGACGGCATGCCGACCGTGCTGCCCTTCCACCGGGTGATCGTCGAGGACCCGGCCTTCGCCCCGGCCGGTGAGAACGAGCCGTTCTCCGTGCACACCCGGTGGATCGAGACCGAGTTCGACAACACGATCGCCCCCTACTCCGGGGAGGCCGGGCAGGCGGAGGAACCCGTCGAGCGCGAGCGGGTCACGGTCGAGGTCGGCGGCAAGCGGCTGGAGGTCGTCCTGCCCGCCGGATTCGGTACGGCGGGCCCGGCCCGCACCGCCACCGCGGCGGCGCCCCGGCGGCGCGGCGGAGGGGCGAAGAAGGCCGCGGCCGGCGGGGACGCGCTGGTCAGCCCGATGCAGGGCACGATCGTGAAGGTCATCGCCTCCGACGGTGACGCCGTCGCGGCCGGGGACACCATCGTCGTCCTGGAGGCGATGAAGATGGAGCAGCCGCTGACCGCGCACAAGGCGGGCACGGTCACCGGCCTGACGGCGGCGGTCGGCCAGAGCGTCAGCGCCGGTGCGGTGATCTGTGACATCAAGGACGCATGAGCACCGGCGCGCGGTGAATGTTCCACCCGGATGACCGAGCTGGGCAGCCAATTCGAGGGTTGAGGGGATACGGTCGGGTAGTAGGGAACTCCCATGTCCGCTCATTCGTCCTAATCGGACGAAGGAGGCTTTTTGCCGTGACCACCAAACAAACCATGCCAGGTCGTCTCGGTGCCGCGATCATCGCGACCTTCGCCGGGCTGCTGGCCGTCTTCATGCTCGCGCCCGCGGCGAACGCCGCGGCTCCCGATCCCGGTCCCATCGCCTCTCAGCTGCAGAGCGGTGACCACTTCTACTACGACTCCTCGGTCGGTGCGCCGCAGGGCGCCGTGGACGCCATGCGCGCGGCGGCCGGGGAGACCTCGAACGTCTACCTCGCCGTCCTGCCCGCGGGGTCGCTCAAGAACAGCTCCGAGGCCTCGACATTCCTCAAGACGCTGAACGACCAGATCGGCGGAGACAACGTCGTCGTGGTCGTCAACGGCGGCAAGCAGCTGCTCTACCGGCCCAGCGTCTCGGGCTGGAAGCGGGAGCTGGACCAGGCCTACCGGAAGGCGAGCAACGAGCCCAACATGACCGCGGGCGCCGCCACCTTCGTCCGGCTGGCCGACGACGTCGCCAACGGCCGCCCCATCTCGGACTCGGGCTCCTCGGGCTCCGGCTCCTCGGGCGGTTCCAGCGTGGGCGTGCTGGTCGGCATCCTGGTGCTGGCCCTGGCCGGCGGCACGGGCCTGTTCCTCTACTCCCGCAAGAAGAAGAAGGACCGGCTGGCGCGCGAGGCCGCCGAGCTGGCCGCGGTCAAGCAGACCGTCGACGAGGACGTCACGAAGCTCGGCGAGGAGATCACCGAGCTGGACATGGACGTCAAGATGCTGACCGACGGCGGTGACCACCAGGAGGACTGGACCCGCGCGCTGGACGCCTACGAGCGGGCCAAGACGGAGCTCACCGCGGCCAAGCAGCCCGACGACCTGCGCAACGTGACCACCGCGCTGGAAGAGGGCCGCTACGCGCTGGCCTGCGTGCGGGCGCGCGTCAACAAGGAGCCGCTGCCCGAGCGGCGCCCGCCGTGCTTCTTCAACCCGCAGCACGGCCCCTCGGCCCGCGACGTGCGCTGGGCCCCGCCCGGCGGCGCGGTGCGCGACGTCCCGGCCTGCGCGGCCGACGCCGAGGCCGTCGAGCGCGGCTTCGAGCCGCAGTCGCGCCAGGTCATGGTCAACGGCCAGTCCCGCCCGTACTACGAGGCGGGCCCGGCCTACCAGCCCTACGCCTACGGCTACTACGGCGGCTTCGGCGACGTGATGACCGGCATGCTCGTCGGCACCATGCTCGGCAGCATGATGGGCGGCTGGGGCATGGGCGGCTACGGCATGGGCTACGGCGCCGGCTACGAGGAGGGCGTGTCCGACGCCGGTGGCGACATGGGCGGCGGCGACTTCGGCGGAGGCGGCTGGGGTGACTTCGGCGGAGGCGACTTCGGTGGCGGAGACTTCGGCGGAGGCGACTGGTAGTCACCACGGGTCACCACGGCCGGAAGCCCGCTGAAGGCGGGCACGTCCCTTCCGGGGCGTGCCCGCCTTCGCTTTCCCGCCTTCGCTCTCCCACCGCATCCGCCCGCGCCTCCCCGGTCGGCGGCGCCCCGCCACGGACTCCCGGCCGGCGCCGTCTTCCCCGGCCCGGTCAGCGCCCGGAGGCCGCCGTGCTGTCGCGGACGGTCAGGCGGGGCCGGAGCAGCGTGCCCTCCGGCACGGTGCGGCCTTCGAGCTTGTCCATCAGCAGCCGCACCGCCTGGCGGCCGACCTCCTCGGCGGGGATCAGCACGGAGGTCAGCGCCGGGCTGGAGCGTTCCGCGATGTCGTCGGGGCAGATCGCGACCACCTCGATGTCCTGCGGGACCCGCCTGCCGTGCTGGCGCAGCGCCCCGAGCACGTGGTTGACCGCAGCCTCGTTGTGCACCACCAGCGCGGTCAGGCCGGGGCGGGCGTCGAGCAGCTCGCCGACCGCGGCGGCCACCTGCTCGAAGGTCTCCTCGCAGGGCAACGCGACCCCCGTCAGGCCGTGCGCGGCCGCCGCCTCGGTGAAGCCCTCCCAGGTCCGGCTGGCGAAGCCGGTGCCTCGTTCGTAGACCACCGCGGGGGCGCCCAGCAGCGCCACCTCCCGGTGCCCGTGCTGGGCCAGGTGCTCCACGCAGAGCGCACCGGCCCGGGCGAAGTCGAGGTCCACGCAGGTCAGCCCGGCCGTGTCGGCCGGGAAGCCGATGAGCACGCTCGGCTCGGCGAGATCGCGCAGCAGCGGCACCCTGGTGTCGTGGAGCTCGACGTCCATGAGCACCAGCCCGTCCACCAGCGCGCTGGCGGCGGCTCTGCGGATCCCGTCGGGCCCCTCGTCCGCGGTGAGGAGCAGGACGTCGTGGTCGTACTGCCGCGCGGCGGTGACCACGGAGGTGGCGAACTGCATCAGCACCGGGACGTGCATTCCGACACGCAGCGGCAGCACCAGCGCGATGACGTTCGCCCGCCGGCTGGCCAGCGCCCTGGCCCCGGCGTTGGGATGGTAGCCCAGCGTCCGCACGCTGTCCAGCACCCGCCGCCGGGTGTCGGCGGAGATCGCGCGCTTCCCGCTGAGCACGTACGACACGGTGCTCACGGCCACCCCTGCGTGCCTGGCGACCTCCGTGATCGTCACGGCCCGGCCACTCATGCGGCCTCCGCCGGCTCGAAGACGAGGAGGGAGACGGTCATTCCGGCGTTCTCGAACACCACATAAAGATCGTGGACTCCGGAGGTCTCCGCAAGCGCGGCGCGGACCGGGGCGAGGTCGTAGCGTCCGGCGCGGGGGACGGGGATGGCCGCGACGGCGGGGCCGTACAGGGGGTCGTCCAGGCGCAGGGTCAGCACACCGCCCTCGGTGCTGGTGGCCTCGACCGCGCAGGCGGCCGCGCCCGGCCCGAAGTCGACCTCGCGGAACAGGATCCAGGCCCCCTCCGCGGCCGAGCGCACCGCGTCGCCGGAGACCCGGGAGGCGTCCACCAGCTCCACCCCGTCGTACTCGTCGTGGTCGGCCGCCCCGACCCGACCGGCGAACGCGTCGCGGGGCGGGATGGTCTCGCCCTCGACGTGGAACGGCGCGCACAGGCGGATGTCCCGGGCGGAACGGCCGATCATGATCTTGTGGGGCGCGTCCTCGACCACGAACCGGTTGCGGGTCACGTCCCAGAAGGCCAGCTCGCGCGTGTCGAGGGTCCAGCTCACCGTCTCGCTCTCGCCGGGCGCCAGCCGTACCTTGGCGAAGCCCCGCAGACGGCGCAGGGGCTGCTTGACCCGGGAGCGCTGCTGGTGGGTGTAGAGCTGGACGACCTCCACGCCGGGCCGGGAGCCGGTGTTGCGCACGGTGGCCGAGGCGGTGACCCTGCCGCCCTCCACCGACACGGCCAGGTCCGCGTAGTCGAAGGTCGTGTAGGACAGCCCGTGGCCGAAGGGGTGCAGCGGGGCGCCGCGGTAGTACTGGTAGGTGGCGTCGGAGGCGATGATGTCGTAGTCGAGGAGGTCGGGCAGCTCGCAGGCCGAGCGGTACCAGGTCTGGGTGAGGCGTCCCTCGGGGTCGGCGTCGCCGAAGAGCACCTCGGCCAGCGCGTGGCCGTACTCCTGGCCGCCGTGCGAGGACCACAGCACCGCGGGCAGTCCCTCGGCCGACCAGGTCACCGGATAACCGCTGCTGATCACCATGACGGTCTTCGGGTTGGCCGCGTGCACCGCCCTGACCACGGCCTCCTGCGCCGGGGGCAGCGCGAGGTCGAGCCGGTCCTCGGTCTCGCGCCCGTTGACCAGGGGGTGGTCGCCGACCACGACGATCGCCGCGTCCGCGCCCGCCGCCAGGGAGGCGGCGCTCTCCGCGCCGCTCACGACCACCTCCACGCTCAGCCAGACCGCCGCGTCCGCGTCGTCCACCAGCCGCAGGACCGCGCCGGAGGCGTCCGGCGCGACGCCGTCCGCGCCCGCCGCCGGGAGTCGCAGTCCGACGTAGCGCCCGGTGGAGATGTGGCGCAGGGCCAGGGTGCCGCGCGGCCGGTCCTCCAGCCGGAAGGTCTGGCGCACCTCCCAGCCGTTGGGTCCCGGCTGGTCGTTGACGAGCACGCCGTCGTCGTCGACCGACAGGTAGCGGCCGGTCGCCGCCGCCCGCAGGGCGTAGGAGCCGCCGCCCCAGTCGAACAGGTCGAACAGGCCGGGCTCCGCGCCGATCCCGAGGGGCCCGCCGCCGGGATCGGCCACGACGTGCCCGCCCTCGACCGACAGGGCGACGCGGTCCACCGCCTCGCAGAAGACGGTCTCGCACCGCTCGGCGATCCCGGCGCGGGCGGTGACGGCGTAGGGCAGCGTGCCGGAGTACCAGTCCTCCATGAGGGTGTCGCCGAGCTGTCCGATGACCGCGACCCGCCGCACGCCGGACAGCGGGAGGACGCCGTCGTTCTCCAGGAGCACGATCGAGCGCCGGGCGGCCTCGCGGGCCAGGTCCTGGTGCTCGGGGCAGTTGACCACGGCCTCGGTCACGTCGTCGTACGGCGTCGCGGGGTCGAACTCGCCGAGCCGGAAGCGGATCGACAGCGCGTGCCGTACGGCCGTGTCGAGGTCCTCCCCGGTGAGCAGGCCGCGCTCCAGCGCCTCGCGGATGTGCCCGAGCGTGGCCTCGGTGCGGTCGTCGTCCTGGGTGAAGCTGTCCAGTCCCGCCTTGATCGCGTGGGCGTAGGCCTCGGCGGCGTCGTCGTAGTAGGCCTGCAGGCCGGTGAAGTTGCCCGGGGCGTAGGCGTCGCTGACCACCAGGAGGTCGCCGGAGGCCCACTCCCGCAGGACCTCGTTGATGAGCGGGCTCAGGTGCGCCGGGCGGCCGTTGACCAGGTTGTAGGAGGGCATCACGGCCACGGCCGCCCCGTGCTCCAGGGCGGCCCGGTAGGCGGGCAGTTCGTACTCGTGCAGCACCCGGGGCGGCAGGTTGCTGGAGGTGACGCAGCGGTCGGTCTCGTTGTTGTAACCGAGGAAGTGCTTGAGGGTTGGGGCCGTCTTCAGCACCGTGGGATCGCTCCCACGAAGGCCGGAGGCGTACGCCGTGGCCATGACGCCGGTCAGCCACGGGTCCTCGGAGTAGCCCTCCTCGTTGCGTCCCCAGCGGGGGTCGCGCAGCGGGTTGACCACCGGCGCCCACACGTTCCGCCCGGCGCCGGAGGGGTCCTTGTGGTGGAAGGCCAGGACCTCCTCGCTCGTCGCCTCGCCGACCCGGCGGACCAGCTCGGGGTCCCAGGTGCTGGCCAGCCCGACGGCCTGCGGGAAGACCGTGGCCGGCCCCAGCCAGGCCAGGCCGTGCAGGGCCTCGGTGCCGGTCCGGAACACGCCCACGCCGAGGCGCTCGACCGGGGCCTGGTACTGGTGGAGCAGCCCGATCTTCTCCTGTGCCGTCAGCCTGCCCAGCAGGTCGGCGATGCGGGCGGGGAGCGGGAGCTCCGGGTCGCGGAACGGTTCGTTCATGGGGGGACCATCCCTCTGAGAGCGTCGAAGCGCTTCGACAATGGGGCGGGCGGCGCTCCTTGTCGAAGCGCTTCGATAGTCGGTCCAGGAAAGCTCCGCTCGTTACACACGTGTTTCGAACGGAGCTTCCCTGAAGGGTGCCCGGCTGTGAGGCTCAGGTCAAGAGCCGCCGGGCAATCAACGGATCACCGATCCGCGGCGCCTGCCGGGAGGGGAGGCCCGGGGCTGACGGCGCGGGACGCGGCGGGTCCCGGCCGGAGCGGATCATCCCGGCGGCCGGATGAAAGATTCAGGACGACGGGCTCAGGAGGGACGCGGCAGGCGGCCGGAGTCGACCGTGTCGAGCACCCGGGCCGCGCCGCCCAGAGCCGCCGCGCCGTACCCCAGCGTGGAGGCCACGACCCGGCACCCCCCGCCGTCCGGCGCGATGGTGCGCCCGCGCATCTCCTCGCCGACCGCGGGCAGCAGCCACGGCGCCAGCGGCACGTAGTAGCCGCCCAGGATGACGACCTCGGGGTTGAGCAGGTTGGCGATCACGGACACGCCCTTGCCCAGGTTGTGCCCCACCGCGGCGAGCAGGTCGAGGGTGCGGCGCTCACCCGAGCGGGCCAGCCGTACCACCTCCTCGATCTCGATCTCGACCTCGGCCGGCGAGAGCGCGGCGTGCTGGAGCACCGCGCCGATCCCGGCGACGGCCTCCAGGCAGCCCAGCCGCCCGCACCGGCACTCGGCGCCCAGCGGGTCGAGCTGGATGTGGCCGATCTCGCCGCCGTATCCCCGGGCGCCCCGGCGCAGCCGGCCGTCCAGGATGATCCCGGCGCCGACCCCGATCTCGCCGGTCAGGTAGACCAGGTTCGCCGCACCGGCCTGCGGCCCGAAGCGGTGCTCGGCCAGCGCGGCGAGGTTGGCGTCGTTGTCGATCTGCACCCCGAAGCCCGGGTCGCGCAGTGCCTTGGTGAGGTCGCCCGCCAGGTCGGCGTCACGCCAGCCGAGGTTGGGCGCGATGAGCACCGTGCCGTCGGTGCCGACCAGACCGGGCACGCCCACGGTCACGCCGAGGACCTGGCGCTCCTCCTTGGCCATCCGGTTCGTCACCCGGCGCACCAGCCCCGCCACGGCCACGACGGCCTGACTGACCGAGCTGGTCGCCCCGGAGAACGAGCGCCGCCAGGACAGCAGCCGCTCCCCCGACAGGTCCACCGCCACCGCGGTGACGTAGTCGACGTTGATCTCGACGCCGATCGCGGCGTACGGCGAGCCGTCCAGCACGAGCATCGTGGCGGGACGGCCGACCCGGTTCTCGGTCAGCCCGGTCTCGCGGACCAGGCGGCGGTCGATGAGGTCGGCGACCAGACTCGACACGGTCGCCTTGTTGAGCCCGGTGGAGGCCGCGATGTCCGCACGGGAACACGGCGCGTGCTCACGCACGAACCTCAGCACCACGGCGAGGTTGGTGGCCCGGACGTCGGCGAAGTCTGCCGGTTGCGGGTTCGTCGTAGATGTGATCAAGGTCAATCCCGTCCTGATCGGCCCAGGTGATGTCCGCGGACGCCCCCGGCTGGCCCCATCATGCCCCACCCGCCCCGGCACCCGCGATCGGCGGGCCCTTGTGGCGGGAGTCGCCCTCGACTAATTTGTTTGGTCGAAAGACGAACTAACTCTATCGCGAGCCGTCCTCAACCGACACCCCCGATCCAAGACCTACGAAGGGAACGCGCCGTGAACAACTCTCCAGAGGGCGCGGTTACCAGCCGCCGGGGCTTCCTCGGCCTGGTCGGGCTCAGCGCGGTCGCCGTCGCGGGCGGCGGCCTGCTGACCGGCTGCTCCACCCCGGCCGGCCCCCGGCCCGGCTCCGGCGGCGCCACCGCGGCCGCCCTCGACAAGCTGACCTCGCTGACGCCGACCCACATCCCCTACGCGGGCGTCACCGCCGACATCGTCGGGCAGAACGGCGCGCCCGGAGGCTTCACGAAATACCCCGCCACCCTCGTCGACGCGATCACCGCCAAGCCCGGCAAGGACGGCCACTACAAGGCGATGACCCCGCTGTGGGGCCCGCTCCCGCCGCCGCTGGGCAAGAACTCCTACTTCGACGCCGTCAACGCCGACCTCGGCGCGACCATCGAGTTCAACATCCTCGACGGCATGACGATCATCGAGAAGATGAACGCGGTCATCGCCGGCGGCGACGTCGTCGACATCACGATGATCCCGAGCTGGACCGTCAACCAGATCCCCCAGTTCGGCGAGGCCGTGGACCAGCTCTTCGAGGACCTCACCCCCCACCTGCAGGGCGACGCCGCCAAGAAGTACCCGCTGCTGGCCAACATCGCCACCGACGCCTGGGAGTGGGGGGTCTTCAACGGCAAGCTGATCGGCATCCCCGGCAGCTACACCTTCCCGATGGGCGTGATCCTCCTCTACCGCAAGGACATGTTCGACGCCAACGGCTGGACCGCCCCCAAGACCGCCGACGAGATGCTCGCGCTGGGCAAGGAGATCACCGACCCCAAGAAGAAGCGCTGGGCCTTCGGCGACATCAAGCTGATGGCCTACCAGCTCTTCCGCTCCCCCAAGGAGTGGGTCCTGTCCGGCGGCAAGCTGCTCCACCGGTACGAGACGCCGGAGTTCGAGGCGTCGATCGCCTTCATGCGCAAGCTCTACGAGGACAAGCTGATCCACCCCGACATCGTCAGCAGCAAGGGCGCCAACGCCAAGGAGCTCTTCAAGGCCGGCCAGATCGTCATCACCCAGGACGGCTTCGGCGGCTGGAAGGAGATGCTGGAGCAGATGCTCCCCACCAAGCCCGACTTCTGGATCGAGGCGCTGCCGCACTTCGGCCACGACGGGGGTGCTCCCGGCTACCACAAGAGCGAGGAGCCGGGGCAGTACACCTTCATCAAGAAGGGCCTGGGCAAGGAGAAGACCGAGGAGATCCTGTCCCTGCTGAACTACCTGGCCGCGCCGTTCGGCACGCAGGAGAACATGCTGTCCGTCTACGGCGTCGAGGGCAAGCACTTCACCAAGAACGAGGTCGGCGCCCCCAAGAAGACCGACCTCGGTCTCAAGGAGGCCCCGCCGACCTACTTCTTCCTCAGCGGCCGACCCGACGCGATCACCGAGAGCGAGCTCCCCAAGTACGTGGAGACCGCGGCCACCTGGTACAACGAGGCCGCCAACCACTGGGCGCCCAACCCGCACGAGGGCATCCGGATCCAGCGGCCCGCCAAGTACGCCGCCCTGGAGCAGCCCACCGAGGACAAGATCCAGGACGTCGTCCGCGGCCGCCGCCCGCTCAGTGAGCTGAAGCAGGTCGTCGACGAGTGGCGCAAGGACGGCGGCGACGAGAGCCGCGAGTTCTACATGAAGGTGCTGCAGGACAACGGCCGTGCCTGAGAACCGCACCAGCAACGTCCCGGCGGGCGACCTGACCTCGCCCGCCGGGGCCGGCACCGCCGCCCCGCCCACGCCCCCCGCCCGCCGTACCGGCGACAAAGCCCGGACCGGTGACAAGATCCGGAGCAGTGACCAGACCCGGAGCAGTGACAAGGTCCGAGCCGGCGGCAAGCCCCGGATCGGTGGCAGGGCCCGTCCCCGCCCGCTGCGGCAGCGGCTGCTGCGCGACTGGCAGCTGCTGCTGATGACCCTGCCCGCGGTCGGGCTGCTGGCGCTGTTCCACTACGTCCCGCTGCTCGGCAACGTGATCGCCTTCCAGGACTACTCCCCCCACGTCGGGATCGCGGAGAGCCCCTGGATCGGCTTCGCCAACTTCCAGTGGCTGCTCACCGACCAGAGCTTCTGGGACGCCACACTGAACACGCTCACCATCACGGCGTTCCAGCTGGTCTTCTACTTCCCCATCCCGATCTTCCTGGCGATCCTGCTCGACAGCGTGATGAGCCCCAGGGTCCGGCTGTTCGTCCAGAGCATCGTCTACATGCCGCACTTCTTCTCCTGGGTGCTGGTCGTCACGCTGTTCCAGCAGATCCTCGGCGGCGCGGGCCTGATCTCCCAGACGCTCCGGGCCAACGGCTACGACGGCATCGACATCATGACCAACCCGGACACCTTCCTGCTGCTGGTGACGGCGGAGTCCGTGTGGAAGGACGCCGGCTGGGGGACGATCATCTTCCTGGCCGCGCTGGCGGCGATCAGCCCGAACCTCTACGAGGCGGCGGCGGTGGACGGCGCCAACCGGTGGCGGCGGATGTGGCACATCACCCTGCCCGGACTGCGCCCGGTCATCGTGCTGCTGCTGATCCTCCGCCTCGGCGACGCGCTCAACGTCGGCTTCGAGCAGTTCTTCCTCCAGCGTGACGCGGTGGGCCGGGAGGCCGCCGAAGTGCTGGACACCTTCATCTTCTGGCGCACGCTCGTCACCGGGGAGTGGAGCTACGGCGCCGCGGCCGGTCTGGTCAAGGGCGTCGTCGGCCTGGTCCTCATCCTCGTGGCCAACAAGGTCGCCCACCGGTTCGGCGAACAGGGAATCTACAAGAAATCATGAGTACACGCCCCGTCTGGGAGGAGCGGCCCAGCCTGCCGGGCAGGCTGACCAAGGGCCTGACCCTGTCCCTCATCGCGCTCGTCGTCCTCTTCCCGATCTACATCGTGACGCTCACCAGCCTGTCCCCCGCCGACGCGGTGAACGAGGCCGGCGGCCTGGTGGTGGTGCCCGACGGGTTCTCTCTCGCCGCCTACCGGGAGCTGTTCTCCGGTGGCGTGGTCACCCAGTCCGTGCTGGTGAGCCTCGGCATCACCGCGGTGGGCACGGCGGTGAGCCTGGTCTGCACGGTGCTCGCGGCCTACGGACTGTCCCGGCCGGGCTCGCTGTTCCACCGGCCGCTGCTGTTCATGATCCTGCTGACGTTCCTGTTCACCCCGGGCATGATCCCCAGCTACCTGCTGGTCAAGTCGCTCGGCATGATCGACAGCTACTGGTCGCTGATCCTGCCGGGCGCGATCAACGCATTCAACCTCGTGGTGATGCGGGCCTTCTTCATGAACATCCCGGAGGAGGTGCCCGACAGCGCCCGCATCGACGGGGCGAGCGAGTTCCGCATCCTGACCCGGATCGTGCTGCCCATGTCCAAGGGCGTCATCGCGGTCATCGGCCTGTTCTACGCCGTGGGCTACTGGAACGCCTTCTTCAACGCGATCCTCTACCTGAACGACAACGCCAAGTGGCCGCTCCAGCTGGTGATGCGCCAGTACGTCCAGCAGGGCCAGTCGCTCACCCTGGGCGCCGCGGTGGACACCTCGTCCGCCGGCGCGCTCCCGCCCAACCTGGCGATCCAGATGGCCATCGTGGTGCTCGCGCTGCTGCCGGTGCTGTTCATCTACCCGTTCGTCCAGCGCCACTTCACCAAGGGCGTCATCATCGGCGCCGTCAAGGGCTGACGGGGCCGGTAGCCTCGACGTCGTAAGCCCCGGTGTAGCCACCGCCGTTCCGGCGGCCTCCCGGGGCAGACCCGTTTCCAAGCTACGCCCTGAGGCGGCTCACCAAGTCGACGGCTCGATCAGCGACGGTCTGCACGTCTTCCAGTGAGTGAACGTCGGCGCGAAGGTTCGAGAAAACCTGCTGCGCCTCCTCAAAAGCGTTGCGTTGCTCAGCGGTCTCCGGTGGAACGACGACCACTTGGAGATCCACGCCTTCGCTGATCTCACTGATCTGATCGTTGGCGTCGATGACCCGTGCGCTCTCACCGCTGCGGAGACGTTCCAACGCGTATCCCCATGCTTTGACCTCCGTCGACAAGTTGTCGATCTGTGCCCGGCGGAACGACCACGCCTGCGTCAACTGGACGGCGGTGCCGTTGGCGATGGCGAAATCCACGATGGAGCGGACACGCTCGCCGACGAGCACCTCCGCCCGAGGCCGGACCAGGTAGTCGGCGATCGCCGCACTTCGATAAGCCTCCCGAAGCCTGCTGACGAGCAGGTGTTTACCCACCGGCCGGGGCTGACGCTCAGCGACAGGATCGATGATGAGCTGGCTGAAGATGAGGTCAAGCGCCTGTTCCGCGCTCTCTGCCAGGATCGGTGCGGGGGGGCTGAGTTGGACGATGTTCCGGTGGTCATGATGCATCTGACGCAACCACGCTTCGGTGAGCGGATCCCCGCCCTCTTCCAGGTCGCTGCGGTTGCGGTCGATCTCAGCGTCCACCCGGAGCAGGAAGTTGGTCGCCACCTGCATGGCGGAAGTGCCGGCGAACCTGCGCACGCGATCGAACGCGCTGAGCTGACGCACGGACCAGTCGCCGGTGACCGGATCACCGGCGATCGCCCCGACGTTCATGAACTCCCCCGTCCGCGGCTCGGGAAGGCAACGAACGATCGCATAAACGTATCGGCTCATATGACCTCCGACCTCCTTTCAAGGAGCATCCGCACTCGCCCGGCGACGGCAGGCGCCCTACGTTCGAGGAACCAGCCCAGAGCTTCCAGTTCCCTATCGTTCACCGGCCAGGAAGCCGGGACACCGCACAGGATGTCGGCAAGAGCACCGCGAGAGATTTTCTCAAGCGCACCGGCTATCTCCTCAACCGCCTCCAGGCTCACCCCATCGGACCCGTCAGGCAACTCGTTCGGCACGTCGACCGACTGCTCCAACAGAGCCGGTCTCCAGCACCCGCTGTTCGGGGGGAAGTACACACCGTGATCAAAGCTATAGATACTGTAGTCGTCGTCTCGGTCATACAACCACTGCGCATCGTCGCCAAAGCACCAGTCGTAAAGTGCATAAATTCCGACATGACGACGCCTATTGTCATCCCTTTCCCGCAACGATAGAGCCTGCCGCCGCTCTTCCACATGCTCCAACGCCAGACTTGCATGCGCCAGGCCAGCCTTGAGGACTCCTCCATTCAATGGCCACTCGGCGAGCTCCTCCGGAATCCGGATGAGGCTGGTCGGACAGACCGGCGCACCGATCAACCCGCCGACGCCGGACACGATGAACTCGATGGCCAAAGAGGCTCGGGCCTCATCGTTCGGGCACGCTTCCAGTCGCTTGACGAAGTAGCGTCTTCCGTCGCTGGCAATCACCTGAATGGGACTCGCGAACGAGTGGCTGACCGACGGGATCAGAGCGGTCACGGTCAGTCCGTCGAAATGGTCAGTTCGTCCTTGAATCGTATGTGACCAGTCGGCCAACCCAACCAACACGACCACCTTGCCTCGCACCTGCAGCTATGCCAGGAAAACCGTAGAGCAGGACATCCAAGGTGTCTCGAATATGAAGAAGTAGATCACGGATAAGGCCTACCGAAGGTGTCGTCACGAGGCCGCCGGTCACTCTTTCCGGGGATGGCGGGCGGCGCGTTCGCGGGCGAGTTCGGCCTTCAGCTCGCGGACCTGCGCCTCCAGTTCGAAGATGCGGCGGACCGCGACGAGGCTCATGCCCTCGCCGATGAGCTGGACGGCGTCCTGGACCGCGCCGATCTCGTGGCGGCTGTAGCGGCGCTGCCCGCCGGAGGAGCGGGAGGGGCGGACGACGTCGTGCTCGTCGAGGCGGCGCAGGAACGCCTGCTGGACCTGGAGCATCTCGGCCACCTGGCCCACGGAGTACAGCGGCGCGTGCTCGTCGTCGAAGGGCAGGCGGACCATGGTCACTCTCTTTCCCGGCGCGGACCGGCGGAACTTCCCGGGCGCGGGCCCGAGCGGGGGCCGGCGGAACGCCGGCGGGGTGGGCACCGGTGATCGCGGCGCCCACCCCGTCGCGGCTCCGTCAGACGCCGATCGACTTCTGGCCGGACGACTTCTGGATCTCGATCTTGCGGGGCTTCGCCTTCTCGATCACCGGGATGCGCACCGCGAGGACGCCGTTGGAGTACGCGGCGTCGATCTTCTCGCTGTCGAGGTGCTCGGACAGGTAGACCCGGCGGGTGAAGGTGCCCATCTGGCGCTCGCGGACGAACACGCGCTCGTCCTCGCCGTACTCCTCCTCGCGGCGGGCGCTCACCGACAGCACCCCGCGGTCGACGGTGACCTCGATCGAGTCGGGGTCGGCGCCGGGCAGGTCGAACTTGAGGAGGACGTCGTCCTTGCGGCGGACGCCGTCCAGAGGCATGGCCGAACCCGCGCTGCCCTCACGCCACCCGAGGGCCTGCCGCGTGAGCCGGTCGAACTGACGGTCGAACTCCTGGACGAACGGGTCGATCGACGTCAGCAGCATCGGTAACCACCTCCGTTGTACCAGGCAGGTTTCCTCATGCCTGCCTTCTCGAAAACCTCTTAATAGAGTTATAAGTTATCGCCACCGGAAGATGCAACCTCCCTCCTGAGATTTTTTCGGGCCCGGACGCCGTACGGCCCGCGCCCCGGGTGGACGGGACGCGGGCCGTACGGCGGGGGCGGGAGGTCAGCGGGTCAGGACCAGGTCCTTGATCCGCAGCTCGCCCCGGGCGACGAGATAGACGTCCTGCCTGCCGGACGCCCCGGACAACGCGGCGGTGGCCGTACCCCACCGGTAGACGCCGCCGGTGGCGGGCACCGTGACCGTGCCGAGCAGCCGTCCCCGCGCAGAGCCGAGGCGGACCTCGACGGAGGAGGCGGCGGTCGTGGCCACGCCCAGCGTCACGCCGGTCGCGCCGCGGCCGAGGTCGGCGCCGGAGAAGGCGAGCCACTCGCCGGAGGACAGCGCCACCGCGTCCCCGCTCGCCTTCGTCTCGTCGACCAGCTCGGCGCCGGAGTGATCGTCGAAGTCGGCGGCCCGGGTGACCTTCGCCAGGTCGCGGGCGGGGACGGCCTCGCCGTCCACCCGGATCGTGGTGCGCTGACGGATGCGGTCGGAGGCCGAGCCGACGAGCACGTCGTGGGTGGACGGCTCGACCGCGAAGCGGCCCCGGGTCACGTCCCACAGCGCCAGGTCGGCGGTCTTCAGGGTGAACGTCACCGTCTTCGACTCGCCCGGCGCGAGGCTCACCCGCTCGAAGCCGCGCAGCTGCCTGACCGGCTGCCTCACCCGGGAGGAGTGCTGGTGGGTGTAGAGCTGCACGACCTCGTCACCGGCGCGCGGGCCGGTGTTGGTCACCTTCACGCTCACCCGGTGGCCGTCGCCGTCGCGTACCGCGCGCAGCCCCTGGTAGCCGAAGGTGGTGTAGCTCAGGCCGTGGCCGAAGGCGTACAGCGGCCGGTCCTTCGAGTACAGGTACGTCGAGCCGGTCTTGATGATGTCGTAGTCGAGGATGTCGGGGAGCTCCGCCCCGGCGCGGGGCCAGGTCTGGGTCAGGCGCCCGGCCGGGTTGGCGGTGCCGTACAGGATGTCGGCCAGGGCGTGGCCGGTCTCGGCGCCCGCGTGGGTGGTCCACAGGATCGCCGGGACCTTCTCCTGCAGCGCGTCGATCGTCGTCGGGTAGCTGTTCTCCAGGACCACCACGGTGTCGGGGTTGGCCTCGCGCACGGCCTCGACCAGGGCCCGCTGGCCCGCGGCGAGGTTCAGGTCGGTGCGGTCGTGGGCCTCGCGGCCGTTGATGAACGGCATGCTGCCGACCACGACCACCGCCACGTCGGCGCTCTCGGCCGCCGCGACGGCCTCGTCGATCCCGCTGCGCACGGTCTCCTTGGTGAACCGGGTGGCCTCGGCGGCGGTGCCCAGCGAGAGCGTGCCGTCGGCGGCGGCCCTCACGTAGACGTCCGGGCCGAACCACGGCTCGGCGGTCTCGTAGCCGGCGTAGCGCAGCAGCGTCGTGCCGTCGGCCTGCGCCTCCAGCTTGAACTGCTCCTGGACGAACCAGCCGGTGGGCTGGTCCTGGTCGTTGACCAGGGTGGACCAGTTGGCGCGGCTGACGTACTTGCCGTTGGCGACGCTGCGCAGCGTCACGACGCCCTCGCCCCAGTCGAAGACGTCGAACTGCCCGGTCTCGCCGGCCGCGGTCCCGGAGAGCTTCAGGTCGGCGCCCGCGCCGGTCCCGGCGGTCAGGTACCTCCCGTCGGCCTTGAGCGCGATCCGATCGGCGCCCTCGGTGTCGACCGTGCCCGCGGCCCGCTCCCTGATCCCGTCGAGCGGGGTGACCTGGTAGGGCAGCTTGCCGGAGTACCAGTCGGTGTACAGGGTCCTGGCCAGCGGGCCGATGACCGCGACCTTCTCGGCCGGGTCGAGCGGCAGGGCCCCGCGGGAGTTCTTGAGCAGCACCATCGCCTCGGCGGCGGTGCGCCGGTTCAGCGCGCGGTGCCCGGGGCTGTCCACCACCGCCTTGGCGATCTTCCCGTACGGCCCGCCGTCCGGGTCGAACTCGCCCAGCCGGAAGCGCACGCCCAGGATGTTGCGCACCGTACGGTCGATGTCGGCCTCGGTGAGCAGGCCCTGGTCGAGGGCGGCGTTGACCGAGGCGACGGTCGGGGCGCCGTTGGTGTCGTCCACGGTGAAGCTGTCGACCCCGGCCTTGATCATCGCCGCGGCGGCCTCGGGCTTGGTGGCGAAGTACCGCTGCGAGCCGGTCAGGTTGTTGGGCCCGCCGGCGTCGGAGACGGTGAACAGCGTCCGGTCCGTCCACCTGCGGATGCTTGAGTTGAGGTCGGTGACCGTGGCCGGGCGGCCGTTGACGAGGTTGTAGGAGGTCATCACGCCGGTGGCGGCGTCGGCCGAGATCGCGGTCTTGAACGCCGGGATCTCGTACTCGTTCATGACCCGCGGCCGCAGGCTGGAGTTGGTGGTGTCGCGGCGGACCTCGTTGTTGTTGGCCATGTAGTGCTTGAGCACCGGGGCGGCCTTGAGGTGGTCGGGGTCGTCGCCCTGGATGCCCCGGCCGTACGCGGTGGAGATCGCCCCGGTCAGCAGCGGGTCCTCGGAGTAGCCCTCCTCGTTGCGGCCCCAGCGCGGGTCGCGCAGCAGGTTGACCACCGGCGCCCACAGCTGCAGGCCCCACAGCCGGGGGTTCTCCGCGTGATAGCCGCGTGCCTCGTCGCCGACGACGGAGCCGACCTTCTCGACCAGGTCCGGGTCCCAGGTGCTGGCCAGGCCGATCGCCTGCGGGAAGACCGTGCCGCGCGCGGTGACGACGCCGCCGCCGTTGTCGATGTCGGTGGACCACGCGACGCCGTGCAGCGCCTCGGTCCCGGTCTTGAACAGCCCGATGCCGAGCCGCTCCACCGCGGGCTGGTACTGGTGGAGCCAGGAGACCTTCTCGGCCGGGGTCAGCCGGCCCAGCAGGTCGTCGATCCGCTGCCGGAGAGGGAGGGCCGGGTCACGGAAGGGATACTGCGGGTCCGCGTGCGCCGGTGCCGCGCACAACCCCAGGGTCAGGGCGAATACGGCCGCCGCCGCGGCGGGCTTGCGAAAGGGCATTGCGCCTCCAAGGTCAGGGATTCGAAGCGCTTCAGAACCTGGTCGCTACTTGATCGCGCCCACGGTCACGCCGCGGGTCAGGGTGCGCTGGAAGATCAGGAAGAAGACGACCGCGGGCAGGATGCCGAGCAGCGCCGAGGCGCTCGACATGGTGGCGTCCATCATCTTGTCCCCCTGGAGCACGCCCAGCGCGACGGGGACGGTCTGGTTCTCGTTGGAGATCAGGAAGATCAGCGGCAGGAAGAACTCGTTCCAGGTCCAGATGAAGAAGAAGATCAGCAGTACGGAGAGCGTCGGGCGGCTGATCGGGACCACGATCCGCCACAGCGCCCGCCACTTGCCCGCCCCGTCGATCGCGGCGGCCTCCAGGATCTCGTGCGGGAAACGGCCGAGGACCGAGGCGAGCAGGTAGGTGCCGAACGCGCTCTGGATCACCGTGAAGATGATGATCACCCCGAGCCGGCTGTCGTAGAGCCCGGCCTGCTTCGACAGGTAGTACAGCGGATAGACCAGCGCCTCCTGCGGCAGCGTGTTGGCCACCAGGAAGACGACCATGATCCAGACCCGGCCGCGCACCCGGCCGATGCCGAGCGCGTAGGCGTTGAGCACCGACAGGATCACCGCGAGCACCGCCACCGAGCCGCTGATCAGCAGGCTGTTCCACAGCTTCCCGCCGAAGTCGACCCGGTTCCAGAACTCCACGATCCCGTCGAGGTAGAGGCCGTCGGGCAGGCTCAGCGGTCCGTTGGCGGAGTAGTCCTGCGGGGAGCGCAGCGCGTTGAGGGTGACGATGGCGAACGGCACCAGCATCACGACGGCCAGCACGGCCAGCGAGACCAGGACCGAGTACTTCCGGATCATGATTGCCCGTCCTCGTTGTCCTGGATCCGCAGGAAGAACGCCGTGACCACGATGATCACCAGGGTGAGGACGGTCGCGATCGCGGCGCCGTACCCGACGTTGGCCTTCTCGAAGAAGTTCTGGTAGCTGAAGTACGACGGCACGAGCGTGGCTCCGCCGGGGCCGCCGCGGGTCAGCACGAAGATCGGGCCGAAGACCTTGAGCGCGGCGATCGTGCAGGTCAGCAGGACCACGTAGATCTCCGGGCGGATCTGCGGGATCGTGATGTGCCGGAACCGCCGCCACCACGACGCCCCGTCCATCTCCGCCGCCTCGTACAGGGCCGGGTCCACCCGCTGCAGTCCCGCCATGAAGATGACCACGGGATAGCCGATCTGGAACCACACCATGATCAGCATCACGCTCGGCAGCGCCCAGCCGGGGTCGCCCAGCCAGCTGCGCGGTTCCGCGCCGAACAGCCCCAGGAAGGCGTTCAGCGCGCCGTACCGGGGATGCATGATCCATCCCCAGACGATGCCGGCGATCGCGACCGGCAGCACCTGCGGCAGGTAGTAGGCGGCTCGCAGCGTGCCGGCCGTACGGGGGCCGAACTTCCTGCCCACGTAGTCGAACAGGGTCGCCGCCAGGACCAGCCCGACGATCGTGGGCACGATCGCCATGGCGACGATCAGCGCGAGGTTGTTGCGGAAGGAGGCCCAGAACCGCTCGTCGGCGAACAGCCGCGTGTAGTTGTCGATCCCGAGCCATCGCGGGTCGCCGATCCCCTGCCACCGGGTGAAGGAGATCCCGATGTTCATCAGGAACGGCACCAGGATCACCGCGGTGAACAGCACCGCGCTGGGCAGCAGGAACACCCAGTAGCCGCCGGTACGGCGGCGCCGGGGGCGCGGCTCCGGCCCGCGGACCGCCTTCGGCCGCACGGCCGGAGCGTGCACTGCCATCTTTGCCTCCGGGGTCGGTCGCCGGGTCAGTTGCCGATGTCGGCGAGGTTCTCCTCGTACGGCCCGGCGATCTCGTCCAGCACCGCGGAGGGCGTCTTGCTGCCGTTGATCAGGTTCTGCACCCCGGCCACGAGCACGTCGTAGTAGCCGGGCGCGGGCCAGTCGGGATAGAAGGCCAGGCCGTCACCCGCCGAGAGCTTGGTGAAGTTCTCGATGAGCTCCTTGCTCTTCTCGTCGGTGATCGCGGCGGGGTCGGCCGCCACCGGGACGCCGCCGGAGTTGCCGAGCAGGTTCTGGATCTCCTTCTTCATCGTGATGTCGATGAAGTCGTAGGCCAGGTCCTTGTTCTCGGCGTTCTCGGGGACGACCCAGATGTTGCCGCTCGACCCGGCGCTCATGGTGTTGCCGGGCCACAGGAACGAGCCCCACTCGAAGTCCTTGATCTCGGAGGCGAACCGGCCGTACCACCACGAGCCGGTGACCACGATCGGGTACTTGCCGCCGATGAAGGACACGCCCATGTCCTCGGCCTTGAGGGCGGCCGAGTCCTTGGCGATGTAGCCCTTCTTCACCCAGTCGGCCACGGTCTCGGCCGCGTAGGTGAACTCGGGGCCGTGGAAGTCGACCTTGCCCTTGTAGAGCTGGAAGCCGTCCACCCACGGGCGCTGCGCCTTGGACAGGGCGAGCTGGTAGAAGATCTGCTGGGCCGGGTACTCGGCGCCGCCGACCGCCAGCGGGGTCACCCCGGCCTTGACGAACTCGTCCATGGCGGCGGTGAACCCGTCGAACGTCGTCGGGACCTCGACCTTGTGCTTCTCGAACAGGTCCTCGTTGTAGTAGACCATCACGTACTCGGCGTAGTTCGGCACACCGAACCACTTGCCGGCGCCCATGATGCCCCGGTCGTCATACTTCGCAGTGGTCTGCAGCGACGGGCTGAGCAGCTTGTCCCAGCCGCGCTTGGCGACCTCGGGCGTCAGGTCGGTCAGCAGCCCCTGCTTGGACAGCAGACCGGCGGTGGCGTTGCCCTTGTTGTACTCCATCACGTCCGGGGCCTCGTCCGAGTTGAGGATCATGCCCGCCGACTGGCGGATCTGCTCGAACGCCTTCTCCTCGAACTGGACCTCGACCCCGGGGTGCGAGGACTCGAACTGCTTGATCGCCTCGGCCCAGGCCTTGCCCATCGCGCCGTCGGCGCTCTCGTAGTGCCACAGCTTCAGCACGCGGGGGCCGTCGGAGGCGGCCTGACCGCCCGCCTCGGGCTCGGTGCTCCCGCAGGCGGCCAGCGCCGCGAGCATGGCCAGTGCGGCCACACCGGTTCTCACCTTGGACATCGTTCTCTCTTCCTGTGGGGAGTCCCCCGAGCTTTCCTTCAAGGGCCGGTCAGCGGCCGCCGGCCCGCTCGACACCCGTGATCCGGGCGGGACCGTCCACCCGGACGCCGTCCTCAGTCACGGTGACCGTGCTGCTCCCGTCGACGTCGGCGATCACGGCGGTGCCCGTGACCGTTCCGTAGCCGAGCAGGGTGATCTCTCCGAAGGGCCCGTCGCCGACCGTGCCGCCCGGCTCCGCCAGGACCGGGATGAGCGCGCCGTGCCGTACGAACAGGGGGATGCGGTCCAGCGGCGTGCGCACCGTGACGTACCGCCCGCCTGCGAGCACCTCGCCGGTCCAGTGGTCCACCCAGTCACCCGCCGGGAGATAGACCCGCCGCACGCCGTCCGGGGAGGTCATCGGGGCCACCAGCAGGTCGCGGCCGAGCAGGTACTCCAGGTCGGCCTGCCAGGCGACCGGGTCGTCCGGGTGGTCCACGCACAGCGCCCGCATCATCGGCGCACCGGTGCGCGCGGCCTCGGCGGCGGCGGTGTAGAGGTACGGCATGAGCCGGTAGCGCAGCTTCAGCGCGGCCACGGCCTCGGCCTCCACCTCGGGGAACTCCCACGGCTCCCGGCTGGTGGTGCCGTGCAGCCGCAGCAGCGGGGAGAACGCGCCGAACTGGGTCCAGCGGACGTACAGGTCGTCGGTGGGACGGCCGGTGAAGCCGCCGGCGTCGTGGCTCCAGAACGGGATGCCCGACAGGCCGTGGGAGAGGCCGCCGCGCAGCGTGCTGCCCATCGCGGGGTAACTGGTGTAGGTGTCGCCGCTCCACTGGGCCGAGTGCCGCTGCCCGCCCAGGAAGGAGGAGCGGGCCCAGACCATGCCGTGCCCGGCGACCTCGCGGGTCACCTCCGCGACCACGTCGTTGAACAGCAGCGTGTAGACGTTGTGCAGGTCGGTGCCGGTCATCCCGTTGAAGGCGACCGCGTCGTGCGGCACGCCCTCGGCGAAGTCGGTCTTGAAGACCTGCACGCCCTGCTCCAGCAGCGGGCGCAGCAGCCCGCGGAACCACTCGGCGGCGTCCGGGTTGGTGAAGTCGACGATGCCGCAGGCCGGGTAGGAGCCGTGCCAGGAGTCGGCCACGTAGACCTCGCCGTCCTGCTTCTTCAGGAAATATCCGGCTTCGGCGGCGGCGGGGAAGGCCGGGCTCAGGTGGGAGACGTACGGGTTCATCCAGAGGCAGACCTTGAAGCCCATCTCCTTCAGCTCGGCCAGCATCCCGGCCGGGTCGGGGAAGCCGGCCTCGTCCCAGCGCAGGTCGGACCAGTGCCCGTCGGTCTGCCAGTAGGTGTCCAGGTGGAGCACGTCGCAGGGGATGCCGCGCTCACGGATGGTGCGCGCCCGGTTCATCACCCGCTCCTGGGTGTCGACGAAGAACCCCGAGGAGATCCAGGTGCCGAACGCCCACTTCGGCGGGAGCAGGGGCCGGCAGGTCAGCCGGTCGAACCGGTCGAGCACCTCCGGCGGGGTCGGCCCGGCGATCACGTAGTAGTCGATCAGGTCGTCCGGGACGACGATCTGCACGCAGCTGTGGGTGGACTGGCACACGTCGAACTCGACCGGCGTCCCGCTGTCCACCAGCACGCCGTATCCCCGGCTGGACAGATAGAACGGCACGTTCTTGTAGGCCCGCTGGGACTCGGCGCCGAAGGCGTCGAAGTTCCACATGACCGGCCGCTGGCCGCGCTTGTCCAGCGGGGTGAACGACTCGCCGAACCCGGCGAACGCCTCGTCGGCGGGGGCGGCGAAGCTCTCGTGGTAACCGGCCACCTCGCCGCCGGCCAGGGACCGGCCGAACGGGAGCGTGCGCAGGCGGCCGCTGATGTCGGTGTGGCCCGGATCCTGCTCCAGCACGGTCGCCCCGGAGGCGTCGGTGAACCTCAGGTGCCAGGGGGAAAGAGTGATCTCCGCACGGAGCGGCCCCGCGTCGACCACGATGGCACCGGGAACGCCGCCGTCCGCGCGGAGCACGCCTCCGCCTCCGGCGACCTCCGCGGTGAGCACGCCGTCTCCCGGGGCCGCCAGGCTCTCCACCCGCGCCCCGGCGAAGGTGCCCGGCGTGACCATGGAGATGGCCCGGTCCGACCGGGTCCGGGCGTCCGCGTCCTGGCCGAGCCGGACCCGGATCACCCCCTCGCCCGCCACACCGACCTGGACCACGAGGGTCTCGCCCGCCGAGGTCGAGGCCTTCAGCGTCACCCCCGCCTCGTCGGCCGCCACCGGCTCCGCCGCCGTCAGCGCCGACAGACCGCCCTCGCCGTGCGAGCGCACGGGCAGTTCCGGCGGGTCCGCGACGAAGTACTCGTGCGCGATCAGAGGAGGACGGTACGGCATGGGGGCTCCAGCGCTTCAGGCTTCCAGTTCCTGAATTAGTTTTGCGTCCAAACCAACAAACGTCAATGGGAGCGTTTCCCCCGCGGGCACCCGGGCGCGCTGGAGACCGCACGTGACCAGCAATGGCCGCCACGCCCTGACCACGGCCTCGACCCGCCCGGGTTCCCAGGTCAGCCGCTCGACGGCCCCGCCGCGCACGACCAGCCCTCTCGCCTCGCCGTACGGCCACGCCTGCGGGAGGGCGGGCAGCAGGTCGACCCGCCCGTATCCGGAGGGCGGCAGCGAGGAGCGGACGAGCATCGCGGCCACCAGGGCGGGCAGTCCGCCGCAGACGTCCACATTGAAGATCGCGTCCCGGTTGTGGGTGGAGACCAGGTTGTCGGCGCACCAGTAGCGGGTGGCCAGCAGCGTCAGCGCCTCGTGCGCCTCCCCGGCCAGCCCCAGCGCCGCCGCCGCCAGCCCCAGCTGGACGAGCCCGAAGGCCATCTCGTCGCTGTCCGACCCCCGCCACCACTCCAGCCGCCGCCGGACCGCGAGCGCCGCGGCCGCCTCCAGCCGGGGGTCGTCGAAGGCCGGGTCCCGTTCGTACCAGAGCGGGTAGAGGTGCGAGGCGTGGCGGTGGGCGTGGTTGTCCTCCACCGCTCCTGCGGGCTCTCCGCCCGCGGCGTGTTCCGGATGCCCGGCCGCGCCCCTCCTCGCGCCGATCCACTCGGCCAGCTCTCCGGTCGGCGCGATCCGGTAGCCCGGCAACCGGTCCAGCAACCGCCCCCACCGGCCGTGGTCGAGGTCCAGCACCTCGCAGGCGTGCACGAGGTTGCGGAGCAGGTCCCTGGCGACCGCGACGTCCATGGTCGCGTTGACGCACGCCTGGGAGTCGCCGCCCGCCGGGGTGTTCTCCGGTGAGTACGACGGGACGAAGTCGCCGTCCCCGGTGAGGAAGTCCTCGTAGAAGACGGCCGCCTCGGTCATGAACGGCAGCGCCCGCTCGCGCAGGAAGTCCGTGTCCCCGGTGTGCGCGTAGTGGTCGTGGTAGAGCCGGGCCAGCCAGCCCGCCCCGGCCGTCCAGAAGGTCAGGCACCAGACCGGCCCGAAGTGGTTGTGCAGGCCGTGGGTGGACATGTGCGCCGGGACCAGGATCCCGCGGCAGCCGTACAACCTGCGGGCGTTCTCCCTGAAGTCCTCCACCATGGCGTCCGCCAGATCGAACACCGCCGTCGCCAGTTCCGGCGTCCCGGTGACCGCCAGCCCCGCCACCGCCGAGGCCAGATTCCCGTCCATGGTGAACCCGCTGCGCCACGGCGGGTCGTACGTCCCGCTCCAGACCCCCTGCAACGTCGGCGGCGACTCCCCCGAGCTGGAGATCACCGCATACCGCCCCGCCCCGAACAACCGCCCGACCCCCGCCTCCCCCCACCCCGACGCCCCATCGCCCCCACCCGGCACCCCCGCGCCATCACCGCTTCGCACGCCTCCGGCCGGTGCCTCCGCACCACCGCGCCCGAACGCGCCACCTCCCGCCCGCCTCCCCGGTGCCCACGGGTTTTCCCACGGCGCCGGTACGGCGGGATGCCGTACGGCGGTGGGCGGCGCCGGTGTACGGCGGCCGAGCCGGAGGGAGGAGCGGGAGAACAGGTCACCGTGGACGGCCGTGTGTTCGCGGAGGAGAAGGTCGAAGTCGGCGGGGATCTCCTCCAAAGGATCCGGCCGGCTGCCGCGGATCACCGTTCGGGCGAGGATGAGGGCGTCGTCGCCCATCAGGAGCCCGCCGGATCCCGTTTCGGCGGTGCCGACCGCTCGGCACTCGACCGTGTAACCCGTGATCGCCCCCGGCCACCGCGCCTCGAACTCCGCGTTCAGGACCAAGCGGCCGGGCGCCACGGTCGTGGTGAACCGGATGGGAACCGGCGGCTCCTCCTCGATCGGGACCAGCCGCAGCAAGCCCTCGCCCCCCGACCATCGGATCACCACCGCATCGGCCGGCCGGGAGACGAACACCTCCTGCCGGACCCCGCCCCACTCCTGGGTCACCAGGCCGCTCGCGAAGTCGCAACTCCGCAGATACCCGCCCGCCGTACGGAGGCGCGAGATGTCGGGGAGCGACGGCGGGGCGTTGGAGGGGGACGGGGTGGGGCTGGCGGAGGGCGACGGGGGGACGATGGGACTCGTTGCGGGGAGGGAGAAGTGAGGGGTGAAGGCGAGGGTCGCCGAGGGGATGAGGGGGTCGATCCAGCGGGTGCCGGCGTAGCCGGGGTGCTCGCCGGTCGCCAGTTCGACGACCCTGCCGGCCGCCTCGCCGGAGCGCCCGCCGTACAGCAGGGCCCGCAACTCCTGCAGGACGGCCGCGGTGTGCGGGGGCGGCAGTGGCTCGGTGACCGGCAGGAACAGGCGTTCATGCGAGAGCGTCACCCGAAGCTCACCGGGGCCTCCGAGGCCTCCGGGGCCCATGACACCATCGCGACCGCCAGAACCTTCGGAACCCGTGACACCGTCACGATCCAGGCTGTCCGGAGCCGTGACACCGTCGAGATCTCGGGTGGGGCCGCCGTACACCAGGGCTCCCTGGCGGCCGTTGCCGGTGATCAGGGCCCGTTCCCAGTCTCCGGTCGCGGCCCTTGAGACGAATCCGTTGTCCATGGATAATTAGTTTAGATTCCATCCGAACAAAGGAACCAGAGTGCGCTGGCCGAAAGGGCTCGACGGGTTGTGTTACGGCGGGGACTACAACCCCGAGCAGTGGCCGGAGGAGGTCTGGCGGGAGGACGTCGCGCTGATGCGGGAGGCCGGGGTCAACCTGGTCAGCGTCGGCGTCTTCTCCTGGGCGCGGCTCGAACCCGTCGAGGGTTCCTACGACTTCGGCTGGCTGGACCGCGTGCTCGACCTGCTCCACGAGGGCGGCGTCGGGGTCAACCTGGCCACGCCCACCGCGTCCCCGCCGCCCTGGTTCTCCCTGGCCCACCCCGACGCGCTCACCGTCACCGCCGACGGCACCCGCCTGAGCCACGGCAGCCGCGACACCTACTGCGTCAGCGCCCCAGCCTACCGCGAGGCCTCCGCCCGCATCGCCCGCGTGCTCGCCGAGCGTTACCGCGGCCATCCGGCGCTGGCCATGTGGCACGTGCACAACGAGTACGGCACCTGGTGCCACTGCGACCACGTCGCCGCCGCCTTCAGGACGTGGCTGCGCGGCAGGCACGGAACGCTGGAGGCGCTGAACGACGCCTGGACGACCTCGTTCTGGAGCCAGCACTACTCGGCGTGGGAGCAGGTCATGCCGCCCCGCGCCACCCAGTACCTGCCCAACCCCGCCCAGGTCCTGGACTTGCGCCGGTTCCTCTCCGAGGAGATGCTCGGCTGCTTCCGCGAGCAGAAGGCGATCCTGCGCGAGCTCACCCCCGACGTCCCCGTCACCACCAACTTCGTCTTCGGCGACTGGGTCCCGGTCGACCAGTGGAAGTGGGCGCGGGAGGTGGACCTGGTCGCGATCGACCACTATCCGTCCGAGAACCCCCCGGAGGAGACCGCGTTCGCCGCCGACCTCGCGCGCGGCTGGGCGGGCGGGAAGCCCTGGCTGCTGATGGAGCAGGCGGTGGTGACCTACACCGGCCCCCGGATGGCCGCCAAGCGGCCCGGGGAGATCACCCGGCTGAGCCTGTCGCACGTCGCCCGGGGCTCGCGCGGGGCGATGTTCTTCCAGTGGCGGGCCTCGCGGGGCGGGGCCGAGCTCTGGCACGGCGGCATGGTCCCGCACGCCGGACCGGACTCGCGCATCTTCCGCGAGATCCGCGACCTCGGCAACCTGCTGCCCGCCCTCGCCGAGGCCTGCGGGGACCCGGTCGAGGCCTCGGCCGCGATCCTGTGGGACACCGAGGCGGGCTGGGCGCTGCAGTCGCCCGGCTTCCCCTCCACCGGGATCGGCTATCTGGAGGCGGTACGGCAGGCGCACCGGGTGCTCTACCGGCACGGTGTCACCGCCGACTTCGTCCACCCCTCGGCGGACCTGTCCGGCTACGAGCTGGTGATCGTCCCCAGCCTCTATCTGATCTCCGACGACGCGGCGGAGAACCTGCGCCGCTACGCGGACGGCGGCCACGGAACCCTCGTGGTCTCCTTCCTCAGCGGGATCGCCGACGAGCACGCGCGGATCCGGGTCGGCGGCTACCCGGGCGCCCTGCGCGGCGTTCTCGGCGTCCGGGTGGAGGAGTTCCTCCCGGTCGGCGAGCCGGTCACGCTGGACACCGGCGACACCGCGTCCGTGTGGACCGAGCGGGTCCACCTGGCCGGGGCCGAGGCCCTGGCCCGCTATCCCGACGGCACCCCGGCGATCACACGTCACGGCCGGGCCGTCTACGTCTCCACGCGCCTGTCCGACGACGCCTACGCCCGCCTGCTCGGTCTCGGCTCACCCGCCCCCGTCGAGCTCGTACGGCGCGGCGAGTGGCTGTTCGCGATCAACCACGGCGGCGAGGAGCGGAAGATCCCGGGTAATCTGCTGCTTCCCCCCGGCGGATACGCGGTGGCCAAGGTGCCCCGGCCGGAGTGACCGTGCGCGGTTCAAGTGAGTGTCTAGCGGGATGAAATGATCCCCTGGCACGCTCGGGACTGCTGTTGAAGGAGGCACCCGTGCGTCGTTCCATCCCCCTGACACTCATCGCCGCGACATTCGCGCTGTCGGGGTCCGTCATCGCTCCCGCCCACGCCTCGGCCGGGCACCTCACCGCCGCGCAGACCAACCCCTGCCGCCCCGGCGAGGGCGCCAAGCTGCGCGGCAAGGACTTCACCAAGGGGGCCCAGCTCCCCGACAACCTGCGCTGCGCCGACCTGACCGGCGCCAAGCTGGACGGCATCGAGTTCGTCCAGGAGGACATGACGGGTGCGATCCTGCGCAACGCCTCGCTCAAGAAGACCCGGTTCACCCAGGCCACGCTGAAGCACGCCGACATGCGCGGCGCCGACTTCACCGAGGCGAACCTCGGTCAGATGCACGCCGACTACGCGGACCTGCGCGGCGCGATCCTGATCGACGCCGAGGCGGGGCAGGCCCAGTTCCCGTACGCGGACCTGACCGGGGCCACCCTGACCCGGGCCGAGCTGACCCAGGCCGTCTTCACCAGCGCCAAGCTCGTCGACGCCGACCTCACCGAGAGCACCCCCGGTCAGCTCAAGGCGCGCAAGGCCGACTTCACCCGCGCCAAGATGCGCGAGGCCAAGCTGGGCCAGGCCAACCTGCGCAACGCCACCTTCAAGGACGCCGACCTGACCGAGGTCGACTTCACCCAGGCCGAGCTGGCCGGGGCCGACTTCACCGGGGCGACCGTCCAGGACGCCTCCTTCACCCAGGCCGACGACGCGAACCTCAAGGGCGCCAAGGGCACCCCGCAGGACGTCGACGGCTTCGTCTTCCCGACCCCCGACAGCGCCGGCGAGGAGTCGCCGGCCGGTGACCCGGACCCCGTGGCCGCGCAGGAGGACAAGGGGATCTCCGTCGGGCTCGTCATGGTCGTGCTCAGCGCGGTGGGCCTGGCGCTCACCGTGGTGGCCTGGGGCGTCAGCGCCCAGCGGCGCAGCAGGCGCAACGCCCGCTTCGCCCTCATGCGCCGGGGGGCCGAGGAGGACATCACCCGGCTCGGCGAGGAGATCGACCAGCTCGACTACGAGTTCCAGATCAGCGGGCGCGGCGGCATGACGGCCGACCAGGACTGGCGGCACGCCATCGACGCCTACGAGGCCGCCAAGAACGCCCTGGGGATGGCCAGGCGGGAGCAGGATCTGCACTTCGTGGCCCGCGCCGTGCACGACGGCAAGGCGGCGCTGGGACGGCTGCGCGCCCGGGTCCGCTGACGGCGGGCCCCGGCGCCCGCCGGGGCCTCCCGTTCATCCGGTACGGCGCCCGCCGGTATCCCGCCCGCCCGGTACGGCGCCCGCCCGGTGTCGTCCCCGCCCGATTCCTCCCCCGTCTCCTCACCCGTCTCCTCACCCGACGACGCGGATCGCGAACTCCACCTCGTACGCCGCGTTCCCACGCCGGTTGACGAAGGTGAGCTGCGTGCGCACGTTCCCGCACGGCAGTTCCGCGTCGGCGATCCTGTCGTTGATCGTGAGATCGTCCTCGATCAGCTGGAAGGCCAGGATGCCGTCGGTGAACTGCACGCGCACCGGCGGGACGAACCCGAACGCGCCGGCCGGCCTGCCCGTCCCCGCGGTCGGGAACTGTACGGTCCCCCCGGACAGCGGGAAGAGGTTCCCGCCGATCCGCAGGAAGATCTCGTCACCGTTCCCGCCCTCCTGAAGGTCGACCGCCCTGACCTCGTCGCCGAAGACGTCGTCGGTGTTCTCGATCGTGAAGTCGCACACGGCGAGCGAGGCGGAGTCCGTCACGGCCGGAGCCCGGGCGGCCGAGGCGGATCCGGTCGCCGCCGGCGAGGCCGCCAGGGCCACGGCGATCAGGAACGCCGTGACCGCCCTTGCCCGCCATCCCCGCCGCACGAGGACGCCGCGCCGTACGAGACTGCCCCGCCGTACGAGGACACGGGGATCACATCGCCGCCCGGGGACGCCGGGTTCGCGCTGCCGCATGGGGACTCCTGACGATCACCGCGGCGGCCGGACGCTCACCGCTCCTGCAGCGATGCTCGGTGCGGGCCGTACTCGGCAGAAGGTGCTTTTACCGTGACGGGGCGCGTCCTTCCGCCTTCACATCCCCGCCGCCACACCTCGCCGTCCCCCGCGCAGCCTCGGTACGACGATTGTTACCGACGCGTAACACGCCCCCTGGTTACCAACGGTAACACCACGGGTTACCGTCGGGTCACTTTCCCCTCAGGCGTACCGACCACCGGGTGGGACCGGTCGGCGACGACGGCAGGAGACGGCCCATGAGACGTCCGCACCCCCGACCCGCCACCGCCGCCGTCGTGGCCGCGGCGCTCCTGTGCTCCGTCTGGAGCCCGGCCTCCGCCACGGCGGCCTCCCTCCGGCCGGCCCGGGACACGGTCTCCGTCCGGACCGCCGGGGACGCGGCGGCACCGTCCATCCGGTTCGTCACCATCCCCGGCGCCGGAGGCACGAAGCTCGCGGCCAACGTCGTCACGCCCGGCGGCCGGGACGGCGGGCGCCGCCATCCGGTCATCGTGCTGCCCACCAGCTGGTCCGTGCCGCAGGTGGAGTATCTCGTCCAGGCGGAGAAGATGGCCCGCGCCGGCTACGTGGTGGTCAGCTACAACACCCGCGGTTTCTGGCAGTCCGGCGGGAAGATCGACGTCGCCGGTCCCCGGGACGTCGCCGACGCCTCGAAGGTCGTCGACTGGGCGCTGCGGAACACCCCCGCCGACCCGCGCAGGGTCGGCATGGCCGGCGTCTCCTACGGCGCGGGCATCAGCCTGCTGGCCTCGGCCTTCGACCGCCGGGTCAGGGCCGTCGTCGCGATGAGCGGCTGGGCCGACCTCGTGGCCTCCATCTACAGCGGCCGCACCCAGCACTCCCAGGCGTCGGCGATCCTGGTCGGCTCCGGCTTCGTCACCGGGCGTCCCAGCGCGGAGCTGCAGCGGCACATGCGGGGCTTCTTCCGTTCGGAGCTGAACCGGGAGGCCGAGATGATCGCGTGGGCCCGGGTGCGCTCCCCCGCCACCCACCTGTCCAGGATCAACGCCAACGGTCCCGCGATCATGCTGGGCAACGCCTGGGGCGAGTCGCTGTTCCCGCCGAACCAGTACGCGCGCTTCTACGAGAGGCTCACCGGCCCCAAGCGCCTGGAGCTGCGGCCGGGCGACCACGCCACCCCCGAGGCGACCGGCCTGCTGGGGCTGCCGAACGACGTGTGGAGGAACTGCCGGCGCTGGTTCGACCACCACCTCAAGGGCGCGGACAACGGCATCGACCGGGAGGACCCCGTCCGGGTCCTGCCTCGCACCGGCGGCGGCTACGAGGGCTATCCCACCTGGCGGGCCCTGACCTCGGCCACCCGGAGGGTCCCGCTCACCGGCACCCGGCGGATAGCGGCGGACGCCGACTCGGGCGCGAACGGCGGCACGGTGTTCCTGTCCGGCATCCTCGACCAGTTCGCCAAGGCCCCGCCGGAGGTGACGGTCCCCCTGCTGCCGCGCTCACGGGCCGCCGTCTGGCAGTCTCCGCGCCACGCGGACGGCCTGCGCGTGCGCGGCACGGTGAAGCTGCACACCACGATGACCGCCACCCGGGAGAGCGGCACCGTCATCGCCCACCTCTACGACGTGGGCCCGGGCGGCGGGGGCAGGCTGATCACGCACGCGCCGTTCACCTTCCACGGCCGGACACCCGGCCGTGCCTCCGGCCTCGATCTGGAGCTGTTCTCCACGGCCTACGACGTCCCGGCCGGTCACCGGCTCGCCCTCGTCGTCGACACCGCCGATCCGCTCTACATCGAGCACAACCCGCCGGGCGCCGGGCTCACCTTCTCCTCCCCCGCCGGCAACCCGTCGTACGTCTCGATCCCCCTGCGCGGCTAGGACCGGCTCAACTCCTCCGGCGCGCTGCCGATGGGACATCGACGAAGTGTGCCGCGAGCGCGTCGAAGAGGGGGATGACACCGTGCCGGTACTGATCGCGATGTTCACACTGGCGGCCGTGGTGGCCGCCGGCGTGGCCGCCATCGGCTGGACCCGGTGGCGCCGGGCGCCGCTGTTCGGGGTGTTGTCGGTCTTCTCCACCGGCGTCGCCCTGTGGGCGGTCTCCGACGTGATCGCCTTCCTGGTCGTCGACCCCGGTGAGGCGCTGCTGTGGGGCAGCATCCTGTTCCCCGCGGAGTCCGTCGTCACCGCCGGGTTCTTCTGCCTGGCGGCGACGGTGGCGGACCGCGCCTGGCGGGTCTCGTGGCGTACGGTGACGCCGCTCCTGATCGAGCCGGCGATCCTGATCGCCCTGATCGCGACGAACCCGTGGCACCGGCTGCTCATCCCGGGAGTCACCAGGGCGGCGTGGCAGGGGGAGTTCATCCTCCAGATCGGGCCGCTCTACTGGCCGCACGTCGTCTACGGCTACGTCCTGGTGCTGGTGGCCCTGTTCCGGGTGGCCCGCGCCCGCCGCCGGGTCCCGCGCGAGCAGCGCTGGATCTACAACTGGACTCTCTGCACCGCGCTGCCGCCGATGCTGATCAACCTGGTCGGCCTGCCGCTGGAGGGCCGTTACTCGGACATGACCTCCGTCGGGTTCGCCATCACGGTGATCATCGCCTACCGGATGGTGGCGCATCCGACCCTGCCGGAGCAGATCCCCGTGGGACGCCAGCAGGTGTTCGACACGCTCTCCGACGCGGTCATCGTGACCGACCGGTGCGGCCGGATCCTGGACCACAACCCCGCCGCCCGCCGGCTGGCGGAACGGATCCGCCCGGCCGCGGCGCGCGGGTCCGCCCCGCCCTCCGCCGGGTCGTCCGATCCGCCCGCCGTACCCTCCGCCGAGCCGCCGGTACCGCCCGCGGCACTCTCCACCGGATCGCCCGTACCGCCCGACGCGTCCCTCACCGGATCGCCGGCCCGCGAGATCTTCGGCGCGGACCTGCATCTGCGGGAGGAGACCGAGACCGACCAGGCCCTCACCGACGTGGCGGGCAGCGGGGTCGACCTGCACCTGCGGATCAGCCCGCTGCACGACCGCAGGGGCAACGCCATCGGCTGGGCCCTGGCCGCCAGGGACGTGACCGAGGCCAACCGGCTGCGCCGCGAGGTCGAGGAGGCCAACGCGCTGCTGCGCGAGCAGGTCGTCCGGGACCCGCTGACCGGCCTGTACAACCGCCGTCACCTGATGGACACCCTGCCGGGGCAGCTGGCCGAGGCCGCCGCCGGCGGGACCCCGCTGACCCTGGCCGTCGTCGACGTCGACCACTTCAAGCGGGTCAACGACACCTACGGCCACGCCGCCGGCGACGCCGTCCTGATCGGCGTCGCCCGGCTGCTGGCCTCCGGCGTCCGGCACGACGACATCGTGGCCCGCCTGGGCGGGGAGGAGTTCGTGATCGTCCTGCCCGGCGCGAGCGGCGAGGTGGCCCGCGCCCGCCTGGAGGAGATCCGTGAGCTGGTGGCGCGGTCCCGGACCCGGGCCGGCGAGCACCGGCTGCCGGTCACCGTCAGCATCGGCCTCGCCTCCTTCCCCGGCTTCCGGAGCGTCGACGGGCTGCTCGACGCCGCCGACGGGGCCCTCTACGCCGCCAAGGAGCGGGGCCGCAACCGCGTCGAGCAGGCCGCCCTGCCGCCGCGGGACGTCATCGCCGTCCCGCACCCGGCCGGCGGGCCGGACCGGGTGGGCGCGAGGGGTGCGGACGGCCGGTGAGCGCCGGACCGCGTGAGCGCCGTCGTCAGATGCCGGTGGGGGTCATCGGCTGCATCAGGCGGCGCGCGGCCTCGGTGATGGAGCCCGACAGCGACGGGTAGACCGCGAAGGTGTGGGCGACCTGGTCCACGGTGAGGCGCTGCTGCACGGCCACCGAGACCGCCAGGATCAGCTCGGAGGCGCGCGGGGCGACCACGACGCCGCCCAGGATGATGCCGGTGTGCGGGCGGCAGAACAGCTTCACGAAGCCGTCGTGGAAGCCCTGCATCTTGGCCCGGGCGTTGGTGGCCAGCGGGAGCTTGACCACGTTGGCGTCGATCTCGCCGGCCTCGATCGCCTTCTGGGCGACGCCCACCGCGGCGATCTCGGGGTCGGTGAAGATGTTGGAGGCCACGGTGGCCAGGCGCAACGGCTGGACGGCCTCGCCGAGGGCGTGCCAGACGGCGATGCGGCCCTGCATGGCGGCGACCGAGGCGAGCATCAGCACGCCGGTGCAGTCGCCGGCCGCGTAGACGCCCGGCGCGGAGGTGCGGGAGACCTTGTCCACCTGGATGAACCCGCCCCGGTCGAGGGTGACCCCGGCCTCCTGCAGGCCGATCCCCGCGGTGTTGGGGACCATGCCGACGGTCATCAGGCAGTGGCTGCCCTCGGCGGTCCTGCCGTCCTCCAGCGTGACCACCACTCCGTCGGCGGTGCGCTTGACCGACTCGGCGCGGGAGCGGCCCATGACGTTCATCCCGCGGCGCCGGTAGACCTCCTCCAGGACCTCGGCGGCGTCGGCGTCCTCGTTCGGCATCATCCGGTCGCGCGAGGACACGAGCGTCACCTCGGAACCGAGCGAGCGGTAGGCGCCGGCGAACTCCGCGCCGGTGACGCCGGAGCCGACCACGATGAGGTGCTCGGGCAGCTCCTCCAGGTCGTACATCTGCCGCCAGGTGAGGATGCGCTCGCCGTCGGGCTCGGCGGTGGGCAGGATGCGCGGGGTGGCGCCGGTCGCCACGATCACGACGTCGGCCCGGATCGTCCGGTCGCCGGCCCGGACCACCTGCGGGTCCACCAGCCGCCCCGGAGCCCTGACCACCTCGACGCCCTCGGCGGCCAGCCGCGCGGCGATGTCGGCGGACTGCGCCTGGGCCAGCTCCTTCACACGCGTGTTGACCAGCGGCATGTCCGCCACCGGGCTGCCCACGTCGCCGTCGGGGCCGCCGCTGTAGTGCACGCCGAGGGCGGCGGCGTCGAGCAGCGCCTGCTTCCGGACGGAGGTCGCGATCAGGGTCTTGGACGGCACGCAGTCGGTGAGCACGCAGGCCCCGCCGGGACCGTCCTGCTCGACCACGGTGACCTGTGCCCCGAGTTGCGCCGCCACCAGGGCCGCCTCGTATCCGCCGGGCCCGCCACCGATGATCACGATCCTTGTCACGTCCCCCATTGTCCCGCATCGCCGGACCGCATCACCGCCCGGTCCCCCTCGGTGACGGCCCGGAATCAGGGAAACCACCCATATTCGGAGAAAATTAGCGGCGCGCCGCCGGAGAGTGAGCATCTCCGCGATCGTGGATTACTCTTGGATGCCGTGCCTGTCTACGCCGCCTATGGCAGCAACATGGACCCCAAGCAGATGGCCCAGCGGGCCCCGCACTCCCCCATGCGGGGGTCGGGCTGGCTGCAGGGCTGGCGTCTGACCTTCGGAGGGGACGACCTCGGCTGGGAGGGCGCGCTCGCCACCATCGTCGAGGATCCCGCCGAAGAGGTCTTCGTCGTCCTCTACGACGTCCCCGAGTGGGACGAGACCTCCCTCGACCAGTGGGAGGGCGCCATCCGCGGCCTCTACCACAAGGTGCGGCTGCGGGTGCAGACCCTGGACGGCGAGGTCGTGGCCTGGTTCTACGTGCTCGACGGCTACGAGGGCGGCCTGCCCTCGGCGCGCTACCTCGGCATCCTGGCCGACGCCGCGGAGCACGCCGGAGCCCCCGACGACTACGTCAAGGCGCTGCGCGGCCGTCCCTGCACGTCGCTGGGCGGCTAGCGGACGACACGCCGCCGGGCGGCCGGTGGGCACGTCACCGGGCGACGCGACGCGCCCCCGGCGTGGTCCGGGGGACCGGACGAGTACGCTCGGTGAGGTGACCAATGACCCTTATGCACTCGCCACGGACGCCGCGATCGCGCTGAGGAGCGCCACCGGAGTCGATTCCTTCGACGTCGCGCTGGTGATGGGGTCGGGCTGGGTCCCGGCCGCCGACGCGATCGGAGAGACCCTCGCCGAGATCCCGGTGACCGACCTGCCCGGGTTCACCCCCGCCGCCGTGGCCGGTCACGCGGGCCGGATCCGCGCCGTGCGGACCGCGACGGGCGCGAGCGCCCTGATCCTCCTCGGCCGCACCCACCTCTACGAGGGCCGGGGCGTCGAGCCGGTCGTGCACGGCGTGCGGACCGCGATCAAGGCCGGGGTGCGCACGGTCGTGCTGACCAACGCCGCGGGCGGCCTGCGCCCGGAGACCCAGAAGGTCGGCGAGGCGATCCTGATCAGCGACCACATCAACCTGACCGGCGCCAACCCCCTGACCGGCGCCACCTTCATCGACCTCACCGAGGTCTACTCCCGGCGGCTGCGCGCCCTGGTCCGCGAGGTCGACCCCGGCATGGCCGAGGGCGTCTACATCGCCTTCCGCGGCCCGACCTACGAGACCCCGGCCGAGATCCAGATGTGCCGGACCATCGGCGGCGACATGGTGGGCATGTCCACCGTGCTGGAGGCCATCGCGGCCCGCGAGGGCGGCGCCGAGGTGCTCGGCATCTCCCTGGTCACCAACCCGGGCGCCGGTCTGGTCGGCGAGCCGCTGAACCACCAGGAGGTGCTGGAGGTCGGCCGCGCCACCGCCACCCGGATGGGCGAACTGCTCGGCCAGGTCGTCAGCAAGCTGTAAGCGGCCGCGGGCCCCGTCCGACCGGGCACGGGCCCCGCGGACTCCAGGCACAACCGGCGGGGGCGATCCCCCCGCCCCGGAGCGTGAGGTGACATGAGCAGCGATCTCGTACGGCTCGCACAGGCCTGGCTGGCCCAGGACCCGGACCCGCAGACCCGGGCCGAACTGGAGGCCCTCCTCTCCGGCGGCGACGAGACGGCGCTGCGCGACAGGTTCCAGGCCAAGCTGGAGTTCGGCACCGCCGGGCTCCGCGGGGAGCTGGGCGCCGGGCCCAACCGGATGAACCGGGTCACCGTCATGCGCGCCGCCGCCGGCCTGGCCGCCGTCCTCGGCCCCGACCGGCACGTCGTGATCGGCTACGACGCCCGCTACAACTCCGACGTCTTCGCCCGCGACACCGCGGCCGTGCTCACCGGCGCGGGGCTGCGGGCGTCGCTGCTGCCCGCCCCGCTGCCCACCCCCGTGCTGGCCTTCGCCGTACGGCACCTGGGCGCGGACGCGGGCGTGACCGTCACCGCCAGCCACAACCCGCCCCGGGACAACGGCTACAAGGTCTACTGGGGCGACGGCTCCCAGATCGTGCCGCCGATCGACGCGGAGATCTCCGCGGCCATCGACGCCGCCGGGCCGGTCTCCGAGCTTCCCCTCGGCTCTCCGTCCGACCCCGCCTGGACCGATCTCGGCGAGGAGATCGTCGCCGCCTACCTGGACGCGGTGACCCTGCTGCCGCTCGGTGAGGACCGCGACCTGCGGGTGGCCTACACCCCCCTGCACGGCGTCGGCGGCGTCACGCTCACGGCCGCGTTCCTGGCCGCCGGGTTCGCGAGCCCGGTGACCGTGAAGGCCCAGGCCGATCCCGATCCGGACTTCCCCACCGTCTCCTTCCCCAACCCGGAGGAGCCCGGCGCGATGGACCTCGCGCTGGAGCTGGCCGGGCAGATCGACGCCGACATCGTGCTGGCCAACGACCCGGACGCCGACCGCTGCGCGGTGGGCGTGCCGCTGCCCGGCGGCGGCTACCGGATGCTCACCGGCGACGAGGTCGGCGCGCTCCTGGGCGAGCACGTGATCGCGAGCACCTCCGGCGACCGGCTGGTGGCCACCACCATCGTCTCCTCGTCCCTGCTCGGCAAGATCGCCGCGGAGTACGGCGTGCGCTACGCCGAGACCCTCACCGGCTTCAAGTGGATCATGAAGGCCGGTGACGGCATGGTCTTCGGCTACGAGGAGGCGCTGGGCTACAGCGTCGGCTCGGACACCGGCCTGCCCGTCCACGACAAGGACGGCATCGGCGCGGCCCTGACCGTCGCCGGCATGGCCGCCCGGGCCAAGCGCGAGGGCCGCACCCTGCTCGACCTGCTCGACGACCAGGCCCGCAGGTACGGCCTGCACGCCACCTCCCAGCTCTCGGTCCGGGTCGCCGACCTGTCGCTGATCGCCGGGGCCATGGCCCGCCTGCGCGCCACCCCGCCCGCACAGCTCGGCGGCCGCGCGGTCGAGTCGGCCGAGGATCTGAGCCTGGGCGCGGGCGGCCTGC
This sequence comes from Paraplanobispora takensis, assembly GCF_016863195.1. Taxonomy (GTDB): domain Bacteria; phylum Actinomycetota; class Actinomycetes; order Streptosporangiales; family Streptosporangiaceae; genus Planobispora; species Planobispora takensis. The sequence goes on along the minus strand of NZ_BOOK01000039.1, from coordinate 45,851 downwards.
CGCCCACCGACGGCCTGCGGTACGTCCTGGCGGGCGGCGCCCGCGTCGTGGTCCGGCCCTCGGGCACCGAGCCGAAGCTCAAGTGCTATCTGGAGGTCGTCGTCCCGGTGGACGGCGAGGTCGCCGGCGCGCGGGCGCAGGCCGTACGGGATCTCGACGCCCTGAAGACGGACCTGTCCGCCGTCCTGGGTCTGTAGCCGTCCGGGGTCGGGCCGTCCGGCCGTCCCCGGCGGGAGTCTGAGCGCATTTGGTCATCTCATGGAGGAGACGGCCGCTTGCGATGGTCTCGGGACGGAGAGTCTCACTGCGGAGAGTCTCACGGCCGAGACCGTCGGAGGGCGATGGACCGGTTCATTGAAAGGCCTGCTGAGCTGGGAAAACTCCAGCTTCTGCTGGACCGGGTGGAGTCGGGCGGCAGAGGGGGGCGGCCCGGGCGGGCCGTCCTGATGCGCGGGCGCCGCCGCGTCGGCAAGTCGCGCCTGGTGGAGGAGTTCGCCCGCCGCTCGGGCGTCCCCTGCGTGTTCTACTCCGCTCCCCCCGGGTCACCGGCCCAGCAGCTGCGCGAGTTCCTCGCCGCGGCCGGCGCCTCCGGCCTCCCCGGCGACGGGGGCCTGGCCGGGCGGTCCGCCGGGTCGTGGCAGGACGCGCTGGCCCTGGTGGCCGCGGCCCTGCCCCAGGACGCCCCGAGCATCCTCGTCGTGGACGACCTGCCGCACCTGCTGGCCGCCGACCCGGACTTCGAGGGCACGCTGCAGGTGACGTTCGCCCGCGAGCTGTCGCGCCGCCCGGTGCTGCTCGTCCTCGTCGGCTCGGACCTGCCGGTGATGGAAGCGGTCAACCGGCCCGGCCGGCCGTTCTACATGCGGGCCACCGAGATGGTGGTCCACCCCCTGACCCCCGCCGACGTGGCCGACGCCCTGGAACTGCCCGCGGCCGAGGCCGTCGACGCCCGCCTGGTCTCCGGCGGCCTGCCGATGATCTGCGGGAGGTGGCCGCGGGGGCTCACGACCGGGGAGTACCTCCGGCGCGCCCTGGCCGACCCCGCCTCGGCGCTGGTGGTGACCGGCGAGCGCGCCCTCGCCGCGGAGATGGCCCCGGACGCGCAGGCGCGGGCCGTGCTGAACGCCGTCGCCTCGGGGGCGCGCACCCACTCCGCCATCGGCCGCGCCGTCCCCGAGGTCCCCCGGGCCTCGCTCAACCGGGCGCTGCAGTCCCTGGTGGACAGGCGGCTGGTCGTCGCCGACCTGCCGCTGGCCACCCGGCCCTCACGCGAGACCCGCTACCGGGTCGCGGACGCGCATCTGTGGTTCTGGCTGTCCTTCGTCGGCCCCGGGCTCCCGGAGATCGAACGGGGGCGGGGCGACCTCGCCCTCGCCCGTGTGCTCGGCTCCTGGGACTCCTGGCGCGGCGCGGCCGTGGTCCCCCTGGTCAGGCAGTCGCTGCGGCGGATGGACGGGCTGCCCCGGCGCACGGGCGCGGTCGGCGGCTACTGGACCCGCACCGGCGACCCGGAGATCGACATCGTGGGGGCGGACCGCGAGCCGGTCGGCGAGACGATCACCATGGTCGGCGCGGTCACCTGGCGCGAGGACCGCCCCTTCGACCGGCGCGACCTGCACGAGCTCATCATCCGCCGCTCGAAGCTGCCCGGCGCCGGCGCCGAGGTCCCGCTCTTCGCCGTCTCCCGGAGCGGTACGGAGACCGCCGAGGTCAGGCTGGTCACCCCCGACGACCTCGTCGGCGCCTGGCGTCCCCGGGGGAGCTGACCCCCCGCGGGGAGGCGGCTCAGGAGACGATGACGGCGGCCACGATGAGGACGAGCGCGGCCCCGACGGCGGCCAGGGCGTCCGGGGCCCAGCCGATGCGCAGTGCTCCGGCACCGGCCGCGGTGGAGCCGCCGGAGGCCGTCGGATCGGTGGAGGCCGTCGAGCCGGCCGGGCCGGACGCCGCTCCGCCGGGTTCGGCGGGGGTTCCCGATGCGGCCGGGGACGCGGGTCCGGGGCGGGAGGCGGCGGAGCGGCGGGCGGCCTCGGCCCGCTCGGTGATCTGCTGTGCCACCCAGTCGGCGTGGGTCCTGCCCGACAGCGCCTCGGCCGCGGCCTGCTCCCCCTTGGTGCGGACGGGCTCGGTCGCGAAAGCGCCGCGCTGCGGGGCGGACTGCCCGCGCCGTGTGGCCGCCGCCCGCTCCCTGGCCGTGGTCTGGGGCGTCCAGCAGCGGACGACCCGCCCCGCCGCGGTGATCGTGATCGCGTGGGAGACCACGACGTCGTCCACATCCGCCCAGGGCACGGAGACGGTCCTGAAGGGGTTGCGGACCCGCAGGCTCTCCTCGGTCAGGATGACCGCCGGGCGCAGGCAGGTGATGTAGACCAGCGCCGTCAGCACGCCCAGCACCGCCGCCGCGACCATCGAGGACGGCCCGCTGTAGCGGATGATCAGGTCGGCCGCGCTGAGTGCGGCGAAGACCATCCACACCCAGCCGAGGATCAGGGCGAGCTTCGACCGGAACACCTGTCTCATCGGGCCCGCCTCACCGGGCGCCCGCTCACGCCTGCCATTTGAGCCGCGCGAACCCGGGCTTGATGACCCCGTTGATGAGCGCCAGGCGGTCGTCGAAGGGCAGGAAGGCCGACTTCATGGCGTTGATGGTGAACCACTGCATGTCGTCCCAGCCGTAGCCGAACGCCTCCACCAGCTTGGCGAACTCCTGCGAGACGGTCGTCGCGCTCATCAGCCGGTTGTCGGTGTTGACGGTGACCCGGAAGTTCAGGCGCCGCAGCAGCCCGATCGGGTGCTCGGCGATGGAGGAGGCGGCGCCCGTCTGCAGGTTCGAGGTGGGGCACATCTCCAGCGGGATGCGCTTGTCACGGACGTAGGCCGCCAGGCGGCCGAGCTTGGGCTCGCCGTCACCGGACACCGCGATGTCGTCGATGATCCGCACGCCGTGGCCCAGCCGGTCGGCGCCGCACCACTGGATCGCCTGCCAGATGGACGGCAGGCCGAAGGCCTCGCCGGCGTGGATGGTGAAGTGGGCGTTCTCCCGCTGCAGGTATTCGAACGCGTCCAGGTGGCGCGTGGGCGGGTAGCCCGCCTCGGCTCCGGCGATGTCGAACCCGGCCACGCCGACGTCGCGGTAGCGGACCGCGAGCTCGGCGATCTCCATGGACCTGGCCTGGTGACGCATCGCGGTCAGCAGCGTGCCCACCCGGATGCCCCGGCCCTCGGAGCCGATCCTGAACCCCTCCAGAACGGCCTCGATGACCTCCTCCAGGCTCAGCCCCCGGGAGGTGTGCTGCTCGGGCGCGTAGCGCACCTCCGCGTAGACCACGCCGTCGTTCGCGAGGTCCTCGGCGCACTCGGCGGCGACCCGGACCAGCGACTCGCGCGTCTGCATGACGCCGACCGTGTGGTCGAAGGTCTCCAGGTAGCGCTCCAGCGAACCCGAGTCGGAGGCCTCCTGGAACCAGGTCCGCAGGCTGTCCGGGTCGGTCGTGGGCAACCGGTCGTAGCCGGTCTCGCGGGCCAGGTCGACGATGGTCTCCGGCCGCAGACCACCGTCGAGGTGGTCGTGGAGCAGGACCTTCGGGGCCCGGCGGATCTCCTCAAGGGTGGGTGGCTGGCTCATCTCGTCATCCTACTGTCAGGGTCCCGTCGGCGATCTGCGTCGATCAGGCGGTCAGGTGGTCAGCTGGTCGTTCGGTCACCGCGTCACCGCGTCACTCGTCGCGGTGGACCGTCTCGGGAGAGAAGGCGGGCAGGCAGACGGCGACGTACTCCGCGCCCTCGGAACCGCAGCTGTAGCGGATCTTCTCCCCCGGCTCGCACGCGAACGCCTGACCGGCGTGGACCTCGGTGACGCCCTCGGCGTGCTCCACGATGACCGTACCCTTGAGCACCAGGGTGTACTCGGCGAACTCCGGCGCCTGGGCGGGCTCGTCCCATCCGGCCGGGGCCGTCATGTGCGCGATCGAGATCGCGCTCTCGCCGCTGTTGACCCGGCCGACGTACTCGTCGATGACCTTGCCGCCCGGGACGGGGATCCGTGTCGCGCTATCGATTTTCCGTACCATCAGACCATTTTGTCACCGGCCCGGCCGGGCCCCTCAGTGGGCCACGCCTCAGTGGGCGACGTCGATGACCAGCCGGTTCGGCGAGCGGTACTCCTTCACGCGGAACCCCGCCCGGTGCTCCAGCACGATGCCGACGCCGACCACGGCCTCGAAGTCACCGGTCTTGACGACGTTCTTCACGTTGCCCAGGCCGGCTTTGAAGATCGGTCCGCCCTTCCAGGTCGGCGCCCCGTCCTCGTCGTGGGCGTTGGCCGGGATGATCGTCACCTGGAGGTAGGCCCCGCCCTCGACCTCGATGGGCTCGCCCGACCCGTCCTGGACCAGCTCGGGCACCCACTCGACCCGGTATCCCGGCAGGTCGCCCCGGTAGTCGACGACCACCCGGTCGAAGCCCCGGTGCTCGGCGTAGCGCACGCCGGTGACGATCGGCGGCTCGTCCAGGCTCCGCTTGACCTCCACCGTCCGGGTCCCGGTCGGCGGCTTGAGGTCGGCCGGCCCCACCGACCGGTCCGAGGAGGAGCCCGGCGAGGAGTCCGGGGAGACCGGCTCAGGAGCGGCCGTGGTCTCGGCGGTGCTCTCCTGCGCGGCGGGCGCGGAGGTGGCCCGGGTCGCCTCGCCGCCGCAGCCGGTCAGCAGCAGGACGAGGGGGACGAGGGCGAACGCGGCACGGGAACGGTTCATGTGGGCCTCCTGCCTGGTAGGACGTGCCATACCCATGAAAGGTTCAGCCACATCTCCCTGTCCGCGGGGTGGATATCGAGACGGCATGGGAGAGGCCGCCGCGGAGGGCGGGCCCTCCGCGGCGGCGGGATCAGTCCTCTTCCGGGCCCCGGTCGCGGAAGGGGAACGCGGTCCTCAGACGGTCTCCAGGACCTTCTCCTCCTCCCGCACGGCCGTACGGGATCCCAGCAGGCCGGTGAGGGAGATGCCGAGCCCGACCAGGCCGAGGATCGCGGAGACCGCGATCGCGGCGTGGAAGCCGTCCAGCGGGTCGGCGCCGGTGCTGGAGGTCAGCACCGCCGTCACCACCGCCAGCACGACCGCGCCGCCGACCTGACCGGAGGTGTTGAGCAGGCCGGAGGCCAGTCCCTGCTCGTCGTCGGCCACGCCGTTGGTGGCCTGGATGTTGAGTGAGGGGAAGGACAGGGCGAAGGCGACGCCGAGCAGGACCATGCCGGGGATGATCAGCGTGGCCAGGCTGGGGGCGCCGTCCAGGCGCAGGAAGAACGCGTATCCCCCGGCCAGCGCCGCCGAGCCGATCACGATCAGCCGGGCGGTGCCGAAGCGGTCGGCCAGGTCCCCCATCTTGGTGGACGTCACGGCCACCAGCAGGCCGGCGGGCAGGAACGCCAGCGCGGTCTCCAGGGCGGACCAGTGCAGGAAGTTCTGGAAGTACTGCATCGCCACGAACTGGAAGCCGACGTAGGAGCCGAACAGGATCACCAGCCCGAGGTTGGCCCGGACGATCGGTCCGGAGCGCAGGATGCCCAGCCGTACCAGCGGGTGCCTGACCTTCAGCTCGGCGATGACGAAAACGGCCAGCAGGGCGGCGGCGCCGAGCAGCGATCCGATGGTGCGGACCGATCCCCAGCCGGCCTCGGGGGCCTCCACCACGGTGAAGACCAGCAGCAGCATCGAGGCGGTGATGGTCACGGCGCCGATGAGGTCGTGACCGCCCTCGGCCCGCTCCTCGCGGTGCCTGGGCAGGAACTTCAGCGCCGCGACCAGGGCGATGATCGCGACGGGGACGGGCATGAGGAACGTCCAGCGCCAGTTGAGGCTGGTCAGCAGGCCGGAGATGACCAGGCCGAGCGAGAAGCCGCTGGCGCCGGAGGCGGTGAAGATGCTGAGGGCCCGATTGCGGGCCGGGCCCTCGGCGAAGGTGGTCGTGATGATGGACAGGGCGGCGGGGGCCGTGAAGGCGGCGCTGATGCCCTTGACGAACCGGGCGGCGATCAGCAGACCGCCGTCGTCCACGATGCCCCCGAGGAGGGAGGCCACGGCGAAGACCGCCAGCGCGACGAGGAACACCCTGCGCCGCCCGAGCAGGTCGGCGGTGCGGCCCCCGAGCAGGAGCAGTCCGCCGTATCCGAGCACGTAGCCGCTGACCACCCATTGCAGGGCGGAGGTGGACAACCCGAGGTCCGCCTGGATGGAGGGAAGGGCGACGCCGACCATGGAGACGTCGAGGGCGTCGAGGAAGACGACCGCGCACAGGACCGCCAGGGCGGCCCACAGGCGCGCGTCCCAGCGTCCTTCATGGGAGGAAGGGATCATGGGGCCCAACAATACATGCATACGCATCTAATGCAAGAGAATTTAATTCGTGTGCATTTAATGTTCGCGCATGGTACGATCCGCCGCATGAGCGAGGATGCCGCTGTCCGCGCGTGGCGTGAGGTGCTGGCCAGGCACGCCACGACCGCCTGCGCCCTGGAGCGGGCGCTCTCCGACCGGCACGGCATCGGCATGAGCGAGTTCGAGGTCCTGGAGCGCATGGTCGAGCTCGGCCGGGAGAAGTACCGCGTCCAGGAGATCGCCGACGCCGTCCACCTGAGCCAGAGCGCGTGCTCCCGGCTGATCGCCCGCCTGGAGAAGGCGGGTCTGGTCCGGCGGGGGATGTGCGAGGTCGACCGCCGCGGCATCTACGTGCTCATCACCGAGGAGGGCCGCGAACGCCACGCGGAGGCCGTCCCCACCCACCGTGCCGTCATCACCTCGGCCTTCGCCCCCGGCGCCCCTCCCCCGACGTCCTGCGCCCCCGAGGATGAGCCCGCCCCGGAACCGGTCCCCACCCCCTGACCGCGCGCCCCGCGCCGAACCCCTCGCGGAGAACCGGGAGCAACGCGGCCCACGCCGAGCACAGGCACGCACCGGCCGTCTCCGCCGCCCTTCCGGCCCTCTCCCATGGCGCCGGTACGGCGGGCGGCCGCGCGGGCGTTCCCGGCGCCGCCGTACGGCGAGCAACCGGGAACGCGGGTCGGGCGGAGACGCCGGTCAGGCGGTGATGCGGTCGATCACCAGGGGGAGCAGGCCCCCGTCGCCGGAGGCGCCGATCGTGTAGGACCCCTCCAGGGCGGCCAGCGCCCGCTCGAAGCGCGAGGTCTCGTCGGCGTGCAGGGTCATCAGCGGCTGGCCCTGGCGGACCATGTCGCCGGGCTTGGCGTGGAGCATGATCCCCGCGCCGAAGGACACCGGGTCCTCCTTGCGCTCCCGGCCCGCGCCGAGCCGCCAGGCGGCCAGGCCCACGCCGTAGGCGTCGAGCCCGGTCAGCACGCCCGACGAGGGCGCGGTGATCTCCATGGTCTCGGCGGCCTTGGGCAGCAGGGCGTCCGGGTCGCCGCCCTGGGCGGTGATCATCCGGCGCCAGGCGTCCATCGCCGAGCCGTCCTTCAGCGCCTCCTCCGGATCCTTGCCGGAGACGCCCGCCGCCTGGAGCATCTCGCGGGCCAGGCGCACGGTCAGCTCGACCACGTCCTCGGGCCCGCCGCCGGCGAGCACCTCGACGGACTCGGTCACCTCCAGCGCGTTGCCCACCGCGCGGCCCAGCGGCCGGTCCATCGCGGTGAGCAGGGCGACGGTGTTCACCCCGGCGTCGGTGCCCAGCTCGACCATGGTCGTGGCCAGCTCGCGGGCCCGGTCGACGGTCTTCATGAACGCACCGGAACCGACCTTGACGTCCAGCACCAGCGCGCCGGTGCCCTCCGCGATCTTCTTGGACATGATCGAGGAGGCGATCAGCGGGATCGCCTCGACCGTGCCGGTCACGTCGCGCAGCGCGTAGAGCTTCTTGTCCGCCGGGGCGAGCCCGTCGCCCGCCGCGCAGATGACCGCCCCGGCCTTCCTCAGCACGTCGAGCATCTCGTCGTTGGACAGCAGGGCCCGCCAGCCGGGGATGGACTCCAGCTTGTCCAGCGTGCCGCCGGTGTGACCCAGGCCGCGCCCCGACAGCTGCGGGACGTAGCCGCCGCACGCGGCGACCAGCGGGGCCAGCGGCAGAGTGATCTTGTCGCCGACGCCGCCGGTGGAGTGCTTGTCGGTGGTACGGCCCGGCAGCGCGGACCAGTCCATCCTGGCCCCCGACCTGATCATGGCCTGGGTCCACTCGGCGATCTCCCGCCGGTTCATGCCGTTGAGCAGGATCGCCATCGCGAGCGAGGACATCTGTTCGTCGGCGACCACACCCCTGGTGTAGGCGTCGATGACCCAGTCGATCTGCTCCCGCGACAGCTCGCGGCCGTCCCGTTTGGTGACGATGACGTCGATGGCGTCCATGATCAGGCCCCCCGGCTCAGGTCGTCGGGCCCGAAGGCGTACGGCAGGATCTCCGCCATTGGCTTCGGCCCGTCCACGGTCTCCACGAGCAGCGCGTTACCGCCGAACTCGAACAACAACTGGCGGCAGCGCCCGCACGGCATGAGCAGTTCCTCATGCCCGTCCACACAGGTGAAGGCGACCAGCCGGCCGCCCCCGCTCGCCTGCAGCGCCGAGATCAGCCCGCACTCGGCGCACAGGCCGACGCCGTATGAGGCGTTCTCCACGTTGCACCCGGACACGATGCGCCCGTCGTCCACCAGCGCGGCGGCGCCCACCGGGAACTTGGAGTAGGGCGCGTAGGCGTTGCCCATGGCCCGTACGGCCTCCGCCCGCAGCGCGGCCCAGTCGATCGTGTCGGTCATTTCGCCTGACCCTTCCGGTACGGCAGGCCGTCGGCGGCCGGCATGCGCAGCCGCTGGGAGGCCAGCGACAGCACCAGCAGCGTGGTGATGTGCGGGGTGACGGAGGTGAACTGCGGCGGGATGGTGTCGGTCAGCGCGAAGGCGACGAGCACGGCGAGCGCCGAGACACCGGTGAGCAGCGCGGCCCGGCTGCGGTTCTGCCGGACGAGCTGGTGGACCGCCACGGCCGCGAGCAGGATCGCCACGAGCAGCAGCAGCGCGTGCACGGACTCGCCGCCCCGGCGCAGCTGGAGCGCGTCGGTGTAGCCGAACAGCAGCGCGCCGCCCGCCAGGCCGCCCGGCCGCCAGTTACCGAAGATCATGGCGGCGAGGCCGATGAAGCCGCGTCCGCCGGTCTGGCCCTCGCGGTAGGCGCTGGAGGCCACCAGCGACAGGAACGCCCCGCCCAGACCCGCGAGGGCGCCGGAGATGACGACCGCCACGTACTTGTAGGTGTAGACGTTGACGCCGAGCGACTCGGCCGCGACCGGCCGCTCGCCGCAGGAGCGCAGCCGCAGGCCGAAGGCCGTACGCCACAGCACGTAGAAGGTCAGCGGCACCAGCAGGATCGCCAGGATGGTGAAGAGCGAGACGTTGGTGGTCAGGCCCCGCAGGATCCCGGCCACGTCGGAGATCAGGAACCAGTGCCTGGCCTCCAGGTCGGCCAGCGCCTCGCCGACCCACGGCAGGCTCACGACCCCGGGCTTGGGCACCGGCGGCGACTGGGTGTCCCCGCCGCCCGGCATCTCGGCGAAGGTCACCTTGGACAGGTACTGGGTGATGCCCAGGCCCAGGATGTTGATCGCGACACCGGAGATGATGTGGTCGACGCCGAAGCTCACGGTGGCCACCGCGTGCAGCAGGCCGCCGACCGCGCCGCCGACCGCGCCGGCGAGCACGCCCGCCCACGGGTTGTCGAACTGGATGGCTCCCCAGGCGCCGGCCCAGGTGCCCAGGATCATCATGCCTTCCAGGCCGATGTTGACCACGCCGGCCCGCTCGGACCACAGACCGCCGAGGCCGGCCAGGCCGATCGGCACGGCCAGCGCGACGGCCGCGTTGATCGCGCCCCCCGAGGTGAGGTCGACGGCGCCGGTGACGAACCGGGTGACCGCCAGCAGGAAGACCAGGGCGGCCACGCCGATCAGCAGGAGCCGCCAGGTGAGCTTGAACCTGCCGGCGGTCGCGGTCGGCTCCACCGGAGCCTGATCCGTCTTCAGGCCGCTTGCGCTCATGCCGACGCTCCTTCGGGCCGCGGCGAGGCCCCGCCCGCCAGTTCCTTGCTCACCCGGCGCTGCTCGGCCGTGATCTGATAACGGTGGACCAGCTCGTAGGCGATGACGACCGAGAGCACGATGGTTCCCTGCATGATCAGGACGATCTCCGGAGAGATCTCATGGAGCTGCAGGATGCTCGACGAGGTGTCGAGGAAGGCCCACAGCAGCGCGCCGAAGGCGATGCCGACCGGGTGGTTGCGGCCCAGCAGCGCGATCGCGATGCCGGTGAAGCCGAGGCCGGTGGGGAAGTCCAGGCTGTAGGAGTAGGACGACCCGAGCAGCTGGGGCATGCCGATCAGGCCCGCCGCCGCGCCGGACAGCAGCATCGCGACGATGATCATCCTCTTGACGTTCACACCGCTGGCGACCGCGGCCGTCTCCGAGCGGCCGGTGGCGCGCAGGTCGAAGCCGAAGCGGGTCCGGTTGAGCAGCACGTGGTAGATCACGCCCACGACGATCGCCAGGATGATCAGACCGAAGACCTTCGCCTCGGTCCCGGGGATGATCGCCATACCGGGCACCTGCCCGGACTCGGCGATCGGCTTGGTGCCGATGTTGTTGCTGCCCGCGACCTCGACGGCCAGGCGCTCCTTGTTGAGCAGCCAGGCGCCGAGGGAGGTGGCGATGGCGTTCAGCATGATCGTGGAGATGACCTCGCTGACCCCGCGCTTGACCTTGAGCAGGGCGGCGATCGAGGCCCATCCGGCGCCGACCAGCATGGCCACGACTATGATCATGGCGATGTGCAGCGGGCCGGGCAGGGCGACCGCGCCGCCCACCGCGGCGGCGACCAGCGCCGCCAGGCGGTACTGGCCGTCGACGCCGATGTTGAACAGGTTCATCCGGAACCCGATCGCCACCGCGATCGCGGCCAGATAGTAGGTCGTCGCGTAGTTCAGCGTCAGCACGATCGACCGCGGCTGCGCGCCGTACTCGGCCATGATCCCGAGCGTCTCCAGCGGCGGGTCGCCGCTGATCAGCAGGACGATCGAGGTGACCACGCCCGCGAAGACGATCGCCAGCAGCGGCGCGGCCAGCGAGAGCAGGCCGCTCAGCCGTACCCGCCCGAGCAGGCGGTCGGCGAAGCTGGACTCTGCGGCGTTCATTCGATGCCTCCGGGGGTTCCGGGTACGGCGCGCACTACGTGGATGGTCATGCCGCTTCTCCGGCTCCCGTCATGGCCGAGCCGAGCTGCTCGGGCGTCACGTTCTGCGGGTCCACGTCGGCGACGATGCGCCCGCGCAGGATCACCTTCAGCGTGTCGGACAGGCCGATGAGCTCGTCCAGGTCGGCCGAGATCAGCAGGACGGCCAGGCCCGCGGCGCGCGCGGCGCGCAGGTGGTCCCAGATCGCGGCCTGGGCGCCGACGTCCACGCCGCGCGTCGGGTGGGAGGCGATGAGGAAGACCGGGTCGCCGCTCATCTCCCGCCCGACGATCAGCTTCTGCTGGTTGCCGCCGGACAGGGCCGCGGCGTCCACGTCGATGCCGGGGGTGCGCACGTCGTACTCCTCGACGATGCGCCGGGTGTCGGCGCGGGCTCCGCCGCGGTCGATCCACGGGCCCTTGACGTTGGGCTTGCGCGTCTGGTGGCCGAGGATGCGGTTCTCCCAGAGCGGGGCCTCCAGCAGCAGGCCGTGCCGGTGCCGGTCCTCGGGGATGTAGCCGATGCCGGCCTCGCGGCGGCGCAACGTGGACCAGGCGGAGATGTCCTGCTCACCGAGCACGATCTGCCCGTCGGCGGGACGCATGCCCATGATGGCCTCGACGAGCTCGGCCTGGCCGTTGCCCTCGACGCCGGCGATGCCCAGCACCTCGCCCTTGCGGATGTCGAAGCTGACGCCGTCCACGATGCAGCGCTCGTCCGGCGAGTGCACCGACACCTTCCGCACCGACAGCGCCACCACGTCGGTGACGGTGGACTCGCGCGTCTCGGGGCTGGGCAGCTCGCTGCCGACCATGAGCTCGGCGAGCTGGCGGGCGGTGACGCCCTTGGGGTCCACGCTGGCCACGGTGGTGCCGCGGCGGATGACGGTGATCGCGTCGGCGACCGAGAGCACCTCGTCCAGCTTGTGCGAGATGAAGATGATCGTCAGGCCCTCGCGGACCAGCTCGCGCAGGTTGCCGAAGAGCTCGTCGACCTCCTGGGGCACGAGGACCGCGGTCGGCTCGTCGAGGATCAGGATGCGCGCGCCCCGGTAGAGGACCTTGAGGATCTCCACCCGCTGCCGGGCGCCGACGCCCAGGTCCTCGACCATGGCGTCGGGATCGATGCCCAGGCCGTAGGTGTCGGAGATCTGCTTGATCTTCCTGCGCGCGGTGCCGAAGTCGAGGGCGATGCCGCCCTTGCGCGGCTCGCTGCCCAGGACGACGTTCTCCAGGACGGTCAGGTTGTCGGCCAGCATGAAGTGCTGGTGGACCATGCCGATGCCGGCGGCGATGGCGTCGGAGGGAGAGCGGAAGGTCACGGCCGAGCCGTTGACGCGGATCTCCCCCTCGTCCGGGCGCTGCATGCCGTACAGGATCTTCATGAGGGTGGACTTGCCCGCGCCGTTCTCGCCGACGATGGCGTGCACGTGCCCCTGCCGTACGGACAGGGAGATGTCGCGGTTGGCCACGACGCCGGGGAAACGCTTGGTGATCCCCGCGAGCTCGACGGCCGGTGTCGAGGTGCTGATGACGGCCTCCTCCATGCGGACGGCCACGATTACGTGATGGGGAGAGTAGATCGAAGGGCCCGGGGAATCGTCCGCCGGGCCCTTCGTTGATACCAGGTCAGATATCAGGTCACAGGACCGCTGATATCAGGTCAGGAGACTTCCTTCGGCACGGTGATCTCGCCGGAGATGACCTTCTGCTTGTACTCGTCGAGCTTGGTCTTGATGTCGTCGACCTGGCCACCGGTGGTGGAGTAGTCGACGCCGCCCGCCTTGAGGTCGTAGACCGTCGTGCCCGCCTTGGCCGCGCCGGAGGTGGCGCCCTTCAGGAAGTCGAAGACCGCGACGTCGACCTTCTTGACCATGGAGGTCATGATGACGTCACGCACGTCCTCGGCGGCCGTCTTGGCCTGGTCGGAGTCGACGCCGATCGCCTTGCCGTTCGCGGCCTTGGCCGCCTCGAAGACGCCGCCGCCGGAGCCGCCCGCGGCGTGGTAGACCACGTCGGCGCCCGCGTCGAACATGCCCTCGGCCGCGGTCTTGCCCTTGGCCGGGTCGGCGAAGCCACCGAAGTCCGGCGGCTGGGTCAGGTACTTGACGTCGACCTTGATGTCGGACTTGACGGCCTTGGCACCCGCGACGAAGCCCGCCTCGAACTTCTTGATCAGCGGAACCTCGACGCCGCCGACGAAGCCCACGTGGTTCTTGGTCGACTTCAGCGCCGCGGCGGCGCCGACCAGGAAGGACCCCTCGTGCTCGGCGAAGACCAGGTTGGAGATGTTCGGCCCGGTGGCGGCCTCGTCGTCGACGATGGCGAACTTCACGTCGGGGAACTCGGTGGCGACCTTCTTCACCGGCCCGGAGTAGGCGAAGCCCACCGCGATGATCGGGTTGAACCCGCCCTGGGCGAGCAGGCGCAGCCGCTCCTCCTTGGCCGCGTCGGTCTCGCCGTTGCCGGCCTCGAGCTCCTTGGTCTCGGCCAGGCCCAGTTCGGTCTTGGCCTTGTCCAGACCGGCGGCGGCGGCGTCGTTGAACGACTGGTCGCCACGGCCGCCGATGTCGTAGGCGAGACCGACCTTCGCGCCGCTGGCGGCCGGAGCGCTGCTCGCGGCACCGCTCGGGCTGGCGGACGTGGCCGGCTCGTCGCCGCCACACGCGGCGGCGCCCATGAGCATGCCGCCGGCCAGTGCAGTCGCGGCCAGCCTGCCGAATCGGTTCTGAAGCAAGATGGACTCCCTTCGCGTTCTCAGTGCACGCGCGAAGAGACGCACGGCAACCCTGCACGGAAGATAGTTGTTCAGCGAGCATGGACCAAACCAGCACACAGCTCCGCAATAGGTCCGTTACCCAGCTCACGCCACCTTGTGACACGCGAAGGCGGACGACACTACTGATGAGTAGGATCGACCGGCCTCACAGGAGGCCGCCAGGGGGCCGACGGTCCGGCCGGCGGGTCTCCCCGCTTCCGCCCTGGCAGCAGGCGACTATCTCGGTACGCGATGCACTTTTTTGGTGATTAACGTGACCGCTATGGCGTAAGGAGAAATCCAGTCCGCGGTGTTAGTTGTCCAAATTCAACATCACGACCTGCTCCCCGGTGCCCGGCCGCGGCTCCTCCCACAGCGCGGTCAGCGCGGTCGCGGCCAGGAAGCGCACGCCGGTGCCGATGCAGGTCTCGTCGACGTCGAAGGTGCCCTGGTGGATGTCGCCGGCGTGCGCCTCACCCGGAGTGCGCGTGCCGAGCCGGGCGAAGGCGCCGGGGACGGACTCGAGGTACCAGCCGAAGTCCTCGCCGCCCAGGCTCTGCTGGGTGGGCACCGAGGCGCCCTCGCCGAGCACGCCCTCCGCCGCCTCGATCAGCATCTGCACGCTGACCTCCTCGTTGACCACCGGAGGCACGCCGCGCACGTAGTCCATCTGCGCCTCGATGCCGTAGGCGGCGGCGACCGACTCCAGCAGCGCCTTGATCATGTCGGGGGCGGCGTGCCAGGCCTCCTCGTCCAGGCAGCGCACGGTGCCCTCGGCGACGCCGTCGTCCGGGATCGCGTTGGCCGCGGAACCGGCCTCGACCCGGCCCCAGACCAGGCTGAGCGACGAGCGGGGGTCGACCCTGCGGGAGAGCGCGGCGGGCAGCTCGGTGAGGATCTTGGCCAGCGCGAAGACCAGGTCCGCGGTCAGGTGCGGCCGGGCGGTGTGCCCGCCGGGGCCGCTGACCCGGACGGTGACCCTGTCGCAGGCGGAGGTGATCGGGCCGATCTTGAGGCCGACCTTGCCGACGTCCACCCGGGGGTCGCAGTGCAGGCCGAAGATCCGGTCCACGCCGCTGAGGCCGCCGGCGGCCATGACCTCCAGCGCGCCGCCGGGAAGCTCCTCGGCGGGCTGGAAGATCAGCCGGACCCGGCCGGGCAGCAGCCCGGCCTCCGCCTGGCGGGCCAGGAAGAGCGAGGTGCCGAGCAGGACCGTGGTGTGCACGTCGTGTCCGCAGGCGTGGCAGACGCCGGGCACGGTCGAGCTGTAGGGGACGTCCTTCTCGTCGGGCACGGGCAGCGCGTCGATGTCGGCCCGCAGCGCCACGGTGGGCCCGTCGCCGCTGCCCACGTCGCAGATCAGGCCGGTGCCGCGGGGCAGCACCGACGGCAGCAGGCCGGCGGCGGTGAGCTTGTCGGCGATGCGCTGCGTCGTGCGGTACTCGGCGAAGCCGAGCTCGGGGTGCATGTGAAGATCACGGCGGAACCCGATCAGCTCGCTCTCACAGCCGGCGAGGAACGCGTCGAGCTCCCCTCGCAGATCCATCCCCCGCATCGGTCACCGTCCCATCCGCGTCAGTACTTCTGAATATCGACGCCTATGCCAACTGCCCGCCAACTGCCCAGATACCAGATATGCCACTGCCCAGAATCACGCGACCCATGATGCAGCGCCGAAAGCGATCACCGCACGGAGATGCCGGAGTGGGTGCACGGGCCGTCAGCGCGGATGACAATGCGCCAGTGCGGGAACGGCAGGCCGGTGTGGGGCCGCCGGCGGCACACCGACGTATGCATCGACTGTATCTCTCTTGGGCTGGCAGTCGTCGACATCTGTGCCAAATGTTTCGCCGCCCCATACACATCTCTCGTCCCTCCTGACCCAGGAGGACCATGACGAATAGTCCGGAACGACCACGGGCGGTAGCCGGAGTCAAGTGGCCTAGACCACGCGTGCACCGTCCGGCGGCGGTTGAAACCTCGCTGAACTGGCACCTTAGGTGACTTCAGGTGCCACTCATCGAACCCGGCGGATGGATGTAAGCAAGAAGAATGCGTGATTCACTCCGCTTATGATCACTAATATCCCATTTGGGGAGAAGCACTCCAGATTGAGCATCTTCGAACCGAACGAGGGAACCGTGGTGGTCATCCCCTCGTTGTCGCTTCCCCAGGACGAACTGCGCAGGATAACCGGGGCGCGATGCTACGAGGAGCGGCTCCTCTTCCTGCTCATGGCCCTGCGGAGACCGGCGCTGCGGCTGGTGTACCTCACCTCGGCACCGGTGGATCCGGCGATCGTCGACTACTACCTGAGCTTCCTGGACGATCCCCGGGAGGCGCGCGACCGCCTGGAAATGATCCATCTGGGTGGGGGTCCCACCGGCGGCGGGCATCCGGCCGGTCCCCTCACCGAGGAGATCCTCCGCGACCCCGGCACGGTCGCGCGGATCCGGCGGGCGGTACGGGACACCGAGGACGCGTGGATGGTGCCCTTCGTCGTCAGCGAGGCCGAGGAGCGGCTGTCCTCGCTGCTCGGGATGCCGATCTACGGCCCCGCCACCGCGCTGGCCCACCTGGGCTCCAAGAGCGGGGGCCGGCTGGTCGCCGAGGACGCCAAGGTGCCGCTGGCCCGCGGTTTCGCCGACCTGCGGTCGCTGACGGAGGTCGAGCACGCCGCCCGGGTCCTGGGCGAGGGCCGGTTGATGATCAAGCTCAACAACAGCTACTCCGGTCTGGGCAACGCCGTGGTGGTCAAGGACGACCGGCCGCTCACCGCCTGCCACACGAGCTTCTCGGCCACCGACGAGGACTGGACGACCTTCGCCGAGAAGATCGCCGAGCGGGGGGCCGTGATCGAGGAGTTCGTCGAGGGCCGTCCCCTGTACTCCCCCAGCGCCCTGGCCAGGATCACCCCCGGCGGCGCCTACGACGTCGTGGCCACGCACGACCAGGTCCTCGGCGGGGCCAACGGGGACGTCTACCAGGGGTGCACCTTCCCGGCGCGGCCGGAGTACCGCGCGGCGGTGGGCGAGTGCGCCGAGCGCATCGCCGCGGTCCTGTCGGGCCGGGGCGTGGTGGGGGTGTTCGGGATGGACTTCTTCGCCGTCAAGACCGACGGCGGCTACCGCACGCTGCTGTGCGAGATCAACCTGCGCATCGGGGGCACCACCCATCCCTTCGGCGCCGCACTGCTGACCACCGGCGCCGTCTACGACCCCGGGAGCGGCACGCTGAAGTGCGGGGAGCAGTCCAAGTACTACGTCGCGACGGACAACTGCGCCGCCGACTGCCTGCGGGGCCGTACGCCCGGGGAGGTCGTCGAGATGGTGCGCGCGGCGGGGCTCGGCTTCGACCGCGACTCCCTCACCGGGAACGTGCTCCACCTGCTCGGCGCGGTCCCGGAGTACGGCAAGCTCGGCTTCACCAGCATCGGCGACTCCGCGCAGGAGGCCGCCGACCTACACCGGCGGACGCTTCGGGCTCTTTGCCCAGGCTCGTAGGCCGATCGCGCCCAGCACCAGGGCGAGGACGATGTTGACCCCGATCAGGACGCCGTGCACCACGTAGAAGGACGTGGGATGGCCGTCCGCGAGGTTGAAGCCAAGGTTGATCCATTCGAAGATCATGAAAGCGGCAAGTGCCAGTAGGAATCCGGCGATCTTTCGTGATATTTGCATTATGTCGGCATCCTGTCGCGTGCTCCTGACCTGGTCGGGCATGGGCAAACACATGCGAATCGGTACGAAGCTACCCTGAGATCACTATGGCGATGAAACATGTCGCGCCTGTCGGGGTACTGCTCGCGGCGACCACCTTCCTGTCCGCTCCCGCGTATGCCGGAGCCTCCGGCGGCGCTCCCGTGCACGGTGCCGGGACTCCCACGAGCCTCGGCACCCTCACCCGCGCCGTTCCGACCGGAGCCGAGCCCGTGGGAGGTGTGCGGCTGGGCGAGCGCGGCGTCATCGTGCCCGAGGGGGTCAAGGCCCCGCCCAGGACCGCCGCGAAGTCCTACGTGATCGCGGACGCCGACACCGGCGAGGTGCTCGCCGCCAAGAACCCGCACGGCCGCTACCGTCCGGCCAGCACGCTCAAGGCCCTGACCGCCCTGACGCTCATCCCCAAGCTCGACAAGGCCACGAAGATCCGGCCGAGCAGGAACGCCGTCAACCAGGAGGGCAGCGCGGTCGGCCTGGTGACCAAGCCCCTCTACACGGTGGAGGACCTGTTCAAGGCGCTGATGCTGGTCTCGGGCAACGACTCGGCGATGGCGCTGGCCGAGGCCAACGGCGGCCTGGACAAGACGCTGGCGGACATGAACGCCGAGGCCCGGCGGCTGCAGGCCCTCGACACCGTGGCCAAGACGCCCAGCGGCCTGGACAAGCCCGGCCAGAGCAGCTCGGCCTACGACCTGGCGCTGATCGCGCGCGCCGGTCTCGCCAACGACGACTTCCGTCGCTATGTCAGCCTGAAGACCGACAAGTTCCCCGCGCCCAAGGGGTACTACGAGATCGGCAACCACAACAGGCTGCTGTGGCGCTACAAGGGCATGATCGGCGTCAAGAACGGCTGGACCTCCAAGGCCCAGGCCAGCTTCGTCGGCGCGGCCCGGCGCGACGGGCGCACGGTCATCGTGTCGATCATGCGACACGACGGCTACTTCTGGGAGGACGTCTCCGACCTGCTCGACTGGGGGTTCGCCGCCCACGGCAAGGTCGCCCCGGTCGGCCGGCTGGTGGACCCGGCCCCCGGCCCCGCACCGCTGCCCTCCTCCTCCGCCTCAGCCTCCGCCGTGCCGCTGAAGGCGGAGGCCGCCACACCGGCCCCCGCCGCCGACGCGACGGCCGCCAGGACCGTCCCGGAGTCCACCGGCCCGCTCACCTACCTGCTCGTCGCGGGGGCGCTCGGCGGCCTGGTCTGGCTCGGGTACGGCATACACCGCCGCCGCCGTCAGCACTGAACGGGTAGGTCCTGAGGCAGGAGGCGGGCGGGTACGGCGGAGCGGGTGCCGTCCATGCGTGAGACGGGTACGGCGGCACCCGGCCTGCCACGCACCGCCGTACCTCCCGAAGACGGGCCCGCACACCCCCCGACGCCCGCGGGTGGAGACCCCCGCCCCGCCTCAGTCGCCCGGATCGGGCCTGTATCCGGTCCCCTGGCGGAACTGGGCCGGGTCGACGAGGTCGTTGCCCGTGTTCGGGAAGGGCGTGGGCTCCGGGGGCGGGCCGAAGGAGGCGGTGGCGGTCCAGGCGGCGGCGTACATGATGATCCGGGAAGAGAAGTTGATCCAGACCAGCAGGCCGACCATCACCGCGAACACCCCGTAGATGGGGTTGCCCAGGGTGAACGAGAGCAGGAACACGGCGAGCTGCTTGAGCACGGCGAAGGCGATCGCGCCCAGCAGCGCGCCGCGGATCACTATCCGGAAGGGCTGTGTGGAACGGCCCAGCCAGCCCAGGAGGATCAGGAAGACCACGGTGTCGGCGGCCACGCTGACCGCCAGGCCGACGAGCGAGATCGTGGCGGTGGCGACGAACGACTTAGACAGGCCCAGCCATCCGGCCACCGTCTCGCTGGCCTGGGTGGCGAAGCCGCCGATCACGACCGAGGCGAGCATCGTGATGCCGACCAGGATCAGCGCGGACAGGTCCCGGAGCTTGCCGAGGGCGAAGTTGAGCGGCGGCTCGGTGGTCATGGACATCTCCCGCAGGGAGCCGCGCAGGACGTCGATCGCGCCGAG
The DNA here is from genome assembly GCF_016863195.1 of Paraplanobispora takensis. Taxonomy (GTDB): domain Bacteria; phylum Actinomycetota; class Actinomycetes; order Streptosporangiales; family Streptosporangiaceae; genus Planobispora; species Planobispora takensis. Next base: position 26,144 of record NZ_BOOK01000039.1, on the reverse strand, counting down.
ACCGGCGTAGAGGAGGCCGAGCAGGCCGATGATCCCGGCGGTGGTCTTGGAGTCGGCGATCTGGTCGATCGGGAGCTTGTCGGCCAGGCCCGGGAGATAGTTGTTGATGGCCTCCTTCAGGGCTTTCTCGGCATTCGGCACGGAGGACAGGAAGAAGCCGAAGAACGAGAAGGCCAGCGCGACGATCGGGAAGAACGACAGGAACGCGAAGTAGGTGATCGCCCCGGCGAGCCGGTCGCCGAACTGCAGCTGGTAGCGCTGCACGGTCCTGAGCAGGTGGTCGAACCAGTGCCACCTGACTCTGCCGGCCTCGATCCGGTTGTGGCGCCAGGCGTGGAACGCCTCGAAACGTTCACCCAGTTCCACCATCCGCACCCCCTTGCCCGCCGTACGCGGAGGGAGGAAGCCCGCACGGCGTCCGGAGAACCGGGAGGCCGGACGAGCCGTCGAGCACCACCGCACGTGACGGTTGCGGTACCCCCGGCCCCCGTGGTCAAACGGCGTCCACAGGCCCCGCCGCGCCTCGGGAGGACGGGCGAAGCCCCGCCCGGTGACGGATCACCGGGCGGGCGCGCCGATCACAGGGTGGGCAGGAAGCCCGCCCGGTCGCGGACCTTCTCCATGGTCTCGGCGGCCACGGCCCGGGCCTTGGCGGCTCCGGCGGCGAGCATCTTGTCGAGCCCGGCCTCGTCGGCCAGCAGCTTCTCCGTCCGCTCCCGGATCGGCGTGAAGGCCACGGCCACGGCCTCGGCCACGTCCTTCTTGAAGGTGCCGTAGCCCTGACCGGCGTAGCGCGTCTCCAGCTCGGGGATCGGCGTGCCGGTCAGCGCGGACAGGATGCGCAGCAGGTTGGCGATGCCGGGCTTGTTCTCCTCGTCGAACAGGATCTCGGACCCGGTGTCGGTGACCGCGCGCATGACCTTCTTGCGGAGCGGCCCGGGCTCCTCCAGCAGGTCCAGGATGCCCGCGGGCGAGGAGGACGACTTCGACATCTTGGCCGTCGGGTCCTGCAGGTCGGTGATCTTCTCGACGCCCTTGACGATGTACGGCTCGGGCAGCGTGAAGGTCTCGCCGAAGCGGTGGTTGAAGCGCTGGGCCAGGTCTCGGGTGAGCTCCAGGTGCTGCTTCTGGTCGGCCCCGACCGGGACCTGGTTCGCCTGGTAGAGCAGGATGTCGGCGGCCTGCAGGATCGGATAGGTGAACAGGCCGACGCCGGCGGAGGTCTCGCCGTACTTGGCCGACTTGTCCTTGAACTGCGTCATCCGCCCGGCCTCGCCCATGCCGGTCAGGCAGATCAGGATCCAGGCCAGCTCGGTGTGCTCGCGCACGTGGCTCTGGATGAAGACGGTGGACCGCTCGGGGTCCAGGCCGGCGGCGAAGAGCTGGGCCGCGGCGACCCTGGAGCGCCGGCGCAGGAGCTCCGGCTTGTAGTCCACCGTGATGGCGTGCAGGTCGACGACGCAGTAGAAGGCGTCGTATCCCTCCTGCATCGCGACGTACTGGCGCACCGCACCCAGGTAGTTGCCCAGGTGGAAGGAGTCGGCGGTGGGCTGGATGCCGGACAGAACACGGGGACTCGCCATAAAAAGAATTGTGTCAGCTGTCGGGAGTGCTCGGTGCCTCCACGGCGGGAGCCGTACCGGACTCCACCGCCTCCCCGGCCGGGCGGTCCTCCGCCGAGGCCCCCGCCTGAGCCTCGGGCTGGGCCTCCGCGGGGGCCGCCGCGCGGCGTTTGATGCGGACCCTCGCCACCCTGCGCCCGTCCATCTCTGTGACGGACATCTCGAAGCCGGGGATCTCGACCCGCTCCCCCTTGAGCGGCAGGTGGCCCAGCGCCGCCATCATGAACCCGCCGAGCGTCTCGTAGGGGCCGTCGGGCAGCCGGATGCCGGTCTCCTGCGCCACCTCTCCGAGGTTGGTCAGCCCTTCGAGCTCGACCTCGCCGGCGGGCAGCACGACATGCTCGTCCTCCACGTCGTGCTCGTCGCGGATGTCGCCCACGAGTTCCTCGACGAGGTCCTCCAGCGTGACGATCCCCGCCGTGCCGCCGTACTCGTCCACTACGATCGCCAGGTGGTGCCCCTCGTCGCGCATCTCCGACAGCGTCGTCAGCACCCGCTTGCTGGTGGGCACCATCTTGACCGGCCGGATCTGCACCACCTCGCTGATCGGCTCGATCGAGCCGGTCAGGACCGGGTCGAGCAGGTCGCGGATGTGGACGAAGCCGATGATGTCATCGTAGGTGTCGCGATAGACCGGGAAGCGGGAGTGCGGCATGGCCGCGGCCAGGACGGCCGCCTCGGCCAGGCGCGTGTCGGCGGACATGAACTCCACCTCGGTGCGCGGCAGCATCACCTCGCGGAGCTGCCGTTTGCCGGCCGCGAAGACCTCCGCGATCAGGTTGCGCTCGTCCGGGGTGAGCTCGTGGTGGCCGACCACCATGTCCCGCAGCTCCTCGGTGGAGATCTCCTCGCGGTCGGCCTCGGGGTTGCCGCCGAGCAGCTTGACCACGCCGTCGGTGGACTTCGACAGCGCCCAGATGATCGGCCGGGACAGCGCGGCCATCCGGTCCAGGAACGGCGCCACCAGCAGCGACAATCCCTCGGCCCGCTGCAGGGCCAGCCGCTTGGGCACCAGCTCGCCCAGGACCAGGGAGGCGTAGGAGATCACGAGGGTCACCAGCACCAGCGCCGCCGGCGCGGCGGCGGCCTCGGGCACGCCCCAGCCGGCCACGACGGGGACCAGGTCCTTGGCGAGGGTGTCGGCGCCGAACGCGGCCGACAGCATGGTCGCCACGGTGACGCCGATCTGCACGGCCGACAGGAATCGGTTGGGGTCGCGGGCGAGCTTGGCCGCCCTGGTCCCCCTGCGCCCGTGCTCGGCGAGCCTGCGTATCTGGCTCTCGCGCAGGGAGACCATCGCCATCTCCGCGCCCGCGAAGAACCCGCCGATCAGTACGAAGAGCAGGACCAGGGCGATATTGCCCAGGACACCGTTCACAGGACCGTCCCCATCAGGCCCGCCGTCCGTTCCGGCCGGAGTCGACAGTGGATTTGACAGCATATGCTGGCGGTAGGCTTACATAAATAAACATCTACCCACAGAATCAAACAGGAGGGTCCGTGAAGCTGCTGGTCACCGGAGGAGCCGGCTACATCGGAAGCGTCGTGGCGGCGCAGCTCGTCGAGGCGGGCCACCAGGTCACCGTGCTGGACGACCTCTCCACCGGCCACGCGGACGCGGTGCCGCCGGGAGCACGCTTCGTCGAGGGCTCGATCACCGAGGCCGCCCCCGTGCTGGAGGGGACGGACGCCGTGCTGCACTTCGCCGCCAAGTCCCTGGTCGGCGAGTCCGTGCAGAGGCCGGGGCTCTACTGGGGGCACAACCTGGGCGGCACCCTGGCCCTGCTGGAGGCCATGCGCGCCGCCGGCGTCGGCCGGATCGTCTTCTCCTCCACCGCGGCGACGTACGGCGAGCCCGAGCGTTCCCCGATCCTGGAGACCGACCCGACCCGCCCGACCAACCCCTACGGCGCCTCCAAGCTGGCGGTCGACACCGCGCTCACCACGTTCGCCGGCCTGTACGGCCTGGCCGCGGTGAGCCTGCGCTACTTCAACGTGGGCGGCGCCCACACCGCCGGGGACGGCCGGGTCTACCGCGAGCGGCACACCGTGGAGACCCATCTGATTCCCAACGTCCTGGCCGTGGCGCTCGGGCAGCGCGAGTCGGTCAACGTGTTCGGCACGGACTACCCGACTCCCGACGGGACATGTGTGCGCGACTACATTCACGTGGCCGATCTGGCGCGGGCCCACCTGCTGGCGCTGGAGGCCTGCACGCCGGGCGAGCACAGGATCTACAACCTGGGCAGCGGCACCGGCTTCTCGGTCCAGGAGATCCTGTCGGTGTGCCGCGAGGTCACCGGCCACCCGATCCCCGCGACCGTCGCCGAGCGCCGCGCGGGGGACCCGGCGGTGCTGGTGGCCTCCTCCGAGAGGATCCAGCGCGAGCTCGGCTGGAAGCCGGAGCACCCGTCGGTCCGGGACATCGTCGCCGACGCCTGGGCCGCCCTGCCCCGCTGACACCGCGGACGGCGCCGGCCCCCGGGCGGGCGGTACGGCGCCGCGCGGCGCGCTCCGGTGCCCGGCCATCGCGACGGTCTCAGCGCACCCGCATGCGGGCCACGTTGTTGCCGGGACGGCGGTCGCCCACCCGCGCCGAGTGGACCGAGGCCTTGGCCCGCACCGGGCGGCCGGGCGAGCTGAAGTCGAGGTCGAGCCTGATCCTCCCGCCGGGGGCGACGGCCCGCAGCCTGCATCCGACGTAGCCGGACCGGGGACGGCAGCGGGCGCCCCGCGCCGACAGGAAGCGCGCCCGCCTGGCCTGGAAGAAGACCAGGGCGTCGCGGACGATCCGCGGCCCCCGGTTGCGCACGACCGCGGCCATCGTGACCGTCCGGCCGATCCGGAACCTGCCCGCCGGCCGGATCGCCAGGTCGGCGCCCTCGTCCACCGGGGTCAGCGTCCGCGCCGAGTCGTTGACGACGTTGTCGTCCACCACCTCGGAGGAGATCGTGGCGACCGCCGCCAGCGGTCCGCGGGCGGCGGGGCGGACCATGCCGGTGATCGTCACCGCGCCGCTGCCGCCGGGCGGCACGTCCGCCCGCGAGGCGCAGACCACCTCTCCCCCGGTCGCGCCCGGCACGCACTCGGCCACGTCGGTGCCGAGGATCTCCACCCCGGCCGGGATCCGGACGGTGAGCACCGGGAGCACCGCCTCGCCCGGACCCGCGTTATGGACCTTCACCCGGTAGCTCAGCGGCTGCCCCGGCTGGGCCCGGCCCGGCGAGACCCGTATCCGCACCGACAGGTCCGCTCCGCCCCAGTTCGGGCCCGCGGGCTCCGCCACCGCCGTACCGGGCGATCCGGCGAGGACGAGACTGACCACTCCAGCGACGACCCGCGCCGCAGCATACGTGTTGAACACCGATTCCCCCGACCATCAGTGACGATTGAACGCGCAGATCACGCCCGCGCGGCCGACCGACACGCCGCGTCTTCGCCGGGACGCGCGAGAGCCCCGGACCCGCGGGTCCGGGGCTCTCGCGGCGCTCGGATCAGCCGTGCGGGCGCCGGCCGGACGTGGCCGGGCGCTCGCGGTCCGAGGTGCTCCTCAGGTGCGGGAGGCTCCGCTCAGATCAGGCCGAGCTGGCGGACGGCGTCGCGCTCCTCCTCCAGCTCGCGCACCGAGGCGTCGATGCGCTCGCGGGAGAAGGCGTCGATCTCCAGGCCCTGGACGATCTCCCACTTGCCGTTGCGCGAGACGACGGGGAAGGAGGAGATGAGACCCTCGGGCACGCCGTACGAGCCGTCGGACGGGATGGCGGCGGAGGTCCACTCGGTGCCGTTGACCCAGTCGTAGACGTGGTCGATCGCGGCGTTGGCGGCGGAGGCGGCCGAGGACGCGCCCCGGGCCTCGATGATCGCCGCGCCGCGCTTGGCCACGGTCGGGATGAAGGTGTCGCGCAGCCAGGCCTCGTCGACCAGCTCGGCGGCGATCTTGCCGCCGACCTCGGTGTGGAACAGGTCGGGGTACTGCGTGGCGGAGTGGTTGCCCCAGATCGTCATCTTCTTGATCTCGGTGACCGGGACCTGGAGCTTGGCGGCGAGCTGGGACAGCGCGCGGTTGTGGTCCAGGCGGGTCATCGCGGTGAAGCGCTCGGCCGGGACGTCCGGCGCGTGCTGCTGGGCGATCAGCGCGTTGGTGTTGGCCGGGTTGCCCACGACCAGGACGCGGATGTCGTCGGCCGCGTGGTCGTTGATGGCCTTGCCCTGCGGGCCGAAGATGCCGCCGTTGGCCTCCAGCAGGTCACCGCGCTCCATGCCGGCCTTGCGCGGCATCGCGCCGACCAGGAGCGCGACGTTGGCGCCGTCGAAGGCGACGTTCGGGTCGTCGGTGATCTCGATGCCCCGCAGCAGCGGGAACGCGCAGTCGTCGAGCTCCATCGCGGTGCCCTCGGCTGCCTTGACGGCCTGCGGGATCTCCAGCAGGCTCAGCGTGACCGGGACGTCAGCGCCCAGCAACTGGCCCGACGCGATGCGGAACAGCAGCGCGTAGCCGATCTGACCGGCGGCGCCGGTGACGGTGACCTTTACGGGAGTCTGGGCCATGACCTTCCCCCACTCGAAGGATGAATTCTGACGGTGGGATGTTACCCCTCTGCCTGCGGCGGTCTCCCGGCGAGGGCCGTGATCCGTCCACCGGGCAGCGCCAGCAGCGCGACCAGGGCGACGAGCGCGCCGGTGACGGCGAGCCACGGGATGACCGCGGCCGTCGCCGCGGCGTGCGCCGTCTGGGGTCCGTGCAGCGGGACCTGCTCCCGGATGACCGCGGTGTAGAGCGTCCCGCCCAGGGCCAGGGCGACGGAGCCGCCGATCTGCCGGAAGAAGGTCAGGTTCGCGCTGGCGGTCCCGATGAAGCGCGGCGGGACCGACGTCTGGATCGCCACCGTGAGCCCCGACAACATCGGTCCCATGCCCAGGCCGAGCAGGGCCATCCACCCGGCCAGGACCACGCCCGAGGTGCCGGTCGTCAGGCCGGCGCACAGCAGCGCCCCGATCGCGATCAGGAACGCCCCGGCCGCCAGCCACGGCTTGTACCGCCGGGTCCTGGAGATGAGCGCCCCGGTCACCATGCTGCCGGCGACCATGCCGAGCATCAGCGGGTAGATGCGCAGGCCCGAGTCGGTGGCGCTGAGCCCCCTGGCCTCCTGGAAGTAGCGGGGCAGGAAGACCACCCCGGCGTACAGGCAGAAGGCGGTGATGAAGGAGGCCGTGTTGGCCAGGGTGTAGGTCCGGTTGCGGAACAGCTCCAGCGGGATGATCGGCTCGGCCGCGCGCCGCTCGACCATGACGAAGGCCGCCGTCAGCACCGCGGCCGCGACGATCGGCCAGAGCACCGGGCCGCTGGTCCACGAGTGGTCGTCCAGGCCCTTCTCGGTGAGGCCGAGGAGCAGGGCGCCGATCGCCGCCGTGAACACGGCGATGCCGAGATAGTCGGGGCGGGAGCCGCGGCCCTGTCCCGGGGAGTACGGCAGCCGCGCCACGATGACGGCGATGAGGAGCAGGCCGACGGGCAGGTTGACCAGGAACGCCCAGCGCCAGCTCGTCGTGTCGGTGAACACCCCGCCGAGGAACGGGCCCGCGATGTAGCTCAACGCCATCACCCCGCCGATCGCGCCCTGCACCCGGCCGCCGCGCTCCGGCGGGAACAGGTCCATGACCAGGGCCAGCGAGAGCGGGAGCAGGGCGCCCGCGCCGAGGCCCTGCACGGCGCGGAAGGCGATGAGCTGGGTCATGTCCTGCGCCACGCCGCACAGCAGCGAGCCGATCAGGAACAGCGTCACGCCGGTCAGCAGGAGCGGCTTGCGGCCGTAGACGTCGGACAGCCTGCCGTAGAGCGGGACGGTGATCGTCGAGGTCAGCAGGTACGACGTCACGACCCAGGTGTACAGGTCCGCGCCGCCGAGCTCCCGGACGATCCGGGGCAGGGCGGTGCCGACGATCGTCTGGTCGAGCATCGCCAGGAACATCCCGCCGAGTACGGCGAGCACGAGCAGCCCGTTCCCCGAACGGGTGCGTACTGGAGGATTCAACATGTCGGTAGCCACGTGTTGATGTTGACGTGTCGAGTTTTACATGTCAATCCGGATATATGATGTGGGCATGTCCCTGCGCATGGCGCTCCTCGGCCTGCTGTCCGTCTCGGGCCCGGCGAGCGGCTACGACCTCACCAAGCTCTTCGAGAGCACGATCAACCACGCCTGGCAGGCGCGGCACAGCCAGATCTATCCCGAGCTCAACAAACTGGCCGCCGACGGCCTGGTGACGGTCGAGGAGGAGGGCCCGCGCGGGCGCAAGACCTACACGATCACCGAAGAGGGCTCGCGGACGATCCGCGAGTGGATGCTGACGACGGGGCCGGCCCGCTCGGCCCGCGACGAGAAGACGCTGCGCGCCTTCCTGCTGCCCACCCTGAAGCCGGAGGAGGCCCTGGAGGTGCTCCGCGAGACGGTCAGGGAATGCGAGGCCAAACTCGCCGTATTGGAGGAGATCGAGCGCAGGCCCAGCCGGCCGCGCACCGCCGGCTTCGGCCGGTACGCCCTGGACCTGGGCCTGCGCCACACGCGGATGATGCGTGACTGGGCCGCGGAGACCGCCGAGGAGATCGAGCGGGCTAGCCGCAGCTAGCCATGTCCGGCTGGTCGTTCTCGCGGCCGGGGAAGTTGACGTTGGCGAAGTGCCGGTTGAGCAGCTCCTTCATCGTGCCCTTCCGGTACAGGTCCGCGATCACGCCCTGGACGGCCTGGCAGGTGCGCTCGTCGCCCCGCTTCAGGGCCACCGCGTACCGCTCGTCGGTGAGCTTCAGCCCGGCCACCCTGTAGCGCACGCTCTCCCGGTCGGCGAACCCGGCCAGCAGCAGGTCGTCGCCGGGCACCGCGTCGACCTCGCCCTTCAGCAGCTTGTTCATGCAGTCGGTGTAGGTCTGGCCGTTGACCAGAGTGAGGTCGGCCACCCTGCTGCGCACCTCCTCGGTCGAGGCGCTCCCGGCCGGCCGGCACAGCCGCCTGCCCTCCAGCCCGGCGAGGGAGGAGATCGTCGAGTCGTCCCTGACGAGCACGTCGACGTGGGCGAGGTAGTACGGCCCGGCGAAGGTGACGTCGTCCTGGGCGTTGATCGAGTACGTCGAGATGACCATGTCGACCTCGCCGTCGGCCAGCAGCCGGGGCCGGTCCTCCCGGCGGGTCGCCTTGAAGGTGATGCCGCTCTCGGGCACCCCCAGCGCCTCGGCGATCCGGGTGGCCAGGTCCACCTCGAACCCGCTCCACTTCCCGCCGCTGTTGAGCGCGATGCCGGGCAGGAAGTCGCGCATCCCGACGGTGAGCTTCTTCGTCGCGGCGGCCTTGTCCGCCACGGAGGTGAACTCCTCGGCGGTGCCGTTCCCGGTGCCGTTCGTTGTGCCCTCCGTGGGACCGTCCGTGGGGCCGGTGCCGCCCAGGAAGGACGGGCGCCAGCCGGTGGCGTAGACGACCGCCCCGGCGCTGCCGAGCAGCAGCACGGCCACCGCCAGCGCGATCCAGCGGCTCCGGCGCGGGCGCCGCGGCGGCTCGGGCTCCTCGAACGGGCCGGGCCGGGTCTCCTGCCAGCTCGGCGGCCCGACCTCGGCGGGGGGCCAGCCGGAGGCGGAGGGCTCCGTACGGGACGGGTAGGGCGCGTACGGCCCCTGCGAGAGTGAGGAGGACTCGCCCGCGGGGTGGCGTTCCCGGTCCGCGGGCGGGGACGTACGGGACTCGGCGGACGAGCTCCCGCGCGGGCCGGGGATCCTCTCGGTCGGGGGCGGGACGGGCGGGCGGGAACCCTGATCCGCCGGGAGCGCGCCACGCGTGAGAGACCCGGACGGATGGTCGGCCGGGGGCGGGACGGGCGGGCGGGAACCCTGATCCGTCGGGAGCGCCCCGCGCGGCAGGGATCCGGACGGGTGGTCGGCCGGGGACGTGGCCCGGGGGTGGGCGCCGGAGGAGCGCGGGTCGGCGGCGGTGCGCACGTGGGACACGCCGCTGTGGTCCGGCAGGCGCAGCGGGCTGGTCGTCTCGTCCGGCTCGGGGGCGCCGGGCCGGGCCGCTTGCGGAGCCTCGGGCCGGGTCGGCGCCGGGGTCCCGTTGCGGACCACCTCCGGGTTGGCGACCTGGACCCCCTGGGTGAGCACCGCCGGGGAGGCCCCCGCGCTCTCGGAGTGGCCGAGCAGCCGCAGCAGGATCTGGTCGGCCGAGGGCCGCTCGGCGGGATTCTTGGCCAGCGCCGAGCTGACCACGCCCCGCAGCGGCTCCGGCATCGAGCTGACGTCCACCTCGTGGTTGAGGATGCGGTTCAGCACCACCGCGATCGAGTCGCCGGCGAAGGACATCTCCCCCGTCGCGGCGAAGGCGACGGTCGCTCCCCAGGCGAACACGTCGGTGTAGGGGCCGACGTCGTCACCGGAGATCTGCTCGGGCGCCATGTAGGCGGGGGTGCCGATGGCCCGGCTGGTGATCGTGCCGGTGGAGTCGATGATGCGGGCGATGCCGAAGTCGACCACCCGCGGGCCGTCGGCGGCGATGAGGACGTTGTCGGGCTTGAAGTCGCGGTGCACGATCGAGGCGTGGTGGATCGCGGTGAGCGCGGTGGCCGTGCCGACCGCGAGCCGCTGCAGGGCGGCGCCCCGCAGCGGGCCCGAGTCGTCGACGACCTCCCGCAGCGACTTCCCCTCGATGTACTCGCTGGCGATGTAGGGGGTGTCCCCTTCGAGGTCGACGTGCACGACGCCCGCCGTGCAGAAGGAGGCGACGCGCTGCGCCGCGCGCGCCTCGCGGGCGAAGCGGGACCTGGCGATGGAGTCGCCGGAGAACTTCACGTGCAGAAGCTTGATCGCCACCCGGCCACCGGACTCGTCCGTCCCCAGGTAGACGATGCCCTGACCGCCTTCCCCGATGCGCCCGACGACGCGGAACGGCCCCAGCTGGCGCGGCTCCCCCGCTCCCAGTGGCTCGATCTGCGGCATCTCGGTCCCCACGCTCTCGTCGATCCTCGTCGAGCCAAACTTTACGACCAGGGGATGGCGCAGCCCTACGTGTTACCCCGACGTGACCCTGTTTATCCCTTTACGCGCTCCCCCGGTCCTCACCGGACCCACTGGTCACACGTGGCACACTGACCGTGCTAATTCCCGACAATCTCCACGATTTGGCGATACAACTGCTTGGATCGCTACCGTTGGAGATCCCCGACCACAGCGGAGCAAGGCCCCCATGCGGCGATACACCGGTTTTCGCGAGTTCGTCCAACGCGATCAGCGTTCCCTCGTGGGCACCGCCCTGCTCCTGACCGGCAGCCACGACCAGGCCATCCGCCTCGTCCTGAGAGCCTTCCGCACGGTCGGCCAGGCCTGGCCCCCCACCGCGTGGGAGAACCCCACCCAGCACGCCTACGTCACGCTCTACCACGCCTTCCTGCGGCGGCCCGCCGCCGCGGGACCCACCGCCCTGGTACGGCTCCCGGCCCGGCGCCGCCTCGTCGTCGTCGCCTGCCTCCACAACGGCAGGACCCCCGCCGAGATGGCCGACATCCTCGATCTGCCCGTCGAGACGGTGGAGGCGGAGGTCACCGAGGCGCTGACCACCCTGACCAAGGGCGACCGGCAGCGGCTGACCAACAGGTTCGCCACGCAGGCGGGCGAGGCCTCCGTGCCGGACCTGTCCGAGCGCTCCTTCAAGACCCTGCGCCGCCGCGGCCGCCGCAGGGCCCTGCTGACGGCGCTCGCCGTACTGGCGATGGCCGGGTTCATCGTGACCCTGACCCCGCAGGGACAGACGTGGACCTCCGCCCTGGCCCTGGGCGAGAAGGCCCCGCAGTCCCAGGCGACGACCTCGCCCGCGGCGGCCGGGACGACGGTGGACTCCACCGGCTCCACGGACCCCTCGGCCTCCCCCGCAGCGTCGGCGTCGCCGGAGCCCTCCGGCTCCTCCACGGCGTCCCCGGAGACGCCCGTCTCCGCCGAGACGTCCCCCGCGCCCTGGCGGGCGCCCCGCACCTCCTCCGTGATCCGCTACGCCGTCCCCGGCGAGTGCGGTGCGCGCCCCGGGACGCCCTGGGCCGGGAAGGTCCTGTGCGCGGGCTGGACGCTGAAGCTGGCCGCCGGGGGCGAGCGGGGGCAGGCGTCCGGCGGGCCCGGCGAGACCACGCTGAACGTCCCCGACGCGGTCCAGAGCCTGGAGTACGGCGACGGCGCCCACCGCACGCTCAGCCCGGTCATCAGCCGCGACGGCCACCGCGTGGCCTACCTGAGCGCGGCGGACCTCCGATACGTCGCCCACGACCTGACGACCGGGACCAGGAGGTACCTGTCACCCGCGCTCACCCCCGCCGACGTCGAGCGCGGCCCGTCCGTCAGCGTCTCCGGGGACGGCCGCCGCTTCACCGTGGACCTGGCCACCGGCCGGCTGCGGACCGACTTCGCCACCGGGTCGGCCAGCCGCCCGGCCCCGGGTGACCGGACGCCCGCGGAGGAGGCCGCCGACTGGCTCCGCACCCGCTATCCCGCCTGGAAGGACTCCCCCAGCGGCCGGTACGCCGCCGCCGTCGCGCAGGGGGACACCGGGGGCGAGGGCGTCCTCCACATCGTCGACGCCACCGCGCGGCGGGTCTTCAAGCGCCTGCCGCTGCCCTCGTCCGGCTCGGGCGTCACCGGCGAGGTCGTCGGCTGGCTGAACACCCGGGAGGTCGTCATCGCGCTGACCGGCGGGGACACCGCCGGCCTGTACCGGATCCACGCGGTCAGCGGGCAGTACCGCCGCCTGCCGGACCTGCCCGCGGCCGACCGGATCGCCCTGGGCGCCCTCACCGCGCGATGACCGCGGCAAGCCCCGCGGGCAAGCGGGGACGCCGGGTGGGAAAAGCGAAGGGCCGCCCCTCGTGGAGCGGCCCTTCGAAGGCGGCGGTCAGGCCATCTTCTTCTTGAGGTTCTCGTCCAGGGCCGCCAGGAAGTCCTGGGTGGTCAGCCACTTGGCGTCGCCGCCGACGAGCAGGGCGAGGTCCTTGGTCATCTGACCGCCCTCGACGGTCTCGATGCAGACCTGCTCCAGCTTCTCGGCGAAGTCGATCACCGCGGGGGTGTTGTCGAGCTTGCCGCGGTGCTGCAGGCCCCGGGTCCACGCGAAGATCGAGGCGATCGGGTTGGTGGAGGTGGGGTTGCCCTTCTGGTGCTCACGGTAGTGACGGGTCACCGTGCCGTGGGCGGCCTCGGCCTCGACGGTGCGGCCGTCGGGGGTCATCAGGACGGAGGTCATCAGGCCCAGCGAGCCGAAGCCCTGCGCGACGGTGTCGGACTGGACGTCGCCGTCGTAGTTCTTGCAGGCCCAGACGTAGCCGCCCTCCCACTTGAGCGCCGCGGCGACCATGTCGTCGATCAGGCGGTGCTCGTAGGAGATGCCGGCGTCCTCGAAGTCCTTCTTGAACTCGGTCTCGTAGACCTCGGCGAAGATGTCCTTGAAGCGGCCGTCGTAGGCCTTCAGGATCGTGTTCTTCGTGGAGAGGTAGACCGGGTAGTTGCGGGCCAGGCCGTACCGCATGGAGGCGCGGGCGAAGTCGCGGATGGACTCGTCCAGGTTGTACATCGCCATGGCGACGCCGCCGCCCGGGAAGTCGTAGACGTCCAGCTCGATCGGCTCCGAGCCGTCCTTCGGGGCGAAGGTGAGGGTCAGCGTGCCCTCGCCCGGCACCTTCAGGTCGGTGGCGCGGTACTGGTCGCCGAAGGCGTGGCGGCCGACGACGATCGGCTTGGTCCAGCCGGGCACGAGCCGCGGCACGTTGGACATGATGATCGGCTCGCGGAAGATGACGCCGCCGAGGATGTTACGGATGGTCCCGTTCGGGGACTTCCACATCTTCTTGAGGCCGAACTCCTCGACACGCGCCTCGTCCGGAGTGATGGTGGCGCACTTGACGCCGACGCCGTACTGCTTGATCGCGTTGGCCGCGTCGATCGTCACCTGGTCGTCGGTGGCGTCGCGGTGCTCGATGCCGAGGTCGTAGTACTTCAGGTCGACGTCGAGGTAGGGAAGGATCAGCTGGTCCTTGATGAACTGCCAGATGATCCGGGTCATCTCGTCGCCGTCAAGCTCGACGACGGGACCCTCTACCTTGATCTTGGGCATGCGTGTGGTTCCCCTTCTGAACGAACACTGGCCAGACAGTCCTTTTGAGGCTCACTGACCGTTGAGGCTATCGGACGGGCGCCCGCGGTTCGCGGGCCACCCGGTCATCCGACTCATGGCGGTACGGTGCTCAGAACGGCATGAGCTCCGAGTATTCGAGGACGAGGGCGCCCGCCATGAGCGCCAGGCCGAGAACACCGAGTGTGACGACGTCTGTCGCCTTCTTCCGCACGGCCAGCCGCCCACCCCCGGCCAGCCGTACGACGGCGCCCAGCGCGATGACGGCGCCGAGCGCGAAACCACCCCAGTAGGGGTCCACGAGTGCCGCGTACGCCACGGCGAGGACCGCACCCACCAGGATCAGCGGGTACGGTCCCCAGCGCTCTTCAATCGTGCTCACCGCTCGTCGATCGACTTCCACTTCTGGTCGCGTTCGCCGATGTACTCGCTGTCCGGGCGGATCAGGCGGTTGTCGGCGTGCTGCTCGATGACGTGCGCGGTCCATCCCGACATGCGGCTGACCGAGAACACCGGCGTGAACAGGTCGGTCGGGATGCCGAGGTAGTGGTAGACCGTCGCGGCGTAGAAGTCCACGTTGGGATAGAGGCCCTTCGTCTCGAAGACGACCTCCTCCATCTCCTTGGACATCCGGTAATAGGTGTCGTCGCCCGAGGCCTCCGCGAGTTCCTGCGACATCCGGCGCAGGTGCGTGGCGCGGGGGTCCTCGGTCTTGTAGACCCGGTGCCCGAAGCCCATGATCTTCTCACCGGCGGCGAGCTTGTCCCGTACGGCCTGGGCCACGCCGCTCGGGTCGAGCGACTCCAGGGTGCGCATGACCTGCTCGTTGGCGCCGCCGTGGAGCGGGCCCTTCAGCGTGCCGATCGCGGCGACGACGGCCGAGTGCATGTCCGACAGGGTCGCGGCGCAGACGCGGGCGGCGAACGTCGAGGCGTTCATCGTGTGGTCGGCGTGCAGGACCAGGCAGGCGTCGAAGATCCCGACGGCGCGGGAGTCCGCGGGGCGGCCGGTGATCTGCAGAAGGAAGTTGGCCGCGATGCTCAGCTCGGGATCGGGGTCGGGCACCGTGGTCCCGGTCCTGGCCCCGTGGTAGCGGGCCACGAGGAGCGGCTGCTGCGCGGTCAGCCTGGCGGCCTTGCGCAGGTTCGCCTCGGGGCTGTTGGAGTCCTTGTCGGGATCGTCGGCCGCGGCCAGGGAGACCAGCGTGCGCAGCGCCTCCATGGGCGCCTGCTTCTCCGCGATCTCGGGGATGTTCGCCTCGACGAGGGCGCCGAGGGTGCGGCCCCGGACGAGCTCAGCCCCGTAGGCGTTCAGCTGCTCCCGGTTCGGGAGTTTGCCGCACTGCAGCAGGTGAGCGGTCTCTTCGAAGGTGGTGCGGCCGGCCAGGTCGTGGATGTCGTACCCACGATAGAAGAGGCGACCGGCCTGACCGTCGATGTCGCTGAGCGCTGTGGACGCGGCCACGACATCGGCGAGGCCTTTGGTGGGCTTGTCCGCCATGAGTGTTTCCTCCGCTTATCTTCGCCCGAAGTCTACCCGTGAGCAGCGGAAACCTCCCCGAGAGGTCCAGACCAATTTCACGAAGGATTCTGCTTCTGGCAAAGGCGATTCCGCATCCCCTCGTTTGGGTAAGCCGGAGCTGTAGTAATAGTTACGGCGGGCTACCTGGGGAGGAACTGCCGTGGAGGGGCCGTTCATACGCATCGAGGACACCGGTGAGGTGGTCCCGTTGCGCCCCGAGATCACAACGATCGGGCGAGGCCGGGGAGTGGACATCCGGCTCACCGATCCGAGTGTGTCCCGGCTGCACGCGGAATTCGTCAGGCGCGGACCCTACCTGTACGTCGTTGATCTGGGCCTGTCCCGCAACGGCACGCGGGTGAACGGCAGGCCGATCGCCCGGAGGGTCCTTGACGACGGCGACGTCGTCTCCTTCGGTGCCGCTCGCGGCAGGATCGGCGGCGTCCCCCGCGAGGACTTCGCCCCCGAGGTCGAGCTCCGCCGCGCCGCGGCACCGGAGCTGACCAGACGGGAGGTCGACGTCCTGACGTCGCTGTGCCGTCCCGCGCTGTCGGACGAGGCGTTCGTCGCGCCGGCCACCGCGCGCGAGATAGCCGACGACCTGGTGGTGACCGAGGCCGCGGTCAAGCAGCATCTGCTGCGGCTCTATCAGAAGTTCCGGATCCCGGAGGGCACCAACCGGCGCACCAGACTGGCCAACGAGGTCGTCGCCCTGGGCCTGGTCAGGCCGACCCCGGTGGTGCCGTCGCAGCGCGCGACCGGTACCCCGGAGTCGTCACCGGCCACGACCACGGTCGGCAGCCGCCGGGCGTCCTGAGTCAGGCCCTGCCGGCGGCCTTCTCCGCTGCTTCGACCACGTTCGCCAGCAGCAGGGCCCGGGTCATCGGGCCCACGCCGCCGGGGTTGGGCGAGAAGAAGCCCGCGACGTCCCTGACGTCGGGGGCGACGTCACCGGCGATCTTGCCGTCGACCCGGGAGACGCCGACGTCGAGCACGGCCGCGCCGGGCTTGACCATGTCCGCCGTGATCAGGTGCGGGACGCCCGCGGCGGCGACCACGATGTCGGCGCGCCGGGTGTGGGCCGCCAGGTCCTGGGTGCCGGTGTGGCAGAGGGTCACGGTGGCGTTCTCGGTGCGGCGGGTCAGCAGCAGGCCGAGCGAGCGGCCCACGGTGATGCCGCGGCCGACCACGGCGACCTCGGCGCCCTTGATCGGCACACCGTACTCCTGCAGGAGCAGCACGATGCCGTGCGGGGTGCAGGGCAGCGGGGCGTCGACCATGTGGACCAGGCGCCCCAGGTTGACCGGGTGCAGGCCGTCGGCGTCCTTGGCGGGGTCCATGCGCTCCAGGACCGCCTGGGTGTCCAGGTGCCGGGGCAGGGGAAGCTGCACGATGTAGCCGGTGCACTCCGGCGAGGCGTTCAGCTCGTCGATGACCTCGTCGAGCTCCGCCTGGGTGGCGTTGGCCGGAAGGTCCTTGCGGATGGAGGCGATGCCGACCTCCGCGCAGTCACGGTGCTTGCCCGCGACATAGATCTGGCTGCCGGGATCGTCGCCCACCAGGACCGTCCCGAGCCCCGGGGTGATCCCCCGCTCCTTCAGCGCGGCCACCCGCGCCGTGAGGTCTGCCTTGATCTTCGCTGCGGTGGCCTTGCCGTCCAGAATCTGCGCGCTCATAGGGCCAACCTTCTCATGGGACCGGCCGGGAGCGGGCTCCCGGCACCCTCATGAGACGGCCGGAGGGCGGGGATCAGCCGCGCTCGGCCTCCCGGGCCTCCCGGCGCTCGATGATCCTGCGGGTGAAGGGGATGATCTCCACGGCCTTGCCGCTCAGGTAGGCCGAGCCGAGCGCGATCACCACGAGGGCGACCGGGGTCTTCCAGAACCCGCCGATCATCACGAGGGCGGGCAGGATGAAGTCGAGCATCGGCATGGGAGATCTCCAGCGGGCCTAGGGAAGGAACGCTTCAGGCTAACCACGGCAAAAGTCTGGTTAAACCCAAAGCAACCTGCTTATTTCGCCACTCTCTTGTCACCTATCCCACACGCCTCAGCGTTGTGGCCGGAGAGGGACTGGACGGGAGCGACACCAGAAGTATCGGCGGCCCGCGCCCGGGGTGTAGGTCTTCCGGCAAGTTCGTCGGGGAAATATGGGCGAGTCCCCACGCCTCACGAGTCCCCACGCATCACGGGGACGGCCGCATCGCGGAGACGGCGCCGACGGCCGTGACGGGTCTCAGCGCCCCGGCACGGCGCCCGGATGCGGTGACCGCCGTCTGTGACCACCGTCTGTGACCACCGTCTGTGACCGCCGTCTGTGACCGTGGCGGGCCCGGCGGCTTACGCGCCTCGCCACCGGGACCGCCACGGCCGGGGAGGGATCACGCCCCTCGGGCGGGACCCCTTCCCCCGGAGATCTTTTCGGAACCTCCGCC
The DNA here is from genome assembly GCF_016863195.1 of Paraplanobispora takensis. Taxonomy (GTDB): domain Bacteria; phylum Actinomycetota; class Actinomycetes; order Streptosporangiales; family Streptosporangiaceae; genus Planobispora; species Planobispora takensis. The sequence continues at coordinate 8,424 of NZ_BOOK01000039.1, read as the reverse complement.
GGGCCTTCTTCCGGAAATCTCCCCTGGAACCGGGCTCTCCAGCGGAACCGGGCTCTCTAGTGGAAGAAGTGGCGGGTGCCGGTGAAGTAGAGCGTGATCCCGGCGGCCTCGGCCGCGGCGATCACCTCGTCGTCCCTGATCGAGCCGCCGGGCTCCACGATCGCCTTCACCCCGGCCTCGATGAGGATGGCGGGGCCGTCGGCGAACGGGAAGAACGCGTCGGAGGCCGCCACCGACCCCTTGGCGCGCTCACCCGCGCGGGTGACCGCGAGCTGGGCCGAGTCGACCCGGTTGACCTGGCCCATGCCCACGCCGACGCTCGCGCCGTCCGAGGCGAGCAGGATGGCGTTGGACTTCACCGAGCGGCAGGCCTTCCAGGCGAAGGCCAGGTCGGCGAGGACCTCCGGGGAGGCCGCGGGCCCGGCCTTGAGCTCCCAGGTCTCGGAGGCGTCGCCGGGCGCGTCCACCCGGTCGGCCGTCTGCACCAGCAGACCGCCGTCGATCCGGCGGAACTCGGCCGGGTTGGCCGGACCCTGCGGGCAGACCAGCAGCCGGATGTTCTTCTTCCCGGTCAGTACGGCCAGCGCCTCGTCGCTGAACCCGGTGGCCACCACGACCTCGGTGAACACCTCGGCGATCTGCCGGGCCAGCTCCTCGGTCACCTCGCCGTTGACCGCGATCACGCCGCCGTAGGCCGAGACCGGGTCGCAGGCGTGCGCCTTGCGGTGCGCCTCGGCCACGTCGGCGCCGATCGCGATGCCGCACGGGTTCTGGTGCTTGATGATCGCCACGGCGGGCTCGGCGAAGTCCCAGGCGGCCCGCCAGGCGGCGTCGGCGTCGAGGTAGTTGTTGTAGGACATCTCCTTGCCGTGCAGCTGCTCGGCGCCCGCCAGGCCGCCGGTGCCCGCGCTGTACAGCGCGGCGCGCTGGTGCGGGTTCTCGCCGTAGCGCAGGGACGAGGCCAGCTCCCAGGAGGCGCCCATGAAGGCCGGCCACTCCTCGCCCTCGGCGGCGTAGACGTTGGCGAACCAGGAGGCCACGGCGGTGTCGTAGGCGGCGGTGTGGGCGTAGGCGGCGGCGGCCAGACGGCGGCGCTCGGTGGAGGTGAAGCCGCCGGCGCCGACCGCGGCGAGCACCTCGCCGTACTTGGCGGGGTCCACGACGACCGCGGCGGTGCCGTGGTTCTTGGCGGCGGCGCGGATCATCGCCGGGCCGCCGATGTCGATCTGCTCCACGCACTCGGCGTCGGAGGCGCCGGAGGCGACGGTCTGCTGGAACGGGTAGAGGTTGACCACGACCAGTTCGAACGGGTCGATCTCCAGCTCTTCCAGCTGCGCGACGTGGGCGGGGTTGCCGCTGTCGGCCAGCAGGCCCGCGTGCACCCGCGGGTGCAGGGTCTTCACCCGGCCGTCGAGGCACTCGGGAAAGCCGGTCAGCGCCTCGACCGGGGTGACCGGGACGCCGAAGGAGGCGATCTTCGCGGCGGTGCCGCCGGTGGAGACGATCTCCACCCCCGCGGCGTCGAGCCCGCGTGCCAGCTCCTCCAGGCCGCTCTTGTCGTATACCGCGATCAACGCGCGCCGGATGGCGATGCGGGTCACTTCCTGGTCCTCCTGTTGTCTCCGGTGGTCCGGGTCGCCCGGCTCATGCGCCGGGTCGTCCGAGTTCGCCGGGCGTTCCGGGGGACCGGCGCGCCCGGGGGGTCGCGGGTCGCCGGCTAGCCGGCGCGCCCGACGTCACGGGGCCGCCCGAAGCGGGCGGTCCTGCCGGTCACGGTCCAGCCCTCGCGGGCCATCCGGCCGACGGTCTCGACGAGCAGGCCCCGCTCGACGGCCTTGATGCGCTCGTGCAGCGTGTGCTCGTCGTCGCCGTCGTAGACGCGCACGGCCTCCTGGGCGATGATCGGCCCGGTGTCGACCCCGGCGTCGGCGAGCATCACGGTGCAGCCGGTGACCCGCACGCCGTGGGCGAGCGCGTCGCGTACACCGTGCGCTCCGGGGAAGGACGGCAGCAGAGCGGGATGGGTGTTGAGCACGGGGAAGGCGGAGAGCGTGGGCTCACCGAGGATCTTCATGAACCCCGCGCAGACCACGAGATCGGGTTTGTACTCGGCGATCCTGTCCGCGATCGCCAGGTCCCACGCCTCGCGGGCCGGATGGTCGGGGACGCGCTCGACGAAGGTGGGCACTCCGGCGCGTTCCGCGCGGTCCAGCCCTTCGATGCCGTCGCGATCGGCGCCCACCGCCACGATCCGCGCACCATAACCCTCATCTGCCACGGCGTCCAGCAGGGCCTGTAGGTTTGTTCCAGAGCCGGACACGAGAACCACAAGCCGAGCGGCCTGGGATGACACCGACGCACTCCATTCGAAGAGGGGACTCACGCCGCTGCAAGGGTATCGGCCTGGCCGCTCACGTGACGCAAGGAGGTCCTGCAGGTGACGACACCCGTCCAGCTACGGCCCGCGGAGGGCGCGGGACGACGGGCGCTGTGGATGGCGTTCGCGGCGATCGTGCTGACGCTCATGCTCCCCGTCGCGGGGCTGTTCATGGCGATCTTCGCGCTCGTCGTCTCGATCCGCGCCGTCCCCGCGCTCAGGTCCGTGGCCAAGCCCGCCACCACGGCCGTCGTGGGCATCGTCATCTCGTCGCTGGCGCTCCTGGTCGCGATCGGGGTCACCGCGATGCAGTTCTACTTCAGCGACGAGCTGGCGGCCTACGCCGAGTGCAAGATCGGCGCCGGCACCGTCACGGCCCAGAACGAGTGCGTGGACCAGCTTGAGCGGGCCATGGAGAAGAGGTTCTCCTTCCTCCAGCCCGGCGAGCTGCAGTTCCCGTTCCCGCCCTGATCTCCGCACCGCCGGCCCCGCCCGTCGTCCGGGCGGGGCCGGCGGTCAGTCGCGGTCCCAGGCGTAGGGGTCCAGATAGATCACATGGCCGCCCTTGTCGTCGGTCTCGTCGACGATGTCGCGCCGCGGCGGGTGGGGCGGCTCGCGGTCCCGCAGCTTCGGCGGGCCCTGCTCCGCGGCCGAGGCGTGCTCGTCCTCCCAGTCGTCGCGGATGACCGGTATGGGCTGGGTGTCGCACTCGGTGGCGTCCATCCAGTGGCCGGGCAGCACGTGGGGCTGGTCGGCCTCGGCGAACCCCGCCTTGCTCGCCACCGATCCGGCGGCCTTGACGAGCTTGGCGCCGGCCTTGCGGACCGGGGCCGTGGCCGTACCGACCTTGGCGGCGGCCCTGAGCACGGCGACGTTCTGTCCCCGGAAGATCAGCCACCAGTTGGCCAGCCCCGCCGAGATCCCGGCGGCGACGCCGACCTCCAGCGTCACCGAGAGCATGACCTCCCAGCCCGCCGGGCCCATCGCGGCGAGTCTGGTCCCGCCCAGCGAGCCTCCGGACAGGGCCGCCAGCAGCCCGGCCACCAGTCCGGTCGTCGCCCCGCAGGCGAACCCCCACAGCGGTGCGCCCTCGTAGGAGGGCGAGGGGGCGACCCGGACGAGCAGGACGCCGCCCACCGCCCCGGCCACGAACGGGACCGCGATCACCGTCATGACCCAGGGCGAGGTGGACCCGGCCTCCGGCAGCGCGCCCAGGATGGGCAGGCTGGGCACACCGCCCAGCTGCACGCCGGTCGGGGCGATCAGCGTGCCGGTGCCCACGGCGAAACCCGGTCCCACGATGTAGGACATCCCCCAGATGAACGTGTTGAGCAGATAGAGCCCCTGCACCAGCAGGAGCAGGCCGCCGCCGACGATCCCCGGCGACAGGACCTCGGTCAGCTGCCTGATCTGGCCGAAGTTCACCACGATGGAGCCGAGGACCAGCAGGGCGCCGGCCGCCAGCATGATCCCCACCGCGGCGGCCGTACCGACCACGACCGAGCGCACCCGCTCGGGCAGCAGGCGCAACATCGCCCGCCACGGCCCGATCGCCCTGACGGTGGCCAGCGCGCCGGCGAGGAAGGCCAGCGCCAGGTGGCTGACGAGCACGTCGCCGAGGAACGGCTGGGTGATCTCGTTGCGGGCCACCAGCGCGATCCCCCCGGCCAGCAGGGCGTACGGCGCCGCCAGCGAGACGCCCGCCTGCCCGATCAGGACGAGCTGGGCCCTGCGCCGGGCGTTGGCCTCGTCCTTGGGGCTGTTCTTGGGCAGCCGGGCGGGCATCCGCAGCCGCAGGTCGGCGTCGCGGGCCATCCAGATCCCGGCCCGGTAGAGCAGGAAGGCCGGCAGGACCATGAGCCCGAGCGGGATGAGCCCCACCGACCCGCCGGGGATCGCGAACCCCGCGTGGTGAGCCGCCAGCCACAGCTGCGCCGCCGTACGGAACACCCCGGACAGCCCGGGACCGACCGCCCCGCGGGGCGCGGCGATCCAGCCGATCAGGGTGAGCGTGGTGAGCACCGCCAGTCCGACGCCGAGCGTCCAGACCGCGGCGAGCATCCCGGAGACGGGAAGCGGGCGGCGGACGTCGTCGTCACCCGTGACGCCGGGCAGGGGGATGCGGCTGAGAACGGTCCGAGGAGCCGTCCGGAGCTGGTCGAGAAAGGCCGTCACAATAGTCGATGGTCTCAGGATCTTGGATGCGGACGCGCTCTCATCGAACCCGCGTGTCGCGAGTCCCGTACCGGGAGGCGCGAAGGGCGCCCGGCGAACACCGGGCGCCCTTCCCACGATCTCAGCGGGACTTCATGATCTCGCGCATGAGGCGGGCGGTCTCGCTGGGCGTCTTGCCCACCCGCACCCCCACCTTCTCCAGCGCCTCCTTCTTGGCCTGCGCGGTGCCGGCCGAACCCGACACGATCGCCCCCGCATGCCCCATCGTCTTGCCCTCCGGCGCGGTAAACCCGGCCACATAGGCCACCACCGGCTTGGTCACATGCTGCTCGATATAGGCCGCGGCCCGCTCCTCGGCGTCCCCGCCGATCTCCCCGATCATCACGATCGCATCCGTGCCCGGGTCATCCTGGAAGGCCGCCAGCGCATCGATGTGCGTGGTGCCGATCACCGGATCCCCGCCGATGCCCACCGCCGTGGAGAAGCCGAAGTCACGCAGCTCATACATCAGCTGGTAGGTCAGCGTGCCGGACTTGGACACCAGCCCGATGCGGCCGGCGGTGGTGATGTCGGCCGGGATGATGCCGGCGTTGGAGGCGCCCGGCGAGGCGATGCCCGGGCAGTTGGGCCCGATGATCCGGGTGACGTTGCCCTTGGCCGTCGCATAGGCCCAGAACTCGGTGCTGTCGTGCACCGGCACACCCTCGGTGATCACCACGCACAGCGGGATGGCCGCATCGATGGCCTCTTTGACCGCGTCCTTGGTGAAGGCCGGCGGCACGAACACCACCGAGACATCGGCGCCGGTGGCCTCGACGGCCTCGGCCACGGTGGCGAAGACCGGCAGGCCCTCGTGGGTGGTGCCGGCCTTGCGGGCGTTGACGCCGCCGACCACCTTGGCGCCGGAGGCCAGCATGCGCCGGGTGTGCTTGGTGCCCTCCCCGCCGGTCATGCCCTGAACAATGATCTTGCTGTTCTCGGTCAGCCAGATAGCCATTACGCACCTACCGCAGCGAGCTCGGCGGCACGCTTGGCCGCGTCGTCCATCGTGTCGACCAGCTCGACGCCGGAAAGCTTGGCGTCGGCCAGGATCTGCCGCCCGAGGAGGGCGTTGTTGCCGTCCAGCCGGACGACGAGCGGGCGGGTGACCGCCTCGCCGCGGCTCTCCAGGAGCTGGAAAGCGGAGACGATGCCGTTGGCCACCGCGTCACAGGCGGTGATGCCGCCGAAGACGTTGACGAAGATCGACTTGACGGAGGGGTCGGAGATGATGATCTCCAGGCCGGCCGCCATCACCTCGGCCGAGGCGCCGCCGCCGATGTCGAGGAAGTTGGCGGGCTTGGGCTGGCCGGGGAAGGCCTCGCCCGCGTAGGCGACGACGTCGAGGGTGGACATGACCAGACCCGCGCCGTTGCCGATGATCCCGACGCTGCCCTCGAGCTTGACGTAGTTGAGGTCCTTGGCCTTGGCCGCGGCCTCCAGCGGGTCCTCCGCGGCCTTGTCGGCGTAGGCCTCGTGCTCGGGCTGACGGAAGGCGGCGTTGTCGTCGAGGGTGACCTTGCCGTCGAGGGCCTTCACCTGGCCGTCGGCGGACAGGATCATCGGGTTGACCTCGACCAGGGTGGCGTCCTCGTCGACGAAGGCGGCCCAGAGCTTCTCGATGAGCTCGGCGGCGCCGTCCAGCGACCGCTCCGGCAGGCCGCCGGCCTCGGCGATCTCACGGGCCTTCGCGCGGTCCACGCCCTCGATCGGGGAGACCGGGACCTTCGCGACCTTCTCCGGGGTGCTGTGCGCGACCTCTTCGATGTCCATGCCGCCCGCGGCGGAGCAGATCGCGAGGAAGGTGCGGTTGGCGCGGTCGAGCAGGAAGGAGAAGTAGTACTCCTCCGCGATGTTGCTCGCCTCCTCGATCAGGACCTTGTGGACCGTGTGGCCCTTGATGTCCATGCCGAGGATGTCGGTGGCCTTGCGCTCCGCGTCGGCGGCGTCGTCGGCGACCTTCACGCCGCCCGCCTTGCCGCGGCCACCGGTCTTGACCTGGGCCTTGACGACGACACGGCCGGTCAGCTCCTCGGCTGCCGCGCGTGCCTCCTCCACGGTGTGCGCGACGATGCCGCGCGGCACCGGGATGCCGTACTCCGCGAAGAGCTCCTTCGCCTGATGTTCGAACAGGTCCACGAGGGTCCGTCCTTGCTTGTCCGGCTTGTGTACAGATGTCGGCGGGCCGGCTCCACGGCCTCGGCGGGAGCCTGGCGATTTTCGCGCCAATGAAGCCTAGCCGCCCTGGCGGCCCGGGGAGGCCACCGGGGCCGGGTCACGCTCAGACGCGGGCGGGAACGGCGCTGCGAACCCACTCGACGATCTCCTGGGTGGTGGCCCCCGGCGTGAAGACGCGGGCGACGCCCATCCGCTCCAGCTCCGGCATGTCGTCCTCCGGGATGATCCCCCCGCCGAACACCACGATGTCGCTCGCGTCCTGCTCCTTCAGCAGCTCGATCACCTTCGCGAAGAGCGTCATGTGCGCCCCCGACAGGATCGACAGGCCGATCGCGGCGGCGTCCTCCTGGATGGCGGTGCGCACGATCTGCTCGGGCGTCTGGTGCAGGCCGGTGTAGACGACCTCCATCCCGGCGTCCCGCAGCGCCCTCGCCACGATCTTCACACCCCGGTCGTGCCCGTCCAGCCCGGGCTTGGCGATGACGACGCGGATTCTCGACACGGCATCCATCTACAGACCTCCTCGTCTGCGCCACATTCACGGCATTGCGGCTGCCCGCAGCGTAACCGGCCAGGCCCCCCGGGGCGCCACCGGTCGCCCGCCCCTCCACACCTCGCCCCGCCCGCACGCGAAGACACGGATCGCCGCGACCGGAGGAGTCACCACCTGGCACCCGGCCGGTCCGGATACATGATCGTTACATCCGATTGCGAAGATCTCCAGGGTCCTCCCACGCGAACCGGGGAGAACGACTCGGGAGAATCACATGAATCGCTTCGCCTCCGGAGCGGCGACGGCCGCGGTCACGGCCGTGGCCCTGGCCGTTCCGGCGCTGGTCTCGCCTTCCCACGCGCAGACGGCTCCCCCCGGACCGGTGACGGCGCTGAAGAAGCAGTTCGTCCCCGGGCGCGGCGTGAAGATCACAGAGAAGACCGAGTCGTCCTCCGACGACTATCACTCCTCTTCGGCGAAGAAGAACGGCGTCGTCGGGTTCAACCGTTCCGGTCCCGCCGGCCACGACATTCTCATCAAATCCGATCCCCTGGGAAAGGACACCAAACCCGGGCGCATTCTCGCCGTAGGCTCAACGAGATATGGAAGGGGCGGCCTCGCCGACGACATTCTCCCCAAGGGGAAGAAATGGCTGAGGGTCACATCAAGCGCCGTGCCCTCCCCCTTCACGTCCCCGATCTACATGCTGGAACCCGCCACGCTGAACACCCTGCTCACCACCGCCTCCAGCACGTCCCCCGGCGCTGACTCGACGACCGTCTACAAGGGCGCCCTCACCGGCGCCACCCTCTATCGGGTGTCGCCGTCCTACCGGTCCTCCTTCGACGACAGGGACCCGACCGAGGACGACGCCGCGATGGAGGTGCGCTGGACGCTGTGGATCGGCCGCGACCGGCTCCCCCGCCGGCTCGTCTCCACCTGGCGGAAGCAGAACAAGCTCCTCGGGACGGTGAAGACCACCAGCGACATCCGACTCAGCGGGTGGGGAACGCGGGTCACCCTGACGCGGCCGCCCGCCGACCAGGTCACGCCGTAGATCCCTCCCCAGGCGATGGCTCGTAATTCGACTGGGCGGATCCGGCGATCTTGTCAGGGTCCCCGCATGCCTCCCCAGCGCACCCTGCTGGCCCGGATGGTGGAG
>NZ_BOOK01000038.1 GCF_016863195.1 Paraplanobispora takensis | reverse complement strand
CGTTTCCGGGGGTCTCTTCCTGCTCTATCCGCGCATCCCGAACAGGAACCTGGTCACCCGTGTGCGCCGTACCAGCAGGTCGTATGCGATCAGAGTCAGCACGAGCGAGGCTGTGACGATCACTCCGTACTTGACCGCCATCGGTGCCTCCCAGCGCACCACACCGTAGGCGACCGCGACGACGATCGGCTGGTGCAGGATGTAGACGGGCAGTACGGCGGCGGCCAGATACTTGTACATCCGCAGGGTGCGGCTGTCGGGTGGTGCCTCCTTCCCCGTCGGTGTGTCGCTCTCCGGGGAGATCTGAGGGGAGGCCGGCTTCCTGCCTCGGTCGAGGAGGCCCATGATCGCGACCACACAGCACCAGCCCGCCGCGCCGTACAGCGTCCGGGCACCGATCGCCAGCGGGGTCATGTCGGTGAAGGGGTCACCGCCGGGAGACGCCGCCGTGACCAGGAAAGCGGGCATTCCCGTCAGGAACAGGAGCAGGCCCGTGATGGCCGCCGGTACCGCGTCCCGCCGCATCGCCGTCCGGAACCTCTCGTCGGCGGCGAGCACGAACCCGTACAGGAAGAACAGCAGATACGCCCAGCGGCTCCATCCGGCGTAGGACTCCTCAAGCCCCAGCAGCGCGCTGATCGCCGCGATCGGAATGGCCGGCAGCAGGATGGCGCCGCGCCGTTCCGCCGTCATGGCCAGGCGGTTCAGGAGTCTATGTCCGCCGTCGCGGGGAAGCAGACGGACCAGCGGTGCGATCAGGAGCGAGAAGGCCAGCAGTAGCACCACGAACCACAGGTGTCCGGTCTCGAAGTGCTCACCCTGCAGAACGAAGGGGAACTCGGCGGGCTCCAGCCGTACCGCGAAGAATCGCGGAAGGAAGTGCAGGTACGACTCGTGGTAGGCGGGATCGGCCCGCAGCCTGAGCCACTGCGGCACCGGAATGATCGTCAGGGTCGCGAACACCAGCGGCACGCCGAGCCGCCGTAGTCGTTCCATGGTGAATCCGCCGGGGCCGCGGCGGCGCAGCGAGTGCCACGAGCCCAGCCCGGCGATGAGGAAGAGGATCGGCATCGCCCACACCACCGCGAGACCGGCCAGGACCATGGTCGCCTCGGTGGTCTCGGGATTCTTCACGTAGAAGTCGTCGCGGGCGTCGAACACGAGGGCGGAGTGGAAGAAGATCAATCCGACCACCACCAGGGCGCGGATCGCGTCCAGTTCCGGCCGCCGGGCGGCCGCGGACACGGGGGGCGGTCCGATGCGTGCCGTCGTCATTCTATGGTTGTCCTCCATCCCGGGCGGAAAGGGAAGAGCAGGGCAATGCTCGTTCCGATGGCCGTCGCACTCATCCGGCGCGATCCGGAGGCGACCACCGCCGCGGCACATGGAGGAACTCGCGTGCGCCCCGAGACGGGTGGTCAACCGTGCTCGGGTGGCGGTGCCGTCCAGGCGCACGTCGAGGGGGCCGGGCGGGCCGGTGTCGGCGCGGAGCCCGGTGGGGAGGGTGGCCGGGTCGAGACCGTCCCGGCGCGCGATCAGCACGCCGAGTTCGTGACGGCTGACGGCATCGGTGCCGGCGAGGTGGTGGATCCCGGCACAGGATGAGGCGGCCAGCTCCAGGAGGGCGGCGGCCGGGGCGATGCCCTTGATCGCGGTCTCGGCGGCGGGCTTGGCGGCGCCGTACGGGGTCGTGGGGTCCGGGAGGTGCGTCTCGTCGTAACGGGAGGCCGTACCGGAGAAGACCGCGTCGCTGGAGACACGGACGAGCCGGGCTCCTGCCGCCGCGGCGCCGAGTGCGAGGTGCATGCCGCCCTCGGCCGTGGTCGCCCAGTCGGACTGCCGGTAGGCGGCATTGACGATCACATCGGGTCGTGCCGCGAGGACCAGGGCCGTGACGCGGAGGGTCCGCTCTGCCGGCCTGTGATCGTATGATCGCCGTTCATGACCGGCGTCCGCACCGTATCGTTCGATCTCGGCGTCACAGCACCGGCCGTCACAGCACCGGCCACGGAATCGTCACCGGTGGGTTCTCGCAAGCTTCGGGGCCCGAGTGGCAGGCACTTGGAGGAACACGCCGCATGACCGCTGACATGCCTCTGTCCGCAGACACGGCGATCACCGGTCCGTACGGGTCACGGTCGCCGCTGGACTACTACCTGGTCATGCCGGGGCCGGGACAGGCCGGTGGGCCGGAGGCGCCGGTGGACGGGATCGTCGTCGAGGAGTTCGTGCTCGCCGACGACCACACGGCGACCGGGCTGGACAGCGCGGGATGGAGCGTGACGGACGGCACCTGGTGGAGTTCGGCCGCCTTCAGCCGGGACATGCGCACCGACCCGGCGCTACGTGACCGGGTCCTCGCCGTTCACCGCCGCACCGCCGAAGCCGTCTACCGCCGGATCGGCGGGGAGGACCTGCCCGGTGAGGCGGCGTTGCGGGCCCGCTTCCGCGACCGGTTGCCCCTGGACGACTCCGCCCCCCTGCTCCTCGGCTCCCCCCGGGTTCCCGAGGGGTTTCGTGAAAGGCGGGTCTATCGCGTCCTGTTCGCCGGTGACCTGGACGCGGAACGCCTGCGACGGCTGCGGGATCTCTGGTCGATGGAGCCGGCCGGCGGTTGCGCCGATCCGACGGCCCGCGTGGCCGGTACGGCCCGTATGCGCGCGGGCCATGACACGCTCACCTGGGATCTCCGCCGGATCGGCCCCGGTACGGCCTGGTGCCTCGACCTGACCGCATGCCTGGGCGGCTCGTCCGATGACGGGGTCGGATCGCTCCTGCGGGAGCTGACGGCGGCGATGCGGCACGCGAGGCTGATTCCCGTGACGATCGAGCGCTTCGCCTGACCACCGCCACAGGCGTCCGTCACAGCGGACAAGCCCGCCGACCGCTGCCCGGCGGGAATCCCGCGCCGGTTCGGAACCGGCGGGACGCCTCCTCAGCCGGCCTGCGTCCACGACCGGTGCCGCCTGCTCCTGCTCTTGACGATCCGTGGCCCGCACTCCTCTGCCGACCAGATCTGCAGGAGATAGCGATCAGGCGCGTCCTCCTCGTAGTAGTCGGCGTGGCCCTCGTCCAGACCGTGGACGTGATATCGCAGGCGGTACCAACCGGGCCCGGCCGGAAGCGGCGGGAGCGCGTGAACGTCGCCGTCCCCCCACTCGCGGAGGGAGACGCTCCCCGCCTCGGAGTCGAAGCTGATCTCCACGATGTCCTCGTACGAGCCGAGATCCGGGTCGGGTTCGCGCTGCGTCACCTGAACGTCGAAACGGACCTTGCCGTAGTGCGTGCCGATGGTCAGCAGGGCGACGCCGTCCGCCACGCTGATGATCCCGAGAGAGTGCGCGGGGTCGTCATCGGCCGGTTGATCGGGAACCATGGCTTGGCCGCACTCATCGACGAGATATGCCTGGCCGTAGTCGACACCGAGGGCGATGGTCACAGTGTCGGCGGTGGCATCCGGGTGCGTCATGAGCCGCGATCATAGAGTTTCCCGCTGATACCTCATGCCGGCCGATCCCCCACTCCGGCTCGGCCGGGGCGGGGGACCATCGCGGCTCTCCTCGCCGGACGGGACGATCTCTCAGTGCAGCAGCGTGCCGGCGAAACGGGCTCTGTCGGCGGTCGCCCCCGCGTCCTGGGCGTGCAGGACCTGGGCGGTGGAGGGGACGCCGGTGGCGGTGCCGGGCAGGACCACGAGCATCCCGCGGTTGCCGTTCTTGCCCGGAGCACCCGCGATCAGCTCGCCCTTGCCGTCGCCGGTGAGGTCGATGATCGAGACGGCCGCGCCCAGGTTGTCGTACTCGGCCGACTGCTCACCGATCGGGTCCGCCGTGGGGGAGGCGTCCGGGGGCGCGACGCCGTCCTGGGTGATGACCTGCGCGGCCGATGGGACGGGACCGGTGCCGGAGCCCGGGATGAGGACGAGCGCGCCCGCATCGGTCCGGCCCGATACGGTGGCGCGGGGAACGCCGATGGAGATCTCGGCGGCGCCGTCGCCGTTGACGTCGCCGGTGGCGAGGTTCAGCTGGGACGTCGTGGAGAGCGTGGTCAGCCAGGTCAGGCCGCGGGCGCTGTAGCCGACCCTGGACATGCCGCCGCCGTACTTGTCGCCGTACCAGACGTTCAGCGTGCCGGTGCTGGGCGTCACCATCACCAGATCGCGGTAGCCGTCGCCGTTCACGTCGCCGAGCGTCACCACGGAGTCGTTCTTCGGGCAGGCCAGCCTGCTCGTCTCGGGGGCCTGGCATCCCTCCGGACCGCCCAGCACCCAGGGATCGGCCGATGGGTTGCGCAGGTTGCCGGAGTACCACACATATGTACCGCTAGGGCCGTTGGTGACATCGATGCCCACCCACATGGCCTCGGACAGCCCGTCCCCGTGAATGTCGCCGATGGTCATGGACCAGGGCCTCAACCTGCGCGTCGAGCTCAGCCCGGCGGTCTCGAAGGAGCCGCCGTTGTACCACCCTCCCAGCACCTGGCCATAGCCTTCGGCATACCCTCCCACGATGTCGGGGCGTGGATCGGCGTGGTCGACGCGGCCCACTGTCAGCGCGTCGCGGATGAACCTGCCGCTCCACCGGAGCTTGCGTGTCACACCTTCCGCCGTCCAGGAGTGAATCTGCAGGTCGGCGCTGCCCGCGGAGACCAGGTCGATCTTGCCGTCGCCGTCCGCGTCGCCCGCGGTCAGGCTCCGGCCCCACCCGGAGCAGTTGTAGATCACGACGAAGCAGTCGGGCTCGGGGCGTATGAGGTGCCGCCCGGTGAGACCGTTCGGCCCGCCGTACAGGACGGTGATCAAGCCGCTGTGGCCGGTCCCCTCATGCCCGGGATATGACTGGCTGCCCACGGCCAGGTCGTTGTAGCCGTCGCCGTTGAAGTCGGTGTCGACGGTGATCGGCGCCGCCGCGGCGGGCGCGGCGGGCAGGGTGACGGGTGTGGTCAGGGCGGCGAGCAGCGCCGCCCACCAACGGATCTTCTTCACGCGCATGCGGTCATGATCACGCCGGTGACTTGTGCCGCAGTTGGGCCTGACTGGTCGGGCCTCTCGAACTCTGCGTACCGGCCGGCCGAGTCCTGCGGGGGCGGGAGTCCTCAGCCGCCGATGAGGGTGGCGACGGCGGCGGCCGATGTGGTGGTGCGTCCTGTCGTGCGCTGGTAGCGCCGCACGATGTCATGGTGGCGGGTCCGGCGTGCCAGTCGCCGTTCGAGGTTCAGGAACGGGTTGCGCCGAGGCGGTGGGAAGGCGGCGGCCAGGTCGGCGAGGAGCGCCTGCCTGTCGACTCCGGCGGCCGAGAGCACCCACGCCACGCCGGGGTCGAGGGTGACGAGCGCGAGGGCGAGGTGTTCGGGCCGGTGGTCGCGTTCGCGGCGGGACAGCGCCAGTCGCAGCGACGCCTCGTAGGCCGCCTGGGCGTCCAGGCCGAGCGGCGGGCGCATCCGTGCGGACCGGCGCCGCGCCTCGGCCGCGCCCAGAGGGAACAGCGGTTCGCGTGCGGGCGGGCGGTCCAGTGCCTTCGCACCCGAGGCGCCGAGCAGGCGGTCGAGGTCGATGCCGAGCCCGGCGAGGGTGTCCCGGTCGGCGGCCGTACCGGCCCCGGCGGGTGCCGCGCGGTGGACGGCCTCGCGGATCGCGGTCTCCGTCGCGCCGTGTACGGCGAGGACGGAGGCGACGCCGGAAGCGCCTGCGGCGGAGGCGGCAGGGGTGCCGTCCGGGGCGGAGTCGACGGCGAGGCCGGTGCCTTCCGCGGTGAGGGCGAGCAGCAGGTGCTCGCTGCCCGTACGGGGATGCCCGAGGTCGCGGGCCAGCCTCAGGGCCCGGCCCACGGTCCGGCTCAGGTCGGGGTGGTCACCTCGGAACATCAGTCCTCCAGGACGTGGTGGTACTTGCGGTGAACGGTCTGCTTGGTGACGCCGAGCCGGGTGGCGATGTCCCGCCAGGACCAGCCGGCGCGACGCGCCGCCGCGACGTGCTCGGCCTCCAACTGTTCCACCAGCCTGCGCAGGCGGGCGACGGCGCGCAGCGCCGCATCCGGGTCGGTGCCGTGCACGGCCTGCTCGAGATCGGTGTTCATGGACACGCCGTCAGCATATGCTGACGGTCGTCAAGGCGTCAACATATGCTGACGGTCGAGGTCTGACGATCACTGCCGTACCGCCACGGGGAACCGCTCGCACGGCCGGAGGTTCCAGCGGTACGGCGGCGCCTCGGCGACGAGGCGCAGGAAGCTGATTCTGTTCGAAGGGCTCTGGAAGCCGGCGTCGTCGGAGGACGGCTCACGGGCGGACGGATCGGTCTTCGGCTCGCTGATGACGGCGAGGCGGAAGTCCGCGTCGGTTACGCGGTCCATCGTCGCGGCCCGGCGACCTCCGATCGCGTCACCGGAGGTCCTGCCCGCCGATCCATCGGACCGGCGGGCAGAACCGGCGCTGGAACTGCTCAGCCCGGGCAGGTGACCGACAGCACCTTGGCGGTCTCCCAGGAAGTGATCTTCACCCAGCCGCCGTAGACGTGGTACTGGCTGCCCGCTCTGACGGAGTAGGCGGTGCGGCAGTTCTTGGGGGCGTAGAAGCCGTCGATGTCCCGCTTGGGGCTGTTCAGATAGCCGCCCATGCCCGTGCCGGGGGCCAGGCTGGCATACGACCACGGGTCGCTGTTGTCATTCTTCCAGCGCACCTTGATGTAGGTGCTGGTCTTGTTCTCCACCCGGCCGCACGGGGGAGCCGAGCAGCCGCTGGCCGCTGCCGGTCCGGCCGTGATGACGCTGAGACCTGTGGCGATCAGCGTCGTGGTGGCCAGGATGGCGATTCGCCGCCGGAGGGGGAAGCTCATGGCGAAACATTCCTTCTGTTGGATTTGTCGGGATTGTTGGTAAAGCTGGGACAGCGTATAGGGCATGGTGACCTTTCGCACCTGTCAGCTGTTCCGCCGAGCCCACCGTCCCGCCTGGGAAGTGACGATGCTGCTTCCGGTCCGCACAAGCCCTAGGACCAATGCCCGATGCCCCGGCGCGGGGGCGGGCCGTAGCGTCGGTGTCCCCGACAGATCGGTGTCCCAGAGGGAGAGGCGGGCCGATGACGTTTTTGGTGACCGGGGCGACGGGCAAGGTCGGCAGGCATGTCGTCGGCGAGCTCCTCCGTGCCGGGCAGCGGGTACGGGCCCTGACCAGGGACCCGGCCCGGGCCGATCTGCCGGAGCAGGTGGAGGTGGTGCGGGGTGATCTCACCGATCCCCGGACGCTGGGCCCGGCCTTCGACGGCGTGGTGGGCGCGCACCTGCTGACCGTGGGCGGCGACGACTACGCCACCCTGCAGACCGGGCCGGAGATCGTGGAATCGGCGCGGAAGGCCGGGGTGCGGCGGGTGACGCTTCTGTGGAACGGGCAGGTGGGCCCGGTGGAGAAGGCCTTCGCGGCCGGTGATCTCGAATGGACCGCGCTTCAGCCGGTCGACTTCATGAGCAACACGCTGACCTGGGCGCCCGCCATCAAGGAGAGGGGCGAGGTGCGCGAGCCGTTCGCCGACGTCCCCGGCGGGGTGGTGGACGAGAGGGACGTCGGCGCCGTGGCGGCGGCGGTGCTCGCACGCGGCGGTCACGCGGGCAGGACGTATGTGCTGACGGGGCCGCAGGTGCTCAGCCAGCGCGGGCGGCTGGCCGCGATCGCCGAGGCGATCGGCCGGCCGCTGCGCTTCGTCGAGCTCACCGAGGAGCAGGCGCGCGAACGCTGGCGGCAGGCGGGGTACGGTGAGGAGCTCATCGAACTGCTCGCCTCCTGGCAGGGGAACCCACCGCCCGAGGCGCTCTGCGTCTCACCCGCGGTGCGCGAGATCACCGGTCGCGAACCGCGTTCGTTCGCGCAGTGGGCCGCCGACCACGCGGACGCCTTCCGCCCTGAGGGGTAGCCGCCGCCTTCCTGAGGCCTGAGGCCTGAGAACGTGACCTGTCCGGCGATCGCTCGCCGGACAGGCCGCGGAGGCGTTCCTTCAGCGGCCGGTTCCCGCGTCCTCGTCCGTCACCGCACGGGTCACGCCGTGTCGTGCTGCCGGCGCACCATCTCGGTGATCCAGACGGGCGCGAACGGAGACGTGCAGCCCGGGGAGGTCGGATAGTCCTTGAGCACCTCCAGGCGCTCACCGATGTCGATCGCACGGGTGCGGTGCTCGGCGTGCTCGATCCCGATCTGCGCCAGGCAGTGGTTCATCGCCCACTGCAGGCGATCGGGGGCGTCCTTCATCCGCGCCTCGATGACGTCGAGCAGCCCTGACAGGTCCAGGCCCTCCGGCTTCTTCGCCACGCGTTCGGTGGTCAGCGCCCAACCGGCACTGGCGACCGCCGGGTCCGGATCGGCGGACCAGGCCAGGCGCAGCTCTTCGGCGTGCGGGCTCTTCTTCACCACGTAGTTCACGAGCCAGTCGTGCACCTTGGGCGCGCGTGCCCGGCGTACCATGGCGTCCAGCTCGTCACGCTCGAACGCCTTCGGGCGGCAGATCAGGATCGCCAGCAGTCTCGCCGCGGTGTCGTCGGTCTCCCAGAGCCGGTACGCGAGGTCCTGCTGCGTCTTCAGCCGCTTCGCGAGCGCGCGCAGCTTGCCGAGGTTCACACCGTGGTCGTCGCCGTGTTTCTCGTTCACCTCGCGTATCTTCGGGTCTTCGAGTCCGGCCAGCTCGGCCATCACCTCGGCCACCCTCGTCTCGGTCAGCGTCGTCTCGGCCACCTGCGCCTCCTGTCCGTCATGTGCGGGATTCAGGCTACGACGGAAGCCGGGCTCCCGCCGTACCCGGATGATCGCCCGCAGCGAACCGGCTCAGCCGAGGACGAGCGGGAGCCTCGCGGTGAAACCGCCCAGCGCGGCCTTCTCCGCGCCGGTCGGCGCGCGGCGTCCGGTGCCGATCAGCACCTCGTCGCGGGTGCCGACGCGGAGGGCCGGATCGGCGAGTCGGGCGGCGCGGCCCGCGGCGGAGCCGACGTCGTCGAAGTGGAACCTCGGCAGCCGCGGCTCACCGTACGCGGCGGCCAGCCGGGGGATCAGCGCGTCGAGCGGGTCCTCGGCGGCCGGGTTCTCAGCGGCCGGAGTCTCGACGAGCTTCCAGTAGGTGACCGCATCCACGGTCGGTTCGGCCTCGGCGGGCGTCACCAGGGTGATCAGGACGTCCTGGGCGCCGATGACCAGGTGGCACACCACGTCCCGCACGAGCCAGCCGTCGCAGCCGGACGGCCGTTCGAAGTCCTCGTCCGGGATCTCGGCCACCGCCGCGCGCAGCGCCGTCCAAGAGTGCGAGAAGAGATCCACCGCGGCACGGTAACGCCGGAGCGGAACCGCGGACAAGCATGCCGGGGCGAGCCGTCTGGCGGGGTCATGACGGCGGGTGAGGTCTTGCGGGGTCATGACAGCAGGCGCAGGAGGTCCCATTCGGTCTCGCAGACGCGGCGGCCGATCGCGGCCAGCTCGACGGACCGGGCGCCGCCGTCCAGGTGACGCATGGCCTGCATGACGCAGATGATCCCCCACTTGAGCACGCCGAAGGTCTCCCACCAGCGCAGCGCGCCGGGATCCACCCGGTGCCCGCCGGCCTTCTCGTAGGCGTCGAGGAGCTCGTCGTACCCGCCGAACCCGCCGACCGGCAGGGGAGAACCGAACCGCCAGGACTTCACGCACAGCCATCCGAGGTCCTCCACGGGATCGCCCGCGTGGGCCAGCTCCCAGTCGAGCACCGCTCTGACGCCGTCGGGGCCGACGATGAGGTTGCCGTTGCGGAAGTCGCCGTGCACGACGGTGGTCCGGCCACCCGGCGGACGGGAGTCGGCCAGGCGGCGCAAGGCCAGCTCGAAGACCGGATGCGGCTGCCCGGTCAGATCCAGCAGGTCGCGCCAGGTGGCCAGCGGATCGTCCGGTACGGCGTGCGGCCCCGCCGCGGCACGGGATGCGGGCGCCTGGACCGGTGAGGCGGGCGGTGGAGGGAGCGCGGCAGGCGGGGCGGCCGGCGGAAGGGGAGGGGAGAGCGGGGCGGGCGGCTGGGGGAGCGCGGACAGGGGCATGCGGTGGATCGCGGCCAGGATCTCCCCGCACTGGGCCGCCAGCCGGGGACGCGTGGCGGCGAACGCCTCGTCCCGGAGGATCTTGCGGGGGATCGTCTCCCCGGCCACCCGGGTCATCAGGATGTGCGCCTCGCCGGCGGCCAGGACCGCGGGCACCGGCACGCCGCTCGCCGCGGCGGCCCGCATCAGCGCCGCCTCACCGGCCAGCCCGATTCCCGCGCCCGGCGAGGCGCCCGGGGAGTCGAGGCGCAGGATCAGCTCGTGAGCGGCGCCGGCGGCGTCCAGCGCGTCGATCGCCCATGTCTCCCTGGACGCCCCGCCCGGCAGCCGTACACTCGCCGTGACCGCCGCCCCCTCGCCGAGCGCCCCGGCGACGACCGCCTCCCGGCCGGCTCCGTCCATCGACCCCTCCCGCCCCGGTCTCCATATCGGCATGCCGTACCCGATCACCGCCCTACCGCAGGCCGAACTCCCAGCCGCCCCCGGCCGCGTACGTGCCGAGGATGCGACGGCCGACCGAGTCGATGTGGACCTCGTCCGGGCCGTCGTAGATGCGACCGGCACGGGCGTGGCGGTACATCCGGTCCAGCGGGGTGTCGGGGGTCAGGCCCGCCGCGCCGTACACCTGGACGGCCCGGTCGATCACGTTGTGCAGCATCCGGGCGCCGACCACCTTGATGGCGCCGATCTCCACCCGCGCGTCCTCGCCGCGGTCGATGGCGTGGGCGGCGTGCAACGTCAGCAGCCGGGCCGACTGGATCTCGGCGTAGGAGTCGAACACGTGCTGGCGCATGAGCTGCTTGTTCGCCAGCGGCTGGCCGAAGGCGCTGCGGTCGTGCAGGCGGCGGCACATCAGGTCGAAGGCCCGCTGGGCCTGGCCGAGCCAGCGCATGCAGTGGAAGATCCGCCCGGGGCCCAGCCGCCGCTGGGCGATGACGAACCCCTGGCCGCGCGGGCCGAGCAGGTTGCCGGCGGGGACCCGTACGTTCTCGTAGCGGACCTCGCAGTGGCCCCCGTCGAGGCCCAGCACCGGCGTGTCCCGGACGATCGTGTATCCGGGCGTGTCGGTCGGCACCAGGATCATGGAGAAGGCCAGGTGCGGTGGGGCGTCCGGCTCGGTGCGGCACATGACGGTCGTGTAGGCGGCCCGGTTCGCGCCGGTGGTGAACCACTTGTGGCCGTTGATCACCCACTCGTCGCCGTCCAGCACGGCCGAGGTCCGCAGCTGGGTGGGGTCGCTGCTGGAGACCTCCGGCTCGGTCATCGCGAAGCTCGGCCAGATCTCCGCCCGGACCAGTGGCGCCAGGAACCGCTCGCGCTGCTCGGGGCCGGCGAACTCGTGGAGCATCAGCGAGTCCTGCAGGGTGAACGTGCCCAGCGCCAGCTGCCCGAACTCGCTGCGTCCCTGGACCTCGTTGACGTAGACGTAGTCGAGGAACGGCAGCCCGCCGCCGCCCAGCCCGGCGGGATGGCCCAGGGCCCACAGGCCTTCCTTCTTCGCCTCGGCCTGCAGGTCGCGCAGGAGCTCGCCGGCTTCGGGCCCGCCCCCGTGCAGGACGGCTTCGGCGGGTTCGACCCGCTCGGTCATGAACGCGTGCACGGCGTCGCGGAGCGGCCGCACACTGTCGGGAACCGCGAAAGTCATGTAAGGATCTCATCGAAGATTCGTTGCCGAGTCAACGGATAAGGAGTTCCTTATGCCGCAGGATCCACCGGGCTCCGGTCCCCGCGACGGTCCCCGCGACGGTCCCCACGACGTCCCGTCGGCGGCCCGGCTCGTCGCCGCGGTCCGTGACTTCCTGGAGAGCGACGTGCTCCCCGCGGTCGAGGGCCGGGTCCGCTTCCACACCCGGGTCGCCGTCAACGTGCTCGGCATGGTCGAGCGGGAGCTCGCCCTCGGCCCGGAGCAGGCGGCCGCGCACGCGCGACGCCTCGGCGAGCTCGGCTTCGCCTCCGAGGCCGAACTCGCCGCCGCCGTCCGCGGGGGACTGGACCACCCCGCCCTGGTCGCCGCCTTGACCGAGTCCGTCCGGGCCAAGCTCGCCGTGGCCAACCCGGCCTACCTCGACGGCTGAGCGGCGGCTCTGTCCCGACGGCCGAACGACGGCCGAACGACGGCCGAACGACGCGGCCCGCGCCGCCGTGAAGGGGGCGCGGGCCGTACCCGGTGGTCCTGCGAGGGGTCAGTGGGCCTTGGGCGCCCCCGGGGAGAAGTCGAGGTCCTTGACCCGGGGGTCGCCCTCGTCGGCGAAGTAGTGGTCGGGGTGGGTGGTGTCCTCGCCGTCGGCCGCGTTCACGGCGCGGGCGACGACGGTGCCGACCGCGGCGACGATCAGGTTCACGGCCAGTGCCAGGACGCCCGCGTAGATGGTCATCTTGGTGTCCAGGCCCAGCTTCTCCAGCGGGAACGCCGAGCCGGCGAAGTGCAGCTTGCCGGTGGCCGGGTTGCCGACGTTGTAGAGCAGGAGCATGCCCGCGCTCATGCCCGCGACCCAGCCGGCGATCAGGCCGCCGCGGTGGAACCAGCGGGTGTACAGGCCCAGCGCCACCGACGGGAGCGTCTGCAGGATGATCACGCCGCCGATGAGCTGCAGGTCGATGGAGAAGCCGGTGTCCAGGAACAGGATGCAGGCCACCGCGCCGACCTTGACCAGCAGTGAGGTGATCTTGGAGACCTTGGCCTCGTCGGCGTTGGTGGCGTCCGGCTTGATGTACTCCTTGTAGATGTTGCGGGTGAACAGGTTCGCCGCGGCGATCGACATGATCGCGGCGGGGACCAGCGCGCCGATGCCGACCGCGGCGTAGGCCACGCCGGTGAACCAGTCGGGGAACATCTGGTCGAACAGCCGCGGCACGATCGTGTTGTTGTCCTTGCCGATCGGCGTGGTCCCGGCCGCGATGGCCATGTAGCCGAGCAGCGCGATCAGGCCCAGCAGCAGGCTGTAGGCCGGGAGCGCGGACATGTTCCGCTTGATCACGTCGCGGTTGCGGGAGGCCAGCACGCCGGTGATGCTGTGCGGGTAGAGGAACAGCGCCAGCGCCGAGCCGAAGGCCAGCGTGATGTACTGCAGCTGGTTGTTGGCGTTGAGCAGGATGCCGTCACCCGGCGCCGGGCTCGCGGCGAACTTCTCCTGGGCCTTGTCGAAGATGAGGTCCCAGCCGCCCAGCTTGACCGGGATGACGACGATCGCCACCAGGATCACGATGTAGATCAGCGTGTCCTTGACGAAGGCGATCAGCGCCGGGGCGCGCAGGCCCGACTGGTAGGTGTAGGCGGCCAGGATGGCGAACGCGATGATGATCGGCAGGTGGCCGGTCACGCCCATCGACTTCAGCACCGCCTCGATGCCGACCAGCTGCAGCGCGATGTACGGCATGGTCGCCACGATGCCGGTGATCGCGATCAGCAGCGCCAGCGTGGGCGAGCCGAAGCGGGCCCGGACGAAGTCGGCCGGGGTGACGAAGCCGTGGATGTGCGAGACCGACCAGAGCCGGATCAGTACGAGGAAGACCAGCGGGTAGATCACGATGGTGTACGGCACCGCGAAGAAGCCCATCGCGCCCGCGCTCCAGAGCAGGGCGGGCACGGCCACGAAGGTGTAGGCGGTGTACAGGTCGCCGCCGACCAGGAACCAGGTGATCCACGAGCCGAAGCTCCGGCCGCCCAGTCCCCACTCGTCCAGGCTGGCCAGGTCCTGCGGGCGCCGCCAGCGCGCCGCCACGAACCCCATCCCGCTGACCACCAGGAACAGGACGGTGAAGACGATGATCTCGGTCAGATGCTGTTCCACGTGGTCACCGTCCCCGCTTGGTCATCCGGTAGACGATCGTGGTGCAGGTGACGCCGACCGCGATGAAGGCGAGCTGGAGCCAGTAGAACATCGGGAAGCCGAACAGCCGGGGTTCGTCGTGGTTGAACAGGAAAGGCAGGAGAGGCAGGACGATCGGCACGATGAGCAGCCAGTTCCACGGACTGCGGTCGCTCCGGTCCCCGTTCGGGGTGGTCAACACGGTCTCCTCGATCTGAAGCGGCACCGGTTCTGCGTAATGGTGCCTGCGGGTTGACCGGCAGAGTAAGCGCGGCGCCGTTTCGTTGCGGTCACCGATCGCCGAGCGGACCGGTTGGCGCGACGAACGGTCGGTTCAGCCGTCCGCGGCCCGACTGCTGCCCCCGGTGACCACGTCGTCGACGATGTCGCGGGTGCCGTAACCCTCCGGTGCCGCCACTTCGACGATCGGTTCGGGCCGGTCGTCGAATTCCAGGCGGAGCGCTCTTGACATGGTCGCGTGCATTTCGTACAGGCAGGTGATGTAGGTGAGCTCCAGGATCTCCTCGTCGCTCAGGTGCGCCTTCAGAACCGCGAAGACCTCGTCGTGCACCCGGCCGCCGTCCAGTACCAGCCCGTCGGTGTAGGCCAGCACGGCCCGCTCCAGCTCGTCGAAGTGCGGGCTGACCTGCCAGTGCGCGACCGCCCGGACCTTCTCCTGCGGCACCCCGATCGCCCGCAGCTGCTTGCAGTGCTGGGAGAAGACGAACTGGCTGCCCCGCGCCCACCCGGCCCTGCACTGGCCCAGCTCGCGCAGGACCGGGTCGAGCCGGGCCTCCCGGTAGAGCTGGAAGCCCTTCACGCAGTGCCGCAGGATCACCGGGTGCAGCGCGAAGACGGTCCACCAGTCGCCGGGGGAGCCGGAGGCGGTGCCGGGCTCGGCGACCGGGTCGCGGTCCGGGCCGAAGAGGCGGTCGTAGAAGAACAGGGTCAGCGGGTCGGTGACCTGCTCGCGCGGGACCTGGCGCAGCCGCGGCATCACACGGTCCGCTCGGCGGCGGTCTTCGGCTCGTGCCGCACGTCCTCGGGACGGTCGAGCGCACGCGTCCAGGCCGCGAACTCCACGAGGATCCCGTCGGGGTCCTTGAAGTAGATCGACCGGACGAACACGCCCTCCTGCATCTTCGGCGCCACGCCGAACTCGCTGTCGTCGTGGTTGAGGATCACCCCGACGTCCACGCCCTTGGCGATCAGCCGCTCGCGGTACTCCTCGATCTTCTCGGGCGCCACGTCGAAGGCGATGTGGTTCATCGAGCCGACCGCCGACAGCAGCTCGCCCCGGTCGGGCAGGTTCTTGGGCGCCGAGACGCCGGGCACCCCCTCGGGGGCGTCGGGGAACCAGAAGAACGCCAGCGCGTTGCCCCCGCCGCAGTCGAAGAAGAAGTGCTGGCCCCAGCCCATCGGCAGCTCGATCGTCTTGATCAAAGGCATGCCCAGGACGCCGGAGTAGAAGTCGACGGTCTGTTTCATGTCCGAGCACACCAGCGCGATGTGGTTGACCCCGCGCAGCTCGAACTCCGTGTTGCCGCCCATGGCCTCTCCTTGCCGAAACTCCTCGAAGTAACCAACTACTTATCACACGGGGCCCGCCGGGACACCCGTCACGACGAGGCGGGGGTACGGCGGGCCGCGCTCACGGTTCGGCCGTCAGGCGGGCGATCACCCGCATCTTGTTCATCGCGTCCAGGGCGGCGACCTTGTACGACTCGGCCAGCGTCGGGTAGTTGAACACGGCGTTGACCAGATAGTCGACCGTCCCGCCGCAGCCCATCAGGGTCTGCCCGATGTGGACGAGCTCGGTGGCGCCCGTGCCGAACACGTGCACGCCGAGCAGCCGCCGGTCGTCGGAGGAGACCAGCAGCTTGAGCATGCCGTACGAGTCGCCGATGATCTGCCCCCTGGCCAGCTCCCGGTAGCGGGAGACGCCCACCTCGAACGGGATCTTCTCGCGGGTCAGCTCGTCCTCGGACTTCCCGACGAAGCTGATCTCGGGGATGGTGTAGATCCCGATGGGGGACAGCTCCTGCATCTCCGCGACCGGCTCGCCGCACGCGTGCTGGGCGGCCAGCCGGCCCTGCTCCATCGAGGTGGCCGCCAGCGCGGGGAAGCCGATCACGTCGCCGACCGCGTAGATGTGCGGGACGGGAGTGGCGTAGTTCTCGTCCACCGCGATCCGGCCCCGGTCGTCGGCGGTGAGCCCGGCGGCCTCCAGGCGGAGCTCGGCGGTGGTGCCCTGGCGCCCGGCGGAGTACATGACGCAGTCGGCGGGGATCTTCTTGCCGCTCTCCAGGATCGTCAGGGCGCCGCGGGGCCGGCGCTCGACCGCGGCGACGCTCTCGCCGAACCTGAAGGTCACGGCCAGGTCCCGCAGGTGGTACTTCAGCGCCTCCACGATCTCCAGGTCGCAGAACTCCAGCATCCGCTCGCGGCGCTCCACCACGGTGACCTTGGTGCCGAGCGCGGCGAACATCGAGGCGTACTCGATGCCGATGACGCCCGCCCCGACGACGACGAGGGTCTCGGGCACCCGGTCGAGGTGCAGGATCGCGTCGGAGTCGATGACCGTCCTCTCGTCGAACTCCACGCTCGGCGGGCGGGCCGGGGAGGTGCCCGTGGCGATCACGATCTTCTCGGCCGTGACCTTCCGGTCGTGGTCGGCGGGGACGTCCCCGGCGATCCCGATGCTGTGCGGGTCCAGGAAGCGCCCGGTCCCCTGCAGGACCGTCACGTGGTTGCGGGCGAGCTGGTTGCGGATCACCTGGATCTCACGGCCGATCACGTGCTGCGTGCGCATGCCGAGATCGGCGACCGTGATCTCCTCCTTCACCCGGTAGCTGGCGCCGTACAGGTCCCGCTGGTTGAGGCCGGTCAGGTACAGGACCGCCTCGCGCAGCGTCTTGGAGGGGATCGTCCCGGTGTTGATGCACACGCCGCCGATCATGTGCCTCTTCTCGACCACCGCGACCCGCCTGCCGAGCTTCGCCGCGGCGATCGCCGCCTTCTGCCCGCCCGGACCGGTCCCGAGCACGAGGAGATCGAAGTCATACATCGGCACAGACCTTCCGACCGGGGACCTCATTGTCCGGCCTGCCGCCGGTCCGGCCAATAGCCCGGCTCACGGTCCGGCCGGCAGCGCGGCGAAGACCGGGAAAACATGACATCGGGTGTCCTGTTTTCCCGGCAGGGTCGTGGTCATGGAAACGACGCTGAAGGGAAAGGTCGCCCTCGTCGCCGGGGCGACGCGGGGGACGGGACGAGCCATCGCGGCGGAGCTGGGGGCCGCCGGGGCCACGGTCTACTGCACCGGCCGCAGCACACGGCAGGGCAGGTCGGAGATGGGCCGGCCGGAGACGATCGAGGAGACCGCCGAACGGGTGACGGCGGCCGGCGGCGAGGGCGTCGCCGTACCGGTGGACCACCTGGACCCCGAGCAGGTCAGGGCACTGGTGGAGAGGATCGACCGCGAGCACGGCCGGCTCGACATCCTGGTCAACGACATCTGGGGCGGCGACCACCTCACCGCCTGGAACACCCCCGTCTGGGAGCACTCCCTGGACGACGGCCTGCGCATCCTGCGCCTGGCGATCGACACCCACCTCATCACCAGCCACCACGCGCTGCCCCTGATGATCAGGAACCCGGGCGGCCTGCACGTCGAGGTCACCGACGGCACCTCGGAGTACAACCAGGCCAACTACCGGCTGTGCGCCTTCTACGACCTGGCCAAGGTCTCGGTGAACCGGCTGGGCTTCTCCATGGCCCACGAGCTGCGCCCGCACGGCTGCACCGCGGTCTGCCTGACCCCGGGCTGGCTGCGCTCGGAGGCGATGCTGGAGGGCTTCGGCGTCACCGAGGAGAACTGGCGCGACGCACTGGACAAGCAGCCGCACTTCGCCATCTCGGAGTCGCCCGCCTACACCGGGCGCGCGGTCGTCGCCCTGGCCACCGATCCGCAGCGGGAACGCTGGTCGGGGCAGTCGCTGTCCAGCGGGCAACTGGCCAAGGAGTACGGCTTCACCGACGTCGACGGCAGCCGGCCGGATGCCTGGCGCTATCTCGTCGAGGTCCAGGACCCGGGCGGGCCCGCCGACGCCGCCGGCTACCGGTGACGTCCGCCCCGACAGGTCGTACAGGACGGCTCAGTCGTACAGCGCGGCCATGCGGGCGGCGGCCCCGGCCATGAGCACGCGCAGCTCGGGGGGGTCCAGGACCTCCGCGTCCGGGCCGAAGCGCATCAGCTGGCCGTAGGCGACCTTGTAGGACTCGACGGGCAGGCGGGCGGTGACCCAGCCCTGCCCGTCGGGCTCCCCGACGGAGGCGAGCGCGTCGCCGACGGCCGCCGGATCGGCGATGAAACGCAGCATGCGCACCCCGTACGGGCTGAGCCGGACGGTGACGTGCGTGCGCAGCAGGGACCGGGCGAACTCGGCGGCCCGCTCGGACCAGAAGGCGGCCAGGTCGAAACCGGGGTCCCGGTCGAAGCGCCGCTCGAGGTGGGGGGCGACGGCGGAGAAGCGGTCCACCCGGTAGATCGCCGTGCGGGTGGCGAGGTACCAGACCCCGCCCTTGAGCACCAGCCCGTACGGCTCCAGCGTGCGCTCGGTCTCGCGATAGAGGGCGGTGACCGGGTGGTCGCCCCACACCGCGCGGGCCAGCGGGGCCAGCGCCTGCGGGGGCGGGCTCTCGCTGGCGAACCAGCCCGGGGCGTCGAGGTGGAAGCGCTGCGCCGCCGTCGCCGGGGCGTCGCGCAGGCCGGGGGAGAGCGCCGCGGCGGCCTTCAGCCGGGCCGTGGCTGCGACCTCGCCCAGCCCCATCTCGCGCAGCGCCCCGGGCACCCCGGACAGGAACAACGCCTGCGCCTCGGCCCGGTCCAGCCCGGTCAGGCGGGTGCGGTAGCCCTCCAGCAGCCGGTAGCCGCCCCCGCGCCCGCGGTCGGCGTAGACCGGGACGCCCGCCTCCGACAGGGCGGCCACGTCCCGGTGCACGGTCCGCTCCGACACCTCCAGCTCCCGGGCCAGCTCGGCGGCGGTCATGCCGCCGCGCGACTGCAGCAGCAGGAGAACCGACATCAACCTGGCCGCGCGCACCCGCCGACCCTAACGCCCGGCGCGGCTCAGTGCGGGACCACGGGCAGGACGACCGCGGAGGGACGGTCCGGGTCGTGGAAGACCTCGTGGTCGGTGGCGATCATGGCGCTGCCGGTGCCCAGCGGGTCGCCGGTGCCGAGGTTGCGCGCGATCCGCGGGTAGGCGCCGCCGGCCACGTGCACCCGGACGCGGTGGCCCCGGCGGAACCGGTGGCCGATCGGCCACAGGTCCACCTCCACCCGGCGCACGCCGTCGGCGCCCGCCACGGACACCCCCGGCGTGAGCCGCCGCACCCCCTCGCACACGTTGTAGGACGTCCCGTCGGGGTGCACGTCGCAGACCCGCACGACCACGTCGGCGTGCGGGGAGGTGGAGCGCAGGTAGATCTCCGCGCGGACCGGGCCGATCATGTCGGTGTCCCGGCGCAGTTCGGGGCCGGTGTAGACGAGCACGTCGCGCCGGGCCTCCAGGCGCCGGTTGTCGCGCGGCTCGGAGTTGCCCAGCAGCACCGGGCCGCCCAGCGCCGGGGTGGGGTGGGCGGGGTCGTAGCGATAGCGGTCCGGCTCCGACTCCACCGGGTTGTCCGGGGCGAGCCCGAAGCCCGGCCGCAGGTGCCAGCGCTGCTCCCGCACGCCGGGCACCGGCCAGTCCGGATAGTCGCGCCACTGCCCGGCGCCGGTGACGTAGAGGCGGACCGGCTGCTCCCGAACCCCCGACGGGTCGTCCATCAGGTGCGCCCGGAACCACGTCAGCGCGTCGGCCGCGGCGGCCCGCGCCTGCCGCATGTCCGCGTGGTACCACGGCCCGATCGTCAGGTACGGCCGCCGCCCCGCGGCCCGCATCGCCGCGTAGTCCTTGATCTGCCACGGCAGGAAGACGTCGTACCAGCCGCCGACCATGGTGACCTCGGCGCCGACCTCGCCCACCGAGCCGGAGAAGTCGCGCCTGCCCCAGTAGGCGGCCGGTTCGGCGTGGTGGGCCAGCAGGTCCTGGAAGAACGGCATGCCCCGGCCGGCCGACAGCACGTCCAGCTCCGCCAGCGGGCGCCCCGACAGCGCGGCCCGCCGCGTCCTGCGCGGGGCCAGCAGCGCCCCGGCGCCGCCCAGCGGGCTGCCCATCGAGGCGGTCAGCGTGGTCCAGATCAGCGACGACTCCAGCGCGAACGCCCCGCCGACGTAGGCCGCGTCGCGGAACTGCGAGGCGGTCACCGAGGTGGCCATGGCCTTCAGCTCCGGCCCGGCGAACGGGGCGAGGGCCCACTGCGTGTAGCCGAGGTAGGAGGGGCCCTGCATGGCCAGGCTCCCGCCGTACCAGGGCTGTTCGCGCAACCAGGACAGGGTGGCCAGGCCGTCGGCGTGCTCGTCGGCGAGCGGGTCGAGCAGGCCGCCCGAGCCGAACCCGCCGCGGCAGCTCTGCATGATCACCTGAAAGCCCTGGCGGGCGAACGCCCGGCCGTACATGAGCCCGAACACCCCGCGCCTGCCGTACGGCGAGCGGACCAGGATGGCGGGCGGGCGCTCCACCCCCACCGGGGCGTAGCGGTCGGCCATGAGGGCGACCCCGTCCGGCATCGGGACGGGCAGGTCACGCTGGACCGTCACCCGGTGGGCGGTCCGCGGCCATGCGATCGCCATATGTCCTCCCGGCACCGATGTCTACCGGCTGGTAACAGACATTGTCTACTTACTGGTAACAGAAGCGGGGCCGGTATGACCAGTGCTTACAGGTATGAGACATCTCATGATTCGACCGTGGCGGATTGCCTTGTCCTGACGCGATCCCAGGGGCCGCGCCCTACGGTCGCGTAGGGGGGAGCCCGCGCGGCAAACTATCGCGACATGTCATCAATAACCTCGTATGTCGCTCTTGGGGACAGCTTCACCGAGGGCTTGGACGACCACGCCGGCGGCGGAGGCTACCGGGGCTGGGCCGACCGGCTGGCCGAGCACCTGGCCGCGGGGCAGGCGGGACTGCGTTACGCCAACCTCGCCGTCAGGGGCCGCCTCATCCGCCAGATCCTGGACGAGCAGGTGCCGCGGGCCGAGGCGCTGAGGCCGGACCTGGTCTCGCTGTGCGCCGGGGGCAACGACATCCTGCGCCCGGGCACCGACCCCGACACGGTCGCCGCGCTGCTGGACACCGCCACCGCCCGGCTGCGCGCCACCGGGGCCGGGGTCGTGCTCTTCACCGGATTCGACCTCCGCCAGGTGCCGGTGATGCGGCTGGTCCACCACAAGGTCGCCGTCTACAACCTGCACATCCACGACATCGCGGCCCGGCACGACTGCACACTCGTGGACCTGTGGGCGATGGGTGTGCTGCGCGACCGCCGTTCCTGGAGCGAGGACCGCCTCCACCTGTCGGCCGAGGGCCACCGCCGGATCGCCCTGCGCGCCGCCGAGGCGCTCGGCCTGCCCGTGCGGGAGGACTGGCGGGAGCCGTACCCACCGCTGACCCCGGCGGTGTGGGCCGACGCCCGGCGCGAGGACCTGCGCTGGGCCCGGCAGTTCCTCGGCCCCTGGATCAACCGCCGCCTGCACGGCCGCTCCTCCGGCGACGGGCTGGACGCCAAGCGGCCCGAGCTCACCCCGCTGGGCTGAGCGGGGCGGCGCCGTACGGCGGGCGGCCCACCGGCCTCCACCGGTGGGCCGTTCACGTTGCATGATCACGGTCGGCGCCGGTAGTCTGGCGCACATGCGAAACGCCGATACCCTTCAGTGGTGGCGCCGCTTGTAGGCGGCGCAGGTTTTCGCATACGCGAGCAGACGGACGGCCGCCCGGGTAGGCGGCCTTTTCTGCGTCCGCCCCCGGGCATCAGGGAATCGACAAGGGGCGAGACTGCAGTGGAGACGAGCGGATATACCACCGCCGGTGGCATCGGGGTCGAGGTCTCGACGGCCGACGTGCCGGAGACCGTGCTCGACGAGGTCGTCGGCACGCTCGGTGAGCGGCGCGGCGGCGTGCTCTCCTCCGGGATGGAGTATCCCGGCCGCTACAGCCGATGGCACCTGGCCTACGTCGACCCCTGCCTGGAGATCGTGGCCCGCGGCCGCAGGATCGCCGTCCGCGCGCTGAACGCCCGGGGCCGGGTCGTGCTGCCGGCGATCGCCCCCTGCCTGCTGGCGGCCGGCGAGCCCACCGCGGAGCCGGCCCCCGACCACGTCGAGGTGTACGTCGCCGAGTCCGACGAGATCCTCCCCGAGGAGATGCGCAGCCGCCGCCCCACCGTCTTCACCGCCATCCGTGAGATCATCGCCGCCTTCAAGGGCGAGGACGAGCACCTGGGCCTGTACGGCTCCTTCGGCTACGACCTGGCCTTCCAGTTCGAGCCGATCCGCCAGGTGCTGGCCCGGCCGCAGGATCAGCGCGACCTGGTGCTGCACCTGCCCGACCGGATCATGGTGATCGACCGCAAGCGGGAGACCAGCAAGGAGTTCCGCTACGAGTTCACCGTGAACGGCGTCTCGACCCGCGGACTGCCCCGCGAGGGCGAGGTCGTCCCGCTGCCCCCGGTCCCGGCTGAGATCCCGGCCGACCCGGTCAAGGGCGGCTACGCCAAGGTCGTGGCCGCCGCCAAGGAGAAGTTCGTGCGCGGCGACCTGTTCGAGGTCGTGCCCGGCCAGGTCTTCCACGCGGCCTGCCCCGACCCGGCCGGGTTCTACCGGGAACTGCGCCGGGCCAACCCCGCGCCCTACGAGTTCCTGTTCAACCTCGGCGGGGGCGAGCACCTGGTCGGGGCCTCCCCGGAGATGTACGTCCGGGTCGGCGGCGACCGGGTGGAGACCTGCCCGATCTCCGGGACCATCGCCCGCGGCGGCAACCCCGTCGAGGACGCCGACGCGATCCGCACCCTCCTGTCCAGCGTCAAGGAGGAGTCGGAGCTGACCATGTGCACCGACGTGGACCGCAACGACAAGTCCCGCATCTGCGTGCCCGGCAGCGTCCAGGTCATCGGCCGCCGCCAGATCGAGATGTACTCCCGGCTGATCCACACCGTGGACCACATCGAGGGACGTCTGCGGCCGGAGTTCGACGCCCTGGACGCCTTCCTCACCCACATGTGGGCCGTCACCGTCACCGGCGCGCCCAAGACCTGGGCGATGCAGTTCATCGAGGACCACGAGGCCACCACCCGCCGCTGGTACGGCGGCGCGGTCGGCTACATCGGCTTCGACGGCTCCATGAACACCGGCCTGACCCTGCGCACCGCCCAGATCAAGGGCGGCGTCGCCACGGTGCGGGCCGGGGCCACGCTGCTGTTCGACTCCGACCCCGACGCCGAGGAGCGCGAGACCGAGCTCAAGGCCAGCGCCCTGCTCGGCGCGCTCGCCGCCGTCGGCGCGCCGAAGGCCGAGACCGCGGCGCCGGTCGTGGCCGAGCGCCCGGGCGAGGGCATGAAGGTCCTGCTCGTCGACCACGAGGACTCCTTCGTCAACACCCTCGCCGACTACTTCCGCCAGGAGGGCGCCGAGGTCGTCACCCTCCGGCACGGCTTCCCCATCGAGATGATCGACGAGATCGCCCCGTCCCTCGTGGTGCTGTCGCCCGGCCCCGGCTGGCCCTCGGACTTCGGCCTGCCCGCGCTGGTCGGCGAGCTGTACGCCCGCGACCTGCCGGTCTTCGGCGTCTGCCTCGGGCTGCAGGGCATGGTCGAGCAGGCGGGCGGCACGCTGGAGCTGCTGTCCTACCCCGAGCACGGCAAGCGCGGGCAGGTCAAGCGGATGGGCGACAGCGCGCTGCTGGAGGGCCTGCCCGAGGAGTTCACCGCCGCCCGCTACCACTCGCTGCACGCCAAGCAGCCGGGCGTGACCGGCTTCGCCGCCACCGCCCTGACGCCCGACGGCGCGGTGATGGCGATCGAGGACGTACGGCACCGCCGCTTCGCCGTGCAGTTCCACCCCGAGTCGATCCTCACCGCGGAGGGCGGCGCCGGAGCGAAGATCATCGCCAATGTCCTGCGGCTCTCCCGATCGGCGGGCTGAGGAGGCCGGGACGGGCAGGACGGGAGGGGCCGCCGGGCGGGCCGGCGGGCCGAAACGGCGGCGCGACCACGCTCCGTAGCCGTAGAGTGCTCTGCACGTGACACTGCGGGCGGACCGGCGGACCGGTCCGCCCGCGGCCGTGTGAGAGGAGCCCGTGATGCGGCCGCAAGAGGTCCTGCCCGCCGAGCTGACCGGTGCCCTGCCCGAGACGGTCCAGGAGGCGCTGCTGGCGCCCCTGCTGGACCACCACTGCCACCCCGTGCGCCGCGACGACCTGGCCCGGGCCCAGTTCGAGATGCTGATCACCGACGCGGACACCCCCGCCCCGCCCGGCACCACCCACTTCGACACGCCGACGGGCGTCGCGGTCCGCCGCTGGTGCGCCCCCGCCCTCGGCCTGGAGCCGCACGCGCCCCCTGCGGTCTATCTGACCCGCCGCTGCGAGCTGGGACCCGCGGAGGTCAACCGGCGGCTGCTGCGCGAGGCCGGGATCGTGGCCTTCCTCGTCGACACCGGCGGCAGCGGCCCGGAACTGCTGTCGACGGCCGAGATGGGCCGGCTCGGCGGGGCGGCGGCCGACGAGATCACCCGGATCGAGCAGGTCGAGGAGGAGGCCGCCGAGACCGCCGTCTCCGGGGTGTCCTACATCTCCTCCCTGGAGGCCGAGCTCGCCGGCCGGGCGGTGCGGGCCGTCGGCCTCAAGTCGGTCATCGCCCACCGCCACGGCCTGGACTTCGACCCGGCGCGCCCGAGCCGCGGCGCGGTGATCGCGGCCGCCAACCGGCGCCTGGCCGACCCCAAGGAACCGCTCACCGATCCGGTGCTGCTGCGCCACCTGCTCTGGACGGCCGTGGACGTGGCCAGGGAGCGCAACCTGCCGCTGCAGATGCACACCGGATACGGCGACTCCGGTCTCGATCCGCACCGGGCCGACCCGGCGCTGATGGCCGGTTTCGTCCGGGCCCTGCAGCCGATCGGCGTGCCGCTCGTCCTGCTGCACTGCTATCCGTTCCACCGCTCCGCCGCCCACCTCGCCGCCGTCTTCCCGCACGTCTACGTCGACGTCGGCCCCGCGCCGACCGCCACCGCGGCGGGCTCGGCCGCCGTCATGGGCGAGCTGCTGGAGCTCGTCCCCTTCCACAAGCAGCTGTTCGGCTCCGGCGCCCGCGGCCTGGCCGAGACCTGCCACCTCGGCGCGCTGCGCTATCGGCGCGGCCTGGCCTGGGCGCTGGCCGAGCGGCTGGCGTCGGGGGAGTGGAGCGCGGCCGACGCGGCCAGGGCGGCGCACATGGCGGGCTCGGGCAACGCCCGCCGCGTCTACCGCCTGTGATCGCACACCTGTGATCGGATCTCCTCCCGCGGGAGGAGGTGTGATCCGCGCCACAGCGGGATAATCCCGGTTGATGACTGCCATCGAGATCCGGAACCTCGCCAAGAGCTTCGGCCCGGTCAAGGCCGTCGACGACGTCTCCTTCTCCGTCGACGCCGGCACGATCACCGGCTATCTCGGGCCGAACGGCGCGGGCAAGACCACCACCCTGCGCTGTCTTCTCGGTCTGGTCACCGCCGAGCGGGGCACCGCGCTGGTCGGCGGCCGGCCGTACCCCGCCCTGGAGCACCCCCTGACCGAGGTCGGCGCGGTGCTGGAGGCGACCAGCTTCCACCCCGGCCGCACCGCGCGCGACCACCTGCGGGTGGTCTGCACCGCCGCGGGGCTGCCCGCCGCCCGCGCCGACGAGGCGCTGGAGCAGGTCGGCCTGGCCGAGGCCGCGCGGAAACGCGTCGGCGAATTCTCCCTGGGAATGCGCCAGCGCCTGGCGCTGGGCACCGCCACGCTCGGCCGCCCCCGCGTGCTCATCCTCGACGAACCGGCCAACGGCCTCGACCCCGCCGGGATCGAGTGGCTGCGCGGCTTCCTGCGCACCCTCGCCCACGACCAGGGCGTGGCCGTGCTGGTCTCCAGCCACGTCCTGGCCGAGGTCCAGCAGACCGTGGACAACGTCGTCATCATCGCCCGCGGCAGGCTCGTCCACCAGGGCTCCCTGGCCGAGCTGACCGGCAACGGCGAGCGCCCGGTCCGGGTGCACGCCGCCGAGGCCGACCGGCTGGTGCCGGCGCTGGAGGCCAAGGGCGCCAGAGTCGAGCGGGCCGGGGACGGCGCGCTGCGCTTCTACGGCGTCGACGCCGAGACCGTCGGCCAGGTCGTGCTGGACGAGCGGGTGCTGGTCACCGAGCTGGTGCGGGAGCGCTCCGACCTGCAGGAGATCTTCATGCAACTGACCAGGGAGGCGTGAGCGGTGGTGGCACTGGTCCGTTCCGAACTGCAGAAGCTGTTCACCACCCGGCTGTGGTGGATCATGCTCCTCGTCATGCTGCTGTTCACCGGGATCACCCTGGCCGTCACGATCGGGTTCGCCGGGGTGCGGACCCAGGGCGCCCCGGCCCTGCCCGGCAGGGAGACCCTGGAGTTCCAGCAGGCGGCCTGGACCTCCGGCGCCGGCTCGTCGATCTTCGTGATGGTTCTCGGCATCGTCATGATGACCGGCGAGTACCGCTACCAGACGATCACCACCACCTTCCTCACCACACCCCGGCGCGGCCGGGTCGTGACGGCCAAGCTGGTCGCCGGGCTGCTGGTGGGCGGGCTGTTCGGGGTCGCCGCCCTGCTGCTCACCGCCGCGGCGGTGATCCCGGCCGTGCTGATCTCCGGGGGCGAGGTCGTCCTGTTCGGCGGCGGAATCCCCCGGATCATGCTCGGAGTGCTGGCCACCTCGGCGCTGTACGCGCTGTTCGGGATCGGCCTGGGCGCCCTGGTCCGCAACCAGATCGCGGCCATCGTCGGGGCGATCGTCTGGGTCTTCGTCATCGAGGCGCTGTTCACGGCCATCCCCGCGCTCCAGGGTGTGGGCAAGTTCACCCCGTCCGGAGCGGCGCAGAGCCTGATCGCCGTCCGGATCGACACCGGCTTCGGCGAGGCCGACCTGCTGCCCGCCTGGGCGGGCGCGACGGTGCTGGTGGCCTACGCCCTGATCTTCGCCGTCGTCGCCTCCCTCACCACGGTCCGCCGCGACATCACCTGAGACGCCCGCGCCGTACGGCCGCCGCGACCCCGGGGCCGCCGTACGGCCCGCGCCGGAGATCCGGGAGAAAATCCTCCCCGCGGATGTCGAGAACGCCCCGGCGCCTCCGACCTCCCGGTGAAAGCGCCCGCCGGGCGCGTCACCCCACGGGGTCCCGGAGACGAAGGAGTCCGCCATGCGCAAGGTCATCTACTGGGTGCACACCTCCATCGACGGCCACATCGAGGGGCCGGACGGCGAGTTCGACTGGCCGGCCGTGGGGCCCGAGCTGTCGGCGTACTCCATCGCCCTGCAGGAGGAGGTCGACACCTTCCTGTACGGGCGCAAGGTGTGGGAGATGATGGCCGGCTTCTGGCCGCACGTGGAGTCGCTGTCGGAGGACCCCCACGACCTGGCGTTCGCGCCGATCTGGCGGGCGACCCCGAAGATCGTCTTCTCGCGCACCCTGGAGAGGGCCGACTGGGGCGCCCGCGTGATCGGCGAGGACATCGCCGGAGAGCTCGCCGCGCTCAAGCGGCAGCCCGGCAGGGGCCTGCTGCTGAACGGCGGCTCCGCTCTGGCGGCCGCCCTCACCGAGCTCGGCCTGATCGACGACTACCGCGTCGTCGTCCACCCGGTCGTCCTCGGGGGCGGCAAGCCGCTGCTCGCCGCCCCCGGCAAGCGCGTCGGCCTGCGGCTCGTCGAGACCCGGACCTTCGACTCCCGGGCCGTGATGCTGCGCTACACGCGCGCCGGCCGGGGAGAGTGACGGAGTGGCCGGGAGCTGCTTGGTGATCAACGCTAGGCTTGTAGGCTTGCCTGCGGCCCCGCCCCCGACACCGGAAGGTTCTCCCGCCGTGGACGAAAGTCAGCCGCGTTTCCTCGACGACGTGACCGTGGAGCTGGTCAAGCACAGCGCCTCGGACACCGACGTGCTCTGGGCGGCCCGGGTGTCCACCGCGGGGGAGCAGTCCCTGGACGAGATCGGCAAGGACCCCGAGCGGTCCAGGGGCCTGATCAACTATCTGATGCGCGACCGGCACGGCAGCCCGTTCGAGCACAACTCGATGACCTTCTTCGTCAGCGCCCCGATCTTCGTCTTCCGCGAGTTCCACCGCCACAGGGTGGGATGGTCGTACAACGAGGAAAGTGGGAGATATCGCGAGCTTCAGCCCAATTTCTACATTCCGGGCGTGGAGCGCAAGCTCGTGCAGGAGGGCCGGCCGGGCAAGTACGTCTTCGTCGAGGGCACCGAGGGGCAGCACAAGCTCGTCTCGGAGGCGATGGAGGCCTCCTACCGGCAGTCCTACGCCGCCTATCAGGAGATGCTGGAGGCCGGGGTGGCCCGGGAGGTGGCCAGGGCCGTGCTGCCGGTCGGGCTGTTCTCCTCGATGTACGCCACCTGCAACGCCCGCTCGTTGATGCACTTCCTGTCGTTGCGCACCAAGAACGAACAGGCGAAGGTGCCCTCGTTCCCGCAGCGCGAGATCGAGATGGTGGCCGAGAAGATGGAGACCGCCTGGGCGGAGCTGATGCCGCTCACCCATGCCGCCTTCGTCGTCAACGGCCGCGTGGCTCCCTGAGAAGCGCGGCTCCCTTCGGCTCCCGGGGCCGGGGAAACCCCGGGAACCGAAGAGGGGTCACAGCAGCGCCGCGCGCACGGTCAGCACGTCCGGCAGGTGCCGGGCGACGGTGAACCAGCTCTCGCCGTCGTCGCGCGAGCCGTACACCTCGCCGTCGCGGGTGCCGAAGAAGACGCCCGCGGGCGAGGCGCACATCGCGTCGCGCAGCACGCTGGCGTGCACCGCGTCCTCGGGCAGGCCGTCGCTCAGGGCCTGCCACGACTCGCCGGCGTCGTCGCTGCGGTAGACCCGGCAGCGGTGGTCGACCGGGGTGCGGTCCATGTCGGCGGTGAGGGGGAAGACGTAGACCGTGTCGGGCCGCTCGGGGTGCACGACCAGCGGGAAGCCGAAGTCGGAGGGGAGCGTGTCGCCGATGGAGGTCCAGGAGCCGCCGAAGTCGTCGCTGCGGTAGACGCCGAAGTGGTGCTGGAGGAACAGGCGCTCGGGGCGGGCCGGGTGCATGGCGACCTTGTGCACGCACTGGCCGTACTCGGGGTACTGCGAGCCCTCGGGCATGAACGGCGCGCGGATGCCCTGGTTGGCGGCCTCCCAGGAGGCGCCGGCGTCGGTGCTGCGGTAGAAGCCGCCGGTGGAGACGGCGACTCCCATGGTCTTGGGGTCGGTGGGGTGGGGCAGCACGGTGTGCATGCAGAGCCCGCCGCCGCCGGGCTGCCACCTGGCGCGGTGCGGGTGGTTCCACAACCCCTCGACCAGGGAGTATGTGGCGCCGCGGTCCTCGGAGCGGAACAGCGCGCCCGGCTCGACGCCGGCCCAGACCACGTCCGGCTCGCTCGGGGAGGGCGTGAGCTGCCAGACGCGCGCCAGAGCGGCGCCGGTCTCCTCGGGGAAGGCGATCGGCGGCCTGTCGGCCTCCTGCCAGGTCGCGCCGAGGTCGTCCGACCACATCACCGACGGGCCGAAGTGGCCGTATTCGATCCCGGCCAGGATCCGGGGCGCGGAGCCGCCGGAGTCGGTCGCCCGGGTGTCGAGCGCCACTGAGGGCACCCCGATGGTGGAGAAACGGACCGGCTCGACCTCGAACGGGCCGCCGCCGGTGGAGCGGGCCAGGAAGAGGCCTTTTCGAGTGCCGACTGCCAGGAGTGCGTCGCCCATACTCGTCTCCCTTCGGTTCGGCTTCATGATTCCACGGCGGTTCCTTTCTCGCACGTGTTTCCGATCGGCGCGGCGTGTTCGAACGGATCTTCGTGTCAGGGAGGGGTGGTCCGGACGGAGGGGGGTCCGGGCCCTGTCGGACAGTCAGAACTCGCCCAGCGCGATGTCTCTTCGGATGTTGGCCAGCGGTACGCCGCTCCACTGGAGCCTGCGCACCGCCTCGTTGACCATCTCGGACGGCCCGCAGACGTAGACGTCGTGCTCGGACCAGGAGTGGAAGCGCTCCATGACCTCGGGCAGCCGGCCCCGCATGCCGTCGTACCCGGCGTCGTCGGAGACCACGGGCAGCACCCGCAACCACGGGAAGCTCGACTCCATCCGGATCAGGTCCGGCAGGTCGTAGAGCTCGTGCGCGTGGCGGGCGCCGACCAGCAGATGGATGTTGGGCCGTCTGCCGGAGGAGATCACGTGCTCCACGATCGCCTTGAGCGGTGCCAGGCCGGTGCCCCCCGCCACGCACAGCATGTCCCGCCCCGAGTCGGAGGGGGTCATCGTGCCGACCGGCGGGCCGAGCATCACGGTGTCGCCGATCCGGGTGTGCTCCACCAGCGCGGTGGAGACCCAGCCGCCGGGCACGGCCCGGACGTGCAGGCGGACCGTGTTGTCCTCGCGGGGCGCGTTCGCGATGGAGAACGTGCGCCAGACGCGGGGCCAGCGTGCGGTCTGCACGTTGACGTACTGCCCGGGGACGAACGGCATGCGCTGGCTCGGGCGCAGGGTGATCACCGCGATGTCCCGGGTGCGGAGCTCGTGGTCGATCACCTCGGCCAGCCACCAGGCCGGGGAGACCCCGGAGTCGGCCTCGGCCGACTCGATCATGGCGTTGGCCGCGGCGGTGTAGGCGGACACCCACGCCGCCTCGATCTCGGCGGTCCAGACCTCGGCGGCAAAGCGCCTGACCGTGGCCAGCAGCGCGTTGCCGATGGCGGTGTAGTGCTCGGGGATCACCCCGTACTTACGATGGTCACGGCCGAGCTGGCCGAGATAGGAGGCCAGGCCGTCGGGGCTGTCGAGACTCCAGACGATCCTGGTGAGCGCGCCGAACAGGCGGTCGCGCTGGACGTCCATCGCCGGCGGGAACATCCCCCGCAGATGCGGGTTCTCGGCGAACAGGCGGCCGTAGAAGTACGCCGCGGCCCTGTCCGCCACGGGCTCGATGACGGCGAAGCTCTCCTTGACGAGATGCGGATTCAAAGACATGTAACAGAACCCACCCTAATTGACCGGATCGGCGTCCGGTCCTGCAGATCCACCTCCCTGACGGTCCGGGTAATGAGCGCCCCGGCGGCCCCGGCGCACCTGAGCACTCGAATTTAAGTCTTCCATCACCATCCGGACGTCACAACCGATTCCCTCCAATATGGTGCGCGATTGAACTCTCTGTAATTACAGAGTTATTTTTTGTAACACTCTGCTAAGTTTCGGATGCGATAAGCGAATTCGATTCATGTTCAATCTGATATCGGCATTTACCGGATTCGGAAATCATTGTCATCTCCGTGAACCGGCCTCGAGGTCCCCAACCTCTCCGCCGTGCCGAGGCGGGCCGCTTCCCGACGAGATGACACTGATACCTGGGATACGTGACATGGGGGAAATGGTGTACGCCATGATGGGACTGCTGCTGGAGATGGGATGGGTACCGCCGAAGCGGGCGGTACGACTGTGCGCACGGCCCCTGGAGATCGCATGTCCCGACCCTTGATCGGTATCACCGCCTACCTCGAAGCCGCCCGCTGGGGCACCTGGGTCCGGGAAGCGGTCCTGTCCCCGCCGGCCTACGCCCGCGCGGTGGAGAAGGCCGGGGGTGTCCCGGTCCTGTTGCCTCCGCTCGGCATCGCCGGGGTCGACGACTGCGTGCGCGGACTGTCCGGCCTGATCCTGGCCGGGGGCGCCGAGCTCGACCCCACCCTGTACGGCGCCGCCCGCGACGACCGGTCCGAGGAGCCCCAGCCCCACCGCGACCGCTTCGAGCTGGCCCTGGCCCGCGCCGCCGTGGCCGCCGACCTGCCGCTGCTGGCGGTCGCCCGCGGCATGCACGTGCTCAACGTCGCCCAGGGCGGGAGCCTCATCCCGGACCTGCCCGCGGTGGTCGACCACGATCGGCACGAGGAGAGCGGGCGGGCGCACACCATCCAGATCAGCGTGTCCAGCAAGCTGGGCAAGGCCGTCGGCGACCACGCCGAGGTGACGGCGCCCCACCGGCAGGCGGTCAAGCGGCTGGGCACCGGCCTGCTCGCCGTGGCCTGGGCCGACGACCAGATCGTGGAGGGCGTCGAGCTGCAGGGCCACCGCTTCGGCGTCGGCGTCCAGTGGCACCCCGAGCGCGAGTCGGACAACCGGCTGGTCGAGGCGCTGGTCGAGGCCTGCGCCCACTGAGACCGGGCCGGGAGGCGGGGGGTATGGTGCGATCATGGCGCTGCACCCCCAGGCCGAGGCCTACCTGAAGCTGTTCCCCACCGATCTGGGCACGCCCCTCTCCGAGCTCGCCCCCGAGAAGATCGCCGAAATGCGGGCCCTGGACGGCTTCGCCGAGCAGCGGGGGCCGATCGTGCCGCTGCCGGTCGTGCGTGACGAGCTCGTGCGCGGCGGGACCCCGGTCGGCGTGCCGGTCAGGGTCTACCGGCCCGTCGAGGACGACCGGCCGCTGCCGGCGATCGTCTACTTCCACGGCGGCGGGTGGGTCTTCGGCAGCGTGGCCCGCAACGACGCGCTCGCCCGGGACCTGGCGGTGCGCAACGGCGCGGTGGTGATCTCGGTGGACTACCGGCTCGCCCCCGAGCACCCCTTCCCGGCCGCGGCCGACGACGGCTGGGCCGCGGTCAGGGACGTCTTCGTCCGGCCCGAGGCCTATGGGGCCGACCCGGAGCGGATCGCGCTGGTCGGCGACAGCGCGGGAGGCAACATCGCCGCCGTGGCGGCCTGGCTGGCCAGGGACGCCGGGCTGCGGCCGGTGCACCAGGTGCTGGTCTACCCGGTGCTCGACGTCGCCATGGACACCCCCAGCTACCGGACCTACGCCACCGGCTTCGGCCTCGGCGCCGACGAGATGGCCTGGTTCGCCCGGCAGTACGGCGGGGACCCGGCCGACCCCAGGCTGGCCCCGCTCCGCCTGGCCGACAAGGCGGGCCTGGCGCCGGCGACGGTGATCGTCGCCGAGTGCGACCCGCTGTGCGACGAGGGCGAGGCCTACGCCGCCCGGCTCGCGGCGGCCGGGGTGCCGGTGGAGGTACGGCGTTACGAGGGGGCCGTCCACGGCTTCTACGGCCTGCCCGGCTTCTTCGACCAGGCGATCGAGGCGCGCGAGTACGCCGCCGCGCGACTGAAGGAGGCGTTCCGGTGAAGGACTACGAGAAGCTGAAGATCGACTGGGCGGCCGACGGGGTCCTCAGGATCGTGATCAGCGAGCCGCGCCGTCTCAACGCGGTGGACATGACCGGCCACCGCGAGCTGGCCGAGATCTGGCGCGACGTGGACCGCGACGACGACGTGCGCGCCGTCGTCGTCCGGGGGGAGGGCGAGGCCTTCTCCGCGGGCGGCGACCTGTCGATGATCGAGGAGATGATGCGCGACCACGGTACGCGCATGCGCGTGTTCACCGAGGCCCGCGACATCGTCTACAACGTGCTCGACTGCTCCAAGCCGGTCGTCTCGGCGATCCAGGGCCCCGCGGTCGGCGCCGGGCTCGCGGTCGCCCTGCTGGCCGACATCTCGGTGGCCGGGCGCAACGCGAAGATCATCGACGGTCACACCCGGCTCGGCGTCGCCGCCGGCGACCACGCCGCGATCGTCTGGCCGCTGCTGTGCGGCCTGGCCAAGGCCAAGTACCACCTGCTGCTGTGCGAGCCGGTCACCGGCGAGCAGGCCGAGGCGATGGGCCTGGTCAGCCTCTGCGTCGACGACGGGCAGGTGCACGAGAAGGCCCTGGAGATCGCCGTCCGCCTGGCCGCGGGGTCGGCCGAGGCCATCCGGCTGACCAAGTACTCCCTGAACAACTGGCTCCGCCTGGCGGGGCCGTCCTTCGACGCCTCCCTGGCCATGGAGTTCCTCGGCTTCACCGGGCCGGACGTGGCCGAGGGCGTGCGGGCCGTACGGGACAAGCGCCCGCCGCGCTTCACCTGACCGTCCGAGGCCGGGCCCCGCCTCCCGCGGCGGGGGCCGGTCAGGCCGGGTCGGGCAGGCGGCCGATCACGCTGTTCTGCACCCGCTGGAAGATCACCGAGGTGCGGAACCCGGCGATCTCGCGACGCTGGCTGAGCTGGTCGAGCAGGAAGCCGTGCAGGTGGTCCAGGTCCTGCACGGCGACGTGGAGCAGGAAGTCGTCGCCGCCGGCCAGCACGAAGACGCTCAGCACCTGCGGCAGGCGGCTGACGGAGTCCTTGAAGGACTCGATCACGGCCCGGCTCAACGGGCGCACCTGGACCGAGACCATGGCCTGGACGCCGCGGTTGAGCGCCGCGTGGTCGATGTCGGCGTGATAGCCGCGGATCACCCCCCGTCGGGTGAGCGCCCGGACCCGCTCCAGGCAGGTCGAGGGGGCCACCCCGAGCGCACGGGCGAGCTCCCGGTTCGACTGCCGCGCATCCGTCTGGAGAAGGCGGATGATTTCCGCATCAAGTTCGTCCACGCCGATGATTCTGCCCCGATTCTGATCAAACGTTCGGCGGATCGCCTTATTCGACGCTCGTTTGGCTACCTTCCCTGGCGAGTCGCCGATCGAGGGAACAGGTGGTGGACGATGCCGGAGACAGCGCGGAGACCGGGTCCAGGTCCGGGGCCGGGGTGGCGAGCGGCGGGGGCCCGGAGTGCGGGTCCGGGGCTGGGGATGGCCCGGGGGACGGGGCTGTTCCTCGGGGCGGTGCTCGGGCCGGGGGTGCTGGCCCTGCCGCATCTGGCCGCGGCCGCCGCCGGGCCCGCCTCGGTCGTGGCGTGGGCCGCCCTGCTGGCGCTCAGCGTGCCGGTCGCGCTGACCTTCGCCGCGCTGGGCGGCCGCTTCCCCGACGGCGGCGGGGTGGCGACCTTCGCGCGCCGGGCCTTCGGGCCGCGGGCGGCGGCGGTGACCGGGTGGTGGTTCTACTTCACCGTCCCGATCGGGGTGCCGGCCGCCGCCATGATCGCCGGTGAGTACGTCGCCTCGGGCCTGGGCCTGGGACCGGCCGGCACCGTGGCGGTGACCTGCGCGCTGCTGGTCGCGGCGTTCGCGGCCAACCACGCGGGCCTGCGCTTCTCCGGCGGGCTGCAACTGCTCCTGGCCGGGCTGCTGGTCGCACTCCTGGTCGCCGCCGTCGCCGCGGCCCTGCCCGCCGTACGGCCGCAGGCGTTCACGCCCTTCGCCCCGCACGGCTGGAGCGGGGCCGCCCACGCGGCCGGGGTGCTGTTCTTCGCCTTCGTCGGCTGGGAGGCGGCCAGCCACCTGTCGGCGGAGTTCGCCGACCCCCGCCGCCACCTGGTGCGGGCCACCGTGCTCACCCTGGCGATCGTCGGCGTCCTCTACCTGGGGCTGGCGGTGACCACGATCGGCGTGCTGGGCGAGCGGGCGGCGACCTCGCCGGTGCCGCTGGCCCTGCTGCTGGAGCACGGCGCCGGGCAGGCGGCCCGTCCGGTCACCGC
The DNA here is from genome assembly GCF_016863195.1 of Paraplanobispora takensis. GTDB lineage: Bacteria > Actinomycetota > Actinomycetes > Streptosporangiales > Streptosporangiaceae > Planobispora > Planobispora takensis. Next base: position 133,245 of record NZ_BOOK01000038.1, on the reverse strand, counting down.
GGTGGTGGCCCTGCTGCTGAGCTTCGGCGCGATCAACACCTACGTCGCCGGAGGCGCCCGCCTGGGCGCCGCCCTGGCCCGCGACGGCGCCCTGCCCGCCCGGCTCGCCGGGCCGCCGGCCCCGGCCGGCCGGGACGGCGGCGGGGCGGGTGACCCCCTGCGAGGCCCGGAGACGGGTGACCCTCTGCCGGGTCCGGAGGCGGGCGCTCCCGTGCCGGGGCCGGGGGAGAGGGCGCCGCATCGGAGCCTGGCCGCGCTGGCCCTGATGTCCGGGGTGCTCACCGCCGTGGCGCTGGCATACGGGATCGGGCTCGACCCGCTCATGCGCGCCACCTCGGCCTGCCTGGCGGCGGTCACCGTGGTGGGCGTGGCCGCCGCGACCCGCCTGCTGGCCGGGGCCGGGCGCCGCACGGCCGTGGTGGCCACGGTCTTCACCCTCGTGCTGCTGGCCTCCTGCGGGCCGTACCTGCTGGTCCCCGCCGCCCTGGCCGCCGCGGGCCTGGTGATCTCCAGGCTGGGGCGGGCGGCGGGAACCTCCCGGATCCGGGTCTTCCGGGTGGGGCCCGGAAGCCCTCCCGGCACTCCCTAGAAGCGCTTGTGCAGGGAGGCCAGGCCGGGCTCGAAGATGCCGCGGGCGAAGATCTTGCTCATCTTCGCCTCGTCGTCGGAATCGAAGGAGGCCGACCACTCGACGAAGGAGCGGCCGCTGTCGGTCACCGGGGCGACCCGGTAGGTGGCCCGGTAGTTGCTGACCGGCAGCGGGCACTCGATGATCTCGTAGGTCGCCGACCGGGAGGTGTCGTCGAGGGTGAGCAGCCGCTCCCGGAACAGGCTGTCGCCGGCCTGGGCCCGGCGGATCGCGCCGGGCTCGGCGGCTCCGCCTCCCTCGATCTCGCAGCTGGTGACGCCGGGCAGCCACTCGGCCAGGTTGGCGAAGTCCCTGAGGTAGTCCCACACCTTGTCGGCCGGTGCGTTGATCACGGTGCTGGCGTAGACGGCCATGGACGCTCCTTCGCGTTCCTCTGCGTTCCTTCACGTGCGCTTCCGGACCAGCCAATCGTCCGTCAGCCTGGCCCGGGCCGCAAACGGCTCAGAAACTCCGGGGCAGCCCGAGCACCTGGGTGGCGAGATAGTTGAGCAGCAGTTCCTCGGTGACCGGGGCGACCTTGCCGATGCGGGCGTCGGCCAGCAGGCGGGCGACGGGATACTCCAGCGAGTAGGCCATGCCGCCGTGGGTCTGGAAGGCGTGGTCGGCCGCCTCCCAGGCCGCCTGCGAGGCGGTCAGCTTGGCGATGTTGGCCTCGGTGCCGCACGGCCGCTGGTTGTCGAAGAGCCAGGCGGCCTTGTAGAGCATCAGCCTGGCCAGCTCGATCTTGGCCTTGACCTGGGCGAGGGGGAAGGCGATGGCCTGGTTGGCGCCGATCGGGCGGCCGAAGACCTCGCGCTCCTTGGCGTACTGCACGGCCACCTTCAGCGCCACCTCCGCGCCGCCGAGGGCGGAGGCGGCCAGCAGGATGCGCTCGGGGTTGAGGATGTCCCACAGCACCGCGGCGCCCTGGTCGACCTCGCCGACGACGTTCGCGGCCGGCACGCGCAGGTCGTCGATGAAGACCATGTTGGACGGGGTGGTGTTGGCGCCCATCTTGGGGATCGGCTGGAAGGAGAGCTGCCCGGCGGCCACGGCCTCGGGCACGTTCACCAGCAGGACGGTCATGCCGTGGGTGCGGGGCTTGGCCTCGGCGGCCGGGACGGTACGGGTGACCAGGAGCATCCAGGTGGCGCGCTGCACGCCGGTGATCCAGATCTTCTGGCCCTTGACGACGAACTCGTCGCCGTCGCGCCGGGCGAAGGTGGAGATGCCCAGGGCGTTGGAGCCGGCGTCCGGCTCGGTCAGGGCGAAGCAGGTCTCGATCTCGCCGGTGGCGAGCCTGGGGAGCAGCTGCTCGCGTTGCCGGCGGCTGCCGTGCCGGGCCAGGGTCATCGCGCCGAAGCCCGGCGTGAGGACGTAGGTGAACGCCGATCCTCCGGCGGAGCCGGACGCGGAGAGGGTCTCGGTGGCCACGGCCAGCTCCAGCAGTCCCTGTCCGCCCCCGCCGTACTCCTCGGGTACGGCCAGGCCCAGCCAGCCTCCCTTGGCCAGCTCCGCCCAGACCTCCTCGGGCCAGCGCTTGTCGGTCTCGCAGCGCTGCCAGTAGTCCAGGTCGTAGCGCGCGCAGATGTCGGCGATGCCGCGCTGAACGGCCAGGGCGCTGTCCGGGAGCGTGAAGTCCACCGTGATCAACTCCATTCTAGTTGCGTGCGCAATCGTAGAACGAAGTTCGGTTCAGGGGCGAGTGTTTCCCGCCGCCGATCGGAGACGGCCGTGCGGACGCCGGGGCGGCACGGACGGAGGGCTACACGCGGGGCCGGCGGGAGTGGTAGACGAAGGCCGGGGGGATGTTGCCCCAGACCGTACGCCCCAGGACGACCTCCTCGAAGACGCTCTCCAGCCGCCGGCGGAAGCGCCGCGCGGGCGGCAGCCGCTTGGCGAAGCTGTAGGCGAAGGTGGTGAAGGCCGTGTTCGGCCCCATGGCCGTGGCCACCGCGTCCAGCAGCTCGCCCTGCGTCCGGTCGGAGAAGGCGGCCCAGGGCAGGCCGCTGACGATCGCGTCGGCGTACGGCAGGCCGCGCTCCCGGAGCAGGCCGGGCAGCGTGGCCGCGTCGGCGACCATGACCTCCACCCGGGGGTGGCGGGCGGCCAGGAACTCCGCCAGCTTCGGATTGATCTCGACCGCCAGGTGGTGCCCACGCCCGCCCAGGCGCCGCTGGATCTCGGCGGTGAACGCGCCGGTCCCGGGCCCGAGCTCGACGATCACCGGCTCGCCCCGGTGGGGGACCGGCGCCGTCACGGCCTCGGCGAGCCTGCGGGAGCTCGGCGCCACCGCTCCGGTGACCCCCGGAGAGCGCACCCACTGACCCAGGAAGAGCGTGGTGTCGTTGGTCATGAAGTGAAGATTAGGGTCTCTTTTGAGATGGTTGACCAGCCATTCGGCCGATCCTCCGGCCACTAGGAGGAGACGGCCCCTTCTCCGGGAGGAGCGATCCGAGGCCGGAGACGGATAGCGTTCGCCTATGACATCCCGCGTTCAGGTGCCGGATGCCAGGACGCGAGGCCCGGTGTTCGACGTCCTTCTGGCCTGCGCCGCAGTCGCCATCGGCCTGTTCGTCTCCGGCAAGACGGGCGATCCGGTGCCCTGGCCGGCCGCGGTCGGCCTGTCCCTGCTCGCCGGGACGCCCATGGGATTCGTCCGGCGCTGGCCGCTGGAGATCTGCCTCTACCAGTCGGCCCTGCTCATCGTCTGCGACCGGCTCGGCGTCTTCGCCGCCGACACCGTGCAGACCCTGATCCCGGTCGCGGTCGGGGTCCTGGCCTACCGGCACACGTGGCGGCGGATCGTGCCCGGCGCGGTGCTGGCCGGGACCGCCACCGCCTTCAACCTCGCCGACCCCGGCACCGCGTTCACCGCGGGGGCCTGGTACTTCCCGGTGGGCCTGGCGGTCATCCCCGTCATCGTCGGCCGCTATCTGCGCCATCCCATCGAACCCGTGGCCGCGGTCGAGCGCCGTCCCGCCCTCGATCTGCTCCTGGCGGGCGGCGGGGTGGCCTTCATGGTCCTGGACACCTGGACCAGGTGGAACGACGGGCCGCTGCCGGTCTGGGCGGCGGGCTGGTGCGCGATCGGCTGCGGCATCACGGCCGGGCTGGTGCGCAGGCTGCCGGGTACGGCCTTCGCCCTGCAGGGCGTGCTGGTCCTGCTGGCCAATCAGAACGCCGGCTTCGCCGCGAACTCGCTGCAGGGCCTGTTCCTGGTCACCCTGGGCGTCTTCGCCACCCGCGCCTCGTGGTCGTGGACCATCGTGGCCTATGTCCTGGCCACCGGGGTGACCGCCCTCAACATCGTCGGCGAGGAGATGTCGCAGGTCACCCCCACCCGGATCGCCGCCCTGCTGGCCATGGTGGCCGCGCCGATCATCATCGGCCGCTACCTCGGCGTCCGCAAGGACGCCGCGGACCTGCAACTGGCCATGGCCGAGGAGGCCAGGCAGCTGTCGGCCGAGCGGGCCCGGGCCGACCTGCTGGCCGAGCGCGAGCGCATCGCCCGCGACGTGCACGACATCGTGGCCCACCACGTGGGCGCCATGGTGCTGCGGGCCGGCGCCGCCCAGTACGCCGCGCCGTCGGGGCCGGTCGCCGAGGCGCTGTCCGACATCCGCAGCACCGGCCACCAGGTGCTGGAGGACCTGCGCGGCCTGCTGAACGTGCTGCGCGACCCCGAGCTGGCCCATCTCCCCGTCGCCGCACCGGAGGAGGTGGTGCACGACGCGGTGGACCGGGTCAACGCCGCTGGCCTGAGGGTGGAGCTGCGCTCCAGTCCCGAGGCCGCGCTGGTGCCCCTGGTGACCCGGGCCTCGGCCGCCAGGATCGTCCAGGAGGGCCTGACCAACGTGCTCAAGCACGCGGGCCCCGGCACCTCGGCGGTAGTGGAGCTGAAGGTGGCCGGAGACGCGCTGCAGGTCAACGTGCTCAGCGGGCCCCCGCCCGGCGACACCCCGGAGGCGGAGGCGCCCTCACCCGCCCTGCGCGACGCGCTGCCCTCCTCCGGGCAGGGCATCGCGGGCATGCGGGAGAGGGCGCGGGCGCTGGGCGGGGACCTGTCGGCGGGACCGACCGGGGACGGCGGCTGGCGCCTGGCGGCCACGCTCCCGCTGGAGAGTTCGGCGCATTCTTGCGGCATGACGCCGCAACGCAGGATCCTGCCCTGGAGGCGGGAGGAAGGACGACAGGACAGCGTGAGCGAGTACGACATCGCGGGGGTCCACCGTCCGGTGGAGGAGACCCGGTGATCCGGGTCGTCATCGCCGACGACCAGGCGCTCGTGCGGGCGGGCGTGCGGATGCTGCTGGAGGCGGCCGGGGAGATGGAGGTCTGCGGGGAGGCGGTCGACGGTGCGCAGGCCGTACAGCACGCCGAGCGGCTGCGCCCCGACGTGCTCCTGATGGACCTGCGCATGCCGAGGATGGACGGGCTGGAGGCCACCCGGCGCATCCTGGCCGCCTGGCCGGCCGCGCGGATCGTGATCCTGACGACCTTCGCCGAGGACGAGAACGTCTACGCCGCGCTGCGCGCCGGGGCGATCGGCTTCCTGGTCAAGGACGACGAGCCGGAGCGGATGGTCGACGCCGTGCGCCGCGCCGCGGCCGGGGAGCCGCTGCTGGCCCCCTCGGTGCTGCGCCGCGTGGTGGAGCGGGCGCTGGCGGCCGAGGAGAAGGTCACCGCGCGCGTCCCCGCCGGGCTCACCGACCGGGAGCTGGACGTGCTGGCCCTGGTCGGGACGGGGTTGTCCAACGCCGAGATCGCCGACACCCTGCACGTGGGCGTCACGACCGTCAAGACCCACGTCTCCACCGCCATGGACAAGCTGGGCCTGCGCAACCGCATCCAGGCCGCGGTGGTCGCCCACCGGATCGGGCTGGTCGACGCGGGGTTCCGCCCGGTGCGCAATCCGCCCCGCGGCGGATCGGCGGGTCACCCCGGAGGGTGACGACGCGCCGCGTCCCCGGCGACCACGATGTGCTCCTGACCACTCACCGAAGGAAGGACACATCCCATGCAGGAGGTCATCGCCCAGGGATCCGCGCCCCCGCAGGGCCGGCCCGTCTCCACCGGGCTGCTGTACGGCCTGCGCGTCCTGGTCGTCGCCCAGGCGGCCGGACTGGTCACCGCGGCCTCCTTCGCCGGGCAGTCCGTGCAGACGGCCAAGGACCTCATCGCCACGGGCCAGGCCCTGCCGGCGGACGGGATGCTGGCCGAGCCGCACGTCATGGCGGGCCTGGCGGTGCATGTGATCGCCCTGCTGCAGATCGTGGCGGCCGTCCTGGTCTGGCGTCCGGGCCGAGGAGCGGGCTGGCCCGCCCTGGCCAGCCTGGGCCTGTTCCTGATCGGCATGGGTCAGCACTTCACCTGGCAACTGCTGGGCACCCACGTGCCCAGCGGCCTGGCCCTGTTCGGGCTCACCCTGGCCGTGCTCATCTGGGCCTGGTCGCCCCGCGCCGCCGTCCGGCGCTCCTGAGGCAGGACGGGAGACCGCTCCGTGACGCGACGGACGGTCTCCCGCCGCGCGGGGGGCGTCCTTCCGGCCCGCCCCCCGGGGCCGGGGGACGCCCCCTCCCCCGTTCGCGCAGGCGGCGGTAGGAGCGCTGCCTGCCGGGCAGGCTAACGCCATGAACGACACCGAACGTGACGAGAGCTGGGTGGCGGACTCCGACACCTCCACCGACCGGCGCATGGAGGACACCGTCGGCACCGCCGGCTCCATGACCGAGACCTCCTATCCGGACGAGCCGCAGAACCCCGCCGACCGGGCCTCCGGCGTCGGGTCGGCCATGCCCGCGGAGTCCTCGGGGCTGGGGGAGGAGACCGGCCGGGGCGCCGAGGGGCGCGTCGAGGGCGCCCCGGAGGGTGAGCGCGCCCCCGGCACCGAGGACTGACGGCCCCGGGGCGCTCAGTCGGCCAGGGGGAGATACAGGCGGTTGCCGCCCGCCGCGAACTCCTCGGCCTTGGCCCGCATCCCGGCCTCGACCTCGTCGTCGCCGGGTGCGGCCGCGGCGCCGTACTTGTCGGCGATGTCCCGGCTGATCCGCATGGAGCAGAACTTCGGCCCGCACATCGAGCAGAAATGAGCGGTCTTGGCCGGGGCCGCGGGCAGGGTCTCGTCGTGGAAGGACCGGGCTGTGTCCGGGTCCAGCGACAGCTCGAACTGGTCCTCCCAGCGGAACTCGAACCGGGCCTCCGACAGCGCGTCGTCGCGGGCCTGCGCGCCCGGGTGCCCCTTGGCGAGGTCGGCCGCGTGCGCCGCGATCTTGTAGGTGATCACGCCGGTCTTCACGTCGTCGCGGTTCGGCAGGCCCAGGTGCTCCTTGGGCGTGACGTAGCAGAGCATCGCGGTGCCGTACCAGCCGATCATCGCCGCGCCGATGGCCGAGGTGATGTGGTCGTAGCCGGGGGCGATGTCGGTCGTCAGCGGGCCGAGAGTGTAGAACGGCGCGTCGTCGCAGAGCTCGCGCTGCAGGTCGACGTTCTCCTTGATCTTGTGCATCGGGACGTGCCCGGGCCCCTCGATCATGACCTGGACGTCGTGCGCGTGCGCGATCTTCGTGAGCTCGCCCAGCGTCCGCAGTTCGGCGAACTGGGCCTCGTCGTTGGCGTCGGCGATCGAGCCGGGCCGCAGGCCGTCGCCCAGCGAGAACGCCACGTCGTAGGCGGCCATGATCTCGCAGATGTCGGCGAAGTGCTCGTACAGGAAGCTCTCGCGGTGGTGGGCCAGGCACCAGGCCGCCATGATCGAGCCGCCCCGGGAGACGATGCCGGTCTTGCGCCCGGCCGTCAGCGGGACGTGGGCCAGGCGCACCCCGGCGTGGACGGTGAAGTAGTCGACGCCCTGCTCGCACTGCTCGACGAGGGTGTCGCGGTAGACCTCCCACGACAGCTCCCCGGCGGCGCCGCCGACCTTCTCCAGCGCCTGGTAGAGCGGGACCGTCCCGATCGGCACCGGGGAGTTGCGGATGATCCACTCGCGGGTGGTGTGGATGTTGCGCCCCGTGGACAGGTCCATCACGGTGTCGGCGCCCCACCGCGTCGCCCACGTCATCTTGTCCACCTCCTCCTGGATGGTGGAGGTGACGGCGGAGTTGCCGATGTTGGCGTTGACCTTCACCAGGAAATTACGTCCGATGATCATCGGCTCGCTCTCCGGATGGTTGACGTTGGCCGGGATGATCGCCCGCCCGGCGGCCACCTCCTCGCGCACGAACTCCGGCGTCACGCCCTCGCGGACGGCCACGAACTCCATCTCCCTGGTGATCTGCCCGCGCCGCGCGTAGGCCAGCTGCGTCACCGGCGCCCCCGCCGCCCGCAGCGGCCTGCGCTCGTCACCGGTGAAGACCGCGTCCAGGGAACGCAGGTCGCGGGCCCAGGACTCCCGGTCCCGATGGCCGTCGTCGGCCGGCCTGGCCCGGCGCCCGCCGTACCGCGCCACGTCGCCGCGATCGAGGATCCACTCCTCGCGCAGGCGCGGCAGCCCGCGGGTGACGTCGACGCTCACGGCCGGGTCGGTGCAGGGCCCCGAGGTGTCGTAGAGCGTCACCGACTCCCCGTCGGTCAGCCGCACCCGGCGCATGGGGACCCGCAGGTCACCCACATAGATCTTGGAACTGGACAGCCGCGCGTCAGCCATCGCGCAAACTCCCTTCGCCGGCATTACCCGGAGCAGGTTCTGGCGGTCGGCGGCTGTGACAGCCGTCCTCTCAGCCCGGTTCTCCGGGCTCCCGCGTTGGTCGGCCGAAACCCTAGCGCGTCCCCCTCCCGATCACCACCCTCCCCGATCCGCGAAGCGTCGCCGTCAACACAGTAGTGTCGCTATCAGGCACGGGGAGGAGATAAACGGGTGAGTTCGGAGATATCGGAAACCGAGGATCGGATCTGGACGGTTCCGAACGCGCTGAGCCTGGCCAGGTTGCTCGGCGTCCCGGTCTTCCTCTGGCTCGTGCTGGGCCCGAAGGCCGACGGCTGGGCCGTCGCGCTGCTGATGCTCGCCGGGTTCTCCGACTGGCTCGACGGCAAGATCGCCCGGGCGTGGAACCAGACCAGCAGGCTCGGCCGGCTGCTCGACCCGCTGGCCGACCGGCTCTACATCCTGGCCACCCTGCTGGGTCTGGCCCTGCGGGACATCATCCCCTGGTGGCTGGCACTGATCATCCCGCTCCGGGACGTGATGCTGCTGGGCATCCCGCCGATCCTGCGCAAGCTCGGGTACGGCCCGGCGCTGCCGGTGCACTTCCTGGGCAAGGCCGCCACGGCCAACCTGCTCTATTCCTTCCCCCTGCTCTTCCTGGCCCACCACGACGCCTGGTACGCCCAGCCGGCGCGGATCGTCGGCTGGTCGCTGGCTATCTGGGGTGTCGGGCTGTACTGGTGGTCAGGGGTGCTGTATTGGGTACAGGTGCGGCAGCTCCGCAAAGGAGCCAAAAGCCGTAAGAGGTGATCAGTGAAGGCCGTCGTCATGGCGGGCGGTGAGGGGACACGGCTGCGGCCGATGACCGCGAACCAGCCCAAGCCCCTGCTCCCTGTGGTCAACAGACCGATCATGGAGCATGTGCTGCGCCTGCTCAAACGGCACGGGCTCACCGAGACCGTGGTGACCGTGCAGTTCCTGGCCGCCCTGGTGCGCAACTACTTCGGCGACGGCGACGAGCTCGGGATGAACCTGTACTACGCCACCGAGGAGCGGCCGCTGGGCACCGCCGGGAGCGTGAAGAACGCCGCCGACGAGCTCCGCGACGCGCCCTTCATGGTCATCTCCGGGGACGCGCTCACCGACATCGACCTGACCGACATGATCCGCTTCCACCGGGAGAACGGCGCCCTGGTCACCATCGGGCTCAAGCGCGTGCCCAACCCGCTGGAGTTCGGCATCGTCATCGTCGACGAGCAGGGCCGGGTGGAGCGGTTCCTGGAGAAGCCCACCTGGGGCCAGGTCTTCTCCGACACCGTCAACACCGGCATCTACGTGATGGAACCGGAGGTCCTCGACGAGGTCTCCGCCGACGGGCCGGTCGACTGGTCGGCGGACGTGTTCCCGGAGCTGCTGAAGCGCGGGGCCCCGCTGTTCGGCTACGTGGCCGAGGGCTACTGGGAGGACGTCGGCACCCACGAGAGCTACCTGCGGGTCCAGGCCGACGTGCTGTCCGGCCGGGTCAAGGTGGACATCGGGGCCTTCGAGCTCTCACCCGGCGTCTGGGTGGCCGAGGGCGCGGTGGTGGACCCCGACGCGATCCTCAAGGGCCCCCTCTACGTCGGCGACTACGCCAAGGTCGAGGCCGGGGCGGAGCTGCGCGAGTACACCGTGCTGGGCAGCAACGCGGTGGTGCGCGAGGGCGCGTTCCTGCACCGCGCGGTCGTCCACGACAACGTCTACGTGGGACCGAGCACCCACCTGCGCGGCTGCGTCATCGGCAAGAACACCGACCTGATGACGGGGGCCCGGGTCGAGGAGAACGCGGTCGTCGGCGACGAGTGCATCATCGAGGCCGAGGCCTACGTCTCCTCAGGGGTCAAGGTCTACCCGTTCAAGACCGTCGAGGCCGGGGCCGTCGTCAACACCAGCGTCATCTGGGAGTCGCGGGGCCAGCGCAACCTGTTCGGCCCGCGCGGGGTCTCCGGGCTGGTCAACGTCGAGATCACCCCGGAGCTGTGCGTACGGCTGGCCAGCGCCTACGCCACGACCCTCAGGAAGGGCACCTCGGTCGTCACCTCCCGGGACTCCTCCCGGGCGGCCAGGGCCCTGAAGAGAGCCGTCATCAGCGCCCTGAACGCCAGCGCCATCAACGTGCTGGACCTGGAGGCCGCCCCGCTGCCGGTCTCGCGTTTCCACACCGCCAGGGAGAACGCCGTCGGCGGGATCGCGCTGCGCACCACCCCCGGCGACCCGCAGAGCGTGGACATCGTCTTCATGGACGAGACCGGCGCCGACCTGTCGCAGTCGGCCCAGCGCAAGCTGGAGCGGGTCTTCTCGCGCCAGGAGTTCCGCCGCGCCTTCCCCGGCGAGATCGCCGAGCTCACCTTCCCCTCGCGGGCGGTCGAGGGCTACACCCACGAGCTGCTGCGCTATGTGAACATGAGCGGCGTGCGCGACGCCGACATGAAGGTCGTGGTCGACTGCGCGGGCGGCACCTCCTCGCTGGTGCTGCCCAGCCTCCTGGGCCGGGTCGGGGTGGACGTGCTGACGGTCAACAACCGGCTGGACGACGCCTCGCCCACCGAGACCTTCGCCGAGCGCCGCCGCGACCTGCAGCGCCTGTCGGAGCTCGTCAGCTCCTCCAGGGCGGCCTTCGGCGTACGGTTCGACCCGGTGGGCGAGCGGGTCTCGCTGGTCAACGAGATGGGCCAGCTGATCAGCGAGGAGCGGGCCCTGCTGGTCGTGCTGGACCTGGTCGCGGCCGAACGGCGCGGCGGCCGGGTGGCGCTGCCGGTGACCACCACCCGCGTGGCCGAGCAGGTCTGCCGGTTCCACGGCGTGCAGGTCGAGTGGACCTCCACCGCGATCGACGCCCTGACCGCCGCCTCCAAGGCTCCCGACATGGTCTTCGCGGGGGACGGGCGCGGCGGTTTCATCGTGCCGGAGTTCGGCCCCACGGTGGACGGCCTGGCGGTGTTCCTGCGCCTGCTGGGCCTGGTCGCCAGGACCCGGCTGTCGCTGAGCCAGATCGACGCCAGGATCCCCGTGGCCCGCCTGCTGCGCCGTACGGTGCCCACCCCCTGGGCGGCCAAGGGCGTGGTGATGCGCTCGGTCATCGAGGCCGCCGAGGGCTACCGGATCGACACCACCGACGGCGTCCGGGTCGTCGCCGAGGACGGCAGCTGGGCCCTGGTCCTGCCCGACCCGGCCGAGGCCGTCACCCACCTGTGGGCCGAGGGCCCCGACGTCGACTCCGCCCAGACCCTCCTGGAACGCTGGGCCCGCGTGGTGGAACGCGCCGCGGGCCTGTGACCCCTCACAAGATCATATGCTTCGGCGCCGCCGTCGAGCACCCTGCGACGCGCAGCGTCGCAATGAGCACAGATATAGACCTTGGACCGTGCCCCGCTGTAGCTTTGACACGACCGAACCCGCGGTCGACCGCTCGCCTTGACCTTTGCGCCTCAGCGGCGTAAGTTTCGGCATTCGCAGTCTGAAAACACTTGAGAAGCGAAGAAGCGAGGCGCGCATCCCCGAGCACCGTTGCCGCGTCTTCGCGGTAGGAGGCCGAGCCGATCGATGCCGAGCGTCTACTGCACGCAGTGCGGTCATGCCAACCCCGAGGACGCGCGTTTCTGTTCTCGTTGCGGGTCGCCGCTGACCAGAGCTGAGGTCCCGGGAGACAGCACGTCGACGATCTCCTTGTCCGGGATCGAGGCCTACGAGGCGGAGACAGGGGAGACGCTCCTCGCCGAGCGGCAGGCCGTCGAGCAGCTGCGTCCGGGCACGGCTCTGCTGGTCGCCATGCGCGGCCCGAACGCCGGCAGCCGCTTCCTGCTGGACAGCGACCTCACCACCGTGGGCCGCCATCCGGAGAGCGACATCTTCCTCGACGACATCACCGTCTCGCGGCGCCACGTGGAGTTCTACCGGCGCGGCGGAGGCATGTTCACCGTCCGCGACGTCGGCAGCCTGAACGGCACCTACGTCAACCGCGAACGGATCGAGGAGGTCCCGCTCTACGGCGGGGACGAGGTGCAGATCGGAAAGTTCCGTCTGGTGTTCCTCACCCGCGGCGCCGCTGGAGGATGATGAGCCCGCAGGCCGCTCGTGCGCATATGAGCATCGGGGAGGTCCTCGCCCTTCTGCAGGGTGAATTCCCCGATGTCAGCATCTCCAAGATCCGTTTCCTGGAGGGCGAGGGGTTGATCGAGCCGGAGCGGAGTCCCTCCGGCTACCGGAAGTTCACCTACGCCGACGTCGAGCGGCTGCGGTACATCCTCGGCGAGCAGCGTGACCGCTACCTCCCGCTGCGTGTGATCAAGGACCGGCTGGAGGCGGCCGACCGGGAGGACCGGCCGGTCGCCCGGCCGCGGGCGGTCCCCGACGAGGCGCCCGCCGAGGTCCGCCTCACCCGGGAGGAGCTCCTGGCCGCGGCCGACCTCGACGAGGAGACCCTGACCGAGCTCGAGGCCTACGGCCTGCTGTCGGCGGTGGCCCGCCACTACGACGCCGAGGCCCTCGCCGTGGCCCGCAGCGTGGGCGCGCTGGCCGCCTTCGGACTGCACGCCCGCCACCTGCGGGCGGTCAGGGCCGCCGCCGAGCGGGAGGCCGGACTGGTGGAGCAGGCCGTGGCCCCCCTGCTGCGCCGCAAGGGCCCCGGCGCCATCGACAGGGCGGACGAGACGGCCAGGGAGATCTCCGGCCTGCTGCTGGAGCTGCACGCTTCGCTGCTGCGTTCCGGGGTACGTGACGCGCTGGGCAGGTGAGGCCGGACCTGACCGGGCGCTTTCCGCCCTGTGGGTGTTACGTTGAAGAAACCGGTCGGAACTCAGCGAAAAGACGGAGCAGCCCGTGTTGCAGATGGAGGTCGTGGGCGTTCGGGTTGAGATGCCCTCCAACCAGCCCATCGTCCTGTTGAAGGAAGCGCGGGGGGAGCGCTATCTGCCCATATGGATCGGCATGAACGAGGCGACCGCGATCGCCATGGCCCAGGCGGAGGAGCCGCCGCCGCGGCCGCTCACCCATGACCTGTTCCGCGATGTCCTGGACGCTCTCGGCGTGGGGCTGCGCACGGTGAACATCGTCGCTCTCCGCGAGGGCATCTACTTCGCAGATCTGGTGTTCTCCAACGGCGTCGAGGTGAGCGCCCGCCCCTCGGACTCGATCGCCTTGGCACTGCGCACCGGCGCGCGTATCTTCGCCAGTGAGGACGTGGTCCGCGAGGCCGGAGTGATCATTCCGGACGATCAGGAGGGCCAGGAAGACGAGGTGGAGAAGTTCAGGGAGTTCCTTGACCAGATCTCGCCGGAGGACTTCGGCCGCGCGGGGTAGGAATTTCGGTGCATTTACGCTTCACGACGCGCCGAGTGGGGTCGTTGACTGAGCTGGACCCCAGTCATACGGTGCGAGTGAACCTGTGGCCGTGTGCAAACCCCCAGATCAGGCCATGGGATGAGAGAAAGCCGGAGGTCCGCAGTGGCGGTCAGCAGCGGCGAAGGAAAGGCGGCCGGCCAGGATGATCCGGGGCGGCGCCGGTCGGCGCGCCAGCGTGCCGGAGAAGAAGGCCTGCTGTTCGAGGGGCAGCCGGTGAGCCTGCCCGCCGACGTCGGCTATCGGGGCCCGACGGCCTGTGCCGCTGCCGGGATCACCTACCGGCAACTGGACTACTGGGCCCGCACCGGGTTGGTCGAGCCCACCGTCAGGGCCGCCCACGGCTCCGGTTCCCAGCGCCTGTACGGCTTCCGCGACATCCTGGTGCTCAAGGTCGTCAAACGCCTCCTGGACACCGGCGTCTCCCTGCAGCAGATCCGCATCGCCGTGCATCACCTGCGCGCCCGGGGGGTCAGCGATCTGGCCCAGATCACCTTGATGAGCGACGGGGTCAGCGTCTACGAGTGCACCTCGCCCGACGAGGTCATCGACCTCCTCCAGGGGGGTCAGGGAGTGTTCGGCATAGCCCTGGGCCGGGTCTGGCAGGAGGTGGAGGGCTCTCTGGCGGAATTGCCCGGCGAGCGTGCGGAGACCACTGACGGCCCTTTAGCCGAGCACCACGCCGATGAGCTGGCCCGCCGCCGCAGGGCCCGCCGTACGGGGTAAGGTTGATACAGCTGTTGACCCTGTGCGGGAGAGACCCCGACCCGATCGGGGCGCCGAAGGAGCAACCTCCCCGGAATCTCTCAGGCACCCTGTACCGCACGGACGAGGCAACTCTGGAAAGCAGGTGCGTCCGCCAGGCGCGTCTCACCGACGGTGAAAGCCCGCCCCTCCGGGGCAGGTGAAGCTCTCAGGTCGAGATGACAGAGGGGGAGATCCGGCAGCACACGCCCGCGCCCAGCGCCGGTCTCCACCGCCTCGGGAGGCTTTCCATGACCGATCTGTCACCCCTCAGCGAGCTCACCCCTCCGCCGTTCGCGACCCGCCACATCGGGCCCGACGACACCGACCAGGCCCGCATGCTGGAGGCGGTCGGGTTCGGCTCCGTCTCCGACCTGATCGCGGTGGCGGTGCCCGAGACGATCAGGGCCAAGGACCGCCTCGCCCTGCCCGCCGCGGCCGGTGAGGCCGAGGCCATCGGGGAGCTGCGCGCCCTCGCGGCCCGCAACACCGTGCTGACCTCGATGATCGGCCTGGGGTACCACGACACGGTCACCCCCGCCGTCATCCGCCGCAACCTGCTGGAGAACCCGGGCTGGTACACCGCCTACACGCCCTACCAGCCGGAGATCTCCCAGGGCCGCCTGGAGGCCCTGCTGAACTTCCAGACGGTGATCTCCGACCTGACCGGCCTGGACGTCGCCGGCGCCTCCCTGCTGGACGAGGCGACCGCCGCGGCCGAGGCGATGACCCTGGCCCGCCGCGCGGGCAAGGCCAAGTCGAACGTGTTCGTGATCGACGCCGACGCGCTGCCGCAGACCAAGGCCGTGCTGCACACCCGCGCCGAGCCGCTGGGCATCGAGCTGGTCGAGAGCGACTTCACCGCCGAGCTGCCCGAGTGCTTCGGCGTCCTGGTGCAGTACCCCGGCACCAGCGGCCGCATCCGCGACTTCCGGTCGGTGGCCGAGGCCGCCCACGCCCTCGGCGCCCAGGTGGTCGCCGCGGCCGACCTGCTCTCCCTCACCCTGCTGGCCACGCCCGGCGAACTCGGCGCCGACATCGCGATCGGCTCCTCGCAGCGCTTCGGCGTCCCGCTGGGCTTCGGCGGCCCGCACGCGGCCTACATGGCGGTCCGCGAGGGACTGCAGCGGCAGATGCCCGGCCGCCTGGTCGGCGTCTCGGTGGACGCCGACGGGCGCGCGGCCTACCGCCTGGCGCTGCAGACCCGCGAGCAGCACATCCGCCGCGAGAAGGCGACCAGCAACATCTGCACCGCGCAGGTGCTGCTGGCCGTGATCGCCGGAATGTACGCCGTCTACCACGGTCCCGACGGCCTGCGCCGGATCGCCCGGCGCGTCCACCGGCACGCCGTCGTGCTCGCCGAGGCCCTGCGCCACGGCGGCGTCGAGATCGTGCACGAGGCCTTCTTCGACACCCTGCTGGCCCGGGTGCCCGGCCGCGCCGCCGGCGTCGTCGAGGCCGCCCGCGAGAACGGGATCAACCTGCGCCTGGTCGACGCCGACCA
Organism: Paraplanobispora takensis; assembly: GCF_016863195.1. GTDB lineage: Bacteria > Actinomycetota > Actinomycetes > Streptosporangiales > Streptosporangiaceae > Planobispora > Planobispora takensis. The sequence goes on along the minus strand of NZ_BOOK01000038.1, from coordinate 117,351 downwards.
CGTCGGCATCACCTGCGACGAGCGCACCGAGCCGCTCCACCTGGAGCAGGTCCTGGCCGCCTTCGAGGTCAGCGGCGCCGTCCTGGCCGACCTGCACGCCGTACAGGACACGATCCCCGGCGAGCTGCTGCGCACGGGCGACTACCTGACCCACCCGGTCTTCCACAGCCACCGCTCCGAGACGGCGATGCTGCGCTACCTGCGCCGGCTGCAGGACAAGGACATCGCGCTCGACAAGTCGATGATCCCGCTGGGCTCCTGCACCATGAAGCTCAACGCGACCACCGAGATGGAGCCGATCACCTGGCCGGAGTTCGCCGGACTGCACCCGTACGCCCCCGAGGACCAGGCCGAGGGCTACGTCGAGCTGATCGAGGGGCTGGAGGGCTGGCTGGCCGAGGTCACCGGCTACGACGCCGTGTCGATCCAGCCCAACGCCGGTTCCCAGGGGGAGTTCGCCGGTCTGCTGGCCATCCGCGCCTACCACAAGGCGCGGGGCGAGGGCAGCCGCGAGGTCTGCCTGATCCCGTCCTCGGCGCACGGCACCAACGCCGCCAGCGCCGTCATGGCGGGCATGAAGGTCGTCGTGGTCGCCTGCGACGACAACGGCAACGTCGACCTCGCCGACCTGGCCGACAAGATCGGCAAGAACCGCGACCGGCTCTCCGCGATCATGGTGACCTACCCCTCCACGCACGGCGTGTACGAGGAGACCATCACCCAGATCTGCGAGATGGTCCACGAGGCCGGCGGTCAGGTCTACGTCGACGGCGCCAACCTCAACGCGCTGGTCGGGCTGGCCAAGCTGGGCGAGTTCGGGGCCGACGTCTCCCACCTGAACCTGCACAAGACCTTCTGCATCCCGCACGGCGGCGGCGGTCCGGGCGTCGGCCCGGTCGCGGTCCGCGCCCACCTGGCCGACTACCTGCCCGGCCACCCGCTGCGCGAGGGCTCGGCGGTCGGTCCGGTCTCGGCCGCGCCGTACGGCTCGGCGGGCATCCTGCCCATCTCCTGGGCCTACATCCGGATGATGGGCGGCGAGGGCCTCAAGGCCGCCACCGAGCAGGCCATCCTGTCGGCCAACTACCTGGCCCGCAGGCTCGCCCCGCACTACCCGGTCCTGTACACCGGGCGCGGCGGCCTGGTCGCCCACGAGTGCATCGTCGACCTGCGCCAGATCACCAAGGAGACCGGCGTCACCGTGGACGACGTGGCCAAGCGTCTGATCGACTACGGCTTCCACGCGCCGACCATGTCCTTCCCGGTGGCCGGCACGCTGATGATCGAGCCGACCGAGAGCGAGGACCTGGCCGAGCTCGACCGGTTCTGCGACGCGATGATCGCGATCCGGGAGGAGATCGCGAAGGTCGCCTCGGGCGCCTACGACAAGACCGACAACCCGCTGCGCAACGCCCCGCACACCGCCGACTGCCTGGTCGCCGACGAGTGGGGCCACGCCTACAGCCGCACCGAGGCCGCCTACCCGGTGGCGTCGCTGCGCGAGGGCAAGTACTGGGTGCCGGTGCGCCGCATCGACCAGGCCTACGGCGACCGCAACCTCGTGTGCGCCTGCCCGCCCCTGTCGGCCTACGAGGACTGACCTCTCCTGACGCGGCCCGCCCGTGCGGGCCGCGCATCCGATGGGCGCGTGCGGGGGGACGCGGACGGCCCCGAGTCGTTAGGCTCGGGGCGACCGCGTACCCGGGAAGGATCCTGCATGCCTGAGGTGGACACGCGTCCCCTGGACACCGCGCGCCGGCTGGCCGAGGACGGCGACCTGGACGGCGCCGCGACGATCTTCGCAGAGCTGGCCGCCGACCCCGACGAGCCCGACCGGGCCCAGGCCGCCGTGGGGCTGGCCGTGGTGCTGCAGGAGCGCGGGGACGTGCCGGGCGCCCGTGCGGCCGCCCGTGCCGCGCTGGCCACCGGCCACCCCGAGTTCGCCTCCCAGGCGGCCTGCCTGCTGGCCGGCAGCTTCGAGCGGGAGGACCTGCCCGATCAGGCCCGGGCCGCCTGGCAGGCCGCGCTCGGGCTGGACAACCCCGCCTATCTGGCGCCGGCGCACATGGCGCTGGCCCGCCTGGCCACGGAGGAGCAGGAGGCCCGGCGGGCCCTGCGGGCCGCGCTGGCCACCGGGGATCCGGAGATCGGCTCGCGCGCGGCGCAGCGGCTGGCCGAGTCGTTCCTGGAGGAGGGGGAGGCGGGCCTGGCCGCCGACGCGCTCCTGGAGGCCCTGGAGATCCCCGAGGTGGCCGACGTGCCGAGGCTGCGGGTGCTGCTCGGCATCGCCCACCTGGAGCTGGCGTGCGCGGAGTTCGCCGCGGCGGTGGAGGAGGGCGACGACGCCGAGACCGGCGCCCTGGCCATCGAGCTGCTGGCCCGCACGCTCCCGCTGCGCGGCCGCGACGAGGACGCCGAGCAGGTGTGGCGCTACGGCCTCGACCACGCCGACGAGCGCCTCGCCGAGGAGGTCCGCCTCCGGCTCGACCGCGACGCCTGAGGCTTCTCTCCCCGTCTGTGCGCCCGGGCCCGAGGGTCAGTCGCGGTGACGCAGGTTGCCGAGGGCGTGGGCGATGTTGACGGCCACGAGGCCGCCCCAGGCCAGCAGCAGCCCCGCCAGGCCCGCCTCGGCCGCGGCGATGCCGGTCAGCGGGACGCCGATGCCCAGGGAGCCCAGGGCGATGGCGATCGAGGGGTTGGCCCTCTTCTTCTGCTTCGGGTACGGCTGGCCGGGGTAGGGCGCGTACGGCGAGGCGCCGGTCGCGTGCACCTCGGCCCGCACCCGGGCGGCGATGGTCGCGTCGAGACGGTCGACGAACGACTCCACGAGCGCGGCTTCGTACTCGGGGCCGAGGTCGCGCCGGGCGTCGATGGTGGCGCGCATGTCCTGACGGATGTCGTTGTAATCCTGCACGCTTTTCAGTCTGCACCCCGGTATGGCCGCCGGTATCGGCCATGAGGACGAGATTGCCGTCCATCCGGGTACGGTTTCGTCGCATGGAGCTCATGACGCCGCACGGTCCGGCCGAGGTCGAGATCGATCACGCGCCCGACCCCCTGTTCCTGCTCGTCCTGACGCACGGTTCGGGCGGGGGAGTGGGGGCCCCGGACCTGCTGGCCGTACGGGACGAGGTGCTGAAGATCGGCGGGACGGTCGCCAGGGTGACGCAGCCCTTCCGGCTGCGGGGAGCCCGGGCGCCGGGCTCGGCGGTCAAGCAGGACGAGGCCTGGACGGCGCTGGTGGAGGAGTTGCGCGCGGCCCATCCGGGGCTGCCGCTGGCTCAGGGGGGCCGCAGCAACGGGGCCAGGGTCGCCTGCCGTACGGCCGGGGCGGTGCGGGCGGCGGCGGTCGTCGCGCTGGCGTTCCCGCTGCACCCGCCGGGCAGGCCGGAACGGTCCAGGGCACAGGAGCTGCGCGCGGCGGGTGCGGATGTGCTGGTGGTCAACGGGGAGCGTGACCCGTTCGGCGTGCCCGAGGAGGCCGACGCCACCGATCTGGTGGTACTGCCGGGTGAGGGGCACGACCTGAACAGGGATCCCGCCCGGGTGGGCGAGATCGTCGCGGGATGGCTGGGCGCCAGGATGCGCGCGGGCCGGGCCTGAGGCCGGGGCCGCGGGGCGCCCGGAGCGGGCCGCGCGGCTCAGGCGACGCCGAGCAGGGGCCGGTGCGGCTCTATGACGGCGCCGTCGGGCAGCAGCTCGCCGGTGTCCTCGAACAGCACCACACCGTTGCAGAGCAGGCTCCAGCCCTGCTCGGGGTGGGCCGCAAGGGTTCGGGCGGCTTCGCGGTCCCGTGCATCAGCGGACGGACAGGACGGCTCGTGCGGGCACATCGGCGTGCCTCCGGATTTCTCGTATCGGCTCGCCGGGACCGACATCGGGCGACCGGGGGCACCGTCACCGATGGGGCCCCGTTCCCACCGTGACGGGGGACGAGCAGCTGGGTTGACATATGACCGTGCGTACCTCGAACGGGGTGAGGTACGCACCTTGGAAACAAGTGTGCTGTAGGTCACGTCCGGACGACATAGTCAGTTAGGACCGTTCGAGAGCCACTGGGGATGGCCCCAACGGAACTTCCTTCGGGCATGTGACCTATAACACAGAGTGCCTTATGGAGACATAACAGGCCAAGTGAGACACGCCGAATCCGGGTAAACGATCGGTTACGAGTTCCTGACGTGCGGCGGGGCCGTACGGCCCCGCCGCGGTCCGGGGTGCTCGGAACGCCGGCGGGGACGGGCCTGAAGGCCGTTCCGGTCCGGTTCGACAGGCGGCGGGGACGGCGTCGGGGCGTGGCTCCCGGGCGGGCCGGGGCGGCCTCGGGGTGTGGCTCCCGGGCGGAACGGGGCGGGCCGGAGCGGCTCAGCGGGTGGCCAGCCCGGCCAGCATCGCGTCGAGGCCGCGCTCGAAGTCGGCGTCGGCGGCCGGGCTGCCGCCGCCCTGGGAGGGGGGCCGCCATGGCTCGTCACCCTCGTCGGGGGCCTCGGCCCAGCCCGACTGCTGGACCTCCACCGCCACCGCGCCCAGGACGTAGGCCCGCAGCGCCCGTACCGCCTCGGCCGCGTCCGCCAGCCCGGCCTCGGCCAGCTGCTCGGTCTGCTCCCGCAGGGCCGTCGCGGCACGGCCCTTGGGCTGTTTGGTCAGGGCCAGCGCCAGGACCCCCGGGTGCTCGCGCAGCGCCGCCCGGCTCGCCCGGCACCACGCCCGGGCGGTCTCCTGCCAGCTGTCGCCCGGCTCGGCGTGCACGGCGGTGACGTGTTCGGCCAGGGCGTCCATGAGCGCGTCCTTGCCGCGGGGGAGGTGATGGTAGATCGCCATCGCCTCCACCTGGAGGGCGTCGCCCAGCCGGCGCATCGTCAGCCGGCGCAGCCCCTGGCCGTCGGCGATGTGCAGGGCCGCCTCGATGATGCGCTCCCTGGACAGCGGGATCGGAGGTCGTTTGGCAGGCATGGGGATCATCGTGCCAGCCGGTGCCTTACTGTGTAAAGGCAGCCACGCCGGGCACGACCTCCCCAAGTGGGTGGGCGCGAGGCGGACGGCGTAGGCTGCGGGGTGTCGTCCGCCGGGAGCCGCCCGGCGATGGGGTGAGAGAGGACAGGCGATGGCGTTTTTCCGACCGCGGGTGAGCCGGGAGGCGGAGGTTCGCTACCACGCCGACCAGGAGGTCGGGAAGACCTTCCCCGAGCTCCTGGAGAAGGCCCGGGTGGCGGAGGCGGAGCTGCGCCGGGTACAGGCCACCTCGACCTCCGTCCAGGAGCTGCGGGCCGCGGGCCTGGTCCTCGACCAGGTGCTGACCAAGGCGCTGCGGGCCGCCGAGGCGGCCCAGCGCGCGGCCTTCGGCGTCCGGTCCTACGACGACCGGATCAGCCGCCGCAAGGCCAGGGCCACCCCGGACGGGGCCATGTGGAAGGGCGAGGTCGACCGCCTGCGCACCCTGCGCGAGCAGCACCGCCTCACCGGCGTCCCGCGCGACGTGCTGCCCGTCGGCACCGCGCACTGACGCGCGCGCCCGGCCCCGTGGACCCGGCGCCGCGCGCCGGACGGGGTCGAGCGAGCCCGGTCTCCCGGACAACGAGAAGATCCCCGGTACGGTCCGCGTACCGGGGATCTCGCTGTCCGGACCGGCCGCGTACGGCCGGTCCGGGGGTGTGCGCCGAGTGCCGGGTCAGCTGGCCCAGTCGAGCAGCGGGCGGGTGTTGCTCGGGTGGCGCAGCTTGGACAGGGACTCCTTCTCCAGCTGGCGGATGCGCTCGCGGGTCAGGCCGAGGTGCTTGCCGATCTCGTCGAGGGTGTGCGGCTTGCCGTCGACGAGGCCGAAGCGCAGGGCCATGATCCGGGCCTCCCGCGGGGAGAGGTTGCCCAGCACGCCGCGCAGCTGCTCGGCCAGCAGCTGGCGGTCCACCACCTCCGAGGCCTCGGGGGAGTCGACGTCCTCGATGAGGTCGCCGATGGTGGTCTCGCCGTCCTCGCCGATGGTGGCGTTGAGGCTGATCGGCTGGCGGCTGGTGCGCAGCAGCTCCTCGATCTGGTCGGGGGTCTTGTCCAGCTCCACCGCCAGTTCCTCGGGCGTGGGCTCGCGGCCGAGACGCTGGTGCATGTCACGCTCGATGCGCGACAGCTTGGACAGCATCTCCAGCACGTGGACCGGCAGCCGGATGGTCCGGGCGGAGTCGGCGAAGCCGCGCTGGATGGCCTGGCGGATCCACCACATGGCGTAGGTGGAGAACTTGTAGCCCTTGGTGTAGTCGAACTTCTCCACCGCGCGGATCAGGCCGAGGTTGCCCTCCTGGACCACGTCGAGCAGGGCCATGCCGCGGTCGGTGTACTTCTTGGCGACGGAGACCACGAGCCGGAGGTTGGCCTCCAGCATGTGGTCCTTGGCGCGGCGGCCGTCCTCGGCGACCCATTCCAGGTCGTCGCGCATGGAGGCGGGCATGTCGGGCTCGGCCTCGAGCTTGGCCTCGGCGTACAGACCGGCCTCGATCCGCTTGGCCAGCTCGACCTCCTGGGCGGCGGTGAGCAGGGTGCGGCGGCCGATGGACTTCAGGTAGGTGTGGACCGAGTCGCCCATGGCCGAGGACTGGTCGTCCAGGTCCTTGGAGGCCTCGGCCTCCAGATCGGCCTCGTCGACCTCGTCCCACTCCTCGCCGTCCAGCTCCAGCTCGGGGTCGAGGTCCTTGGGGGCGGTCTTCGCGGTGGCCTTCGCGCTCGCCTTCGCAGCGGCCGCCTTCCGGCGGGTCGCGGGCGCGGGGGCCTCGGGGGTCCCGGAGATCTCGGCGGAGGTCTCGGCGGCCGGCACGGCGCTCTTGCGGACGGTGGTCTTGCGGGCGGCCGGCTTGGCCGCCTTCCTGGTACCGGTCTTCTTCACCGCGGCGGCGAGCGCGGGCTCGTTGTCGGCGGCCAGGCTCACCCCCGCCTCGGTGAGCTCGCGCAGGATCGACCTTCCCTCGGCCGGGCTGACTCCTGCCTCGGCGAACGCATGGCGCAGCTCCGCGAGAGAAAGGTGACCCTGAACTCGCCCTCGGTCCAGGAGCTGGGCGAGGGTCGTCGGGGCCTCGGACGGGGATGAGGTCGCGGCGGCGGTTTGGGGCATGAGGACACCTCCTCCATTACGGAGTCGTCGTGTTGTGGATGTCGGGTGGGGCGGCCGGGGGCCGCTCGGCGCACCAGTACCAATAACCCCGTTTGGGACCTTTCTGTTCCCGACTTGACGGGGAAAATATGATGGGTGGATCGGTCCGGGACCGATCCACCCCGACGCGGTGGGTTCCGTGCGCCTACTCGGTGACGTCCACCGGACCCTCCACCTGCGGCATCGGCATCGGCTCCGCCCCTTCCATCCGGTGCTCGGTCCAGTAACGCGTGACCGATTCGGGGTCGGGGTTGACCTCCCTGGAGACCACGTAGTCCTCGGGGGGCGAGGTCTTCCCGGGAGCGGTGCTCGGGGCCGGCGGGGGAGTCTCCTCGGAGGCGGGAAGATTGGGCTCGGTCGCGGGGGTGGGCTTGCCGGCTCGCTCCAGCCCGCCGGCGGAGGCGGCCGCGGATACGGACACGCCGCCGATGAGGACCACGGCCACGACTCCGGCGGAGACCCACAGCTTGCGGGTTGGGTTCATCGGGCCGTCCTTCCTGGTTGGGTTACCTCTATGACGTGCGCAAGCGCGCTCACGGTTCCCGCTTATGACCATAACGGAGGAACACGAGATCCGGCTTCCCGTTGGGCAAAAGTGGTATTTCGGTCACGACATCGAGCTCGGCCGGGGCCGCGTAGGCGGGCAGCCGCTCCTTGACGAAGGCCCGCAGCTCGGCCAGGGCCGGCGGGTCGGGGGAGACGACGACGGCGACCACCCGCTCGCCCCACTCGGGGTCGGGACGGCCCACCACGACGGCGTCGGCGATCGAGGGATAGGCGGAGACCACCGCGGCCACCGCGGCGGCGACGACCTTCTCGCCGCCGGTGTTGATGACGTCGTCGGCCCGGCCCAGCACGCCGAGCCCGCCGCCGTCCAGCGTGCCGAGGTCGGAGGTGACGAACCACCCGCCCTCCGTGGCCGCCGCGGTGAGGTCGGGGCGCAGCCGGTAGCCCGAGAACAGCACGGGGCCGGCGACGCGGATCCGGCCGTCGTCGCCGATCTTCAAGTCCACCCCGCGCAGGGGACGGCCGTCGTAGACGCACCCGCCGCACGTCTCGCTCATGCCGTACGTGGTGACGATCCGGGCGCCGGCGGCCCGGGCCCGGGCGAGCAGGTCCGCCGGGGCCGCCGCCCCGCCGAGCAGGATCGTGCGGAAGAGCGACAGGTCGCCGGTGACCTCCAGCAGGCGGCGCAGCTGGGTGGGGACCAGCGAGACGTGGCCGGCCCCGGAGTCCAGGACCGCCTCCGGGGAGAAGGCGTCGTGGATGATCGGGTCGGTCCCGCCCAGCAGGGACCGCACCAGCACCTGCAGCCCCGAGACGTGGGAGGGCGGCAGGCAGCACAGCCAGCGCTCGCCGGGCCCGGCCCCCAGCCGTTCCAGGGACGCCGACGCGGAGGCGCGCAGGGCCGCGGCCGGCAGTTCGACGCCCTTGGGGACGCCGGTGCTGCCGCTGGTGGCGATGACCGCCGCCACCCCGGCGGCAACGCCGACGCCGTCGGGCCGGGGCACCCCGTCGAGATGGGTGGGGCGCAGGGTGGCGAGCGCGGCGGCCAGCGCGGCCGGCGGCAGGCCGGGCGAGAGCGGCAGGACGGCGGGGCCGTCGCCGTCCAGCGCCGCGGCGACCGCGTGGAACAGCCCGGGTCCCGGTGGCAGTGTGACGGCGTTCAGCTCCCGCGGCCCCCCGGAAGGTGACTCCGTGTGCGCGGGACCAATCATCACAGTCGTAAGGTTAGTCCCGACAGGGCGGACATCGGCCGGGAGGGCCCCGGAGTGACGGAAGGGGCGAAACGATCGTGACAGTCGGTCGCCCGGGAGAGGGAACGGCCGGGTGGGACGGCGGCTCGCTCCGGGTCTTCCGCATCCCCATGCGCACGCGCTTCCGCGCTCAGACCGTCCGCGAGGGCGTGCTGATCGAGGGACCCGCGGGGTGGGGCGAGTTCTCTCCCTTCCCCGAGTACGGCCCCGCCGAGTGCGCCCGCTGGCGGGCCTGCGCCGAGGAGGCCGCCTTCACCGGCTGGCCGGCGCCGTTGCGCGACCGGATCCCGGTCAACGCCATCGTGCCCGCCGTCGGCCCTGAGCAGGCCCACGAGATGGCGCGGCGGTCCGGCTGCGACACGGTCAAGGTCAAGGTCGCGGAGCGGGGCCAGAGGTTCGCCGAGGACCTGGCCAGGGTAGAGGCGGTGAGAGACGCGCTCGGCCCGTCCGGCCGGGTGCGGGTGGACGCCAACGGGGCGTGGGACGTCGACACGGCGGTGAGCGCCATCGCCGAGCTCGACCGCTTCACGCTGGAGTACGTCGAGCAGCCCTGCGCGACGCTGGAGGAGCTGGCCCGCGTCCGGCGGAAGGTCGGGGTGCCGATCGCGGCCGACGAGTCGATCCGCCGCGCCGAGGACCCGCTCCGGGTCAGGGCCGCCGAGGCCGCCGACATCGCGGTGGTCAAGGTCCAGCCGCTCGGCGGGGTCGCCGCCGCGCTGCGCGTGGTGGAGGCCTGCGGGCTGCCCGCGGTGGTCTCCAGCGCCGTGGAGACCTCCGTCGGCCTGGCCGCGGGGGTGGCGCTGGCCGCCGCCCTGCCCGAGCTGCCCTACGCCTGCGGCCTGGGCACCCTGTCCCTGCTGGAGGGGGACGTGGTGGCCGACCCGCTGGTCCCGGTCGACGGGATGCTCGCGGTGTGGCGTCCCACCGTCGATGAGACCGCTTTGGCACGCTATGAGATGGAGTCACCCGCCTGGGTGCGCCGTCTTGAGGAGGCAGTCCGGTGAATCCCGCGACCGCGCTCGCGACCGTCCTGGTCGATGAGCTGGTGCGCTGCGGCCTCACGGACGTGGTGCTCGCCCCCGGCTCCCGTTCGGCCCCGCTGGCCCTGGCCGCGCACGCCGACAGCCGGATCCGGCTGCACGTGCGCATCGACGAGCGCTCGGCGTCCTTCCTGGCCGTGGGCCTGGCCCGGCGCGGTGAGCGCCCGGTCGCGCTGATCTGCACCTCGGGCACCGCCTCGGCCAACTTCCACCCGGCCGTCATGGAGGCCCACGAGTCGGGGGTGCCGCTGCTGGTGTTCACCGCCGACCGGCCGCCGGAGCTGCGCGACACCGGGTCCAGCCAGACGACGGACCAGCTCAAGCTGTACGGCACCGCGGTGCGCTGGTTCGGCGAGGTCGGCGTCCCCGAGGAGCGGCCCGGGCAGGTCGCCTACTGGCGCTCCCTGGCCTGCCGCGCCTACCACCGCTCCATGGGCCCGGACGACCCCGGCCCGGTCCACCTGAACCTGGCCTTCCGCGAGCCGCTGATCCCCGACGGGGATCCCTCCTGGTGCGAGCCGCTGGACGGCGGCGCCGGCGGGCCGTGGGTCCGCGCCCGGGTGGCGCCCCCGACGGTCGCGCTGCACCTGCCCCCCACCCGGCGGGGCGTGCTGGTGGTCGGCGACGGCGCCCCCAACGTGCGCCGGTACGTCGCGGCGGCGGGCATGGCCGGCTGGCCCGTGCTGTCGGAGCCCAACGGCGGGGCCCGCTACGGCGACCACGCGATGTCGGCCTACCACTTCATGCTGGGCACCCCGGAGTTCGCCGACGCGCACCGGCCGGAGGTGGTCGTCACCCTCGGGCGCCCCGGCCTGTCCCGGCCGCTGCTCAACTGGCTCAAGCACGCCGACGAGCACATCGTGGTCGCCCCCGACCTGACCCGCTGGCCCGACCCGACCCGCTCGGCCACCCAGGTGGCGCAGGCCGTGGAGATCCCGATCGCGGCCGGCGACGACACCTGGCTGCACGCCTGGCGCCGGGCCGAAACCGCGGCCAGGGACGCGATCGACGGGGTGCTGGACGGCTCGGGGCTCAGCGAGCCGCGCCTGGCCCGCGATCTGGTCGACGCGCTGCCCAACGGGTCGCTGCTGGTGTCCGGCTCCTCCATGCCGATCCGCGACCTGGACCAGACGATGCGTCCCCGGCGCGGGGTGCGGATCCTGGCCAACCGGGGCGTGGCCGGCATCGACGGGGTGGTCTCCACGGCGATGGGCGCGGCGCTGGCCCACACCGGCCCGGCGTTCGCGCTGATGGGCGACCTGACGTTCCTGCACGACCACAACGGGCTGATCCTCGGCCCCCGCGAGCCCCGGCCCGACCTGTGCCTGGTCGTGGTCAACAACGACGGGGGCGGGATCTTCTCGCTGCTGCCCCAGGCCGCGCTCCGCGACCCGTTCGAGCGGGTCTTCGGCACCTCGCACGGGGTGGACCTGGCCTACCTGGCCGCCGCCACCGGCACGCCGTACGCCTTCGTCGACGCGCCGGACCAGCTCACCAAGGCCATGCGCGGCGAGGGGGTGCGCATCGTGGAGGCGCGCACCGACCGCGAGGCCAACGCGGTCCTGCACGCGACGATGCGCGAGGCGGCGAGCACGGCGATCCGCGCCGCCCTGTGAACCCGCGGGCCCGGCCCCGCCGCGTTCCCGGCTCCTCCGGCTCCCACCGCGTTCCCGGCTCCCCCCGATGGGGGAGGAATGATCCGCGCCGGAAAAGTACGCTGCGGGAATGGGGCTCAGAGGCCGGATGGCGGCGTCGTACGTCCTCGTCACCGCCGCGGTCGTCATCGTCGTAGAGGCGGTCCTCCTCGGCGTCTACCTCCCGTCGGTGATCGGCGGCACGGAGCTCGAACGGCGGTTGCAGAGCCAGGCCGGGCGGGACGCGAAGATCCTCAGCCTGATCGTGAGCAAGGTCGTCGGCGAGCTCTCGGGGCCGGACGCCATGACGCTGCTCACGATCGCCTCCGAGAACGCCGGGGCCGAGCTGTCCCTCCGCGGCACCCCGGCGGGCTACACCGAGGGCGTGCAGATCAGGTCGGCGCAGGAGGACGTCTTCGGCGAGCCGGTCGAGGTGCTGCTCGACGACGAGGGCGTGGTCGTGACCAGCTCGGCCCGGAGCGTGTACGCGTCCGGGCAGCGGATGAGGATCCCGGCGGCGGCCACCGGCCGGGGCACGACCCCGGCGGGGGAGGCGCTGTGGGCCGTGAGCCCGGTGCTGCTGCGCCCGCCAGGAGGGAAGGGGGCCGGGGACGGGTCCTCCGGGGAGCTCAAGACCTGGGGCGAGAAGCCCGCGGACGGCCTCTCCGAGAAGCTCAAGACCGTGGGCTACGTCATGGTCCAGGCGCCACCGGGCTCCGGCACACCGGTCAGGGCCGACCTCCTGCCCGGGCTGATCCTGCCGGGAGCGGCGGTCCTCGTGCTCGGCGTGCCGGTCGGGCTGCTGTTCGGGCTGCTCGGCACCCGACGCCTGATCGGCAGGATGCGGCGGCTGGCGGTCGTCGCCGGGACGGTGGCCGGGGGCGACTTCCGGCACCGCGTCCCGGTGACGCGCCGCGACGAGGTCGGCCGGCTGGAGGAGTCGTTCAACGCGATGACCGGGCGCCTGGAGGAGGCGCTGGCCGCGCAGCGCGCGGCGGCGCAGGGGGAGGCCCGGCAGGCGGAGCGCGCCCGGATCGCCCGCGAGCTGCACGACTCCATCTCGCAGGACCTGTTCTCGCTCAGTCTGCTCGCCGCGGGGATGCGCCGGGCCGCGCCCGAGCATCTCAGGCGGGAGGCCGAGGCCATGGAGCGCACCTCGGCCCGGGCGATGCGCGAGATGCAGGCGCTGCTGCTGGAGCTGCGCCCGGTGGCGCTGGAGGACGCCGGGCTCGTCCCCGCCGTCGAGGAGTTGTGCCGCGCTTACGAGACCCGGCTCGGCATCCGGGTGGAGACCGTGCTCGAGGAGGTGACGCTTGCCCCGGCCACCGAGCACGCCGTCCTCCGCCTGATCCAGGAGGCGCTCGGCAACGCGGTCAAGCACGGCGACCCCGGCCTCCTGCGGGTACGGCTCGCCCGCTCCGGTCCGGCCGTGCGCGTGGAGATCAGCGACGACGGCGCCGGTTTCGACCCGGAGACCGTGAACGGCCGCCACGGCATGGGCCTGCGCCTGATGCGCGAGCGCGTGTGCGAGCTCGGCGGCGCGTTCGAGCTGCGCAGCGCCCCCGGCCGGGGCACGACGGTCACGGTGGTGGTTCCATGATCCGGGTGCTCATCGTGGACGACCACGAGGTCGTACGGCAGGGCCTGCGGTTCGTGCTCGACCAGGAGGACGGGATCGAGGTGGCCGGGGAGTTCGCGGACGGCGCACGGGCGCTGGCCGCGCTCCCCGCGCTCCGTCCGGACGTGATGCTGCTGGACATGGTCATGCCGGGCATGGACGGCCTGGAGGTGCTGCGCCGCCTCCCCGGGCTCCGCGAGCCGGTGGCGGTGATCGCGCTGACGTCGTTCATGGAGGACGAGCGGGTGGTGGAGGCCGTACGGCTCGGCGCCCTGTCGTACCTGTCGAAGACCACGGACGTGGACCGCGTGGTGGAGGCGGTACGGCGGGCCGCCGCCGGGCAGGGCCTCCTGGAGCCCGGCGTCGCCGCGCTGCTCGCCGAGCGGGTCAGGGGCGGGGGACGGCGCGACCCGCTGGCGTCGCTCACCCCGCGCGAGCGCGAGGTCCTGGTGGAGCTGGCCCGCGGCAGGTCCAACGGCGAGATCGCCCGGACCCTGTCGCTCAGCCGGGAGACGGTCAAGACGCACGTGTCGAGCATCCTGGCCAAGCTCGGCCTCGCCGACCGGGTCCAGGCGGCCATTTTCGGGCTGCAGCAGGGCCTCGTCCCGCTGGACGAGGCCCTGAGTGAAACGAACGGACCGTAGCGCCGGGGGACCGGCCCCGCATCCCGGCCGGCGCCGGGGTGCGAGGCGCCGGGACGGTTCCGCGGGTTCCCGTCCGGTCGGCTCCTGGATCTCAGCTCGGATCCACACCGGTCAGACGGTCCGCAGCGCGTCGGCGGGGGCCAGCCGGGCGGCCCGCAGCGCGGGGTAGAGGCCCGCGAGCGCGCCGACGACGACCGCCACCGCCAGGCCGCCCCACAGCGCCTCGGCGGGCAGCAGCACGCTCCAGCCCCGGTCGCGGGCCAGCGCCACGGTGACGGCGACGCCGATCAGCACCCCCGCCGCGCCGCCGGCCGTACCGAGGGTGAGCGACTCGGCCAGGAACTGCCCGGCGACGTGCCCGCGCGTGGCCCCGAGCGCACGCCGCAGGCCGATCTCGCCGCGCCGTTCGAGCACCGAGATCACCATGATGTTCCCGACCCCGATCCCGCCGACGAGCAGCGCGATCGCGCCGAGCCCGACGAAGAGCACGGCCCCCGATTCGGCGACCGCGATCCGGGCGGTGAGCGCGTCGGAGGGGCGGCTCACCTCCACGCTGTCGGGGTTGACCGGGTCGGCCGTGGCGTTGAACAGCGCGCCCGCCGCCTCCACCCGGTCCTGCCGGACCCGCACGTACAGCCGGCTCGGATATCCGTCGTAGCCGAGAAGCGCCTCCGCCACGCCGAACCCGACCAGCGCCGACCGGTCCACCTCGGGGGCGAACGGGAACGGGTCGAGGATCCCGGCCACGGTGAACCAGTGGCCGCCGAGCCGGACGCGGGTGCCGGGGTCCAGCCGGGTGATCCCCAGCGTCCGCGCGGCCTCGTGGCCGAGGACGGTGACGGGGTGGGCGGCGGAGACCGCGTCCAGGAACGCGCCCTGCGCCACCCGGCCGTCGAGCGTGGCCAGCAGCGTCGCGTCGCAGGCCCGCACGGCCAGCCCGCCGCTCTGCCCGACCGGCACCAGGTCGTTGCGGTAGACGTACCTGGCGTTCAGCTGGGTGGTCGGCGCGACGGCGATCACGCCGTCCACGCGCCGCAACATCGGGGTCGCGCTCACCGGGAGCGGCCGTTCCCCGCCACCGAAGCCGGAGCCGGCGGCGACGGTGAACAGGTTGGTGCCCAGGCGGTCGATCTCGGCGAGCAGCGCGGCCTGGCCGGACCGGGTGACGCCGAGCACCGCGACGATCGCGGCGATGCCGATGGCGATGCCCAGGGCCGACAGGACCGCGCGCAGCCGCCGCGTCCGCAGCCCCAGCGTGCCGGTGACCAGCAGGTCCCCCGCCCGCACACGCGAGGCGGGCACCGCCGCCGGGCCGTCCGCCGTAGGGCCGCCTGCCCTCGCGTCACCGGTCATCGGGTCGCCTCCCGCACCCTGGTCGTCCGGACGACCTGCCCGTCACGCAGCTCGATCCTGCGCGGGCAGGCGGCGGCCACGGAGGGGTCGTGCGTGACGACGACCAGCGTGGTGCCCTGTCCGTTGAGCTCCCGCAGCAGTGCGACGATCTCCGCGCCGGTGGCCGAGTCCAGGTTCCCGGTCGGCTCGTCGGCGAAGACGATCGCGGGGCCGCCGACGAGGGCGCGGGCGATGGCCACCCGCTGCCGCTCGCCGCCGGAGAGCTTCGCCGCCCGGTGCCGCGTCCGGTGCCCGAGGCCGACCCGTTCGAGGGCCTCGGCGGCCCGCGCTCGCCGCGCCCCGGCCCGCACGCCCCGGTAGAGCAGCCCGGTCGCGACGTTCTCCACCGCGGTGAGGCCCTCCAGCAGGAAGAACCGCTGGAACACCACCCCCACGAAGCAGGCGCGCAGCCCGGCGAGCCTGTGGTCGCCCAGCTCCTGCACGGCGTATCCGGCCAGGTTCACCGAGCCGGAGGTGGGCCGGTCGAGCGCGGCCATCAGGTGCAGCAGGGTGGACTTGCCCGACCCGGAGGGGCCGAGGACGGCGGTCATCTCACCTGCCTCGATCCGCAGCCCGACCCCCCTGACCGGCTCGACGGGCGGTTCACCGGGATAGACCTTCCACACATCGCGCAGCTCAAGCAGCGTCACCGGGCACCTCCACGGACTGGCCCTCGCTCAGGCCGGTGACCTCCACCAGGCCCGTGGTCTCGTCGAACAGCCCGGCCTCCACCGGGACGCGCCGCCCGTCCGAGACGACCTCGTAGGCCCCGCCGGGGCGGGCCAGCAGCGCGACGACCGGTACGGCCAGTACGTCCCGGTGCTCCCGCGTGGTCAGGGCGACCTGGACCAGGGACCGGTCCAGGGCCCGCACCGGGCGGCCGGACATCCGGATCGTGACCGGCACGGTCGCCTGCGGCTGCCCCTCCTCCGTGCTCTGGGGCACGGTCGCCACCGGGCTGACGGCGGTGACCTTTCCCCTGCGCTCCGAACCGTCGGGCAGCGTCACCAGGACCCGGTTTCCGACTCTGGCACGGGCGACCTGGGCCGGGTCGAGCTGGACCGACACGACCAGGGCCGTGCCGGTGCCGTGCAGCACCGGTCCCCGCGCCGGGCTTCCCGGGGTGGCGTCGTGCGCGGTCACCCGGAGCGCGCGCGGCAGGAACACGACCTGCCCCAGCGGGACCGTGCCGGTCACCGGCAGACGCGTGTCGTCCTGCCAGCGGCGCACGGCGTAGTAGGTGGCCGGGGAGTAGGTCCGGTCCACCGTGAAGCCGGTGTAGCCCAGGGCCTTGAGGTTGCGCTCCAGCTGGAGGACGTCCGCGCCCGTCGTCCCGATGGTGAGCGTGCGCCAGGCCGGGCGCGCGCCGTACAGCAGCGGGACCTTCCTGCCGTCGGCCTCGTAGACGGCGCGGCCGCGGGTGATGACGGCGCCGACGGCCGGCAGGCGGGTGAGGGTGCCGCCCGCGCCGTGCACCTGGTGGGAACCGGCGTGGGACAGGATGCCGTTGACCTGGGTGCGCTCGGCGACGTCGGCCCGGACCACCTGGGCGGTCGCGGTGGACGGGGCGGCGACGGTGACCGGCGGCGCGGGACGGCGGAGCACGGCCCAGGCCCCGCCCGCCCCGGCCAGCACGACCACGCCCGCGAGTGCGGTGACGCCCCGCCTCACCTGTTCCCCCCGCCCTGGTCGCCGGGCCCGACGACCTGGATGCCCCCGCCGACGAAGTACTGCTCGCAGGCCTCCAGGGCCGGCCGCATGGCCTGCTTGTCGAGGCCGGCCAGGCGCCGGTCGAGGGGGAACCGTCCCTGCGCGTCGGGGTCGGGCCAGTCGGGCGTGCCGTGCTCGCGTATGCAGCGGGCGAGCTTCTTGAGCTGTTCGATCTGGGCCGCGGTGTAGCGCGGTTCCCCGGCGTCCCTCAGGGAGTCGGCTCGCCGTATCTGTGAGACGCACGCGTTCCGCGCCCTCTCCGGGACCGGGCGCGGCACTCCGGGCAGGTGGACGGCGCCGTCCTCCTCCGTCACCGGGTCGCCGACCCCGGGGACGCCGTTCTGCCGGAAGCAGGCGGCGACGTCTTTCAGGGCGGTGATCAGCTGCTGCCGGTTCTGCCCGGTCGGCGTGGGGGTGGGGGCCGCGGCTGACCCGGTGCCCGCCGTGCAGGCGGCCAGGGCGGGAACGAGCAGGGCGCACGCGAGCAGGGCCGGTTTCCTGAACGGCCCGCGCTGGGTCACGCTGTAGGGTCCCGGTGTCATCAGTCCCCCTTGTTCCCGTCGCCGGGCTCGACGACCGGGATGCCCCTGCCGACGAAGTACTGTTTGCAGGCGGCCCGGGCCGGCAGCCAGGCCCGCTTGCCGAGGTCGGCCAGGCGCTGGTTGACGCGGAAGCGCCCCTCGGCGTCGGGGTCGGGCCAGTCGTGTACGCCGTGCTCGCGGAAGCAGCGGGCGAGTTTCCTGAGCTGGGCGATCTGGGCCGCGGTGTAGCGCTCTTCCCCGCCGCCCTTGCCGACGGCGGCGGCCCGCCGCTCCAGCGGCGCGCACGCGGTCTGCGCCGCGGCCGGGATCGGGTCCGGAACGCCGGGGATGCCGACGGAGCCGTCCGCCTCCACCTCCGGGTCGCCGGCGCCGGGGACGCCGTTCTGCCGGAAGCAGGCTGCGACGTCTTTCAGGGCGGTGATCAGCTGCTGCCGGTTCTGCCCGGTCGGCGTGGGGGTGGGGGCCGCGGCTGACCCGGTGCCCGCCGTACAGGCGGCCAGGGCGGGAACGAGCAGGGCACAGGGGAGCAGGACGCGGGCGGGTCTCCTCAGCGGGCCGCCGTGAGGTTCCGGCGTCGGTCTGAGCCGGCGCGGCAGGTGGGGCAGAGCTTCGTCTGCCGGGAGGGGTGTCATGACTTTCAGGCTCGTCCCGCCAGGGGCCCGGCACATCGCTCCGCGGAGGGGCCCGGACTCCCTCCGACGGGGGAGCCCGGGCCGTACCGGAGAAGACCCGGGCCGTATCGGCGAAGAAGAGTCAGGTGACGTCTCGGCGGAGGGTGATCAGGCGGGCGGCGAGGACGGCGGCCAGCACGTAGGCGGCGAACAGCGGCCCGCCCGCCCAGGCGGGCAGCAGCTCGGCGTTCTCCATGCTCATCCCGGCCAGGGCGCGGGCCGCTCCGGTCGGCAGCCGGCGGCCCAGGCCCGGCAGGAGCATGGTGAGCAGATAGTCGGCGTACATGAACCAGATCAGGGCCACGGCGACCGCCGCCGTCTGGTTGCGGATGAGCGCGCCGAGTCCGACGCCGAGCAGGCCGTACCCGGTGACGGCGAGAACCGCGCCGAGCAGGACCGCCGGCACGCCCGGTGCCGTGACCGGATGCCCGCCCAGGTGCAGCAGCAGCGCCCCGGCCGCGAGGGTGGCCGGCGCCGAGACGGCCGCGACGACCAGCCCGACGATCCCGTAGGCGGCCAGCTTGGCGTTGACCACCCGGCCGCGGTCCGGGGTGACGAGGAACCGCCAGGTGATCGTCTGGTGGCGGAACTCCCCGGCCGTGCCGAGGATCCCCAGGAGAAGGGTGAAGACGTAGGCCTGCTGGGCCATGGCGTAGACGTTGCGGACCCGGTCGTCGACGGACAGCGGACCGTCCGCCCCCATCAGGGCGACCGGGAGCACGGCCCAGAGCACGCAGGTCACCGGGGCCAGGACGACGAGGATCCGTACGGTACGGCTCGCGCGGGCCCTGACCAGTTCGGCGCGGATGAGATCCTTCACCGGGTCACCTCCAGATACAGCTCCTCCAGGTCGGAGCCGGCGGCCAGCGGGCCGGTGAAGACCATCCGCCCGCCCGAAATGATGATCACGTGGTCGGCGATCTGCCGGATCTCCGCGAGCGCGTGGGTGGAGACCAGGACGGTGCGGCCCTGCAGGGCGTAGGCCCGCAGGAAACCGCGGAGCCAGTGCACGCCCGCCGGGTCGAGGCCGTTGGCGGGTTCGTCGAGGATGAGCACGGCCGGGTCGCCCAGCAGCGCGGTGGCCAGGGCGAGGCGCTGGCGCATGCCCAGGGAGAACCCGCCCACTCTGCGATCGGCCGCGCCGGTGAGGTCGACCTGGTCCAGGACGTGATCGACGCGCTCCGGGGCGAGCCCGGCGGCCGTGCGCAGGATCTCCAGGTGGGTTCGGGCGGTCAGGCCGGGATGGAAGGCCGCGGCCTCCAGCACCGCGCCGACCGCGGTGAGGGGGTCGGTGAGGTCCCGGTACGGCCGGCCGCCGACGGTGGCCGATCCCGAGGTGGGGGTGACCAGGCCGAGGATCATGCGCAGGGTGGTGGTCTTCCCCGCGCCGTTGGGGCCGAGGAAGGCCGTGACGGCGCCCGGCTCGACGCTGAACGACAGGTCGTCGACGGCGCGCACGCGACCGAAGGACTTGCCCAGACGGGTGACGGTGATGACTGACATGCTCCGACGGTGCCGCGGGGGACGCGCCCGGTTCACGGGCCCGTGGACGGACCCGCCGATGTCCGGCCGGGGGAGGACGATCTCCACCCACGGGTCCATGACGGGGAGAGGCGGCCGGGATAGCGTGACGGCCGTGTCCTGGTTGTGTCGTCCCGTCGTCCTGCGGGCCTTCGTCGTCCTGATGGCGGCTCAGCTGCTAGCCGGGGCGGGCTGGGCGACGGCGCAGGCGGCGCAGCGGTGGGGATGGGCCGCGGCCGCGGCGGTGCTGGTGACCGGTGCGGCGGCCTCCGGCTGCTGCCTGTGGGCGCTGGTGCGGGATGGGGAGCGCCGCAACGCCGTGCTGTTCGGCCTCGCCGTGTCGGGCGGGCTCATCCTGCACGCCGCCGTCCCCCACACCGGCGCGGCCCTGCTGTACGCCTCCGTCTGGCTCCTGCCGTTCCGGGCGGCGCTGCGGCCGGCGGCGGCGCTGGCGGTCGCCGGCACCGCGGGCTTCGCGGCGGTGTCCCTGCTGTTCCGGATGGAGAGCGGGCCTCTGGTCGGCAACATCCTGGGCCTGGCCTACTCGGCGGCGATGGCCTTCCTCATCCGGCAGTTGGCACTGACCCGGGATCGGACGGCGGAGGTGGCCGAGGCGCGGGCGCGCGAGGCCGTGCTCGCCGAGCGCACCCGGCTGGCCCGCGAGGTGCACGACGTGCTGGCGCACTCCCAGTCGGCGCAGATCGTGCACCTGGAGGGCGCGCGGTTGCTGCTGGGACGCGGGCAGGACCCGGCGGCGGCGCTGGACCGGGTCGAGCGCGCCGTACGGCTGGCGCGGACGGGCCTGGAGGAGACCCGCCGGGCCCTGGACGCGCTGCGCGGGCAGGAACTGCCGCTGGCCGAACGGCTGGAACGGCTCGCGGTCGAGTTCCGGTCGGTGACCGGCGACGACTGCACCGTGTCGGTCGCGCCGGACCTCGGGCCGATGGGGGCCGAGGCCAGGCTCGCGGTGGCCCGTACGGCCCAGGAGGCGCTGACGAACGTGCGCAGGCACGCGCCCGGGGCCTCGGCCTCGGTGACGCTGCGCCGCTCCGGCCGCTGGTGCGAGCTGGAGGTGCGCGACACCGGAGGGGCGCCGGGGCGGCCGGGATCACCGGGATCACCGGGGTCGCCGGGGGCTCGGCTCCCGGCCGGGTCCGGTTACGGGCTGGTGGGCATGCGGGAGCGGGCCGAGCTGATCGGCGGCTCCCTGACGGCGGGCCCCTGCGGAGAGGGGTTCGGCGTGCTGCTGCGGGTCCCCGCCCAGGGCGGGCACGACAGCGTGGAAGGCGGGACGGGGTGACCGGCCCGGGCGCGGGCACGGCGGGTGCGCGGGGGCGTGGGGTGCGGGTGGTGGTCGCCGACGACCAGACCGTGGTGCGTGAAGGGCTGGTGCTCCTGCTCGGTCTGCTGCCGGGGATCGAGGTGGTGGGGACGGCGGCCGACGGTGAGCGGGCGGTCGAGACGGCCGGGAGGCTGCGGCCGGACCTCGTGCTGATGGACCTGCGCATGCCCCGGATGGACGGGGTGGAGGCCACCCGCAGGATCCGCTCGGCCTGCCCGGAGGTGCAGGTCCTCGTGCTGACGACCTACTCCGACGACGAGTCGGTGTTCGCCGCGATCCGGGCGGGGGCGCGCGGCTACCTGACCAAGGACACCGACGCCGAGGGGCTCGCCTTCGCCCTGTCGGCCGTGGCGGAGGGCCGGGCCCAGTTCGACCCGGAGGTGCAGCGCAGGCTCGCCGAGGCCGCGGTCGGGACGCGCAGGGCCTCCCGGCTGCCGGACGGCCTGACCCCGCGGGAGGCCGAGGTGCTGCGGCTGATCGCGGCCGGACGGTCCAACGGCGAGATCGCCGGGGAGCTGTTCATCTCCGAGGCGACGGTCAAGACCCACATCAACAACCTGTTCGCCAAGGCGGGCCTGCGCGACCGGGCCCAGGCCGTCACCTACGCCTTCCGGCACGGCCTCGCCCCGGACGAGCGCTGACCCCGGTCCATCGGGGCCTCCGGGCGCCCGGCTCCGGCCTGTGGACCACCACGGGGCGGAGTTGATCGCGGGCCCGCGCGGCCGACCGGCGCGACGGAATGAAAAGCGATTGTCGGCGGACTTTGCCGGGATATGAGGCTTTCCTGGCGGCGGCAACTCTTCTGCACCTTTTGTGCACTTCAGTGGCTACGGCCGAGCGGCCCACTGGAGGAAGTGAGCCGGATCACATCGCCCACCGCACCGGGATCCGGCACCGACTTCCGACCACGAGGTGCTCCGCAGCTTCGCAAGGGATCTCCGCCATGACTCACATCGCCACCGTCAGCCTCATCCTCCGCGTCGTGACCAACCTGCTGGGCCTGCCCCTGGTCGCCGGAGTGATCCTGGCTCTCGGCGGTGCGACCGGCGGCGCGGCCCTCACCACGGCCTACGCCCAGGAAGGGGCCCGTACGGTGCCGGTGGTGACGCTGGAGGACCTGCTGAAGCTCACCGAGAAGGAGGTCGTGGAGAAGGTGAAGCACAAGAGCGCCGCCAAGTCCCGCGCCTGACCGGGGCGTATGGAGCGGTGGGGCCTCGTAAGCCGCTGACCCTCCGGGGCCGCCCCCGCAACCGCTCACAGGGCGGCCGGGCGATCCGCCGGCCGGGACGCGTAGGTCTTGAGCGTGATCGCGTTGGCGGCCCTGTGGATCGGCGCGATGACCTTCGCCATCATCCGCTCCTTGCCCGGCAGCCTGTCCAGCAGGCCGAGCATCAGCATCGACATGCGGACCTGCCGGCGGGTGCGCACCACCATCCGCTTGACGTTGGCCGGGCCGAGCTTCTGGTTCGCCGCCGCGAACGGGCGCATCTCCCGCTCGTAGGCGGCGAACCCGTCCCGGTGGTCCCCGCCGGCCGCGGCCAGCTCGCCCGCCAGCACGTACGCGCCGACCAGGGCCAGGCTGGTGCCCTGGCCGGAGGCGGGTGAGGCGCAGTACGCGGCGTCGCCGAGCAGCGCCACCCGGTCCGACGACCACCGGTCCATGTGGACCTGGCTGATCGAGTCGTAGTAGAAGTCCGCGGCGGCGTGCATGGACTCCAGGAAGCGCGGGACCTCCCAGCCCTCACCGGCGTAGGCGGAGGCCAGGGCGCGCCGCTGTCCCTCGGGGTCGCGCGGCTCGCCGTCCACTCCGGCGGCGTCGAACAGGAACATCGCCTTGGCGCCGTCGTCGCCCGCCGTGCTGTAGGCGAGCATCGTCCTGCCGGGGCCGATGTAGGTGACCTCCTCGCGGTCCAGCCCGAGGTGGTTGGGCACGCCGCAGATCGAGATGCGGTATCCCAGGTCGTGGACGAACCGCTCCTGCGGCCCGAACGCCAGCGCGCGGGTGACCGAGTGCAGGCCGTCGGCCCCCACCACCAGGTCGAAGGTACGGCTGTGCCCGCTCGCCAGGTCGACCTCGACCCCGTCGGGCGTCTGGCGCAGGGCGGTGATGGAGTCGCCGAAGAGGTAGGTGACCGACTCACGGGTCCGCTCGTACAGCAGGCGGTGCAGGTCGCCGCGGAGGATCTCGGCGTCGCCGTGCGTCCGGCCGCCGAAGGTGTCGCCGTCCATGCTCGCCACCCGCCTGCCGGTCGCGTCGACCACGACGCCGCTCCGCACGTCGGTGCGCATCGCGCGGATCTCCTCCAGCAGGCCCATGCGCTCGGCGACCGTGAGCGCCGCGCCGCGGACGTCGACCTTGTAACCGCCCGCGCGGACGGCGGGGGCGCGCTCCACGACGGTCGGGGTGAAGCCGTGCCGCCGGAGCCAGTAGGCGAGGGTGACGCCCGCGACGCCGGCGCCGGAGATCAACACGTTCGCGTTCTTCATGACTGCGGCTCCCTGCCGGCGGTGTCCGTCCTGGGCGATCGCCTCGGACAGCACTGACGGTACAAGGGTCTCAGACAATCGTGCAAGACGATTGTTCAAAACACTTGTGTTAGACGTCTGTCCAAGAATCCGGGTAGAGTCGGCGGCATGGGCAACCGAGAAGACCTGCTGGACGGCGCCAGGCGTTGTCTGCTGGAGAAGGGCTACACGCGCACGACCGCGCGTGACATCGCGCAGGCGTCCGGGGTCAGCCTGGCCGCCATCGGCTATCACTTCGGCTCCAAGGACGACCTGCTGAACGAGGCGCTGCGCGGCGCGATCGAGGAGTGGGGCGACCGGATCGCCGCGGCGATGGCCGGCGCGGCGCCCGCCGAGGCCGGCCCGGCCGAGCGGTTCGAGGCGACCTGGGCGAGCATCCTCAAGACGTTCGCTCAGACCCGGCCGCTGTGGGCGGTCCAGTTCGAGGTCCTGGCCCACATCGAGCGCACACCGGAGCTGCGCAGCAGCTTCGCCGCCGCCAACCGCCAGGCCCGCCTGGGCCTGGCCGAGCTGTTCGGCGTCGAGGTGGAGGCGCTCGGCCCGCGCCGGGCGGAGACGGTCGGCGCGTACTTCCAGGCCCTGCTGTCGGGTACGGCCGCCCAGTGGCTCATGGACCCCGACGGCGTGCCGTCGGCGGGCGAGTTGCTGGAGGCCGTACGGACCTTCTCCGCCGGGCTGGGGCCCGCGGAAGGCGCCGGATGACCGGTGTCCTCGCCGCCGTCAGGCGGGCCGGGGGACGATCGGCAGGCCGGAGCGCAGGTCGTCCAGGACGCCGGTGAAGCAGGCCTCCGCCTCGCTGAGGGCGGACCTCAGCAGGGCGGGATGTGCGCCGGGCCGGGCCGTACCGGCCAGCTGCTCGATCTCGGCGCACAGCGCCGCGACGGAGCTCACCCCCAGGTTGGCCGCCGCGCCCTTCAGGGCGTGGGCCCGCTGGGCCGTCGCGGCGTGATCCGCGGCGGCGATGGCCGCGTCGAGGTCGGCCAGCATGACCGGCGCGCGCTCCAGGAAGGAGACGACGAGCCTGCCGATGAACTCGATCTCGTGCGCGCTGCCGTCCTCCACCAGGTCCGCGATGCGCGTCCGGATGCTCAGCGCGGTGCCGGCGGTGTCAGGGGCGGTCATCGCGACCACCGCCGGGGGAGGGGGCGGCGTACGCCATGGCCGCCCCGGGTGCCGGGAGTGCCGGATGTGTCGAGGGCGCCGGTCGGCGGGGCGGGGTCATGCCGCCACCGGGGTCGCCCCCGGGGCCGTGCCCCTCCCGGAACCCTGCCCCTTCCCCGGGCTCCTCCCCGTGCCCGTGTCCGCCTCCGGCGCGGTCGCTCTTGCGCCCGCGTCCGGCGCGTTCGTCCTCGTGCCCGCGTCCGGCGCGTTCGTCCTCGTGCCCGCGTCCGGCACGACGGCCCAGACCGGCTCGATCAGCTCCACGATGTGCTTGTAGTTGGTCAGCCGCTCCAGGAGCATCTCGGTGACCAGGATCCCGCGGCCGATGAGCACCAGGCCGTTGACGGCGACGATGTCCTCGGCGATGCGCATGCCGACCTCGAGCTCGCCGATGCGCAGGGCGTGCACCGTCTCGTGCTCGGCCTCGATCCCCCGGATCCGGCGCAGCGCGGCCAGCACCGGGCCGTCGTGGTCGCCCTGGTCGGCCATCGCGGCGATGGCGTGCTCCGCGGCCACGCCGCGGCTGGTGAAGGCCTCGAAGTCGGTCGCCGCGCGCAGTACGGCGACGGCCGCGGCGACCACCGGGTCCGCCTCCTCCGGGGCGTGCCAGTGGACGCCGCCGGCGGGCCGGAGCCCGCGGATGATCTCGATGACGTTCTCGAGCATGGGCACCTCGCCGAGCAGCCGGATCGCGGTGCCGGGCATGGCGTCGATCATCTTCTGCTCGTCCTCGGGCAGCGGCATGCCCCGGTCCAGCTTCTCCAGCACGCTGGGCGGCAGGGTCACCGCGCCGAGCTGGGAGGCCATGGCCGCGACCTCGATCTCCCAGGCGTTGCCCAGGCCGAGCTCGCCGCACAGGGAGCCGACCAGGTCGCGGATGCGTCCCGCGCGGGCGAAGGCCTGGGGGCTGGCCAGCTCCAGACAGCCGAACAGCGCCTGCAGGCTTCCGCGGAGGGTCTTGTCCAGGATCTCCCGCTCGGCGCTGACCAGGCGGTGCTGCTCCAGCGCGTCGCGGACGGTGGCGCGCAGCTCCCGGGTGGGGCAGGGCTTGCACAGGAAGCGGAAGACCTGACCGGTGTTGATCGCCGAGATGGCGGAGGTGAGGTCGCCCTGGGCGGTGTGCAGGACCCGGGTGATGTCGGGATACTTCAGCCGCACGTGCCCCAGCAGCTCGATGCCGTCCATGTCGGGCATCCGCATGTCGCTGATGACGACGGCGACGGGCCCCCCGTTTTCGAGCATCTCCAGGGCGGTCAGGCCGTCGGGCGCGGTGATGACGCGGTAGTCCGTGCCCAGCTGGTGGGTGAGCGTCTCCAGCACGGTCGGCTCGTCGTCCACCACAAGGACGGAGGGCGTCTCGCCGGTGAACACCGAGGAGCGCCGCCACAGTTCGTTCGACTCGTTCGACATCGCAATCCCGTTCTTCTATGCCTGCCCCTCTGGTCGGCTCGGGCGCGCGGTTCCTGAGGGCAAACGGCGGGCCGTTGCGCAAGCTCCGGCCGGACGGGGCTGCGGACCGGGTCAGCGCTCGATGAGGGTGACCTCCAGGGAGTAGTGGGAGGCCCGGTAGACGTGGGAGCCGTGCTCGACGGCCCGGCCCTGGTCGTCGTAGGTGGTGCGGACCATGGTGAGCAGCGGCGCGCCACGCCGTTCGTCCAGCAGCCGGGCCTCGGTCGCGCCGGCCGCCCGGGCGCCTATCCGCTGGTTCGCCACCCGCATGCGGACCCCGGCCGAGCGCAGCAGCTCGTACAGGCCGCGTTCCTGCAGGCTCTCGGCGGCCAGCGGCGCCAGGCCCGAGGGCAGCCAGTTGTGCAGCAGCGCCAGCGGCTCGCCCCCGGCGTAGCGCAGGCGTTCCATCCGCAGCACCTCGGTGCCGGGCGGCACGCCGAGGACCGCGGCGATCTCCTCCTCGGCCGGCAGGGACTCCAGCGAGAGCACCCGGGTCGCGGGCTCCTGCCCGGCGCGGCGCAGGTCGTCGTAGAGGCTGGTGAGCTCCACCGAGCGCTTGACCTGGCCGTGCACGACCTGCGTGCCGACGCCGCGCTTGCGCACCAGCAGGCCCTTGTCCACGAGGTACTGGATCGCCTGGCGGATGGTGGGCCGGGACAGGCCCAGGCGGTCGGCCAGGAGGATCTCGTTGTCCAGCCGGGATCCCGGGGGCAGGTCGCCGCGCCGGATCGCCTCGGAGATCTGCTCGGCCACCTGGAAGTACAGCGGCACCGGGCTGGACCGGTCCAGATCGATGGCGAGATTGGCGGTCATCGGCCCCTCCTGAGGCTGCGCTGCGTGATCAGTTTAGTGGACATCATAATGTCCTGACAAATGAGGTCAGCGTACTGGTCAACTGTGAGGTAACCGTGTCCTGGCAGGGCCTTACCTGCTTCTCTGGAGGTGCGCCGATCCCGAGACCGCCCCGTGTCCCCCGCGCCCGTCCGGCCGGGCCGGCAGGGCGAATCCCGCATGGGAGGCGGCGGAGCGGGAAGTGAGGGCCGGACAGCCCCCCGACCAGGCCGCGGACGTCACTGGAGGACAGACATGGACCCGACCACCTCGCGTGAGCTGTCGGAGATCGCGGGGCAGGCCGCCCGCGCGGTGGGCGACCGGCTCCGCAAGGCCTTCAGGTCACGGCCCTCGGTGGAGACCAAGAAGGACTTCCACGATCCGGTGACCGAGCACGACCGCGCCGCCGAGGAGACCATCCGCGAGG
Source organism: Paraplanobispora takensis (assembly GCF_016863195.1). Taxonomy (GTDB): domain Bacteria; phylum Actinomycetota; class Actinomycetes; order Streptosporangiales; family Streptosporangiaceae; genus Planobispora; species Planobispora takensis. The sequence goes on along the minus strand of NZ_BOOK01000038.1, from coordinate 89,951 downwards.
TCCTCGCCGAGCGCTGCCCGGGCAGCACGGTGGTGGGCGAGGAGGGGGGCACCGCGGCCGGAGCCGCGGGGGAGTCCGACGGGAGCGGGATCCGGTGGTACGTCGACCCGATCGACGGCACGGCGAACTTCGCCGCGGGGATACCGTTCTTCTGCGTGTCGATCGCCGCGGCGGAGGGCGACGAGGTGGTCGCGGGAGTGATCTACGACCCGCTGCGGGAGGAGATGTTCCACGCCGACCTGGGCGGGGCCTGGTGCGACGACGTACGGCTGCGCAGCGCGGGGGCGGCCCGCGACCGCGAGGCGGTGCTGCTGAGCAGCTATCCCGGCCCCCACGACCTGGCGGCCGACGGCCGGGAGGCGCTGCTCCGCTTCGGGCGGATGGTGGAGTCGTTCGCCTCGGTCCGGCGTCCGGGCAGCACCGCGCTCAAGCTGGCCCACGTCGCCGGGGGCTGGGCCGACGTGGCCTACGGCTCCGGCGTCAGCCCCTGGGACGTGGCCGCCGGGGCGCTGCTGGTCCGCCAGGCCGGGGGCGCCTACCTTCCCTTCGGCGGGGCGATCCTCAAGCCCGGCGGCTACATCGCCCACGTGGGCGGCTTCGACCTGGACGGTTCGGTCATCAGGGAGATCGCCTTCCCGGACGCGGGCCGTACGGCATGAGCCCGGCCCCGCTGCGGGAGCCGGTCCGCACGGAGCCCGGTGTCCCGTCCGGCGGGGCGGCCGTGGGGGCCCCGCCGGACGGCGGGCGGGGCCCGTCACCGGGATCCCGCCGGAGCGCGGTCAGCGGCGGGGGTTCCAGCCGCGGGTGTCGACGGCCAGGTCGTGCAGGCCGGCGACCTCGTCCCACTCGACGAACTTGAAGTTGGTGTTCTCCCGGTCGCCGTCGGCGGGCAGGTTGGCGCCGTCGTGGACCACCAGGAGGCCCTCGTCGAACTTCTCGCCGAGCGGCACGTTCATCACCATGGCGCCGTCGCTGTGCTCGGCGGCGTCGATCCCGTCGTCGGCGCCGACGCGGAACTGCCCGAGATAGGCGTTGGAGCCCTCGCGCCGGTAGACGGCGAAGGTGCTGTCACCCTGGCTGGAGGCCAGCAGGTACCCCTTGCCGCCGGCGCGGTGGTAGACGGTCAGCCCTTCGGCGTCGGCCGTCAGGTGCCTGCCGCCGAAGCCGGGGTCCACGCCGAAGGCGCACTCCTCGGTCCCGGGGTCGTAGGTGCCCGGCACGCCGTACCCGCGCACCTTGTCCATCAGCACCGGCTCGCCGGTCAGGTCGGCGCGCATCCTCCAGATGCCCACCGTCTCCTGGGCGGCGTAGAGCACGTCCCGCTCGGCGTCGACGACCATGCCCTCGACCTGCGGCAGCTCGCCGGGCTCCAGGCACGGGCTCCAGGTGTTCCCGTCGGGCAGGGTGAAGGAGGAGGGCAGGCTGATCTGGCGGACCTTGTCGTAACCGATCCTCCCGCCGGCGGTGGTCTTGAGCCTCAGCAGCGCGACAGTCGTCTCGTGCCGCCGGCTGACCAGGACGTAGGCGCCGGTGGAGTCCTTCCAGGCGGCCAGGCCGTAGGCGGTCTCGGCCTCGTTGACCTGCTCCTGCGTGGTGTTGAAGACGAACGGCACGGCCGGGTCGGTGACGTCGGCCAGCGGGGCGCGCCCGGCGGCGGCCGCGGCCGGGTCGACGGCGTAGAGGCGGATGTGGTCGCGGCCCCGGTCGGAGACGGCGATCAGGTCCCGGCCGGCGAAGCCGTACAGGACGTCGGCGTTGTTGAAGCGGCCGGGCTCGTCGTCGTCGCCCGGGGCGGCGGGCGCCGGGATGTGCTGCAGCCGCGCGCCCTTGAGGTCGTAGGCGTACAGGCCGCCCTCCTTGGCGGTGGCGGCCACCACGCTCTTGCCCGGTCTGGTGGGATGGACCCAGATCGCCGGGTCGTCGCCGTTGGCGTTGCCTCCCGCCTCGTCGTCGAAGAGGGCGGGGGTCTCGACCTCGGGGTGGGCGGTGGGCACGCTGTCGGCCCCGGCGGCATGGGCCGCGGGTAAGGCGGTGACCAGGCACACGGCCAGTGCGGCCAGGGAGAGTCGTGACAGGGGACGCATGGCGCCTCCAGGTGGGGGTCGGGCTGATCGGCGCTCGATCATCTTGATGTCACGTTAACGAGAGGTGAATGACTGAGCAATATTACGTTCATATGTCATGACATAAGGATGAATGTCATGTCATGGGAAAGGCATCGGTCTCGGCATAGGTCCTAATGTCACGACAAACTGTTGACACGAAGGTAATGCCGCGGTTACAAACCATGCACGGGGGTTCCAGCGAAACGACGCGCGGGAGGCTTGCCGATGAAGCGGACGACAGGGCTGGTCGTGGCGGCCGTGCTGGGGTTCTTCGCCCTGGGCGGCTGCTCATCGGGAGGGCAGGACGGCGGCGCCCAGACCGCCGGTTCTCCCACGAGCGCGGCGGCCGAACCGCCGCCCGGTGGCGGCACCTTCGCCGTCATCACCCACGCGGCCTCCGGAGACGCCTTCTGGGACGTGGTCAAGAACGGCGCCGAGGCCGCCGGCAAGCAGTACGGCGTCACGGTGAGCTATCAGGGCGACGGAGACCCCGCCCGCCAGTCACAGCTCATCGACCAGGCGGTGAGCCAGAAGGTCGAGGGCATCGTGGTCTCCATGGCCAACCCGGACGCGCTGAAGGAGTCCATCGGCAAGGCCGTGGCGGCGAAGATCCCGGTGATCACCATCAACTCGGGCGGCGACAAGTCCAAGGAGTTCGGCGCCATCACGCACGTCGGCCAGTCCGAGGACGTGGCCGGGCGGGGCGCCGGCGAGCAGCTCAAGGCCGCGGGCGTCAAGAAGCTGCTCTGCGTGATCCACGAGGCCGGCAACGTCGGCCTGGACCAGCGCTGCAACGGCGCGACCGAGGGGCTGGGCGGCACCGTCGAGCGGCTGCAGGTGGAGGGCACCAACCTCGCCGACGCCACCTCGAAGATCACCGCCAGGCTGCAGTCGGACACCTCGCTCGACGGCGTGCTCACCCTGAACCCGGCCGTCGCCGTCGCGGCCCGCGACGCCATAGCCGACTCGGGCTCCAAGGCGAAGCTGGGCACCTTCGACCTGTCGGGCGACGTGGTCACCGCCATCGAGGACGGCGAGATCCTGTTCGCCGTGGACCAGCAGCAGTACCTGCAGGGCTGGCTGCCGATCACCTTCCTCACCCTCTACGCGAAGAACCTCAACACCGTCGGCGGCGGCCTTCCGGTGAACACCGGCCCCGGCTTCGTCACCAAGGACAACGCCGAGCAGGTCGCCAAGCTCGCCGAGAGCGGCACCCGGTGACCGGCGGCGCGGCCGGCCCGCCCGGCGGGCGTGGCGCGTACGGCCCAGATGGGAACCGTGGCGCGTACGGCCCGCCTGGGAACCGTGGCGCGTACGGCCCGCCCGGCGGGCGGGCCCGCGGCCGGGAGGGCCGGGCATGACGGTGGCCGACGAGCGGCTCGCCGGGACCGGCCTGGCCCGGCGGCTGCTGATCCGCCCCGAGCTGGGCGCGGTGGTCGGCGCGATCGTGGTGTTCGCCTTCTTCGCCGGCCAGTCGGAGACGTTCCGCTCGATCGACGGGGTGGCCAACTGGCTGGACCCGGCCTCCACGCTCGGCATCATGGCGGTGGCCATCGCCCTGCTGATGATCGGCGGCGAGTTCGACCTGTCGGCCGGGGTGCTCACCGGCAGCACCGGACTGATCATGGTCATCCTCTCCACCCGGTACGGCCTGTCGGTGTGGACGGCGATGCTCGTCGCCCTCGTCGTGGCGCTGCTGGTGGGCTTCCTCAACGGGATGATCGTGGTCCGCACCAAGCTGCCGAGCTTCATCGTCACCCTCGGCACCTTCCTGATGCTCCAGGGCGTCAACCTGGGCGTCACCAAGGCGCTCACCGGCACCGTCCAGGTGAGCGGGCTGCGCCGGGCCGAGGGCTACGACCAGGCGAGGGCTCTGCTGGCCGGGACCTTCTCCCTCGGCGGGACCGACTTCCGCGTGGCCATCCTGTGGTGGCTGGGCATCACCGCCCTGGCCACCTGGGTGCTCATGCGCACGAGGCCGGGGAACTGGATCTTCGCGGTGGGCGGCGACGAGCGGGCCGCCCGTGCGGTCGGGGTGCCCGCCGACCGCACGAAGATCGCGCTGTTCATGACCACCGCCGTGGCGGCCTGGCTGGTCGGCTCGATCCTGGCCCTGCGCTTCACCTCGGTGCAGGCCAACGCCGGACTGGGCCAGGAGTTCGTCTACATCATCGCGGCGGTCATCGGCGGCTGCCTGCTCACCGGCGGGTACGGCTCCGCGGTCGGGGCGTCCATCGGGGCGCTGATCTTCGGCATGGCCGACAAGGGCATCGTCTTCCTCGGCTGGGACGCCGACTGGTTCAAGTTCTTCCTGGGCGCGATGCTGCTGCTGGCCACCCTCGCCAACCGGCTGGTGCGCCGCTACGCGGAGGAGGTGCGGCATTGAGCGCGACGGGAGACGCGCCCGCGCCGCGGGAGGCCGGCGCGGAGACCCCCGCGCCGAAGGGCGCCGACGCCGAGTCCTCCGTGCCGGCGGAGGCCGGCGGGACCCACGGGACGCGGGGTGGGGCCGGCTTCGCCGTACCGCTGCTGGAGACCCGTGAGTGCGGCAAGACCTTCGGCGGGGTGATCGCGCTGCGGGAGGTCTCCATGCAGGTGCGCGCCGGGGAGGTCACCTGCGTGCTCGGCGACAACGGCGCGGGCAAGTCCACGCTCATCAAGATCCTGTCGGGCGTGCACCCGCCGGACTCGGGCGTCTATCTGGTGGACGGCGCCCCGGCCGCCTTCACCAGCCCCCGCGACGCCCTCGACCGCGGCATCGCCACCGTCTACCAGGACCTGGCGATGATCCCGCTGATGTCGGTGTGGCGGAACTTCTTCCTCGGCTCGGAGCCCTCGCTCGGCCGGGGCCCGCTGCGCCGCTTCGACGTGGCCCGGGCCAAGCGCACGGTCCGCCGGGAGCTGCACTCCATGGGCATCGACATCCGCGACGTCGACCAGCCCGTGGGCACGCTGTCCGGCGGCGAGCGCCAGTCGGTGGCCATCGCCCGCGCGGTGCACTTCGGCGCCCGCGTGCTGATCCTGGACGAGCCCACCTCCGCGCTGGGCGTCAAACAGGCCGGGGTGGTGCTGCGCTACATCGCCCAGGCCCGCGACCGCGGCCTCGGCGTCGTCTTCATCACCCACAACCCGCACCACGCCTATCCCATCGGCGACCGCTTCCTGCTGCTCAACCGGGGCGCCAGCATGGGCGAGTACGGCAAGGCCGACATCACCCGCCAGGAGCTGACCTCCCTGATGGCCGGGGGAGCGGAGCTGGAGCAGCTCGCCCACGAGCTGAGCCGCGACGAACCGCCCGGCGGGCCGAAGCGGACGCTTTAGAGCGTGGCGGAGGAGCTTTCGGATCTTGGCCGGCCTGTCCGCGCGACCACGGACCTCGATGTCGTCGAGGCGGCCTCGGCCCGGCGCCGGATCGTCAGCGGGGGAACAGCTCGAAGCCGATGCAGGGGCGGTCGCCGAAGCGGGCGGCGTCATGGGAGGTCATCCGCTCGATGAAGGTGCGGCAGTAGCTCTCCGGGTCCTCGCCGGTGAGCGCCTCGATGTAGGTGCGGTGCTCCAGCAGGGAGCGGATCGCGCGCTCCACGCCGCCGCTCACGGCCACGGCGTGGGTCGGGCGGGGGGATCCGGCCACGGCCACCCACCGCACGCCGTTCCACGGGGCGAGCCCGCCGGCGGCCAGTTCGGGGAAGATCCAGCGGTTGCCCGCGTCCGCGGCGGCGTCCAGGACCGCCCGGCCGACCGCCCGGTGGTCGGGGGTGTTCCACGCGTTGTCCCCCCAGGTGTCGTGGTGGTTGAGGGTCAGCACCAGCTCCGGCCGGTGGCGCCTGATCGCCGCGGCCAGGTCCTTGCGCAGCGCCGGGCCGTACTCCACGGCCCCGTCCGGATGGCTGAGGAACTCCACCGACGTCACCCCGACCACCGCGGCACTGGCCCGCTGCTCCTTCTCCCGCAGGGGGCCGGCCTTGTCCGGGTCCATGGTGTCGATCCCGGCCTCGCCCCGCGTGACCAGCAGGTAGGAGACCTCCCGCCGCTCGTCGACCCAGCCGGCGATCGCCGCCGCCGCGCCGTACTCCAGGTCGTCGGGGTGGGCCACGATGGCCAGGGCCCGCTGCCAGTCGGTGGGCATCGCCTCGAGCTGCTCCGTCATCAGGACTCCCAATACGAATCTACTTTGTAAAGACATGGGGACGGACCGGTCCTCCCCCGGTACGGGACCGATTCCCCACAGCGGAGAGCCAATCACGAAGCCCGTGCCGAATCGAGATCGAAATGCCCGCCCGACCGGGCAATCCGCAGGTCGCTCTGCTCCGAATCAGCCCCGTACGCGTCCGGCCGACGGCGAGGAGGGGCTGCATGAGGGCGGAACACGAGCCGCGGCCACGGGAGGATCGCGGGAGGCCGGGGCTGGAGGAACTGCTGGAACGGGTGGCACGGGGTGATCGCACGGCCTTCGAGCGAGTGTACGAGCAGGTCGCGGGGCCGGTGTACGGCGTCGTCCTGCGCGTGCTGCGCGATCCGGCCCAGTCGGAGGAGGTCGCCCAGGAGGTGCTGGTGGAGGTGTGGCGCGGCGCGGCGCGCTTCGAGTCCTCGCGCGGGTCGGCGATGTCGTGGGTGATGACGATCGCCCACCGCCGCGCCGTCGACCGGGTGCGCTCCGCCCAGGCCGGCACCGATCGGGAGACGCGCGCCGCCCGGCTGGAGGTGCACCGGCCCTATGACGAGGTCGCCGAGTCGGTGCAGACCCGGCTGGAGCGCGAGCGGCTGCGCCGGTGCCTGGACGGGCTGACGGAGCTGCAACGCGAGTCGGTGACGTTCGCCTACTACGGCGGATACTCCTACCGTGAGGTCGCCGAGCTGCTGAAGGTGCCGCTGGCGACCGTGAAGACCCGGATGCGCGACGGGCTGATCCGCATGCGCGACTGCCTGGGAGTTGAACGATGAACGGCGCGCTGAGCGGGCGTGACCCGCACACTCTGGCCGGGGCGTACGCCCTCGACGCCGTCGACGACGCCGAACGGCTCCGCTTCGAGGAACACCTGGAACGCTGCGCCGAGTGCGCGCAGGAGGTGCGCGGGTTCACCGAGACGGCCGCCCGCCTCGGCCACGCCGTGGCCCTGGCGCCCCCGCCCGGGATGCGGGAACGGGTCCTGGCGCAGATCGGGCATGTCCGCCAGCTGCCCCCGGTCGTGGCGCTCCCCGTCCCGGAGATCCCCGAGGTCCCCGAGGCGCCGCCGTCGCCGAGGGCGCGGCGGACGGGACGGTCACGGCGGTCCGGGCCGGCGTGGTGGCCGAAGCTGACGGCGGGGCTGACGGCCGTGAGCGTGGCCGCCGCGGTGGTGCTCGGGGTCATGGCGATCCGGGCCCAGGACCTGCTGGACATGAGCAGGCAGGACAACCGGCAGATCGCCGCCGTGCTGGCGGCGCCGGACGCGCGGGCGGTCACCGGCAGGACGGACACCGGGGGCAGGGCCAGGGCGGTGATCTCCCGTTCCCGGGACAGGCTGGTGTTCGTCTCCTCGGGGCTGTCCCCGCTGCCGGAGTCCAGCACCTACCAGCTGTGGCGGATCGGCCCGTCGGGCACCACCTCGGCCGGGCTGCTGCGGCCCGACGCCTCGGGAGGCGATCCGCCGCCCGTCGTCGTCGAGGGCATCGGCGGGACCGCCACGATGGGCGTCACGGTCGAGCCTGCGGGCGGGTCGCGGCAGCCCACCTCCACGCCGCTCATCATGCTGACCCTGCCCGAGGCCTGACCGCTCCCGCCGGTAGCCTGCGGTGGTGGCCGAGCCGTACCTGACACTGGAAGAACCGATCGAGCACGAGATCGAGATCAAGGGATCGCGGTTCATCTGCCTGCTGGCCCCCGCGCCCTCCGAGCAGGCCGCCCGCGCGGTCGTCGCCGCCCGCAAGGAGCTGCACCCCGACGCCACGCACAACTGCTCGGCCTACGTGATCGGCGGGGACCGGCGGGTCCAGCGGGCCGACGACGACGGCGAGCCCGGCGGCACGGCCGGCGCGCCGATGCTGGAGACGCTGCTGCGCCGGGGGATCGGCGACGCGGCGGCGGTGGTCACGCGCTACTTCGGAGGGGTGAAGCTGGGCGCGGGCGGGCTGGTCCGCGCCTACGGCGGCGCGGTCGCCAAGACGCTGGACCTGGTGACCCCGGTGACGATGGTGCCCGCCAGGGCCATGGCGGTGACCGTGGACCACGTGCTCGCCGGACGCCTGGAGAACAGCCTGCGCGCCTCGTCGTACGAGGTCAGGAAGGTCGTGTACGGCGCGCAGGTCGCCCTCGACGTGGTGGTGCGCGAGTCGGGGCTGGAGTCCTTCCCCGACGTGATCGCCACCCTGACGTCCGGCCGGGCGGTCATCGAACCGGGCGAGACGGTCTACCTGCGCGGCGGCGACCGCTGAGCGCCCCGCCGCGGCGGGTGGCGGGTTTCGGACCTCGTGGCCGGCCCGGCGGGAGGAGGGGCCGTATGGGGCGATGATGGGAATCATGCTGATCCGTCATCGCGGCCATGAGCCGATCATCGATCCCTCCGCCTACGTCGCGCCGACCGCGACGCTCGTGGGGCGAGTGCGGATCGGTCCCCGGGCACGGGTGATGTACGGGGCCGTCCTCGACGCCGAGGAGGGCGCGATCGAGGTCGGCGAGTGCGCGATCGTCTGCGAGAACGCCGTGCTGCGCGGTGAGGTGAGGCTGGGCGACCACGTCTTCGTCGGCCCGCGGGCGACCCTGCTGGGCTGCGAGGTGGCACGGTGCGCCTATCTGGCCACCGGGGCGACCGTGCTGCAGGAGGCGGCGCTCGGAGCGGGGGCGGTCGTCGCGGTCGGCGCCCTGGTGCACGCGCGCACCACGCTGCCGGAGGAGTTCTTCGTGCCGCCGAACACCGTCGCCGTCGCCGGGCGGGTGTACGCGCCCGGCGATCCCGGCCTGTCCGAGGCGATCAGGGGAGTGGAGTTCGCCAAGGTGGCGTTCGGGGTCGACGCCGGCTGGGAGGACCGGATCGGCCGCTACGAGCGGATCGCCGAGGTCCGCTCGGCCCAGTTCGCCGCGCACGCCGACGACGAGATCGTGGGCTGAACGGCGGCCGCCTCACCGGTGTCCTGGGTCGCCGGTGTTCCGTGTCACCGGTGTTCTGCGCCGGTGGTGAGGTCCCATATCCGCACGGTGCGGTCCTGGCCGCCGGTGACGAGGACCGCTTTCCCGTCCAGCTCCGTCGCCGTCGCCGTCGCCGACAGGACTCCGCCGGTGTGACCGGTGAGGGGCCGGCCGATCGGTTCGCCGGTGGCAGGGTCCCACAGTCGCACGGTGCCGTCGTTGCCGCCGGAGACGACGACGGTGCGGCCGTCCAGCTCGGCGGTCGTCACCGTCATGACCTCGCGGGTGTGGCCGGTGAGGGGCCGGCCGATCGGTTCGCCGGTGGCCGGGTCCCATATCCGCACCGTGTGGTCGTGGCTGCCGGAGACGACGACGGTGCGGCCGTCCAGCTCGGCGACCGCCACCGTGTGGACCTCGTGCGTGTGCCCGGTCAGCGGAGCGCCGACGGCCTTGCCGGTGGCCGGGTCCCACAGCCGCACCGTGTGATCGCGGCTGCCCGCGACGACGACCGTACGGCCCCCGATCCGCGCCACCGCCACCGCCTCGACGCCGCCGGGATGGACGACGGGCGGGCCGGCGGGCTCGCCGGTGGCAAGATCCCATGACCGCACCATGCCGTTGTAGCCGCCGGAGACGACGATCGCACCGTCCGCCGACTCGGCGGCGGCCACGGATTCGACCCATCCCGTGTGGCCGGTGAGCGGGACGCCCACGGGCTCGCCCGTGGCCGGGTCCCACACCCGGACCGTGCGGTCGTCACTGCCGGAGACGACGACCGTACGGCCGCGCAGCCGCGCGGTCGTGACCGACGAGACGCCGTCGGTGTGGCCGGTGAGGGGCCGGCCGACCGGTTCGCCGGTGGCAGGGTCCCACAGCCGCACGGTGCGGCCGTCACCGGAGACGACGACGGTGCGCCCGTTCAGGCGGGCGGTGGCCACCGTCCAGACCGGCTCGCCGTGGACGGGCGGCGTGCCGGCCGCGGTCCGGCCCGGGGAGCCGTCAGGGGAGGAATCGCGGGAGGAGGCGGACGGGGACAGGGGACCGGGGTCCCGGGGGACCTCCGGTTGCCGCAGCCACAGGATCGCGGGGACGAGCAGGAGCGCGGCGGCGGCCGTACCGGCCACCAGAAGCCGCCGCCGGGCGGGACCGGCCCCGCGTGGTGCGCCGCCCTGTCCGGCGGCGGCCGCAAGGGGGCCGCGGGGACTCCCGGCCCGGGATCCCCCGGGCCGGGCATCGTCAGGCCGGGATCCCCCGGGCCGGGCATCGTCAGGCCGGGAGCCCTCGGCCGGGGCATCGGCGGGCCGGGCGTCAGGCCTGGGGTCGGCTGGGCGGGGGACGCGCAGGGTGCCGTCGGTGAGGTCCAGGCCGGCGGGGGCCTCGCCGGTGAGGTCCAGGCCGGCGGGGGCCTCGCCGGTGAGGGCCGGGTCGGCGGGGGCCTCGCCGGTGAGGGCGTGCAGCGCGGCGGTGACGGTGGGGCGGGCGGCGGGGTCCTTGGCCAGGCAGGCGGCCAGCAGCGGGCGCAGCCGGTCGGGTACTCCGGTCAGGTCGGGCTCTCGGTTCAGGACGGCGCCCATCACCGCGGCGGGCGTGGCGCCGGAGAAGGCCGGACGGCCGGTGGCGGCGTAGACCACGGTGGCGGCCCAGGCGAAGACGTCCGAGGCGGTGCCGGCCTCCTGCCCGTCGAACTGCTCCGGCGAGATGTAGGACGGGGAGCCCATCAGCTCGGATCGCGTGGTGGTGTGCTCCAGCAGGCGGGCGATGCCGAAGTCGACGACCACCGGCCCCTCCGGCCCCATGACCACGTTGCTGGGCTTGAAGTCCCGGTGGACGACTCCGGCCCGGTGGACGGCGGCCAGAGCCGTCAGGGTCGTGATCGCCAGCCGGTCCAGGCCGCCCCCGGTCCGCGGCCCGTCGGCCGCGACCAGCTCCCGCAGGGACGGCCCCGGCACGTACTCGCTGATCAGATAGGGGCGATTGCCGACGACGCCGGTGGCGACGACCTGGGCGGTGCAGAAGGCCGCGACCGCGCGGGTCAGCTCCGCCTCGCGCAGGAATCGCCGCCGGAGGCCGGGGTCGTCCGCCATCCGGGTGTGCAGCAGCTTGATCGCCACCTTGGCGCCCGAGGCGGAGAGCCCCAGATGGACGACGCCCTGTCCGCCCTCGCCCAGTATCCCGGCCAGCCGGTAGCCGCCGATCTCCGCGGGGTCGCCCGTGCCGGGCGGGCTGGGGTCGGGCACCGCGCACTTCCTCTCGCCGTCCGGCCGTCCTCGATCCGGGAGACGACGATAGACGCCGTCCCCCGGAGAGGGGAATCAGCGGCGGCCGGGATCGCGGGGGCCGCCCCGGCGGGGCGGGCGCTCGGGTTCTGCGGGCGCTCCCCGCTCAGGAAGCCCTCGCCGTCGCGCCGGCGGAACGGGCGCGTGCGGCGCCGACGAGTTCCCGTACGGCGGGCGCGACCTCCGCCGCGAAGCGCTGCAGGTCGGCCGCGGAGTCGCTCATCAGGGTGTAGGTGCTCATCCCGTGCTCCAGGGTGAGCCCGGCGAGCTGCTCGGCCCAGTCGCGCGGCGAGCCGCCGAGGAAGCCTCCGCCGGGGCCGAAGCGGCCCTCGACGTTGTAGAGCCGCCGGATCTGCGCCGGATCGCGCCCGGCGTCCTCGGCCGCCCGGTCGATCACGGCGTTCATGCCGCCCAGCTCGCCGGGGGGTGCGTAACCCGAGCTGGGCAGCCAGCCGTCGGCCTTGGCGCCGGTCAGCGTCAGCATGCGCCGCTTGTAGGCGCCGAGCCAGATCTCCACCGGGTGCGCCGGCGCGGGACCCGGCCGGGCGGCCTTGATCCGATAGTGCCCGTCCAGCGGGCGCAGCGGGCCGCCCTCGGTGTTCCAGATCGCGCGGATGATGTCGATCGCCTCCGACAGCGCGTCGACGCCCTCGCCCGGCGTCAGGGACGGCCCGCCGATCGAGGCGATCGCTTCGAGGAACCCGCCCGGGCCGAGGCCGAGCTCGACCCGGCCGCCGGTGAGGACGTCGAGGGTGGCGACGCTGCGGGCCAGCACGACGGGGGGCCGCAGGGGCAGGTTCGCCACGTTCGGCGCCACGCGGATCCTGGAGGTCCTGGCCGCCACCACCGACAGCAGCGTCCAGGTGTCGAGGAAGTTCGCCTGGTACGGATGGTCCTGGAAGCTCACCAGGTCGAGCCCTTCGCGCTCGGCGAGCGAGGCCAGCGAGAGCACCTCTGCGGCCCGGGCGGTGATGGGCGTGATGAAGGCACCGAACCGGAGCTCATGCCCGTAGTCGGTCATATGTCATTCCCCTGCGTCGTCGAGCCGTCCCGTCGGGTGGCCGGTCGCCGGTCCGTTTCGGTCCCCTCCCTCTCGGGGAGCGCCGGCGGACCTCTTCAAGAACGCTAACGGGAGGGGCCCGCGGCGATTTCTTCGACAGTGCGCGATCAAACAGGCGCATCGCGAAACTATGAGATACATCACACCCGCCGCCGGAGGCGATGGGTGCGGGGGCCCTGCGGCGATGGCTCCCACCTGCCCGCCGGGAGGTTCCGCGACCTGTCGCCGGAGCGTCGATTTTCCGCTCTGACGTGCGGAAACACCGGAAAACCGCAGGCCTCCCCGGTGGGCCGCCCGGCCGTCACGCTCCCGTACCGGGCTCCTGGGGTTTTCCGCATCCCCACGCTGGGGTGATCGCCAGGAAGGTCCGGCGGTACGCCTCATGCACGGCATACCCCCGGGTCTCTAGCCTTGTCTCATGAGTTCATCGACTGTCGACGGGGTCGCCGGGTGGGCGATCAGCATTATGGAGACCCTGGGAGCGCCCGGGGCCGGGATCGCGATCGCCTTGGAGAACCTGTTCCCTCCGCTGCCCAGTGAGGTGATCCTGCCGCTGGCCGGGTTCACCGCCAGCAAGGGGAACATGGGCCTGTTCGACGCGGTGCTCTGGACCACGCTCGGCTCGGTGATCGGCGCGCTGGTGCTCTACGGGGTCGGCGCGCTGCTCGGCCGGGAGCGGGTGATCCTCATCGCCTCCAAGCTGCCGTTGATCAACGTCGCCGACATCGAGAAGACCGAGGCGTGGTTCGCCAGGCACGGTAAGAAGACGGTCTTCTTCGGGCGGATGATCCCCATCTTCCGCAGCCTGATCTCGATCCCCGCCGGGGTCGAGCGCATGCCGCTGTCGATCTTCACCCTCCTCACCCTGATGGGCAGCCTCATCTGGAACACGGCCTTCATCATGGCCGGGTACGCCCTCGGCGAGAAATACCACCTGATCGAGCAGTACATGGGGATCGTCTCCAAGGCCGTGCTGGGCATCGTCCTGCTCGCCGTCGTGATCTTCATCTGGGTCCGGCTGGTGGACCGGCGCAAGGGCAGGCACCACGCCCGATGACGGCGTGGGCGGCGACGGCGGCCAGGACGCTGGCCGGGCTCGCGCTCGGAGTGCCCTCGGCCCTGGCCGAGCTGGTCTTCCTCCTCGTGGCGGGCCCGTCGCTGCTCCTGCCCGCCGCCCGGCCGCCCGTGCTGGCGGGAGCCGTACGGCTGGCGGCCCTGGAGGTCGCGCGGCTGGAACTGCTGGGCGGGACCGGGATCTCCGGCTACGACGGCCGCCGGGCGCTGCGTTACCTCGCCGCGCGGCTGCCCGCCGCTCTGCTGGCGGCGGGGGTCCTGCTGCTGCTGGTCACCGGGATCGGCACGGGGACGACGATCGCGTGGACGTGGGGCCGGGGGGAGGCCTTCGACGGCATGGAGCCGGAGCCGCTGATCGTGGTCTACATCGCGGTCGCCGGTCTGGTCCTGCTCTTCCTGGAGATCATGGGCATCGTCGGCCTGGCCGTACTCGAACGCAGGATCGCCGTGGCGACGCTGGGCCCGAGCCGCACCGAGCAGCTGCACCGCCGCATCGCCGAGCTGGCCGAGACCCGCGCGGGCGTCGTGGCCGCCGTCGACCAGGAGCGCAGGCGCATCGAGCGCGACCTGCACGACGGGGTGCAGCAGCGCCTGGTCGCGCTGGCGATGCTGATCGGCCGCGCCCGCCGGGGCCGTTCACCCGAACTGCTCGACGAGCTGCTCGGCCAGGCCCACACCGCGGCGCAGGAGGCGCTGGGCGAGCTGCGGGAGGTCGCCTGGCGGGTCTACCCCAGCGGCCTGGACACCCTCGGCCTGCACGACGCGCTGGCCGGCGTCGCCGAACGCGCGGGGATGCCGGTGACGATCAGATACGGCCTGCGCGAGCGCCCGCCGGGGCCGGTGGAGGCGGCCGTGTACTTCGTGGTCAGCGAGGCCGTCACCAACGCGGCCAAGCACGCGGGCGCCCGCGCGGTCACCGTCGAGGTCACGGGGAAGGTCACAGAGAAGGTCACAGGGAAGCGCGCGGGAGACGGCGTGCCGGGCGGCGGAACGGCCGGGACCGCAGGGGGGCCTCCCGGAACCGCCGGGCGGCGGAGCGTGGTGGTGCGGGTGGAGGACGACGGCGAGGGCGGCGCCGACCCCGCGGGCGGCGGCCTGTCCGGCCTGGCCCGCCGGGTCGCCGCGCTGGACGGCGGCCTGCGGGTGGACAGCCCGCCGGGCGGGCCCACCGTGATCACCGCGGAGCTCCCGTGCGGGTGATCCCGGCCGCACCACGTCATCCGGGCGGCTGAGCGGACCGCCCGAGCGCCTGACCAGGTCACTTGAGCGCCTGGCCGGGCTGCCGGCCGCCATGAGCCCGGGTTCCCGGCCGTCCCGTCGTCCTGTTTCCGGCGTTACCCTCTTCTCCGCAAACCGACTAGTCGGTACGTTGAGGCGGACGGCAAGGAGGGCAGCTCGATGACGACGATCCACGGCAGCTGCGACGACCGCTTCGACGGCGTGCGCAAGGCGTTCGAGGAGAACTTCTCCGCCCGCGGCGAGCTCGGCGCCGCGGTCACGGTGACGGCCGGCGGCAGGACCGTCGCCGACCTGTGGGGCGGTCACGCGGACCCGGGGCTCACCCGCCCGTGGGAACGCGACACGCTGGTCAACGTCTGGTCCACCACCAAGGGCGTCGTCGCCCTGTGCGCCCACATGCTGGCCGACCGGGGAGAGCTGGACCCGGACGCCCCCGTCGCCTCCTACTGGCCCGAGTTCGCCGCCGGGGGCAAGCAGGACGTGCCGGTGCGCGACCTGCTCTCGCACCGGGCCGGGCTGTCCGGGCTGCGCGAGCCGACCTCCCCGGCCGACCTGCTCGACTGGGAGCTGATGACCTCGCGGCTGGCGGCCGCCGAGCCGCTGTGGGAGCCCGGCACCCGCTCGGGATACCACGCGCTGACCTACGGGTACCTGGTCGGCGAGGTCATCCGGCGGGTGAGCGGGCGCACGGTCGGGCGCTTCCTGCGCGAGGAGGTCACCGGGCCGCTCGGGCTCGACTTCGCCGTGGGGCTGCCGGAGTCGGAGGACGGGCGCGTCGCCCAGCTTGCCCACGCCGCCCCGCCTCCGGGCAGTGAGCAGGCGGAGATCTTCGCCCAGATGCACCCGGCCGCGATCGCGGCCCTGGCCAATCCCGTCTTCGGCGCGGAGGAGGCCAACGAGCCGGCCTGGCGCCGTGCCGAGGTGCCGGCCGCCAACGGGCACGGCACGGCGCGGGCGGTGGCCGCGCTGTACGGCGTCATGGCGTGCGGCGGGTCGTGGGACGGGCGCCGGCTGCTGTCGCCGGAGGCCGTCGAGCGCGCCAGACAGGGGCAGGGACCGTGCGTCGACCTGGTGCTCGGCGCCGGGTTCGGCGGCGAGACGGAGATCGCGCTGGGCTACTGGCTGAGCGGTCCGCGCGGATCGTACGGCCCCAACCCCCGCGCCTTCGGCCACGACGGCTACGGGGGCTCCTGCGGTCTGGCCGATCCCGAGGCGCAGGTGAGCATCGGCTACGTCATGAACCGCATGGGGCCGCTGATCGCCGACGACCCGCGGAAGATGGCGCTCATCGAGGCCGTCTACGCGGCATTGTGACCCGGGCCGTCCGCACCGGCGCCCGCGCGCCGGCCCGGACGGGGTCTCAGCCCTCCAGGGCGTACTGCATGACGCGGAGCTTGGCCTGGGCCTCGGCCAGCTCCGCGGCCGGGTCGGAGCCGCCCATGATGCCGCAGCCGGCGAACAGCCGGGCCCTGGAGCCGGTGATCTGCGCGCAGCGCAGGGCGATGCCCCACTCGCCGTCGCCCCGGGCGTCGATCCAGCCGACCGGCCCGGAGTAGCCTGCCCTGTTCATGCCCTCCAGCTCGCGGATGACCTCCAGCGCGGTCCGGGTGGGCGTGCCGCCCACGGCGGCCGTGGGGTGCATGGCCTCCACCACGTCCAGCACCGAGGCCCCCGCCGCCAGGCGGCCGGTCACCGGGCTGGCCAGGTGCTGGACGTTGGACAGCACCAGCAGCTCCGGCTCCTCGGGCACCTTCAGCTCCGAGCAGAGCGGGTCGAGCGCCTCGCGGACCGACTCCACCGCGCAGGCGTGCTCCTGGCGGTCCTTCTCCGAGGCGAACAGGGCCGCGCCGCGGGCCACGTCGTCGGCCGGGCCGGTGCCGCGGGCGGTCGTGCCGGCCAGGACCAGGGACTCGATGGTCTCGCCCGTACGGCGGACCAGCAGCTCGGGGGTGGCGCCGACCAGGCCGGCGCAGGAGAAGGTGTAGCACTCGGGAAAGCGCCGGGCCAGGCGGGACAGCAGCACCCGGACGTCGATCGGGTTCTCGGAGACGGCGGTCAGGTCGCGGGCCAGGACGACCTTCTCCAGGCGTCCGGACTGGATCTGCCGTACGGCCCGCGCCACGGCGTGCTGCCACTCCGGCGCGGTCAGGCTGCCGTCGCCGTACCGGATCCTGCCGGGGTCGCCCAGCGGGCTGACCGTGTCGAGGCGCTCCTCGCCGATGGTGGTGAACCAGGCCCGGCCGTCGCGGCGGGCGAGGATCGCCCGGGGTACGACCAGCACGGAGCCGGCGGAGCGGGGGTCGAAGGTGAACGAGCCGAAGGCGACCGGGCCGGAGCCGGGGGCCCGGACCTCGTCGTCGACGTGGGCCTCACCGAGCGTGGCCGCCAGCCAGTCGCGGGCCCAGGCGAAGCGGCCGGGGCCGGGCGGGACCCTCACCCGCGCGGCCTCGCCCCAGGCCACCAATCCCTCGCCGTGCCTTATCCAGGCATAGGGAGCGACACCGGGCAGTCGTGAGATCAGGTCACCGGGGTCGCCGACGGCCGTGGTTCTCACGACGAGAGGACGGGTCAATCCGAGAGTGGCTCTCACCCGTCCCACTTTATGCGGAAACTGAACGTGTTCGACGAGGGGCCCCCGGTAAGCATGTCCGCAGGAGGCTGTCAAGAAAACCAAGGGAGTCGGTCAACCCCCGGCGTGTCCCTGTACTGCGGTGATACATCCGAATCACAACTGATCACGAACCGGAGGCGCCATGATCCGCAGGACTGTGACCACATTCACAGGGGCGGTGGCCCTCACGGTCACCCTGGTGGCCCCGGCTCCCCCGGCGACGGCCGCCGCCCCGTGGCGCCCCGTGGTCATGGCCGCGCTGGGAGACTCGATCACCTCGGGGTTCAACTCCTGCGGCTGGTACGTCTCGTGCACCTCGCGCTCCTGGGCGAGCGGGGACCACGCGGGCGTGATGAGCCACTACCTGCGCCTGAGCTCAGGGATCCAGGCGCTGAGCGGCCACAACCTCAACCTCGCCGCCCCCGGGGCGACCAGCGCCGACCTCGCCGGGCAGATGGCGCGGGCGGTGACGCGCCGGGCCGACTACGTGACGATCCTGATCGGCGCCCAGGACGCCTGCGTGTCCCAGGAGCGGGCGATGACGCCGGTCGAGGTCTACCGGCGGCGGCTGGCCGAGGCGTTGCAGGCGTTCCGGCGGGCCAGGCCGGACGGGCGGGTGTTCCTGGCGAGCATCCCCGACCTCAGGCGGCTGTGGCAGGTGGGCAAGGACAGCCCCGTGGCGCGCGGGTTCTGGGCGGTCGCCAGGATCTGCCCGACCATGCTGGCCAGGCCGGTCTCCAGCGCCGCGGCCGACCGGGAGCGCAGAGACCGCGTGCGCGCCCGGGTCGCCGCCTACAACGCCGTCCTGGCCCGGGTGTGCGCCGCCTACGGCCCGGCGTGCCGGTTCGACGGCAACGCCCTGTTCGACTATCCGTTCACGCTGGACCACCTCAGCCGGTGGGACTACTTCCACCCCAACGCCGCCGGTCAGAGGTTGATCGCGGCACGGACCTCCGCCGCGATCGACGACTGGATCCCCGGCCCCGCCCGGGAACCCGCGCCCTGAGTCCCGCCAGAGCCTGAGTCCCGTCAGAGGAAGAGGGAGCAGATGGCCCCCCGCAGCGGGGCCGGCCGCCCGGTGCGCTCCTCGTGGCGGTCGGCCCCCGCCGCGCAGGCCAGTACGGCGCGCACGCCGAGCGCGCGCAGGGGTTCGGGCTCCCAGCGCCCCGCCCGGGCGCGGGTCCAGGCGAGCCGGGCCTCGGGGACGTCGGCGCCGGTGACCAGCGCGGCCAGCGAGCCGCCGGCCAGATAGGCCAGGGTGACCCCGTCGCCGCCGTACCCTCCGGCGTAGCCCAGCCCGGTCGCCGGATCGAGGTGCACCGACGGCTCGCCCCGGCGGTGCAGCCCGAGCACGCCCGACCAGCGGTGGGTGATCGCGGCCTCTCGCAGGACGGGGAACATGCCGACCAGTCGGTCGCGGAGCGCGGCGTGGTCGTAGGGGGCCTCGCCGTACCCCGCCCCGCAGCCGCCGATCACGATCCGGTCGTCGGCGGTGCGCTGCATGTAGGGGAACAGGCGGCTCAGGTCCGCCACGGTCTCGCGGCCCCGCCACCCCAGCTCGGCCCAGACCGGCGCGGGCAGCGGCTCGGTGGCCGCGACGCACGAGGTCAGGGTGAGCACCCGGCTCCCGGGGGTGTAACCCTCGGTGCACACGAGCACGTACCGGGCGCGCACGCTCCCGGTCCGCGCATCCGCGATCCGCGGGTCCGTCCCCCCGGCCGGTCCGCCCGCTCGCCGGAACGCGGCGGGGGTCTGTCCGGTCCGGGCGCCGCCCCGGCTCACCGTGCGGACCAGGCCCGGCCGGGCCTCCACGACGCGGGTGCCCTCGTGAACGGTCACCCCGAGGCGCTCGACGGCCTCCGCCAGGCCGCGTACCAGCTTGCCGGGGTGGAGACGGGCGCAGTGCGGGGTGTGGGCGGCGCCCAGCACCCCCTCGGCGCGCAGCCGGGCACGGGCCTGTCCGGCGGTGAGCAGGCTCCAGCCGTCGGGGCGCGAGCGCGCCGCCGCCAGCAGGCGGCGCAACTGGGGGCGGTTGCGGGCCAGATAGAGGGTGCCGCCCCGGTGCCAGTCGCAGTCGATCCCCTCGGCCCGGAGCACGGCCTCGATCCCGTCGAGGGCGGCGCCCGCGGCCCGGCGCATCTCCTCGGCGGCGGCCCGGCCGTGCCTGCGGGCCAGGACGGCGGCCTCGACCGGCAGTTCGGCCGAGCACCAGCCGCCGTTGCGGCCGGAGGCGCCGTACCCGGCGTGCTCGGCCTCCAGGACGACGACCTCCAGTGAGGGGGCGAGCCGCTTGAGGTGGTAGGCGGCCCACAGGCCGGTGTATCCGGCGCCGACGACGGCGACGTCGGCCTCGGCGGGACCGTCGAGCGGGGGACGGAGGCGGGGGGCGGCGGCCCAGATATTTTCCATCATGATCTTCATGATAAATTACGGATGTGACGGGCAGACGTGGAAGGCCGCCCAAGGCCGGGCGGCGCGAGGAAGTCCTGGAGGCGTCCCTCGCGCTCGCGGCGCGCACCGGGATCGAGGCGCTCACCCTGGGGGAGCTGGCCGCGGCGCTGGGTGTGAGCACCTATGTGCTCACCTACCACTTCGGTTCCAAGGACCGGCTGCTGGCGGCGATCGTGGAGCGGGTCGAGACGCGCTTCCAGGCCGAGCTGGCCGCCCTGGCCCGGGAGCTGGCCCCGGCCGAGCTGCTGCGGCGCTACTGGGCGGCGGCGGGCGGGGAGTCCGCCGACGGCATGATGCGGCTCTGGCTGGAGATCGTGGTGCTGGCCTCGCGCGACCCGGAGCGTTTCCCGGGCTTCCTGGAGCGGGCCGCGCTGGGATGGCGCGAGGCCCTGGTGCCGGTGCTGGGCGAGGCGGGGTGGGCGGGGCCGCAGGAGGCGGCGACGCTGGTCGCGGCGGCGGTCACCGGGCTGGAGGTGCACCGGCTGATGGAGCCCGGACGGGCCGATCGGGCGATGGGCCTGCTGGTCTCCATGCTGGAGTCCGGCGCCTTCGGGGCCTTCGGCGCGATCGAAGACGCAGGGCGCTCCGAGGAGCCCCGCCCCGGAGGCCGCGGGACGGCGCCGGACGGCGCCGCCCCGCAGGCTCCGAAGTGATCGGGAGCCGGAAGGCCCGGAAGGCACCGGCTCTCCTGACGGCACCGGCTCCCGCGGGACCCCGCCGAGGCTTCCCCCTCCTCACTCCGCCAGGGCGGCGAGGACGGCGGCCGTACGCTCGGGCACGGAGAACATCGGCCAGTGGCCGGTGGGCAGCGCCTCGAAGCTCCACTCCGGGCCGCCCAGCGCCGCGAAGAACGGGTGGCCGGAGGCGATCATCGCGTGGACCTGCTCCAGCGGGAAGGAGCAGGAGACGAGCGTCTTGGGCAGCTTGTCCGCACCGCCGGTGAGCCTGAGCGGCTGCGTCATGCTCCGGTACGGCTGCGGCGTGGCGCGGGAGGCGAACCACTCGCGCTCGGCCTCGCCCAGCCCCTCCAGGCTGGCGCCGGCCGCCTCGTGCTCCTCCCAGGAGATGGGGGGATAGACCGTGCCGCCGCCCTGCTCGGCGACCCGCCGGGCGACGAACTCCCTGCCCTCGGGATCGGACATGTCGATGTGCGCCATGCCGTCGGCGAGCGGTCCGCTGTCGAGATAGACCACGCGGGCGATCCGCTCGGGGATCCGGTCGGCGGCGCCGGTGACGGGCGTGCCGCCGCCGCTGTGGCCGACGAGGACGACGTCGTGCAGGTCGGCGTAGACGATCGTGTTGACGATGTCCTGGATGTGGGTCTCCAGGTCGGTCTCGGGGGTGGACAGGTGCACCCGGTCGCCGAGCCCGGTGAGGGTCACGGGGTGCACCTCGTGCCCGCCGGCCCGCAGGGCCGCGGTGACCTTCTCCCAGGCCCAGCCGCCGAGCCAGTAGCCGGGGACCAGGACGTAGACGCCCCTGCCGCGACCGCCGCCGATGTGCTCGCTCATGTTCTCTCCTCTGTGTCTGCGGCCTGGTGTCTTCCCTGACCTGGTTCCACCGTAGGATCGAATCCGGGCAGAACCGGTCCTGATTTACGGAGAAATTTCATGACGGTCACCCGCGTGCTCGCGTTGCTGGAGTTGCTGCAGGCCGGCCCCGGTCTGACCGGGCCGGAGCTCGCCGCCAGGCTGGGGGTGGACGAGCGCACGGTGCGGCGCTACGCGAGCAGGCTCTCGGAGCTCGGGGTGCCGGTCGAGGCCGAGCGGGGCCGCTACGGCGGCTACCGGCTGATGCCGGGTTACAAGCTCCCGCCGCTGATGTTCACCGACGACGAGGCCACGGCCGTGGTGCTGGGACTGCTGGCCGGGCGGCGCACCGGGATGGCGGTGGGGGAGACGGCCAGCGAGAGCGCGCTGGCCAAGATCCAGCGGGTGCTGCCCCGGGCGCTGCGCGACCGGGTCGAGGCGGTCTCGGCGACGCTGGAGCACACCCGCTCCCCGGCGCCCGCGAGCACGCCCAGGGCGGGCCCGCTGCTGGCGCTGGCCGAGGCGGCCCGGCACGGCCGCACCGTACGGCTGGCCTACCGGTCCTGGAAGGGGGAGGAGTCCGAACGGGACCTGGACCCCTACGGCCTCGTCTTCCACTCCGGCCGGTGGTACGTCGCCGGGCTCGACCACCGCAGCGGGGAGATCCGGACCTTCCGGGTCGACCGGGTGGCGGGCGCCGCCCCCACCGGCAGGGGCTTCGAGGTCCCCGGGGACTTCGACGCGGTCGCGCACGTGACGGGGGCGCTGTCGGCGGTGCCGTACCGGCACGAGGTGCGGGTGCTGCTGGAGACCACCCCGGCGGAGGCGCGCCGCCGGATCCCGCCCGAGGCCGCCACACTGGAGGAGCGGCCCGACGGGGTGCTGCTCACGACCAGGGCCGAGCGGCTGGACGGGATGGCCCAGATGCTGGCCGGGCTGGGCTGGCCGTTCACCGTGATCACGCCGGACGGACTGCGCGAGGAGGTCAGGGCGCTGGCCGCCCGGCTTGCGGGGTACGCAGGCTGACCGGCCCGCGTCGCGGCGCCGCCGGTGCCAGGACGCCCCGCAGCACGCGCAATAGGCAGGCGGGGCGCACCAGGGCCGAGGGCGGATCGATGAGGTTGGCCACGCGCAGGAAGCGGCGGCCGAGCTCGGCGTCGTGCTCGGCTGCGCGGTGGAAGCGCTCCAGATAGGCGTTGACCAGCCTGATCCTGGGCGTCCGCCGGCCGCGCACCCCCGGCAGCCGGAGATCGCCGCTGACCACGATGTCCCAGGGGGCGTCGACGACCCGGGAGATCGACCGGAACAGCTCGCGCGCCGGCCTGTCCCGCCCCGCCCACTCGCCCAGGCGCAGCGCCTCCACCGCGGCCACGCTCATGCCCTGGCCGTAGATCGGGTTGAAGGCGCACACCGCGTCGCCCACCACCGCCAGGCCGTGGGGGAAGCGCGCCAGCCGCTCATAGCGCCGCCGCACGCTGGCCGGGGTGCGGTGGTTGCGCCCCTCGTCGAGCGGCTCGGCCGAGGAGACCAGCTCGTGGATGTCGGGCGCGGGCAGGGACCCGGCGTAGGCGACGAAACCCTCGTAGTCGAGCGGCGCCGCCTCGCCGTACCCCCCGATGGTCACGATCCAGCGGTCGTCCTCCATGGCCAGCGCCACCCCGGCGCGCGGGACCGCCCTGGTCGCGGCCATGATGACCACCGGGTCGCCGTCCAGGTGGCCGGGGAGCCTGCGGAACAGCCGGGTGCTGTAGGTCAGGTCGATCTCGACCCGTTCCTGCTCGGGCACGGGAAAACCCATCTCGGCCAGCCAGGCCGGGGTGCGCGAGCCCCGCCCCGAGGCGTCGACGACCAGGTCGGCGGTGATCGTCTCGCCGGAGGTGAGCCGGACGCCGGTGACCCGGCCGCCGGAGGCGGCCAGGCCGCCGACCTGGCGCCCGCCGGCCACCTCGGTCCCGGGCAGCCGCGCCACCCGCCGCCGGACCTGCCCCTCCAGGAGCGGGCGGCTCACCAGGAGGCCGGGCATGCCGCCCGGCGCGGGGGCCAGGCGGCGGCCCTCGTTGATCCACCGGCAGTCGGCCTGCAGGTCGCCGCCGAACGCCCCGCGGGCGGTGAGCTCGCCGGTCAGGCCGGGCAGCAGCTCCTCCATGGCCTGCAGGCCCCGGGCCAGCAGTCCGTGGGCGTGCCTGCTCTGCGCGGTGCCGCGGCGGTGGACGTCGCCCTCGGGCAGCTCGTCCCTGTCCAGTACGGTGACCCGTTCGGCGACCCGGCCGAGCGCGGCGGCGGCCAGCAGGCCGGACATACCGGCCCCGATCACGACGGCGTGCCTCATGGCCTCTCCGGAGGGTGGGAGGAAGATCGGTCGGATTCCACAGTGGGACGTCCCCCGCGGCCTCCCAACCCCTATCCGGCCGCGCCCGCCCCTATCCGGGGCCCTGCGTGCGCGGGTCCCGCTGTCCGGCCGGGTCCGCGGCCGGTCCGTCCTCGTGCGCGGCAGGCTTGGGCGGCACCGACAGCCGCGGCCGGGCGGTCAGGTCGGGTGTGTGCGGCGGGTGCGTGACCAGGCGCTGGAGGGCGACGTCGATCGCCTTCTCCAGCTGGGTGTCGACGCCCCCGGCGTAGTCCTGCGGGGTGATGTCCACCTCGATGTCGGGGTCGGTGCCGTAGTTCTCCACCTTCCAGCCCACGTCGTCGAAGGCGAAGGAGAACTCCGGCTGGGTGGTGACGGTCCCGTCGGCCAGCCGGTGCCGGGGCCAGATCCCGATCACGCCGCCCCAGG
Source organism: Paraplanobispora takensis (assembly GCF_016863195.1). Lineage (GTDB taxonomy): Bacteria > Actinomycetota > Actinomycetes > Streptosporangiales > Streptosporangiaceae > Planobispora > Planobispora takensis. The sequence goes on along the minus strand of NZ_BOOK01000038.1, from coordinate 65,728 downwards.
TGCGCTTGCCGATCAACGGGCCCAGGCCCAGCAGCTTGAAGGTGTGGCTGAAGATGTCGCCGTCGGAACCGGCCCACTCGTTGGTGACGGCGACCATCGGGCCGCGCGGCGACTCGTCGGGGTAGGGCTCCGGCACGCCCCAGCGGGGGAAGTTGTAGCCCAGGCGGCGCCGGGCCAGCTTCTCCAGCAGCAGCGAGGAGACGTGGCCGCCGCCGTTGAAGCGCACGTCCACGATGAGCCCCTGGCGGTCGTACTCGGCCAGGAAGCCGCGGTGGAACTCGGCGTAGCCCTCGGGCCCCATGTCGGGGATGTGCAGATAGCCGATGCGCCCCTCGCTGCGCTCGTGGCAGCGGGCGCGGTTGGCCCGCACCCAGTCGCGGTAGCGGCCCGGCCGCTCGTCGGAGATCGCCCCGACCACGAGGGTCCGCTTCTCCTCGCCGCGGCCGACGGTGAGCTGGACCTCCTGGTCGGCCTGGTTGACCAGGAGCTGGTCCGGGCCCGTCGACAGGCCGACCGGGAGGCTGTTGACGGCCAGGATCGTGTCGCCCGGCCGTACGTCCAGCCCCAGGCGGTTGAGCGGGGAGGTCGACTCGGGGTCCCAGCGGTCGCCGTCGACGATGCGGGTGATGCGGTACACGCCGTCCTCGAAGACGAGGTCGGCGCCCAGCTTGCCCTGCCGGTAGTGCGGGCGGGCGCGGTAGGCGCCGCCGCTCTCGTAGGCGTGGGAGGTGCCCAGCTCGCCCAGCAGCTCCCACAGCAGGTCGGAGAACTCGCCGCGGGTGGTCACCTTGTCCACCAGCGGCAGATAGCGCTCGTAGACGCCGCCCCAGTCGACCCCGGCCATGTCCTCGGTCCAGAAGTTCTCCCGCTGCAGCCGCCAGGCCTCGCGGAACATCTGCCGCCACTCGGCCTCCGGGCAGACCGACACCTTCACCCGCGACAGGTCGATCCATCCGCCGGCCCGGTCGGCCCCCTCCTCGTCGGGCACCTCGCCGGCCTTGACCACCCGCAGCCGGTTGTCCGACCGGTAGAGCATGGTCGTGCCGTCGCGGCCGATCCGGAACTCCGAGACGTCCCCGGTGAGGACCTCGTGCTTCTGCTTGGCGAAGTCGTAGACGTGCAGGGTGCCGTCGGAGGACTCGGCGTACTCGTCGCCCAGCGCCCCCTCGACGGGGAAGGTGAGGTAGAGGGCCTTTCCCTTGATCCCGGCGACGGTGTCGTAGCGGCACTCGGGGAGGGGGAAGACGACGATCCGGTCCTCGATGCCGTCGGTGTCGATGACGAACTCGACGTCATCGTCATCGTCGTCGTCGTCACCGTCCAGCGGCCGGGGCTCCGGCACGAACGGCGAGCCGACGTCCTTTCGCAGCGCGATGGCGTAGGGACGCGAGCCGAGCGGGAAGCCCAGGTCGAACTGGAGCTCGTCGTAGACGGGGTTGAAGACGCGCTGACCGATGAAGTAGAGGTATCTGCCGCCGGGGTCGAAGGCGGGGGAGTGGTCGTGGAGGACGGGGCGGGTGGCCGGGAAGGTCTCCCCGTCCTCCACCCTGTACAGCCTGATCGCCGTGGTCTGCGCGGTGCAGGGGAGGGCGTAGGCGAGCCAGCGGCCGTCGGGGGACCAGGCGAGGTCCTCGATCGCGCCGAACCGGCTGGAGTCGGCCACGGCGGCCGTGACCGGGTCGGCGGCCAGGTCGACCAGGAGCAGCTGGTTGCGGTGGTTGGTGATCGCGACCAGGTCGGCCTTGGGGGAGACCTCCAGGGAGGTGACCCGTCCGGTGTCGAGGTGGTCGAGCCGCACCGGCGGGGCGGCGCCGTCGGCGGCGATCACGGTCAGGACCTCGCGGTCGCCCTCGTCGCTGGCGGCGGTGATCAGCCGCTCTCCGTCGTTGAGCCAGGTCAGCAGCCGATAGCGGACACCCGAGGAGGAGCCGTGCTGACGGACCGGGCCCTCCCAGGCGGCGAAGGAGAAGGCCTTGCCGCGGGTGGTGATCGCCAGCCCGCTGCCGTCGGGGCTGAGGATGGCGCTGTCGAGGAAGCTCGCGGCCGGGACGAAGCGGCGGTTGCGCTGGGTGCGCGAGCTGCGCAGGCTCACCGGGACGTGGAGAGATCGCCCGTCCTCGATGAGATGGAGCTCGCCTCCGGCGTGGTAGACCAGCCTGCGGCCGTCGCCGGACAGGTTGCGGGCGTAGTAGTCGCGGTGGTCGGTGTGGCGGCGCAGGTCCCCGCCGTCGGCCGTGCAGGAGTAGACGTTGCCGATCTCCTCGTGGTCGGAGATGAAGTAGACGCGGTCTCCCGCCCAGCAGGGGGAGGCGAGGTTGCCCGGCAGCGTGATCAGCCGCCGGAAGTCCTGCCCGGTGCCGATCCACAGGTCGCCGACGGTGCCGCCGCGGTAGCGCTTCCAGCGGGCCGGGTCGGCGGTGTTGCGGCCGATCACGATCTGCGGGCCGTAGGAGATGGTGTTGGCCGGGCCGTACGGCAGGCGCTCGGGCGCGCCGTGCGGCAGGACCCGGTGCAGCCACCGCTGGCCCTCGAAGGGCTGGCCCTCGTCGCTGGCGTAGACGATCGCCCCGTCGGGGTCCCAGCCGGTGACCGTGGAGCGGACTCCGTGGTAGGTGACGCGCCGGGCCGAACCCCCGTCGGCGGGCATCACGTAGACCTCCTCCGGTCCCTCCTCGCGACCGGCGAAGGCCAGTTGGTCGCCGCGCGGGGAGAAGCGGGGGTAACCCGCCTCGGCCACGCCCGCGGTGAGCCGGAAGGCCCGCCCGCCGGAGGCGGGCACCATCCACAGGTCGTCCTCGGCGGCGAAGACGACGACGTCACCGAAGATCGTCGGGAAGCGCAGGTAGGCGGACATCGTGTCACTCCGTGATCGGGCGGCCGGAAGATGCCCCCGGCCGCCCGATCATGGGTCACTTCAGCGGCGGGCGGGGACGTTGCGCGCGGCGACGGCGTTCCCGGGCGGGTCGTGCGCCCGCAGGGCCGGCCGGAGCCGCCGCGGTGTCACCGCGGTTGTCACTCGGCGGTGTCGGGACGCCTGCCGGCCTGCTTGGCCTGCTTGGCCTGGCGGTTCGCCTTGATCGCGGCCTTCTTCTGTTTTCCTGAGGACTTGGCGGGCTTCTTTTTCTCTGCCACGGTTTCCCCCGTTGTGGCTGGGATAGTGATGTGACGGATCGACACATCGAGGCCCTTAATACCCTTTGTGAACACCAATCACCCGTCGGTGACGGTGAGGAGAATCCCGCCCGCCGGGCGACGTGGCCGCCGTCTAAAGAAGCGGTAAATCGGAGCCCTCGAAACGGATAACGATCTTCACGATTGGGCAGAACGTCGGCACACGCCTTGCGTCCCGGGGAGGTGCGGCATGGCCTGGTCGCAAGACGAGGAACGAATGCTGCTGCAGATCGAGCGCCATCTCATCGACGAGGACCCGCGGCTGGCCGCGCGGCTGGAATCGTTCAACGAACGCGTCCACCGACGGGAGAACGGCCGCCGCAGACGGCGTACCGACGCCGAGGGCGGGGAACGCAGGCGGAGCCGCCGGCGCCCACGCCGCTCGACGGTCATCATCATGATCAGCTGGCTGCTCATCGCGACCCTCATCGCGACCCTGCTCGTCATGGTCCTGCGCCACGACGCCGCGGCGCTGCCCCTGTGATCCCGTGACGTTATCCCTGTGACGCCGTGACGCCGCCCGGTGGCGGGCTCACCGGACCGCCAGCCGGTTCAGGTGGTAGCGCACGGTCTCCACGGCCTGGCCGGGGTCGCGCACGCCGATCAGGATGTCGGAGGACAGCCCGTCGATCACGGCGAGCAGCACGATCGACTCGAACTCGGCGTCCAGCTCCGGCCGCAGCTCACCGGCGCCCTGGGCCTGGCGGATCAGCTCGGCGACGTTGTCGCGCACCCAGTCGTAACCCTGTCGCAGGGGCTCGGTCAGTTCCGGGACGTCCGGGGCGCGGATGCCGAACGCCTGGGCGACCCGGCGCTCGGCCCGGCGGCGGGCGTCCAGCGGCAGGATCTCGACCGCCATGGCCTCCAGGAAGGAGAGCACGGAGACGTCGCCGAGATCGCCGACCCTGGTCATGATCCGCGCGGTGACCTGCTCGCCCAGGTGGCCGACCACGTGCCGGAGCAGCTCTTCCTTGCTGCGGAAATAGTGCTGCACGGCTCCGAGTGAGATGCCCGCCTCGACGGCGATGTCGCGCAGTGTCGCGCGGTCCAGCCCGTGGCGGCCCGCGATGCGCACCGCGGCCTCGGCGATGTGCCGGCGCCGTTCGTCGTGATCAACGATTTTCGGCATACTCCTCCTTTTTTCATACGTGCGTATTATAATGCGTAGGTATGGCAACCATCGCGTTCTTCGCCCCCGTCGGCGCCGGACATGTCAACCCCACGCTGGGGGTCGCCGCCGAGCTCGTGCGACGCGGCCACAGGGTCACCTACGCCACCACGGCGGCGTTCGCCGAACGCGTCGCCGAGACCGGCGCCGAAGTCGTCCCGGTCACCTCCACCTGGGAGGGGCGCGACGACATGAAGGTGCCGCAGATGCACGGCAGGGAGCTCGTCCGGGCGATGGGCCTGCTGCTCGAGGAGACGAAGGCGATGCTCGCGCAACTGGAGGGGGCCGAGCGCCCCGACCTGGTCGTCCACGACGGCCCGATGTGCTGGTGGGGCCGGATCCTGGCCGGGCGGTGGGGGGTGCCCGCGGTGGAGACCTGGCCCAACCTGGTCAGCAACGAGCACTGGTCGATGAGCACGAAGTACACGACGGTCAACCCGCTGAGTCCGCGCTTCCTGCTCATGGCCGTCCGGCTGGGCCGCTTCCTGCGGGAACAGGGATTCGGCGGCCTGGAGGCGTTCATGCGGGGTGATGCGGCCGCGCTCAGGCTGGTGATGCTGCCGCGCGCCTTCCAGTACGCCGGTGAGACCTTCACCGACCGGTACGCCTTCGTCGGCCCGGCCCTCTCCGAGCGCTCCTATCAGGGCGGGTGGAAGCCCTCCGGCGATCTCCCGGTGGCGCTGGTCTCGCTCGGCACCGCCTACAACGACCGGCCCGGCTTCTACCGCACCGTGCTGCGCGCGGCGGCGGACCGGCCCTGGCAGGTCGTGCTGGCCGTGGGTGGGATGGACCAGGCGGTGCTGGGGCCGGTGCCGCCCAACGTGGAGGTGCACCGGCAGGCGCCGCAGCTGGCCGTGCTGCGGCACGCGCGGGCGTTCGTCACGCACGCCGGGATGGGCGGCACGATGGAGAGCCTGCACTTCGGGGTGCCGATGGTGGCGGTGCCGCAGATGGCCGAGCAGCGGGCCAACGCCGACCGCATCGCCGAACTGGGTCTCGGCACGGTGCTGCCGCCGGAGGAGGTCACCGCGGAGCAGCTCTGGGGCGCCGTGGAGAGCGTGGCCGCCGACGAGGACATCCGCGGGCGGCTGGCCCGGATGCGGCAGGAGATGACGGCCGCGGGCGGGGCTCCCGCGGCGGCCGACGCGGTGGAGGAGATCCTCCCCGGCCGGTGAGGTGCCCACGGGGCACTCCACGGCGACCCGGCGGGCGGAGGACCGTGGGCCGGGCGGATCGACGGCGGTGTTCCGGTGGAGGGCCGTGACCCGGATGGATCGACGGCGGCGTTCCGGTGGAAGCCCGTGACCCGGGGACACTCCGCGGCGGTGCGACGGGTGGAGGGCCGCAGCCGGGGTGATCACCCCAGGGCGCGCAGGAAGTCCGCCGCCACCGGGGCGGCGACCGCGCCGCCGCCCTCGCCCTCCTCGACGATCACCGCGAAGGCCAGGTCGTCCCGGTAGCCCATGAACCAGGCGTGGGTCTTCAGGTCGTCGGCCGGGCCGAACTCGGCGGTGCCGGTCTTGCCGCGGGTGCCCGAGGGCAGGCCCGCGTCCTTGGCGGTGCCCTTGGTGACCACCGCGGACATCATCTGCCGCATCGCGTCCGTGACCCCCTCGGGCAGCTCCTGCGGCTCGTTGCGCTGCTTGATGGAGGAGACCAGGGTCGGCGGCCGCCAGGTGCCGTCGGCGAACGCGGCGGCGGCCGAGGCCATCAGCAGCGGGCTGGCGGTGATCCGCCCCTGGCCGAAGGACTCGGCGGCCAGCTCGGCGTCGTTCTCGGCGCGGGGGAAGCTCCCCTTGCCCACCGGGATGCCGATGCTGAGCTGCTTGTTGAAACCGAACAGCTCCGCCGTCCGCACCAGCTCGTCGGCGCTCAGGTGCTCCTTGGCCAGCGGGGCGAAGGTGGTGTTGCAGGAGTGGGCGAAGGAGTCGGAGAAGGTGACCGACCCGTAGCCGGCGTGGTGGGAGTTGCGGATCGCCAGGCCGCCGACGATGACGTCCTTGGGGCAGGTGACCCGGGAGCCGGGCTTCAGCCCGGCCTGCAGCAGCCCGGTGGCGGTGATCGCCTTGAAGGTGGACCCGGGCGGATAGGCGCCGTCCAGGGCGCGGTTGAAGCCGCCCGTGTTGTTGACCACCGACAGGATCTCGCCGGTGGAGGGCCTGATCACCACCATCGAGGCGGTCTGCTTCAGGTCGCGTACCGCGCTGACCGCGGCCCGGTGGACCCGCATGTCCAGGGTGGTCTGCAGCGGCTCGCCCGCCTCGCCCTCGATCGTGCCGACGGTCTCGGCCTTCTTGTCGGAGCCGATGAGCTGGATCTCGGTGCTCGGCGTGCCCGCCAGGCGTTGCTGGAAGGTCTCCTGCAGGCCGCCGCGGCCGATGGCGTCGCCTTTCTTGTAGGAGGAGCCGAGCTTCTTGACGTCCTTGTCCCCGGCCTTGTCCAGGATGCCCACGAGCTGCTGGATCGAGCCGCCGGCGTCGGAGCCGTCGATGCGCTCGCCTCCGGCGGCGGTGATCGCCGCGCGCTCCGGCCAATTGGTCTTCAGCGCGAAGGAGGACCCCTGGGAGAACTCGGGGTGCACGGCCGCGGGGGACCACTTGACCCGCCAGTGCCGGTCGGCGACCGCCAGGTCCACGGTCCCGGAGTAGCTCCACTCGCCGACGTTCTTCAGCTTCAGCGTGGCGGTGTAGGCGGCCCGGGCGGTGTCGTCACCGGTCTCGCGCACCGAGTCGAGCCGTACGGCGGTGCTCTCCACCGCCCAGCCCTTGAGCATGTCCTGGTAGGCGCGGTCGAGGGCGGGGGCGGGCGCGGTCAGCTCGGCGCGCATGGCCGCCAGGTCGCCGCGCTGCCAGGCCTGCGTGAAGCGCTGCGCGGTCTCCTGGGGGGTGCCGCGGGTGTGCAGGTACCACCACGCGCCCCCGCCGGCGGCCCCCGCCACCAGCGCGACGCTCACCGACGCGATCGCGATCGTCCTGCCGCTCGGCACTCGGCCACCCCCGTTCGTCCGGCCCGGCCCCCTGGACCCGGCGCCCGCCGTGGCGGGCGCTCAGCGGACTCACCCTAGCGATCAATCGGACATATGTCAGGAAGAGCGTCATACGCCCGGCAGGCACCCGTCCGGCGGAGGCCGATCCGAGCGTACGGCCCGCGGGAGCGGCCGGGGCGGGCTCCGGGAACAGGCGGGCGGGGGCGGGCCGGTGCGCCCGCGGGGTCAGCCGGTCTGGTTGCGGGCCGGGGCGTAGCTCCCGACGTACTCCTGCCCGGAGAGCTTCTGGATCGCCGTCATGATCTCGTCGGTCACCCGGCGCCGGTCGCGGGCGCTGGTCTCCGAGCCGGTGAACCTCAGCGGCTCGCCGATGCGCACCCCCACCCGGCCGAGCCGGGGGGTCGAGGCGCCGATCGGCAGGACCTTGTCGGTGCCGGACATGGCGACCGGGATCACCGGGGCCCCGGTGGCCAGGGCCAGCCAGGCGACCCCGACCTTGCCCCGGTAGAGGCGGCCGTCGGGGGAGCGGGTGCCCTCGGGGTAGATGCCGAACAGCCCGCCCTCCCTGAGCACCCGGGCGGCGGCGTCGAGCATGTCCTGTGCGGCGGTGGGGCTCTGCCGGTCGATGGGGATCTGGCCGGTGGCCCGCATCCACGCCGCGGTGACGGGGTTGCCGGTGAAGTACTCGGCCTTGGCGACGAAGCGCACCTGGCGGTGCAGCACCAGCGGCAGGAACGTGGAGTCGAGGACCGACAGGTGGTTGGAGGCCAGGATGGCCGGGCCCGAGTCGGGGACGTGCTCTGCTCCGATGGCCCTGGTCGGCCACAGAAGGTGCAGGAAGGGAGCGCTGACGATCTTGGTCAGGCGATAGAGCACGGGCTCTCCTCACGGGGCGGGGTCACCACATTAGGCGGTGCCCCGAGGACCGGCGGGTGTGCCCATCCGCACAAGAGAGGCCCCGGGGTTTGTAGGGCTCCTCCAAATTCATCCTCTATTTCCCGGGCGATCAGAACAATCCGGTCAAAAGCGTCCGCGGAACGGCGGAGAGGAGGAGGAGGGCGGAGACGAGAGCGCCCCGCGAGGCGCGGGGCCTCGCGGGGCGGGAAGTATAGGCCGATGTGGCGGTCGCCTCCTCGGCGAGAGGCACAACACGGCTCCAGCCGAACGGTATTCCGTGAAGGCGGTAATTTGCGGCCCGGGGGACACAAACCACATCGGCACGATGACTCTAACGGACTTCGGGGGGTGGTTATTCCACTTCCGGGTGACAGGTGTGTTCAGTGGGGACTGCCGGCCCCTGTTCCCGGGCCGGTGGCGGACGCCGAGAGGTCCGCCCGGCGCGACAGCAGGAAGGCGCGTTCCGGGTCGGTGCCGACGGCCTCCAGGGCCCGGCCGTAGGCCTCCAGCGCCTGCCGGTCACGGCCCAGCCGGCGCAGCAGTTCGGCCCGGGTGGCGTGCAGGAGGTGGTGGCGGCCCAGCGCCCCGTCCAGCCCTTCCAGCAGTTCCAGGCCCGCCTCGGGTCCCTCGGCCTCGGCGACCGCCACCGCCCGGTTGAGCCGGACCACCGCCGATCCGGTGATCTGCTCCAGCCCGCCGTACAGCCGGGCGATGGCGGGCCAGTCGGTGTCCTCGGCGCGGGCGGCGGCCGCGTGCTCGACGGCGATCGCCGCCTGCAGCAGGTAGGGGCCGGGCGGGCCGTGCGGGGCCGTCTCCCGCAGCAGGGCGACCGCCTCGGCGATCTCCTCCCGGCGCCAGCGCGAGCGATCCTGTTCGGACAGGCGGATCAGTTCGCCGGCGGGGCCGAGCCGGGCCTCGCACCGGGCGTGGTGCAGCAGCATGAGCGCCAGCAGCCCGTCCACCTCCGCCTCCGCGGGCAGCAGTTCCCGGATCATCCGGCCCAGGGCGATCGCCTCGGCGGCGAGCTCCTCGCGGATGAGCCGGTCCCCTCCGGTGGCGGCGTACCCCTCGGTGAAGATCAGGTAGATCACCGCCAGCACCCCGTCGCGGCGCCCGGCCAGCTCCGCCCCCGACGGCACCCGGTACGGGATCCCGGCCTGGGCGATCTTCTTCTTGGCCCGGGTGATCCTGGCGGCCATGGTGGCCTCCGGGACCAGGAACATCCGGGCGATCTCCCGGGTGGTCAGACCTCCCGCGCAGCGCAGGGTCAGGGCCACCCGGGCGTCCATGGACAGCGCCGGGTGGCAGCAGACGAAGATCAGCCGGAGCCGCTCGTCGGGAATGGCGGGGGACGGCTCCGGCTCGTCCACGATCAGCAGTGGCAGCTTCCTGGCCATGACGGCGCCGTGCCTGAGCCGGTCCATGGCCCGCCTGCGCGCCGCGGTGAGCAGCCAGGCGGGCGGGCTGGCCGGTTCCGGGGGCCAGGCGGCGACCGCCGCGGCGAAGGCGTCCTGCAGGGACTCCTCGGCGAGATCCAGGTCGCGCAGCTCGGCGGTGAGCAGGGCCAGCAGCCGTGCCCAGTGCTCCCGGTAGGCCCGCTCGGCCGCCGTCGCGCCCGCCGTACCCTCCGGGCCGCCCGCCGCGCCGTTCAGGCCATCCGAGCCGGTCGTGATCACGCCCGCCGTACCCTCCGGCACCGCGTCCTGCGCCATGGAGATCTCCGCATCCGCCCGCACGTGGAGGATCAGCCCTGGTACTCGACCACGGGGCGGATCTCCACGGTCCCCGACGGGCAGGCCTTGGCGAACTCGATCGCCTCGTCCAGGTCCCTGGCCTCCACGATGACGAACCCGCCGATCTGTTCGGTCGCCTCCGCGTAGGGGCCGTCAGTGATGATCACCTGGTCGCCGTCCTTCCTGACGGTGGTGGCGGTGGCGGAGGAGGCCAGCTCCTCGCCGCCCCGGTCGGCGTTCCTGGACTTCAGCAGCCGGTCGAAACGCTCCCAGCCGGCGAAGACGGCCTCCCGCTCGGCCGGGCCGGCCTGCTCCCAGACCTTCTCGTCACCGACGGCCAGCAGCACGTACTTCATGTGCGTGTTCCTTCCCTGTGCTCCTCGCGCGCCGGGGCGGCGCGCGTGCCTCTATGACGTGCGACCCACGCCGGAATCGACAACCCGCCGGAGGGAATTTCGCGGCGGGCCGTCAGCCGGAGGTCTTCAGCACGTGCATGCACCCCTTGGAGAAGGCCACCAGGACGTCGACGGTCTCCTCCACGTCGGGGTAGCGCCCCTCGATGTGCCCCAGCGCCATGGCGTTGGTCAGCGAGTTGAGCCCGTCGGCGACCATCTCCAGGCGGCGCCGGCCGCGCTCGTCGTCGGCGGCCCAGCCGAGGGCGGCCAGATCGGCGGCCAGGTGGGCGCGGTAGACGGCGGCGGTCTCGGCCGCGAACCCCTGCAGCGGCGACGACGGGTCGTGCCGGGCGCGCAGCTGGATGCGCAGCAGCTCCGGGTGGCGGCAGATGGCCTCCAGCGGGATGCGGAAGGTGTCGCGGTAGGGCTCCTCGTCGCTGGGCGTCTCGCCCGCCCGGAGCCGGGCCTCGCGCATGGAGGCGCGCAGCCGGTGCCCGCTCTCGACGGCGAGGGCCTTGAGCAGGTCCTGCATGTCCTTGAAGTGCACGTAGAAGCTCGACTGGGCGATCCCGGCCGCCTTCGCCACCTTGACGGTGGTGAGGCCGGCCTCCCCCTCCTCGTCGAGGATGGCCAGGGCGGAGCGGAGCAACCGGCGCCTGGTCCGGTCCTTGGCCTCACTCCTGGTGAGCGGTGTGCTCGTCACGGCCACTCCAATCCTGTGCGCCCGACTCTAGTGGCAGGCTCGCCGGCCCGGCCGCCGCGCTCTCCCGCTCCGATGAGGCGAGGGTTTCTCACATCCGGTGACAACAATCCACCGGGAACCCTTGTGAGAAATCTCACCGATAGTACTATCGGTGAAATTGCTCTCGGGGGCCACGGGAGAAGATGCCAATGAAGCGCTGGAAAATCTTTCTGCTGTCCCTGACGTCACTTTCCCTGCTCTCATCGGCGCTGGTCGCCTGCAGCGGAGAGCGGCCGACGGCCACTCAGGCCGGATCCCCTTCCGGCTCCTCCGGTTCCTCCTCGCCGGTCAAGGGCGGACGCCTGGTCTACGGGCTCAGCGCCGACGCCGCCGGTCTCAACCCGGTCACCGACCAGTTCGCCTCGCAGAGCTACAGCATGGTCGGGACGATCGTCGAGCCGCTGGTGAGCGTCGATGCGAGCGGGGCCTGGAAGCCGTACCTCGCCCAGTCCCTGACGCCCAACTCCAAGAACGACGAGTGGACGATCAAGGTGCGGAGCGGGATCGCCTTCTCCGACGGCACCCCGCTGAACGGCGAGGCGGTCAAGGCCAACCTGGAGGCGCAGAAGGCCTCCCCGCTCACCAGTTCGATCTTCGTGCCGGTCGACTCCTTCGAGCTCGTCGACCCGATGACGGTGAAGGTCAAGCTCAAGCAGCCGTGGGTGGCCTTCCCCTACTACCTGGCCGCGCAGATCGGCATGGTGCTCGCGCCCGCCTCGCTGGCCGACCCCAAGGCCGCCAGCCGCAAGCCCATCGGCACCGGCCCGTTCACGCTCAAGGAGTACGTGCCCGACAGCCGCATGATCGTGACCAGGAATCCGGCCTACTGGCGCAAGGGCCTGCCCTATCTCGACGAGATCGAGTTCAGGATCCTGCCCGACAGCCAGACGCGCGCGCAGACCCTGGAGGCCGGCGGGCTGGACGCGATGGGCACCAGCCGCGACGAGGACGTGACCAAGTTCGGCGGGCTGAGCGACGCCTACAGCGTGCACAGGGCCGAGGGCATGGCCGTACCCGAGTACATGTTCCTGCTCAACACCGCCGTCGCGCCCCTGGACGACCTGCGGGTCCGCAGGGCGCTGGCCCACGCCACCGACCGCAAGACGGTCATCTCCACCCTGCGCTCGGGGCTGACGGAGGAGGCCGACGGCCCCTGGTCGAAGGACTCGCCGTGGTACGCGCCCGGCGGCACCTATCCGGCCTACGACCTGGCCAAGGCCACCGCCCTGATCAAGGAGGTCGAGGCGGAGAAGGGCCCGGTCTCCTTCGAGCTGCTGTCCACCCCCGACCCCAACACCATGCAGGGCGTCGAGCTCGCCCAGGCCATGTGGCGCAAGGCCGGGGTCGACGTGACGATCAAGCAGGCCGACCAGGCCGACCTGATCAACCGCGCGGTCACCGGCAACTACAGCGCCACGGTGTGGACGCAGTTCTCCTCGCCCGACCCCGACGGCGAGTACATCTGGATGCACCAGAACTACGCCCAGCCCATCGGCTCGGTCGCGCTCAACTTCACCCGGCTGAAGGACGCCCAGCTCAGCAACGCCTTCGACAGCGGCAGGAGCAACCCGCAGACGGAGGCCCGCAAGGAGGCCTACGCGGTCGTGCAGCAGCGGCTGCGCGAGCTCGTGCCGTTCGTGTTCATCGACCACCTCAACGTTGGCGCCATCGTGGCCAAGACCAAGGTCCGGGGGATCGGCGAGCAGCTCCTGCCCGACGGTGAGAAGGGCCTGCCGCTGACCGGCTCGCCCATCCCGTACCACCCGTTCTCGCAGATCTGGGTCGACCAGCAGTGATCCTCCACCGGCTGGTCCGGCTCCTGGTGGTACTGCTCGTCGTCACCTTCCTGTCGTTCGCCCTGCTCAGTCTGTTGCCGGGCGACCCGACCACCCAGATCCTGGGAGTGTCGGCGACGGAGGAGGCGCGCGCGCAGCTCCGCCAGGAGCTGGGCCTGGACGACCCTTTGTTCGTCCGCTACGCGGCCTGGCTGGGCGCCCTGGTCACCGGCGACCTCGGCACCTCCTACATCACCAGCGTCCCGGTGACCGAGGCCCTGGTCGAACGGCTGCCGGTCACGATCGAGCTGCTGATCGCGGCCGAGATCGTCGCGATCGGGCTCGCCGTGCCGATCGGCGTGGCGGCGGCCCGCAGGGCGGGCGGCACCGCCGACCAGGCGCTGACAGCGCTGTGCTTCGCGCTGCTGTCGACCCCGGTGTTCGTGCTCGGCGTCCTGCTGATCCTCATCTTCGCCGTGAACTGGCAGGTCCTGCCCGCCACGGGATGGACCCCGATCTCGCTGGACCTCGGCTGGAACCTCACCTCGGTGCTGCTGCCCGCCGTCACGCTGGGCTGCGGGCAACTGGCCGTCTACGCGCGGCTGCTGCGCGCCGACATGATCGCCACCCTGCAGGAGGACTACATCACCCTGGCCCGCGCCCGCGGCCTGTCGCCGCGGCGCATCCTGTGGCGGCACGCGCTGCGGCCCTCGGCGATCTCGCTGATCACCGCCATCGGTCTCAACCTCGGCGCCCTCATCGGCGGCACGGTGATCATCGAGACGCTCTTCGGCCTGCCCGGCGTGGGCCGCCTCATCGTGGACTCCATCTTCTCCCGCGACTATCTGACGGTGCAGGGAGGCGTCGTGCTGATCTCGGTCGGCTACGTGCTGGTCAACTTCGCGGTGGACCTGGTCTACGCCGCGGTCGATCCCAGGATCCGGTATGCGTAGGCGCCTGGGTAAGGGCTTCTGGATCGCGTCGGGGTGGATCGGGCTGGTCCTGGCCGCCGCGGTCCTGGCCGACCTGCTCCCGCTGCCGGGCTACGACGAGACCCTGGTCGGGCCGCCGCAGGCCGGACCGAGCCTCGCCCACCCCTTCGGAACCGACAGCCTGGGCCGCGACGTGTTCAGCCGCGTCGTGTACGGCGCGCGCGTCTCACTCGGCGTGGGCATCGGCGCGGTCCTGCTCGGCCTGCTGATCGGCGCGCCCCTCGGCCTGCTGGCCGGCTACCGGGGCAAGGCGACGGACGCGGTGATCATGGCGGTCAACGACATCGCGCTGGCCTTCCCCGCGCTGGTCTTCGCGCTGGCCGTGGTCGCCTTCGCCGGGGCGAACCTGCGCAACGTGCTCATCGTGCTGGGCGTGCTGGGCGTGCCCGCCTGGACCAGGCTGGTCCGCGGGACGACGATGGCGTTCGCGGGACGGGAGTTCGTGCTGGCGGCCCGCGCCCTGGGCGTGCGCGACCGCAGGATCCTGTGGCGCGAGATCGTGCCGAACGTGTCGGTGCCCGCCGCCTCCTACGCCTTCCTCGGGATGGCCGTGGTGATCGTGGCCGAGGGCAGCCTGGCCTTCCTCGGGCTGTCGGTGCAGGCGCCCACCCCCACCTGGGGCGGTCTCATCAACGAGGGCCGCACCATCATGGAGAACGCCCCCCACCTGGTGCTCGCGCCCTCGCTGGTGATGTTCCTGACCGTGCTGTCGTTCAACGTGGTGGGCGACAGGCTCAGGGCGCTGACCGACGTGCGCCAGAGCGGTCTGGAGCACGTACGGCGGGCCGCCGCGCAGCCGCTGCCGACGGCCCCCCACACCGCGGGCGGGCAGCTGCTGCAGGTGGCGGACCTGCGCACGCACTTCGTCACCGCGCGCGGCGTCGTCAAGGCCGTCGACGGCGTCTCCTTCAGCCTGGAGCGGGGCAGGACGCTGGCCGTCGTCGGAGAGTCGGGCTCGGGCAAGTCCATGCTCATCCGCTCCATCCTCGACCTGCTGCCCGGATCGGGGGTGGTCCGCGGCGGCAAGGTCTATCTCGACGGCGACGACCTGACAGTGTTCAGCCCGCAGGAGATGCGGCAGGTCCTGGGCACGCGGCTGGCCGCGGTCTTCCAGGACCCGATGACCGCGCTCAACCCGGTCCGCACCATCGGCACCCAGGTGGCCGAGCCGCTCCGGGTGCACCTGGGGCTGAGCAGGAAGCGGGCGCTGGCGCACGCCGCCGTGCTGCTGGCCTCGGTCGGCATCCCCGAGCCCGGGCGGGTCCTGCGCCGCTATCCGCACCAGCTGTCCGGCGGCATGCGTCAGCGCGTGACGATCGCGATGGCGCTGTCGTGCGGCCCCGACGTGCTGTTCGCCGACGAGCCGACCACGGCCCTGGACGTCACCGTGCAGGACCAGGTGCTGCGGCTGATCCACCGCCAGCGCCAGGAGCGGAACATGGCCACCGTGCTGGTCAGCCACGACCTGGCCGTGGTCGCCGAGTGGGCGGACGAGGTGATCGTGATGTACGCCGGCAAGGTGGTCGAGCGCGGACCGGCCGCCGACCTGTTCGAGCGGACCCGCATGCCGTACACCGAGGCCCTGCTGCAGTCGGTGCCCCGGCTGACCGACCCGGCCCACCACCGGCTGCGGGTCATCACCGGCCGCCCGCCCGACCTGGCCGCCCTGCCCTCGGGGTGCGCCTTCCATCCCCGCTGTCCCTACGCCCGCGAGCGCTGTGTCACCGAGGCGCCCCCGCTGTTCCAGGAGACCCGCGAGCACCTGTACGCCTGCTGGTATCCGCGGGGCACCGAGGCGGCGCTCGCCGATCCCGTACCCGTCGACCCCGTGCCGGCCGCTCTCGGCGACCCCGGGCCCGCCGGCCGGGACCGCAACGGATCCGAGCCCGGCGGTCCCGGTCACAACGGGGCCGGAAGAACCGGTCCGGACCTCAAGCGAACCGAACTCGCCGGACCCGAAGGAGCCGACAACCGTGGCAGGTAGCGGAAGCGCCCATCTCCGTCCCCCCGGCCAGGCGGTGCTCAGGGCCGAGGACCTCGTCGTGGAGTTCCCCGCCGACCGCGGCCGCAGCGTGCACGCGGTGTCCGGGGTCAGCTTCGACCTGCTGCCCGGTGAGACCCTGGGCATCGTCGGCGAGTCGGGCTGCGGCAAGTCGACCACCGCGCGGGCGCTGATGCAGCTGCCGCCGCCGCTGTCGGGCTCGGTCCGGCTGGACGGCGTCGAGCTGACCCGGCTGAAGGGCGAGGCGCTGCGCCGTACCCGGCGGCGGCTGCAGATGATCTTCCAGGACCCGATCTCGTCGCTGAACCCCCGCCGGAGGGTCCGCGACATCGTCGCGGAGGGTCCGCGGGTATGGGGCGTCGGCGGCGACCGGGTGGACGAGATCCTGGAGGCCGTCGGGCTCGATCCGGCCACCGCGGCCACCCGCCGGCCGCACGAGTTCTCCGGCGGGCAGTGCCAGCGCATCTCGATCGCCAGGGCGCTCGTGCTCGAACCCGAGGTGGTGATCTGCGACGAGCCGGTGTCGGCGCTGGACGTCTCGGTGCAGGCGCAGATCCTCGGCCTGCTGGAGGACCTCAAGGAGCGCTACCGGCTCACGCTGGTCTTCATCGCCCACGACCTGGCCGTGGTGAAGAACGTCAGCGACCGCATCCTGGTGATGTACCTGGGCAAGACCTGCGAGCTGGCCCCCGGCTCCGAGCTGGTCGAGCGGCCCGCCCACCCCTACACGCGGGCGCTGCTGGCCTCCATCCCGCGCAGCGGCCTCGGCCTGCCCCCGGCCGATCAGCTGATCAGCGGCGAGCCGCCGTCACCGGTCACCCCGCCCAGCGGGTGCCGCTTCCGTACCCGCTGCCCGAAGGCCGCCCCCCGGTGCGCGCAGGAGGAACCCGAGATGCGCTCCCTCGGCGGGGACCGCTGGGTGGCCTGCCACTATCCGGAGACGGAGACGGAGACGGAGACGGGGACGGCCCCGGCCTGACCGCCGCCGCCCGGGGCCGGGTCCGCCGCGGGGCGGGGCGGTCGCCGGGCGGCCACAGCGGTTCGCACCGGCTCACGGCGGTTCGTACTGGTTCGCAGTGGCTCGCAGCGGTTCGCGGTGACTCGCAGCGGTTCACAGCGGCCGGGAGGCCGGCAGGGTGATCCTGTCGACCGCCTCCCGGCGCCGCCGTTCGGGGCGGCGGTCGTAGCGGGCCGTGGTCGCCGGGGAGGAGTGGCCCACCAGGGCCTGGGCGGTGGCCAGGTCCACGCCCGCGTCGAGCAGCTCGCCGATGAAGGTGCGCCGGAAGTCGTGGGGGGTGCGCGGCATGGCCCCGGCCTGGGCCATCCGCCGGGCCAGGATGTCGGCGACGGCCTGGCCCGTCATGGCCGCCGGGCGGCCGTCGCGCACGCGCAGGGAGCCGTGCCTGCCGATGGGGCAGAACAGCGCCCCGGCCGGGCGTCCGCGCACCGCCAGCCACCGCTCAAGCCGGCCGACGGCCTGGGGGGTCAGATAGACCATCCGCTCCTTGTCACGCTTGCCGCGCACCCGCAGCGAGCGCGCGCCGGGGTCGTAGTCGGCCAGCGTCAGCCCGGCGATCTCGGCGCGGCGGCAGCCGGTGGAGTAGAGAACGGCCAGCAGCGCGGCGTCGCGGGCCCCGGCGGGGGAGTCGTCGTCGCAGGCGGCCAGGGCCGCGCCCACGACCTCCGGCGGGACGTGCTGGCCGGTGGGCAGGCGGGTGTGCTCGACGGTGGGCAGGTCGGCGGCGCGCTGGTAGTCCTCGGCGGTCATCTGGCCCAGCCGCCAGGCCTCGCGCAGCACCCGGCGCAGCGCGACCAGGTGCTTGTTGACGTAGGCGGGCGACCAGCCGCGCTCGGTCATCAGGGCGCGCATGCGCACGGTGTGCTCGTAGCGCAGCAGGTGCCAGGGCTGGCCCGCGCCGCCGGCGTCGTCGTCCCCGGTGATGAGCGCGGCCAGGCGGTCCAGGCAGCCCCGCATGGTCCGCCGGGACTCGGCGCTGGTGAGGGAGTCGAGATAGACCCGGTAGGGGTCGCGTGCGGGCTCGACGGCGGGGCCGGGGGTGTGGGGGACGGCGGGCAGGCTCACCTCGCCGATCTTACCGCCTACTGCGAATCTACAACGTAAAGGCGCTGGACAGGACCCGAAACCACCTAGATAGGATCATCGTCCCGGCACCGAGAGAAAGCGGTCGTCCATGGCGGAAGCGACGGTGGCGGCGGTCAGCCGCAGTGGTTCGCACACCTTCGGCAAGTACGGCGAGCCGGACATCCGGCTGGTGGCGGGCCTGGGCGTGGAGGGGGACGCGCACTCCGGCGCGACGGTGAAGCACCGATCGCGGGTGGCGCAGGACCCGACCCAGCCCAACCTGCGCCAGGTCCACCTGATCCACTCCGAGCTCCACGAGGAGCTGCGGGCCGCCGGGTTCGAGGTGGCGGCCGGAGAGCTGGGCGAGAACGTGACGACGCGGGGGCTCGACCTGCTGGCTCTTCCGACCGGCACGCTGCTGCGGCTGGGGGAGGCGGCCGTGGTCGAGGTGACGGGGCTGCGCAACCCGTGCGCCCAGATCGACCGGTTCCGGCCGGGCCTGCTCAAGCAGGTGGTGGGGCGTGACGACTCCGGCCGGTTGGTGCGCAAGGCCGGGATCATGGGCGTGGTGGTGACCGGAGGGCCGGTGCGACCGGGCGACGCGATCCGGGTGGAGCTGCCGCCCCCGCCGCACCGGTCGCTGGAGCGGGTCTGAGCCGCCGCAGGCACACGCACGACCGTCCCGTACGACCACGCGATCACACGACGCGCGCGGCCGTCCCGCACGGTCACCCGATCGCATGACGCGCACGACCGTCCCGTACGACCACCCGATCACCTGAGAGACCCATGCCCGAGGTTCTGAGCCGTCGCGCCCTCAACAGGGCCACCCTCGACCGCCAGCTGCTGCTCACCCGCGGCGCCGTACCCGCTCTGGAGGCGGTCCGGCACCTGTACGGCATGCAGGCCCAGGCGCCGAACCCGCCCTACATCGGCCTGTGGAGCCGCCTGGACGGGTTCTCCCACGAGGACCTGTCCGGGCTGCTGCAGGACCGCCGGGCGGTACGGCTGTCGCTGATGCGCTCCACCATCCACCTGGTCACCGCCGAGGACGGCCTGGCGCTGCGCTCGCTGCTGCAGCCGACGATGGACCGGTCCCTGCGGGGGTCGTTCGGCAGGGGGCTGGCGGGACTGGACCTGGCCGAGGTCGCCGCCGCCGGGCGGGCCCTGGTGGAGGAGCGCCCGCTCACCTTCCGGGAGCTGGGGAGGCTGCTGGCCGAGCGGTGGCCCGAGCGCGACCCCGCCGACCTGGTCAGGGGCGTCAGGCAGACGGTCCCGCTGGTCCAGGTGCCGCCGCGGGGCATCTGGGGGGTGGGCGGCCAGCCGGCGCACACGAGCCTGGAGGCGTGGCTGGGCCGGCCGCTGGAGGCCCCGGCCCGCCCGCAGGAGATGATCCGGCGGTACCTGGCGGCCTACGGCCCGGCGACGGTGATGGACGTCCAGCAGTGGGCGGGCGTGACCCGGCTGGGGGAGGTGGCGCGGGAGATGGACCTGCGCGCGTTCGTCACCGAGGACGGCGCGCAGGTGCTCGACCTGCCGGACGCGGTGCTGCCGGACCCCGACGTCCCGGCCCCGGTGCGCTATCTGGCGGAGTTCGACAACACGCTGCTGTCCTTCGCCGAGCGCACCCGTACCCGGATCATGGACGACGAGTACCGCGGGCGGGTCTTCACGGTCAACGGGATCATCAAGGCGACGGTGCTGGTGGACGGGTTCGTCCGGGGCCTGTGGCGGGTGAACGCGCAACGGCGCGAGGCGGTGCTGGAGGTGGAGCTGTTCGCGCCGGTGACGGCCGCGCAGCGGGCCGAGCTGGAGGCGGAGGGCATGCGGATGCTGGACTTCGCCGCCGCCTCGGCGCAGAGGCGGGAGCTGCGGTTCGTGTCGTGACCCCGCGGCCGGAGCCCGGGCGCTCGTGGCGGCGGCCGGACGCTCCGGGCGTGCGGGGACGCGCCTCCCGGAGAGCCCGCGGCGAAGATCCGGCGCACCCCTAGCGCGGCAGCCGGTCCCTCCAGCTGTGCAACAGGTCCTCCAGGTCGGCGATGGTCACCGGTTTGGTGAGGTGGACGTCGAAACCGGCCCGCAGCGCGGCGGAGTGGTCGCTCTCCCGGCCGAAGCCCGACACGGCCACTATCAGGGGCGGCAGGCACTCCGACGGCAGCAGGAGCAGCCGGCGGGCGACCTCGTGGCCGCTGACGTCGGGCAGGCTCAGGTCGCACAGCACCAGGTCGAAGCGGTGCTCGTGGGCGGCGGCCACCGCCTCGCGGCCGGTGCCGGCGATCACCACGGTGTCGCCGCGCCGTTCCAGCAGCTCCCGGTAGGCGAAGGCCAGATCGGCGTTGTCCTCGACCACCAGGACGCGCAGCGGGTTCCTGCGCCGTACCGTGTGGCCGGCCCGGCGCACCACGGGCCGGTGGCGGACCGGCGCCAGGGGGAGGCTGATGGAGAAGCGCGCCCCGGTGCCGGGGCCGTCGCTGTGCGCGGAGACGGCCCCGCCGTGCAGTACGGCGATGCTGCGCACGATCGGCAGGCCGAGGCCGAGGCCGACGGTGCCCGTGGGGACGTCTTCGGGGTCGGCGGCGATGGGCCGGGTGAACATCTCGAACAGCGAGTCGGCGGTGGCGGGGTCGAACCCGACGCCGTCGTCCGAGACGGTCAGGATCGCCTCCTCCTGCGTGCAGACGAGCTCGACGTCCACCGCCCCGCCGGGGCGGGTGTACTTCACCGCGTTGCCGAGCAGGTTGCCCAGAAGCTGGGCCAGCCGGACGCGGTCCCCGCGGACCGGTACCGGTCGCCGCGGCAGGGAGGTCCGCACCCGCCGATCGGCCTGCGCGTACTCCAGGCGCATGTCGCGGACGGCGGCGGTGACCACGCTCCGCAGGTCCAGGTCCTCCGGGACCAGGCGCAGCCCGCCGCTCAGCGCCTGGCTGGAGTCGAGCAGGTCGTCGGCTATCCGGGTCAGGGCCTCGACCTGCCGCCACAGCACCTCCAGGGCGGGATGGCCGTGGGGGTGGTCCAGGGAGAGCAGCTCGCCGGCCGCCTGGATCGCGGCCAGCGGGTTGCGCAGCTCGTGGGAGAGGGTGGCGATGAAGCGGTCCTTGTCCTGCTGCTGCTCCATCAGCCTGCGGCCCGCCGCGGCCAGGCGCAGGTTGGCCCCGCGCAGCCGCTGGTTGAGGTCCTGCAGCTCCCGGCCGCGGGCGATCAGGTCGTTCTCCATGCGGTCGGCCCGTTCGAGCCGATCGGCGTCGGCCCGCTCGCGCTGCCCGGACCGGCGCAGGTGCACGAACTCGGTGACGTTCTCCGCGCGGTGGATGATGTGGCGGACCCGCCCGGCCTCGTCCAGCACCGGGGTGTTGACCGCGCTCCAGTAGCGTTCCTCGTAGGGCCCGTCCGGGGCGGTCCTGATGTCGTGGCGTTGCAGCGCCATGGTGTCGGGGCGGCCGGTCTCCAGCACGGTCCGCAGGGAGCGGGCCAGGTTGGCCCTGCCGTCGGCGGAGGGGTCGTCCGGGTCCTCGGGGAACAGGTCGAGCAGGGATCTGCCGAGGATCTGCTCCCGCTCGGTGAAGGACTCCGCCAGATAGGCCCGGTTGACCGCGACGACGACCAGGTCGGAGTCCAGGATCACGCAGGGCGTGGGGGCCGCGTCGAACAGCCGCGCGTAGTCGGGGTCCCCGCCGGGCTCGCCGGCGCCGACCGGCCTCATCCGTCCAGCCGGTAGCCGTAGCCGCGCACGGTGGTGATCCGCGGCGTGGTGACCCCGCGCGCGGAGAGCTTGCGGCGCAGCCGGTAGACGTGCTCGGCCACGGTCGAGGGGACCTGCCAGCCGGGCCCCGCCTGCCACACCTGGTCCAGCAGCTGCTCGGGCGAGAAGGTGCGGCCCGGGGCGGAGGCCAGGAACTCCAGCAGCGCGTACTCCCGTGGGGCGAGATCGAGCGACACGCCGTCGGCGTGGGCCTGCCGGGCGTCGGTGTCGACCGACAGCTCGCCGATCCTGATCACCGGGTCGGGCTCGGCCGGCCGTACCCGCCGCAGCACCGCCCGGATCCGGGAGGCCAGCTCCCGCTGGAAGAACGGCTTGACCACGTAGTCGTCGGCGCCCAGCTCCAGCCCGATCACCCGGTCGGTCTCCCCGCCGCGCCCCGTCACGATGATCACCGGGACGTGACTGGTCCGGCGCAGGGAGCGCAGCACCTCCAGCCCGTTGCCGTCGGGCAGGCCCAGGTCCAGCACGACCAGATCGACGTCGCCCCGGCCGGCCTGGGCCAGCCCGACGCGCCCGTCGGCCGCGTGCAGGACGCGGAACCCCTCGTGTTGCAGGCAGGCGCTCGACATGGCCGCGAGGTCGGTCTCGTCTTCGATCAGCACGATCAGCGGGCGGTACGGGGGCCGCGGTGCGTCCGGGGCGCCCGCTGCGGGAGAAGCGGGGGTGCGCAATGTTGATCCAGTGTTGAACGGACATGGAAAGCGCGGCCAAATCAGCAGGGTATCACTGGAATCGCGGGAGAAGGATCCGACGTCTACCGGCTTGCGCAACCGAATCCGATGAAGGGCGGCACCGCGCGAGGAAGCCGGATGAGGGGGATGGGGTGGACATCCGCGGACAGGGCGCGCGGCGCATCTTCGTGGAACTGGCGGACACGCTCGTGGAGGGCTTCGATCTCGGCGCCTTCCTGGACATCTTGGCGCGGCGCTGCGCGGGGCTGCCCGGCGTGGTCTCCTGCGGGCTGCTGCTGGCCGGTCTCGGTGGGGCCCCGGCCGCGGTGGGCGCCTCCGGTGAGCCGGCCAGGGTGCTGGGGCGGCGGCAGCTGCGGGACCGGGAGGGGCCGGGTATGGACTGCCTGCGCAGCGGGCGGCCGGTGTCCTGCTCCGACCTGGAGCGCGCCGCGGTCTGGTGGCCGGCTTTCGCCCCCGCCGCCCGCGAGGCGGGATTCGCCGCGGTGCACACCGTGCCGATGCGGCTGCGCGCCGATGTCATCGGGGCGGTGAGCCTGTTTCGCCGGGTCCCCGGCCCCCTGGCCGCCGAGACGCTGGAGTCGGCGCGGGCGATGGCCGACGTGGCCGCCGTCGGCCTCGTCCACGAGCGCATCGTGCGCGAGAAGAAGCTGCTCGCCGAGCGGCTGCGGGCGCAGCTCGACGGCCGGGCCCCCGCGGGGGGCGCCGACCGGCCGCCCTTCTGAGGCCGTCGCCTTTCAAGGCCATTGAAGGGAATTGGCTGTTCTCCCGGCCGGGGAAAAGGGCGAGGATGCACGCATGATCTCTGTCAGCGCGTTCCTCGGCATGGCGGCGGTGGCCCTGGGGATGGTCCTCACTCCGGGACCCAACATGATCTATCTGGTGTCGAGGTCGGTGACACAGGGACGCAGGGCGGGCCTGATCTCCCTGGGCGGCGTCGCGGCGGGGTTCGCCGTCTACCTCCTGGCCGCGGCCGCCGGGATCACGGTGCTCTTCGCCGCGGTGCCGGCCGCCTACACCGCGCTCAAGCTCGCCGGCGCGGCCTACCTGCTCTGGCTCGCCTGGCAGGCGGTACGGCCGGGCGCGCCGCCCGTCCTGGCGCCCGGGAGGCTGCCGGTCGACCGGCCGCGCAGGCTTTTCTCCATGGGGCTGGTCACCAACCTGCTCAACCCGAAGATCGCGGTCCTGTACGTGTCGCTGCTGCCCCAGTTCGTCGACCCGGCCAAGGGGGACCTCGCGCTGCAGAGCCTTCTGCTGGGCCTGACCCAGATCACCGTCGCCCTGTCGGTCAACGCGGTGATCGTGCTGACCGCCGGGTCGGTGGCCGCCGTCCTCGGCGGCCGGCCGTTGTGGGCGCGCGTGCAGCGTTATCTGATGGGCACGGTGCTGGGCGGGCTGGCCGTCCGGGTCGCCGCCGACCCCGGCCCGTCCGGCGGGTGATGGCGCTAACGGGTGCCGTTACGGGGCGGAACGTGACACTCTGGAGGCAGTGAGCAACGACCTCGTGGTACCGGCGGTCCCCAAGCCGCCGGTCGGTCGTGCCGCGGCACGGGATGACCGTGTCCGAAGACGGAGGTGTCCGGTGACCGTCGCCGTTGAGCTCGTCGTCCGCCCGGACGCCTCCCTGGAACGGGTGGCGGTCCTGGGCCTGGCCGGTGAGCTGGACTACACCAACGCCGAACAGCTGCGGCAGGACATCATCGAGGCGCTGCCACCGGCCAGCCGCGACCTCATCGTGGACCTGGCGCACCTGACCTTCTGCGACTCGACCGGGATCAGGGTCTTCCTCGCGCTGCGCAAGCTCGCCGACGAGCGCGGCGGCGTCGTCGCCCTGACCGACCTGCAGCCCCGTCTGACCAGGATCTTCCGTACGACGGGCCTGTCGCATTTCTTCGCCGTGGTGCCCAGCGTCGCCGACGCCACCGACCTGCTCCGGTCGCGATGAACCGCCCCCGCAGCGGAGGAGCCGGCCGACGCCGGTACGCGGGAAGATCCGCGCCGATGGTGATAATTCCGTGCCGAGCGGGCAGGGTAGCCCGCGTCGTGCGGTTCATCGGGAACGGCACGCTTCTGCCAGGTGATCCGGTGCGCCCCCCGGTACCGGCCGGAGGAGAAGATCAGCAGGGGGGTTCGTCATGACCGGCATCAGCGATCGGCACTGGCCTATCACCACCGACCTCGGGGCCCTGCGCGGGCACGTCTACTCCCATGCGGCCATGGCGGGACTCAGCGGTGAGCGTCTGGACAACCTGCTCATCGCCGCCAACGAGGCCGCGATCAACGTGCTCGAGCACGGCGGGGGGTACGGGACGTTGTCGATGCGGCGGGACGGTTCCTTCCTCACCGTCGAGGTGGCCGACAACGTCGGCAAGCTGAGTCCCCAGGACGCGCTCCGCTCCCGCCCGGCCACGGGTGCCTCCCGGGGGTTCGGGCTGTGGCTGATGGGGGAGCTGTGCGACCAGGTCGACATCCACCAGGACGGCGGAGGCTCGCGGGTGTGCCTGAGCATGCGCCTGAACGGTCCGTGAGCCCGGCGGGACGATTCTTACTGGCGAGTCATTAATATGTGAGGCCGACTTGTAAATCTTGTCGCGCGGGCCGACATTCTGAGCAACGAGCCGATCGGGGGAGGACCCCAGGAGGCCTCATGAATGTCCCGCGCCGTCCCCTCACCCTCCTCGCGGCGCTCATCGCGGGCGCCGCCCTCGCCTGGGTCCCGGCCGCGCCCGCATCGGCGGCGACCGTGCCCGTCTCCACGGCGTCCGCCTCCGCCGCGACCTCCTCGGCGGCGTCGATCGGGGCGATGGCCTCGCTGGGGGACTCCATCACCCGGGGGTTCAACGCCTGCGGCTTCTACGTCGACTGCCCGTCCAGGTCGTGGTCGACCGGGTCCAGCCAGACCGTCGACAGCCACTATCTGCGCCTGCTGGCCACCGAGCCCTCCCTGGTCGCCCACAACGACGCCAGATCCGGCGCCAAGGTCGCCGACCTGCCCGGGCAGGCCGAGCGGGCCGTCTCCCAGGGGGCCGGCTACGTCACGATCCTGATGGGCGCCAACGACGCCTGCACCTCCTCGGAGGCGTCCATGACCACGGTGGCCGCATTCGAGGCCGCCTTCCGCACGGCCATGCGGACGCTCACCACCGGTCTGCCCACCTCGTCGATCTTCGTCGCCGGTATCCCCGACATCAGGCGGCTGTGGGAGGTCGGCAAGGACAGCTCGTCGGCCCGCACGGCCTGGGCGGCCCTCGGGATCTGCCAGTCGATGCTGGCCAGGCCGCGCTCCACCGACCAGGCCGACGTCGACCGGCGAGAGCGCGTGCACCAGAGGGTGGCCGAGTTCAACGCCGTGATGGCCCGGGTCTGCGAGGAGCAGGCCACCTGCCGCCACGACGGCGGCGCCGTCTTCGGCTATCCGTTCATGCTGTCCCACCTGAGCCGCTGGGACTACTTCCACCCCAGCGCCGCCGGGCAGAGGCTGCTGGCGGAGGTGACCTATCGGGCCGTCCCCGACCTGTGATCCGGAGCCGGGCGGAGCTCAGTCCTTCTTGCCCGCTTTCTTCTCCGGCGCCTTCTCCGGCGCCTTCTCCGTCGTCTTCGCGGTCCCCTTCACCGGAGCCTCCGACGGCGCCCTCGACGGGGTCGCCGAAGGGGTCGCCGACGGTGTGATGAACGTGAAGATGCCGTCCAGCAGGCGGTCGTACCCGCCGGTGCCGGGGATCGCGTCGCAGTAGGGGTAGGTCCATCCGGTCATGGGGATGGCGCCGCAGACGTTCGTCGCGACCGGCGGGGCCGCGGAGGCGGAGGGCCGCTGCGGTCCCGCCGCGCCGGTGCCCGTCCCGGTGGAGGGCAGCGCCTGGGGCGTGGCCGCGGCCTTCTCGCGCGCCGCCCGCCGTGCGGCCGCCCGCTTGGCCCGGGCCTGCCGGCGCGCCTGATGATCCCGGGACCGGTCCCGGCCCGCCTGCGTGCGGGGAACGGGCGCCGGAGCCGACGGCCCCCGCCACAGGATGCCCTGGGGCTCGTCGGGGCGGTCACGGCCGGCCGCGTCGCGTCCCTGCCGCGGGAGGGCCTTGTCGGCGCGACGGCGTGAGGGGGAATCCCCGCCGGCCCGGCGGCCGGAGCCCGCCCGGACCCGCGGGGGGTCCATGGCGAGCGCGAGCGCGTGCGCGCCGTAGGGCCGCTGGAGCTCGATCCCGGTGGGGGTGTCGCCCACCGATCCGCGGGAGACGCTCTCGCCGGAGTCCACGGTGAACACGCCGGCCACCGCGGCGGCGGCGACCAGCGCCGCGCAGACGGTCATGTACGGCCGCCAGTCGCGTGTCCTGGCGGTCCAGGTCGCGGCGGTGGGCCCCTCCGGATGCGGACGCCCATCGGGGGCGGGGTCCGCCGTGACGTGGTCGTCCTTCTGCATCCGGCCTCCTCGATCGCCACTCTGAGTAATCAGTGTGTCACCATCTCGGGTGAATAGGTGTGATCCCTGCGGCGCGTCGTGTGCTCTCCGTGTGCGGAAGGGCTCACCCCGTGCGCGGCGCGATGGTCAAGCCGCGGTCAAGGAGTAGGGTTCGTCATCGACAGTCGAAATCATCGATCGGTTGCTGCGGAGACGGCCATGGAGAACGGCGCGCGCGAGCAGGCGCCCCCCGACCTGGGGATGCTGGTCGGCCAGCTCATGTTCTCCGTGCAGCAGGAGCTGTTCGAGACCCTCGCCCGGCAGGGGCACCCCCACGTCCGGCCGCGGCACGGGACGGTGCTGGCCTATCTGGCCCCCGAGGGCGTACGGGCCACCGAGCTGTCCCGGCGCTCCGGCCAGCACAAGCAGATCATCGGCAACATCGTCGACGAGCTGGTCGAGCTGGGATACGTCCGCCGCGAGCCCGATCCGCGCGACCGCCGGGCCAAGCTGATCGTCCCCACCGAGCACGGGATCGACGAGATCGCCAAGGCCCACGCCATCCTGGCGGCCATCGAGCGGCGCCACCGGCGCGCCCTCGGCGAGGACGCCTACGCCGCCTTCAAGAACGCCTTCCAGGAGGTCACCCGCCTCCAGCGGGCCTGGCGCCGATCCACCGGGGAGGCCTCGCCGCCGGCCGCCGCCTCCGAAGACGTCCCGCCGGAGACCGCCGCCTCCGCCACCGGCTGACCGCCGGGGCCTTCCCGGTCTCCCGGGAAGGAGTCTCCGAGAAAGCCGGCCGCCGTACCATCGCGACCGGCTGACCGCCGCGGCTCTCCACCATTTCCCGCAAGGACTCCCGGGAAGGCCGGTCCGCGGAGCGGCGGACCGGCCCGAGGGTCACTTGGTGACGACGGCGGCGACCTGGCTGATCGGCTCGGCCAGCGCGTTGATCGTGTCGGACAGCTTCTTCAGCTCCGCCTCCGACAGCTCGTTGTGCAGCCGCCAGCCGTCGCCCTTGCGGTGCTCGCCCAGGGCGGCCTCGGCGGCGGCGAACTTCTCGTCGAGCGTCTTGACCAGCTCGGGCGCGCGCTCCTCCAGGACCGGGCGCAGCGACTGGACGGCGGCCCGGGAGCCCTGCAGGTTGGCGTCGAAGTCCCACAGGTCGGTGTGCGACCAGATGTCCTCCTCACCGGTGATCTTCCCGGTGGCCACCTCGTCGAGCAGCTCCTTGGCGCCGTTGGCGAGCTGGACGGGGGACAGCTCCGCCGCGTTGGCCTTGTCGACGATCGTCTTGACGTCGGTCATGAGCTTGTCGGCGATCGGGCCGTCCTCGGAGACGTCCTTGGTGATCCACAGATCCTTCTCGATCCGGTGGAAGCCGGTCCACTCCTGGCCCTCCTCCAGGTCGGCCTCCCGGGCGTCGATGGCCGGGTCGAGGTCGCCGAAGATCTCGGCGACCGGCTCGATCCGCTCCCAGTAGGTGCGCGAGACCGGGTAGAGGGCCTTGGCCTTGTCGATGTCACCGGCCTTGACGGCGTCGACGAACTCCTGGGTCTTGACGAGCAGGGTGTCGCTCTGCGACTTGATGTAGCGCTTGTAGCCGGCGGTCGCGGCGGCCAGCTCGGCGTCCTCGCTCAGGGGCTTGTGCTCGCCGGTGGCCTTCAGCGGGGTGCGGATGCCCTTGCCGATCATGCCGGGCTTGCAGGCGGCCTCGTAGCCGCCGGCCGGCAGCTCGACGATGAGCTCGCGGGTCAGACCCGGGACGATGTTCTCCACCTCGCCCATGACCCGGTCGCCCGGCGCGTAGACGTAGAACTCGGTGACCTTGGAGCCGTTGTTGGTGACCGCGAAGGTCGAGGTGCCGGCGTTGACCTCGCTGACCGCGACCTTGCACTCGGTGTCGCCGGCCGTGACGGCGATCTTGCCGTCCTCGGCGGGGCTCGCGCCGGCGTTCGTGGTGCCCGGCCGGGACTCGCCTGAGCAGGCGGACAACGCGACCAGGGCAAGTCCGGCGGCGGTGAGGGCGATGGGGGTGCGCATGGTTCTCCTGTTTTTCAGGCGGTGGTGGGAGTGGAGGAGGCGGATCGCCGGGGCGAGGCCGGACGCAGGAAGAGGATCAGAGTGGGCACCGCGTAGGCGAACCAGGCGACGGTCTCCAGCACGGTCGGCTGCGGTGTGATGTTGAACATCCCCGCCAGCAGGGCGCCCCACCAGGAGTCGGCGGGCAGGACGGCGCTGATGTCGAAGGCCTGGGTCGACAGGCCCGGAAGGACGCCGGCCTCCTGAAGGTCGTGCACGCCGTACTTGAAGATGCCGGCGGCGACCAGGATCAGCAGCAGGCCGGTCCAGGTGAAGAACGTGGTCAGGTTGATCCTCAGAGCGCTGCGGTAGAGGCCCCAGCCGATCACGATCGAGGTCAGGACGCCGAGGGTGATGCCGATCAGCGGGCTGGTGTTGGAGGAGGCGCCCTGGGCGGAGGCGAAGAACAGCAGCGCGGTCTCCAGCCCCTCGCGGGCCACGGACAGGAACGCCATGACGACCACGGCGAGCGGGCCGAGCCGCAGCGCGTCGCTGAGCTTGGCGCGCAGCTCGCCGGAGAGCGACCGGGCGGCCCGGCGCATCCAGAAGATCATCCAGGTCACGAAGGCCGTGGCGAGCAGCGAGGTGACCGCTTCGAAGAGCTCCTGCTGGCGGTACTCCAGGCGGGCGGCGGTGAAGGTGAGCAGCGCGCCGAACCCGATCGACAGGACCACCGCGGCGGACACCCCCGCCCACACCAGCGGAAGCCGATCCCTGCGATCACTCTTGACCAGGAACGCGACGAGGACGGAGACCACCAGTGTGGCCTCCAGTCCTTCGCGCAGGCCGATGAGATAACTGGCGAACACCGTCACTCCAGAGCGTTAAGAAAGGGTCACCTAAATTAGGGCAGGGCAACCTTAGTTCATGCAAGGCCAGGATTAGGTGACGGACCCCGTCTCCCGGGCCGGACCGCCCTCCGGTGGCGCCGCGGCGTTTCCCTCACCTCCCGCTCGCCGTACCCTCAAAGGAGACGGGGCGTGTTCCCGACCCGGGCGCCCGGCGCCCGGCGTCACCTCCCGTACCCCTCTGACCCCGAGGGCCGGCCCGATCCCACCGGGGCCGGCCATCCCGACTTCGAGGAGATGTACTCGAGTGACACGCACCGGCGACCGCAGTGACCTGCTGCAATGCACCTTCTGCGGAAAGAGCCAGAAGCAGGTCAAGAAGCTCATCGCGGGTCCGGGCCGCATCTGCATCTGCGACGAGTGCGTCGAGCTGTGCAACGAGCTCATCGAGGAGGAGCTCGGCGAGAGCACCGAGACCACGTCCTGGAACCTGCCCAAGCCGCGGGAGATCCACGAATTCCTCGGGCAGTACGTCGTGGGGCAGGAGCGGGCCAAGAAGGCGCTGTCGGTGGCGGTCTACAACCACTACAAGCGCATCCGGCCGGGCGCCGGCGGGGCCGTACGGCAGGCCGCCGGGGCGGAGCCGATCGAGCTGGGCAAGTCCAACATCCTGCTGGTCGGCCCGACCGGCTCCGGCAAGACCCACATCGTCCAGACGCTCGCCCGGATGCTCGACGTCCCCTTCGCCATCGCCGACGCCACCGCCCTGACCGAGGCGGGCTACGTGGGCGAGGACGTCGAGAACATCCTCCTGAAGCTGATCCAGGCCGCCGACTACGACGTCAAGAAGGCCGAGACCGGCATCATCTACATCGACGAGATCGACAAGATCGCCCGCAAGAGCGAGAACCCGTCGATCACCCGCGACGTCTCCGGCGAGGGCGTGCAGCAGGCGCTGCTGAAGATGCTGGAGGGCACGGTCGCGAGCGTGCCGCCGCAGGGCGGGCGCAAGCACCCGCAGCAGGAGTTCATCCAGATCGACACCGGCAACGTGCTGTTCATCTGCGGCGGCGCCTTCGCCGGGCTGGAGAAGATCATCGAGGAGCGGACCGGCCGGCGGGGCGCCGGGTTCGGCGCCGAGATCCACGCCGGGCACGACGAGGCGGACCAGGACGCCTTCGCCGACGTCATGCCCCAGGACCTGCTGAAGTTCGGCCTGATCCCCGAGCTGGTCGGCCGCCTGCCGGTGGTCTCGACCCTGCGGCCGCTGGACCGCGCGACGCTGATGCGGATCCTCACCGAGCCGCGCAACGCGCTGATCAAGCAGTACCGCAGGCTCCTGGAGCTCGACGGGGTCGAGCTGGAGATCACCGAGGACGCCGTCGGCGCGATCGCCGAGCAGGCGCTGCTGCGCCGCACCGGCGCCCGCGCGACCCGCGCGATCCTCGAGGAGGTCCTGCTCAACGTGATGTACGAGGTGCCCAGCCGCGACGACGTGGCCCGGGTCGTGGTCGACCGCGACACCGTGCTCGACAACGTCAACCCCACCCTGGTGCCCCGCGAACGGCCCGGTCTCGGGCAGGAGCGCCGCGACAGGTCGGCCTGAGCCGGTCGAGGATCACCGCCTGTAGTAGGGTGGCCGTCCCGGAAGCGAACGACCGCGAGGAGGTGAGCCCCATCACCGCTGGATCAGCTCGGGTGCCCTCACCTCACAGCCGCCGGTAGGCCCGGCGCGGGTGGCGTGGGGAGCGCCCTCGGCCCTTCCGAAGGGTTCCCCATGTCGGTTCACCGTCCTTCACCGTCGCACTCCGCGGTCGTCGCCAGGCTCAGGGACGCCGGGTGCGTCTTCGCCGAGGACGAGGCGCGGCTGCTCATCTCCACGGCGCGCACGTCGTCCGACCTCGCCGCGATGGTGGAACGGCGGGTCGCCGGCCTGCCGCTCGAACACGTCGTCGGCTGGGCCCGGTTCTGCGGCCTGCGGGTGCGCGTGGAGCCCGGGGTGTTCGTGCCCCGCCGCCGCACCGAGTTCCTCATCCGGCGGGCCGCCGAACTCGCCCGCCGGTCCACCGGCCCGTCCCGGCCCGTCATCGTCGACCTGTGCTGCGGCTCGGGCGCGCTGGGCGCCGCGCTGGCCACCGCCCTGGGGGAGGCCGAGCTGCACGCGGCCGACATCGACGCCGCCGCGGTGCGCTGCGCCCGCCGCAACGTCGCCGCCGTGGGCGGCCGGGTCTATCACGGCGATCTCTACGACCCGCTGCCCGGCGCGCTGCGGGGCCGCGTCGGCTTCCTGCTGGCCAACGTGCCCTACGTGCCCACCGGGGAGATCGACCTGCTGCCCGCCGAGGCGCGCCTGCACGAGGCCAGGGTGGCGCTCGACGGCGGCGCGGACGGGCTCGACGTCCTGCGCAGGGTGGCCGCCGCGGCGCCGTCGTGGCTGGCGCCGGGCGGCCGGCTGCTGTTCGAGACGAGCGAGCGCCAGGCTCCGGCGGCCGTCGGGATCGTCACCGGTGCCGGGCTCCTGCCCGAGGTGATCGGATCCGCCGAGATGGAGGCCACCGTCGTCGTCGCGACCAGACCCGCCCCGCCGGGGGCGGGCGGTGCTACAGGTGCATGATGCTGCTGTGCTGGTCGACGCCGTCGGCGGTCTCGTCGTCGAACCACACTCCGCCGGTGGCCAGATAGCGGAAGCGGTGGACGCCCGGGGGCAGGATGACGGAGACGGTGCGGACCCCGTTGCGGCGGTGGCGCAGCTCGTGCAGGCCGGGCTGCCAGCCGTTGAAGTCGCCGACGACGCTGACGGTGCCGCCCGGCCGGTCGACGGGCAGGGTGAAGGTGACACGGGTCTTGCTGCCGAACAGCGGCGTACGCCTGAGCATGGTCGATGTTCCTCCCCGAGAGGTGTGGGATGAGGCCAGCTTCCCGCGCGCGCGGGATCGGCGGTAGGGGTGAACGCGCGCCGTAACACAGTGTTCACCTGGCGGTAGTACCGTCCGGCGATCCCCACGACCACCTCCCGCCCGCCTTCCCCCCGCGGCCGCCGTCGCGCCACCCGGCTCAGCGGGTCCCGGCGACCTCCTCGGCCACGGCGCGGAACGCGACCAGCGTCTCCTGCCTGGCGGGGACCGAAATGGAACGGACCGATTTGACGATGACCACTCCGTGCCGGGGAGAGACGTAGATGTACTGCCCGCCCAGTCCCGCGGCCATGAAGTCGCCCTCGCGGCCGTCGCCGAGCCACCAGTGCAGGCCGTAGCGGGGGTTGAAGGCGGCCGAGGGCCTGGTCGACCGACTGACCCAGGAGCGCGGCACCACCTGCCGGCCGTGGGCCTTCCCACCACGGAGATAGAGCAGACCGAAACGGGCGAGATCACGGTCCGTGGCGTAGTAGCAGCAGTACCCCAGGCCGTCGCCGCCGGAGTCGGCGCCGATGTACGCCGTGGACGCCATGCCGGCGGGCTTCCAGATCTTCCTCTCCACGTACCGGTGGTACGGCATGCCCGTGGCCGCGGAGACGACCCCGGCCAGCACGGTGGAGTTCACGCTGGTGTACTCGAACCTGCTGCCGGGCTCCCAGCCCCGCACCTGCCGCGCCGCCGCCGTCATGACCGGCACGCCCCGGTTGACGGCCGCCTGCAGCCGCGGCACGTCGGAGCGCTCGTCCCAGGCGATCCCCGACGACATCCGCAGCAGGTCGCGGACGGACACGCCGTCGTAGCCCGAGCCGCGCAGCCGGGGCAGGTAACGGGTCACCGGGTCGTCGATCGAGCGGATGCGGCCCTCGTGCAGGGCGATGCCGACCGCGGCCGAGGTGAAGGACTTCGCCACCGACCAGGACTGGAAGAGCGTGTCCCGGTCCGCCCCGGCGTAGCGTTCGTAGACGATCCTCTGCCCGTCCAGGACGACGAAGCCGTTGGTCTTCGTGCGTGACAGGAAGTCCTCAAGGGTGTGCTCCCGTCCCCGGTAGGTGTATCCCACCGAGAGCCTGCGCGGGGCGCTCCGCAGCTTGACGGGGTACGCCGAGGCCTTCACGGCGTCGGGCGGCCCCGGCTCGCCGCGGGCCGGGGAGGCGGAGGCGGGAGACGGCGGCGCGCCGGAGGCGGGGGACGGCGGCGCCGTACGGGGGAGCCCCCGCGCGGGGACCGCTCCGGCCGTCGCCGCCAGGGCGGCGAGGGCCACGGCGAGGCCGGTTCGCAGGCAGCGGTCGATGACGGTCTTTGGCATGTTCCCTCCGGCGGATCGGGCGGGTGAGCGGGCACGGCGGGAATCGTGCCGCGCTTTCCTGGCAGATCTCTGGCAGCCCGCTCTTCTCCCGCCTCAGGCTCCGGCGGTACGGCCGGCCGCCGGCAGCCGTACCTCCACGCGCGTCCCGGGACCCCGCCCCGGGTCGGTCACCGCGACCGCGCCGCCGTGCAGCAGCGCCTGCTGGCGTACGAGGGTGAGCCCGAGACCGGAGCCGGGGCTGCCGGGCCGGCGGTGGAAGCGGGTGAACACCGGCTCGCGCTCGGCCTCGGGGATGCCCGCCCCGGCGTCCCGGACGGCGAGCACGGCGCTCTCCTCATCGGCGGACAGCGTCACCTCCACGGTGGCGCGGCCGTCGTCGCCGGCGCCGTGGACCGCGGCGTTGTCGAGGAGATTGTCGGCGATCATCCTCAGCCCTTCGGCCCATCCCCGCACCCGCACCCGCAGGCCGTCCGCCGGAGTGAAGGTGATCTCGGCGCGCGGGTGACGGCGCCGCGCCTCCTCGACCGCGACGGCGACGATCTCGGTCAGGTCGGCCTCGGCGAAGGCCGCGGGGTCGGCGAGCTCGCCGTCGGCCAACCGGCGCAGCATGGTGATCAGCCGCTGCGTCCGGGCGTGCCCGGCGCCCAGGTCCGTGACGATCTCGGCGCGCTCGGCCGGATCCAGGTCCGGGCGGGCGAGCAGGGTGAGGTCGATCCCCATGCCGGTCAGCGGGGTCCGCAGCTCGTGCGCCACGGAGGCGGTGAAGGAACGGGCGGTCTCCAGCGCCTCGCCGGTGCGCCGCACCGCGGCGTCCCGCCGGTCCAGCAGGTCGTTGATGCGGCCGGCGAGCTCGTCGATCTCGGTGACTCCCGAGGCGGTCGCCAGCCGGGCCGCACCGGGGGAGGGGAGGTCGATCCTGCGCGCCTGCGCGCGCAGCGCGGTCAGCGGCCGCACCGCGAACCGGCCGAGGAGCAGCCCGGCCGCGGCGCCCGCCCCCGCCGCGGCCAGGGTGATCAGCACCAGCCGCTCGCCGAGCAGATCGATCTGCCGGTCGAGATGCTCCTCGGATTCGAACACCCGCAGGCGGGCCAGGTTCCCCCGCCGTCCCAGGCCGGTGGCCACGAACCGCCACCGCCTGCCGTCCCGGGTGAAGGTGGCGGGCCCGTCCTGGCCGGCCGCGGGCATCACGGCCGGCACGTCTCCGACGACGAGCGGGGCGGCGCCGGGCACCTCCAGGTGCACCCCGCCGGGGCCGCCGGACTCCAGGGCCGCCCCGGTCAGCCGCTGTTCCATGAAGTCCGGCGGCAGGGCGGGCGTCAGCCGGACCCGCCAGGAGTAGGAGGCCGCCATCGGCTCCAGCGCGCGCGAGCGCAGCACCAGCTGCCGGTCCCGCTCGGCGCGCAGGTCGTGGGAGACCACGCCCAGCACGATCGCCCCGGTCGGCAGCATCAGCGCCGTGACGAGCGCGGCCAGGCAGATCGCGAACCGGGTGGACAGCCTCATCGGAAGTCTCATCGAGGGCCTCATCGCAGGACGAATCCCACTCCCCGCACCGTGTGCACCATGCGGGGCTCACCGCCCGCCTCCAGCTTGCGCCGCAGATAGCCGACGAAGGTGTCGACGGCGTTGCCGGTCACCTCGAAGTCGTAACCCCAGACCCGCTCCAGCAGCACCGGCCGGGACAGCACGATGCCGGCGTTGCGCGCCAGCACCTCCAGCAGGTCGAACTCCCTGCGGGTCAGCTCGATCTCCCGGCCGTTCAACGTGACGCGGCGGGTGGCCGGATCGACCGTCAGCGGCCCCGCCCTGACCGCCCCGCCGGCCGGGCGCCCGGCCCGGCGCAGCAGCGCGCGCAGCCGCAGGACCAGCTCGTGCAGGTCGAACGGCTTGACGACGTAGTCGTCGGCGCCCGCGGCCAGCCCGGCCACCCGGTCCGCGACCTCGTCCATGGCCGACAACATCAGGACCGGCACCTCCGCCCCGCCCGCCCGCAGCCGCGTGCACACCTCGATCCCCGACAGCCCCGGCATCGAGACGTCGAGGACGATCGCGTCCGGCGCGGCGCCGCCGGCCAGCTCCAGCGCCCGCTCACCGGAGCCGGCCGTCTCCACCCCGAAGCCCTCCAGCAGCAGGCCGCGCCGCAGGGAGCGCAGGATCGAGGCATCGTCGTCGACGACGAGGATCCGATGACCGTTCATCACAGCGCTCCCGTACGCGTCGGAGATCGAGATCGCGCGGTGCCGTCCGAGGGGCGGCAGACAGGCATCCTGGCAGAAGTCCGGCCGCGGGGCAGCCCGCCGGCGCCGGGGAAACCCTGGCCGTCCACGGGCGTTAGGCGGGCACGACGACGGGCACGCGATGGTCATGCCAGAGGAACCGAACACCACACCGCCGCCGCAGAGCCAGCCCTACCCCGGGCACAGCGGGGACATGGAGCCCGAGCCCCGTGACGAGATGCGCGACTACGTCGGCAGGGAGCTGCTGGCCGGCAAGCGCGCCCTGATCACCGGGGGCGACTCGGGCATCGGCCGCGCCGTCGCGATCGCCTTCGCCAAGGAGGGCGCCGACATCGCGATCGCCTATCTCAACGAGCACGAGGACGCCAACCACACCAGGAAGCTGGTGGAGGCGGCCGGACGGCGCTGCGCGCTGCTCCCGGGCGACCTGGCCGACCGCGACCACTGCGGCTCGGTCGTCGAGCAGGCGGTATCCGAGCTCGGCGGCCTGGACATCCTGGTGAACAACGTGGCCTACCAGGCCCCCGTGGAGTCGCTGGAGGAACTGAGCGACGAGCAGTGGGAGCACACGTTCGCGGTCAACATCCACAGCTACTACCGGGTCACCAAGGCCGCGCTGCAGCACATGCGCGAGGGCGGCGTGATCATCAACACCTCGTCCGTCAACGGGCTGCGCGGCAACAAGACGCTCATCGACTACGCCGCGACCAAGGGCGCGATCAACGCCTTCACCTACTCGATGGCGCAGAACCTCCTCAAGCGGGGCATCAGGGTCAACGCCGTGGCGCCGGGCCCGGTCTGGACGCCGCTGATCCCCTCGACCTTCCCCGAGGAGAAGGTCGAGAAGTTCGGCGAGCAGGCGCCGATGAAACGCGCCGCCGACCCGGACGAGATCGCGCCCTCGTACGTCTTCTTCGCCGCCGGGCGGCTGTCGTCGTACTACACCGGCGAGATCCTCGCTCCGATCGGAGGCGAGACGCTGCCGGGGTGACCGGGTGGGGCCGGCGGGGGCTCGCGATGACGGGCAGGAATGGGAACTACGCGGACGCGGGGGCGGCGGGCCCGGATAATGTCGGTGACCGTCGGTAGCATCAGCGCTCTGACGAGGAGGCCGCCATGATCCATCCATTGATCATCCCTGTGCTGGTCACCACCGACCTGCCGCCGGAGACCGATCTGGCCGCGTTCGGGCAACTGCTGGCCGACGCGGTCGTCGTCCTCGATCCGGATTCCGGTGAGCCCTACCCGGGATATCTGCACGGGCGGACGTTCTGGCTCGACCGGCCGGTGCCGCCGGCCGGGACCGGCGCGGCCCCGCCGCCCGCCGAGCAGTTGCGCTTCGCCGCGACGCTGGGATTCCTGTCCGCCTCCGTCGACGGCCCGGACGCCTCGGTCAAGACGGTGATCGCCGACGCCCGCGCGGCGATCACCGCCGCGGTCACCGCCTGTTACGGCGACCTGGGCAGCCCGCCGGCGGTGCTGGCGATCCGCGCCGAGGACGTCCGCGAGCGCACGCCGGATACCGCCGTCCTGACGGTGACCGCCGACGCCGCCCCCCAGCTGGCCCGGGCCGCCCACGCCCGGCTCCAACTGGTGTGAGGCCTCTCACCCCCGGACCCCGCACCGGCGTCTGATCCCGCTCCGCCGCGGCCTGGCTCCACCCGACTCCGCACCGGCGGGACCCGGCTCCGGCCGGCGCCCGGGGCTCCGCCGGCCGTCCCCGCCGGGGTGCGGGCCCGGCGATCCCGCGCTCGGACGCCGGTTCCCGATGTGACTCTCAGGAATCCTCAAGTCACGCTGTGGTCGTGCCGATGATGCGCTCGTACCGGTCCACCGCGGCAGTGAGAGGAGATGATCGTGGCGGGGGATTCCCTTCTGGCGTTGATCTTCGTGCTGTCCGCAGTGGTGGCCTTCACGGTGGCCGCGCTCGGCTGGCGGCGGCGGCATGTGACACCGGCGGTCAGCACGCTGGCCTTCCTGGCGGCGGGCATCGGCGGGTGGTCCACGACGGACGCAGTGCTGGTGCTGACCGGAGTCCCGGTGACGGCCCCGCTCGCGGCGGCGGCCAAGTTCGCCGCGGTCAGCTGCGTCGTGGCGGGCTTCTTCTGCCTGTCGCTGGCCGTGGTCGACCGCGCCTGGCGCCTGTCGCGCCGTACGGCCGCGCTGCTGGCCGTGGAACCCGTGCTCCTGCTGGTCACGGTGCTGACCGACGACACGCACCACCTGTTCCACGCCGCGCAGGCCTCCGCCGGCATCCAGGTCCCGGCCTTCGGCCCCCTGTTCTGGGTGCACGCCGTCTACAGCTATCTGCTGCTCGTCTCCGGCGCGGTCCGCATGGCCCACGCGTGGTCGCGGGGCCCGCGCCCGCTGCGGCGGGTGTACGCCGCGACCCTGCTGGGCGCACTGCCGCCCGCCCTGACCGACGTCCTCACCCTGCTGGGGGTGGCCGACGGAGTGGACATCACCCCGATCGGGTTCTGCGTCAGCACGACCGTGATCTACTGGTCCCTGATGCGCAGCTCGGTGCACGAGCTGGTGGCGGTGGAGCGCACCCACGTCTTCGACGTGATCAGCGACATGGTCACCACGGTCGACCGCTCTGGCCGCATCCTGGACCTCAACCCGGCGGCCGACCGGATGTTCCGGCGCATCGTGCCCGGCCTGCCCGCCCGGCTGTCCGGACTGTCCATCACCGAGCTTCTCGGCGAGTCGTTCCTGCCCGGCCAGGCGGAGGAGGGGCTGGAGATCGACCGCACCGTCGTCGACGCCGAGGGGTGCGTGGTCGACCTGAGCGCCCGCCTCGGCGCCCTGCACGACAGCCGGAACGAGTGGGTGGGCTGGGTGCTCGTGGGACGGGACGTGACCGCGCTCAACGCCCAGCGCCGCCAGCTGGAGGAGGCCAACGCCCAGCTCAGCGAGCAGCAGCGCGGCCTGCAGGAGGCCAACGAGCAGTTGCGCGAGCAGGTCGCCACCATCGAGGCGCTGCGCGCGAACCTGGCCGAGCAGGCGGTGCGCGACACCCTGACCGGCCTGCACAACCGCCGCTTCCTGATGACGGCCCTGGACCGGGAGATGAGCCTGGCGGTCGCGCAGGACACGCCCCTGAGCGTGGCGCTGCTGGACATCGACCACTTCAAGCAGATCAACGACCGGTACGGGCACGGCGCCGGCGACCAGGTGCTCATCCGCTTCGCCAAGCTGCTGGGCGGCAAGGTGCGCCAGGGCGACATCGTGGCCCGCTACGGCGGCGAGGAGTTCGTCATCGCCCTCCCCGGCGCCACGGGAGAGCAGGCCCTGGCCCGGATGAACGAGCTGCGCCTGTGGGTGACGGCCGGGCGGATCCCCGCCGGAGGGCACACCCTGTCGGTGACCTTCAGCGCGGGCGTGGCCGAGCGGGTCCCCGGGCAGAACCTCGCGGAGCTGCTGCACTCGGCCGACGAGGCCCTGTACGTCGCCAAGGGCGCGGGCCGCAACCGCGTCGAGCTGGCCGCCACCGAGCCCGGCCCGTCCAGCGCCGCCGCCTGAGGCACCGTCCGGGTGCGGCGTGCCGCCTCAGGGCCGGATCTCAGTACCAGCCCTGATGTCCCCGCCGTCGCGCGCGGCCACGCTGGGTGCTCCGACACACGCGAGGAGCACACCATGGAACCGTACGAGTACGCGAGCTACGACGGCCTCGGCCTGAGCGAGCTGATCCGCAGCGGAGAGGCCGGCGTCGCCGAGGTCGAGACGGCGGCCAGGCGGGCGCTGGAGTGGGCCGACTCCAGGCTCAACGGCCTGACCATGCCGGTGTTCGGCACCGCGCTCGCCCACTCCGGCCACGGCCCGTTCACCGGGGTGCCGTTCCTGATAAAGGATCATGGCCCGGTCGCCGAGGGCGTGCCGTTCAGCGTCGGCAGCAGGGCCCTGCGGGCGATGACGGCCGACCACGACACCGACCTGATGAAGCGATTCAGGGCCGCCGGGCTGGCCACCCTGGGTGTGACCACCGTGCCCGAGATGGTGGTGGACTTCGTCACCGAGTCCGACCGGTACGGCGTCACCCGCAACCCCTGGGACCCCGACCGCAGCGCGGGCGGGTCCAGCGGCGGTGCGGCCGCCCTGGTGGCGGCGGGCGCCGTACCGCTGGCCCACGCGAGCGACGGCGCGGGCTCGATCCGCATCCCCGCCTCCTGCTGCGGCCTGGTCGGCCTCAAGCCGAGCAGGGGCCGCGTCACCAGCGGGCCGGACATGGGCGAGCCGATGTTCGGGATGGCCTACGAGTTCGCGCTGACCCGGACGGTCAGGGACGCCGCCCACCTGCTCGACGCCGTGCACGGGCCGGCCGTGGGCGACAAGTACACCGCGCCCCCGCCGGCGCGGCCGTACGCCTCGGAGGTGGGCGCCGACCCCGGCACGCTGCGCGTCGCCGTGACCACCGCGGCGTGGTCGGGCGTGCCGGTGGATCCGGAGGTGGCCGCCGCGACGGTCGCCGCCGGTACCGTGCTGGAGAAGATGGGCCACCTCGTCGAGGAGGGCGCCCCCGCCGTCGACTGGCAGGACACGCTGCGGGCGATGCAGGCCCAGCGCGTCGCGATCGCCTCGACCGTGCTGCTGGCGCCCCGGGAGCCCGACCCGGACCTGCTGGAGATCTCGACGCGGCACCTGCTGCAGGACGCGAAGGAGACGAGCGCGCTCGGCCTGATCCTCGGCTTCCACGCCCAGAACCGGGTCACCCGCTCGGTGAGCGCGTTCTTCACCGGGTGCGACCTGCTCGTGACGCCGACGCTGGCGTGGCCGCCGGTGACGCACGGCACCTTCCGATACGACGCCGACGACCACCCCACGCTGGAGGAACGGCTGGCGAGGATCTTCGAGTACGGGCCGTTCACGATGGTGTTCAACGTCTCGGGTCACCCGGCGATCAGCCTGCCGCTGGGATGGAGCGGGAGCGGCCTGCCCATCGGGGTGCAGCTGGTGGCCGGTCACGGACGCGAGGACCTGCTGCTGCGGGTCGCCGCCCGACTGGAGGAGGCCGTGCCGTGGCGGGACAGGCTCCCGCGGATCTGGGCCGGCCACGCGTGAGCGCCGCCCGGCCGCCGGGCTCCTCCCACGAGGCCGGCGTCCGGCCGGCGCCGAGGCGTTCCTCCGCGGTGTTCCTTCATGACGTTCCTCCTTCTCCGCTTCCTCCACTCCTGTGACAGGTGTGCCTGACGTCCCCTGTCGCCGGGACCTTCGGCCCTGCCCCAGGTGGCGGGTGGTGCAGGACCCTCGAAGGAAAGGAGGAAGACCATGTTGAACCCTCTCGCCACCCACGCCGGCGTCCGTCGTCTGATCACCGCGGCGGGTGCCGCGCCCTCGGTGCACAACACCCAGCCGTGGCGTTTCGAGGTCCGCCGGGGACGGTACATCGAGCTGCACGCCGATCTGGACCGCAGGTTGCACGTGGCCGACCCGCGCGGCCGGTCGATGTCCATCAGCTGCGGAGCGGCGCTGTTCAACCTGCGGCTGGCCATGCGGGTGGCCGGCATGCGGCCCGTCGTCCAGCCGATGTCCGCCGCCGGGAGCGGACCGTCGGCGCTGTCCCCCGATCTGCCCTCCGACCTGCCTCCCACGCTGCTGGCCGCCGTCTGGCCCGCGGACGCCGTCCCCGCCTCCGCCGCCGAGTACGAGCTGTACGAGGCCGTCAAGGTCCGGCGCACCAACCGACTGCCGTTCTCCGGTGACCCCGTCCCGGTGGAGGTCATGGCCGAGCTGGCCGCGGCGGCCCGGATCGAGGGAGCCTCGCTGGTCGAGGTCGGCGGCACGGCCGCCGCCGCACTCCTGGAGGAGGTCGCCGCGGCCGACGAGGCGCTGACCGTCGACCGCGACTACCGCCTCGAGCTGGCCCGGTGGACGGCCGGGAACTCGCGCTCCGACGGGATCCCCTCCTACGTCCAGGGGCCGCGCCCCGTCGGCGATCCGGCGCCCGTCCGCGACTTCGCGCGGGCGCGCGGGGAGCGCGCCCGCTTCGAGCCGCACCCCCGGCTGGCCGTGCTGACCACCCGCGGAGACGGCCCCGCGGACTGGCTGCGCGCCGGCCAGGCGCTGCAGCGGGTCCTGCTGGCGGCCACGCTGCACGGCGTGTCCGCCTCGTTCCTGAACCAGCCGCTGGACCTGCGCGACATGCGCCACCGCACCGACCCCCGGCACCCCGGCGGCCACCCGCAGATGATCATCCGTCTCGGGTACGGCGCCGCGGTGCCGCGTGCTCCCCGCCGCCCCGTCCCGGAGCTGTTGCGAGCGGCGTGAATTGACACAGCCGCCTAGTGAAAAACCGCCTATCAGGGAAGAAACCTCAGGTAGGCGCGTCGCGGGAGCAGGACAAGCCGCGGCCGCCCACCCGAAATCTGCATGAGGACTGGTGATATGAGTACCGTCAGAACGGATGGACCGGGGACCGGCCGCAGCCCGGTGCTGATGCTGGCCGTGGCGACGCTGGGATTCGCGGTGAACTTCTGGGCGTGGGCGCTGCTCAGCCCGCTGGGCCCGCGGTTCAAGGAACTACTGGAGCTGTCGGCCTCCCAGCAGGCGCTGCTGGTGGCGGTCCCGGTGATCGTCGGCTCGCTCGGCCGCATCCCGGTCGGCGCGCTCACCGACCGCTTCGGCGGGCGGGTCATGTTCCCGCTGATCTCGGCCATCACGATCGTCCCCGTCCTGTTCATCGGCCTGGCCGGCCAGAGCTCGCTGGCGGCGCTGCTGGTGGGCGGCTTCTTCCTGGGCATCGGCGGGACGGCGTTCGCCGTGGGCGTGCCCTTC
This sequence comes from Paraplanobispora takensis, assembly GCF_016863195.1. Lineage (GTDB taxonomy): Bacteria > Actinomycetota > Actinomycetes > Streptosporangiales > Streptosporangiaceae > Planobispora > Planobispora takensis. The sequence continues at coordinate 22,843 of NZ_BOOK01000038.1, read as the reverse complement.
GTCAACGCCTGGTTCCCCCCGGAGCGGCGCGGGCTGGCCGTGGGCATCTTCGGCGCGGGCATGGGCGGCACCGCCATCAGCGCCCTGACCACGGTCAAGCTGGTGAAGGCCGGCGGCTCGGCGACGCCGTTCGTGATCACCGCGATCGTGCTGGCCGTCTACGCCGTCGTCTCCTGGCTGGTCCTGCGGGACGCGCCGGGCCGTATCATCCCGACCCAGCCGCTGATGGCGCGCCTGGCGGCCACCGCCAAGCTGTCCATCACCTGGCAGGCGTGCATCCTGTACGCGGTGGCCTTCGGCGGCTACGTCGCCTTCTCGGTCTACCTGCCGGTCTACCTGCAGACCGCCTACGGGCTGGAGCAGGCCGACGCGGCCAACCGGATGGCCGGCTTCGTGATCCTGGCGGTCGTGATGCGGCCGGTGGGCGGCTGGCTGTCGGACCGGATCGGGCCGCTTCCCGTCCTGACCGCGGTGTTCGCCGTGGTCGCGCTGTGCGCGGCGGTGCAGGCCTTCACCCCGCCGCTGATGTTCCTGGGCACGCTCGCCTTCCTGACCATGGCCGCCGCGCTCGGCGCCGGCAGCGGCGCCACCTTCGCCCTGGTCGCCCAGGTGGCCCCGGCCGACAAGGTCGGCTCGGTCACCGGCCTGGTCGGCGCCGCCGGCGGGCTGGGCGGGTTCGTCCCGCCGCTGGTGATGGGCTTCGTCTACGGCCGCTTCGGCTCCTACGGCGTGGGCCTGGCCCTGCTGTCGGCGGTTTCGGTGCTGACCCTGGTGCTGACGGTGACCGCGGTCCGCTCCTCGACCCGGCGCCAGGCGGTGCCCTCCTCGCGGGTCCGCTCGGCCTAGCCGGACGAGCCCCGAAGCGGCAGGCGACCCCGCCCGGCACACCGTGCCGGCAGCGGCGGTCGCCGATGCTTCGTCCGGCGCAAGTCTCGCCGGGAGGTGACAGCGCCCGGCGGCTCGCGGTGGGAGCATTGATGCGCTTGTCGGGGATCCCGAGGGGATCCCGAGGGGATCCCGCGCGACCTCGCGGGGACTTCCCGGGGATGAGGTGGCGCCGGTGCAGCCCGGATCCGAGGCCGAGTCGGCGGATCGGGGTGCTCCGGCGCTGTCGGTCAGGCACCTGTCGAAGCGGTTCGGCGACCGGATCGCGTTCGAGGACCTCTGCTTCCGGGCGGAACGCGGCGAGGTGTTCGGCTTCCTCGGTCCGAACGGGGCCGGCAAGACGACGACCGTGCGGACGCTCGGCACGCTGCTGGCCCCCACCTCGGGCTCGGCGACGGTCGCCGGGCTCCGGCTGGCCCCGGCCAACGGCGCGCGGATCCGCCGCAGGATCGCGATCATGCCCGAGTCGCCGGGCCTGTATCTGCGCCTGAGCGCGCTGGAGAACCTGCGGTGCTTCGCCGACCTGTACGGGATCCCCGACCCCGCCGGCCGCACGCGAGGTCCACGAGCTGATCGGCGGGCTGCGCCGACGCGGCGTCACCGTCTTCCTGACCACGCGCCGCCTCGCGGAGGCCGAGCGATTGTGCGACCGGGTCGCGATCCTGAACACGACGTTGCGCATGATCGGCCGGCCCGGCGAACTGCGTGAGCGGCTGTTCGGCCGCGCCCTCGTCGTCCGCACCGTCGCTCCGCTCGCCGACCCCGCTCAGGCCTTCTCCGCTCTGCCCGCCGTCGGCGGCTGGCACCCGGACGGCACGTCCGGCTACGTCCTGGAGGTGTCCGAACCGGAGGCGGCCGCGCCCGCGGTGACCCGCGCGCCGGTGGCGGCGGGCGCCGACGTGCTGTCGATCAGCCGGATGCGCCACTCGCTCGAAGACGTCTACCTGGAGCTCGTCGAGCAGGAGGACCCGGCAGGCCCGCCGTGACCGTCAGCAGACGGCGGGTGCGCGCCGTCACCCGCAAGGAACTGCACGAGTACCGGCGCAACACCACCATCGCAGGGACGACGGCGATCCTGCCCTGATCTTCCTCATCCAGCCGCTGATCCAGCTCTTCGCCCTGCCGGCCGAGGCCGCGACGGCGCTGCGGCACCAGCACACCCTGCTCTACATGCCGGCCATCCCGGTGCTGGTCCCCGCCGCCCTGGCCGCGTACGCGGTGTTCGGCGAGCGGCTGCAGGGCAGACGGCGCTCTCACTCGGGCCGGTCCTGCTGCTCCTGGACTTCCTCGGGTGGCGGGCGGCCTCGGCCGTCGTCGACCGCGAACGGCTCATCACCGGTATCACGTGATCGGGCGCCGCCGCCCCGGCCCGTGACGACAGGCCGGGGCGGCGACGACGTGCCCGTACCGCGGGCCACCGCGAGGACGGCTACCAGCCGCGCTGCGGGGCGCGGGCACCGGTGCGGTGCTCCTCACGGCTTCGGTAGACGATGTAGGGCCGGGTGAGATAGCCGACCGGGGCCGTGAGCATGTGCACCAGCCGGGTGAACGGCCAGATCGCGAACAGCAGCAGCGCGCTGAGCGCGTGCAGCTGGAACAGGACCGGGGCCCCGGCCATCAGTGAGGGGTCCGGCTGGAAGTAGAAGATCGACCGGAACCAGGGCGAGATGGTGGTGCGGTAGTCGTAGCCGCCGCCGACGATGTTCGCCATGACCGTCGCGGCCAGGCCGAGCACGATGGTGAGGGCCAGGACGGCGTACATGAGCTTGTCGTTGCGGGTCGTGGCGCTGAACACCGGGCCGACGGTGCGGCGCCGGTAGATCAGGATCGCCAGGCCGCCCAGCGTCGCCACGCCCGCGATCGTGCCCAGCACGACCGCGACCAGGTGGTAGAGCTCCTCGCTGACGCCGGCCGCCTCGGTCCAGCTCTTGGGGATCACCAGCCCGCCGACGTGGCCGAGCACCACGACCAGGATGCCGAAGTGGAACAGCGGGCTGCCGATGCGCAGCAGCCGCGACTCGTACATCTGCGAGGACCGGGTGGTCCAGCCGAACTTGTCATAGCGGTAGCGCCACACGTGCCCGAGCGCGAACACCGTCAGGGCCACGTACGGGGCCACCACCCACAGCACCACGTCCAGCGCGTTCACCGGCCCGCCTCCATCACGGCGTAGGGTTCGAGTCCGACCTCCTCGGCGGGCGGCCCCTGGGCCGCCAGGCGCAGCGCGGCCTCCAGCTGGCGCGGGCCGGCCGCCGGGAGTGTGGCCAGCACCGCGGCCACGACGTCGGCGTACGGCGAGGACTCGGCCTCCAGGGCGGTGCGCAGCAGCTCCAGGCCCGCCCGGTTCTCGGTCATCAGCCGCCGGGCCTGCCGTACGGCGCCGCGGCCCGACAGCTCGCACACCACCGACAGATGGTCGGGCAGCTCACCGTCGGCCAGTTCGAAGCCCGCCTCGCGGAAGGCGTGCTTGAACCGCAGCAGGGCGGCGCCCCGCTTGCGGGTGTCGCCGTAGGCGTAGTAGGTCAGGTACGGGCAGCAGCGCCTCTTGAGGTCGAAGGTCGCCACATAGTGGGCCGCCAGGTCGCTGCGCGGGGTGGCGGCGCAGTGGCCGAGGAAGGACTCCAGCCGGGCGCGCACCTCCCCGCGCGGGAGCCCGGCCACCGCCTCGGCCAGGATCGGCAGCTCGCCGTACATCCGCTCGTCGGGATAGCCGAGCAGCACCGAGGCCACCAGATGCGCGGTGCGCACCTGGCCGTCGTCAGGGGTCGTCATGATCGCTTCTCACCGTTTCCGTTCGGGAACAGGCCGTCAGGCGTGCCCTTGCCGTCCCAGTTGAGGAGGTTGACCCGGCCGCGCAGCCGATGGGCCTCGTCGATGTCGTCGCCGGACTGCCGTTCCCGCAGCGCGTGGAAGTTCTCCACCGCGACCGGCGCGGGCATCCCGGAGGCCTCGCCGAACGGGCCGTTCATGCCGGGCCCGCCCTCGTAGTCGAGGCTGCAGCCGGTCGCCAGCTCCTCCAGCTGCGCGCCCTGCTCGGCGTGGGCCTTGGGGATGACGTAGCGCTCCCCGTAGGGGGCCAGGGCCAGCAGCCGGTGCATCCCCTCGACCTGCTCGCCGGTCATGCCGACCTCCGCCGCGATCGACTCGTCGCGCTCCTGGCCGAGGTTGATGCGGCGCATGTAGGAGCGCATCGCGGCCAGGCGGCGCAGTACGGCGCGCACCGGCGCGGGGTCCCCGGCGGTGAACAGCTCGGCCAGGTAGCCGATCGGGATGCGCAGCGCGTCGATCGCGCCGAACAGGTTGCCGGCGTCCTCGCCGTCGTGGCCGGTACCGGACAGCACGTCGACGACCGGCGACAGCGGCGGGATGTACCAGACCATCGGCATGGTGCGGTACTCCGGGTGCAGCGGCAGCGCGACCCCGTACTCGAAGATCAGCTTGTGGATGGGGGAGCGGCGCGCCGCCTCCAGCCAGTCCTCCGGGATGCCGCCGGCGCGGGCCGCGGCGATCACGGCGGGATCCTCCGGGTCGAGCATCACGCTCTTCTGCGCCTCGTACAGGGCCTTGTCGTCGGGCACGGAGGCCGCCTCGACCACCCGGTCGGGGTCGTAGAGGATGATCCCGATGTAGCGCAGCCGGCCCACGCAGGTCTCCGAGCAGACGGTCGGGATGCCCACCTCGACCCGGGGGAAGCAGAAGGTGCACTTCTCGGCCTTGCCGGTGCGGTGGTTGAAGTACACCTTCTTGTACGGGCAGCCGGTCACGCACATCCGCCAGCCGCGGCAGCGGTCCTGGTCGACCAGGACGATGCCGTCCTCCGACCGCTTGTACATCGCACCGGACGGGCAGGAGGCCACGCACGAGGGGTTGAGGCAGTGCTCGCAGATGCGCGGCAGATAGAACATGAACGCCTGCTCGAAGGAGAGCGTGACCTGGTCGGACACCTTGCGCAGCACCGGGTCGGCGGGCGCCAGCTCCGGGCCGCCGGCCAGGTTGTCGTCCCAGTTGGCACTCCAGCTGATCTTCGTCGGCTCGCCGGTGATGAGGGACCGGGGCCGGGCGACCGGGGTGTCGTCCTGCATGGGCGCGGAGAACAACCGGTCGTAGTCGTAGGTCCAGGGCTCGTAGTAGTCCTGGATCGAGGGCATCAGCGGGTTGGCGAAGATGGAGAACAGCTTCTTGATCCGCCCGCCGGCCTTGAGCTTCAGCCGGCCGAGCGAGTTGAGCTCCCAGCCGCCCTTCCAGCGCTCCTGGTCCTGGTAGGTGCGCGGGTAGCCCTGCCCGGGCCGGGTCTCGACGTTGTTGAACCACACGTACTCGGTGCCGGCCCGGTTGGTCCACGCCTGCTTGCACGTCACCGAGCAGGTGTGGCATCCGATGCACTTGTCGAGGTTCATCACCATGGCGAGCTGCGCCATCACCTTCATCGCCGGACCTCCGCCCCGCCGTACCGGATCTCCTCGTGCATCAGTAGTCGACCTCCTGGCTGCGGCGGCGGATGACGGTGACCTCGTCACGCTGGTTACCGGTCGGCCCTAGATAGTTGAAGGCGAACGACAGCTGGGCGTAGCCGCCGATCAGATGGGTGGGTTTGATCAGCAGACGGGTCAGGGAGTTGTGGATGCCGCCGCGCCTGCCGGAGGTCTCGCTCTTGGGCACGTCCACCACCCGCTCCTGGGCGTGGTACATGTACACCGTCCCGGCGGGCATGCGGTGCGAGACGATCGCCCGGGCGACCACGACGCCGTTGCGGTTGACGGCCTCCACCCAGTCGTTGTCGGCGATCCCGGCCCGGGCGGCGTCGAGTGGGCTCATCCAGATGTTCGGGCCGCCGCGCGACAGGGTCAGCATCAGCAGGTTGTCCTGGTACTCCGAGTGGATCGACCACTTGGAGTGCGGGGTCAGATAGCGGACCGTGATCCCCTGCTCGCCGCCCTCGCCGACGCCCGGCTCGCCGAACAGCACGGTCATGTTCAGCGGCGGCCGGTAGACCGGCAGCGTCTCCCCGGCCTCGTGGATCCAGTCGTGGTCCAGGAAGAAGTGCTGGCGCCCGGTGAGGGTGTGCCAGGGTTTGCGGTGCTCGACGTTGAGGGTGAACGCCGAGTACCGGCGCCCGCCGGTCTCGCTGCCCGACCACTCCGGCGAGGTGGTCACCGGCACCGGCCGCGACTGCGTGTCCGCGAAGGTGATCTTCTTGTGCTCGTCGGCCAGGCCGTCGAAGGAGGTCCCGGTGCGGCGGCCCAGCGTGGCGAAGCCCTGCGCGGCCAGATGCCCGTTGGTGGTGCCCGACAGCGCCAGGATCGTCTCGCACATGTCGACGTCGCGGGCCAGCGACGGCCGCCCGTCGGCCACCCCGCCGCGCACGGTGCCGTTCATCCTGGCGAGCCGTTCTATCTCCTCGCCGACCTGGTAGGTGATGCCCTTGGTGGTGGTGCCGAGCTTGTCCAGCAGCGGGCCGATCGCGGCCATCTTCGCCGCGACGGCGCCGTAGTCCCGCTCGATCACCGTGATCTTCGGGAAGTTCCGGCCGGGCACGGGTGTCTCGCCGGTGACCCGCCAGTCGCTCACGTGCCCGTGCGGGGTGGCCAGCTCGTCGGGCGTGTCGTGCAGCAGCGGCACCGCGACCAGGTCCTTGCGCACGCCCAGATGGGTGGCGGCCAGCGCGCTGAAGGCCTTGGCGATGGCGTGGAAGGCCGCGAAGTCGGTGCGCGTCTGCCAGGGCGGGTCGATCGCCGGGCTGAAGGCGTGCACGAACGGATGCATGTCGGTGGAGGACAGATCGTGCTTCTCGTACCAGGTGGCGGCCGGCAGCACGATGTCGGAGAACAGCGTCGTGGAGGTCATCCGGAAGTCCAGCGACAGCAGCAGGTCGAGCTTGCCCCGCGGCGCCTGCGGCTGCCAGGTGACGTCGTCCGGACGCTGCCCGAGCGAGGCCTCGGCGGCGCGCACCGAGGAGTCGGCGCCCAGCAGGTGCCGCAGGAAGTACTCGTTGCCCTTGGCCGAGGACCCCAGCAGGTTGGCCCGCCACACCGTCAGCACCCGCGGCCAGTTGGCCGGCGCGTCGGGATCCTCGCAGGCGAAGCCCAGCTCCCCGGAGGCGACCTTGGCGGCGATGTACGGCCCCGCCTCCTGCCCCGAGCCGGCCGCCTCGTCGGCCAGGTCCAGCGGGTTGCGGTCGAAGGTCGGATGCGACGGCATCCAGCCCAGGCGCGCCGACTGCGACAGCAGGTCCGCCGTGGCCTTGCCGGTGAAGGCCCCGCCGCCCAGCGGGGAGGAGACCACCTCGGCGCTGTAGGTGTCGTAGCGCCACTGGTCGGTGTGCAGGTACCAGTAGGCGGTGCCGATCATCTGCCGGGGCGGGCGCGACCAGTCTGTGGCGAAGGCCATGTGCGCCCAGCCGGTGATCGGGCGGCACTTCTCCTGGCCCACGTAGTGGGCCCAGCCGCCGCCGTTGACGCCCTGGCAGCCGGTCAGCGTGGTCAGCGCCAGCATCGCGCGGTAGATCGTGTCGGAGTGGAACCAGTGGTTGGCCCCCGCCCCCATGATGATCATCGATCGGCCGCGGGAGTCCTCGGCGTTGCGGGCGAACTCCCTGGCGATCCGCACCACCTGCGCCGCCGGCACCCCGGTGATCGTCTCCTGCCAGGCCGGCGTGTACGGCGCGCCCGCGTCGTCGTAGGAGGCCGGCCACTCCCGCGCCTCCTGCGCCGAGTCGCTCGCGCTCGACCCGCCCGAGGGCCGGGCGACGCCGTACTGGGCGAGCATGAGGTCGAAGACCGTCGTGACCAGCCGGCCCCCGATCTCGCGCACCGGGACGCCGCGCCGCAGCACCCCGTCGCCCGCACCGCCCTCCTGGTCGAAGCGGGGCAGCAGGACCGTCACGCTCCGCCCGCCCTCCAGCGTCAGCAGCGGGTCGACGCCCTCCAGGTCCAGGTTCCAGCGCCCCTCGCCCGCGGCGGCGTAGCGGAAGCCGAGTGAGCCGTTGGGCACCACCGGCTCGCCGGTCGCCGAGTCGAGCAGCACCGTCTTGAACGCCGCCTCGGCCTCCTTGTCCCGGCCCAGGTCGGCGGCGGTGAGGAACTTGGCCGGCACATAGCCGCCGTCGCGCTCGTCCAGGGTCACCAGGAACGGCAGGTCGGTGTGGCGCTTGACGTAGTCGGTGAAGTACGGCACCTGCCGCTCGACGAAGAACTCCCGCAGGATCACGTGGCCCATCGCCATGGCCATCGCGCCGTCGGTGCCCGGGTGGGGCGCCAGCCACTCGTCGGCGAACTTGGCGGCGTCGCTGTAGTCGGGGGCGACCACGACGACCTTCTGCCCCCGGTAACGGGCCTCGGTCATGTAGTGGGCGTCCGGCGTGCGCGTCACCGGCACGTTGGACCCCCACAGCATCAGGTAGGCCGCGTCCCACCAGTCGGCCGACTCCGGCACGTCGGTCTGGTCGCCGAACACCTGCGGGGAGGCCACCGGCAGGTCGGCGTACCAGTCGTAGAACGAGAGCATGGTGCCGCCCAGCAGCGACACGAAACGGGCGCCGACCGCGTGGGAGGCCATCGACATGGCCGGGATCGGGGAGAAGCCGGCGACCCTGTCGGGACCGTAGGCCTTGATGGTGTGCACGTGCGCGGCCGCGATGATCTCGGTGGCCTCCTCCCAGGAGACGCGCACCAGGCCGCCCTTGCCGCGGGCCGACTGGTAGCGGTGGCGGCTGTCCGGGTCGGAGGTGATCTCGGCCCAGGCCGCGACCGGGTCGCCCAGGCGCGCCTTGGCCTCCCGGTACATCTCCACCAGCACGCCGCGGGCGTAGGGGAAGCGCACCCGGGTGGGGGAGTAGGTGTACCAGGAGAACGCGGCGCCGCGCGGGCAGCCGCGCGGCTCGTACTCCGGACGGTCGCCCCCCACGCTGGGATAGTCGGTCTGCTGCGCCTCCCAGGTGATGATCCCGTCCTTGACGTAGACCTTCCACGAGCACGACCCGGTGCAGTTCACCCCGTGTGTGGAGCGCACCACCTTGTCGTGGCTCCACCGGTCGCGATAGAAGGCGTCACTGCGCCTGCCGCCGATCTGGTGGAGCGTCCGCAGGTCGTCGGAGACCGTTCCGGCACGCAGATGCCTGCCCAGCCGCAGCAGGGCGTCGCTGACCGGCCCATCCATACCCGCCATAGACGTAACTCCTCATTCTCACGCGCAAGTCGTTCTCCGGAGCACGGGCATACGGCCGCGCCCGGATCTCCCCGGAAGCGGCCGGTGCGCCATCCGCGCCGGGCGTCCGGCGCGTTCATCCTCTCGGGGGGCCATATCCCGATCTCAGGGTCTTTAGTCCCGCCGAACGAGCCCAAAGACCCAAAATCTCCGCGGAAACGACCGCCGTCCGGGCCCTAAGTCCCGCGCGGCGATGGCCCAACAGCCCTGTCCCCGCCGTGTGAGCGTGGCTTGACTGGACGCAGGGCGCAGGAACAGGAAGGAGCCCGCGATGAGGAAGACAGCCCGGCCGACGGTCGCCGACGTCATGACGCGGGACGTGCTGACCGTGACGGAGGAGACGGCGTTCAAGGACGTCGTGGAGGTCTTCGCCGAACGGGGGGTCAGCGGCGCCCCCGTCCTGGACGGCTCCGGTCACGTCGCCGGCGTCGTGACCGAGGCCGACCTCCTGCGCAAGGAGGAGGCCAAGGAGGCCGGCGGGCGGCGTCCCGGGATCGCCGGGCACCGCCGTGACCGGCTCGCGCGGGCGAAGTCCGGAGCCGGCACGGCCGGCGAGCTGATGAGCGCCCCCGCCGTGACGGTCGCCCCCGGCGCGACGCTTCCCTCCGCGGCCCGGCTGCTGGCCAAGCACGGGATCAAACGCCTCCCGGTGGTCGACGGGGCGGGGCGCCTGGTGGGCGTCGTCAGCCGCGCCGACCTCCTGACGATCTTCCTGCGGCCCGACGAGCGGATCCGCCGGGAGGTGATCGAGGAGATCATCGTCCGGACCCTGTGGGAGGACCCGCGCAAGATCTCGGTCGACGTGCGCGACGGCGTGGTGACCCTCACCGGCCGGATCGAGCTCAAGAGCCTGATCCCCTTCGCCGAGCGGCTGGTCATGGCCGTCGACGGCGTCGTGGACGTGGTCGGCGAGCTGACCTACGAGCGCGACGACTCCGTTCCCCCGCAGGACCCCCCTGCTCTGCGGCCGATATGGCGGCACAGCTGAGCACCACGAGGTGAGACATGCGCGACAGTGAAGAGATCGGCAAGGCCGTGCACGCCGCGGTGGAGGCCGCGGTGTGGGCCCCGTCGGTGCACAACACCCAGCCCTGGTCCTTCGTCGTGTCCGGCGAGGAGATCAGCGTGCGGGCCGACACCGGCCGCCGCCTCCCGGTGGAGGACCCGGCCGGCAGGGAGATGCTCATCAGCTGCGGCGCCGCGCTGTTCAACGTGCGGCTGGCGCTGCGCGGACTCGGCCACGAACCCGTCGTGCGGCTCCTGCCGGACCCGGACCGCCCGGTGCTGCTGGCGCTGGTACGGCCGGGCGGCGCGGTGCAGCCCGACGAGCACACCCGTCTGCTGCACGCGCAGATCGAGCGGCGCCGTACGCACCGCGGCGACTTCACCGGCGAGCCCCTGCCGGACAGGTTCGTCGAGGCGGTGTGCCGGGAGGCGGCGGCGGAGGGGGTGCGGCTGACGCCGGTCAGGTCCGGGCCGGCGGTGCGCGCCCTCGCGGCCGTCACCCGGGCGGCCCAGGAGGTGCAGTCGCAGGACAGCGGGTTCTCCCTGGAGGTGCTGCGCTGGTCCCGCTCGCCGGAGAGCCGGCGCCGCGACGGCGTGCCCGCCGACGCCTACCCGCGCTCCTCCGCGCAGGACGGCGACTCCGGGCTATTCCCCGGCGACGGCTCCCTGTTCGCCCGGCGCGACTACGCCCGGGGCCGGCCCTGGGGCTATGAGCGGGCCTGGGACCGGGAGCGGGCGCAGGACCGGCCGGAGGCCGGGCCGCCGGAGCTCGTGGCGGTGCTCACCACCGCCGGCGACGAACGCGAGGACTGGCTGAGGGCCGGACAGGGGCTCCAGCGGGCGCTGCTGTTCGCCTCGGCCTACGGGGTGCGCGCCGCCTTCCACACCCAGGCCCTGGAGCTGTACCACCTGCGCGAGTTCGTCCGTCACGGGCTGTGTTCGGGGGAGCACCCGCAGATGATCATGAGGATGGGCCTCACCGAGGAGGAGGCGGGCACCGTACGGCGGCCGCTGGAGGAGATGCTCGACGAGCGGCCGTGAACATCGAATGAAGATCCTGAAATGTTCCCGCTGGACTGGGCATTCAGGACTTTTACTGAAAAAATCCGGCTATGACCAGTAGGGAGACACGTTCCGTCGTTCCGCACATGCGGTTGGATGAGCTCTTGGCGGAGCTCCAGGTGCGGCTCGAGGCGGTACTGGCCACCCGGGACCGGGTGCACGCGCTGCTGGAGGCCGTGGTGTCGGTCGGCAGCGACCTGGACCTGGAGACGGTGCTGCGGCGGATCGTGGCGACCGCCACCACGCTGGTGGACGCCTCCTACGGCGCGCTGGGCGTGGTGGGAGAGGAGAGCACGCTGGTCCAGTTCATCCCCGTGGGGCTGAGCGAGGAGGAGATCGCCGGGATCGAGCACTGGCCGCACGGGCTGGGCCTGCTGGGGCTGCTGATCAAGGAACCGCAGACGCTGCGGCTGGCGCGCATCTCCGACCATCCCGAGTCCTACGGGTTCCCGCCGGGGCACCCCCCGATGGGGTCGTTCCTCGGGGTGCCGGTGCGGGTGCGCGAGGAGGTGTTCGGCAACCTCTATCTGACGGAGAAGCGCGGCGGGCTGGAGTTCGACGAGGAGGACGAGGCCGTGGTGGTGGCGCTGGCCACCGCCGCGGGCGTGGCGATCGAGAACGCCCGGCTGTACGAGGAGACCAGGCGCCGCGAGACGTGGCTGCAGGCCTCCTCGGAGGTGACCACCAGCCTGCTGTCGGGCGCGGGACCGCAGGAGGTGCTCACCCTCATCGCCCGGCGGGGGCGGCAGATGACCGGCGCCGACATGACCCGGGTGCTGCTGCCCGGCGACGACGGGCAGGCGCTGAGGGTGGAGATCGCCGAAGGCGCCGAGGCCGGGGAGTTCCGCGAGACGGTGTTCCCGGTCGGCGCCTCCGCGGTGGGGGCGGTCTTCTCCCGGGGCGAGCCGCTGATGTACAGCGACCTGCAGGACATCCCCCACCCCGAGTCCCCGCTGCGGGCCAGCGGGTTCGGTCCCGGGCTGCTGGTCCCGCTGGGGGCCGCCCACGCCGTGCGCGGGGTGCTGGTCCTGGCCAAGGAGGCCGGCCGCAGCCCGTTCACCCTCGCCGATCTGCGGATGCTGCAGGCCTTCTCCGGGCAGGCCGCCATCGCTTTGGAGCTGGCCGAGGCGCGCCGCGACGCCGAGCGGCTGGGCCTGCTGGAAGATCGCGACCGCATCGCCAAGGACCTGCACGACGTGGTGATCCAGCGGCTGTTCGCGGTGGCGATGACGCTGATGAGCACGGTCCGGATGGTGGACGACCCGACGGCCTCGGCCCGGGTGCAGCACGCGGTGGACGAGCTGGACGAGACCATCCGGCAGATCCGCTCGACCATCTTCGCCCTGCAGAACACCCGTGAGGACGGCGCCGCCAGCCTGCGCGCGCAGGTCGTGGACCTGGTCGAGAGCGCGCGGGGTCACCTGGGCTTCATGCCGGGACTGCGGATGGAGGGCCCGCTGGACAACCAGGTGCCCGGACGGGTCGCCGAGCACCTGCTGGCGGTGCTGCGCGAGGCGCTGTCCAACATCGTGCGCCACGCCAAGGCGAGCAAGGCCGAGGTGGCGGTGGAGGTGGCCGGCGGGCGGCTGTCGCTGGTCGTGCACGACAACGGCGTCGGCCTGCCCGAGGAGGGCAGGCGCAGCGGGCTGCGCAACATCGAGGAGCGGGCGGCCGGACTGGGCGGCTCCCTGGAGCTGGAGACCGCCGGGGAGGGCGGGACCCGGCTGTGCTGGAGCGTCCCGATCACGGCCGGGGACGACGCGCCCGGGGTGTGATCACGGCCTGTCTCCCGATCCGGTGGGGACCGGCGGGACGGGGAGGGGAGCCGGTGGGGGCGGCGCGGCGAAGAAGGCGATCACCGTCAGGACGGCGAAGGCGATCCACAGCGGTGCCATGACGAGGTAGTGCGGGATGGCCGGCAGCCGTTTGACCAGCCACAGCCCCCGGTTCAGCGGCTCATCCAGGCGGGCCTGCACGCGTACGGGACAGGCGTCCATGATCTGATCTCTTCTCGATCGGATGCGGTCGATCGCCTCAGTCGTTCCCGGCGGGCTCCCCGGCGGGGATCGGCCGGGGGCGCTCGACGGCGTGGGAGCGGCGCTCGGCCCGGGACTTGATGCCGAGCAGCATCTTGCGCTCCATGACCAGACTGCCCGGCTCCATGACCAGGAGGTTGACCAGCCGGTCGAACGGGGTGGGGCCCGGGGCGGAGATGCGGTTGCGGCTGATGAGCCGGGTCGTGTCACCCTGCGGGACCAGGACGAACGTCCACACCCAGTCGCCGTCGCCGGAACGGAAGGCCAGCGTCCGCTCGGGCTCCACGATCTCCGCGCGCATGGTCGGGCCCGCCCCTCCCAGGGGGAGCGTGTCACCGGCCTTGAGGTCCTGGAACTGCGGCAGGATCTCCTCGGCGCTGTGCATGTCCAGGCCGAAGAGGTTCTCGATCCAGTCGTAGGTGTAGGCGCCGCCGCGGCCGCTGCCCATCTGCACCAGCCACGGCCAGATCGCCGAGGGCGGCGCGCCGACGGTGACCGCGCGGGTGGCGACCAGGCCGGCGTCGGGCAACAGGTCGTCCCCGGGCAGCGCGCGGGCCGCCTCCTCCTCCGTGGCCCCCCAGGTCAGGCACCACCTGCGCAACAGCAGCGGGTAGGCCAGAGCGGCCAGGCCGGCGCCCAGCAGGCCGGTCCCGGCGAGTGTCCTGACTGTCATGCCCATCGTGTCCTCCTCGATGTCCGGCCGGTCTCCATCGCACCTCCGCCCGGCCGGCGGGCACAGGGTCCGAGGTCCTCATGCGTACGGGCCGATGGGCTCTGGACCGGCTGGGGGCGGGCCACCGGTGATGGCAGTTTCCTGACAAGAACATTGATGGAGAGAAAGATTGCTTGTAATGTCCGGGAGGCGTGCCGCTCCGCGATGATCTGCGGGCCGGCGCCGGGCGTGCCCCTTCCCCTGTCATCCGGAGCGGGACCTCATGGCCTGGATCACCGACCTCGGCCCCTCGGCCGTGCAAGTGCGTTACCGGCTGCGCGGCGGCGCGATGTGCGACCGCCGCCGTTCCGTCGACGGCCCGCCGCGGCCGATAGACGCCGCCCCCGTGGGGGGCCACCGGGAGATCCTCTACGACCTGCCGGGGGCCCGCGACCCGGTCTGGTTCGGCTCCGCCCTGACGTGCTTCGCCATCACCCCCGGCACCCCGCTGACCGTGGACCGGCACGTGCAGGCCGCGGCGTTCATGGCCGGCCGCCACCCCGGCACCGGGCAGACCCTGGTGGAGGGCTGCGATCACACCCGTAACCGTGGATTCGACCTCGCCCTGGCCGCGCCCGCCGACGTCAACGCCCTCTACGCGCGCAGCCACCGCGCCGCCGACATCGCCGACCGGTTCGCCGCCGCCGTGACCGCGGGCGCCGCCCATCTCGAGCAGCGGATCACCGGCGGGTCCCGGTGCGCAGGCCTGCTGGGGTGGATCACCTGGCATCTGACCGCGCCCCGGTCGGCGGGCATGCCGCCGCGGCCGTGCCTGCACGCCCATCTGGTGATCGCCGCCCTCATGTGGGGCCCCGGCGGTCACTGGCGCGACATCACCGGCCCGGAGCGGGCGCACCTGCGGCTGTGCGCCGCGTCCGCCGACCGTCACATCGCGGCCCATCTCCGGCAGGCGATGGCGGGACACCCCCGCGTGCCCGGATAGCGCTGTGAGGTCTCCTCGTCGGCCGCCCCGGGGCCGGTCACGGGTGGGACGGCCGGGCGTCGCGCCGGTCTCAGGCGGCCCGCCGCTCCGGGCCGGGTACGGCGGGCAGCAGCAGGGTGTCGAGCGGATGGCGGGTGCGCGGGGCGCGTTCGCGGGCGGCCAGCGGCTCGGGCAGCTCGGCGGCGGTGTCCAGCCGTCCGACGGCGATCACGACGACGGGGGTGAGGCCGTCGCCGAGGCCGAAGCCCTCCCGGGCCGCCGCCGCGTCGAAGCCGCCCATCTGGTGGACGGACAGGCCCTCGGCCTGGGCCTGCACGGCCAGGGCCGCGACGGCCTGGCCGGTGTCGTACAGCGCCCACGGGCGCGCCCGGCCGGTCTCGTCGGCGGTCTCGGCGGCCACCAGCACCAGCGCGCCGGCCGCCTCCGCCCAGGTCCGGTTGCCCGGGTTGAGGAGGTCCAGCAGCCGGGCGCGGGCCTCCTCGCCGCGGCGGGCGACCAGGAAGCGCCAGGGCTGGCTGTTGTTGGCCGACGGCGCCCAGCGCGCGGCCTCCAGCAGCGCGCGCAGCTGCCCGTCGCCGACGGTGTGGGCGGCGTCGAAGCCGCGCGGGCTCCACCGCCGGGCCAGCAGCGGGTGCACCGGCACCGAGGTCGCGGCGGTCTTGTGCGTTTCCGGGCCCGTTTCCAGGCCCGTTTCCGGGTTCGTTTCCAGGTTCACGGTGCAGGTGTCCTCGACGGTGGTCGTGCGGGTGGTTTTCGCGGGGGCCGGGGCCGCCGGCTGCCGCGGACGGGGCTCAGGCGGCGGTGGCGTGCATCTCCCACACCAGGATCTCGGCCGGTTCGGCCGCGGTGACCTTCTGGCCGCCGGTGGCGGTGAACCGTACGGCGTCCCCGGTGCCCAGCGCGCCGGCGCCCTCCAGGGTGACCTCGCCGCGCGGTACGAACAGGTGCAGGAACGGCGCCTCGGGCAGCTCGACGCTCTGGCCGGGCTGCAGGCGGGCGGCGTACAGCGCGGCGTAGCGGTTCTTGATGCGGATGGCCGCGGCCCCGTCGTGCTTGGCCATGCCGGAGGCCACCGGCACCAGGCCGCCGCCCAGCAGATCGGCGTCGATCTCCAGCTGCTCGTAGCCCGGGGTGATGCCGGCCTCGTCGGGCAGCACCCACATCTGAACGAAGTGCACCGGCTCGTCGTGGACGTCGCCCGAAAGGCGCCAGGAGTCGTTCTTCTCGGAGTGCAGGATGCCGGTGCCGGCGCTCATGCGCTGGGCCAGGCCCGGGTAGATGAGGCCGTTGTGGCCCTCGGAGTCCTGGTGGACCAGGGAGCCCTGCAGCACCCAGGTGACGATCTCCATGTCCCGGTGCGGATGGGTGTCGAAGCCGAAGCCGGGCCGGACGACGTCGTCGTTGTTGACCAGCAGCAGGCCGTGGTGGGTGTTGGCCGCGTCGTAGTGGTGGCCGAAGGAGAAGGAGTGCTTGGAGTCCAGCCAGCCGATCCCGGTGGTGAAGCGCTCGTTCGCGCGGCGGACGTCGATCTGCGGGGTCAGGTGGAGGCCGGTGGTGGCGGTCATGTCAGCCCTCCGAGGAGATCCGGGAAGAAGATGATGTGTCATGCATCGCTCCCAACCTATATGACGTGTCATCTATTCCGTCAATTCAATGACGTGTCATCTATGTCGGGTACGATGGACGGCATGGACGCCCCGCGATGGCTCGACGACGATCAGCAGCGTGCCTGGCGGGCCTATCTGCGCATGCAGGCCCAGCTGGGCGCCGCACTCAACCGGCAGCTGCAGGCGGCCTGCGGGCTGTCCCTCGCCGATTATGACGTGCTGGTGCACCTCACCGACGTGCCCGACGGGCGGCTTCGCCCCTACGAGCTGCAGCGCGCGCTGGAGTGGGAG
Organism: Paraplanobispora takensis; assembly: GCF_016863195.1. Taxonomy (GTDB): domain Bacteria; phylum Actinomycetota; class Actinomycetes; order Streptosporangiales; family Streptosporangiaceae; genus Planobispora; species Planobispora takensis. The sequence goes on along the minus strand of NZ_BOOK01000038.1, from coordinate 6,100 downwards.
CAGAGCCGCCTGTCGCACCACCTGAGCCGGATGCAGCGCCGCGGCCTGGTCGAGCGCCAGGAGTGCGCCGACGACGGCCGGGGCGCCTTCGTCGTCCTCACCGAGGCCGGCCGCGAGGCGATCACCACCGCCGCCCCCGGCCACGTCGAGACCGTCCGCGCCCTGTTCTTCGACGCTCTCGGCCCCGAACAGGTCGAGGCCCTGCGACAGCTGACCACCCAGGTCCTGGCCCGGCTCGACGCCGCCGGATAGGGACGCGGGACACGCCCTCTCAGCGCCGGGCGCAGGTCATGGCTCGGTCCTGCGGGTGGTGAGCGACACCACCCGTCCCAGTGACTCCGCCTGGGCTCGCCGGACCCGTTCACGCCGGCTCACGCTCTTGACGTTCGCCGGAGCCACGCTGACCCCGTGGTTCCGGAGCCAGTCGATCACCTGGGCCGGGGCCGCGTCCGCTCCGAGGACGGTCAGCGCCGTCCGGATCCGGTCGGCGTCGCTCGGCAGGGACACGAGCGCGACCGATGTCGCAGCGGCCTCCGCCCGGAGCTGCGGGCCACCGGCGCGACCCACCGGGACCAGCGCCGGGGGAGACTCGGGCTGGGGCGCCGGGACCGGCGCGGGGCCGAGGGCCGGACCCGGGCCACCGGGGGCGGGGACGGCATCCGGAGGCGCCGCCTCGGGGCGGGGGGCGCCGCGCCCGGGACCGGGTCCGGCGGGGTGGGGATCAGGGCCGGGGCCGGGTCCGCCCGCGGGCGTGGTGGCCGCCGCGGGGGCAGGAGACGGGGAGGCCTGAGCCGCGAGCCGGTCCCGGTGCAGCATGTGCGCCAGGGCCGCGCCCAGCCCCAGCACCAGCACCGGCAGGCACGAGACCAGCACCGTGACCGCCGCCGGCGCCTTGCTCGCGCCCGCCACCTCCAGCAGGTGGAAGGCCACCTGGCCGAACATGCCGAGCCCGAGCGCCGCCAGGGCCGAGGCGCGCGCGAAGCGCCGGGTGCCGGCGGAGACCGGGGCGCTGGTCAGCCAGGCCGACAGCGCGAACGCGGCGTAGGCCTCCACCCCGATCGGGAGGGTGACCGCACTGTTGATCACGAAGGTGTCGGCGATGCCGGGCAGGAGCTTGACCGGCCCGAATCCGGTCATCTCGCCGAGCCCGACCCACCCGGACCAGGTGGCGACCCCGGCCGGGAGTGCCAGCAGGGCCAGAGGCCAGCGGCGCGGCCAGCGGACGGGCGGACGGAGGGTGGACATGAGCTGGTCTCCATGGGGAGTCATACGTGATCAGTGGTTTCCACATACGGCGTTCGGCCCACAGACCTCTGAACATTTCACTCGAAGTGCGGAGAATACCGGCTCCTTGCCGGGCGGCGCGTCACGTTCCCGTACGGCGTCACCGAGCGTGCTTCCGGATCGGCCCCGCGCGATCGGCCGACGGCGGCCCCGTCGCCCGTCCCGCCGCCGGCCCGACAGGCCCGTGGACTCGGGACCTTCGGCCCTGTGCGCCGGGCGCCCGGCGGGCTCGTATGGGATCGACATCCGTCACGGAGCGAAGGAGACAATCATGTCCGTTCCCGTCGTCGTGGGAACCGACGGTTCGGCCGCGGGTTCCGCCGCCGTGGAATGGGCCGCCGAGGACGCGGCCCGCATGAGCGCCCCGCTGCACATCGTCTTCGCCCTCGACCGCTCGCCGTACGACATCGCCAGATTCCCCACCCGCGACGAGGGCGACGCACTGGCCCGCAGCGCGGAGAAGGTCCTGGCCGAGGCCGAGGCCGTCGCCCGCAAGGACCGGCCGGAGCTGGAGGTCCTCACCCGGACGATCGAGGGGACGCCCGGCGTGATCCTGCGCGACCAGGCCGAGCACGCCACCGAGATCGTGATCGGCAGCCGGGGCCTGGGCGGCTTCACCGGCGCGGTCCTGGGGTCGGTGAGCGTCCACGTGGCCGGGCACGCCCGCGGGCCGGTGGTCGTCGTGCGCTCCGGCCCGCGATCCGCCCGCGGAGAGATCGTGGTCGGCGTCGACGACTCGCCCGAGTGCGACCCCGCCATCGTCTACGCCTTCGAGCAGGCCCGTCTGCGCGGCGCCAGGCTGCGGGCGCTGCACGCCTGGCAGGCGCCGGTGCACGCCTACGCCCCGGACATCGCCTACGACATGGACGAGGTCAACCGGGTCCACACCCAGGCGGCGGTCGAGAAGCTCGCCCCATGGCGGCGGACGTATCCGCAGGTGGAGGTGGTCGAGGACGTGCGCGTCGGACATCCGGTCCAGGCCCTGGCCGAGGCGTCGGAGCAGGCGGACCTGGTGGTCGTGGGCTCCCACGGCCGGGGCGTCGTCGGCGCCCTCACGCTGGGCTCGGTCAGCCGCGGCCTGCTGCACCACGCCCGCGGCGCCGTGGCCGTGGTCCGCTCGCCCCGGCCGGAGGCGCGGGGTGCCTGAGCCCGTACGGCCGGGGACGTCCGCCGCCGGCCGGCCGGAGGTGCCCGGAGACCACGGCGACACCGGACAGGGAGGTGGGTCATGTCGCTGCAGGTACGTGACGTGATGGGACGCGTGGCCATCGCGGTTCGGAAGGAGGCCCCCTTCGCGGAGATCGTCACCGCGATGAGGCGCTTCGCCGTCGGCGCCGTCACGGTGATCGACGCCGACCGGCACCCGGTCGGCATCGTCTCCGGGGACGATCTGCTCCTCAAGGAGACCGGTCCGGTACGGCACGGCACCACGCTCTTCGAGGGCTCCAGGGAGCGGGAGGAACGCGGCAAGGCCGCGGGCTTGACCGCCGCCCAGCTCATGACCCACCCGGCGATCACCGTGACCCCGGGCACGCCGGTGCGCGAGGCCGCCCGGCTGATGCACGACAAGAAGATCAGGCAGCTGCCGGTGATCGACCCCGTCACGGGCCGGATGACCGGCACGGTCCACCAGCAGGACCTGCTGAAGGTCTTCGCCCGCGCGGCGGGGGAACTGCTCGCCGAGGTCGCCCAGGTCGTCCGGGAGGAGGTCGGGCTGGATCCCGCGAGCCTGTCCGTCGGCCTCGACGCGGGGATCGTGACGATCGGCGGCCACGTCGCCCGCCGCTCCCAGAGCGTTCACCTGGTCCAGGCGGTGCGCATGGTGGAGGGCGTCGTCGACGCCGTCTCGGAGGTTACCTACGACAGGGACGACATCGTCACCCCGCCCTTCTACTGAACCCCGCCCTTCTACCGGGCCGCCGGTCGTCGTCCGTCCCGGTGGCCAGTTGAGGAGACCGTGATGGCCGGTTCACAGGACGATCTCGGTGTGGTGGTCGGCGTCGACGAATCCGCCCGCGGCGGCACGGCCCTGGAGTGGGCCGCGGCCGAGGCGGCCGTCAGGGGCGTTGCGCTCACCGTCTGCCACGCCTGGCGGCGGCCGTACCGCCAGTGGCCGGGCGAGGTGGTGCCGACGGGTCTGGCCCGCCGCCCGGCCCTGCGGATGCTCGGCCGCTGTGCGGCGTGGGCCGGACGGCGCCATCCAGGGTTGAGCGTCCGGACGCTCCTGCCGGAGGGTCCTCCGGTGGAGGTCCTGACGGAGCTGACCCGTACGGCCGAACTGCTCGTGGTGGGGACCCGGGGCCGGGGAGGGATCGCCGGCCTGCACCCCGGCTCCGTCGGCTCCCGGGTGGCGGCGCACGCCCACGGCCCCGTCGTCGTGGTGCGCGGACGTCCCGGCCCGCAGACGGCACGGGCCGTCGTCGTCGGGTTCGACGGCTCGCCCGGGTCGCACGCGGCACTGGACTTCGCCGCCCGTGAGGCGTGCCTGCGCGGGACCCCGCTCAAAGTGGTGACGGCCATAGGCGAGGGCGGTCACGACCTCTTCCCCGGCCACGAGATGGAGCGCCTGGAGATGGGAGGGCGGCTGCGGGCGGAACTGGCCCCGTGGTCGCACGGGCGTCCCCGGCTGCGGATCCACATCGAGTTCACCGAGCGCCCGCCGCACCTGGCGCTGTCGGACGCGGCGCGGGACGCGCTGCTGCTCGTGGTCGGCTCGCGCGGGCTGGGCGAGCTCCGGAGTGTGCTGCTCGGCTCGGTCGGCCACGCGATGGTCCACCACGCGCCCTGCCCCGTGGCGGTGGTCCACCGGACGCCGGGCGACCCGGGGACGGGGCCGTGGCCCCCGGAGAGGGAGCTCGCCCGCGTGTGAACCGGAGCGGTGCGGTCCGGCATGGGGCGGTACGGCCCGCGCGGCCCGGTGCGGAGACCTCGGCCCACGCCGTACGCTGTGGCCCGGAAACGCGGGCGGTCGTGACTTGCGCCGCACGGTGTGGCCTGGAAACGTGAGTGATCGTGACGGATTGGACCCGTTTCCTTCCCGGGCTGGGACAGGCGCGCGAATATCGGCGGTCGTGGCTGGGAGGCGACCTGCTCGCCGGGGTCACCGTGGCCGCCTATCTGGTGCCGCAGGTGATGGCCTACGCGGGGCTGGCCGGGCTGCAGCCGGTGGCCGGGTTGTGGGCGATGCTGCCCGCGCTGGCGGTCTACGCCCTGCTCGGGTCGTCGCGTCAGCTGTCGGTGGGCCCGGAGTCGACCACCGCGCTGATGACGGCGACGGTCGTGGCGCCGCTCGCCGGGGGAGACCCCGCGCGCTACGCGACGCTGGCCGCCACTCTGGCCGTGGTGGTCGGCGCGCTGGCCGTCGCGGGCTGGGCCGCCCGGCTGGGGTTCGTGGCCGATCTGCTGTCGCAGCCGATCCTCGTCGGCTACATGGCCGGGGTGGCCGCCATCATGATGATCGGCCAGCTGGAGAAGATCAGCGGCGTGCCCGTCGAGGGCGAAGGCTTCTTCGCCGAGCTGATGTCCTTCATCGGCGGGCTGGGCCAGGCCCACCTGCCCACGCTCATCCTGGCCGCGGTGAGCCTCGTCTTCCTGTTCGCCGCCCAGCGCTGGCTGACCCGCCTGCCCGGACCGCTGCTGGTGGTGCTGCTGGGCACCGCCGCGGTCGTCTTGTTCGACCTGGAGCGGATCGGGATCAAGGTGGTGGGGCAGGTCCCGGCAGGACTCCCGCCGTTCGGGCTGCCCGCGCTGGACGACCTGTCCCAGCTGGTGCTGCCCGCGGTCGGCGTGCTCCTGGTGGGCTACACCGACAACATGCTGACCGCGCGCGCGTTCGCCGCGCGCGGCGGTTATCGGGTCGACGGCAACCAGGAGCTGCTGGCGCTGGGCGCGGCGAACCTCGGGGCCGGGGTCGTCCACGGATTCCCGGTGAGCAGCAGCGGCAGCCGTACCGCGCTCGGCGTCGCGTCGGGCGCCCGCACCCAGCTCTACTCGCTGACCGCCCTGGCCTGCGTGGTGGGCGTGCTGCTCTTCCTGTACCCCCTGCTGGCCCGCTTCCCGTCGGCCGTGCTGGGGGCCATCGTCATCTACGCGGCCGTGCGGCTCATCGACGTCCCGGGCTTCCGCCGGCTGGCGGCCTTCCGCCGCAGCGAGCTGCTGCTGGCGCTCGCGGCGCTGGCCGGGGTGCTGGTGTTCGACATCCTGATGGGCATCCTCGTGGCGATCGGCCTGTCGATCGCCGACCTGCTGCGCCGGGTGGCCCGCCCGCACGACGCGATCCTCGGCCGGGTGCCGGGCCTGGCCGGGATGCACGACGTCGACGACTATCCGCAGGCCGAGACGATCCCCGGGCTGGTCGTCTACCGCTACGACTCGCCGCTGTTCTTCGCCAACGCCGACGACTTCAAGCGCAGGGCCCTGGACGCCGTCGACCAGCAGGGCGGGGTCGAATGGTTCGTCCTCAACGTCGAGGCCAACGTCGAGGTCGACATCACCGCGCTGAACGCCCTGGAGGAACTGCGGGCCGAACTCGTCGGCAGGGGCCTGGTGTTCGCCCTCGCCCGGGTCAAGCAGGACCTCCTGGACGATCTGCGGGCCTTCGGGATCGCCGACAGGATCGGGGAGGATCTGCTCTTCCCCACGCTGCCGACGGCGGTGGAGGCGTTCGAGAGCAGGAACGGGAGCCAGCCGCCGGACGCCGGCCCGGCGTGACCCCCGGCCGCGCGAACGTCCGATTGGGGCCGTAGGTCCTGCGGGAACCGGGACTTTCGGGGTCCGGGACGCGAGCGCAAGGACACTGTCGGGAAAGACGGGGGAG
>NZ_BOOK01000037.1 GCF_016863195.1 Paraplanobispora takensis | reverse complement strand
CGGCGGGGAGTCCGGTGTTCCCCCGGCTCCGCGGGCGGTGGTCCCGTGACCCGTTCCGGGTCCGGCGGCCTCCTCCTCCGTCCCCGTACGGCTCACACACGCGCAAAGCGGGGCACGGAGTTGTTGGCCTGCGGCGTAGCCGGCCGGGGCCGAGTCGCCTAGGTTGGCGGATCTTGACCCCTGCTGAGGGAGATGCTCGATGAGACGGTGGGCCACTCTGGTCGCGGCGGCGCTGGTCGGCTCGATGCTGCCGGTGGGGACGGCTCAGGCGGCCAAGGCGCCGCCGTCCCCGGTGACGGCGTTGAAACGGCACTTCACCGAGCACGTGGGACTGCGCATCTCCGACGTCGGCCGGGTCTACAAGGACGGCAAGGCGGTCGTCACCATCTGGCGCAGGGGCAAGGTGGAGTTCGACGCCTCAGGGGTGTACGCCACGGACACCACCGGCCGGACGGAGGCGGGGCGCGGGGCCGTCAAGGAGTTCGAGAACCTGACCGGCCAGAACGTCGGGTCGACCAGGGTGATCTGCTTCCCGAACGAGGCCTACCTCTCCGGGCCGGGCTACGAGACGTGGCTGCCCGAGGGCAAGCACTGGCTGGGGCTGATCGGCCCGGAGAACATCAAGCAGACCGCGACGTTCCCGCAGATCGTGAACGTCTTCGAGCCCGCGACCCTGGGCACCCTGCTCTCCCACGCCGCGGTGAAGCGCAGGCTCGCCTCCGGCACCTATCTGCAGGGCGCGGTCACCCTGCGCACGCTGTACAAGGTCTCCCCCTCGCTCCGCGACCGGCTCGCCGGGCCGCCCAAGGGCAAGAGCGCCAGGATCCCCGTCGGGTTCCGCCTCTGGCTCGACCGCTCGAACCTGGTCCGCCGCCTGACGACCACCTGGAAGCAGCCCGCCGGCAAGACGCCCACGACCACGGTCGCCGACACCCGCTACACCTCCTGGGGCTCGGACGTCACCCTCACGCCCCCGCCCCCCGAGGACACCGCCGACGCCGGCCGGGTCGGCGGCGACTTCTCCCCGCCCCCCACCCTTCCGATCGGCTGACCCGCCCCTCCTTTTCCACAGCCGTTCCTCCTTTTCCACAATCGACTGCTTTCTGCGACGACGAGGAGGCTCCCGAGGGCCTGGCCGGGCTGAGCCTTCCCAGGCCCATGCTGGGGTTCAACGGCATGCGAGGAGTCCGTCCGGGGCCGCCGTCCGGGAGGCCCATCGAATCCTCGCGGGCCCCTCGCAGGGCCCTCGTCAGGTCAGAGCTTCTCCAGCGGGGCGTAGGCCAGCACCAGGGTCTTGGCCCCGCCGCTGCCGAAGTCGATCTTCGCCTTGTCGCCGTCGCACGAGACGACCGTGCCCAGGCCGTACTGGTCGTGGGTGACGCGGTCGCCCGGCTTCAGGTTGGGGACGGCGCGGCCGCCCTTCCTGGCGGCGGCCGTACGGGAGGGCTCGCGGCGGGCGGTGGCGGCGCTCCAGGCGTTCTTTCCCGGGTCGGTGCGCCAATCGAGCAGCTCGGTGGGGATCTCGCCGACGAACCGGGAGGCCGGGTTGAAGGACGGCGCCCCCCACGAGCTGCGGACCGCCGCCCGTGACACGTAGAGGCGGCGCTCGGCCCGGGTGATGCCGACGTAGGCCAGGCGGCGCTCCTCCTCCAGCTCCTTCGGCTCGCCCATGGAGCGCATGTGCGGGAAGACGCCGTCCTCCATCGCGGTCAGGAAGACCACGGGGAACTCCAGGCCCTTGGCGGTGTGCAGGGTCATCAGCGTGACGACGCCCTGTCCCCCGTCGCTCGCCGGGATCTGGTCGGCGTCGGCCACCAGCGAGACCTGCTCCAGGAACTCCACGAGCGTGCCCTCGGGGTTGGCCTCCTCGAACTCCGAGGCCACCGAGATCATCTCGTCCAGGTTCTCCAGGCGGCTCTCGTCCTGGGGGTCTCCGGAGTTCTCCAGCTCGGCCCGGTAACCGGTACCGGCCAGGACCTCCTGGGCCAGCACCGAGGGGGGCACGCCCTCGGCCTTGAGGATCAGGCCGTCCAGGAGCGCGACGAACTCCTTGATCGCGTTGACCGAGCGGGTGGCCATGCCCGGGGCCTCGTCCGCCCGGCGCAGCGCGTCGACGAACGGGATCCGCTCGCGGGCGGCGAACGCCTCGATCATCGCCTCGGCGCGGTCGCCGATGCCGCGCTTGGGCACGTTGAGGATCCGGCGCAGCGAGACCACGTCGCCGGGGTTGGCCAGCACCCGCAGGTAGGCCAGCAGGTCGCGGACCTCCTTGCGCTCGTAGAAGCGCACACCGCCCACGACCTTGTACGGCAGGCCGGTGCGGATGAAGGTCTCCTCGAAGACACGCGAGGCGGCGTTGGTGCGGTAGAAGACGGCCACCTGACCGGGGACCACGCCCTCCTCGTCGGCGAGCCGGTCGACCTCCTGCGCCACGAACATGGCCTCGTCGTGCTCGTCGTCGGCGACGTAGCCCACGATCTTCGGGCCGGCGCCCTGGTCGGACCAGAGGTTCTTGGGCTTGCGGCTCTCGTTGCGGGAGATCACCGCGTTGGCGGCCGACAGGATGGTCTGGGTGGAGCGGTAGTTCTGCTCCAGCAGGATCGTCCGGGCGTCGGGGTAGTCGCGTTCGAACTCCAGGATGTTGCGGATCGTCGCGCCGCGGAAGGCGTAGATCGACTGGTCGGCGTCGCCCACCACGCACAGCTCCGCGGGGGCGATCCCCGCCGAGCCCTCCCTGACCAGGTCGCCGTCGGCGGTGCGCAGCTCGGGGGTGCCCACGAGCTCGCGGATCAGGGTGTACTGCGCGTGGTTGGTGTCCTGGTACTCGTCGACGAGGACGTGCCGCCAGCGGCGGCGGTAGTGCTCGGCCACGTCGGGGAAGATCTGCAGCAGCGTGACCGTGAGCATGATCAGGTCGTCGAAGTCCATCGCGCCGGCCTCGGTCAGCCGCTGCTGGTAGGTGCGGTAGGCCTCGGCGAGCGTGCGCTCCATGTGCGTGGACGCCTGGTCCAGGGCGGTCTCGTAGTCGATCAGCTCGTTCTTGAAGTTGCTGACCTGCGCGGAGAAGGAACGCGGCGGATAGCGCTTGGGGTCGAGGTCCATCTCGCGGCAGACCATCGCCATCAGGCGCTGGGAGTCGGCCTGGTCGTAGATGGAGAACCCGGAGGGGAAGCCCAGCCGCCTGGCCTCGCGGCGCAGGATCCGCACGCACGCGCTGTGGAAGGTCATCACCCACATCGCCGCCGAGCGCGGCCCGACGAGCTTGTCGACCCGCTCCTTCATCTCCTTGGCGGCCTTGTTGGTGAAGGTGATCGCCAGGATCTCCTGCGGGTGCGCCCCCCGCTCGGCCAGCAGGTAGGCCACCCGGTGGGTCAGCACCCGCGTCTTGCCCGAACCGGCGCCCGCGACGATGAGCAGCGGGCTGCCGTGGTGCACGACGGCCTCGCGCTGTTGAGGATTGAGTCCGTCGAGCAACGGATGGGTCATAGAAGCGGCTGGGATCGACACGTCCCCTAGGTTAAGGCGGTTCGCCGACAACCGTGCCCGGGAGAGGGGAAGGAATCGAACGGACTTTCCCGCGGTTGTGATCGATGGCCGGGAACGTGAAGATCGGAAGGACCCCGCATGCCGTCTGACAACGAGATCACCCGGGTGCTCGCGGTGACCGCGCACCCGGATGACGTCGACTTCGCCGCCGCGGGGACCATCGCGCAGTTCACCGACAGGGGCGTCGAGGTGACCTACTGCATCGTCACCGACGGCGACGCGGGCGGCTTCGACCGCGAGCTGGACAACGGCGGGATGGCCGGGCTCCGCCGCGCCGAGCAGACCGCCGCCGCCAAGATCGTGGGGGTGCACGACCTGCGCTTCCTCGGTTACCGGGACGGGGTCGTGGAGCAGAGCCTGGACCTGCGGCGTGACATCACCCGGGTCATCCGCCAGGTCCGCCCCGATCTGGTGATCACCCACACCCCCGAGCGCAACTACGCGTTCATCGCCCCCAGCCACCCCGACCACCGCGCGGTCGGCGGCGCCACCCTCGACGCCGTCTATCCCGACGCCCGCAACCCCTACGCCTTCCCCGCTCTGCTGCTGGAGGAGGGACTGGAGGCGTGGACGGTCCCGGAGGTCTGGCTGAACGGCGGCGAGTCCCCCGACCACCACGTGGACGTCACCGGCGCCTTCGACCGCAAGCTCGCCGCGCTGCGCGCGCACGCCAGCCAGGTCGGCCACATCGAGGGCTTCGAGGACAACGTGCGCGCCCGCTTCTCCTTCCTGGCAAGGAACGCGGGCTTCGGCGACGGCCGCTACGTCGAGTCCTTCAAGCGGGTCCCCACCCCCTGAGGGATCCCGGCCCCGGCGGGACCGCGACCGCCCGGCGCGGGGCGGACGGGGCCGCGTCCGGGGGGTGGGGGATGCTCTTGTCCCGTGAGCACCATCGCCGTCTCCCCGGCCACCGCCGTCGTCGTGGTCCTGTTGTCGCTCGCGGGCGCCGCCGTCTCCGTGCTCGGCCGGCTCGGGCACGGCGGGGCCGTGCTGACCGCGTGCCTGCGCGCCGTCGTCCAGCTCGGCGCGGTCTCGCTGATCATCGTGTGGGCGGCCCGGCGGCCGCTCGCGTCGGCCGCCTTCATTCTGGTCATGTACGGCGTGGCGAGCGTGACCGCGGGGCGCAGGATCATCCCGGGCCGGGCGGCCTGGTGGGCCGCCGTCCCCATCGGGGCCGGGAGCCTGCCGGTCTTCCTGCTCCTGGCCGGGACCGGGACCGTCCCGCCGCAGGGCCTCGCCCTGATCCCCGTCGCGGGCATCCTGCTGGGAGGGTGCCTGACGGCCACGGCGCTGGCGGGGCGCCGGGCGGCCGACGAGCTCATCCAGCGGCGCGGCGAGGTGGAGGCGGCGCTCTCGCTGGGCTTCTCCGGCCGGGACGCGGCGCTGGAGATCTGCCGCCCGGCGGCGGCGCAGGCGCTGGTCCCCGCCCTCGACCAGACGAGGACCGTGGGCCTCGTCACGCTGCCGGGAGCCTTCGTGGGCATGCTGCTGGGCGGGGCAGACCCGATCCACGCGGGGGTGGTGCAGCTGGTCGTGCTGGTCGCGCTGCTGGCCGCCGAGGCGGTGGCCGTACTGGTCACGGTGGAGCTGGTGGCCCGCGGCCTCCTCACCGGGGAGGCGCCGCCCTCCTGAGGCCGCGGCCCCCTGCGGGCGCGCGCCTCACGGGTCCTTCGGGGCGATCTTGGCGAAGAGGTAGCCCAGCGAGTTGGTGGCGATGTGCAGCCCCGAGGGCGCGACGAGGCCGTGGTGGCGGCGCAGCTCGCAGAACAGGATCCCGGCCAGCGCGGTGAAGACGACCGACCCGGCCACCACCCGCGCCACCTCCGCGGGCTCCATGGCCCGCTCCCCCGCCCGGCGCTCGCCCGCTGCCTCCGGCCGCTCTCCCGGTTCCCCCGCCGGGTGCTCGCCCGCGCCTTCCGGCGGCTCCTCCATCTCCATCACATGGGCCAGCGCGGGGTTGGCCCTGCTCATGTCGATCGCGGGCAGGATGTGCCAGAGGCCGAACAGGGCCGAGGAGACCCCGGTGGCCGTGAGCGTCCCGTGGGAGCGGGCCAGCAGGCCGTACAGCACCCCGCGGAAGCCCACCTCCTCCAGCAGGACCGTGCCGAACGGCACCTGGACCAGGGCCTCCTCCAGCACGCGGGGCCACGACAGGGCCAGGGCGCGCTCGTCGCGGAAGAACCGGCGGGTGGCGGGGATCGCGATGCCCACGCCGTACACCCCGGCGACGGCGGCGGCCAGCGCCCCGCCGACCTTCAGGCCGCGCGCGCCGTCCCGGAAGCCCAGCTCAGGCCAGGAGAGCCCGGACCCGCGGGCCATGGCGAGCATCGCCCCCGTCGCCGCGGCCGAGGTGGCCGGGGCCAGGCGGGGCGCGACCCGGTTGTTGAGCACGTTGGCCGCCACCATCACGCCCACCACGCCGGCGAGCGTCTTCGCGGACGCGCGGGAAGCGGATGTGCGGGAAGCGGACGTCGCCGTCGGCGAGGGGCGCGTGACCGCCGCGAGGAGAGCCGCCCCGCCCGGCGAATTCCGCACGGTCGCCGCGAGGCGGGCCGCCCCTCCGGGCAGGGCCCGCACGGCCGCGGTGAGGCGGTTCATCCCGCCGCCCTGCGACGCCATCCGGCCGGGAAGCGCAGGCCGCGCCGTTCCTTCACAGTGAGACCTCCCCAGATCCCCTCGGGCTCGCCCGCCCGTACGGCGTAGGCGCGGCAGTCGTCCATCACCGGGCAGCGGGCGCAGACCGCCTTCGCCCGCGCCTCCTGCTCCGCCGACGGCGACAACGGGAAGAACAGCTCCGGATCACTCCCCCGGCAGGCGCTCCGCACGGCCCAGCCGATCTCGCGGACGTTCATCCGCATGAGACATCACCCCCTGGTGGATCACCGGCCATCAGACTAGGCGGCCCCCGGACCTGCGACATCAGCCTTCCGGCGGATTCCGGGGTAACCACGGCGAGGTATCCGCGGCGCACGCGCGGATGACGGGCTCAAGCCGTGGGCCAGGTGTGGACGGGCTCGTTGCCGTGCATGTGCTCCATGTACAGCAGGGTCATCCGGCGCAGCGCCTCGTACCTGTCGCCCTTGTCGAGTGCCTCCACCGTGTCCGTCTGCCAGCGCGCCCCGGTCCTGCCCGTCACGCACCGCCGCTCGACGATCCCGAGCAACCGGTCCCGCGGCTCGGGGTCCACCCCCCACAGATCCAGCCCCTCGTAGGCGAGCGGGAGCAGGTGGCGCAGGACGAGCTCGGAGGCGGGCGCCTCGCCCAGGCCCGGCCAGTAGAGCCGGGCGTCCATCCCGTGGCGGGCGGCGGTGTTCAGGTTGTCCTCGGCCGCGGCGAAGGACATGCGCGTCCACACCGGGCGGTCGGCGTACGGCAGGACCCGCATGAGCCCGTAGAAGAAGGCGGCGTTGGCGGCGATGTCCGCCACCGACGGACCCGCGGGCAGCACCCGGTTCTCCACCCGGAGGTGGGGTACGCCGTCCACGACCGCGTAGACCGGCCGGTTCCACCGGTAGACGGTCCCGTTGTGCAGGGTGAGCTCGTCGAGCTGCGGGGCCCTGCCCCTGGCCAGCTCCTGCCTCGGGTCGGTGTCCTCGCACAGAGGCAGCAGCGTGGAGAAGTAGCGCACGTTCTCCTCGAACAGGTCGAAGACCGAGGTGATCCACTGCTCGCCGAACCACACCCTCGGCCGCACGCCCTGGGCCTTCAGCTCGACGGTGCGGGTGTCGACCGCCTGCTGGAACAGAGGGATCCTGGTCTCCTGCCACAGGCGCCTGCCGAATGCGAACGGCGCGTTGGCCGCCACCGCCACCTGCACGCCCGCGATGGTCTGCGCCGCGTTCCAGTGGGCGGCGAACGCCTCGGGGCTGACCTGGAGATGGAGCTGGGTGCTGGTGCAGCTGGCGGGGGCGATGCTGTCGGCGTAGGTGTCCAGGACCTCCTCACCCTCGATGAACAGGTGGAGGTCCTCGCCCAGGGCCGCGAAGATCTGCTCGTTGAGCAGGTGATAGCGCGGGTTGGCCGACAGCGTGCCCTCGTTGAGGTCGCCCTCCCGCAGCGTGGGCAGGGTGCCGATCATCATGATCCGCCCGCCGACCGTGCGCGCCCGCTCCTCGGCGCGGTTGAGCCGGTCCCGGACGCCCTGCTCCAGCCGCGCGGCGCCGTCCCCCTCAAGGGACTCGGGCACGACGTTGATCTCGACGTTGAACTGGCCCAGCTCGGTGGACCAGTCGGGCTCGGCGATGGCGGCCAGCACCTCGGCGTTCTTCATCGCGGGCTCGCCGCGCTCGTCCACCAGGTTGAGCTCGATCTCCAGCCCGGCCTTCGGTTGCTCGAAGTCGAAGCGGGAGTCGTTGAGCATCTGCGCGAGGACGTCGAGACAGACATGGATCTTGTCCCGGTAACGTTTCCGGTCTTCCCGGCTGAACACCATTGCGGGTACGTCACGGCCCATATTCCGCAGATTCGCACACGAGATGCGCGCCGTACATGGTCGTGAAGGTCACCTGGCCGTTGTGCCGCCGCGGGTCCGGGGCCGCCGGGGCTAGACCAGCCGGCGGGCGGTGGCCCAGCGGGAGAGCTCGTGGCGGTTGGAGAGCTGGAGCTTGCGCAGCACGGACGAGACGTGGGTCTCGACGGTCTTGACGGAGATGAACAGCTCCTTGGCGATCTCCTTGTAGGCGTAGCCCCGGGCGATCAGCCGCAGGACCTCGCGCTCGCGCTGGGTCAGGGAGTCCAGCTCGGGATCGATCGGCGGGGCCTCGGTGGAGGCGAAGGCGTCCAGCACGAACCCGGCCAGCCGCGGGGAGAAGACCGCGTCGCCCTCGGCCACCCGGCGGATGGCGTCGGTGAGCTCGCGGCCGCTGATCGTCTTGGTGACGTAGCCCCGGGCGCCGCCCCGGATCACGCCGATGACGTCCTCGGCGGCGTCGGAGACCGACAGGGCGAGGAAGCGGACCTGTGAGCCCGAGCCCAGGACGCGGCGCAGGACCTCCTGGCCGCCGCCGCCGGGCATGTGCACGTCGAGCAGGACGACGTCGGGCTGGAGCTCGGCGATCGTCTTCACCGCGGACTCCACGTCCTCGGCCTCGCCGATCACCTCGATGGACTCGCCCAGCTCGGCCCGGACCCCGGAGCGGAACAGCCGGTGGTCGTCGACGATCAGGACTCTGACGTTGCCCATGTGCTTCCTCACCGATCCTCGTTCACTTCGCTGAACGCCCCCGCCGCCCGCGGCCCGAGGGTCACGAGCTCTCCAGCTTCATGGTCAACATCACTTCCGTACCCTCGCCGAGCTCGGTCCGCACGCGGGCGCTGCCCCCGTTGCGCTCCATCCTCCCGATGATCGACTGGCGGATCCCCATCCGGTCCTCGGGCACCTCGCTCATGTCGAAACCGACGCCCCGGTCCCGGACGAAGACGGTGACCTCGCCCGGCTCCACCTCCGCGTAGACGGAGACGGCCGGTGAGCCGGAGTATTTCGCGGCGTTGACCATCGCCTGGCGTGCGGCCTGCATCATTGCGGACAGTTCAGGCGTCAACGGGCAGTCTCCCACGCAGACGACCTCGATCGGCACCCCGTGGGCGTCCTCCTCCTCGGCGGCGACCCGCCGTACGGCCGCGGCCACCGACGCGTCGGCGTCCTGCTTGGGCTGGTACAGCCAGTTGCGCAGCTCGCGCTCCTGGGAGCGGGCGAGCCTCATCACCTCGCGGGAGTCCTGCGCGTTGCGCTGGATCAGCGTCAGCGTGTGCAGCACCGAGTCGTGCACGTGCGCGGCGAACTCCGCCCGCTCCTCCTGCCGGATGCGCTCGCGCCGCTCGCGCTGGAGCTCCTTCCACAGCCCCGCCAGCCAGGGCGCGGCGATGAGCGCGACGCCGCCCACGACCACGAGCGTGAACACGAAGCCGGGCTGGGCCTTGCCCAGCTCGTCGTTGAGGGCCAGGAACCCGATCGCGCCGACGACCACGAGCACCAGGCCCGCGATCGTGCGGACCCAGTTCTTGCGCGCCTGCCCCACCGTCGAGTCCATCCAGCGCCGCCGCCGGTCCGGGTCGGCCTGCTGCCACAGGATCAGCGAACCGATCCCGCCGACCGCGATCGGCCAGGCGCCGATCCCGCCGGCCGAGGCGCCGGTGAGCCAGCCCAGGGCCATCAGCGCCAGGGCGATCGCGCCGTAGGCGGCGATCTGGCTCCAGTCGCGTCCGGGCTCCCTGCCCTCGTACGGCGCGCGCGGGGTGAACATCCACAGCGCCGCGTACGCCACGGCGCCGATCCCGTCGAGCACCGTGAGCAGCACGAAGGCCAGCCGCAGCACCACCGGGTCGAGCCTGAGCTGGTCGGCCACGCCCTGGGCCACGCCGGCCACCAGCCGTCCCTCCACCGGCCTGATCAGCCGCAGGAGGTCGGTGCCCCCGGAGGTCGCGGGTGCCGCGTCGTTGGATGTCTTGTCCGCGGCGGGTCCGCGCGACGTCTGTCGGTCAGCCATAACTCCGTCATCGTCACACGTCCCGGCGGCCCGGCGCATCGGGACTTCCCCTGGCGCACCCCTGAGAACGACCCCCCTCATCGGGGACGACTCAGGGGTGTCCCGGATGCGGACGGACCGGGAGAGGGGCCACGATGAGAACATGACCGACACCGGGAGCCCCCAGGACCCGGCGAGCATCTCGCCCGACCCGCCGTCCGCCGTCGCCGCCGGCGAGGAGCGCAGGCTCCGCCGCAGCAGTGAGGGACGCATCCTGACGGGGGTGTGCGCGGGCCTGGGCCGTTACTCCCGGGTCGATCCGGTGCTCTTCCGCGTCGGCTTCGCGATGCTGGTGCTCGCCTCGGGCGTCGGCGTCATCCTCTACATCGCGGCGTTCCTGCTGATGCGGGAGCCCGACGGCGCTCCCGGCCACATGGAGCAGTGGACGCGGCGCGACTTCGACGCCGAGACCGTCATGGCCTTGCTGACCGGCGTCTTCGCCTTCGGCCTGGTCATCAACCTGAGTTCCGGCGACTTCGGCACGCCCACCCTCGTGGTGGGCACCGTGTTCGCCGTCGCCCTCCTCACCGCCCACGCCCGCGGCGTCGACCTGCTGGCCCTGGCCAGGACGCTGCCCGAGCGGCTGCGCAGCGCGCGCCGCACCGGTCCCGCGGCGGCCCCGCGGCCGGTGGCCGGGCATCCGGAGCAGGACCCCGCCGGCTTCCCGCCGCCCGCGCCCCCGCACGCCGCATATCCGCATCTCGCGGGCCCGGGCGCCCCGCCCCCGCCGATGCCGCCGTACATCCCTCCGCCGCCGGGCCCCGTCCCGCCGCAGACCGCACGCCCGGACGCCGGCTCCCCGGCCGCAGCGTCGGAATCCGCCCCGCCGCAGGCCGCAGGCCCGGACGCCGGCTCCCCGATCGCCGCGTCGCCGGGCCCCGCGTCTCCGGGTGCCGACAGCCGCTTCACCGCAGCCGAGCGCGACCTCGCCGAGCGGAGCCGGCTGGTCGACGAGGCGATCTCCGCCGCGCACGCCCGCATGGCCGCGGCGCGCGACAGGCTCGCCGCCCGGCCGCCCTCGGGGCCGGCGGACGGCGGTCCCCGGGTGCCGCCCGCGGAGCCGGGCTCCGGTCCCCGCGATCCCTATCCGGCCTCCCCCGCCGGTCCCCACCCGGGCCCGGGAGCCCAGCCGAGGCTCACGCCCTCGTACGACTCCTCCGGCGAGCCCTTCGCCCCGTACGGCCCCTACCGGCCGCTGGACCCCCGCCGGGGGCCCTCGCCGCAGATCCCCTACGACCTCGCCGAGTACGGCCGGCGGATGGCGCCGCAGCCCCGGCCGAAGCAGCCGCGGGCCTTCATCGGGACCATCACGATATTCCTGGCCATGATCATTGGAGGGGTCATCATGGCGGTCCAGTCCGCTTCCGGCTCGATCAACATGACGGTCGTCGGAAGCGCGATGCTCATCACCATCGGCGGTGGGCTCCTGGTCGCCGCCTGGTTCGGGCGGGGGGCCGCCCTGGTCGCGGCGGGCACCGCCGTGTCCCTCCTCCTGATCGCGGGGTCCGCCATGAGCGACATTCCGAAGAAGTTCGGCAGCTACGACTGGGCGCCGGCCACCACGTCGGAGATCGCCGGGACCTACACGGTGGGCGTCGGCGAGGGCACCCTGGACCTCGGCGACCTGACGTTCGCGCCGGGCTCGCGGACGGTCATCGAGGCGTCGGTGTCGGTCGGCCAGATCAGCGTCATCCTGCCGCCGACCGTCAGGGCCGAGGTCACCGGATACGCCAAGCTCGGCGACGTCGAGATCGACCACTCGGTGCAGGGCGGCGCGGACGTCAGGCACGAGAAGGTGCTGGAGCCCGAGGTGACCCCTGCGGGCGAGGTGGCGACCATCGTGCTGACCGTCAAGGCCGGCGTCGGAGACGTGGAGGTGACCCGTGCGGCCTGACCCGCGTTCCACCGGCCCGGTGCCGGTGCGGAGCCGCTGGCACCGCACGGACTGGATGGCCCTGCTCAGCGGCGCCCTGTTCATCACGGTCGGGATCCTGTTCATCACCGTGCCGGGGCTGGGACCGATCGTCATGCTCCCGGTCGTCCTCGGCGGCCTCGCCTTCTCCGGGTTCGTCGCCATCATCGCCCGCTCGATCCGGCGCAAGTGAGACCGGCCGCGCTCCGCGACCGGTCTCACGGGTCCAGGCGTTAGAATCGCAGGATGCTCGCCCTGGAGTTCGTCAGCACCGTCCGCGCCACGCGGAGCGGTCCGGTGGACACGCTGTCCGACGTGGCGGGGATGACCGCCTGGGCCCGCGAGCACGCCGCCGGGCTGGGGATCGGCCCGGGGTTCACCGCCACCGAGGATCTGCGCCGCGAGGTGGTCGAGCTGCGGCAGGCCGTGCGCGCCCTGTTCGCCCGCGCCGTCGCGCCGGACCCGGCCAGCGGCGCCGACGCCCACCGCCTCCCGGGGTTCGCCGAATCGCTCGACCTGGTCAACGCCGCCGCGCTGGCCGTACCGCTGGCCCCGCGCCTGGAGTGGCCGGACGCGGGCGCGCCGGTGGCCAGGACCGTCCCCGCCACCGAGGCCGCCTGGTCGCCGCGCATCCGCGCCGCTCTCGCCGCCTCGGCGATCGCCCTGCTGGCCGGTCCCGAGCGCGAGCGGCTGCGGACCTGCCCGGCCCCGCGCTGCGTGCTCTATTTCGTCAAGGAGCACGCCCGCCAGGAGTGGTGCTCGGTCGGCTGCGGCAACCGCGCCCGCGCCGCCCGCCACTACCACCAGCACAAGGCCCGCTGACCGCCGGACCGGGGCCTTCGGGCACGGCCACGGCCGGCGACCACCACTGCCGCGACCGCCGGGCTCGCGGTCTCCGGTTCACGCTCTCGGGCTCGCTTCCACCGCCTCACCGCCGGGCGCGGTGGACCGCCTGCCCCAGCGGAGCAGGTGGTCGTGGACGGCCGCGACCGCGCGCTGGGCCGTCGCCCCCTCTCTGACGGCGAGGAACAGGGTGTTGATCGGCGGCAGCTCGGGCCCGGCGAGCGGGACGAGCGTCCCGGCCGCCAGTTCCTCCTCGCACAGATAGCGGGGCACCACCGACATCCCCGCGCCCGCCGCCACGGCGGCCAGGACCCCGCGCAGGTCGGGCATCACCAGAGCGGCGGACATGACCGGCCGGGTTCCGAACACGGTCCGCCAGTAGCGCCGGATGACCGGCAGGTCCTCGGCGTAGGCGACCACCGGCACCCCCGCCAGCCGGGCCGCGTCCGGAGCCCCCGGCCCGGCACCCGCCCGCCGCCCACCGGCCCCGCCCTGATCCACCGAGGCTTCCGCACCGCCGGCCCCGCCCTGATCCGCCGCGGGTGCCGCGCGGCCGGCCCAGCGGGGAGCGGCCACCAGGACGAACTCCTCGTCCAGCAGGGGGGTGGCGTGCACGCCGCGGCGGCGGGGGCGGACCGCGGAGACGACGAGGTCGAGGGTGCCGGCGGCGAGCAGGTCGAGCAGGTCGTCGGCGAGGCCGAGCTCGACGCGGATCCGCATGCCGCCGGCGATCAGCGGGGCGAGCACGCCCATGACGCGGGCGGACATCAGCTCGGCGGGCCCGCCCAGGTGGACGGCGCGGCCGGGCGCCTGCGGGTCCAGATCGGCGCCGACCGCCTCAGCCAGCGCGTCGAGGGGCCCGGCGAGCCGCCGGGCCAGCTCGTCGGCGGCGGCCGTGGGGGCGACCCCGCGCGGCAGGCGGTCGAACAACCGGCGCTCCAGCACCGCCTCCAACGCCTTGACCTGGGCGCTCACCGTCGGCTGGGCCAGCCCCAGGGTGTGCGCGGCGGCGGTGACGGACCCCGTGCGGTACACCGCCAGGAAGGTGCGCAGCAGGTCCAGCGATACGGCCATCCGCCGGTTCTCCCATCGCAATTCTGATACCTGGGGATAGTCTCGGCTATTTGCTCCGATGCCTCCGCACCGGTGATGCTCGATGCATGACCAAGCGCATTCTCACCATCCTGACCAGCCACGACCGGCTCGGCGAGACCGGCCGGAGCACCGGGTTCTACGTGTCGGAGGCCGCCCACCCGTGGCAGGTCTTCCGTACCTCCGGATTCGAGGTGGAACTGGCCAGCGTCGCGGGCGGCGAGCCCCCGCAGGACGGCTACGACCCCGCCGACGCCGTGCAGAAGGAGTTCCTGGAGGTGTACGGCGAGCGGCTGCGCAAGACCCCGCGCGTCGCGGACCTCGACCCGGGCGACTACGACGCCGTCTTCTTCGCCGGCGGCCACGGCACCGTGTGGGACTTCCCCGGCGACCGGGACCTCGCCGGGTTCGCCCGGTCCGTCTACGAGAACGGCGGGGTGGTGGCCGCCGTGTGCCACGGCCCGTCGGCCCTGGTGAACCTCACCCTGTCGGACGGCACCCACCTGGTCGCGGGCAGGCGTGTGGCCGCCTTCACCAACGCCGAGGAGGAGGCGGTCGGGCTCACCGGGACGGTGCCGTTCCTGCTGCAGGACGCCCTCACCGAGCGCGGCGCCCTGCACTCCTCGGCCCCCGACTTCGAGCCGCACGTCGTGCGCGACGGCCGGCTGGTGACCGGCCAGAACCCGGCGAGCGCCACCGGAACCGCCGAGGAGGTCGTGGTCGCCCTCGGCGAGAAGTGATGCGGCCGCTCATCCGACAGTGATGCAGATCACTGTCTTCTAATGCACATAGCGCATTGAATCCGTTAGTCTGTCGTCACGACGTCTAACGGATTCAGCCGTTAGAAAGCGCGACGGGAGAACCAGGATGAGCTTTCAGACCGGCCACGTGGGCCTCAACGTCTCCGACCTCGACGCCTCCAAGGACTTCTACCGGAAGGTCTTCGGCTTCGAGATCGTCGGGGAGTCGGCCGGGCAGGGCCGCCGCTACGCCTTCCTCGGGCAGGACGGCACGCTCGTGCTGACCCTGTGGCAGCAGAGCGAGGGCCGCTTCGCCACCGGCGTGCCGGGCCTGCACCACCTGTCCTTCCAGGTCCCGGACATCGAGGCGGTACGGCGGGCCGAGACCGTCATCCGGGAGCTCGGGGCCACGCTCCACCACGACGGCGTCGTCCCGCACGGCGAGGGCGCCTCCTCCGGCGGCGTCTTCTTCGAGGACCCGGACGGCATCCGGCTGGAGATCTACGCGCCCGCCGGCGCGCAGGGCCTGACGGCCCCCACCCCCGGCGCGCCCACCTGCGGCTTCTTCTAGACCGGCGACGGGCGGGAGGGACACGTCATGAGGCACGAAGGAGAGGCGGCCGTCCAGCGGCGGGCCGGGGTGCCGCGGGCCGGCGAGCTGGGATCGGTGCGGACCCGGCCGGAGATCCCGCCGGTGGCGGGCGAGTTCCTGCGCGCACAGCGGATGCTCGTCGTCGGGGCCGCCGACGCCTCCGGCCGGATCTGGGCCGGTCCCCTGACCGGTCCCACGGGGTTCGCCGGGCCCCTCGACGAACGGACGGTCGTGATCGACGCCCTCCCCGGCCCGCACGACCCGCTGGCCGGGCTGTTCGGCGCCGCGGCGGGCACGGCCGCGGGCGGGCCGTACGACGGTGTGGCGCGGGACGGCGGGCATGACCCGGACGACCGGGACGACGAGCACGACGTGGGCATGCTCGCCATCGATCCCGCGACCCGGCGGCGGATGCGGATCAACGGCAGGGCGCGCAGGGACGGCGACCGGCTCGTCGTCCGCACCGAACAGGTCTACGCCAACTGCCCCAAATACATCCGGTCCAGGACGCCCGGCGCCGACGCGGCCCCGGTGCCGGGCGGCGCGCACGTCTCCGGGGCGCTCACCGCCGGGCAGCGCGCGTGGATCGACGGTGCGGACACGTTCTTCGTCGCCACCCGCGCCGGCGGGCTCGGCGCCGACGTGTCCCACCGGGGCGGCGACCCCGGGTTCGTGCGGACGGCCGGCGCCCGGCGGCTGGTCTGGCCGGATTACCTGGGCAACTCGATGTACATGACGCTCGGCAACCTGGAGCTGGACGAGCGCTGCGGCCTGCTCTTCCTGGGGTGGGACACCGGTGACGCCCTGCACCTGACCGGCCGGGCGCGGGTGGACTGGGATCCGGGCGGCGTACCGGGGGCGGAGCGGCTGGTCGGGTTCGACGTGGAGGAGGTCGTCCACGTCCGCGGGGCGGTCCCGCTCCGCTGGGCGGCCGGGGATCATTCCCGGCACAACCCCCCGGTCATCGAGCCCGCCGCCCATCTGGCCGCGGGGGGTTGACCGCGAACAACAGGGGCGTACGTTCACGTTTGTCGGCTCTCACTTCTCCTATCCCCCCCGCGGGTGCACCTTGGAGGACGTATGCCCCGAATCACCGTCACCGTCGACGGAATCGTCTACGAGGAGGAGGTCGAGCCGCGCCTCCTCCTCGTCCATCTCCTGAGGGACCGGCTCGGCAAGACCGGGACGCCCGTCGGCTGCGACACCGGCAACTGCGGCGCCTGCACCGTGATGCTCGACGGCAGGAGCGCCAAGAGCTGCTCCGTCCTGGCCGTGCAGGCAGACGGGTCCGACGTCGTCACCATCGAGGGCCTGGCTCGGAACGGCAGGCTGCATCCCATGCAGGAGGCCTTCCACGCCGAGCACGCGCTGCAGTGCGGCTACTGCACCCCGGGCATGATCATGGCCGCCGTCGACCTGCTCAAGGACGATCCCGACCCGTCCGACGAGGCGATCCGCCGGGGACTCGAAGGCAACCTGTGCCGGTGCACGGGTTACTGCAACATCGTCAGGGCGGTACGGCGCGGCGCGCAGGAGATGTCGGGCGAGGGGGTGCGGACCTCATGACCGAGCAGATCGACGCCGGGATGGTCGCCCGGCGCATCGCCGAGAGCGACCGGCTCGGCTCCCCCGACCCGGGCCGTGAGATCGGCCGGGCCCGCAGGCGCAAGGAGGACGCCCGGCTGATCACCGGCCGCACGCTGTGGACCGACGACATCCAGCTGCCCGGCATGCTGTACGTGGCCTTCCTGCGCAGCCCGATGGCGCACGCGCGGATCACCCGGGTGGACACCTCGGCCGCGCGCAACCAGCCCGGCGTGGCCGCCGTCTACACCGGCCGGGACTTCGCGGCCGAGCAGGGCAGCCTGCCGTGCGCCTGGCCGGTCACCGAGGACATCGTCATCCCCGACCACCCGCCCATGGCGGTCGAGGAGGTCCGCTACGTCGGCGAGGCCGTGGCCTGCGTGGTCGCCACCGACCGCTACAAGGCCGCCGACGCCCTGGAGGCGATCGAGGTCGACTACGAGCCGCTGGAGCCCGTGCTCGACATGACCGAGGCGCTGGCCGAGGGCTCCCCGAAGGTCCACGAGGCCGGCAACCGGTCCTTCACCTGGAAGTTCTCCGGCGGTGACGTCGAGGCCGCCTTCCGCGACGCCCCCGTGGTGATCGAGCGCACCTACGTCCAGCAGCGGCTCATCCCCACCGCCATGGAGCCCCGCGCGGTGGTGGCCACCACCGACGGCACCGCCTTCACCCTGTACTCCTCCACGCAGATCCCGCACGTCCTGCGCGTCATGCTGGCGCTGACCACCGGCATCCCCGAGCACCTGCTTCGGGTGGTCGCCCCCGACGTGGGCGGCGGCTTCGGGTCCAAGCTCCAGGTCACCGCCGAGGAGGTGCTCTGCCTGCTGCTGACCCGCCGGCTCGGCAAGCCGGTGAAGTGGACCGAGTCCCGCTCCGAGGGCAACCTGACCGTGCACCACGGCCGCGACCAGCTCCAGCGGATCACCCTGGCCGCCGAGCGGGACGGGCGCATCCGGGGCATGCGGGCGGACCTGCTGGCCGACATGGGCGCCTACCTGATGCTGGTCACGCCGGGCATCCCGATCCTCGGCGCGTTCATGTACAACGGCATCTACAAGATGGACGCCTACGACTTCACCTGCACGGGCGTCTTCACCACCAAGATGCCCACCGACGCCTACCGCGGCGCGGGCCGCCCCGAGGCCACGTTCGCGATCGAGCGGGCCGTCGACGAACTCGCCCACGAGCTGGGCATGGACCCCGTCGAGGTGCGGCGGCGCAACTGGATCACCCACCAGGAGTTCCCCTACACCACGATCGCCGGTCTGACCTACGACTCCGGCAACTACGAGGCCGCCACGGACCGGGCGCTGGCCCTGTTCGGCTATGACAAGCTCCGCGCCGAGCAGGCCGACCGGCGCGACCGCCGGGACCCCGTCCAGCTCGGCATCGGCGTGTCCACCTACACCGAGATGTGCGGTCTGGCGCCCTCCCGCGTCCTGGGCAGCCTCAGCTACGGGGCGGGCGGCTGGGAGCACGCCACGGTCCGCCTGCTGCCCACCGGCAAGGTCGAGGTCGTCACCGGCACCTCGCCGCACGGCCAGGGCCACGAGACGGCCTGGAGCCAGATCGCGGCCGACGCCATGGGCGTGCCGTTCGAGGACGTCGCGGTGCTGCACGGCGACACCACGGTCGCCCCCAAGGGCATGGACACCTACGGCTCGCGCTCGCTGGTGATCGGCGGCGTCGCCGTACTGCAGGCCTGCGAGAAGGTGAAGGACAGGGCCAGGAAACTGGCCGCGCACATGCTGGAGGCCTCCCCCGACGACATCGAGTTCTCCGGCGGCACGTTCTCGGTGCGCGGCACCTCGGCGGGCAAGACGATCCAGGAGCTGGCCCTGGCCGCCTTCGCCGCGCACGACCTGCCGGAGGGCTTCGAGCCCCGGCTGGACGCCGATGTGACCTTCGACCCGCAGAACTTCTCCTTCCCGCACGGCACCCACCTGTGCGCGGTCGAGGTGGACACCGAGACCGGCATGACGAAGATCCGCTCGTACGTGGCGGTCGACGACGTGGGCAACGTGGTGAACCCGCTGATCGTCGAGGGCCAGGTGCACGGCGGCATCGCCCAGGGCATCGGGCAGGCCCTGTTCGAGGAGGCGGTCTACGACTCCGAGGGCAACCTGCTGACCACGACGATGACCGACTACCTGATCCCGTCGGCGGCCGACCTGCCCGAGTTCGTCACCGACCGGACCGAGACCCCCGCCACCAGCAACGCGCTCGGCGTCAAGGGCGTCGGCGAGGCGGGGACGATCGCCGCCACCCCGGCCGTGGTCAACGCCGTCGTCGACGCGCTGCGGCCGTACGGCGTGCGCGACGTGCGGATGCCCTGCAGCCCGGAGCGGATCTGGCGGGCGATCTCCGAAAGCGGCGGCGCCGCCGCCGGGTGGGCGGGACCGACCGAGGCCGAAGGAGGCGAGCGATGATCCCGGCGGCGTTCGACTACGTCAGGCCCGCGTCCCTGGAGGAGGCCTGCCACGTCCTGGCCACCACGGGCGAGGAGGCCAAGGTCCTGGCCGGGGGTCAGTCCCTGCTGCCGCTGCTGCGGCTGCGGCTGGCCTACCCGTCGGTGCTCGTCGACCTCGGGCGGCTGCCGGAGCTGCACGGCGTGCAGGACCGGGGCGACCACGTGTTCATCGGCGCGCTCACCACGCACGACGAGGTGATGCGCTCCCCGGTGATCCGCGAGCACGTCCCGCTGGTCGCGCTGGCCACCGCCACGGTCGCCGACCCGGCGGTACGGCACCGCGGCACCTTCGGCGGCTCGCTGGCCCACGCCGACCCGGCCGGGGACCTGCCCGCCGTCGCGCTGGCCCTGGGCTGCGTCTTCGTCACCCGGATGACCGGCGGCCAGCGGGAGATCCCCGCGTCCGACTTCTTCGTCGACTATCTGGAGTCCGCCCTGGATCCGGGCGAGGTGCTGGTCGGCGTCCAGGTGCCCAAGCTCGGCGCCGGGTGGGGCTTCCACTACGAGAAGTTCCACCGGACCGCGCAGGCCTGGGCGATCGTCGGCGTGGCGGCCGCCGTCAGGACCGAGGGGGGCGCCATCTCCGAGGCCCGGGTCGGCCTGACCAACATGGGCTCCACCCCGGTGCGGGCCTCGGCCGTGGAGGCGGCCCTGCGGGGGGCGCCCTCCCCCGCGCCGGACGGGAACGGCGCCTCCAACGGCGGCCACGACCCGGTCAGGGACGCCTGCGGCGAGGCGGCCGACGACACCTCGCCCCCGGCCGACCTGCACGCCACCTCCGACTACCGCCGTCACCTGGCCCGGGTGCTGACCTACCGCGCCGTCCGGGCCGCGAGCACCTGATCCGTGAGCGCCCGACCCACGGGCGCCTGATCCACGGGCGCCTGATCCACGAGCCCGCCGGCCGGTACCCGGCACCGGCCGGCGGGCTCTGGTCACCTCACCGTGCGTCGCCGTAATGTCGCAGGCATCACAGCGTCGCGGAAACGGCGTCCCGGGACGGCGTTCCGGGAACGGCCTCGCGGAAACGGCGTCGCGGGACGGCGGACTGTCCCACCGACCGACAAGGAGCGAATCGATGGCGATGCGGTTCGAGCACGAGTTCACGGTCCCGGTCTCGATCGAGCAGGCCTGGGCGGTCCTGCTCGACGTCGAGCGGGTCGCGCCCTGCCTGCCGGGGGCCACGCTCGACACCGTCGAAGGCGACTCCTTCACCGGGCGGATGAAGGTGAAGGTCGGCCCGATCACCGTCACCTACCGCGGCGACGCCTCCTTCCAGGACGTGGACAAGGACGCCCACTCCCTCACCATCAAGGCCGCGGGCAAGGAGGCGCGGGGCTCGGGGACGGCCGGCGCCACGGTCACCGCGCGCCTGCACCCCGAGGGCTCCGCCACCCGGGTCACCGTCGACACGACCTTCAACGTGACGGGGCGCCCCGCCCAGTTCGGCCGGGGCGTGATGGCCGAGGTCGGCGCCAAGCTGATCGACAGATTCGCCGCCAACCTCTCCGACCTGCTCGGGGAGGGCCCGGGAGCCGAGCCCGCGGCGGGGCCCGCGAACGTCACCCCCCTGACCCCGGTCGTGCCCGCCGGCCCCGCGCAGGAGCCCTCCGGTTCCCGGGAGGGGTCCCTGGTGCCCTCCACAGGGGACGGCGGGCCCCCGGAGCCCCCCGAGCCCTCGCGCCCGGTCTCCCTCACCGTGGTCCCCGCCCCCGGCGACGCCGAGGAGATCCGCGGCCAGGACCCCCATCCGGGCGGGACCGCCCGCACCTCCCGCACCCCCGAGGAGGAGGCCCTCGACCTCCTGGAGGTGGCCGGCATCCCCCTGCTCAAGCGCGTCGCCCCGCTGGTCGCCGCCGTCGCGGCCGTCACCCTGCTCGCCTGGCTGGTCCGCCGGGCCCTCCTGCGCCGCACCGGCGGGTCTTGATCGGCGGACCGGCAGGTGATGATCTGTCGTACATCGCCGGACGTTGGGAGGCGCACGATGGATCCGCCCCAGAACGACGCGACACCGGCTCCCGAACCCCGGGAGCCGGCCCAGGTTCTGATCACGATCAGACGGCTCGACAAAAGCGAGACGACGGGCCTCAACCAGTCCGAGGCCTGAAGGCACAGGCGATGTCCGGCGGGCGGGATGGCACATCCCGCCCGCCTTTCTCCGGGGAGGGACGGGCCGATGCTGCTGCCGCGGGTCAAGGACGGGCACCACCCCTTCAGGTTCGATGACGGCACGGTCCGCATCGGCGGTGAGATCTACGGGCTGGCCACCGAGATCGGCGATCCGCAGGGCGTCGCGTGGGCCGCCCTGACCCTGATGGACGGCACCCGCACGACGGAGGAGGTCGTGGCGGCGGTGCGGGCGTCGTTCCCGCGGCTGGCGGAGGCGGCGGCGCGCGAGGTCGTGACGCGGCTGATCGCCTCGGGCCACCTCGAGGACGCCTCCGCCCGGGTCCCCGCCGAGATCGGCGAGCGGGAGCGCATCCGGTACGGCAGGAGCCAGGCCTTCTTCCGCCGCGTCGACCTCACCCCGCGCGAGCACGGCTGGGAGGCCCAGCTCCGCCTGAAGGCCGCCCGGATCGTGGTCCTGGGACTGGGCGGGACCGGCAGCCACGCCGCCTGGGCGCTGGCCGCCTCGGGGGTGGGGCGGATCCACTGCGTGGACGCCGACCTGGTGGAGCTGTCGAACCTCAACCGGCAGGCCCTGTACACCGAGGGCGACATCGGCCGTCCGAAGGCCGCCACCGCCGTGGTGGCGCTGCGCCGGGTGAACTCCGACATCGAGATCACCGGCGAGCGGCGCCGGGTGGGGAGCGAGAGCGAGCTGTCGGCCCTGCTCGACGGGTGCGACGTGCTCGCGCTCTGCGCGGACGAGCCCCGCGGCCAGGGCATCAGGATCTGGGCCAACCGGGCCTGCGCCCGGGCCGGCGTGCCCTGGGCGGGCGGCGGCTACAACGGCCCGCTGGTCACCGTGGGCACGTTCGCGCGCGGACGGGGCGCCTGCTACGAGTGCCTCGCCGCGGGAGAGGCGCTCAGGCGCAGGCCCGGCCTCCCGGTGGAGCTCGGCGGTCCCGGCGCCACGGCCGTCTCGGCCGGGATCTCCGGCCAGCTCGTGGCCCACGCCGTCATCTCCCTGGTGACCGGGGTGCCGGGGCCCGCCGTCGGAGCCGTCGTGGGCGTGAACCTCATCGCGCCCGACCACCACGTGTGGATCCGGCACCCGCCCCGGCCCGGCTGCCCGGTCTGCGGGCCCGCGTCCCGGTCCGGAGGGTGCGGGCGGCTGCCCGTGCGCGGACCTCGCAGGGAGACTGGCGGACATCCGTCCGGAAACCGTAAATAACCCTCAAACGCTTGACAAGACGGACAAATCTGCATTTATCCAGGGCATGCAGAGCCCGTGATCAATGCACCCGACTGCAGCGTGATCGTCATCACCTACAACGACGCCGCGCGAGTCCCCCGGGCCGTGCGGTCGGTGCTGGACCAGTCGCTGCGCAACGTCGAAGTGATCGTCGTGGACGACGCGAGCACCGACGACACCGAACAGGTCGTGCTCGCCCTGCAACGGGAGGACCCCCGCGTCCGCTATCTGCGCAGAGCCGGCAACAGCGGCGGCTGCGGGGCGCCGCGCAACGACGGGGTGGCCGCCGCCCGCGCGCCGTACGCGATGTTCCTCGACAGCGACGACCGGCTCACCCGGCACGCCTGCAAGAGCCTGCTCGCGGAGATCGAGCGCACCGGCGCCGACTTCGTCACCGCGCAGATCTCCCGGTTCTCCGAGGCCACGCGCAAGAGCAGGCGGTACTACCCGGCCCTGTTCACCCGCCGCAGGACGGTCGAGGGGATCGCCGAGGAGCCGGAGATGTTCCTGGACTCCTTCGCCACCAACAAGCTCTACCGGACCGGGCTGCTGCGGCGGATCCCGTTCAGGGAGGACCTGCACTTCGAGGACCACCTGTTCACCGCCGAGCTGTACTGCCTCGCCCGCCGGTTCGCGGTGGTGCCGTGGACCGTCTACCTCTGGCACCGGGCCCGCGCCACCGACGAGTTCCGCACGTCGATCTCGCAGCGCTTCACGGAGATGGACAACCTCCGGCAGCGGGTCAGGGCGGCCCGCCTCAGCGACGGGGCCCTGCGGGAGCGCGGGCGCGGCGAGCTGGTGCCCGAGCGCCAGCACCGCTTCCTCCGCCAGGACCTGCGGGTCTACCTCAACCCGCTGCCCGCGCGTGACCGGGCCTGGGCCGAGGAGTTCGTCGCCGAGGTCGGGCCGTACCTGGCGGAGATCGACCCGGCGATGATCGACCGCCTGGAGCCGGTCGCGCGGGTCTGCTGCCACCTGATCCTCGACGGCCGCGTCGAGGAGCTGATCGCCGCCGCCCGGTCCCTCAACGGGCCCAGGGCCGCGCCGCGCCACGCCGTACGGCGGGAGGGCCGGACGTACTGGGGCGCCGAACCGGACCCGCGGATGGAGATCACCTCCCTGCGGATGGCGGAGCTGCCCTTCAGCGCGGCCCGGCTCCGCCACGAGGCCGAGGTCGCCTGCGAGGGGGCCCGGCTCACCCTGTCGATCCGGACCTACGACCCGTTCGGGGTCCTGCCGGCCGTGCCCGGCTGGAAGGCGTTCCTGCAGATCGGGCCCGACCGGATACCGCTGAAGCCGCGCGAGCAGCCCGGCGGCGGCCTCCTGAGCCGGGTGAGCCTCGACCTCGCCGGACTGCGCCGGGGCCGCCTGGGCTCCGGCGGCCACCGCGACCCGAAGATCGTGATCGTCCGTCCCGGCGGGCGGACCACCTCCGACCCGCTGCTGGTGGACCCGGCGTCCGCGCCGCTCACCGCCGCCGTCCCCCGGCACACGATCACGATCAGCGCCGACGGACCGGCCGCGGTCCTGCGCATGTCCTGGCGGCGGGAGGGCCTGCTCCGCAGGGTGCCCCGGCTGCTGCGGACCAGGACCCGGCTCGTCGGCAGGCTGAGCACCCCGGCCCTGAAGCTGCGCGTCTACGAGGGGCTCATCAGGGTCGTTCCGCGGCGCATGGACCTGGCCCTGTTCGAGTCCGACGTCGGCGCCGGCTACACCGGCAGCCCGCGGTACGTCTACGAGGAGCTCCGCAGGCGCGGGACGCCGATCCGCGCGGTCTGGTCGGTCGCCAGACAGCGGAGGAACTTCCCCTCCGACGCCACGCTCGTGCGCCGGATGAGCTGGCGCTACATCTGGACGATGGCCAGGGCGGGCTACTGGGTGGACAGCCACGGCCTGCCGCTGGACTATCCCAAACCGCCCGGGACCCGGTATCTGCAGACGTGGCACGGCCAGGGCATCAAGTCGATCGGCTTCAACTCGCCCGACCTGCGCGCCGACTTCCCGGGGCCGCGCGCGCAGTGGCGGGCGGCCGTCGCGCGCTGGGACGCGCTGGTCGCGCCGAGCGCCGAGTTCGAGCGGATCTTCGTCCCGTCGAACGAGTACGCGGGCCCGGTGCTCAGGTTCGGCTCGCCCCGGTGCGACGTGCTCGTCCACGGCGACCCGGCCGCGGTGGAGCGGGTACGGGACCGCCTGGAGATCCCGCCGGACCGCAAGGTGCTGCTCTACGCGCCGACCTACCGGGACCAGGCCAAGTTCTCGGGCCAGTCGGTCCGGGCCGACCTGGACCTGATGGCCGAGGCCCTGGCCGGTGAGTGGGTGGTCGTCCTGCGCCCGCACCCGGTCGAGCGCTACCGGGTGCCCGAGCGGCTGCGCCACTTCGTGCGCCCGGCCGGGTCGTATCCGGAGATCAACGACCTGATGCTCGCCTCGGACGCGCTGCTGACCGACTACTCCTCCGTGATGTGCGACTACGCCGTCACCGGCCGGCCGATGCTGTTCCTGATCGACGACTGGGACGAGTACCGGCACCTGGAGCGGGGCGTCTACCACGACCTGCCCGCCATCGCCCCGGGGCCGTGCCTGACCACCACCCGGGAGCTGGTCTACGCGCTGCTCGACCTGGAGGAGCTGTCGTCCTCCTTCGCCGACAAGTACGCCGCGTTCCGCGAGATGTGGTGCGCCGACGAGCGCGGGCACGCCAGCGCCATGGTGGTGGACGCGTTCTTCGGCCCCGCCGCCCTGCCGTCCGCCCCGCCGTACGGCCCGCCGCCGCCCGTACGGCGCCCGGCCCGGCCCGCGATGTTCGGATGGCCGCGATGAGCACGGTGCCGTTCGCCTGCGTGATCGGGTGGTCGCGATGAGCACGG
The DNA here is from genome assembly GCF_016863195.1 of Paraplanobispora takensis. Taxonomy (GTDB): domain Bacteria; phylum Actinomycetota; class Actinomycetes; order Streptosporangiales; family Streptosporangiaceae; genus Planobispora; species Planobispora takensis. The sequence continues at coordinate 155,730 of NZ_BOOK01000037.1, read as the reverse complement.
TCCTGTTCGCCTGCATGGACGCCGACACCCTGGGCGGCATCCAGCGGGTCACCCACACCGTGGCGCAGGGGCTGGCCGGGCGGGGGCACGAGGTGCACGTGGTCGGGCTGCACCGGGCCGAGCGGCCCTTCCGCTACGTGGAGCGGCCGGGCTACGCCCACCATGTGATCCACCGCACGCCCATGGGCCGGGGGAAGTTCTCCCGGCTGGACCTGTGGCGCGAGCGTCGGCGGCTGGCGGCGCTCTTCGGCCGCCTGGAACCGGGATTCGCGGTGATGACCTCGCCGGGGGCGGTGACCCGGCTCAAGAGACTGCTGCCCGGGCACCTGCTGCCGATCGGCCAGTACCACGGCTCCTACCGGCACGCCCGGGGCTCCTGGCACCTGGGATCGGTCCGGCGGCACTACGGCGGCCTGGAGAAGGCGGTGTTCGTCAGCGACGACGACGCGTGGCTGTTCTCCGAGCACGCGCGGCTGCCCAACACCTGGTCGATCCCGAACCCGCTGCCCGTCTGGCCGGCGCGGGCCGCCGACCCCGCCGGCAGCCGGGTCATCGGGGTCGGCAGGCTGGAGGGCGTCAAGCGCTTCGACCGGCTGATCTCGGCCTTCGCCCTGGCCCGCCAGGACGTGGCCGAGGACTGGGAGCTGCACCTGATCGGCGACGGGGAGGAGCGGGAACGGCTGCGCGCCCACGCGCTGGCGTGCGGGGTGGGCGGGCAGATGGTGTTCCGGGGGGCGGTGCCCGCGGCGGAGATGAGCGCCGAGTACCTCGCCGGATCGGTCCTGGCCCTGTCCAGCGAGCACGAGGGGCTGCCGCTGGTGGTGGCCGAGGCCGCCGCCCACGGCGTGCCCGCCGTCGCGTTCGACGTCTCGGGCGGGGTCCGCTCACTGGTCGTGGACGGCAGGACCGGGCTGCTGGTGCCCCCGGCCGACGTGGAGGCGTTCGCGACGGCGCTGGGCGGGCTGATGGCCTCGGCCGCCGAACGGCGACGGCTCGGCGCCGCCGCCCGCGCGCACGCCGGGGACTTCCGGCTGGAACGGGTCCTGGACCGCTGGGAGGCCCTGTTCGAGCACGTCGTCCGCTGAGGTGTCCGGTGAGTACGTCCGCTGACCCGGCCCGGCCCGGTCCGGCCGTCGCGCCCGCCCGGGTGGGACCGGCGGGCGCCGCAGCCCGGGCACAGACTCGGCTGCCCTGCGACGCCGCCCGGGTGGGCGGCACCCGCCCTGCCACCGACCCGCCCCACGGGTGGGGGACACCCGGCCCACCACGCACCGCCGTACCGCCCTCGGCCCCAGGACTCCCCGTCCGGCCGATCGGGTCAGGCGACCGGGACGGGCGGCTCGTGACGGGGGCGGGGAACCCCGGCCAGCACGATCTGGCCGTCGGTGAGCCTGGCCGCCAGCGGGTTCGGCTCGCGCAGCCGTACCAGCCGGTCGAGCGTCACCCGCTTGACGCGGGCCAGCTTGCGCCGGGCCGCGGTGTGCTCGTAGGCGAGGACCTGGGAGGTCTCGGCCTTCGGGGCGTCGCTCAGCTCGTAGCCGTAGGCCTGCAGCCGCTCGCCGAGCACGGTCTCGCACAGCGAGACCTCCCGCCGGGTCAGCCGGTCCCTCCAGGAGCCGGCCCGCGAGGTGGTGATCTCGCCCCGGGTGCGGTCGTGCCAGGTCTTGCGGGCGGGTACGGCCAGGCGCGCCACCTTGCCCGGCTCGCACATCGCCGGGTCGAAGTCCTCATCGAGGAAGTCGCACAGCCCGCGCAGGGAGGTCTCGGGGTCGGCGGTCAGGTCCTCGTAACGCAGCTCGTGGTAGCTGCCCGCGGGCAGCTTGGCCGCGCCGTTTCGGGCGAAGTCGATCGCCTCGGCCCACACCGAGACGGCGCTGTGCACGCTCCCGTCGTACCAGGGCATCTCCTTCAGCGAGGCCACGCAGTCGCGGCCGTCCCTGATCAGGTGGACGAACTGGGCGTCGGGGAACAGCCGCAGCAGGACGTCGACGTTCTGGAAGTACGAGGGCCGCTTGTCGCCCCAGCGCTCCTTGCGGAACCTGGCCGCGTAGGCGCGCAGCACGATGCCCAGCGCCGAGCCGAGCGTCGGGGGTCCCTCGACGATCTCCTCGGTCACCTTGGCCGCGTCCAGCCTCAGCTCGTAGAAGCGGGACTGCCGGCGGCCGACGATCCACTCGGCCAGCTCGCGGCGGTGGGCCTGGTCGTCGAGGTCGCCGAACTGCAGCCGCCGCTGGTAGGCCGCCACCATGAACCGGGTCTCCGGCGGGATGGCCATGCGGGGGTGGGAGTGCGTCATGAGCTGCAGCAGCGTCGTCCCGGAGCGGGGGCAGCCCAGAATGAAGATCGGACGGTCGGATGCCATGATCAGACCTTCGCCAGCTCGCCCAGCTGCCGGGTGGTGAGCTGCGCGGCCACCGGCCCCGGCTCGCGGAACCGGTTGATGCGGTCCCGCAGGTCCTTGCGCCGGCGGGCGGCGCGCCGCTTGGCCGCGGCCTTGGACACCTCCGCGACGTGGGCCTTGTCCGCCTTGGGCGCGCCGCTCAGCTCGTAGCCGTTGGCGGTCAGCCGCTCGCCCAGCACCGTCTCGCAGAGGGAGACCTCCCACGGCTCCAGCCTCGACTTCCACGAGCCGGACCGGGAGGTGGTCACCTCGCCGTGGGTGTTCAGGTGCCAGGACCGGTTCTGCGGGATGGCCAGCCGGGCCACGTGGCACGGCTCGCTCATCACCGGGTCGTACTCCTCGCCGAGGAAGCCGCACAGCTTGGCCAGCTCGGTCTCCGGGTCGGCCGTCAGGTCCTCGTAGCGCAGCTCGTAGTAGCTGTCGGCGGGCAGGTTCTTGGCGTGGCGGCGGCCGAAGTCGATGGCCTCGGCCCAGTTGTTCACCGCGTGGAAGACGTCCTTGGTGTACCAGGGCATCTCCTTGAGCGAGGAGACCGCGTCCCGGCCGTCCCGGATCAGGTGGATGAACTGGGCGTCGGGGAACAGCCGCAGGAGCACGTCCACGTAGTGGTAGTAGCTCGGCCGCTTGTCGCCCCAGCGGGCCTTGCCGAACTGCTCGGCGTGGGACCGGAAGGCGATGCCGATGGCGGAGCCCAGCGTGGGCGGGCCGGCGACGACGTCCTCGACGAACCGGTCACCGTCGATCTTCAGTTCCTTGAACTTGGTGTCCTTGTCGGTGACGATCCACTGGCCGAGGCGCCGCCGGTTGACCTCCTCCCGCAGGTCGCCGAAGACGAACCGGCGGTAGTAGCCGGGTATCACGAACCGCGTCTCCGGCGGCACCCCGATGCGCGGGTGCGAGTGCAGCATGAGCTGCAGCATCGTGGTGCCGGAACGCGGGCAGCCGATGACGAAGATCGGACGGTCGGACTGCATCACAACGAACCCCCGTGGAGAGTCGGTCAGACAGGTATGCGCTGGGCGTCCTGCGCGATCGGCGCGGAGGGCGCCGTCCGGGCGAACAGCCACAGTCGGTAGATCAGGAAGACTTCGTTCAGCAGGAGCAGCGCGCCCGCCGCGGTCGAGACGGGCAGCAGCGCCCAGGACCCCAGCAGCGGGGCGACCACGAACACCGCGGCGTGGAACTCGATGCCGCTCATCAGGTGGCTGCGCACCCTGTACCGGGCCAGGAACCGGCCGAGCCTGCGGTGGGCTCCCATGATCATCAGCACGGCCCGGGGACGGGACGAGGAGGCCGCGATCAGCGAGTCGGCCTCGTTCAGCACCGAGGAGATGTCGGCCGGGCTGACGGAGATCTCGTCCGTCGCGACGGGGGCGGTCTCCACCGGGCCGGTGTGGTGCGCCGGCCGGCTCTCCCTGACCACCTCGCGCACCCGTTTCATCTGCGGCGCGTTCACGTAGCGGAACAGGTCGAGCACCGCGACGCCCGCGCCCAGCAGGATGTAGACGAGGTCCCCGGTGGCGGCGTACTGGCCGAACGCCAGGCCGCTCGCGCACAGGACGACCCGGACCCGGTCGCCCACGTAGTCGAGCCACAGACCGAAGGCCGTCCCCGTCCCCTTGAGGCGGGCGATCTTCCCGTCCATGCAGTCGACCATGAAGCTCAGGTAGAACAGCGCGGCCCCCGCCACGAGCTGTCCCGCCGCGAACCAGATCGCCGATCCCATGCCGAGCACGAGGGAGAACCGGGTGAGCCCGTTCGGCGTGACGGCCGTGTGGTTGGCGACGTGCAAGGTGAGCCTGCAGGCCACCGGGTCGACGAGGAAAACCGTCCACCAGGAGTCTCTGCGCTTACGTGTGGCGTGAACGTCGTCCAACGAGTAGGCCCTCATGCATGCCAGCATGGCGACGCACAGCCCACCATCAATGACGCTCTGTAACTACTGGAAGGTCTCCATGCCAGTTCTTGACCAACCAGGGCCGGTCGGGCGGTTTGCTTTGACGAAGCGGCACACCGGCCGGAGGACTTGCCGACCTTCCCGCGCGGGACGCCGACGGTCGCCCACGTCCTCTCCATGACTCCGCGCGGCCGTACGACGCGAAAGCCCGGAGCCTCGAAGGCTCCGGGCTTCCCGGTGTCATGTACGCGGATCGGGTGAAGACCGCCGGGCCAGGTGAAGAGCGCCCGGTCAGGTGAAGAGCGCGTCGACCACTCTCGCGGCGGCGCCCCCGTCGTCGAGCGCGCAGTACCGGGCGGTGAAGTCGGCGTACCGCGGCCCGTACTCCGCGGCGACCTCGCCGAGCCCGCGGAGCGCGGCGACGACCTCCTCCGTGCTCCGCAGCAGCGGGCCCGGCGCCTCCGTCTCCAGGTCGAGGTAGAAGCCCCGTTCCTCCCGCTGCTGTTCGAGGTCGTAGGCGTACAGCAGGATCGGCCGGCCCGTCACCGCGAAGTCGGCCATCGCCGAGGAGTAGTCGGTGACCAGCACGTCTGCGGCGAGGTACAGCTCCGCGGCGTCCGGGTAGGCCGACACGTCGACGGCGAACCCGTCACCCGTCCGCAACGCCATGTCGACCACGTCGGGGTGCCGGCGCACCAGCACGGTGTGGTCCGGGCCGAGCCGCTCACGCATGCGGTCCAGGTCCAGTCGGAGGTCGAACCGGCGCCGGCCCCTGCCGTCGACGGCTTCCCGCCGCGCGGCCGGGGCGTACAGCACCGTCTTCCTTCCGGGCAGCACGCCGATCCGCTCCCGGACCCGCGCGGCCCTCTCCCACCGGTCCGGACCGGCCAGCACGTCGTTGCGCGGGGAGCCGGTCTCCAGCAGCGCGCCTCCGAAGGCGAAGGCCTCCTTCAGGATCGGCGTGCACCAAGGGCTGGGCGAGATCAGGTAGTCCCACGTCGCGGTCTGCCTGATCAGCTCCTCGTGCGCCTCGGGCAGACCGCGGCGGGCCCCGCCGGTGTCGAACCCGACGCGCCGCAGCGGGGAGCCGCGCCGGGTCTGCAGGACCGCCTGCCCCTCCCGGTGCTCGAACCACATCGGCAGGTCGGTGTCGGTGACGACGTAGCGGCAGCGGGCGAGCGCCTCGTAGTGCTCCCTGCCCTGCAGGCGCACCGGCGCCACGTCGGAGGGCAGTTCGACCTGCCCGTCGCGGACGACCCACAGGAACTCCAGCTCGGCGCCCCTGCGCCGCAGCTCCTCGTAGACGGCCCTGGGGCTGCCGGAGAACTGCCTGCCGGAGAAGCTGTCGAACAGCACCGCCTGCCGCAGCGGCTCGCGCCGCCATCCCGCGTAGTGCGTCGTGCGCAGCTCCCGCTGGTTGGCCGCGCCGCGCTCCTCCTCCGTCAGGTCGCCGTCCACCGTGAGCAGCGCGTTCCCCGCCTCGTCGGCCTCCAGCACGAAGGTCCGCACGGGTGTGCGGTGCTGTACGGCCCCGCAGGCCTCCAGGGGGAGTTCGCGGTCGGGGGCCCGCAGGGCCAGCCGGTATCTGCCCGACGGCAGCGGGAGCGTCCCGGCCAGGGAGTGGACCGCGCCGGGGGCGATCTCCGCCTCGAAGCGGGCGCCGTCGCAGTGGACGGGGAACAGCCGCTCGTCGTGACGGTCGGCGCAGGAGGCGACGAGATGGACCGGCGCCCCTCCGGTGCCGGTGAACCCGCCGGCCAGCAGCAACCGGCCGTCGGCCGACCACTCGGCGCGCTCCACGACGGCCGCCGGGGGCTGCACGCGCAACGTCAGCTCGCCCGCGGGCGAGGGCCCCGCGATGATCTCGCGGCCGCCCTCCGCGTGGCGGGACGGCACGAGATCGTCGGCGATCGGCATCACCCTCCCGCCGTCGACCAAGCGGATCCGCCACTCCGTCCTCGTGTCCAGGGCCGCGGCCTCGGGACCGCCGGGGGTCAGGCGGGGGACACGCCGGGGCAGCACGTCCGCCAGGTCGATCTCGGCGTGGAAGGCCCCGTCCCCGCCGTGGACGGGGTAGGACAGGGTCGAGCCCCCGGGCCCGGGGACCAGTTCGAGGGCGGGCGCGGTCAGGCCGGTCAGGGCCGTGCCGGTCAGCCGGATCCGGCCCGCCTCCACCGACCGGCCGGTCAGCCGCAGCCGCTCCGGCTCGACCCTGAGGGCGAAGTCCCCGTCGTCCTGCTCGGCGACCACCCGCACGCCCGGCCACGCCTCGTGGGCGCCGCAGGCGTTCCCGCGCAGCCGCTCGCGCCGCACCATGCCGCGGTGCAGCACCATCAGCTCGACGTGCCAGGTCGAGGCCCGCCCGCCGTCGAGCTTCGCGGGGTCGACGACGAGGCGGAAGCCGCCCCAGTCGCGCCGCTTGCGGCTGTGCCGCGGGGAGCCGATCGACCCCGCCTGGATCGCGGTGACCGGGACGCGGACCTGCCGTCCGGTGCCGGACTGCACCAGCGTGGCGAACACCTGCTGGTGCACGCGCTGGGTCGGGCGCAGGTAGCGCAGGGTGACCCGCCCCTCGACCACCAGGCGGCCGTCCTCCCAGCGCACCTCGTCCAGGCGCTGGAGCAGGGTCAGGTCACCGCGCAGGCGCGTCGCCGCCGCGGGCAGGTCCGGTACCGGGGCGTCGAGGTGGTAGCGGGCGCCCCGGCGCACGGCCTGCGCCTCCGCCGTCCGCTCCCAGGCGACGGCCTCGGCCGCGTCGTCCAGCCGGCCCTGCCGTACCAGGTGCCAGGCCACGCGGCGGGCGGCGGAGACGGCGGCCGGCACGCCGGGACCGGCCTCGTCGAGATAGGCCGCGGTCAGCTCGGCGAAGCGCCGCCGGAAGGCCTCGTCACCCCGCCGCAGGGCCGTCAGGAAGACGCTCAGGTCGTGGTCGAGGGCGGTGCGGTCCCAGACGGGGACGTGTTCGGCGAAGCCCTCCTCCGTCAGGAAGGCGCGCACCGTGCGCACGGCGGTGAACCGGTCCTCGACGCCCTTGACCTGCGCGCGGTCCTGGGTGATCGACAGCTGCTCGCCCTCCCGCTCCCGCCACAGGTAGACGGGGACGGGAAGCACGTCCACGGCCTCGGCGAGGAAGTGCGCCCGGAGCGCGACCACGATGTCCTCGTACAGCACGCCCTCGGGGAACCCGAACCCGTGCCCGTCCCAGAACGAGCGCCGCCACAGCTTGTTGGTGACCAGGCGGTCGCGCATCAGCAGGTCGTCGTCGGCGATGCGGGTGCGCCGCCTGGCGCGGGCGAAGACCTCGCGGTGCATCGGCGACTGCCGTACGCCCCGCCCGCTGAAGCGGTGCACGTTCCCCGCCACGAAGTCGGACCCGGTCTCCATGAGGGTGGTGACCATGGTCTCCAGCGCGTGCAGGGGCAGCATGTCGTCGCCGTCGAGGAAGGCGAGGAACTCCCCCCGGGCCCGGCGCAGCCCCGTGTTGCGCGCCGCGCCCAGACCGCCGTTGGGCCGGCGCACCAGTACGAAGCGGGGGTCGCGCGCCGCGTGGCGCTCGGCGATCGCGGCACCGGCGTCGGGTGAGCCGTCGTCGACCATGACGACCTCGATGTCCTGCCAGGTCTGGCAGGCCAGGGACTCCAGGCACGCGTCCAGGTAGCGCTCGACGTTGTAGATCGGCACGATGACGCTGATCAGCGGCATGGCTCATCCTCCGGATCGGCGGTCGCGGGTTCCGGCCGCACCGGTCCTGCGGCCCCCGGCCGCCCTGACCAGCCGCAGCCCCTTGCCGACCGCCCGGCGCAGGCTCCGTGCCGCCACCGGGTCGAGTCCCCTCATCTGCATGGCCAGCGCCTTCTCCTTCCAGCGCAGCGCCCGGACCTCCCACCTCTCGGCCCGCCTGCGCCAGCGCTCCGCCTGGGCCTCCAGCCCGTCCTCGGCGGTGGAGTCGGGGTCGCCCGCGGGCATGATCCCCCACCGGCGCCCGTCCTCCCAGACCGTGCCGGAGACCTGGTGGACCACCTCCTCCAGGTCCTCACCCGGCCGCACGAGCAGCCGGGCGCGCGACAGGGCGGCGGTGCGCTCCAGCCGGGCCGCCACCGGCTCCTGCCGCTCGTCCACGACCAGGGACACCAGGCCGAGCGCCCGCTCCTCGGCGAAGCCCACCAGCCGGCCCAGCGTCTCCGGCTCCAGGACCCACCCGGCCGGGCAGGTGAACCGGAACGGCGACGGGAAGGCCGTCGCGCCGGCCTCCTCCGCGAAGCGGACGCGGTCCTCCCCCCGGAAGGTCTCCCGGACCAGGCGCAGGTCGAGCAGCGGGTCGTCCAGCGGGGAGCGGCGCTCGTCGGTGAGCAGGCCCCAGGGGCCGACCAGGGTGACGCGGACGTCGGACATCCAGCTGCCCAGCAGGCCGTTGACGGTGGCCCGCACATCCTCCAGCGAGCACCCTCCGGCGGTCACCACCGCCTCCACCTTGGGTACGGCGTAGCGCCGGTTGGGGCCCTTGGGCGAGCGGTACTGGCGGTAGGGGATGCGTTCGGCCATGTACGGCTGGGTGTAACGCTGCACCTCGTTCTGCCGGCGCATCACCGTCGAGCTGCCCAGATGGCGGCAGTGCGACTCCCTGTCGGCGACGAAGACCGCGCCGGCCTGCGCGAGGCGGTAGCCGATCTCGGTGTCCGATCCGCGCGCCAGCGAGGTGTCCATGCCCCCGGCGCTCAGATAGAGCTCCTTCGTCATGGACGCCGTGGCGCCGACGTTGAGGCGGAAGACGTCCAGCCCGGCCCAGCGCAGGTCGGCGGTCTCATCCCACTTCGCCTCGGTCCACTGGGGCGTCCCCTCGTCGTCGAAGAGCTTGCCCACGGTGCCCGCGACGACGGCGGCGTGCACCTCCGAGGCGGTCAGGGACGCGGGGTCGTAGTCGTTGAACCGCAGGTGCCCCAGGACCACCAGGTAGCCCGCCAGGTGGTGCCAGCGCATCTGCGCCTCGACGTGCTCGGCCTGCAGGACGAGGTCGGCGTCGATCCGGTGCACCACCTCCCCCTCCGCGGCCAGCACGCCGGTGTGGAAGGCGTTGGCGATGCCCCAGCCGCCGGGTTCCGGCCGGACGACCCGCGTGTTCTCCGGCGCCGACTCGGGAAGGCTCAGCGGCTCGCCCTCCCCGTCGTCGACGACGACGACCTCCGTCAGGTGGGCGGGATAGCTCTGCCCGGCCAGGCTCGCGAGCGTGAGCGGGAGCGTCTCGTCGGACCGGTAGGCCGGGATCACGATGCTCACGCTGCGGCGGGGAGTCCAGGCGCCCAGCGCCGGAGGGGACAGGGCGCCGAAGTCGTTCATCCGGATCCGGGGTTCGGGCGCCGCGTCCGGGTTCGCAGTACGCATGTGCATCACCAGTGTCCTTTTCTCGCCATGGCGGTCTCGTCCGCGGCGCGGGACTCTCCGTCGGGAGAGGATCCGGGCAGTTCCATCAGCGGGTTGGCGTAGAACCCCCGCCACTGCCGGCGGTATCTCGACAGGAACGTGTTGACCGGTTCCTTCCACGTGTGCCCGGCCACGCGGCGCCTGCCGACGATGTAGTTGAAGCCGTGCGCGCGGTAGATCCTGCCGCCGGCGGCCGCGACCGACTCCAGCAGCTGGCCGTCCACCGTGCGGGGGATCGGGCGGAATCCTCCGGCGCCGTCGAAGGCCTCCCGCGAGATCAGGATGGAGCTGCCGGCCACGTGCCCGGCGTACAGCTCCGACTCGCAGTGGCGGCGCACGGTGATCCCGAGGGATTCGAGATAGAAGAACTCGGCCGCGACCCCCACCAGGTCGGCGCCCGAGTACCGCCGGGCCAGCAGCAGGTCGGACAGGTGGTCCGGGCCGTACCAGTCGTCGTCGTCCATCTTGGCCAGCAGGGCTCCGGAGGCGCGGCGGGCGGCCCGGTCGAGAACCTCGCCGAACACGCGCCGCCCGTCCTCCTCGATCACGGTGAGGGCTCCCCCGTAGGCGTCCGTCGCCTCGCGCACCTCGGGCAGGCTCGCCGGGACCCCGTGCAGGGAGAGGACCACCTCCGTCTCCACCCCGCGCTGCCGGGCCACCTGCTCCAGCGCGAACCCCACCAGCTCGGGCCGCCGGGTGCACAGCAGCACCGAGACGGCCGGCGGGCCCGGCGGGCACAGGCCCCGCGACGCGGCGATCCCGCGCCACCTGGCCGCCACACCGTGCGTGCCGAGCGCCGCGCGCCGCAACCTGATGCTGAACAGCTCGCGCTCCATGGGGTCGCACAGCTCCCCCGGGTCGAACCCCTCCAGCAGCGCCGCCAGCTCCGCACCGAGCGCGTCCGCCCACCGGCCGCCCAGTCCGTCCGGGCCGGTCAGCACGGGCACCCCCGCCGCGGCCAGGCCGCAGACGGCGTGCGCGAGCCCGGTCCGCGCGGGCCGGTCTCCGCCGAGGTCCGCCACCACGCCCGGGAGCCCGCGCAGGCGGGCGACGTCCGCGTCGGTGAGGGCGCCGGAGGCGGGGAAGCGCGTGATGACCCGGTCCCGCCGGACGATCTCGTAGGCGCCGTCCGCCTCCCGCAGCTCGCCGGGCGGCCCGTCGGTGTCGGCGAGGAAACCGACGGGGCACACCGAGGTCTCGTCGACGGGGGGCAGGTCGTCGGCGCGGAGCGCCGGAGGGAGCCCCTGCCCATCCTGAGGCCCGTCCTGAGGCCGCCCGTCCTGAGGCCCGCCCTGGGACCGCCCGCCCTGGGACCGCCCCTCCTGGGGCGGGACGCCGCCGAGGCCGCCGGAACCGCTCCCTGCCAGGAGTCCGAGACCGCCCCCGGCCGGGAGTCCGGAACCGCCTCCGGCCGGGAGCGTGCCGCCGGGCACCGGCCGGTCCACCGGGTCCACGCCGCCGTCCTGCCAGAGCGGCGAGGCGGCGTCCACGGTCCTCAGCAGCAGGTCGCATCCCGTCGCCTCCCGCCGGTCGGGCACGGGGCCCTCCTCCGGGGCGAGCACGACGTTGGGGTCCCCCGGCCGCCAGTGGCAGGAGCCGGCTCCGGCCAGGGACACCACCGGCGTCTCACCCCGCACGGGACCGCTCAGAGCGCGGGACAGAGCCTTCAGCAGCTCCCCCGCCGGCGTCCGCACGGCGAAGTCCGCGTCGATCCGCCACGAGCCGTCCGGCCGGCGGCGGGTCCGCAGGTCGAGCAGTCCCTCCCAGTGCCGGCCGCCGCCGAGGACCGGCACCGGCGCCGGCCGCCAGCCGGGCGATTCGGCGATGGCCACCGTGACCGCGCGCACGTCGGGCAGCACGCCGGCCAGGGGGACGGCCCGCCGCAGGTCGCCGGGCGTCCTGGCGAGCAGGAGCAGCCGGGTGATCCCCTTGCCCGGCAGCGGGCGGTCCGGCGAGAGGCCGTCCAGGTCCGTCCAGGTCGCGTCGGCCCCGTCGCACAGCCGTACCGGCGGATCGGGATGTCCCCCGAACCCGATATGGCACCCCAGGGTGTCGGGCGCGGCCTTCAGGAAGTTCCTCACGTGTATCCCCCCACGAACACGCCGCGCCTTTCTTTTGAATCACCGGACGCGATTATGTGAATCTATCGGCGGCCATATATCACGGGCGGGGGGTTTGCTCCGAATTTACTCGCCCGCGGGCGCCCTTCCTCCCGGCCGCCTTCGGGGGCGCGGGAGGCCGCACGGCGTGGTTGATCCGGGCGTACCAGCCACCCGAGGTCAGAAGATGCCTCGGCCAGTTCCGGAGATAGGGGGCGCTCATGTCCACGTCCTCGCGGAATATCGCCATGATGTGATAACCGGATTTGATTCTCTGGTCGAGAATGTAGTCGGGCGTGACGGGGAACGGTTTTCCGCTGAGTGCGCTGCGCGCCTCGCAGTTCAGCAGATAGGCGACCTGCGGCGCGTTCCATCCGTATATCAGGCAGGGGCGCCGGAATTCGATTTTCCTGAGCTCGTCCGCCAGGCGCTGGTAGCCGGAGCGGCTGCGCTCCGTCGGGATGACGTTCGCCGCCAGATAGTCGTTCTGGACGTGCAGGTAACCGCCGGTCAGAAGGGCGCAGCAGGCCACCGCGGACGCGGTTCCGGCCCTGTGCCGCAGAGCGGCGAGCAGGCGCGTGAACCCCTCCGCCGCGGCGATCGACCACAGCGCGTAGGCGGGCGCCAGATAGCGCGGGGCGACGAAGGCCGGATAGTAGAGATAGGCGAGGGCGATGCAGGTGCCGACCACGACCGCCGTGACCAGGGCGATCCGGTGCTCTCGCCGCCAGGCCGCCGCCAGGCCCCCGGCCGCCAGGAGCAGGAAGACCGTCAGCCACGCCACCCCCGCGACCGGGACGGGACCGCAGCCGACCGGGCCCGAGCACAGCGTCGGCCCGTCCAGGGCCCGGATGTGGTGGCCGACGAGCCAGCGGACCTCGCCGAAGTTCTGGGTGCCCAGCTCGACCCGCTCGCGGATCCCCCCGAAGGTCAGCAGCGCCTCCAGGACCCACTGCCCGAACGCCACCGCGGACCCGGCGCCCAGGGCGAGGACGACCAGGAACGCCGGGCGGCGCCGTGCCCGCGACAGCAGCATGACCGCCGTCACCGCTCCGACGGCCACCGCGACGATCATGGCGTCGGAGGGCCGGAAGAACGGCAGGACGGCGGCCACGACCGCCACCGCGGCCAGCAGCAGGGGCCTGCGCCGGGCGCCGGGCGCCGCCGCGCGCAGCGCCAGCCCCGTCAGGGCCACCGTGCCCAGGGCGGTGTACAGGTTGGGCATGACCTCGTGGCCGTAGAACACCGACGGCCACCAGGCGGCGAACAGCGCCGCCGCCACCGGCACGGCGTAGCCCGGCCGCAGCGGCAGCCAGATGCGGAACGCCAGGAACAGCAGCACCGCCGAGACGGTCGTCATGTACATCCGCAGCGCCACGATGGAGTCCGTCAGCGAGACCACCGGGGCGGCCAGGACCGGCGTGCCCCATCCCCGCGAGGCGTGGAAGCCGGCCGGCTTGCCGTTGAGGGAGAACTGGCTGACGTACACCGTCTCGTCGTAGCCGAGCCCCATCCTCGGCCCGGTCAGGAAGATCTGGGCCAGGGCGTAGCAGAACGCGACGGCCGCCAGCAGGGCGACGGGGCTCGTCAGCGCCGCGACCGCGCCGGTCCGCGGCGCCGGATCGCCCGCGCGCCCGGCGCGGTCCGGCGCCGGCGGCCGGGGACGCGCTCCGGATTCTCGCCGGGGGTCTCGTCGCTTCAGACCTTGCAGCATGGGAAAGCCCCTCTCAATCCCCGGGCACAGTCCCCGGGAACGTCGGATTGCCTGGTACGGCGGGCCGGACGCGGCCGCGCGCGTTCAGAGGCCGGGTTCGTCGTACGGCCGGCCCGGCGGGACGCCGGTGTCGATCTCTCCGTTGTTGACGCGGGCGTACCAGCCGCTGGCGGGGAGCCGGTGCCTCGGCCAGGAGGCCAGGTCGGGGGCGCCGCGGTCCGCGTCGTCCTTGTAGACCACGATCACCGCGTACCCGTCCGCCGCCTTGGCGGCGACGTGCCGCGGAGTGGCCGGCAGCGGCTCACCGCCCGGCGTGCCGGCCGCCTCGCATCCGAGGTAGTGGCCGATCTGCGGGGCGTGCCAGCCGTACACCAGGCAGGGGCGGCCGTGGCCGAGCCTCCTGAGGTCGGCCGCCACCGTCACGTCGCGGGCGCGGCCCGGCATGAGCCTGCCGACGTTGTCGAGCAGCTGGGAGGCCTGCACCCACAGGTGGCCGCCGACGACCACGCAGCAGCAGGCCACCGCGTACGCGGGTGCGGTGCGCCGCCGCAGGGCCCCGGCCGACCGGAGCAGGCCCGCGGCGGCGGCGATCGAGAGCAGCCCGTAGGCGGGCAGCATGTAGCGCGGCAGCGTGAGGCTGGGGTAGTAGAGGTAGGCGCCCGCGATGCCCGCCGCGACCACGACGGGGACGGCGAGCACCGTCAGGCCGTCCCCTCGCCCGGCCGCCGTCCGCTCCCGCCGGCGCGCCGACGCGAGGCCGGCCGCCGCCAGGAGCAGGAAGACCGCCAGCCACACGGCCCCGGCGACCGGGACGGGCCCGCAGGTGTCCTGCGAGGAGCACACCACCGGCCCGTCCAGGGCCCGAAGGTGCTGCCCGCCGAGCCAGCGGTACTCCCCGAAGTTCTCGGTCGCCTTCTCCAGCCGCTCGGCGACGCCCCCGTAGCGGCGGAGCGCGTCCGCGGTCCACAGCCCCCATCCGGCGGCCAGCCCGGTGCCCAGCGCGGCGATCGCGATCAACGTGCCGCGCCGCCGCGCCGGGGAGAGCAGCAGGAAGGCGAGCGCCCCCGCCAGGGTGAGGGCGATGACCGTGACGTCGGTCGGGCGGAACAGCGAGACGACGACCACGGTGCCCGCCACGGTGACCGCCGTGCCCGCGGGAACGCCCCGCGCGGTCGCGGCGCGCAGCGCCAGAGCGGTCAGAGCGACGGCGCCCAGCGCGGTGGGGACGTTGGGCATCGCCTCGTCGCCGTAGAACACCGCCGGCCAGCAGCCGGCGAACAGCGCCGCCGCCACCGGGACGGCATAGCCCGGCCGCAGCGGCAGCCACAGGCGGAAGGAGACGAACAGCAGCAGCGCCGAGACGCCCGTCAGGTACACGCGCAGGACCGTGATCGAGTCGGTCAGCGCGACCACCGGGGCGACCAGGAGCGGCGTCCCCCAGCCGCGGGAGGCGTGGAAGGCGATCGGCGCCCCGTTGCCGGAGAACTGGCTGGCGTAGACCGCCTCGTCCCATTCGAGGGCGAAGCGCGGCGAGACCAGCAGGAGCTGGGCGGCGGCGTAGCAGAGTGCGACGACCGCCAGCACCGCCACCGGACTGATCCGGATCCGGCCCGCCGGGGACGCGCCGCCCCCGGCGTCCGGCCCGCGGTCGGCGGACCGGGAGCGGGACCCGCGCTCCTGCCGGCTCAGTCCTTGCATCGTGGGGGAACCTCTCTGGGGAAGGGGGGTACGGCCGCCGCGGCGCGGCCCGGGATCATCCGGCGGGTCTGCGGGCCTCGATGACGAACCCGCTGGCCAGGACCGGCGCGGCGGGGTGGCGCGCGAGGAGGTGGTCGGCCAGCTTCAGCGGCGACAGCGCCCACATCAGGGGGACCAGCGCGCGGTACAGCCGGGTGCTGCCGAAGGACAGCACGAGCGCGAGCCATTCCTGCAGCACCCACACCAGGCTCGACGTCGGCCCCGCGCCGACCCGGGTGCCGACGACCTCGAAGCGGCCGAACAGCTCCGCCAGACCGGGGGCGGTGTAGCGCTGGTAGTCGTACGGCGAGGCGTGGAAGGGCTGCATGAACGGCACGAAGCACAGCAGGCGTCCGCCGGGCTTCAGGACCCGCCACATCTCCTCGACGTGCGCCTGGGGGTCGGGGACGTGCTCCAGCACGGCGACGCTGACGATCCCGTCGAGGGAGGCGTCGGCCAGCGGCAGCGTCCGCAGGTCGCCCACCAGGTCGACGTTGTCGTAGACGCCCCCGTCCACGCACAGGATCCGCCGGTCGTAGCGGTTGGTCCCCGACCCGAGGTCGGCCACCAGCTGCCGGTCGAGGTCGAACCCGGCCAGGAAGGGGCGCACGAAGCGCCGCAGCAGGACCGGCGAGACCATCTGGATGGCCATCGGGTAGGCCCGGCCGAAGCGGCGCTTGACGGTCTCCTTGATCCGGTTGAGCGGGTCGTCGCGCAGCTCGGTCTCCTCGAACCCGCCGAAGTGCAGCCGGTCGCCCCGCCGCTGACCGCCGCAGCCGCAGGCCGCGCAGGTCAGCCGGCCGTCGGCGGGACCGTCGAGGGGAAGGCGGCAGGACGGGCAGACGAGCAGGCCCGTCAGCCGGTCGGCCGGGCAGCGCGCCGGCGCCCCCGTCTCCGTCATCGGATCCGCTCTCATCTGGTCCGCTCTCATCTGGTCCGCTCCGCCAGCGGCCGCCACCACGACGGGTTCTCCCGGTACCAGCGCACGACCTCGGCCAGCCCCTCCTCGAAGGGCACCCGGGGCTCGTAGCCGATGGCCCGGATCTTGCCGCTGTCCACGGAGTAGCGCAGGTCGTGGCCCGGCCGGTCGGGGACGCGCACGACCATGTCCCAGCCGGCGCCGAAGGCCGTCAGCAGCCGCTCGGTGAGCTCCAGGTTGGTCAGCTCCACGCCGCCGCCGATGTTGTAGATCTCCCCGGGGCAGCCCTTCTCCAGGACGAGCTGGATGCCCCGGCAGTGGTCGTCGACGTGCAGCCACTCGCGCACGTTGCGGCCCACGCCGTACAGGGGGACCCGGAGCCCGTCGATCAGGTTGGTGACGAAGAGCGGGATGAGCTTCTCCGGGTACTGGTGGGGCCCGTAGTTGTTGGAGCACCGGGTGACGCGCACGTCGAGGCCGTGGGTGCGGCCGTAGGCCCGGCAGAACAGGTCCGCCGACGCCTTGGCCGCCGAGTAGGGCGAGTTCGGCATCAGCGGCCGCGTCTCGTCCCAGGAGCCCGTGGCGATCGAGCCGTACACCTCGTCCGTGGAGATCTGCACGAACGTGCGGACCTCGTTCTCCAGGGCCGCCTGCAGCAGCCGCTGCGTCCCCAGGACGTTGGTGGTCACGAAGTCGCCCGCCCCGGTGATGGACCGGTCGACGTGGGACTCCGCGGCGAAGTTCACGATCACGTCGTGGCCGGGGACCAGCTCCGCCAGGAGCCCGAGGTCGGTGATGTCCCCCCGCACGAAGCGGAGGTTGCGGTGCTCGGCGACGGGGGCCAGGTTGGCGAGGTTGCCGGCGTAGGTGAGCTTGTCCAGGACCGTGACGCGGGCGTCCTCGAAGCCCGGGTAGGCGCCCCGCAGCAGCGACCGCACGTAGTGGGAGCCGATGAACCCGGCCCCTCCGGTGACGAGGATTCTCATGCGCGCACCTGGATCCTGCTGTGGTCGCCGACCATCAGCCCGTAGGTGTTGGGGGTGCCCTCGGCGCGGGTCACCTCGACGTTGCGGCCGATGAGGGAGTGGGCCAGCCGCGAGACCCCGTGGACGGAGGAGTCGTCGAGCACGATGGAGTACTCGACCTCGGTGTCCTGCACGACGCAGCGCGGCCCGATCGACGTGAACGGCCCGACGTAGGAGGACTGGATCTTCGCGTCGGCGCCCACCACGATCGGCCCGCGCAGCACGGAGTTCTCCACCACGGCGCCGGGCTCGATGACGACCCGGCCGGTGATCTCGCTCAGCCCGTCGACCGTGCCCCGGTTGTCCGGCTCGACCGACTCCAGGACCATGCGGTTGCACTCCAGCAGGTCCTGCAGCCGGCCGGTGTCCTTCCAGTAGCCGGTCACCATGTGCGAGTGCACGGCGCGGCCGTTGTCGATCAGCCACTGGATCGCGTCGGTGATCTCCAGCTCCCCGCGCGCGGACGGCCTGATCGCCCGGACCGCCTCGTGGATGGCCGGGGAGAAGGAGTAGACCCCCACGACGGCCAGATCGCTGCGCGGTACGGCCGGCTTCTCCTGCAGGCCGACGATCTCGCCGGTGTCACCGAGCTCGGCCACCCCGTAGAACTGCGGTTCGGCGACCTTCGTCAGCAGGACCTGGGCGTCGTAGCCGCCCTGCCGGAACGCCCCGACGAGGTCGGAGATCCCGCCGATCAGGAAGTTGTCGCCGAGGTACATCACGAACGGCTCGTCGCCCAGGAACTCCTGCGCGATCAGCACGCAGTGGGCCAGCCCGAGGGGGGCCCGCTGCGGGATGTAGGTGACCTCGAGCCCGAAGCGCGAACCGTCTCCCACGGCCTCGCGGACCTCGGCGCCGGTGTCGCCGGTGATGATCCCGACGCTGGTGATCCCCGCCTCACGTATCGCCTCAAGCCCGTAATAGAGGACCGGTTTGTTGGCGACGGGGACCAGCTGCTTGGCGGAGGTGTGGGTCAGCGGCCGCAATCTCGTGCCTCTGCCACCCGCCAGGACAAGTGCTTTCACCCTGTGAAATCCCCTTTATCCGAGAACGCGATCAGCCGTGGCGACCGCCGTGCACTCAGATTCTCCGAGGGGGACGAGGGAACGCTCCGCCGGTTTTGCGAGTCGGCGAACCCTCCATTGCCAACGCTATACCTTGGCGCGCGCCCGGAAAGTCCACGATCGGTTGACCGCGTAACCGAGCAGGGCGCCCGCGCCCGTGATCAGGAACTGCGCGACGAGGACCGGCAGGCCGGCCAGTTCCACCAGGATCGGCAGGCCCGCGAGCGAGGTGGCCAGGAATCCCAGGCAGACCACGTAGAACCGCAGGTATCCGGCGATCCACGACCCCTCGGTGACCCGGAAGACGACCAGCCGGTACCACGGATAGACGATCACCACCGTGCAGAGGTGGCTGACCACGACCAGGAAAAGGTACGGGACCCCTCCTTCAAATGTGAGTAATCCCAGGGTAAGAAGACTGAAATAGGAGGCGACCGTCATGACACCTCCCGCCAAGTATGTGATGCGCTGTCCACGGAGAACCGGCGGTAAACCGCGCATTCGATTGGGAGAACCTTCCCGGGGAGTGGTCCGCACATCTACTTCAGTCATTCTTCGACATCTCCCGCGGTGATCGTGATGACTATTCCGAATGGGACCTGAGAATCGTACAGGCCCATCAAGATTAAAAGTCGATGGTCGGGAGAATATAGATGTCCGTATCAGTGGTCGTCCCTTGTTACCGCTCGGCGAAGACTCTTCCCGCACTGGTGGACCGGCTCGTCTCCGTGCTGCCGGAGATCGCGGCCCGCCACGAGGTGATCCTCGTCGTCGACGGCAGCCCGGACGACACCTGGAGCGTGGCCTCGTCGCTGGCCCGGCGGGTCCCGGGCGTGCGCGCGATCCGCCTGTCACGCAACTACGGGCAGCACAACGCCCTCGTGGCGGGCATCAGGGCGGCGGCCTTCGACGTGGTCGTCACCATGGACGACGACCTGCAGCACCCGCCGGAGCAGATCCCCCTGCTGCTGGCCGCGCTGGAAGGCGACCGGCTGGACCTGGTGTACGGCATCGCGCACCAGGAGGAGCACGGGCTGCTGCGCAGCTTCGCCTCCCGGTCGGTGAAGACGGGCATGTCCCGCGCCCTCGGCGTCAGGAACGCGCAGAAGATCAGCGCCTTCCGCGCCTTCCGCACCTGCCTGCGCGACGGGTTCGAGGGACTGTCGGGACCGCACGCCTCCATCGACGTGGCGCTGTCCTGGGGCACCGCGCAGGTCGGCTCGGTCGGGGTGCACATGAACGAGCGGGAGCACGGACGCTCCAACTACACCCCCCGCCTGCTGGTACGGCACGCGGTGAACATGCTCCTGGGGTACAGCACCGCCCCCCTGCGGATGGCCAGCTATCTGGGGTTCGTCACCGGCGTCATCGGGCTGATCCTGGGCGGGCTGGTGCTGTGGCGGTTCGTCACGGGCGACACCACCGTGGCAGGGTTCACCACCGTCGCCTCGATGGTCGCCATCTTCTCCTCGGCGCAGCTGATCTCCATCGGGGTGCTCGGCGAGTACATCGGCCGCATCCACGGCGGAGGGCTGGGGCGGCCGACCTACGTGATCCGCGAGCACACGGGGGCGGCGACCGCCGTCGGCCTCCCGGCCCGGCAGGACGGCTCCGGCTCCCTGGCCTTCGCCCCGGCGAGCTTCACAGCAGCCCGCTCCGGACAAGGTGAACGGTGAGCACGGCGTGCGAGGGCCGGAAGCCGTAACGGGCCCAGGCCCTCTGCACCCGGGTGTTGTGCTCCTGGGTGGAGATGACCACCTCGGCCGAGCCCCGGCCGAGCGCCCGCTCCTCGACCGCCCGCAGCAGGTGGGCGTAGCGGCCCCGGCCGCGCGCCCCGGGGACCACCCCGGCGAGCAGGATCTCCGTATCGGGACCGTCGTCCACCGTGGCCAGGCCGAGGACCTCGGGCTCCCCGCCCGGACCGCGGCCCCACAGGGCCAGGCACCGGCCCCCGGCGGCGCAGGCGCCCGCCCACTCCTGATAGCCCGCCAGCGCCAGCGAGTCGTCGAACAGGGGGTTGGCGGCGTAGTGGTTGCCGTACTCGGCGAAGATCTCGGCGACCAGCGCAGAGGCCGCGGCCGGGTCGTCCAGCTCCGCCGTCCACAGCCCGTCCGCGTCCTGCGGGCCGCTGCCCCGGCCGGCGGCCAGCCGCCAGTAGGTCAGGGAACCGGCGAACAGCGGGGTCCGGCCCGGCAGGGACAGCATCGCGAACCAGTCGACGTACTCGGCCGGATAACGCAGCACCACGACGTCCGCCGCCGATTCGAGCAGCGCCTGCCCGACCGGGGAGAACGGCGGACGCTCCCCGGCGGGGACGGTCAGCCGCTCCACCGAGCGCCCGAACCGCGCCGACTCCAGCGGGGACTGCCGGATCCGCATCACACCACCTCGTAGGACCGGACGGCGTCGATCACGCGCGCCGCGTCCGCCGCGTCCAGGTCGGCGAAGAGCGGCAGGCGGACCAGCCGGTCGGCGATCCGCTCGGTGACGGGGCAGCCCTCCGCGGCCGCGCGGCCGTACCGCTCCCCCGCCGGGGCCGCGTGCAGCGGCTGGTAGTGGAACGTCGCCTGCACCCCCCGGGCCGCGAGGTGGGCGATCAGGGCCTGCCGGTTGTCCAGGTCCGGCAGGAGCAGGTAGTACAGGTGCGCGGGGTGGACGCAGCCGTCCGGGATCACCGGCTGGGAGACCTCGCCGGCCGTCGCCCAGTCCGCCAGCCCCTCGTGGTAGGCGCTCCACACCGCCTGGCGCCGGGACTGGATCGCGCCGAACGCCTCCAGCTGCGCGGTCAGCTGCGCGGCCAGGACGTCGGAGGGCAGATAGCTGGAGCCGATGTCGACCCACCGGTACTTGTCGACCTGCCCGCGGAAGAACTGGCTGCGGTTGGTGCCCTTCTCGCGGATCACCTCGGCGCGGGCGACCAGGCCGGCGTCGTTGAGGACCAGCGCACCGCCCTCGCCGCACTGCACGTTCTTCGTCGCGTGGAAGCTCTGCGTCGCCATGCAGCCGAACGAGCCCAGCGGCCGGCCCCGGTAGAGGCCGCCCAGGCCGTGGGCGTTGTCCTCGATCACCGCCAGGCCGTGCCGCCGCGCGATCCGGCCGATCTCCTCCATCTCGCAGGCCACCCCCGCGTAGTGCACGACCACGACGGCCTTCGTCCGCGGGGTGATCTCGGCCTCGATCAGCCGCTCGTCCACGTTCAGGGTGTCGGGCCGGCAGTCGACGAACACCGGGACCGCCCCGCGCATGGCGAACGCGTTCGCCGTCGAGACGAACGTGAACGACGGCATGATCACTTCGTCCCCGGGCCGCAGGTCCAGCAGGATCGCCGACATCTCCAGCGCGTGCGTGCAGGAGGTGGTCAGCAGCGTCCTGCCCCCGCCGACCATCGTCCCCAGGAGCGCGCTCGCCCGGCCGGTGAACGGACCGTCGCCGGAGGTGGAGCCCTGCCCCACCGCCTCGGTCAGGTAACCGAGCTCGTTCGGCGACAGATGCGTGCGGTTGAAGGGGATCGTCTTCAGGTCGTTGGAGTTCACGCGTGCAGTGAACAGCGGGCGCCCTCCCAGCGTCCCTGCCTCGCCCATTCCTTTAGGAATTCATTGCCCTGCGGCGGCGGGCAGTGAATACAGGGAGAAATCCCCCGACCTGAACCGGAGCACCGCGGCCTCCGCCAGGCGCGCGCCCGCCCCCGTCCCCGCCCGCCGTTCGTCGACGAAGAGCCAGCGCACCCCGTACCGCTCGGCCAGGTGCCGGACCGCCGACGGCGAGGGGTCCTCGAAGACCCGCCGGTTCGCCAGGAGCCGTTCCCGGTCCCAGTACGGCGCACTCACCGGCCGGCCCGGCCGCCAGTGCTCCATGTTCCCGGCCGTGAACGCCCAGCCCTCCAGGAGCACCCGCCGCTCGGCGTACGCCGTCGTCCAGAAACCCGTGCTCTCGCGGGTGACCGGGTCTCCCCCGTCCCAGTTGGCGTTCGTCGCCACCGGCTCCTCCGGCCGCGAGTTCTCCCGCAGCCACCGCAGCGCGGCCAGCGCGCGCGGCGGCATCGCCTGCTCCCCGGCCGGCCGGTCCGGCCGGCGGGGTCCCTCCTGCACGACCTTCTCCAGCGCCGGCAGGAGGCGGGTGTGCAGGTCCGTGGGGAGGCTGACGGCCGAGAGCATCACGATCACCAGGGCCCCGGCGCGCGCCCTCCCCGCCAGGGCGGACAGGACGGCGGCCGCGACCGCGGCGACGAGCACCAGCGCGATGTACGGCCGGTACAGGACGTCGTCGTCCTGTACCGGCGATATCGGCACCCGGACGTCGCACAGGACGGGGATCGCGTACGCCGCGGTCACCCCGGCGGCGACCGCGGCGGCCAGCGCCCGGGGCGAGGGCCGCGCCCGCCGTACCGCCGCGACGATCCCGCACGCCGCGGCCAGCATCAGGCAGGGGTGCGCCCCCATGACGAAATAGACCTGGCCCAGCCCGGGATAGGCGAACAGGAGCGTCCCGCCGACGCCTCCGGCGCCGATCCCCAGCAGGAGGGGCAGCGCGGGCCCCGGGTGCGGTCGCGCCCGGGTCAGGAGGACGGACACCCCGCACAGCGCCACCGCCCAGCACAGCAGGTAGATCACCGTCATGTCGAGCACCCCGGCCGGGGAGGCCCCGGCTTCCGGCGCTCTGCCGGTCAGCGCCCGCCAGGCCAGGCTCGTGTGGTAGAGCGGATCGACCGCCATTCCCATCCGCCTGCCGCCGAACATCACGAACTGCGTGAACAGCAAGCACACCCCGGTCGTCGCGAGCGCCGCCACGGCGGGCACGTGGACCCGGCGCCTCCTGACCAGCTCGACCGCGATCACCGCCGCCAGCCCCCCGCCGAGAAGGGGGAGATAGGCGGCCTTCGCCCCGGAGAGCACGGCCATGAGGACTCCCCACAGCAGCCAGCGCCCGGCGCCGCCGCGCTCCCGCCCGAGCAGGCCGGGCAGCAGGAGGACCACGGCGGCGAACAGGAACGCCCCGAACGCCTGGGTGCAGCTGTCCCAGGTGGTGTCGAGGCCGCCGAAGGCGAACATCCGGTTCGGCCCCAGGTACAGGTTCGGCGGCTTGACCAGGACCGTGCCCGCGGCGGCGAGCGCCCCGCCCGCCCACGAACCGGTGACGCGCCGCCCGGCCACTCCCACCAGGACGACGAGCCCGATCATGAGCGGCAGGATCGCCAGGCGCGTCTCCAGGATCAGCGGCTCGATCCCGGTCAGCCAGCTCGCCGAGGCGAAGTGCGCGTAGGCGAACCAGTGGTAGTGCAGCGGCTCGCCCGCGACCATGGGCACCGTGGGGGGCATGTGGTGCTTCACTTCGCCGATGAGCGCCAGGTGGTACATCAGGTCGGGGTCGGAGGCCCAGATCCCCGGCCGGGCGACGTCGTACAGCCGGAAGACCGTCGCGCTCCAGACGAGCAGGTATGTCACGAGCAGCGCGATGCACCACGACCACCAGACGGGCGCGCGGGGACCGGGCGCCCTCCTCCAGTGCCGGCGCAGCCGGGGGACGGCGAGGAAGAGCGCGTACGTACCGGCCGGCCACAGCGCCACGAGCAGCGGCTGCCCGGCGGCGCGGGCGGCGATGTAGGCGGGCACCTCGATCGCGTATCCCAGCGCCGTCCCGACCGCGATCTCCTCGGCCGCCGTACGCCCGCCGCCCCGCAGCGCACGGGCGACGAGCGTGCCCGGCAGCGTGACGCCCAACGTGAAATAGGCGGCGAAGGCGGCCGTGTCCGCGGCGGAGACGTCGTAGAACCCCAGCAGGAGCACGATGAGCGCGGTCGTGACGCCGGCCGGGAGCCACCGCGCCACGGCGCCCCGCCATTCCCGGTCACGCGCGGAGCCCGGTGCGGGCGCGTCCGGCCGGGGGCCTCCCGGCGGTCCGGACGGATCCGGCGGGCAGTCGTCGACGGGGGGAGCCGCAGTCATGCGCGCAAGTCTGCTGAGAGCCGGGTGACGGGCCGGGCGTGACGACCGATCCTTGGAGATCCTTTGCCCGCCGCTGACCTGTGAAGATCGAAGAGGCCGCCGGCGCGGTCCCGCGCGGCTTTCACAGCACATCGTGACGCTTGCGCCCCGGTAGGCGACAAGCGTCTCGATAGGATGCCCACTTGACCGACGTCGATTTGACCGGAGTTCCCCTCATGAAGTCCCCCGCCCGAATGATCCTCGCCGCGGGTTGCGCCATCGGCCTGCTGTCCACGCCGACCGCCGCCTGGAGCGCGGAGACGCCGAAGCCGACCCCCAAGCCCACGGCGAAGCCCGCCCCCAAGGCCAAGCCCGTGGACTGCGCCAAGGTCAAGTGCATCGCGCTCACCTTCGACGACGGCCCGGGACGGTACGCCGACAAGCTGCTCGACACCCTCAAGAAGTACGACGCCAAGGCCACGTTCTTCCTCGAGGGCCAGTACGTGAAGGCGCGCCCTGCGTTCGCCAAGCGGATGGTCACCGAGGGACACGACATCGGCAACCACAGCTACAGCCACCCGGACTTCACCAAGAGCTCGCCGGAGACGATCCGCGAGGAGCTGAAGAAGACCCAGGACCTCGTCAAGAAGGTCACCGGCAAGGCCCCCACGATGATCCGCCCGCCGTACGGCCTGCTGGACGACGACGTCAAGACGGTCGCCACCGAGATGAAGCTGCCGCTCGTCCTGTGGAACGGCGGCTCGCGCGACTGGGCGACCAAGAACGAGAAGGCCATCTACGACGAGGTGCTCAAGAACGCCAGGCGCGACGGCGTCATCCTGATGCACGACTGGGTCGAGCAGACCGTCACGGTGATGCCCAAGCTCGTCGCCGCGCTGAAGAAGCAGGGCTACCACCTGGTGGCGGTCTCCTCGCTCCCCGGCGCCAAGGGCCTGAAGCCGGCCGCGATCTACCCGGCGGGCGCCGCCGAGGACAAGGACCTCTCCTCCGACTCGCCCACCGGTGACGCCGGGGACTTCGCCGAGTCGCCCACCGACGGCAGCTGAGCCGCCAGCAGACGTCCCAGGCGCTGCATCGGCAGCTCGACGTAGCGGTAGGTGAGGGCGCACAGGCCGAACAGCACCGCGAGGTACAGGCCGGCGACCAGCGCCGCCGTCGGCGCCGGGGACTTCTTCGGGTCTCCCAGGACCGCCACGAACAGCAGCAGCACCGGATAGTGCAGCAGGTAGAGCGAGTAGCTGATCCGCCCCAGCCAGGTGAGGAACCCGGGGACGCGGCGGTGCCGCAGCGCCATGCCGATCGCGAAGACGACGCCCGCGGCGGCCAGGGTGGGGATCCACTTCTGCGGCACCGTCCAGCTGGGCGCGGGATGGGAGACGAAGGGCGTCAGGCACACCAGGACCGCCACGACGGGGACGGCCCAGATCGCCGATCTCCGGCCGTGCTCCCACCGGTGGATCGCGGTGCCGGTGAACATCACCGCCAGGAAGGTGGGCCCCAGCCAGGGGTCCACCGGTCCCAGGACGGCCAGGGAGAGAGCGGTCGCCCCCAGCACCAGGGCGCCCGTCCTGGGCAGCCGGCCCGACAGCACGCACGCCAGCCCGATGACGACCAGGACCAGCGAGACCAGCGGGGCCATGCCGGACAGCAGGCCGCGGGGTCCGGGCAGCGGGCCGTTGGCCAGCGTCATGCCCACCCCGATCGCCAGTCCCATGCACAGGATCGCGATCAGGCCGCTGCGGCGGTGCGCGCCGGTCACGAACAGCGCGGTCACCAGCAGGTAGAAGATCATCTCGTAGGCCAGCGTCCACATCGGATCCACGATCCTGGCCGAGCCCACCGTGCTCATCAGCATGGTGATGTGCGCGATCGGATCGACGCCCTTGTGGATCGGCACGAGCGGCGCGCAGGCCAGGGCGAAGAGGATGGCCACCAGGTACAGCGGGTAGAGCCGGAAGAGCCTGCTGGTCCAGAAGGACCGCACGCATCCCCTGCGCTCCAGCGAGGCGGGGATGATATAGCCGCTGACCAGGAAGAACACCAGGACGCCCGCCGTGCCGAGAGCGATCCACGAGGGGGTCAGCCGGGGGGCGAACCAGGGCAGCATGTGCGAGATCAGGACGGCCGTCGCGGCGATGCCGCGCAGCGCGTCCAGCCAGCCCATCCGCGCGCCGGCTCCGCCGGATCGGTGACGGCCGCCGGGGATCGGCCGGGATCCGTCCCGCGGGGCGGGCAGCAGGGGAGGAGACGTCGTCTCGGGGCTGGGCATTGCCCCACGCTATTGACGCGGGTACGGCGTGTCGGCGCCGATTGACCAGGGCTATACCCGCTCTTTGACCGGAGCTTCCCCGGCCGGCGCCACCCGGCGGGCCAGGGCCCGGCCGAACCGCTGGGCGGGCAGTTCGACGTAGCGGTAGGTGAGCCAGCTCAGCCCCAGGACCGCCGCGGCGAAGCCCGCCGTCAGCGCCGCCTGCACCGGTACGGGCAGGGCGCGCACGTCGCCCACGGTGGCGTACAGAACGGCGTAGGCCAGCCGCAGCAGGGGGTGGTGCAGCAGGTAGAGCGAGTAGCTGATCAGGCCGAGCCAGACCAGGAAGCGGGGCAGGCGGCGCTCCCGCAGGGCCATCGCGAGCGCGAACGTCACCCCCGCCAGGACCATCGTGGTGATCCACACGTCCGGCTGCACCCACCACCAGCGCGCCTGGTCCGCCCAGACCGGGGCCAGCGCCACGAGCACGGTCGCGGCGGCCACCGGCCACAGGCTCCCGGTGCCCTGCTCCCAGCGGCGGATCGCGGTCCCGGTGAACATCACCGCCAGGATCGCCGCCGCGAACCACGGCACGAAGCTGCCCAGCAGCAGCAGCGTCACGGCCATCAGGCCCAGGGCGGAGGCGGCCGCCGTACGGAACCGGCCCGCCAGCAGGCAGGCCATGCCCGCCAGGAACACCGCGCCCGAGACGTAGGCGGGCCAGAAACCCGTCAGCACCGGGGCCGTCAGCACCAGCCCGATCCCGACCGCCGCGGCGCCGAACCCGACGGCGAAGGTCCCGCTGCGCCGGTGCAGGCCGTGCACGAACAGCGCGGTGACCAGCAGGTAGAACACCATCTCGTAGGAGAGCGTCCACATGGTGTCGGCCAGGCCGCCCAGGTGCACCACGTCCAGCAGCATCGTCAGGTGCGCCGAGACCGAGGCGAGGTCGCGCGGGACGTGCTCGCGGACCGGCATCCAGATGGCCGTCACCAGGACGATGGCCACGACCAGCAGGTAGATCGGGTACAGGCGGAAGATGCGGCTGATCCAGAAGGCCCGCACGTCCCCCCGGCCCTCCAGGGAGACCGGGATGATGTATCCGCTGACCAGGAAGAACACCAGCACGCCGTACATGCCCAGGTTGAACCAGTACGGCCGCAGCTGCGGCATGAACCACGGCAGCAGGTGCTCCAGCAGCACCGCCGTCGCGCCGAGCCCGCGCAGCGCGTCCAGCCACGCCAGCCGGGTGCCGGTCACGGACGGGCGGGATCGGGTGAGGGCGGTCGTCGACACCCGCCCCAACTTACCCGCCGTGACTTCGTGAAACAGGACTAACGCACATCCTCTATCGGATACGCGGCCGAATCCCGGCTCACTCCCACTCGATGGTGCCCGGCGGCTTGCTCGTCACGTCGAGCACCACCCGGTTGACCTCGGCGACCTCGTTGGTGATCCGGGTGGAGATGCGGGCCAGCACGTCGTACGGCACGCGGGACCAGTCGGCGGTCATCGCGTCCTCGCTGGAGACCGGGCGCAGGACGACCGGGTGGCCGTAGGTGCGGCCGTCGCCCTGCACGCCCACCGAGCGGACGTCGGCGAGCAGCACCACCGGGCACTGCCAGATCTCGCGGTCCAGCCCCGCCCGGGACAGCTCCTCGCGGGCGATGGCGTCGGCCTCGCGCAGGATCTCCAGGCGCTCGCGGGTGACGGCGCCGACGATGCGGATGCCCAGGCCCGGACCGGGGAACGGCTGGCGCCAGACCATGGCGGAGGGCAGGCCGAGCTCCTCGCCGGCGCGGCGGACCTCGTCCTTGAACAGCGCGCGCAGCGGCTCGACCAGCTCGAACTGCAGGTCCTCCGGCAGGCCGCCGACGTTGTGGTGGGACTTGATGTTGGCGGTGCCGGTGCCGCCGCCGGACTCGACCACGTCCGGGTAGAGCGTGCCCTGGACCAGGAAGCCGACCGGGCCGTCGGCCATGATGGCGCGCTCCTCGTCCTCGAAGACGCGGATGAACTCGCGGCCGATGATCTTGCGCTTCTCCTCCGGGTCGCTCACGCCGTCCAGCGCCTTCAGGAAGCGCTCCTGGGCGTCCACCACGCGGAGCTTGACGCCGGTGGCCTCGACGAAGTCGCGCTCGACCTGCTCGGCCTCACCCTTGCGCAGCAGGCCGTGGTCGACGAACACGCAGGTCAGGCGGTCACCGATGGCCCGCTGCACGATGGCCGCGGCCACCGCGGAGTCCACGCCGCCGGACAGGCCGCAGATGGCCCGGCCCTCCGGGCCGACCTGGGCGCGGACCGCCTCCACGGCCTCCTCGACGATGTTGAGCATCGTCCAGGAGGGGCGGCAGCCCGCGGCCTCCAGGAAGTGCCTGAGCACGGCCTGGCCGTGCTCGGAGTGCAGGACCTCGGGGTGGAACTGCACGCCGTACAGGCCGCGGCCGGGGTTCTCGAAGGCGGCGACCGGGGTGTCGGCGGTGGAGGCGGTGACGTCGAAGCCCTCGGGGGCGGCCGAGACGCTGTCGCCGTGCGACATCCAGACCGCCTGCCGGGCCGGCAGACCGGCGAAGAGCACGCCCTCCAGGGAGACGTCGAGGCGGGTGCCGCCGTACTCGGCGCCGCCGGTCCTGGCCACCGTGCCGCCGAGCGCCTGGGCCATGGCCTGGAAGCCGTAGCAGATGCCGAAGGTCGGCACCCCGGTGTCGAACAGGCCGTGCGGCACGGGCGGGGCGCCCTCGGCGTAGACCGAGGAGGGGCCGCCGGACAGGATGATGGCCTTGGGGTTCTTGGCCATCATCTCCTCGACCGGCATCGTCGAGGGGACGACCTCGGAGTAGACGTGGCACTCGCGGACCCGCCTGGCGATCAGCTGCGCGTACTGCGCGCCGAAGTCGACGACCAGGACCGTGTCGAACGTCGGGTCGGACGACGGGTCGAACTTTGACACCAAGACCCCCCAGGGAAAAAGCGCAGCGGTGGGGTCAGTGTATCGGCGCCCGTCCCGGCGCTTACGCGGGCGTCTGTCCGCGGGCTCGCGCGGGCGTTCACTCGTAGACGGGCAGATCGGGCAGACCGCCCGAGAGCAGCGCCTCCGTCTGGTCGCGCAGGCCGTCGGCGTAGCGGGGGTGGGTCAGGACCAGGAAGCGCTCCTCGCGGATGGCCGCCACCGCGGCCCCGGCCACCTCCGCCGGGTCGATGCCCTTGTCCACCAGGCCGTCGATGATGTCGGCCGAGAGCCGCTCGTCCTCGGTGCGCTCGGCAACCAGCAGGTTCTCCGGCCGCACCCGCTCCGACCGGTTGATGTCCGTGCGCACCCCGCCCGGGCACAGGGCGGTCACCCTGAGCCTGGAGCCGGCCAGCAGCAGGTCCTGCGCCAGGGACTGCGAGGCGGCCAGGGCGGCGTACTTCGAGACCGAGTAGCCCCCGCTGAGCGGTGCGGCGAACAGTCCCGCCACCGAGACCGTGTTGAGGATGTGCCCCTCGGTGTCCTGCTCGATCATCCGGGGTACGAAGGCGTGGATGCCGTGCAGCGTGCCCCACAGGTTCACCCCGAGCAGCCAGGCGAAGTCCTCCGGCTCGCGGGTCCACATCCGCCCGCCCTGGAACACCCCGGCGTTGTTGCACAGCACGTGGACGGCGCCGAGCTCGCCGAACGAGCGGTCGGCCAGGTGGCGTACGGCCGCCGCGTCGGAGACGTCGGTGACCTGGGTGAGGACCGTGACGCCGGTGGCGGCCTCCACCTCGGAGGCGGTCTCGGCCAGCGGCCCGGGATCCACGTCGGCGAGCATCAGCGCCATGCCCTCGGCGGCCAGCCGCGAGGCGAGCGCCCGGCCGATGCCGCCGCCGGCTCCGGTGACGACCGCGACCCTGCCCGACAGTTCCCGCATCCCGGCCTCCGTCTTTTCGTACCTATCGCTAGCTTGGTATCCCAAGCTAACGTGAGGATCACCACGCGTCGAGGAGGCCACATGCCGCGGACCGGAGTCATCGTCACGGGAGGCGCGTCCGGGATCGGGCGGGCCTGCGCGCTGGCGCTCGCCGAGACGGGACGGCCGGTCGCCGTCTGGGACGTGGACACCCCGGGCGCCAAGGAGACGGCCTCCTTCGCCGCGATGAACGGCGCCACCGCCGTCGGCCTGACCGTCGACGTCACCGACAGCTCCGCCTTCCCCGACGCGCTCGCCGCCACCCGCGACGCCCTCGGCCCGGTCGGCGGCCTGGTCCACGCGGCCGGGATCGCCGGGCCCATGGCGATCGGCGACCTCGACGAGGCGTCCTGGGACCGGGTGCTCAACGTCAACCTGCGCGCCCAGGCCCTGCTGGTCAAGGCGATCCTTCAGGACCTCCGGAGCAACGAGGGCTCGGCGATCGTGGGCGTCTCCTCCATCGAGGGCCTGGTCGGCCAGGCCTTCGTCCCGGCGTACTGCTCCTCCAAGGCCGGTCTGCTCGGCCTGACCCGCTCCATGGCCCACGAGCTGGCCCCGATCCGGGTGAACGCGGTCTGCCCCGGCTACATCGACACCCCGATGCTGACCGGCGCCACCGGCGGCGACCCGGGCTTCATGGAGGCGTTCAGGAAGAAGGCGATCACCGGCCGCCTCGGCCGCCCCGAGGAGGTCGCCGCGGCCGTGCGGTTCCTGATGAGCGACGAGGCGTCCTTCATCACCGGCGCCCACCTGGTCGTCGACGGCGGCGCCACCGCCGTCGACCGCTGATCCGGAAAAAGCCGCATCCCCTCCGTATCGACACCGTTACAGTGGGCGACATCGTCCACGGGGGAACGGAAAAAAGCATGGCCATCGCCGTAGCGGGCTGCCGGCGCGAACTGCCCCCGGAGTTTCCTCTGGTGCATCCCGAGAACTCCGGCAACATGATCCACGCCAACGCGCCCTTCGAGATGTTCGACGACTGCGTCTACCGCCTGGACCGCCAGTGGCGGTCGCTGACCGGCGCCACCTCCTTCGCCGACTTCGTCAACCGGCACTGCAGCCATCTGGTGTTCACCATGGCGAACACCCTCAGGCTCGGCTCCGACGACGCGAGCCCCTACCTCCGGCTGCGCGAGCTGCTGGACCGCATCGACAAGCCCATCGTCATCTTCGGCCTCGGCGTCCAGGCCGAGACCGACGACCTGACCGGGGCGACGCTGCCCGCCGAGGCGACCGGCGTGCTGCGCGACCTACAGGAGCGGTGCGCGGTCATCGGGGTCCGGGGGGAGACGACCAGGCGGGTGCTGGAGCAGATATGCGGGGTGACCAACACCAAGGTCGTCGGCTGCCCGTCGCTGTTCTCCCGCCCGGCCCAGCTGGCCCGGCTCCGCAAGAACCTCAGGAACCTCAGGAACGGCGAGGGCCGTCCGGCGTTCTCCGGCACCAAGCTCAAGGAGGAGGCCGAGACGCGGCTGCTCCACGACGCCATCCGCAACGACACGTTCATGATCGAGCCGTCGAACCGGCGCAGCCACCAGTTCTACGTCGACGTCACCCGCGGCCGCGGGGACGGCCGGATCCCGTCCTTCCTCAAGGACTACCGCGCCCGCCGCCTGCGCCGCACACGGGGGACGCGCGACCAGCTGG
Organism: Paraplanobispora takensis; assembly: GCF_016863195.1. Classification (GTDB taxonomy): domain Bacteria; phylum Actinomycetota; class Actinomycetes; order Streptosporangiales; family Streptosporangiaceae; genus Planobispora; species Planobispora takensis. The sequence continues at coordinate 123,687 of NZ_BOOK01000037.1, read as the reverse complement.
AGAGCTACTACCAGCGCAGATACCGGCTCTTCCGGGACACGAAGTCCTGGTACCAGTTCAACCAGGAGTCGGTCTCGTTCACCTACGGCACCAGGTTCCACGTCAACATGGCGTCGATCCTCAGCGGCAGGCCGGCCCTGTGGCTGACCCACGACGCCAGGACGCGGGAGCTGACGGACTTCCTGCACCTGCCCGCCGTACCCGTCGGGACCGTCCGGGACATGAGCGTCGGGGAGATCGGGTCGCTGATCGACTACGACGACTTCTTCGACCACATCGGCGGGCTCTTCGACAACTTCAACGACTATCTGGAGGTCAACGGGCTGCCCCCGGTGAAGCGCCCCGTGATCTGAGGGTCCGCTTCCACAGCAGGTCGACGACGACGGACAGCAGGATGATCCCGACGAGCGTGAGAGCCGTGACCGGCTCCTCGGCGAGCGTCGTGACGCAGAACACGACGAACGTCCCGAGCGTGCACACCACCGCGACGACGAGGACGATCAGGCTGGCGCCGGTCTCCCGCCGGACTCGGAAGTGCGCGAACGTGACCGCGGAGAAGACCAGCAGGGCGACGGCGCTGCCCAGCGACGCGATGCTGTTGAGGTTGAAGAAGACCACCATGAGCAGGGTCGCGCCCGCCATGATCAGCAGTCCTGCCGACGCCCTGCGCCGCCCGACGAACCGTCCGAACACCGGCGGGAACTGGCCGGTCGAGGCCAGATACCCGGCCAGGCCGATGGAGGGGTACAGCCCCGAGTTCACCGCGCCGGTCGTGGAGAACAGCGCCGTGATGACCATCAGGACGTAGCCGAACTGGCCCAGGGTCGGCTTCGCCGCCTCCGCGAGCGCCGTCCCGCCCGAAGCGATCACCTGGTCCACGGTGAGCGTGCCGAAGACCCCCAGCGCGACGGCGACGTACACCGCCGTGGCGATCCCCAGCGCCAGGAACATGGCCCTGGGCAGCTGGCGGGAGGGTTCGGGGAGGTCCTTGGCGGTGAAGGTGATGACGCCGAACCCGAGGAACGCGAAGAACGTCAGCGCGACGCTCGAGACGATCTCCCGCACACCGGGATAGCCGGAGGGGGCGAGCAACGAGGGCTCCATGTTCACCATCGTGACGACCGCGAAGACCACGAGGATGGAGATGACCACCTTGACGATCACGGACTGGACCCGGGCGACGGCCGTCGAGCCCGCGACGTTCAGCGCCGTCATCGCGACGACGAGCAGGCAGGAGAACACCTTGGCCCACGTCTGGTCCTGACCGGCCACGACCGCGCTCGCGTAGCTGCCGAAGGTCACCGCCACCATGGCGGTGACGATGGCGTTGGCCGCGTAGACGAGCCAGGCGGTGACGGCCGTGACGTGCCCCTCCCCGAAGCCCCGCGCCATGTACTCGAGCATGCCGCCGGCCGAGGGGTACTTCGCGCCGAGCTTGGCGAACGAGTATCCGTGGAGGATCGCGATCCCGCCCGCCAGCAGGAACGACAGCCACACCGCCGCGCCGGCGATCTCGCCCGCCGCCCCGAGGAGGGCGAAGATCCCGGCGCCGACCATCGCCCCCAGGCCGATGAACGCCGCCTGGAAGACCGTGAACTGCCGGTTCTCCTCTGTGGTCGCCATGAACGCCTCCCACCGCCGGACAGGTCGCCATGACCGCTTCCCGCCACCGGACACGGTCGCCGTGACCGTTCCCCATCACCGGACACGGCGGCGACCGGCGTCGCCACGGCCCTCCCAGGCTCCGGCCGGAGCCGGAGCCCGGGATCACCCGGCGCGGGTGAGAAGGGCCGGCGGGATCACGGCGCCTCCGGGATCACAGCGCCCGCGGCAGCAGGCCCAGGGGCGGGGAGCCGAGCTCCAGCATGGCGGTGTGGAAGCGCTTGAGCGTGAAGGACGCGCCCCACTCGGCCCTGGCCCGCTCGCGCAGATCGAGGATCTCCAGCTTGCCCCAGGTGTAGCGGCCGTAGGTCGGGTCGAAGGTGGCGCGGCGGGCCTCCGACAGCGCGGCCGGACCGGCGATGTGGGTGTCGGCCTCGAAGCGGCGGGCGCCCTCCTCGACCGTCATCGCCCCGGTGTGCACGCCGATCGCGCAGGCCATCCGGGTCACCCGGATCAGCGCCTCCAGCCACACGCCGATCTCGAAGCGCGGGTCGTCGGGGGCGAAGCCCTCCTCGACGCAGAGCTCCTCTGCGTAGTGCGCCCAGCCCTCCGCGAACGCCGGCGACATCAGCGTCCGGCGCACGTCGGAGCGGGCATGACGCAGGGCGCGGCTGTGGGAGAAGTGCCCCGGGGCGACCTCGTGGACGTTGATCGCCGGAAGCGTGGTGGCGCTGAAGACCTCCAGCCACTCCTCGATCTCGTTCTCCGGCCAGGCGGGGTCGGGCGGGGTGATGTGATACCACGACGGGGCCTCCGGCTCGCCCGGGGCGGCCCAGCTGATCATCGCCATGGCCCACCGGCGCGACTCGGGCGCGATGCCGACCAGGCACTCGCCGTCGTGGTAGGGGACCAGGTCCCGCTCCCGGGTGAAGGCGATCGCCCGCTCGGTGCCCTCCCGGGCGGCGTCGATCACGCCGTCGATGCCGGGGTGGTCGCGGACCAGCTCGCGGCAGACCTCCAGCGGCGGCCGGTCGCCGTGCCCCAGCTTCGCGCACGACTCGGTCAGCCGCTCCATGAGCCGGTCGCGCTCGGCGTCGGCCCGCTCGGCGAGCCGTCCCAGGTCGACCGGGATCCCCTCGTCCGCGCTCATCAGCCCGGCCAGGCCGGCCGCGCCCAGGGAGGCATCGGGGTCGCCGGACCGCGAGGCCTCCTCGATGTGCTCGACCAGGCGGGCGTGGGCCTTCAGCGCCGCCTCGCGCACCGCCTCGTCCGCCTCCCGGGGGATCCCGGCGGCCAGGCCGCGCGCCGCCCCCAGCAGGGACGTGGCGACCGGCGCGCTGAGCCGGTCGAGCGCGGCGACCGCGTTGTCCACCGCCTCGGGCCAGCGGGCCAGATGGGCCAGCCGGGCGGCGTCCCGCTCGGCCCGCGGGGCGTACTCCCGGTCGTAGGCGGCCAGGTCCATGCCCTCCAGGTGCTCCATCGGGCTGCGCCGGTACAGCTCCAGCTCGCCGTACCGGACCCGGGAGGACTCCTCGAAGACCTCCAGGTGGGCGGTGTCGTAGGGGTCGTCCGGCGACGGCCCGCGGCCCAGCGCGGCCAGCCCGGCGCGCACTCCGTCCGGCGACAGGTCCTGGATCGTCCCGTCGTACTCGTGGCGTCCGGCCATCTCCCGGGATCCCGCGACGCTCAGGTCGCACACCGCCCGCAGGCGGGAGTCGAGTTCGGTCATGCGGCCGACGCTATCCCAGCGGCTCCCGGTCCTCGACCGGGAGACGTCACCGGAAATGTCAGGGCGGTGTGGCACCGTACCCGCCATGGCGCAACCTCTCAAAGAGATGATCGGCACCGCCTCCGTGGGGCTGCTCGCCGACGGCGTGACGGCGGCCTGGACGCCGTTCCCCCGCGACCGGTTCGTCGCCGGGGCGAGCGCCGGGCTGGCCGGTCTGGAGCTGAAGGACCGCGTCCGGCACGTCGCCCGGCACCTGGGCGAGGCGCTGCCCCCGGCGTTCCCGCACGCCGCCGGGATCCTCCGCGAGGCCGCCGCCCGCGTCCGGCTGGACATGTGGAGCGGCTGGCCCGCCACCGACTACGTCGCCGGGCACGGCCTCGGCCATCTCGACGAGGCGATGACCACGCTCGCCGTGCTCACGCCGTACGCCACGGGAGAGTTCGCCGTCCGGCCCTACCTCGACCGTCACGGCGAGGACGCCCTGAAGATCATGTACGGCTGGGCGGAGTCGCCCGACGAGCACCTGCGGCGCCTGGCCTCGGAGGGGTCGCGGCCCCGGCTGCCCTGGGCGACGCGGGTCCGGTGGCTGATGGAGCCCGGCCCGACCCTGCCGATCCTCGACCGGCTCCGCGACGACCCCGGCGAATACGTCCGGCGCTCGGTGGCCAACCACGTCAACGACATCGCCAAGGACCACCCCGGCGTCGCGGTCGAGCTGCTCGGCCGCTGGCGTTCCGAGGGCGGCTCCCACGTCGAGAGGGTCCTGCGCCATGCCGTGCGCGGCCTGCTGCGCGCGGGGCATCCCGGCGGCCTGGAGCTGGTGGGCGCCGCCCCGGGCGGCGGGTCGGTGCGGACCCTGGTGCTCGACGCCGACCGGGTGGCCGTCGGGGAGCGCCTGCGGTTCACGGTCACGGTCGCGGCCGACTCCCCCGGGCCGCTCGTGCTCAAATACGCGATCCGGCGCGACGGCTCGCGGCGCGTCTTCCATCTCGGCGAGCGCCGGGCCGAGGTCCCCGGCGAGGCGGTCACGGTGGCGAAGGCCCACTCGTTCCGCCCGGTGACCACCCGCACCGAGCCCCCGGGCCCCCGCGTCCTGGAGATCGTCGTCAACGGCACGGTCCGGGCGAGCGCCCCCTTCACCCTGGCCGAGGCCTGACCCGCCCCGTCGCGGAGCGGATTCGACCCGGGCGAGGTGCCCGACACCTGCGTGTGAGCCCGCACGGGCCCCGCGCGTCCTCGCCGTCCCCGGCGGCCGCCTCGCCGATTCCCGCCCCTCTCATCGGTTCCCGCCCCTCTCATCGGTTCCCGCCTCTCTCACCGGCTCCCGCCTCCGGGTGGTGGGACGGATGTCCGGGCCGATGGCATGCCGCCTGCGAGGATGGCGGTATGGCCTTGAGAATCACCACTCTCGCCGAACGCCCGGAACTCGCCGGGGCGATCTGGGCGATGGACAATCCCTGGCCGGAGTTCATGCTCCACGACCCGATGGCGAATCTCTTCTACGACGTCTGCGAGAGCGCCTACCCGGAGTTCGTCCTGGTCGCCGACGACGACGCCGATCCCGGGCGCCTGGCGGCCAGGGCGTTCAGCGTCCCGTTCACCTGGACGCGCGAGGAGCTGCCGGACGGCGGCTGGGACGGCGCGATCCTGCGGGCCTGGCACACCCGGCGGACCGGTGGGACCCCCGGCAGGGTCACCGCCCTGGAGATCACCGTCAGGACCGATCTGCTGGGCAAGGGATTGTCGCCGACCATGCTCGGCGCGCTGCGGGACAACGCCGCCCGGCTCGGGTTCACCGAGATGCTGGCCCCGGTACGGCCGAACGCCAAGCACCTGGAGCCGCGCACCCCGATGGCGGATTACGCCGCGCGGACCCGGCCCGACGGCCTCCCCGCCGACCCGTGGCTGCGCGTGCACATCCGCGCCGGCGGCGGGATCGTGAAGGTGGCGCCCCGCTCGATGACGATCTCCGGCACGCTCGCCGAGTGGCGTGAGTGGACCGGCCTGCCCTTCGACGCGAGCGGCGAGATCGAGGTGCCCAAGGCCCTCGTCCCGGTCCACTGCGACGTCGGGCAGGACCACGCCGTCTACGTCGAGCCCAACATCTGGGTCCGGCACCCCCTGGCCTGAGCCGGCGGGCTCACCGTCCCGGCCCGGCCGGAGGCTGCGGACCCGGCCTCCCGGTGACGGCACGGGATCGGAACCGGGGACGCCGCGGCACCGGGACCGCAGACGCCTCGCGACGGTGCCCTGCCGTTCAGGACGACTCCCGGACGACCAGGACCGGGTTCCACGGGTGGATGTGGTCCGGTTCGGCGGGGGCCTCCTGTTCCATGAGCTCCTCCAGCCGCCGGGCGAGGAGGGACGGCATCGCGGAGACGTCGATCCGGACCGTGGTGAGCCTCGGGCGCAGGAGGGTGGCCAGCGGCAGGTCGTCGCAGCCGACCATCCGCACGTCACCGGGTACGGCGACGCCCGCGTCGCGCAGCACGGTCATCAGCAGCATGGCGTAGTCGTCGTTGTAGGCGAACACCCCGTCCACCCGCCGCCACACGTCGAGCAGGGCGGCGGCGCCTTCCTCGCTGAAGGGCAGGTCGGCCCTGGTCAGCGGGACTCCCCGGGCCTCGGCGACCCGCCGGGCCCCGCTCAGCCGGTGCTCGCCCATCTCGCGCAGGCCGGGCTCCGCCGGGACGACCGCGGCGATCGTACGGCAGCCGCGGTCGATCAGGTGCCCGGCCGCCAGGGCCCCTATGCCCGCGTGGTCGACGACGACGCTCGCGGTCACGGCCGAGGAGTGGGCCCCCAGCGCGACGACGGCCTTGACCCCGGCCGAGCGCAGGACGGCCACCGCCTGCTCGTCGAGCTTCCCGGCCCCGGCCAGCACCGCGACCGGCCGCAGCTCGGCCCAGGCGCGGGCGGCCGGGACCCCGCGCAGCCGGCGGGCGCCGTACTGGACCAGGGTGTAACCGCGCCGGGAGAGCTCCCGGTCGAGCTCCTCCAGCATGCCGATGGCCAGCGGTCCGTACGGCACGTCGTCCATGGAGATCAGGATCAGCCCGCTCCGTCCGGTGCGCAGCGTGCGCGCCCCGGCGTGCGGCACGTATCCCAGTCGCTCGGCGGCCTCCCGCACCCGTTCCCGCGTCTCGTCGCTGACCCGGGCGCCCGGTCGGTCGTTGAGCACGTACGAGACCGTCGCCTGGGAGACGCCGGCCAGCCGGGCGACGTCGAGGCTGGTGGGAGGCTTGGCGTTCATCGCCTCCATTCTCGCCGCCCCGGCGGGGACTTCGCCCGCTCCGCTCCACCGGGGGACCCCGTCCCGGGACGGCCGTTACAGAACTTTGCTCTTGTCATCTCCGGCGGGCGGGTGCTATCAACTGATTATACGTATAACCACTGCGTCACCCCCACTTTGAGCTGCGCGAAAGGAACGACGATGACTTTGGCGAGCCGCGCGTGAGCGCCCTCGGCACTCCCCCCGCCGCGACCCGTAAGGACGGCCTGCCCAAGCTGCTGGGCGTCCTCGGTGTCGCCAACGCCGTCATGTACATGCTCTATCTGGGCGTCGGCGGTCTGCTCGTGCAGACTCAGATCGCCGAGATCGACCCCGAGAACAAGGTCGCCAACGTGGCCATGGTCGCCGGCGTCAGCGCCGTGTTCGCCACGGTCTTCAACCCGATCGGCGGCACGCTGTCGGACCGGACCCGCTCCCGGTGGGGGCGGCGCAACCCGTGGATCATCGGCGGCGCCCTGGCCGCGCTGGCCACCATGCTGCTGATGAGCCAGGTCTCGACCATCCCGATGATCCTGCTCGGCTGGTCGCTGGCCCAGGCGATGATGAACCTCTACCAGGCCGCGCTGACCGCGATCGTCCCCGACCGGGTGCCCGAGGAGCGGCGGGGCACCGCCTCGGCGGTCATCTCCGTGGCCACCTCGGTCGGCGTCATGGTCGGCGTCCAGCTCGCGGCGTTCTTCGTGGCCGACGTCTCCCTCGGCTATCTGGTCTTCGGCTCGGCCGTGGTGCTCGGCGCGCTCCTGGTGGTCTCGCTGACCCACGACCCGCGCCCCGGGGAGTACGAGGTCACGCGGCGGCCCAGGACCTCCCTGGCCACCTCGGTCGCGGACTTCGTCTCCGCCCTCGCCCACCGGGACTTCCTGTGGGTCTTCGTCGGCCGCGCCCTGATGGTCCTGGGCTACTTCATGGTGCTGCTGTTCATGCTGTTCCTCTTCCAGGACTACATCGGCCTGTCGAAGGAGGAGGCGCCGCAGGCCGTCGCGACGACCACGATCGTCTCCACGCTGTCGGCGATGGTCGCGGCGATCGTCTGCGGCCCGTTGTCGGACCGGCTGGACCGGCGCAAGATGTTCGTGACCGCCGCGGGCCTCGTCACCGCCGTCTCGATGCTGCTGCCGCTGCTCTGGCCCAGCATGACCTCGATGATCGTCTACAGCATCGTGCACGGCGCCGCGTTCGGCGCCTACGGCGCGGTGGACATCGCGATCGTCACCCTGGTGCTGCCCAGCAAGGGGGACGCCGCCCGTGACATGGGCATCCTCAACGTCGCCAACGCGGGCCCGCAGATGATCGCCCCGTTCGTCGCCGGCGCGATCGTGAGCGCCTTCGGCGGCTATGGCGCACTGTGGGCGGTGGCGATCGTCATCTCGCTCGCCGGGGCGGTCGCCGTACTCCCCATCAGATCGGTTCGTTGAGGAAAGGGTCCATATGAAGCTCAACACACGCCAATGGGGTTCCGGCGACCGGGTCGCCGTGCTGGTCCACGGCATCATGGCCGACTCCCGGTGCTGGTGGCGGGTGGGTCCCGCGCTGGCCGGGCGCGGTTACCGGGTCATCGCGGTGGACCTTCCCGGGCACGGCGACAGCCCCCGCGGCGGGGACGAGGCGGACTACGCGCCCGAGGCGCTGGCGGCCTCGGTGCTGGAGTCGGTGCCCGCGGAGCCGGAACTGGCGATCGGCCACTCGCTGGGCGGGCTGACGCTCGGCCTGGCGGTGGAGCGGCTGCGGCCCGGCCGGGCGATCTACTCCGATCCCGCGTTCCGGCTGCCCGTCGTCGACGGCGTGCCGATGACCGAGATGCTCGCCCGGGGCAAGGACGCCACCCGCGAGCAGGTCGCCGCCTCCCATCCCGGCTTCCCCGCCGACGAGGTCGAGGTGGAGCTGGAGATGCTGGAGTCCTGGGACGTCGCGACCGCGCTCGCGCTGGGCGGGTTCTCCGGCCGGGACTTCACCCCCGAGCCGGTGGTCCCGTCCCTGGTCCAGCTCGCCGACCCCAGTTTCCTCGTCTCTCCCGGCTTCGCCGCGGAACTGAAGGAGCGGGGCTTCGAGGTCCGGATCGTGCCGGGCGCCGAGCACACCGTGCACCGACACCTGTTCGACGGCTTCATGGCCTCGATCGACGACTGGCTCTGACGATCGGGGACGCCTCCGGACGCTCCGGGACGTCCTGAGACGTCCCGGAGCGTCCCCCCGTCACGCCCCGGCGATCCGGTCGAGCAGCGCCTCCAGCGTCTTGTCGTCCGTCGCCGGGGCCATGACGGTCGCCCGCAGGTGCCGGACACCGCCGATCTCGGCCGACGTCAGGTGGAAGGCGCCCTCGTCCATCAGGCGCTCGCGGATCTCCGCCTGGTCGCCGGCGCCGTACCGGAAGCAGACGATGTTGCTCTCCGGCTCGTAGGGGAAGGTGAAGCCCGGCCGCTCCCGGCCCAGCTCCCACAGGCGGTGCGCGGCGGCGTACTGCCGGGCGACGTAGTCGCCCAGGCCGCGCTCGCCCCGCCAGGCGAGGTTGAGGAACACCTTCAGGCCCAGCTCGGCCTTGCTGCACTCCACCGTCCTGCCGATCAGGTCGAAGCCCTGGTCGCCGTAGAACAGATAGCTGGCCCGCTGGCGGAAGGCCGCGTCCAGGTCGCCCTCCCGCCGGGTCAGTACGGCGGCCGCCAGGCTGGAGGTGCGCAGCATCTTGTGCGCGTCCCAGATCATCGAGTCGGCGAGCTCGATCCCGTCGAGCAGGCGCCGGTGCCCGGCCGACAGCAGCGCCGAGGCGCCGTGCGCGCCGTCCACGTGGAACCAGACGCCGTGCGCGGCGCAGAACGCGCCGATGCCGCGCAGGTCGTCGTAGAGGCCGGTCCCGGTCGAGCAGGCGTTCGCCACCAGGGCCATCGGCCGCCGCCCGGCCCGCCGTACCCGCTCCAGCGCCGCGGGCAGCCGGGCCACGTCGATCCTGCCCAGCGGGTCGGTGTCCAGCGGCATGACCGCCCGCTCCCCCAGGCCGAGGATCGCCGCGGCGCGGGTGAGCGAGTAGTGCGCCGACTCGGGCGCGAGCAGGGCCAGGTCCGCGGGGACCCCGTCGGTCCACGCCCGGGGGGCCGCCGCCGCCCGCGCGGCCAGCAGGGCGGTGAGGTTGGCCAGCGAGCCCCCGTGGGTGAGCACGCCGCCGCCCGTCTCGCCGTACCCGGCCTTGTCCAGCATCCAGCGCAGGACCTCGAACTCGACGGTGGCCGCGGAGGCGCCCATCTCGTAGATCGCCATCGGGTTGTTGGCGGCGCCGTGCACGAAGTCGGCCAGCGCCGCGGGGAAGTCCGGGGAGGCGACCTGGTGGCCCAGGGAGGCCGGGTGGTGCAGCCGGGTGCCCTCCGCCAGATAGACGGCCAGGAAGCCGGCGTACCCCTCCGGCGTCATCCCGCCCTCGCGGATCCACCGGGCCAGGCCGAGCCGCTCGGCCAGCTCGCGCGGCGGGCGGCGGGCGACGACGGGCGGCAGGCCCCGCTGACTCTCCTCCACGTAGGCGGCCAGCCGCTCGACGGTCACGCCCGCGGCGCGGGTGAACTCCTCGACGTTCCAGATCACACGGGGATTGTGCCGGACGTCCCGGCGGGGCCGGTGGCCAGGTCCGCAGGTGCGTCCCTCAGGTCACCTCGACGACGGGCAGGCGGAGCGCGCCCGGGGCGGCGGCCGGGACGGCCGGGCTCCTCGGCGCCACCGGCGCCAGCCGGGCGTAGGACGATCCCGGCGCCGGGCGGGCGTCGGCCTCGCCCCTGTTGGGCCACAGCGCCATGGCCCGCTCGGCCTGGGCGGTGATGGTCAGCGAGGGGTTGACCCCGGGGTTGGCCGAGATCGCCGAGCCGTCCACCACGTGCAGCCCCTCGTGCCCGTACACGCGGTGGTAGGCGTCGATCACCCCCTCGGACGGCGTGGCGCCGATGGCGCAGCCGCCCAGGAAGTGCGCGGTGGCCGGGATGTCGAACAGGTCCAGCCAGGAGCCGCCGGGCATGCCGCCGATCTCCTCGGCCGCGTACCGGACGAACTCGTGGCCGGCCGGGATCCAGGTCGGGTTGGGCTCGCCGTGGCCCGGCCGCGAGCGCAGTCTCCAGCCGAGCGGGCCCCTGCGCGCCGACAGGGTGATGGAGTTGTCCTTGGCCTGCATGACCAGCGCGATGATCGTGCGCTCCGACCAGCGGCGGTGGTTGAACAGCCGCGGCACCAGATGCGGGCGCCGGGCGGCCTCGCCCAGGAACTTCAGCCAGCGCGGCGCGCCCCCGCCGTCGATCAGCAGGCTGCGCAGCAGGCCCATCGCGTTGGAGCCGTTCCCGTAGCGGACGGGCTCGATGTGCGTGTGCGCGTCGGGGTGGATGGAGGAGGTGATCGCCACGCCGTGGTTGAGCTTCTCGCCCTTGACGGACAGGCGCTCGAAACCGAGCAGCGCCTCGGAGTTGGTCCGGGTCAGCGTCCCCAGCCGGTCCGAGATCCGGGGCAGCCTCCCGCCGGCCCGCATCCGGTGCAGCAGGCGCTGCGTGCCGTACGTCCCGGCGGCGAAGACCACCTGCCCGGCGGTGAGCGTACGGCGCCGCCAGGGCTGCCCGGTCCTGGCCACCTCCACCTCGTATCCGCCCGCGGGCAGGGGCCGGACCGAGACGGCCGTGGTCTCCGGGTGCACCCTGGCCCCGGCCTTCTCGGCGAGATACAGATAGTTCTTGATCAGCATGTTCTTGGCGCCGTGCCGGCAGCCGGTCATGCACTCCCCGCACTCGGTGCAGCCGGTACGGCGCGGCCCGGCCCCGCCGAAGTACGGGTCGTCGACCTCCACCCCGGGCGTTCCGAAGAACACGCCGACCGGGGCGCGGTGGAAGGTGTCGGCCACGCCCATCCGGGCGGCGACCTTCTGCATGACCTCGTCGGCCCGGGTCAGCGTCGGGTTGACCACCACGCCCAGCATGCGCTTGGCCTGGTCGTAGTACGGCGCCAGCTCGGCCTTCCAGTCGGTGATGCCCGCCCACTGGGGGTCGGCGAAGAACGGGTCCAGCGGCTCGTACAGGGTGTTGGCGTACACCAGCGAGCCGCCGCCGACCCCGGCGCCGGCCAGCACCATCACGCCCGAGCCCCTGCCGCCGCGCAGCACGTGGATGCGCTGGATGCCCTTGAGCCCGAGGCCGGGCGCCCACAGGAAGTCGCGCAGGCGCCAGGAGGTCCGGGGCAGCGTGCGCTCGTCGAAGCGCCGCCCGGCCTCCAGCACGCCGACCTTGTAGCCCTTCTCGGTCAGCCGCAGCGCCGCCACGCTCCCGCCGAACCCGGACCCGACCACCAGCACGTCGTAGTTGAACATCCGCGACCTCCCTCCGGCCGTCTCCGCTTACTTGAGGTGGAGCTTCTTCATGGTCTTGAGCAGGCCGGCGAGCGTGTCGGCGTACTTGTCGTAGGTCATGCCGAAGATCGGCTCGAAGCCCAGCCAGGAGGCCTGGCTGGCGATGTTCTGCGCCTCGGTGTACTTCAGCAGGCCCTCGGCCCCGTGGCGGCGCCCGATCCCGGAGGACTTCATGCCGCCCATGGGCGCGTCGTAGGAGGCGTAGGCCGAGCCGTACCCCTCGTTGACGTTGACGGTCCCGGCCTTGATCCGGGCGGCCAGCGCGCGCCCGCGCGCCACGTCGCGGGTCCAGACGGAGGCGTTGAGGCCGTAGACGGTGTCGTTGGCCCGCTCCACCGCCTCGTCCTCGTCCGAGAACCGGTAGATCGACACGACCGGGCCGAAGGTCTCCTCGCGGCACAGGTCCATGGTCTCGTCCACGTCGGTCAGGATCGTGGGCTCGTAGAACAGCGGCCCGGCGTCGGGACGGGCCCTGCCGCCCGCGAGCACCCGGGCGCCCTTGGCCACGGCGTCGTCCACGTGCGCGCTCACCGCCTCCAGCTGGCGGCGCGAGGTGAGCGAGCCCATCTGCACGTTCCAGTCGAGGCCGGAGCCGAGCTTCATGTTCTTCGCCTGCCGGACGAACTTGTCGACGAACGCGTCGTGCACGGCGTCGTGGACGTAGAGGCGCTCGATGGAGATGCACAGCTGCCCGGCGTTGGTGAAGCAGGCGCGCAGCGCCCCCTGGGCGGCCACGTCCAGGTCGGCGTCGTCGAGCACGATCATCGGGTTCTTGCCGCCGAGCTCCAGCGAGCAGCCGATCAACCGCTTGGCCGCCTCCTCGGCGATCTTCCTGCCGCCCCGGGTGGAGCCGGTGAAGGCCACGTAGTCGGCGTCGTCGAGCAGCGGGTCGCCGATCTCGGCCGGCTCGCCGAGCACGACCTGCCAGATCTCCCGGGGCATGCCGAGGGAGACCAGCAGGTCGATCGTCCACAGGGTGGACAGCGCGGTCTGGGTATCGGGCTTGTGCACCACGGCGTTGCCCGCCAGCAGCGCAGGGACGACGTCCGTCACGCCGAGGGAGAGCGGGTAGTTCCAGGGGGAGATCAGCGCCACGACGCCCTTGGGGTGGCGGGTCTCGGCGACCTTCGTGGCCAGCGGGAAGATGCCCCCGCGCCGCTTGGGCTCCAGCAGGCCCGGCGCCCGGCGCGCGTAGTAGAGCGTGCAGCCCGCGACGTCGAGGACCTCCTCGAAGGCGTGCCTGCGGGCCTTGCCGGTCTCCCACTGCACCACGTCGAGGATCTCCTCGCGGCGGTCGAGCAGGGCGTCGTGCAGGCGCAGGAAGGGCTTGACCCTCTCCCGGACCGGCAGCGCGGCCCACTCCCGCTGTGCCCGGCGCGCCGCGGCGTGGGCGGTGCGAACGTCCTCGGCGGTGGAGACGGGCAGTTCGGCGAGGGTCTCCCCGGTGAACGGCGCGAGGACCACCTGCGTCTTGCCGCCGGAGGTCACGTGCCGGACGACACGTTCGATCATGAGGGGGTCGAGGGTACGGGTCGCTCCGAGAGTGGCAGCCATGCCCGAAGAATATTCGGCGAACGCCTCCGCGGCTACTGGCCGGTAGCCATCTGAACCACTCGGTGCGTCCATCCGTCATGGGGGCATGAGGACATCGATTCGTACGGCCGTCCGCAACGGGAGCGCCGTCACCCTTGCCACCGCCCTGCTCGCCACGGCGTGCAGTTCCGCCGGGACGGAGCCCGGCGCGAGCCGTACGACACCGGTGGAGCTCGGGAACGTGAAGCTGGTCTCCTACAGCGGGTGTGACGACATGCTGGCCGGGTTGCGCGAGGCGACGGCCAAGAACGTGGGACCGTGGGGCATCGGCGGGCCGCAGCTGATGTACCGCACGGCGGTCGGGGCGGAGGACACCGCGGCGGCCGGCAAGCGTGCCGAGGCCCCCGAGCACTCCACCACGAACACGCACGAGGCCGGGGTGGACGAGCCGGACCTGGTCAAGACCGACGGCAACCGGGTGATCACCGTGAACCGGGGCGTGCTGCGCGTGGTGGACACCGCGACCAGGAAGGTGACCGGCACGCTGAAGCTGGTGGACGCCGAGCAGGCGTGGGCCCCGGCGGACCTGCTGGTCAGCGGGGACCGGGCGCTGGTGCTGTTCTCCGGCGGCGGGATCATCCCCTTCGGCGCGACCGCCAAGATCGCCCCGAGCCCGGGCCCCCGCTACGTGCTCGTCGACCTGTCGGGCGAGCCGAAGGTGCTCGGCTCGATCACCCCCGAGGGCTCGCACGTGGACGCCAGGATGGTCGGCTCGACGGTGCGGCTGGTGGTGCGCAGCCAGCCCCAGATCACCTTCCCCGACGCCGGTCCCGACGCCACCGAGACCGAGCGCACCCGCAAGAACGTCGAGGTCGTCAAGGCCGCGCCGCTGGAGGCGTGGCTGCCGAAGTTCGAGGTCGCCGACGCCGCGGGCACGACGGTGAAGAACACCGTCGCCTGCGAGCAGGTCAGCCACCCGCGGGAGTACACCGGCACCTCGATGCTGACCGTGCACACCCTCGACCTGGCCCAGGGCGCCCAGGCCCTGTCGGCCAGCGCGCCGATCAGCGTGGCCGCCGACGGGGACACGGTCTACGGCACCGGCTCCAGCCTGTACGTGACCAGCAACCCGCGCTGGTGGTGGGCGATGCCGACCGACGTCATCCTGGAGGAGGAGCCGGCCGCCACGCCCGCCGCGAGCCCCTCCGGGAGTTCCTCCGGCGAGGCGGTGCCGCCGAAGGTGGAGCCCACCCCGGCCGAGGAGACCGTCACCCCGCAGCCGCAGGACCCGGCCGCCACCTCGCCGGACGACCCGACCGCCACCCGCAACCCCGAGCCGAACAACGAGACCACCGGCGTCCCCGACCCGCCCGTCTCCGCCACGCCCGAGCCCGCCACGACCCCGGCGCAGCCCCCGGAGGAGACCGAGGTGCACCGGTTCGACATCACCGCGCCGGGCGCGCCCCGCTACGTCGCCTCGGGCAAGGTGCCCGGCAGGCTGCTCAACCAGTACTCCCTGTCCGAGCACGAGGGGAACCTGCGGATCGCGACCACCCTGAACACGGACAAGAGCAGTTCCAGCGCGGTGTACGTGCTCGACGCCGGCACGCTGGCCAAGGTCGGCGAGATCGGCGGGCTGGGTGAGGGCGAGCGGATCTACTCGGTCCGGTTCATCGGCCCGGTCGGCTACGTGGTGACGTTCAAGCAGGTGGACCCGCTCTACGTGCTCGACCTGCGCGACCCCGCCGCGCCGCGGAAGACCGGCGAGCTGAAGATCACCGGATACTCCGCCTACCTGCACCCGGCCGGTGACGGACGGCTGATCGGCATCGGCCAGGAGGCCAGCGAGCAGGGCCGCACGCTCGGCACCCAGGTCTCCCTGTTCGACGTCAGCGACCCGGCCGCCCCGCGCCGCCTGTCGCAGCTGTTCCAGAAGGACTCCGGCTCCGAGGCCGAGTGGGACCCGCACGCCTTCCTCTACTGGGCCAAGACCGGCACGGCCGTCCTGCCGCTGAGCACCTGGACCGGCACCGAGCAGACCAACGGCGCCGCCCTGGTCCTGAAGATCGGCGACTCCGCCATCGACAAGACCGGCACCATCCTCCACCCCGCGCCCAAGCCGGTGGAGAACACCCGCATCGCCCCCTACGACCCGGGCATCCGCCGCTCGATCGTGATCGGCGACAGCCTCTGGACGGTCTCCGACCTCGGCCTCAAGATCAACTCCATGTCCGACCTCGCCGAGCAGGCCTGGATCCCGTTCGACTGACCCACCCCCGTACGGCCCCGCCGTACGCCCCCGACCCCCGCGCCCCCGGACCCCACCCCCGGGGGCGCGGCCGTTTCCCGGCCGAGCAGGACTTCTCCCCTGACGGATCCTCGACAACACACCGGCGGATTCTCGGTCTGCGGCAAACTGTCGGCCAGGGGCGTGGCAAAGCTACGAACAGGCCGGTGAGACGCGTGGCGAAGATCTCCCGCAGGATGGAACCTCGACTGACACGCGCGCTGTCGGCCTATCGGGTGGTCGTCGTCGGCGGACCGCGTCAGGTCGGCAAGACCACTCTGGCCCGGGAACTGACCGGAGGCCAGGGCACCTTCCGCCGGCTCGACATCGATACGACCCTCGCCACCGCGCCGGTCGGCCCCGGGCGTCGATCCTGACCTACCGTGCGATCGCACAGGGTGGTGAGGGTGTGGGTCACCCGTCGATCCCCGGCGCCCTTCCTCGCGTGCGCCCTGGTGGCGTGGGGGGCTCGGCTGCCGTGCGGCGCAGCGTGGGTGGGCGACACCCGGCCCACCGGGGACGCGCCTCACGGGTGGGCTCACCCGGCCGGTACGCACCGCCGTACCGCTCTCCGCTTCAGGACTTACTCGTCCGGCACCGGCTGCCGGGCGGCGGCATGATCGAGTCAGTCGCAAGCCGGATCCAAGACGACTGCCGGAGACTGCCGGTCCATGAAGGTTCCGGTCGTACTCCAGCACAGCATGGTGGAATGCGGCGCCGCGTGCCTGGCGATGATCCTCGCCGCGCACGGGCGGCGCGTCCCGGTGTACGTCCTCTCCGAGGAGATGGGCATCGGCCGGGACGGGGTCAGCGCGCTGACCCTGGTCCGCACCGCCCGGGCGCACGGCCTGGCCACCCGGGCGGCCTCCGTGCCCGCGGCACGGGTCTCCGAGCTCCCGCTGCCCGCGGTGGTGCACTGGCGGCACAGCCACTTCGTGGTGGTCGAGCGGGTCTCCCCCGGCCGGATCATGATCATCGACCCCGCGCTGGGGCGCGTGGGCCTCACCCCGCGCGACTTCGCCGAGAACTACAGCGGGGTGGCGTTCACCTTCGGGCCGGGGGCGGGCTTCCGCACGGGCCGCGTCGGCGACCGGGCCGGCTGGTGGTCCCGGTACCTCCGGGTGATCGTGAGCCGCCATCGCGGTCTGCTGGCACTGCTGATCCTGCTCAGCCTGGCCCTGCAGGCCCTGGGCCTGGTACTGCCCGCCGTGACCGAGACGGTCGTGGACCGGGTGCTCACCGCGGGCGAGACGGACCTGCTGACCCTGATCGGGCTGGGCATGGCGGTGACGACCGCCGTCCAGCTCGCGGTCGGCGCGGCGCGGTCCTGGGCGCTGGTCACACTGCGGACCCGTGCGGACACCGCCCTCCTGGACGAACTGGCCCGGCGCCTGCTCTCGGTGCCCTTCCGCTTCTTCGCCCACCGGGGCTCCGCCGACCTGGTCTCCCGGATCTCCGGCGTGACCCTGCTGCGAGAGATCCTCACCGGCCAGGCGCTGACCGCCCTGCTGGACGGGCCGCTCGCCGCCGGGTATCTCATCGTGGTCACCGTACGGTCGCCGCTGCTCGGCGCGATCCTGCTGGCCTTCGCGGCGGCACAGGTCGTCCTGCTGACCACGACCCACCGCCGGCTCGCCGACCTGACCCACCGCGAGATGGAGGCCCGCAACGACGCCCAGGGACAGCTGATCGAGAGCGTCCGCGGCATCGAGACGATCAAGGCGGTGGGGGCCGAGGAACGCGTCCTCGGCCGCTGGTCGCGGTTGCTCGCGGTCCAGATGCGGCGGGCGCGGCGCAACGGGACGGCCCAGGGCCTGCAGGACTCCGCCCTGGCGGCGCTGCGGTTCGGCACCCCCCTGGCCCTGCTCTGGGCGGGAGCCTGGCAGGTCACGACCCATCAGCTCAGCCTGGGCGCCATGCTCGGCCTGCAGGCCCTGGCGGCGGCGGCCCTGGCCCCGCTGGCAGCCCTGACCGGCGGCCTGCGCAGCGTGCAGCTCGCCCGGGTACACGGTGAGCGGCTGGCCGACCTGTGGAGCACCCGGACGGAACCCGCCGCCCGGGACCACTCCCCCCGGACGGAACCCGCCGCCCGGAACAGTCCTTCCCGGGCCGGCTCCGGCGGCTCCGGAGCCGCTCCCGCAAACGGCTCCGCAGGCGGCCCCGGCCACGGCCACGGCCACGGCGACCCCGGCTCCGGCCACGGCGGTCCGGCGGAGATCGAGCTGCGCGGGGTCGGGTTCCGCTACACGCCCGAGAGCCCCTGGATCCTGCGCGGCATCGACCTGACGATCCCTCCCGGACGGAAGATCGCCCTGGTCGGCCGGTCCGGCTCCGGCAAGAGCACCCTGGCCAGGGTGCTGCTGGGGCTGCTGGGGCCGGCCGAGGGCGAGATCCGCTACGGCGGCGTCCCGCTGTCCGAGGCGGAGGCGGGCCGGCTGCGCCGCCGGTTCGGAGTGGTGACGCAGGAACCGGCCCTGTTCACCGGGACGATCCTGGACAACATCACCCTTGGGGACCCCGACGCGTCCCTCGCCCGGGTGCACGAGGCGGCACGGCTCGCCTGCGTCCACGACGACATCGGCGCCATGCCCATGGGCTACCACACCCACCTGACGGAGGGGGGCGGCGTGTCCGGCGGGCAGCGGCAGCGCATCGCCCTGGCCAGGGCCCTGCTCACCCGGCCGGACATCCTCCTCCTGGACGAGGCCACCAGCCACCTCGACGCCGACACCGAGGCGGTCATCGACGCCAACCTCGGCACGCTCACCCAGACCCGCATCGTGATCGCCCACCGGTTGAGCACCGTCCGCGACGCGGACCTGATCGTCGTACTCGACGGCGGCCGGATCGCCGAGACCGGCACCCACCGGGAACTGCTCCGGCTGGGCGGCCGTTACGCCCGGCTCGCCGGGAGGCAGGCCGACGGCGAGGACAGCGGTTTTGCATCCCTTCACAAGTCGCTTCCAAGACGACCCTGACAGCCTCTCGATCAAGGAAATCCCGCAATGAAGGGGGGTGCCCGTGAACGACGGCGCACGCAATCGGATCGAGGACCTCGCGCCCGTCGGCGACGAGCTCGACGAGAGCGCCCTGCACGGCATCAGCGGCGGCCAGCCGAAGCTCATCGCGATGACCCAGGTCGACCCGCCGGGTTACTGCGCGATGGACTGAGCCTGCAGTCGGAGAAGTCAGCCCCTTCCGGAGAGAGGAGAGACCGATCATGGATTACGCATCGGGAACCGAGATGCGCGACCTCGCGCCCCTCGGCGACGAGCTCGACGAGAGCGCCCTGCACGGCATCAGCGGCGGCCAGCCGCGAGAGATCTTGGGGACCTACGTCAACCCTCCGGGTGTCTGCTTCAGCGACGAGTGACCGGCCGGACGACCGGCCCTTCCACGGAGAACAGGAGGAACAACGCCATGAACCGGACAGAGCTGAACGACCTCGCGCCCATCGGCGACGAGCTCGACGAGAGCGCCCTGCACGGCATCAGCGGCGGCCGGCCGCGAATCCTCGTCATCGAGGTAGGGGGCACCCAGATCGACCCCCCGGGCGTCTGCGTCGAGGACTGACCGCGTAGAAGAGGCCGGGCGTCCTCCGCTCGACGCCCGGCCCCGTATCCCGGAGGAATCCCGTGCCCACCCCGCACGTCCTCGTCCTCACCGGTGACGAGGACCCCCATGCCGCCCGGGTCACCGGCCTGCTGACCGGACGCGGCGCCCGCGTCACGGTCTTCGACCACCGGCTCTACCCGGCGCAGGCGCACGTCGAGCTGGCCTACACCGGCCGGGGCCTCACCCGGCGCCTGCTGCACACCGGAACCGGCGCCGGAGCCGGCACCGTGGACCTGAACGAGCTGACCGCCCTGTGGTGGCGGCGCCCGACGCCGCCGGCGGCCCATCCCGAGCTGACCGACCCCGCCGTCGCGGCGTACGCCGCGCAGGAGAGCGCGAGCCTGGTCTCGGACCTGTGGGAGCATCTGCCGTGCCGCAAGGTGCCCGCGGCCGAGTCGGTGCTGCAGCGGGCCAGGCGGAAGTCCTCCCAGCTGATCATCGCGGCCGAGCTGGGCTTCACCGTGCCGGACACATTGATCACCACGCAGGCCCGGGAACTGTGGGACTTCCACGACCGCCACGACGGCCAGATCGTCACCAAGCCGTTCGGCAGGCCGTGGGTGGAGAACCTCCGCAGCGGTGACACGGTCTCCCGCTTCTGCGAGCCGGTCTCCCCGCGCGACCTGGCCTACGCCGACGCGCTGCGGTTCTGCCCGGTCATCGTGCAGCGGTACGTGCCCAAACGCCTGGAGCTGCGGGTCACCGTGGTGGGCGGCCAGATCTTCGCCGCCGAGATCCACTCACAGGCCTCCAACCGGTCCCGGCTGGACTGGCGCCGCTACAACACCGACGTCACCCCGCACCGTGTCCACCGGCTCCCCGACGAGGTCGGCCGGCGCTGCCTGGCCATGATGGACCGCCTCGGCCTGCTGTACGGCGCCTTCGACCTGATCCTCACGCCCGAGGACGAGTACGTGTTCATGGAGATCAACCCCAACGGCCAGTGGCTGTGGATCGAGGATCTGACCGGCCTGCCGATCAGCCGGGCCGTCTGCGACCTGTTACTGGAAGGACCCCGAGCATGAGCCCGGAGACCGCGACGCCGCCGGAGACCACGACGCGCCCGCACGCCCCCGCTCTCCCGGAGACCGCGACACCGTCCGGGACCGTGACCCCCGGTCTTCTCGGTGACGCCCTGACCTGGTTGCGCGGGCTGGACGGAATCGGCCCCGAGGAGGCCCGCGGGCGGCTCGGTGAGCTGCGGTCCCGGCACCCCGGTGCGGACATGCGGCTGGTGTGGCAGCGCGAGGCCGCCACCGGCGACTACCACTACGACCTGCTCCTGCCGTCCACCGGCGGCACCGTGTCCCTGGCCTTCGCCCCGGACCGGGCGATCCCCTGGCCGCTGCGGGGCAGCCAGCGCTCCGGCGAGCAGGTCGTCCTGCGCGTCAACGGCGTCGACGTGCAGATCGAGCAGGTCGTCTCCCTGCTCGACGTGTTGTGGGAGGACACCGGCCTGGCCGTCCGCCTGGTCAACGCCTGCCTGGTCGAGCAGGAGGTGGCCGCCTCCGCCGACCTGGCGGACGGGGAGCTGCAGGCCGCCATGGACGCCTTCCGCCGCGCCCGGGGGCTGCTCACCGCCCGCGCGACCGAGGAGTGGATGGCCGAGCGCGGCCTCGGCGTGACGCGTCTGGAGCAGATCGTCACCTTCGAGGCGAAGGTGGCGCGGCTGCGCCGCCGGGTGACCGCCGGACGGGTCGAGGGCTTCTTCGCCGAGCACGGCGCCGGGCTGGACGTGCTGCGCGTGGTCCGCCTGCGCTACGGCGCCCGCGCCGACGCCGACGCCGCGGCGGCCCGGCTGCGGGAGCGGTCCGGGGACACCACGCCGCAGGAGCTGGGCGCCCTGGCCACCGGCCTGGCGACCGAGGCCGCGCTCGCCGGTCTGGGCACCTGCCGGATCGAGGGGAACCCCCGGGAGGATCTCGCCGCCCTGTACGGCGCGGACGCCCACGACGCCCGGGCCGGGGCAGTCCTCGGACCCCGCCCGACAGGGGACGGGGGGTTCGGTGTCACCGTCGTGCTCGCCGTGGAGCCGGCGACGCCGAATCCGGCGACGAGGAAGATCGTCGAGCGCCGGCTCTTCGACGACTGGCTGCGCGAGCGGCGCCGGCACGCCCACGTGCAGTGGTTCTGGGGGAGTACGGCCCGCACCGACGCGCTCGACGCCGCCCTGAAAGCTTGAGGCCGCGACCGCTCCCGGAACTCACCCTATTACAGCTCTATATCGGCCTTTACAAGATCTTGTCACGAGATCAGACAAATGTTACTTCTTGCGCAGCAGGCGTGATCCACGCGCTCAGTGGCCAATGGCGGCCACCTCTCCGCAGGAGGACCGGTGTCGAGCAAACCCTGGTTACGCATCAGCCTCATCGCCGCCGCGACGGCATCCCTCGCACTCCCCGCACTCGCGGTCCCCGGCGTCGCCCAGAGCGGGCCGGCCGGCAAGACCCCCGTCCACGACTTCCAGGCCGAGGAGCACGGCAAGCCGGACGTGGACAACCGGAGCGGCGCCGTCGCGCCTCCCGCGCTCGCCAAGAGAGCGGCAGGCGCGACCATCCGGTGGAACGCTCTCGGCACCCCGGCCGTCGTCACCGGTACGGCGCCGCTGGCCGAAGGGCTCGGCTCCGACCCCGAGCAGGCCGCGCGGGCCTACCTCAAGGCCAACGAGAGCCTGTTCGGGCTGACCGCCGAGGCCGTCGACGCCCTGGAGAAGATCGCGGTCAACCCGATCGGCGGCGGCCACGCCGTACTGCTCCGCCAGAAGTTCGGCGACCTGCCCGCGGGCGTGGACGGGCAGGTGGCGATCGGCGTGCGGGACGGCAAGGTCCTGCACGTCACCTCCACCCTGTCACGCTCCACCGAGGCTCCCCCGGCCGCCGTCCTCACCGGGCAGCAGGCGCTGGAGACCGCCGCCCGCGACGGCGGGATCGACCTGGCGACGGCGACCGTCAAGAAGGCCACCGCGGTGGCCGTGCCCACGGCCGACGGGCCGCGCAGCGCCTACCAGGTGGTCCTCATCGGCGGCGGTGACGAGCCCGCCGCCTACACCACCCATGTCGACGCGGTCAGCGGCGCGATCCTGACCCGCGAGAACCTCGTGGACCATCACGCCGAGCCGGACAACCCGCAGTGGGAGGTCTTCCCGGCCAACCCGCCGGCCGACTACTCCTCCACCGACACCCGCGCCCGCTGGTGCTTCACCGCCGGGCCCGGCTGCGACTACGTGGTGGGCGGCGACCCGGCGACGGGGCGGGCCTGGGACGTGGACCACGCCACGAACACCCCGACGAACACCAGCATCGGCAACGCCGCCAGGACCTTCGAGAACCGCGCCAGCGGGGACCCCTTCACCGTCGGCACCCGCAGCAACGTGCTCACGCCGAGCCGGAACTACGTCTACCCGTGGACCAACCGCTGGTACACCGCCAAGTGCGACCCGGCCGTCTTCGACCAGCCGGGCGAGGCCGACCTGGAAGCCGCCATCGCCAACCTGCACGCCATGCACAACCGCATGCACGACTGGTCCTACCGCCTCGGCTTCACCGAGACGGCCTGGAACATGCAGGACGAGAACGGCGACCGCGGCGGCCTGGGCGACGACCCCGAGCAGGGCAACGCCCAGGCGGGCGCGCGGGTGCTGAGCGTGCGCGACAACGCCAACCAGATCACCGGCCCCGACGGGGTCGCTCCGATCACGAACATGTACCTCTGGCAGCCGGTCGCGGGCGCCTTCTACTCGCCCTGCGTGGACGGCGACTACGACATGTCGGTGATCGGGCACGAGTACACCCACGCGATCTCCGGCCGCATGATCGCCGGCCCGAACGCCGGGTGGAGCGGGGCCCAGCCGGGCGCCATGAACGAGAGCACCTCCGACCTGTTCGCCATGGAGCACCTGTACGAGTACGGCTTCCGCCCCGCGGGCGACACGCCGTACGTGACCGGCGGCTACGTCACCGGCGACAAGAAGGCGGGCATCCGCAACTACGACATGTCCAACTCGCCGCTGAACTACAGCGACATCGCCTACGACCTCGTCGGCCAGCAGGTCCACGCCGACGGCGAGGTCTGGTCGGCCACCCAGTTCGACGTGCGCGAGGCCTTCCTCAAGCGGTACGGCAAGGGCACCCCGGCCACGCAGCGGGCCTGCGCCGACGGCAAGACCCCCGTCGACAAGTGCCCCGGCAACCGGCGCTGGGCACAGCTGTCCTTCGACGCCCTGCTGCTGATGGCCTCCGGCGCGGTCAGCTACGTCGACCACCGGGACGCGCTGCTGGCGGCCGACGCGATCCGCTTCGGCGGCGCGAACCAGGACATCATGTGGCGGGCGTTCGCCGAGCACGGCCTCGGCGAGGGCGCGGCGAGCGTGAACCAGAACGACCCCGACCCGACCCCGAGCTTCGTCGACCCGGTCGGCCGGAACGGCCGGATCCAGCTCAAGCCGCTGGCCGACGCCAAGGGCGCCGCGCTGCGCCTGTACGTCGGCGACTACGAGGGCCGCGCGGTGCCGGTGGCCGACACCGACCCCGCCACCGAGCTGGGCGACACCGTGGAGATGACCCCGGGCCTGTACGACTTCCTGGTCGTCGGCAACGGCTACGGCCACACCCGGGTGAAGTTCGCGGTCCTGCCCGGCTTGAGGCTGCCGCTGCCGCTCCCGCTGGGCAAGAACCTCGCCTCCTCCGCGCTGGGCGCCACGGCGACGGGCGACGGCGTCAACCACGCCAGGCTGATCGACGAGACCGAGGCGACGAACTGGGCCTCGCTCACCGGCGCGGTCACCGGCAAGTCGGTCACCGTGGACCTGGCCGGGTCCGACCCCGTGAAGATCCGCCGGGTGCAGGTCAGCGCCATGCTGCGGCCGAACGTCAACGACCCCGCCGACCCCGGCGGCCAGAACCGCTTCAGCGCCCTGCGCGCCTTCGAGGTCCTGGCCTGCGACGCCACCAAGAAGGACTGCTCATCCCCGGCGAACTTCTCGGTCGCCTACACCGGCCCGGCCGACGCCTTCCAGACCCGCCTGCCGCGCCCGCGCGGGGCGGACCTGATCATCAAGTCCTTCAAGATCCCGACGACCACGGCCACCCACCTGGCCCTGCGCGTCGTCTCCACCCAGTGCACCGGCAACCCGCTCTACGCCGGTGAGCAGGACAACGACCCCAACTCCGCCACCGACTGCGGCACCGCCAGCCCGGCCCGCGAGCAGGTCCGCGCCGCCGAGTTCCAGGCGTTCGCCCACTGACGGTCCGCTCTGACACGACGACCCGTTCCGTACGGCTCCCGCCCCCCTCCCGGGGCGGGAGCCGTCCCGTGTCCGGGATCCCGCTTTTCCCCGTCCGCCCGGCGTCACTCCGCCCGCAGCGCGTGGGCCAGGTTCAGCCGGGCGGCGACCCCGGCGGAGCGGGCGGCGAGCAGGTTCATGGCCAGGAGGGTGACCGGGCCGATGAGCACCAGCGTCCACGTGGGGACCGGGGGCACGTAGAACAGGGGCGTGTTCTCCGCGACGCCCTGCCACAGGACGCGCCCGAGGGCGAGGCCGACGGGAACGCCGAAGACCAGCCCGACCGCGGCGAGGGTGCCTGCCTGGGTGGCCACGCTCCACCGGGTCTGGGCCGGTGTCATGCCCAGCGCCCGCAGCACGGCGATGTCGTGGCGGCGGCGCCGTACGGCCGTCACCGACGTGTAGGCGGCCGAGGCCAGGGCGAGGAGCGCGAGGAAGGCGCCGAGTGCGACGGGGAGCGCGCGGACGCCCTGGACCTCGGCGAGCTGTCTGGGCTTGAAGGACGACATCATTCCGATGTCGTCGCCGCCGGGAAGGGAGCCGACCGTCTGACGGAGCCGGGCGGTCGCCTCCGCGACGTCCGCACCGGGCCGGAAGGCGACGAAGCCCATGCGGATCTCGAAGGACGCGAACAGGCTGTCGTAGCCGGCGGGAGTGGCCAGGACGCCTTCGGAATAGGTGTTGGAAGGCCCTTCGGGGACGAACCCGATGCCCGAGACCGTGAAGTCCCGGCCGCCTCGATCGCCGGTGAGATGGATCCGGTCGCCGACACCGGCCTTGAGCATGCCGGCGTCCCTGAGTTTGCCGGCCGTGTCGGCGGCCAGCATGATCTCCCGGTCGGAGACGGGCAGCCGCCCGGTCTTCAGCTCGATCGGCGGGGGCGTGCCGACGGGCGTGTAGTCGTACACCGGGAACGTGAGGTCGCCGGACGCGGCGCTGAACAAGCGCCGGTCCTCCACTCCGGCCACGTCCGGGTCGCGGGCCAGCACCGACAGCACCCGGCCGACCTGGTCGGCGGGCCCGCTCCGGCCGTTGGCCCCCAGGAAGACCAGGAGCCTGTGCGTCTGGCCGTACCTGGCGGGGTTGCTCGCGGCGTCGCTCACCCCGGCGGAGAACGTCAGCGCGGCCACCACCCCCGCGATGCCCACGGTGGACCCGATCAGGGCCGAGCGCACCGGCAGGGCGGTACGGCCGTGCCCGCGTTCCAGGGCCAGGCGGAGACCGACCAGGACCGGCACCGGCCAGCCCATCCGGCCGGCGGCCGTGGCGACCGCCGAACGGCCGGACGGGCCCGCGGGCTTGGCTGCGACGGCGAGCCAGGCGTACCCGCCCGCGCCCGCGGCGACCGCGACGAGGACCGCCACCAGGCCCCCGAGCAGGACCGGCCAGTCCAGGTCGAGGCCCGGACGGGGTTCGAAGTTGGCCGCGGCGCCGAGCGGCGTCCACCGGGAGGCCAGGGCCGCCCCCGTGACGCCGAGCACCGCGCCGGGCAGGGCGGCCGCCGACGGGCCGAGCGCGGCGGCGACCACGGCCTGGCGTGGCGTGAGCCCGGCCGGGATCAGGACCCGCAGCTCCGCGAGGGAGGCGGCGACCAGCCGGGCTGCGAACTGCCCGATCACCAGGGCGGCTGCCACCAGCGCGGACAGCCCGAACGCCAGCAGGGCGATCGCCTCGTACCGGACCAGCCGCTGGTTGCGGCGGAGGCCGTCGGCGAGGTTGTCCACCCGGATCTCCGGACGACCCGTGGCGGCCGCGAGCCGGCTGCGGAATTCGGCCAGGCCGTCCTCGCCGTTTTCCAGGCGCACCAGGGCGTTGGTGAATTTGCTGCGCTGCGCCCCCAGGAAGTTGTCCTGATATTTCAGGAACAGTCCTGGCGAGGGGATGGCGAAACCCTCACCGGTGGCACCGCCGGAGGTCTCACCGACGCGGTCGGCGAACCACGGCGAGCGGATGACCCCGACGATCCTCGCCGTGACGCGCGGGCCGTTCGCCCTGATCCGCGTGCTGCCGGTGTTGGCCGCGTCCACTCCGAGATCGATGTCCGCCTCCTGCGGGGTGGCGAGGCGGATGACCGCCGAGTCGCCGACCCCTTTCCCGTACCGCTCGACGAACCGGGCGGAGACCGCGAGCTCGTCGGCGCGGGCGGGGTCGGGCAGCCTGCCGGCGAGGAGTACCGGCCGCTCGACGTCCCGCCAGACGGCGGGGTCGACGGGCGGCACCGAGTCCCAGCCGAGCTGGACGCCCTCGATGTACATGGCCGCGGTGACGGAGGGCGCGACCCCGAGGACCCCCGGAATCGCCCGGACCTTGTCCCAGTCGAACCCCGGATCCTGGATCAGCACCTGAGCGTCCGCGGGCAGCGTGCCGGCGCGCAACCGATCCAGGGCGCTCTCCCCGCGCCTCGAACCGGCCACCGCCGCCAGGACCGTGGCCAGGGAGAAGGCGATGAGCACGGCCAGCACGGCCAGGGACCGCCGGCGGCGGCGGACCTCCAGCCCCAGCCAGGCACGGGGGAACCTCACGGGGCCCAATGTCCTCCCGGCCGGCGCACCGCGCCAGGGTGCCAGCCCTCCTGAAGCGATGGGGGCACGCCGTCTGCGTGGTCGCCGCGCCCGTGGCGGATCACCCCTGCCGCAGGCTAACCGTTTCCGGCCGAGGTTCTCCTCCACTCCGATTTGACCGCCATCATCTGGGCGGTCTTGCCGGGATCCCGGTCGATGAGATCCCCGAGTATCTCGTCCACCCGTGCCAGAGCGGCATCGTCGATCTTCTTACCGGATGCCGAAGCGTTCTCGGCCACCTGCTCGGGCCTGGTGGCACCGGCGACCACCGAGGAGACCCCCGGCTGCCGGAGCACCCAGGCGATCGCGAGCTGAGCGGCCGACAGGCCGCAGTCCGCGGCGACGGGGAGCAGGTTCTGCACACGTTCGAGAAGCTGCGGGCCGAGCACCCTGCCGACGAATGCGGGAGCCCGCCCGCCGGCCCTCCCCCTCGACCCCTCCGGCGGTTCCTGGCCGGGCCGGTACTTCCCGGTCAGCACACCCTGCGCCAGCGGCTGGAAGGCCAGCTGACCGATGCCCTCACGAAGGCACAGCGGGGCGATCTCCGGTTCGATGATCCGCCACAACATGTTGTACTGCGGCTGGTTGGAGACGAGGCGGCTGCGCAGGCCGAGCTCGCGGATGATGGTCAGCGCGGACTCGATCTGCGGAGCCGTCCACTCGGAGACGCCGACGTAGAGCACCTTGCCCTGGCGCACCAGGTCGTCGAGAGCGACCAGAGTCTCCTCCAGAGGAGTCGTCTCGTCGAAACGGTGCGCCTGGTACAGGTCGATGTAGTCGGTACGCAGCCGGCGCAGGGACGCCTCACAGGATTCCCGGATGTGCTTGCGGCTCAGACCGCGATCGTTCGGACCGTCACCGGTGGGCAGGCAGACCTTCGAGGCGATGACCAGAGACGACCGCCTCTCGCCGGCGAGCGCGGCGCCCAGCACTTCCTCGGCCGCTCCCCGCGCGTAGACGTCGGCGGTGTCGAAGGTGGTGACGCCCGCGTCGAGCGCGGCCCGGATGCAGGCCACGGCCTGGTGACGATCCACCAGTTCACCGTGGGTGAGCCAGTTTCCGTAGGTGACCTCACTGACCATCAGGCCGCTGCGCCCAAGGTGGCGATGCTCCATCGGCAGCCGGGGTACGGCGCCCCTGGTGCGGGCCCCTCCCCCGTCCCCCCTCTCACGTGATCGACGACGACACCAAGTCGATCATGACATCGGGGAGGGTCGCAGGCTTTCTGGTAGAAAACCGCCCTAAACCGGATCGGGGGTGGCGACGGGGACGATCTCGGGGGCGCCCAGGCGGATGGCGTCGGCCTCGTGGTCGGTGTCCTGCTCCTGGGACAGGCGCTCGGCCTCGATGCGCTTGGCGTAGTACTCCACCTCGCGCTTGACCTGCTCGGCGTCCCACTCCAGCGGCCCGGCGAGCAGTTCGGCCGCCTCCTGCGCCACGGCCACGCCGCGGTGGAAGGTCTCGAAGGAGACGTGGGTGCGGCGGGTCAGCACGTCGTTGAGGTGCCGGGCGCCCTCGTGGGTCGCGGCGTAGACGACCTCGGCCCGCAGGTAGTCGTCGGCCCCGGTCAGCGGGCGGGCGAGCGAGGGGTCGTCCTCGATGAGCGCCAGCACCTGGTCGATCATGGAGCCGTACCGCTGGAGGAGGTGCTCGATCCGCGCCACGTGCAGCCCGGAGGTCTGGGCCAGCCGCTGGCGGGAGTTCCACAGCGCCTGGTACCCCTCCGCCCCGGCCAGCGGGATCCGGTCGGTGCACGAGGGCGGGACCCGCTGGTCCAGGCCGTGCGCCACCGCGTCGACCGCGTCGCGGGCCATGACGCGGTAGGTGGTGTACTTCCCCCCGGCGACCATGACCAGGCCGGGCACCGGGTGGGCCACCACGTGTTCGCGGGAGAGCTTCGAGGTCTCCTCCGACTCGCCCGACAGCAGCGGCCTCAGCCCGGCGTAGACGCCCTCGACGTCGTCGCGGGTGAGCGGGACCGACAGCACCTCGTTCACGTGCTCCAGGACGTAGTCGATGTCGGAGCGGGAGGCCGCCGGGTGCGCCCGGTCCAGCTCCCAGCGCGTGTCGGTGGTCCCGATGATCCAGTGGCGGCCCCAGGGGATCACGAACAGCACCGACTTCTCCGTGCGCAGGATGATCCCGGTCAGGGAGTGGATGCGGTCGCGCGGCACCACCAGGTGGACGCCCTTGGAGGCGCGCACGTGGATCTGGCCGCGCCCGCCGACCAGCTCCTGGATGTCGTCGGTCCACACGCCGGTGGCGTTGACCACCTGCCGCGCCCGCACCTCGCGCTCGATGCCGGCCTCCAGGTCGCGCACCCGCACCCCGGTGACCCGCTCGCCCTCGCGCAGGAAGCCCACCACCTGCGCCCGGGAGGCGACGTGCGCCCCGTAGGTCGCGGCGGTCCGCAGCACGGTCATCACGTAGCGGGCGTCGTCGACCTGCGCGT
Source organism: Paraplanobispora takensis (assembly GCF_016863195.1). Classification (GTDB taxonomy): domain Bacteria; phylum Actinomycetota; class Actinomycetes; order Streptosporangiales; family Streptosporangiaceae; genus Planobispora; species Planobispora takensis. The sequence goes on along the minus strand of NZ_BOOK01000037.1, from coordinate 93,976 downwards.
CCCAGTACTGCACCGCGCCGGAGAAGGCCGTACGGCGCAGCGCCGGGGCCAGCCGCAGCGCCCGCCTGCGCGACAGGTGCCGGTGGCCGGGCACGCCCCGGGTGAAGCCGAAGGAGAAGCCGAGCGAGTCGTACATCACCAGCCCGGCGCCGACGTACGGCCGCTCCCAGCCGAAGTGGGTCAGCGGGAACAGGAACGGCACCGGCCGTACGAGGTGGGGGGCGATGCGCTGCAGCAGCAGGGCGCGCTCCTGCAACGCCTCCCTGACCAGGTCGAAGTTGAGCTGCTCCAGATAGCGCAGCCCGCCGTGGATCAGTTTGGAGGAGCGGGAGGAGGTGCCCGAGGCGAAGTCGCGCGCCTCCAGCAGCCCCACGCTCAGCCCTCGCGTCGCCGCGTCGAGCGCGACCCCGGCCCCGACGATGCCGCCGCCGATCACCACCACGTCGAGCTCCGAGGTGGCCATCTGCTCCAGTGCGGCCGTTCTTTCGGCAGGGCCGAGCCGTGCGGTGCCCATTCGCGCCGTCATGCTGCATCTCCCCGAGGTACGCCGATCGTCCTGTCCAGAGTCTGTTCCCGGGTGGGACCCCGGGGCCAGCCCCTGGGGTATCTACCCTTTCATCCCAGCCATCATTACCCACCAGTAGCAAACCCCGGCGAGATTCCGGCCACACTCCGGTGAACGATTCATCACCTCTCACGCATACCGGTCACGCATACCGGCCCCACGTGCCCGCCTTCACGCCCGCCGTCAGGCGCGCACGACCTTGACCCCCGCCTCGCCGAAGCGGGCCGCGGCCTCGTCGGACAGGCTCTCGTCGGTGATCAGAGTGCTCACGGCGCCGAGCGGGCAGATGCGGGCGAAGGCGCGACGGCCGATCTTGGACGCGTCGGCCACCACGACGACCTCCGCCGCCCGGCCGATCAGCAGGTTGTTGACGCTCGCCTCGCCCTCGTGGTGGGCGAAGGCCCCGGCCTCGGCGTCGATGGCGTCCACGCCCAGGAAGGCGACGTCCAGCGTGACCTGCTCCAGCACCCCCGAGGCCAGCGGGCCGATCAGCTCGTAGGACTGCGGCCTGGCCACGCCCCCCGTCAGCACGATCTTCACGTGCTGGCGGACCGTCAGCTCGGCGGCGATGTTCAGGGCGTTGGTGACGATCGTGAAGCCCGCTTCGGGGCCGGCCCGGAGCGCCAGGGCCCGCGCGACCTCCGAGGTGGTCGTGCCGCCGTTCATGCCGACGATCGCGCCGGGCGCCACCAGCGCGGCGGCGGCCTCGGCGATGCGCTGCTTCTCCCCCGCGTGCCGGGCGGTCTTGTAGCGCAGGGGCAGGTCGTAGCTCACGCTCTGGGCCACGGCCCCGCCGCGGGTGCGCATGAGCATCTGCTGCTGGGCGAGCTGGTCGAAGTCGCGCCGGATCGTCGCGGTGGAGACCTCCAGCGCCTCGGCCGCCTGCTCGACCGTCAGGCGGCCCTCCCGGGCGAGCAGTTCGAGGATCGAATTCCAGCGCTCGTATCGGCTCACGGGGAACAGGGTGACACAGACGAGCGATCAAAACCCACTGGTGCGCAATCATGCTCATTTCTGCTATAAATCAATCAGAAACAATCCCACTGGGGAGGCATGCCGTGACCACCCACACCGAAGCAGAGATCGCGTCCCAGCCCGCCTGCTGGCGCCGCGCCGTCGGCGAGGTCCCGGCCGGCGCCCTCCCCCGGCCGGGCGAGCGGGTGGCCGTGGTCGGCTGCGGCACCTCCTGGTTCGTCGCCCAGGCCTACGCCGTGCTCCGCGAGCGCGCGGGTCACGGCGAGACCGACGCCTTCGCCGCCTCAGAGGCGCCGACCGGCCGCTCCTACGACCGGGTGCTCGCGCTGACCCGGTCCGGCACCACCACCGAGGTGCTGGAGCTGCTCAAGAGTTCCGGCACCCGGACCACCGCGATCACCGCCGATCCGGGCACCCCGGTCATGACGCTGGCCGACGAGGTGATCGTCCTCGACTTCGCCGACGAGAGGTCGGTCGTGCAGACCCGCTTCGCGACCACCCAGCTCGCGCTGCTCCGCGCCCACCTCGGCGAGGACCTGACCGGCGCGATCGCCGACGCCGAGCGCGCGCTCGCCGTACCGCTCGCCCCGGGGCTCCTGGCCGCCGAGCAGTTCACCTTCCTGGGCCGCGGCTGGTCCTACGGCCTGGCGCTGGAGGCGGGCCTGAAGATGCGCGAGGCCTGCCGGGCCTGGACCGAGGCCTATCCCGCGATGGAGTACCGGCACGGCCCGATCAGCATCGCCGGCCCCGGCCGGGTCACCTGGATGCTCGGCGAGTCCCCCGCCGGGCTGCGCGGCGAGGTCGAGGCCACCGGCGGCACGTTCCTGGAGAGCGGCCTGGACCCGATGGCGGAGCTGGTGACGATCCAGCGGGTGGCCGTGGCCCGGGCGCTGCGGCAGGGCCTCGACCCGGACGAGCCGCTCCACCTGACCCGCTCGGTGATCCTCCCTCCCCGGTGACCTCCGGGAGAGGAGAGGATGACGCCATGACCATCACACTCGCCGACGCCCGCGTCGTCACCCCCGAGGGCGTCCACGACGGCTGGCTGACCATCGAAGACGGCCGCATCACCCACATCGGCCAGGGAGGGGCCCCCGGTCCGGGCCACAGCCTGGGCGGCCGGTACGTCGTGCCGGGCTTCGTCGACATCCACAACCACGGCGGAGCGGGTGGTTCCTTCCCCTCGGGCGACCCGGACCAGGCGAGCCGGATCGCGGCGCTGCACGCCGAGCACGGCACCACCACGCTCATCGCCAGCCTCGTCACCGCCACCCTGGACGACATCGCCAGGGCCACCGCCGCCCTCGCGGACCTGTGCGAGGAGGGCCTGCTGGCGGGCATCCACTTCGAGGGCCCCTACATCTCCAAGGCCCGCTGCGGCGCGCACGACCCCGCCCTGCTGCGCGAGCCCTCGGTCCGGGAGTTCCGGGAGCTGCTGGCGGCGGGACGCGGTCACGTGCGGATGCTCACCATCGCCGCCGAACTGCCGGGCGCGACGGACACCATCCGAGAGGCGGTGGCCAACGGCGTGATCGCCGCGCTCGGGCACAGCGACGCCGACTACGCGCAGACCATCGCGGGAATCGAGGCGGGCGCCGCCGTCGCGACCCACCTCTTCAACGCGATGCCGCAGCTCGGGCACCGCGAGCCCGGCCCGATCGCCGCGCTGCTGGAGGACGAGCGCGTCACGGTCGAGCTGGTCAACGACGGCGTGCACGTGCACCCGGCGATGCTCCGCCTCGCCTACCGGGCCGCGGGCGCGAGCCGTACGGCGCTCATCACCGACGCGATGGCGGCGGCCGGAGTGGGCGACGGGAGCTACGGCCTCGGCCCGCTGAAGGTCGAGGTGGTGGACGGCGTGGCCCGGCTGGCCGGCGGCCCCGGGGCCGGCTCCATCGCGGGCTCCACCCTGACCATGGACGTCGCCTTCCGGCGCGCCGTCCGGGAGCTCGGCCTGTCCCTGCCCGAGGCCGCCGAGGCCGCCAGCCTCACCCCCGCCCGGGTCCTCGGCCTGGCCGACCGCATCGGCTCGCTCTCCGTCGGCAAGCAGGCCGACCTGGTGGTCCTCACCGACGGCCTGGAGGTCGCCGGCGTCATGAGGCGCGGAAGCTGGATCACGGAGCCGTGATGCGCACGACCCGGAGCACCGGACCCTGATGACCCTCCCACCGCCCGCCTCCGCGGGGACGATCCTCACCGTCACCCTGAACCTGGCCCTCGACGTCACCTACCAGACCCGCGACGTCGACTGGAACGGCGTCAACCGGGTGCGGGCGGTGCACCGCCGGGCGGGCGGCAAGGGCGTCAACGTCGCCCGCGTGCTCGCGGCCCTGGGCCGGCGGGTCCTGGTCACCGGCCTGGCGGGCGGCGCCGTCGGCGACGCCGCCCGGGCCGACCTGGCCGCCTGCGGCCTGCCCGCCGCCCTCACCCCCATCACCGGTGAGTCCCGCACCACCCTCACCGTCTCCGATCTCTCCCCCGGCGGGGCCGCGCAGCGCACGGCCCTGTTCAACGAGCCGGGGCCCGTCGTCTCGGCCGGGGAGCTCGACGGGTTCGCCGGCGCTTTGGAGGAACGGCTGCGCCGCGGCGGGATCGCGGTGGCGGTGATCTCGGGGAGCATGCCGCCCGGCGTGCCGGCGGACTTCTACGCGACCCTCACCGGCCGGGCCCGCGCCCACGGCGTCCCGGTGATCGTGGACGCCGACGGGGAGGCCCTGCGGCACGCGCCCGCCGGGCGGCCCGCGATCGTCAAGCCCAACGCCGAGGAACTCGCCCGCGCCCTGTCGGCGGCGCCCGGTCCCGCCGGATCGGACGGCTCCCGGGGAGCGTCCGGCCCCGCCCGCCCGGACGATCCCGGGCAGGCGCTCCGGGGCGCCCGGGCGCTCATGGAGACCGGCGCCGGATCGGTCGTCGTCTCCCTCGGGGCGGACGGGCTGCTGGCCGTGACCCCCGAGGGCGCCTGGCGGGCCGCCATGCCGTACCGGGTGGAGGGCAACCCGACCGGAGCCGGGGACGCCCTGGTCGCGGGGCTGGCGCTGGGCCTGGCGGAGGGCACGCCCTGGCCCGACCGGCTGCGCCGGGCCGCCGCCCTGGGCGCGGCGGCGGTGGCCGCCCCGGTCGCCGGCGACATCGACGGGGACGTGCTGCGCGAGGTCGAGCCCGGGATCCGGATCGAGCCCGTATGCGACTGAGCGCCCCGCATCCCCGCAGACCCGGTCCCGTCCCGGTTCCATCGCAAGCGAAAGGCCCCTCATCATGCCTCTGACCGGCATCGGCGACATCGTCCGCGACGCCCCGGCGGGCGTCGGCGCGTTCAACGTCATCCAGCTGGAGCACGCCGAGGCGATCGTCGCCGGGGCCGAGGCCGCGGGCGCCCCGGTCGTGCTGCAGATCAGTGAGAACTGCGTGCGCTACCACGGCGCCCTCGCCCCGATCGCGGCCGCCTCGCTCGCCGTGGCCCGGGCGGCCTCGGTGCCGGTGGCCGTCCACCTCGACCACGCCACCGACCCCGCGCTCGTCGAGGAGGCGGTGGAGCTGGGGATCGGGTCGGTGATGTTCGACGCCTCCGCGCTGCCCGACGAGGAGAACGCGGCGCTCACCGCCGAGGTCGCCGCCCGGTGCCACGGGCGGGGCGTGTGGGTGGAGGCCGAGCTGGGCGAGATCGGCGGCAAGGACGGCGTGCACGCCCCCGGCGTGCGGACCAGGCCGCACGAGGCGGTGGAGTACGTGGCCCGCACCGGCGTCGACGCCCTGGCCGTGGCCGTCGGCAGCTCCCACGCCATGACCACCCGGGACGCCGTCCTCGACCTCGCCCTGATCGCCGAGCTGCACGCGGCGCTCCCGGTCCCGCTGGTGCTCCACGGCTCCTCGGGCGTGCCGGACGACACATTGCGCGAGGCCGTACGGCACGGCATGAAGAAGATCAACATCGCCACGCACCTGAACAAGGCGTTCACCCGCGCGATCCGCGACCACCTGGCGGCCGACGAGAAGGTCGTCGACCCCCGCAAGTACGTCAAGGCCGGCCGTACCGCGGTGGCGGGCGAAGTCGCCCGCCTCCTCGGCGTCCTGCGGGGCTGAGCGCCGCCCGGCGGCCCCGGGTCAGGGCTGCTGCGGGGCGACGACGACCTCGACCCGCTGGAACTCCTTCAGGTCGGAGTAGCCGGCGGTGGCCATCGTGCGACGCAGGGAGCCCATCAGGTTCATCGAGCCGTCGGCGACCGAGGACGGACCGTGCAGGATCTGCTCCAGCGTGCCCACGGTGCCGAACTGGACCCGCTTGCCGCGCGGCAGCTCCGGGTGGTGGGCCTCCGAGCCCCAGTGGAAGCCGTGACCGGGCGCCTCGGCGGCGCGGGCCAGCGGCGAGCCGACCATGACCGCGTCGGCGCCGCAGGCGATGGCCTTGGCGATGTCGCCGGAGGTGCCCATGCCGCCGTCGGCGATGACGTGGACGTAGCGGCCGCCCGACTCGTCCATGTAGTCGCGGCGGGCCGCGGCCACGTCGGAGATCGCGGTGGCCATCGGCACCACCACGCCCAGCACGGTGCGGGTGGTGTGCGAGGCGCCGCCGCCGAATCCGACGAGCACGCCGGCCGCGCCGGTCCGCATCAGGTGCAGCGCCGCGGTGTAGGTGGCGCAGCCGCCGACGATCACCGGGACGTCGAGCTCGTAGATGAACTGCTTGAGGTTCAGCGGCTCGGCCCGGCCCGAGACGTGCTCGGCGGAGACCGTGGTGCCGCGGATCACGAAGATGTCCACACCGGCGTCGATGACGGCCTTGTGGTACTGGACCGTGCGCTGGGGGGACAGGCGGACCGCCGTGGTCACCCCCGCCGCGCGGATCTCCTCGATCCGGCGGCCGATCAACTCCTCCTTGATCGGCGCGCTGTAGATCTCCTGGAGCCGGCGCGTCGCCGCGTCGCCCTGCAGCTCGGCCACCTCGGCCAGCAGCGACGTCGGGTCCTCGTAGCGCGTCCACAGTCCTTCGAGGTCCAGCGCCGCCAGACCGCCGAGCCGGCCCACCTCGATCGCGGTCTTCGGCGACACGACGCTGTCCATGGGGCTCACCACCAGGGGCAGGTCGAACCGGTAGGCGTCGATCTGCCAGGCGATCGAGACCTCCTCCGGGTCACGGGTCCGCCGGGACGGGACGATGCCGATCTCGTCGAGCGCGTATGCACGGCGGCCGTTCTTGCCGCGGCCGATCTCCACCTGAGTCATATGCTCATCTTTCCCATTTCATGCGAGTACGGCTCCCGCCGCGTGCGGGCGGAAGCCGCAGGAGGAAACCTAGCGACGGTGGTAGTTCGGGGCCTCGACCGTCATCTGGATGTCGTGCGGGTGGCTCTCCTTGAGACCCGCCGCCGTGATCGGCATGAGCTCGCAGTTGGCGTGCATCTCCTCGACGGTGCGGCACCCGGCGTACCACATGCCCTGGCGCAGGCCGCCGACCAGCTGGTGGGCGACCGCGGCGACCGGGCCGCGGTAGGGGACCTGGCCCTCGATGCCCTCGGGGATGTACTTGTCCTCGCCGCCGACGTCGGCCTGGGCGTAGCGGTCCTTGCTGAAGGAGGCGCCGCCGCGCTCGCGGTTGCGGACCGCGCCGAGCGAGCCCATGCCGCGGTAGGACTTGAACTGCTTGCCGTTGATGAAGATCAGCTCACCGGGCGACTCCTCGCAGCCGGCCAGCAGCGAGCCGAGCATCACGGTGTCGGCGCCGGCCGCGATGGCCTTGACGATGTCGCCGGAGTACTGCAGGCCGCCGTCGCCGATCACCGGCACCCCGGCCGGGCCGCACGCCAGCGAGGCCTCGTGGATGGCCGTCACCTGCGGGGCGCCGACACCGGCGACCACGCGGGTGGTGCAGATGGAACCGGGGCCGACGCCGACCTTGACCGCGTCGGCGCCGGCGTCGATCAGCATCTGGGCGCCGGCCCGGGTGGCGATGTTGCCGCCGATCACGTCGACCCGGCTGTTGGCCTTGATCTTGGCGATCATGTCGGCGAGACCCTTGGAGTGGCCGTGCGCCACGTCCACCACGATCACGTCGACCCCGGCCTCGATCAGGGCCGCCGCCCGCTGCTCGGCGTCACCGCCGACGCCGATGGCCGCCCCCACGACAAGCCGGCCGTCGGCGTCTTTGGTGGCGAGCGGATACTGCTCGCTCTTGGTGAAGTCCTTGACCGTGATCAGGCCGCGGAGCCTGCCGTCCGCGTCGACCAGCGGGAGCTTCTCGATCTTGTTCTTCCGCAGGAGGTCGAACGCCTCGTCCCTGGAGACCCCGACCGGCGCGGTGACCAGCGGCATCGCGGTCATGACCTCGCGCACGGGACGGCCGTGGTCGTTCTCGAAGCGCATGTCGCGGTTGGTGACGATGCCGACCAGCACGCCGTCGGCGTCGGTCACCGGGACGCCGGAGATCCGGTAGGTGGCGCACAGCCGCTCGACCTCGGCGAGGGTGTCGTCCGGGGAGCAGGTGACCGGGTTGGTGACCATCCCGGCCTCGGAGCGCTTGACGAGGTCGGCCTGCTGGGCCTGGTCCTCGATGGACAGGTTGCGGTGCAGGATGCCGATGCCGCCCTGGCGGGCCATGGCCACCGCCATCCGCGCCTCGGTCACCGTGTCCATCGCCGCCGAGACGAGCGGGATCCGCAGGGCGATGTTGCGGGACAGGCGGGTGGTGGTGTCGGCCTCTCCGGGCTGCAGGTTCGAATAGGCGGGGACCAGGAGCACGTCGTCGAACGTGAGTCCCTGCCCGGTGAACTTGGCCATCTGCAACCCTCCTGCCACGGCGCGCTATGGGTGGGGAGAGGCGCCGGTCCCCGGGGCACAGTTTAGGGTCTGGCGCGCGACGCCCGGACGGCAGGGGGAAAGCCCGGAGGACCGAGCGGTCGGTGACCCGCTCGGTCCTCCGGCACCGGCAACACCAGCGAGACGTCCTCTCACACCGCCGGACCCCCCTCCGCGCCCGAACGGCGACGCCTTTCGCTTACGGTGCCGACGCTGTGTCAAGACTGCGTCACCATGCGTTCGGACGCAATGTGCAAACGTGCAACTGCACAAAGTTGCATGCGATGAGCGTCCAGTCCGGTCAAGGCCGGGGACAACGGCGATCCCCCGGGTTATCCTCACGACAGTCGTGTTACTTCAGGAGCCTCTCGCCGATGCGTACCGACACAACCGACCCCCTGGCGGCGCTGGGCCTCACACCGGCCCAGACATCCCTCTACAACGCGGTGCTGCGCCTCCATCGCGCCACTTTCGCCGATCTCGTCCAGGCCACCGGCGGCTCTCCCGACCTGCTGGACCGCGAGCTGGCAACCCTCGTGAACCTGGGAGTGGTCGACGAGCAGGCCGGCGAATACCTCGCCCGGCACCCCGCCGCCGCCCTCGGCCACCTGATCGCCGAGCGCCTGGACCGGCTGGCCGAGGAGAGCCGCAGGATCGACACCGTGCTCGGCTCGATCCGCGGCTTCATCCACCAGTACGACGCCGGGCGCGACTACCAGAGCGGGCAGTTCCCGGTCGAGCTGGTCGGCGGGGCCGACGAGCTCTACGAGAGCGTGATCGGGATGGCGGTCCAGGACCCGCCCCTGGAACTGCTCTCGGCGATCCCCGACCGGCGCACGATGGGCGACTTCGCCCATCGCTACGCCGACCAGTGGATCGGCGCCCAGCGCCGCGGCCTGCTGTCCTGCCGGGCGCTCATCCCGGTGGGCACGCTGGGGATGCCGGGCCTGCGGGACAAGCTCACGCAGTTCGAGGAGGCCGGGGCGCGCGTGCGGACCCTCACCTCGGTGCCGAGCTGGTTCCTCGTCGCCGGGGCCGACACCGCCGGCATGCCCGCCCAGTGGGGCGGGACCCTGGCCGAGAACGCCTACAACTTCCACCTGGTCCGGGCCTCCATCGTGGTGGCCGCGCTGCGCACCCTCTTCGAGGAGCTGTGGGCCCGCGCCACCCCGCTGCCGTGGTCGCGTTCGGGCCAGAGCGCGGCGCGGGTGCTCAGGCTGGCCGCCCAGGGCGTCAGCGACGAGTCGATCGCCCGGCAGCTCGGGATCTCCGTGCGGACCGTCCGCACCCGCTTCGCCGAGGCGATGGCCGAGCTCGGCGCGCAGTCGCGCTTCCAGGCCGGGGTGGAGGCGGCCCGGCGCGGGTGGTTCGACTAGGACGGCACGGCCCGCGCGGGGGGCACGGGCGGTACGGACCGCGCGGGGGCGGGTGATCCACCGGCGAAAGCTCCTCCGCGGTGACCTGCGGCGGAGGCGATCCCGTACGAAGCTCGGGGGGTTCGGGGTATGTCGGTTGCATCGAGGCCATAAAGTGGGATCGTGCTGGAAGACGTCCCACGCGACCCGTTCGCGGACGACCCCGACGACCCGGCCGCGGCGCTGGGTGAGCCTGACGACTCCGAACCCCTGACGCCGGCCGAACGCGACGAGGCCATCACCGACCTCGCCGACGTGGAGGTTTTCCGCTCCCTCCTCGAACCTCAGGGTGTCGCCGGCCTGGTCCTCGACTGCCCCGAATGCGGCGAGCAGCACTATTTCGACTGGGACCTGCTGCGCGGCAACCTGCGTCAGATGATCGAGAACGGTCAGCCGCAGGTGCACGAACCCGCCTACCAGCCCAACCCCACGAACTATGTGAGCTGGGACTACGCCCAGGGCTACGCGGACGGCGTGATCGACACCGAGGAGCAGCGCTGATCGACGTCGTCGATCAGCGCCGCGAGCAGTCTGAGCGCGTCGTCGGTCAGCTCGACGGGCTGCCTGCCGGAGAGCGCCTGCACGATCGCCTCGGTCTCGGCTACGGCCGGATCCTCCTGCGGCCCGTACCGCCGGACCGGGCGCCGTGGGTGGACCGTGGTCAAGCTATCGACTCCAGCTCAGCCATCGCCCGCAACCGGGCGAGCGCCCGATGCTGGGCGACGCGAACCGCACCTGGTGACATGCCCAGTACATTACCGGTCTCCTCGGCGGAAAGACCCGATACCACCCTGAGCATCAGCAGCTCGCGCTGATTGTCCGGGAGCCTGGACAGCAGCCTGCGCGCGTGCTCGGCCTCGATGTAGCGGACCACGGTCTCCTCCGGCCCCGGACCCTCGTCGGGCCCGTCGGGGAGATCCTGGGTCGGCACGGCGGAGCGCACGGAGCTGCGCAGCGCGTCAGCCACCTTGTGCGAGGCGATGCCGAAGACGAAGGACGCGAAGGGACGCCCCATGTCACGGTAACGGGGCAGCGCGGACAGCACCGCGATGCACACTTCCTGAGCCACATCGTCGGCGATGTGGTACTGGCCGGAAACCCTGCCGAGACGAGCACGGCAGTAACGCACCACCATCGGGCGCAACTGCCCCAGCAGGGATTCGATCGCGGTGCGATCCCCCTGAACGGCGAGGCTCGTCAGATCCTTGAGGTCATCCCCGTGGGCAGCCCCGTCAGATCTCGTCGCAAGCCTTACCCCAGTTTTGGCGTCGGCGACGCATCCCTCGGTCACGATAGGCATGATGCCCACACTGATCCGGCGTGTCGTCATGGCGAACGGCTACGGATTGGTCACATTGGGGTGGAGATAGCAGAGTGTGATCGATTGGCGACCCTGGGATTTTTAATATGCCCGAATATTTCACGGGATCGCCATATATGTCGGCTATTTGTTATATCTTGCCCCGTTCCGGATGACCGGTCGATGACGCTTCGAAGCCCCTTTCGGTTCACCGTGAAACAAGAACGGCCCGCCCCTCTTTTCGAGGTGCGGGCCGTACGCGTCCGGTGCGGTCCGCGCGGACGGGGCCGGTGCCCCGCCGCCCGCGCGGGCCGCTCGGATCGGTGACCGTGGATCAGTGACCGTGGCCGTGGCCGTGACCGTGACCGGCGGCGGCCGGGGCCTCCTCCTCGGGCTTGTCCACCACGAGGGCCTCGGTCGTCAGCAGCATGCCGGCGATGGAGGCGGCGTTCTGGACGGCCGAGCGGGTGACCTTGACCGGGTCGATGACGCCCTGGGCGATCAGGTCGCCGTACTCGCCGGAGGCGGCGTTGAGACCGTGGCCCACGGGCAGCTCGGAGACCTTGAAGGTCACCACGTAGCCCTCCAGGCCGGCGTTCTCGGCGATCCAGCGGGCCGGCTCGACGAGGGCCCTGCGCACCACGGAGACACCGGTGGCCTCGTCACCCGACAGGCCCAGGTCGTCCAGGGCCTTGGAGACGTGCACGAGCGCGGAGCCACCGCCGGAGACGATGCCCTCCTCGATCGCGGCGCGGGTGGCGGAGATGGCGTCCTCGAGACGGTGCTTCTTCTCCTTGAGCTCCACCTCGGTGGCCGCGCCGACCTTCAGCACGCAGACGCCGCCGGAGAGCTTGGCCAGGCGCTCCTGGAGCTTCTCACGGTCCCAGTCGGAGTCGGACTGCTCGACGGCGAGCTTGATCTCCTTGACGCGGTCGGCGATCGCCTGCGCGTCGCCGCCGCCGTCCACGACGGTGGTGGCGTCCTTGGTGACCACGACGCGGCGGGCCGTGCCGAGCACCTCGGTGCCCACGTGCTCCAGCTTGAGGCCGACCTCCTCGCTGACGACCTGGCCGCCGGTGAGGATCGCGATGTCCTGGAGCATGGCCTTGCGGCGGTCACCGAAGCCCGGCGCCTTGACGGCGACGGAGGTGAAGGTGCCGCGGATCTTGTTGGTGACCAGGACGGCCAGGGCCTCGCCCTCGACGTCCTCGGCGATGACGAACAGCGCCCGCTTGGTCTGGGCGACCTTCTCCAGCAGCGGCAGGAAGTCCGCGACGGAGGAGATCTTGCCCTGGTGGATCAGGATGTAGGGGTCCTCCAGGACCGCCTCCATCCGCTCCTGGTCGGTCACCATGTAGGGCGACAGGTAGCCCTTGTCGAACTGCAGACCCTCGGTGAACTCCAGCTCCAGGCCCATGGAGTTGGACTCCTCGACGGTGATGACACCGTCCTTGCCGACCTTGTCGAAGGCCTCGGCGATCAGGTCGCCGATCTTGGCGTCCTGCGCCGAGATCGTCGCGACGTTCGCGATCTCCTTCTTGTCGGCGACCGGGCGGGCGGACTCGATCAGCCTGTCGCTGACGGCCTTGGCCGCGATGTCGATGCCGCGCTTGAGCGAGAGCGGCTGGGCGCCGGCGGCGACGTTGCGCAGACCCTCGCGGACCATCGCCTGGGCGAGGACCGTGGCGGTGGTCGTGCCGTCACCGGCGATGTCGTTGGTCTTGGTGGCGACTTCCTTGGCCAGCTGGGCGCCGAGGTTCTCGTAGGCGCCCTCCAGCTCCACCTCGCGGGCGATGGTGACGCCGTCGTTGGTGATGGTCGGCGCACCGAACTTCTTGTCGATGACGACGTTGCGGCCGCGCGGGCCGAGGGTCACCTTCACCGCGTCGGCGAGGGCGTTGACACCACGCTCGAGAGCGCGGCGCGCGTCCTCCTCGAACGACAGGATCTTCGGCATGACAATCCTCTCTGAAAGTACGTCGGCGCATCAAAGCCCCGGGTGCCGCAGCAGCCCGGGGCTCAGTGCGTCATCTCTGCGAAGCGTCGGTTACTTCTCGATGATGGCGAGCACGTCACGGGCGGAGAGCACGAGGTACTCCTCGCCGCCGTACTTCACCTCGGTGCCGCCGTACTTGCTGTAGAGGACGACGTCGCCCTCGTTGACGTCGAGCGGGACACGCTTGGTGCCGCTCTCGTCCCAGTTGCCGGGACCCACCGCGAGAACCTTGCCCTCCTGGGGCTTCTCCTTGGCGGTGTCCGGGATGACCAGGCCGGAGGCGGTGGTCTGCTCGGCCTCAAGCGGCTGGACCACGATGCGGTCGCCGAGCGGCTTAACGGGAACCTTGGTGGCGGTCGTCACGTCGGACCTCCCCTTCAGATTTGAATGATCAGAAGAGGCGACCAGCGGTCTGCCGTCGCGGGTGTCAGACCTGCCTCGTCGCATGTATTGGCACTCTCACCGGGAGAGTGCCAATACGGAACAGTATGCAAGGAGGCCTTGACAGTCAACACGAACCGCCTCTGTGCGCTTCCCGCGAACGGTCAAGCCACGTCCACCACGCCGAAGAGGGCGGATATCGGCCGCCGCCGCCTCAGCGGGCGCCGGCTTCGAGGTCGGCGACGATGCCCGGCCGGCTCGGGGCCCACCCCAGCTCCTTGCGGGTCCGGTCGGCCCGTACGGCCTGGCCGACGGCCAGCGCCCCGGCGAAGCCCGGGCCGAGGTCCCCCGCCGCCTCCTCCACCGGCCACGCCTCCACCGGCGCGTCCCCGAGGCCCGCCGCCCGCGCCGCCGCCTTCGCCACAGCGCTCAGCGGGACCGCCTCCTCGGCCACGCCGTGGTAGATCGAGCCGCTCTCGCCCCGCTCCACCACGGCGACGAACAGCTCGGCCAGATCGTCGATGTGGATGGTGGGCCAGGTGGGCTCGCGCCCGTCCGCCGCGACGTAACGGCCCCGGCCGTGCTCGGCGGCCTTGGCCGTCAGGAGGGCGGGGATGCCGCGGCCCCCGCCGTACACGATGCCGGGCCTGAGCACGACGCCGCCGCCGTCGAGCACCCGCCGCTCCACCGCGGCGCGGAAGGTGACGAACGGAATGGGGTTCACCGGGCTGGTCTCATCGGCGTCACCGGGGCCCAGCACCCAGACCCCGCTGGTGTAGACGACCTTCGCCCCGCCGGCGAGCAGGGCGTCGACCGCCGCGAGCTCCACCGCTTCGTCGCCGGTCGGAGCGGTGGCGTGCACCACCGCGTCCACGTCGCCGGCGGCGAGGGAGGCGGGGTCGGTCACGTCGCCGTAACGGACCTGGGCCGCCCCCGGGACGCCCCTGGCCTCGACCTGCTTCGGCCGGACGAGCGCCACCACCTCGTGCCCGCGCTCCGCGAGCCGTCCGGCCACCGCCGAGCCGATGTACCCGGTCGCGCCCGTCACGAGCACCTTCATCGTCTCCACCTCAAAAGTTTTGATGCCGAAATGTCTGCCGGTGAAACGTTAGAGGCGATAATCAAGAGATGTCAAACTGTTCGACGTTGAAGCGTTGGTATCCTGGAGCCGTGAACGACGCCGTGGACAAGATCCTCGATCAGTGGGGTGCCGTGCGCCCCGGCCTGGACGTCTCCGCCATGGGTGTGGTCGGCCGCATCTCCCGCGCCTCCCGGCTGCTGGAACGCGGCGTCAAGGCCTACTTCGACGAGCACGGCCTCGAGGCCTGGGAGTTCGACGTCCTGGCGACCCTGCTGCGCGCCGACCGGACCCTGTGCATGAGCGACCTGGCCGGAGCCGCCATGGTCAGCTCCGGCGCGCTCACCAACCGCATCGACCGCCTCGTGGCCAAGGGCCTGGTCACCCGCGCCACCTCGCAGGACAACCGCCGCCTCGTCCTGGTCAGCCTCACCGAGGAGGGACGCCGGCTGGCCACCGGCCTCCTCGACGGCCACGTCGCCAACGAGAACAGCCTCCTGGAGGGCCTCACCGCCGCCGAGCGGGCCCAGCTGGCCGGCCTGCTGTGCAAGCTCCTGTACACCCTGGGCGACACCGCGCCCTGAGCCGGAGGGGGTAGCGTCAGGTGCCGTGGACCTCGACGCGTTCCGGCAGCTGCTGACCCCGTACGGCCAGGAGGCTCTGCACGCCGCGGCGCAGACCGCCGGAGACGACCCGGTGGCGGCGGTGACCAGGCTCAGGAAGACCTTCGACGCCGGCCTCACCTCCGCCGCGCTCACCCAGGCCGGGCTCCGCAGGCGCGCCAGGGAGAAGTTCGGCGCCGACGCCGACGTGATGTACTTCACCCCGGACGGCCTGGAGCAGGCCACCCGCCGCGAGGTCGCCGACCACCGCGCCCGGCGCATCGCCCCGGGCTCCCGGGTCGCCGACGTCTGCTGCGGCATCGGCGGCGACCTGCTGGCCCTGGCCGGGGCCGGATGCACCGTGCACGCCGTGGACGCCGACCCGCTCACCGCCGCCGTCGCCCGGGCCAACGCCGACGCCCTCGGATTCGGCGAGCGCGTCTCGGTCCGTACGGCCGACGCCGCCACGGTCGACCCCGCCGCCTTCGACGTGCTGTTCGCCGACCCCGCCCGCCGTACCTCACGGGGCAGGACCTTCGACCCCATGGCCTACTCCCCCGCCTGGCCCGAGGTGCTGGAGATGGTCGCCAAGGCCGGGTCGGCCTGCCTGAAGGTCGCCCCCGGCATCCCGTACGAGTTCATCCCCTCCGGCGCCGAGGCCGAATGGGTCTCTCACCGGGGAGAGGTCAAGGAGGCGGTGATCTGGTGCGGCGGCCTGGCCGGAGAGGGCGGGCGCAGGGCCACGATGCTGCCCTCGGGCGCGACGCTGACCCCCGACCCCGGTCTCGGCCCGGCCGAGACCGGTCCCGTCGGCCGCCACGTCTACGAGCCCGACGGCGCGGCCATCCGGGCGCACCTGGTCGCGGAGGTCGCCGCACTGGTCGGCGGGCGCCTGCTCGACCCGCACATCGCCTACATCACCTCCGACGATCCCGTCGACACCCCGTGGGCCTCCCGCTACGAGGTCGAGGAGATGCTGCCGTTCTCGCTCAAGCGGCTGCGGGCGGCGCTCAGGGAGCGCGGAGCGGGAAACGTGACGATCAAGAAGCGCGGTTCCGCGGTCGACATCGAGCGGCTCCGGAAAGATCTGAGATTGTCCGGGGAAAAATCGGCAACGGTCATTCTCACCCGCATCGGAGAAAAACCGTTCGCCCTTGTCTGCTCCGCCAAACAGCCTGCTTGAACGGCCAATCCCGGGTGATCTCGACAATCGCGATCTTTTAAATTCGGCCCCGGAAAACCTTGATCCAGAGGCTAGGGTTGCCGGGCGGGAATTCTTCCCGCCTGCGGTTCGACCGCGTCCCTCAGCAGACCGGACCAACCCCACCGCGCGGCTGACCGTCGGCGAGTGAAGGAGCTTTCGGTGGATCACTCCAACCACACCGCCCTGCTTCAGGCAGGCAGCCCGTCCATGATTCCCGACCGCATGCGCGAGCTCCTGGCCCGCGCGGCCCAGGACCACGTCTACGAGCAGCGCACCCAGGGCGCCGTGCTCGACGAGATCCGCCAGCGGCTCGAAGGCATGGAATGGCTGCTGCGCGAGGTCAGGGAGCGTGAGCTGGGCGGGTTGAACGGCACGCTGGAGTCCGTCCACGGACGCTTGGACGACATCGCCATCCGGCCCCCCGCCTGGGCCGAGAGCCTCGCCCAGCACGTCGAGGTCGTCCGCGACCACGTCGACACCGTCGACGAGCACGTCGGCTCGGTCGGCCAGGGCGTCGGCGAGCGGATGGACGACCTCGACAAGCGCCTCGGCCAGCTCCAGGCCGGCATGGAGGCCGCCTCCGGCCGGTTCACCCGCCTGGACAAGGCGCTGACCGAGCTGTCCGAACGCACCGACGGCCTGGAGAACGGCCTGTCCGCCCTGCCCTCGGAGATGCGGGGCATCGTCGACGCCGCCGCCGCCCGCATGGTGGCGGCGGTCGAGCAGGTGACGTCCAAGGCCGACATCATGGTGACCCGGATGGACGACCGCATCGACGGCATCGAGAGCCGCATCGACCGCGTGGACGGCCACCTGATCGGCGTCAACACCCGCCTGACCTCGATCGACGGCCGCATCGAGACCACCGACTGCTGCCTGGCCGACATCGACACCCGGATGAGCGAACTGGAGACCCACCTGGGCTCGGTCGACACCCACCTCGGCACCGCCACCACGCGCCTCGACTCCGTCGACACCCACCTGGGTTCAGTCGACACCCACCTGGGTTCAGTCGACACCCACCTGGATTCCGTGGACGCCCACCTCGGCACCGCCGCCGCGCGCCTCGACTCCGTGGACACCCGCCTCGGCTCCACCGACACCCGCGCCGGTGACATCGCCACCCGTCACGACGGCCGCTTCGACACCCTGGACGAGCGCCTCGACGACATCGAGGGCCGGATCACGGGCCGGATCGACGTCGTCGACTCCCGCCTGTCCACACTGGACGGCCACGCCGAGAAGGCCGGCGAGCAGCTCGAAGCCGTCGACGACCACATCGAGGCCGTCAACCAGCGCATCGGCCAGTTGCCCGCCACCCTCAACATCGGCGACGTCCACCGCAACATCGGCGAACTCATCTCCGCCCAGGCCGACGACCAGACCAAGCGCTTCGACACCCTGGACGACCGCCTCGCCCAGGCCGAGGCCGCCCTCGCCCCGCTGGCCGACATGCTCCGCGCCCAGCCCGACCGCGAACAGCTCGTCGAGGCCCTCGGCGAGATCGTCGAACCCGCCCGCACCGACCTCACCCGCCGCCTCAACGCCCTCGAGGAGACCATGCTCGCCCTCGCCGAGGCCCTCCTGCGCCCCACCCGCTCCAAGGACTGACCCGGACCCCGGCCCGGGGGCGCCGGAGACCGGGACCACGTTCCCCTTCCACGCCCCGGTCTCCCGCACCCTCAGTCCAGAACTCACCCCCCCCCACCTCTCATCCCGGCCACCACGGCTCTTTTCGCTGATGCATGCGTGTGGCCCCTCGTGGCGCCTTTGTACGGCGGGCGGGCCGGGGTGGCGGGTCCGGGCTGTCGTGGTGGGAGACATGGTCGCGCTGTGCGGGCGGGTGTTCCGGCCGGCCGCGCCGCACTCCTCGCGCACCGCCGTAGGCGGTGCGGGCCGTATGGTGCGGATCTTTCCCGGACGATCGGTGTTCTGTGGGTGGCTGAAGCGGGGGTGCGGGGCCGTTCAGGGCTGCTCGCCGTGGCCTTGCGGCTTCGCCGGCGGGAAGGAGCGCAGGGCTGGGCACCGTACGGCGCCCAGGTGGGAGCTGGGAAGGCTGGGCGGTGGGTGTGCCCTAGAGGTCGGGGGTGGTCCAGCGGCCGTCGCGCATGAGGTCGCGGCCGTCGAGTTCGTTGGCTTCGCGCCAGGCCTGGATGAGTTGGGGGTGGACGCGGAAGTAGAGGTAGGGGCTGCTGAGCCGGCGCGGGTCGAAGCCGGTCTTGACGGCGAAGGCGTCGCCGACGTCGTCGGGGAGTTCGTCGGACGTCAGCGTCTGGACGGTTCCCTCGATGAGGACGACATCGCGGGTCGGGCCGATGCCGAGGCGGACCTTGCCGGTGGCTCGCAGGTTGCGGCTGGTCGGGCTGGAGGCCGGAGTGGAGAACAGCAGCGTGGAGCCGTCCCACAGGAAGGACAGCGGCACCATGTAGGGCGTCCCGCTTTCCCCGTCGGCGGTGGCCACCCAGGCGTCGACGTCGTGAGCGAGCCGGTCGAGGGTGTCCTGCTTGCGTTGCTGCGGGGTGCGAGGCGACGGTGACATCGCTGAGGTCTCCTTTGATCAAAGTCGGTGCCGACTGTACCGGGTCACCGCCGGACGACTGCGGATCTCGGCCGGGTGTGGGACGCCGTACGCCGGTCCGGGCTCGCCGCCGGGCCGCATGCCTCGACCTTGCTCGGCGTCTCCTGTCCGGGATGCGCCGGCCGGCTCGTCGAGACCACCGCCGTCGCCGCGATCCTTCGAGCTCCTCCGAGCCGGAGCGACGGTCGGCAGTGCGTGCCGAGTTCCCCGGCTGGGCCGTCACCCCGTCCGGATACTCCGCTTTCGCCGGATGCCATGCTGACCGGCATGGCTGATCATCACGAAGTCGTCGTCACGCGCTGGCCGTTCCGGACCCCGTCGGCCGATGACGGGCTGGCCGGGCTGCTGGCGGCCTACCACCTGCAGACTGAGAAGGAGAAAGGCGAGCCCGTCGCCGAGGTGGCCGGACTGCCGGAGCGGTACCTGGCGGAGGTCGCGGATCCACGGTCCGCGTTCGCCTCCGACGTCGTGCTGGTGGCGTCGATCGGTGACGACGCGGTGGGCTGCGTGGTCCTGGCGCCCGCAGAGGGCTGGGCTGAGATCAAGCGGTTGTGGGTGAGCCCGGAGATGCGGAGCCGGGGCATCGCGTCCTCCTTGCTCGAAGCGGCACTGAAGCACGCCGGAGGAACCGGCGCCCGAACCGTCCGGCTGTCGGTGTGGGAATGGCGCACGAACGCCATCGCCCTGTACGAACGGGCCGGCTTCACCGTGGTCGACTCGTGGGACCCCCGGCCCCAACTGGTGTGCATGGAACACAGGGGCTGAAATGGCCGAGAGCGGGCATGCGGAAGCCGTACCGGCGCCGTGAAGGCGGACCCGGCACGAGGACAGCGGCAACGGAGCGGCGGTGGGGTGGGTCAGGTGGGGCAGGCGCCGGCTTCGCGGCAGACGTTGTTGCGGATCACGGCGAGCAGGGAGGTGAGGGTCTCGACCTGGTCGGGGGTCAGGCCGTCGGTCAGGCGGCGGTGGAGTTCTTCCTGGATGCGGTAGAGCTCGGGGCGGAGCGCGTCGCCCTTCGGGGTGGTGCTCACGATGCTGATCCGGCGGTTGGAAGGCGACGGGCTGCGGCTGATGAAGCCGCTGCGTTCGAGGCGCTGCAGGGTCTTCGTCATCGTGGACACGTCGATGCCGATCAGCCGCGCCAGCGCGTTCTGCGACTGCGGGCCGTTCTCCCACAGGGTGAACAGCGCGCGGTCCTGGCCCGGGTAGAGGTCGATCTCGGCCAGGAGAGAGGCGAGCAGCACGCGGTGGCCTCGTGACGTCTGGGCCATGAGGCAGGGAAGCCCGTCGGGGTCCTCCCCGTACGGCCTCGAACAGTCGGTCTCCTCGAGTGTCAACGGTTCAGCCATGCCGACCTCCATCCTCGGTGGACAGACTACCTCTTGCATATTGGCCGACCAAGTTGTAGAACTAACCATTGGTCGGCCAAGTTGGCTGCCCAAGAAAGGACCACAGCCATGCCGTTCACCACGTTCGACCTCGGTGACCTGCGTCTTCCCAACCGTCTCGTCATGGCCCCCATGACACGCTCACGGGCCTACGTGGACGGGATCCCCTCCTCGCTGACCGCCCTCTACTACGCCCAGCGCGCCTCCGCCGGTCTGATCGTCACCGAGGGGATCCAGCCGAGCCACGCGGGCAAGGGATACATGAACACCCCGGGCCTGCACACCGACGAGCAGGTGACGGGCTGGCGCGAGGTGACCGACGCCGTCCACGCCGCGGGCGGGCGGATCTTCGCCCAGATCATGCACTCCGGCCGGATCGGCCATCCCGACAACACCGGACACCTGCCCGTCGCGCCCTCGGCCGTACGGCCCGCGGCGCAGATCTTCACGCCGAACGGCCCGCAGGACGTCCCGGACCCGGTGGAGCTGTCCACCGCCGAGGTGGAGGCGACCGTCCAGGACTTCGCGAACGCCGCCAGGAGGGCGATCGAGGCCGGGTTCGACGGGGTCGAGCTGCACGGCGCCAACGGCTATCTCATCCACCAGTTCCTGTCGCAGAACGCCAATCTGCGCGACGACCGCTTCGGCGGGTCCGTCGAGAACCGCATCCGGTTCGCCGTGGAGGTCGCCGAGGCCGTCGTCGAGGCGATCGGCCCGTCCCGGGTCGGCATCCGGATCTCCCCCGCCACCGGCGTCCAGGACCTGGTCGAGGACGACGCGCACGAGGTCTATCCGGCGCTGGTCTCCGCGCTGGCCGGGCTCGACCTGGCCTATCTGCACCTCCTGACGGGCCCCTCGGACGAGCTCAACCTGCGCATCCGCGAGCTGTGGCCGAACACCCTCATCGTCAACGACCCGTCGGCCGGGCAGCCCGCCGAGGCGCTCGACCGGTGGCTGGACCGGGGCGCGGACCTGGTCGCGCTGGGCCAGTACTTCCTGGCCAACCCCGACCTGCCCCTGCGCCTGCGGCTGGGCGCCCCGCTCAACGAGCCGGACCTCAGCACGGCCTTCGGCGGCGACCACCGCGGCTACACCGACTATCCGGCGCTCGCCCTGCACCCGGCCGGCGAGCCCGCCTGAACCGGCCCGCCCGAGGCCCCGGCCCGCTCAGACGTGGACGGTCGTGATGGGCATGGAGGAGTCGGCCGGGATGTCCAGGAGCGAGGCGGTCACCCCGGCCGCGACGAGGTCGGAGCCCAGGGCGGCGACCATCGCGCCGTTGTCGGTGCACAGGCCGGGACGGGGGACGCGCACGCGGACCCCGGCGGCCTCGCAGCGCTCCTGGGCCAGCGCCCGCAGCCGGGAGTTGGCGGCCACCCCGCCGCCGATCAGCAGGTCCTGGACGCCGTACTGCTTGCACGCCTGCAGGGCCTTGCGGGTCAGCACGTCGACCACGGCCTCCTGGAACGAGGCCGCCACGTCGGGCACGTGGATCGTCTCACCGGCCTTCTCCCGCGCCTCGACCCAGCGGGCCACGGCCGTCTTCAGCCCGGAGAAGGAGAAGTCGAGGGTCCCGTCGTCCAGCTTGCCCCGGGGGAAGGAGACGGCGGTGCCCGAGCCCTCGCGCGCGACCCTGTCGATGTGCGGCCCGCCCGGGAAGGGCAGTCCCAGGACCCGGGCCACCTTGTCGAAGGCCTCGCCCGCCGCGTCGTCCACGGTGGAGCCGAGCGAGACGACCTCCCTGGCCACGTCGGGGACCAGCAGCAGGGACGAGTGCCCGCCCGAGACGAGCATGGCGATGCAGGGCTTGGGCAGGGCCCCGTGTTCGAGCTGGTCGACGGCCACGTGGGCGGCCAGGTGGTTGACCCCGTAGAGCGGCACGCCGAGCCCGAGGGCGTAGGCCTTGGCCGCCGCCACGCCGACGAGCAGCGCACCGGCCAGGCCGGGGCCGGCCGTCACGGCGACGGCGTCGATGTCGGTGAAGCTCAGCCCCGCCTGCTGCAGCGCGCGCTCGACGGTCGGGGCCATCGCCTCCAGGTGCGCCCGGGAGGCCACCTCGGGGACGACCCCGCCGAAGCGGGCGTGCTCCTCGACGCTGGAGGCGATCGTGTTGGCCAGCAGGGTGTGACCGCGGACGATGCCCACCCCGGTCTCGTCGCAGGAGGTCTCGATTCCCAGGACCAGGGGTTCGTCACGCATGGAGATCCTTCTTCATCATGATCGCGTCGGTGCCGTCCTCGTAGTAGCGCCGGCGCACGCCGATGGCCTCGAATCCGAACCGGTCGTACACGGCCTGGGCGGACGGGTTGTCGGCGCGGACCTCCAGGAAGATCTCCCGGGCACCGCGCCGTACGGCCTCCGCCAGCAGCTCGGTCAGCATGGCGCCGCCGATCCCGGCCCGCCGGTGACCGGCCGAGACCGCGATGGTCTGCACGTCGGCCTGGTCGCCCGCCGCGGCGAGGCCGGCGTAGCCGACGATCTCCTCGCCGAGCACGGCGACGACGTAGTGACGGGTCCTGGGCTGGTCGTCCAGCTCGCCGCGGAGCATGACCTCGCTCCAGGCGTCGGCGGGGAAGGTCTCCCGCTCGATCACCATCACCGCGGGCAGGTCGCCGGCGGTCATCTGGCGCAGCACCACGCCCACGCGGCCGCCCTCACCGGTCGCGCGGACGTCGGGGCGCGGGCTCACCGGGAGACCTTCTTGGGCGGAGCGGGCACCTGGGCGTCGGGACGGCGCAGATAGATCGGGCGGGGCAGGCCCAGCACCGGGTGCGCCCCGCTCTCCACGACCTCCCGCAGATCGGGGTCGTCCAGCCGCGAGGCGGCCAGCGCGGCCAGCGCCCCGGCGGAGGGCAGCTCCGGCACGTCCAGCACGCGGGAGGCGCCGACGATCTCGGCGTACATCCGGGCGCCGGCGCCGGCCAGCGGCAGATCGGCGGGCAGGTCCTGGGGCTTGTCCACCGCGGGCCCCGACAGCCGGGTGCGCGCGTCGGCGTAGTGGCCCCAGAAGACCTCCTTGCGCCGCGCGTCGGTGGCGACCAGGAACGGCTCGGACAGCCCGGTGCCGTAGGCGAGGGCGTCGAGGGTGCACACGCCGTAGGCGGGCACGCCCAGGGTGGTGGCCAGCGCCTGGGCGGTCATCAGACCGACCCGCAGCCCGGTGTAGGGGCCGGGGCCGGAGCCGGCGGCGATCGCGGTGACGTCGCGGAGCGCCGCTCCGGACTCGGCCAGGACGCGCTCGATCGTGGGCGCGAGAAGCTCGCCGTGGCGGCGCGCGTCCACCGTGGTCGACTCGGCGAGGACCCTCCGGCCGTCGTGCAGCGCTGCGGTGACGGCGGGGGTGGCGGTGTCAAAGGCCAGGACCAGCACGGTCGTCAAGCCTAGTCCGTCGGGTGACGCGAACCGCACACAAACCCGGAGCGTCCCCGGTTCGCACGGGTGCGTCCACCCTGGCGAATCAGGCAAAATATCAAGATCACTTAGCTTCCCCGACAATCTCCCGCAACAAAACGGTCGGAAGAAACATCAAGTATCAGTGACAACTGCTCATGATTGCCAGATAACCAGACATACCTGTAGAAGGTGCATGTCAGGTTTCATTACCTCACAGGAGGCCATTTGGGCACCTGTCGTGAAGTGCGGGTCCTCGGGCCGGTTGAGGTCGTGGTGGACGGCACTCTCCTGACGATTTCCGGTCGGCGCCAGCGCGTCGTCATGGCGCTCCTGGCCCTGAACGCCGGTCGCGTGGTCCCGCTCGACCTGATCATCGACGCCGTGTGGGGAGAGGACCCCCCGGCCTCCGCCCGCAACCAGATCGCCATCTGCGTGACGCAGCTGCGCCGCGTCCTCCAGGCCTCCGGTGAGGAGCTCATCGCCGCCGTGCCGCCGGGCTACCAGCTGCGGCCCAACGCCGTGACCGTCGACCTGAGCCTGGCCGAGGAGCTGGTCAGAGCCGGGCGCCGGGCCCGGGAGGACGACGCCGCCGAGGCCGCGGCCGCGCATCTGCGGGCGGCCCTGGACCTGTGGCGCGGGGAGACGCTGAGCGGGCTGTCCAGCGACACGATGGCCGCCGAGGCGGCCCGGCTGGAGGAGTGGCGGCTCACCGTCACCGAGGAGTACCTCGATCTGAAGCTGGCCCGCGGCCTGGGCGGCGAGGTGGTCACCGAACTGACCACGCTGGTCGACCTCCACCCCTTCCGCGAGACGCTCCGGGCCACGTTGATGCGGGCCCTGTACGCCGGGGGCCGCCAGGCCGAGGCCCTGGAGGTCTACCGTCAGGGCCGCCGGATCCTCGCCGAGGAGCTGGGCGTCGATCCCGGACCGGAGCTCCAGGCCACCCACGACGCGATCCTCCACGGAGAACTGGACGCGGCTCCCGCGCCCGCCCCGCGTGAGACCGCCCCCGTGCCCGTCCCGGCGAGCGCGCCCATGGCCGTCGCCCAGCTGCCGTCCAACATCGCCGGGTTCGTCGCCCGCGAGCGCGAGCTGGCCGAGATGGACCGCATCTTCGCCGAGTGCCGCGACGCCGGGGTGCCGACCTGCATCGTGGTGACCAGCATGGGCGGCGTGGGCAAGACGGGCCTGGCCGTGCGCTGGGCGCACCGGGTGGCCGAGCACTTCCCGGACGGGCAGCTCTTCATCGACCTGCACGGATACACCGAGCAGGCCGCGCCGCTGACCCCCGAGGCCGCCCTCGACCGGTTCCTGCGCACGCTGGGCGTCCCCGGCGAGCGGGTGCCCGCCGGCCTGGACGACCGTGAGGCGTTGCTGCGCAGCATGCTGGCCGGGCGCCGGGTGCTGTTCCTGCTGGACAACGCGCGCACCTCGGCGCAGGTGCGCCCGCTGCTGCCCGGCGCCCCCGGCTGCGCCGTCGTCGTCACCACCCGCGACCAGCTCACCGACCTGGTGGTGCGCGAGGGCGCCCATCCGCTGCGGCTGCCCACGCTGAACGCCGAGGAGTCCGCAGCACTCCTCGGCGCCATCGTGGGCGCGGAGCGGATGGACGGCGAGCGCGAGGCGACGGCCAGGCTCGCCGAGCTGTGCGACGGCCTGCCGCTGGCCCTGCGCATCGCGGGGGCCCGGCTGCTGGCCCGGCCGCACTGGACCCCGGCCACCCTGGCCGCCCGGCTCGGCGACGAGCAGCGCCGGCTCGCCGAGTTCAACCACGGCGAGGTCGGCCTGCGCGCCAACTTCTCCCTCAGCTACCAGGGCCTGAGCCGGCCGGCCGCCGAGCTGTTCCGCCGGCTCGGCCTGCTCAACACCCCCGACTTCGCCGACTGGGCCACCGCGGCCCTGCTCGACACCGACCTGGCCGAGGCCCAGAACCACCTGGAGGAACTGCTCGACGCCCAGCTCGTGTCGACCGTGGGCCGGGACACGGCGGGCCGCCTGCGCTATCGCATGCACGACCTGGTCCGGCTCTACGCCCGGGAGCAGGCCCTGGCCGAGGAGCCGGAGTCCTGCCGCCGGGAGGCGCTGCGCCGCGTGCTCGGCTGCCTGCTGACGCTGGCGCACGAGGCCAACCGGCGGGAGCGCGGCGGCGACTTCACCATCATCCGCGGGGAGAGCGCCTACTGGCGGCCTCCCGGAGGGCTCGACGAGGAGCTGCTCGCCGTACCGCTGGACTGGCTGGAGTCCGAGCGGCACGTCCTGGTGGCCGGGGTCACGCTGGCGGTCGAGGCCGGCCTCGACGAGCTGGCCTGGGAGCTGGCGCTGAGCGGGGTCACGCTGTTCGAGGCGCGGGGCTATCTGGACGACTGGCGGCACACCCACGAGCAGGCCCTGGTCTCGGTACGGCGCGGCGGCACGCGGCTGGGCGAGGCCACCATGGTCTACAGCCTCGGCGGCCTGGAGCTGTACTACGGGGCCAAGTCCTCCGCCCTGCTCGACACGGCGCTGCAGTTGTTCGACGAGGTGGGCAACGCGCACGGCCGGGCGCTGGCGCTGCGCTACATCGGCCTGTCCGAGCACTTCCGGGGCCGCCACGCCGAGGCCCTGGCGCTCTACGAGGCGGCCCTGCCCCCGCTGCGCGAGGCCGGTGACCGGGCGGCGGAGGCGCACGTCCTGGGCTGCATGGCGCAGATCGCGATCCTGCGGGAGGAGTTCGAGACCGCCGACGCCCGGCTGCAGGAGGCCCTGGCCATCTGCAAGGGCGTCGGCTACCAGCGCGGCCAGGCCCAGGCGCTGTGGCGGCTCGGCGAGCTCCACGCGCACCGCGGCGACACCACCCGGGCCGCCGAGGCCTTCACCGAGGCCCTCGAACTGGTGCGTCAGCGCCGCGACACGCTCGGCGAGGCGTACATCCTGTGCGGGCTGGGCGAGACGCGGATCCTGCAGGGAAGACTCGCCGACGCGCGCGACACCCTCGTCGAGGCCCGGCGCACCGCCGGGGACGCCGGGCAGGCGGTCGCCTACGCCCGCGCCTGCCTGTCGCTGGCCCGGGCCGTGACCGCCCTCGGCGAGCCGGCGTGGGCGGAGGAGCTGCTGCGCGAGGCCATCAGCGTCTCCGGGGACGGCGCCGCGCCCATCTGGGAGAAGCGGGCCCAGGCCGCCCTGGAGGGGCTGTCCGGGGAGCCCATCACGAACTTCTCCTGCCCCTGAACCCCTCCGTCTCCTGACCGCCGCAGACGCGGAACCGCCGGGGACGCCGAAGGGCTCCGGGACGTCGTCCTGGAGCCCTTCGCGCGTGGAGGAGTGGAGAAGCGGTCACCCCCACATGTCGCCGCCGTCGGGGAGCCGCAGCGCGCACTTCAGCGGATCGGCCTTGATGTCGCATGCGAACGGGACACCCCCGTGCCCGTCACCCCTGCCGACCTGGATGCCCCCGTGGCCCGCCCCGATCTCGACACCCACGGAACCGAAGATCAGTCCGCAGGTCACCATGGCCATCACCAGCTTGGTCTTGCGCATCATCTCGGTCTCCTCTGTTCCGCGGCGCCTTGGTGTCTCCGACAGTAGGAGCGAGTGATTTCTCCGCAATTTCGTCAGTCTCTCTTCTCACTTCTCCCACTCGCCGCACTCCCGTTCCGGGCCTCCCCGGTCGCGGGAACACCAAGGCCCGCGCCCCGGAGACCGGGACGCGGGCCCTCACCCGGCGCGAGCGGCGGGAGTCCCCCGTTCAGGCCCGCCCCTGCCGCAGCGCCAGGACCACCAGGACGGCGGCCGCGAGGGCGCCGACCACACTCCATATCCACCAGTGACCGGCGGCCGCGACCCGCACGGCGCCGATCATGACGGCCGCGAAGGCGACCGCGCTCCCCCCGATGTAGGCGGGTGAGACGCCCGGCCGGCGGCCCGTCCTCCTGCGCGAGGCCATGGCCGCCTGGACGGAGCCCGCGACCAGCGCGGCCAGCCCCATCCCGATGATCCAGGCGGCGCCGCTCACCACGGTGAGCCCGATGCCCATCGCCAGCGCGCCCGCGGCGGCGACGAGCAGACCGCCGCGGACCGGGGCGGCGTTCCCCTGCTGTACTGCGTTCGTCATTGCTCTCTCCTTCGACTAGCCGACGGGAACCTCCACCGGCAGCCCGGACGCGATGACACCGAGGAGCGCCTCCTCGCGGGGCAGGAAGCCCAGCCGGTTCATCATCATGTGGGCCTGGTGGAAGACGAGGTGTTGCGGGGTGAGCCCGATCCGCATCCGGTGGGCCCGGACGAGCGAGTCGTCGATCACCTGCCCCCAGCGGCGCAGCCAGGGGTCGACCGAGCTGTCGGCGCGCAGCTCGCGGGCGATCGAGCGGACCCGGTGCGGGTCCCGCTCGGCGTGCTCGCGCAGCTGGGCCTGCAGCTCCGGCGCGTGTTTGGCGAGGTCGGCCGTCCACCAGGCGAGGTGCCTGTCCCAGTAGCGGGCCCAGCTCACGTTGAGCCTGCGCCGGTCGGCGGGCGGCATCACCGGTTCGGGGCTGAGGTCCTCGGGCCGGCCCTCCAGCATCGCCCGGGTCGCCTCGCACAGCAGCAGCGCCGCCAGCGCCGCCCGTTCGGGGATCTTGCCGAACCGCGCGGTGGCCCAGATGGCCAGGTCGCTGGAGAACTCGAAGACCCGCTCCGCCAGCTCCACGCCGGACGGCCCGCCGTACTTGCCGTACTCGGGCTCGTACAGCGCCGTGGACAGGCCCGTGCCGGAGTCGCCGAGCATGCGCCGCATGGGGATCGGCGCCAGCCAGACCGGGGCCTCCTCTGCCCCGGCCACCACCGCGTCGGCGTGGCGCTGCACCCGGGCCAGGGAACGGTGCATGCGGTCGACGGTCTCCCGGGGACCGAACACCCGCACCCGCAGGTGCGGGCCCGAGGGGTCGGTGTAGCGGATGAAGAACCAGCGGAACGCGCCGTGCGCGCGCGCCTCGGCCACCAAAGGCGGGAGCACCTCGGTGACCAGCAGGTCGCTCGCGCCGAACCCGCCGGTGTACAGGCGGACGAACCACCACTCGGGAACGTCGAGCACCGGTTCACTCCTCTTCGGGCCGGGGGCGGGACCAGCGGATGAACGACACGTGCTCCACCGCGTGGGCCTGCCCGCCGGGCCCGGCCAGCCAGTGGCCCTCGCGCCCGGGCAGGGACTCGGCCAGCGACATCGCCACCACGCCCTCCACGGGCAGGCCCGCCGCGGCGTGCAGCGAGTGCGGGTTGCGGAAGCTGAGCAGGGTGGGCTTGCGCTTGCCGTGCTCCAGCGAGATGCCCGGCGTCTCCAGGGAGACGAAGACCTCCTCGGGGATGCCGTGCCGGCGCCGCCACCGGTCGGCCCGCAGGAAGTAGTCCGCGGGCGGCTCGCCCCGTTCCGGGCGCGGGAAGTGCTCGGGCCGCAGCCGCCAGGCGGCCCTGCGGGTGACGACCCGCCCGAACCCCAGCCGCTCGACCTCGTCGACCTCGGCCACCGGCTCGGTGACCGGCTCGGAGGGGCCCCGGGTGCAGGCCATGCGCGCGCCGAGCACCCACGGGTCGCCGAGCACCATCAGATAGCGCGCCGGGCCGAGCACCATGTGGGCGGGCACCACACCCAGGTAGACCGGGGCGACCGGGGCGCCGTGCGCGTCGAGCAGGCTGAGCGTGCCGGTCCTGGCGTCGTGGACCACCGACAGCTCGCTGACCGCGACCGCGTCGCCGGTGTCGGCCAGCGGCAGCTCGTTCGGCCAGGTGAGCGCGGGGATCGCGCCGGTGCAGGCGTACTGCAGGCCGTTGACGTCGGAGGAGATGACCAGCTCGCGGGGCTGCGCCTCGGGGAAGTTGCCGCCCACCCAGGCCCGCAGCCGGCCCTCCAGCCCGTCGGGACCGTCGAGCACGTTGCGGAAGCGCGACACCAGCCCACCGGACCCGGCGTTGAACTGGTTGACCACCAGCAGGTGGTCGCCCTCGCGGACGGCGTCGAGCGAGCGGGCCGCGACCTGGTAGGCGACCGCGACGGTGGGCGGCGCCGAGCTCGCGCTGACCGGCAGCCAGGCCCGCTCGGTGGCCCGGCCGCGGGTCTGCGCGTCGGCGCGGATCGCCGCGAACAGCCGCCGCGTCAGGTCCGGGGTGTTGGAGACCTCCATGCAGAAGCGCAGGGCGTCCGGGCAGCGGCCGCCGGCGCCGTACCGCTCGACGAAGATCTCGACGAGCATGTCGTACAGGTGGCTGCGGAAGACCATGGGCCGCATCCGCCCGGCCAGCTCGCGCAGGTCGTCGGAGACGTGCTCGCCCAGCGCGGGGACGTCGGCGACCGCCTCGGCGTCGTCGTAGACGGCGAAGCCCGTCCGGTCCCCGGCGACGCCGAGCCTCTCCAGGCCGGCGGCGGCCCGCTCCGTCATCGACTCCAGCGTCCGCACCCGCCGCCCGCCGTCCTGGCCGGCCAGCGCGACGGCGTCGGCGTGCAGCTCCCGCAGGGTGCGGGCGGTGGCCGCGGCGTACTCGGTGCCCACCCGGCGCACGCTCTCGGCCAGGGCCAGCAGCGGGGCCCGGTCGCCGCGCGACCACGGGGCGACCACGCGCAGCATGCCGGCGTCCAGCAGCCGCTGCAGCGCGGCGAAGGGGTCCTCGCCGCCCAGCCTGATCATGTACTCGGCGGCGCCCGCCCGGCCGATCCCGGCCAGCGACCGGATGATGGAGCGGTAGGCGGTGACGTCCACCAGCTCGTCGGTCCGCCAGGCGAAGCCGTCGCCCATCCGGTAGGCCGAGGCCAGGCTCCGCGGCTCGCCGTCGATCGTCCGGACCGCGTTCAGCGGCTCCAGCTCGAAGGCGGTGACCAGCCGCTCGTCGCGGACCAGGGCCTGCAGCCAGGCGAAGACGTGGGTCTGGGACAGGGCGGTGTTGCTCCGGCCGCCGCTGGGCCTGCCGTACAGGCCGATGCCGGTGAAGGTGGAGAAGGGGCTGGTCTTGCGCGCGGCCCTGGCGGCGTAGGACAGGATCGAGCGGGCCGCCTTGCCGCCGGGGTGCAGGCCGCCGACGTCGACGTGCTTGAGCAGGTCGGCGCTGGCGTGCGCGATCCCGGTCGCGAGGGCGGGCTCGGCCAGCAGCGCGCCCAGCCGCCGTCCGGTCTCCTCGGTCTCCCCCGCGTATCCGGCGGGCAGCCGCTCCAGCAGCGCGGTCCGGGTCAGGGCGGCCGAGCTCCAGCGGCGGAAGGCCCGGGCCTCCTCGTCCTCCAGCGCGCCGGCGATGCGGTCGAGGTCCTCCTCGGCCACCCGCAGCGCCTTGTCGCTGTGGGTGGAGCGCCTGACCTTCAGCACCAGGCGGCGGAGCGCGGGATCGTGGTCCAGGGCCGGGACCAGCCGGTAGAGGATGTCGCTGACCGGGTCGGCCAGCTCGGCCAGGAACGCCTCGGAGGTGGCCACGGCGTCCAGCAGGCGGCCGGTCTCCACCAGGTCGAGGTCGGCCGCGTCGGCGGGCAGGCCCCCCACCCGGTCGATCCGCATGTCCGAGATCTCGATGTCCGGCGGGGCCGGGGAGAGTTCCGGGAGGGATCCGGAGAGGGGCCCCGGGAAAGGCAGGGTCGCCGTCATCAGAACAGCCCCCCCACCATGCCCCACAGGTTCTTCAGGACCAGTACGGCCAGCCCCGCCGCGTACAGGAAGCACAGTGCGCCGAAGAGCAGGTATCCGGCCCGCTTCCAGCCGGTCAGCGCGTGCATGCTGGAGGGCAGCGGCGAGCGCAGCACCACGTGGGCCAGGTAGGCGAAGGCCCTGCCGCGGAGGTTGACCGCCCCGGTCGCCGCCGCGATGGCGTGGTAGCCGTCGGAGGGCAGCAGCGGGTTGAGGTTGACCACGGTCAGCAGGGTCTGCAGCACCAGCAGCACGTAGGCGATGTCACCGACCTGTCCCCCGACGGTCAGCGCCACGACTCCGGTGACGCCGTACCAGATCTGGTCGCTGAAGGGGCCGGCGAGGGCGATCATCACCCGGCCGCCGCGGCTCCTGATGCGGTAGGCGTCGGTCCTGTCGACGTAGGCCACCGGCATGAAGTAGAGCATCAGGCCGACGCCCGCCTCCCTGATCGGGGCGCGCAGATACTGGCAGACCAGGGCGTGCGCGGCCTCGTGGACGACCACCTGCAGGATCAGGATCGGCATGGCCACCCACCACAGCGCGGGGTAGGCGTGGCCGGCGGGGTTCAGCAGCGCGTAGAGGCCGACGCCCATGCTCGCCAGCACGATCGCCACGACCGCGGCGCTCAGCGCCCGGGCGGGGGCCTTGCGCAACAGGGCGGCGATCGGCTCCATGACGTGCTCGACGCGGCCGGTCAGCTTGAGACGGGGCATGTGCTCGCGCAGCGAGAAGCGCATGATGCGGGACCCGCGGTCCTGGGCGGGGGGCTCGACGGTGAGCACGCCCGCCTGCCGCAGGTCGCCGAGGAAGGCGCCGACCCGGTCGCGGGCGGACGCGGGGTCGGGGCGGTGGTCGGAGAGCTGGCTGACGATGGTCTCGCCGGTACGGCTGCCGTCGAGCAGGTCGAGCAGGCGGACGCCGGAGGGGGTGAGCGCGAGATAGCGCCCGGTGCTGGTGTTGTAGAGCAGGGGTCTGTCATCGATGCCGGTGATGACCTCGACGTCCGGCCTGAGCTGCAGCGGGACGGATGTCATCCAGTCGGCTTCCGAGGCGGCCGAGCCCTGCGCTGCGGTTCGGCCTGCCTGCGCCGGGTCGGCGGAGGTATCCTGGGTGGCGGATCGCATAATGCGCCTTTCTGGTCTCGTGTCGAGAGTGCTGCCTTCACGCTCGACAGGTTTGGGACGACAGCCGGGCCGCCTTGCGTCGCATGTGCCGGGACCTGTGGTGAGGTCCCGGCACTGCTGCGTTACTGGGCCTGCGTTACCCGGCCGATCAGCCGCCGCTGCTGGAGAAGGTGGAGGCGGTGGAGGCCGAGGAGCCGGGGCAGCTCGCGGTGCCGCCGGTGAACGCGGTGTTGGCGGTGGTGAAGCCCGCCGAGGTCACCTCGTCCAGTTCCTCGGCGCCCAGGTCCTCGGCCGCCAGGTCGATCCGGTCCTTCGGGGTCTTGTCGTCACTCATCTGTGTTCTCCTGTCCGATCAGCCGAAAGACGAGCCGCTGGAGGCGCTGGAGGCGGTGGAGGCGGGGCAGGAGGCCGAACCGGCACAGCCGGCGCTGCTCCAGGTGCCCAGCAGGTTCGCGTCGGCGAGCTCCTCGACCGAGAGGTCCGGCTCTTCGGCGAACAGGTCGATGTTCTGCTCTTCCATGATCCTTCTTCCTTCTTCGATGGTTTTCCGGTCTGCCGAGGAATGCCGGGTGGTGGTCCACCCCGCAGCGCCCTTGGCGGGCAGCGGCAGGACGACGTTCAGGACAGCGTGCTCGCGGTGCTCATGGACGCCAGCAGCGCGGTCTCGTCGAGCTGGTAGAGATAGAGCTCGTCGTCGCTGATCTCCTCGGCGAAAAGATCCATGTCCACTTCCGACTCTCCTCAGCGGTCTATGGGATCAGCCGGGCCCGATCAGCCCCAGGTGCCCGTGGTGGTCAGCGAGCTGGCGGAGCTGGCGGGGCAGGAGGCCGAGCCGGCGGTGGTGAGGGAGCTCAGCGAGGCGAGGGCGGTCTCCCCGGGGAGGTCCTCGGCCGCCAGGCCGCTCAGGTCCTCGGCGTAGAGGTCGACGGCGTCGTCGTTCTTCTTGATGTCGTCAGCCATGACGTCGTTCCTTTCACGAGGTGTTTCCGGTTCTCCGTACGGCGGGCGCCGCACGGAAGTCTTCTCAGAGGGCTGCCGTCTCCGGGACGGGATAGCCCAGCGACACCGCGAACAGCTGCCGCTGCCGGTAGCCGTCCAGGTCGACCAGCGGGCGCATGCCCGACTGGAGGAACCCGGCGAACACGCTGCCGACCAGCCCGTGCGCGGCGCTCCGTACCAGGGCCGCGTACGCCAGGCCCGAGGCCCTGGCCAGCAGGGTGCGGTGGCCGTGGGTGCCGTGCCGGGCGAGCGCGGTCGACAGGGAGCCGGTGATGGCGAGGATGACGGGGCTGGCGGCGTACTCGATCTGCAGCACCATCTCCTCGGCCGCCCGGCCGTCGGCGAGCCCGGCCAGCGGCACCAGGCGGGCGCCGTCCTCGTCGGCCCGGTAGAGGGCGGGCTCCAGGCCGGCGACCCGGCGGGCGGCGACCAGGACGCCCAGGCCGTTGCCGTCCTCCCAGTCCTGCGGCCAGGCCTCCCGGTCCATCCGGAACGCCGTCGCCAGGGCGGCGGCGATCACTTCGACGGGGATCGGCCGCTCGGCGTAGTCGCGGATCGACACGCGCCGGCGCAGGATCTCCTCCAGCGGCCGGTCCGTCGGCGGGGCCGCGACCGGGCGGACCTCGGGCACTCCGGCGGGCGCGGACCCGCGGGGGCCGACCGGCGGCACCGGGCGCCCGGCCCGGCGCGGGCCGGCCAGCACGTCCCCGGCGGAGAGCCTGCTCTCCTGCCTGAGGTCGCCGAAGAGCGTGGTGTGGTCGCGCAGCGCGGTCATCGGGGCTCCTGCGGGTTGATCGCGAGGACCGCGGTGATCGGTTCCTCGTCCGGGTCGACGGAGAGCAGGCGGGTCAGCGCGGCGTCGTCCCAGGCCTGCACCACGCGGGTGGCCAGGCCCCGGTCCGCCGCGACCAGCCGGAGCTGGGTGAGGGCGACGCCGGCGTCGAGGTGGAGCACCCGCCAGGCGAAGGTGGCGTACTTCGACCCCACCCGGGCCAGCGCCCCGGTGATGACGATGACGGCCTCGGCGTCGGGCAGGCCGGCGATCGGCGCGTGCGGGTCGGCCCAGGACAGGTCGGCCAGCCGGTGGGTGTCGATGCGGTAGCCGTACACCGCGGGGTCGAGGCCGGACACGTCGCGGGCGATCACGTGGAGCTGGGCCGAGCCGAGGTTGCCGCCGGTGGGGGCCCAGCGCTGCACCTTGCGCGCCGCGTCCGGGCCGTCGTCGCGCAGGCCGCCGGCCCGCCGCAGCAGCGCCCCCAGCGTGACCGCGTCGATCCGGCGCGGGTCCGGCACGTGCGTGCCGGCCGGGACGGGGCCGAAGACGGCCTCGGCGGGCTCCTCGGGCAGCTCCACGTATCGGGCGGAGGGCCATCGTTTGCACTCCACCTGCAGCGCCAGGTTCCCCGGGCGGTAGTGGATCTGGTGGTCGCGCGGGTTGGTGAGGCGGCGGGGCGGGAAGCTGACCGACTCCTCGTAGGCCAGCGCCACCGGGACCTCGGGCTCCGGATCGCCTCCGCCGGTGCATCGGGGGCAGCCGGGCAGCGCGGCCAGCGGGTAGGACCGCTGGAGCCAGGTGCCGAGGTCGACCCGGACCAGTCCGTGCAGGACGTGGGTGGAGCCGACCCTCGACAGCAGCGCCACCACGTCGGCCGCGATGAGCGCGGCGGCGGTGTCGGCGGCGTGCCCG
This sequence comes from Paraplanobispora takensis, assembly GCF_016863195.1. Classification (GTDB taxonomy): domain Bacteria; phylum Actinomycetota; class Actinomycetes; order Streptosporangiales; family Streptosporangiaceae; genus Planobispora; species Planobispora takensis. The sequence goes on along the minus strand of NZ_BOOK01000037.1, from coordinate 58,886 downwards.
GGGTCGAGCGTGGCCGGCCCCTCCTCCCGCGCCGCCTCCCGCTGCGCGGTCACGCAGGCGGCGCAGGCGGTGAAGGAGGTGTCGACGTACGGCCCCAGCCAGGCGACGTCGCCGTCCAGGTGGATCGGGAGCACCGGTACGCCGGCGTCGTCCGCCCGCCCGCCGGACGACAGGATGAGGTCCACCCCGTCGGTGTCGCCGCTCCACGGCTCCACCCTGCCGACGCCCGAGGCCGACAGGAGCCGCCGCAGGGCCCCGGCCAGTGCCGGATCGTCGATCGCCAGGGCCACTCCGGAGCGGGCCAGCCGCCGTACGGCGTCGCCTCCGGAGATGTTGACCCGGCTGGAGTCGATCGAGCGGGTCAGGAAGGTCGCGATGTGCTCCGGGGTCCCCTCGGGGATCTCGGGACCGTCGGCGTCCTCCAGCATCCCGCAGGTGTAGAGCAGGGAGATCGCCTGGTGGAGGTGGCCCGGGGTCAGGTCCAGGTCGGCGGCCAGCTCCGGCAGCCGCCTGCGGCCGTCCAGCTCGGGCAGGAGCCGGGGGATGAGCTCCCTGGCGGCGGTGCCGCGCAGAGCCTGCCGGGTCGGGGTGCCCTCGACGAGCAGGCCGTCGGGGAGCGGGAGGGTCACCAGGCCGGGTACCAGGCGGGGCCGCCCGGGCATCCGGAACTGGGGGTCGGTGGCCACCGCGTGGCTCATCGCCTCCGCGGGGACCAGGCTGGGCTTGGCCATGCTTCGTCCCATCACTAGTGGCCGGCCGGGGCGAGGATGCCCGGCAGTTCGTCGGCGAGGTCGCGCCAGGTCGACTCCCGCTGGTCGGGGGTGGTGCGGCAGCGCCGGCACCCGTGCACCCCGATGACCGTGGAGCGGCCGAGCGTCCCGTCGAGCAGGTGGACGTGGCGCACGTGCCCGGCCTCGGCCGCTCCCCCGTCGGCCCGCAGCGAGCCGGCCAGCTGCACGGTCAGCAGGGCCGCCAGCTCGGCGTGGTGGGGCAGATATCCCCGGGGGCCGAGCGCGGGGTCCGGGTCGTAGGCCTCGGCCAGCACCGCGCCGAGCCGGTGGGTCGGGTCGTGCTGGCGGCGGCGGGTCTGGAAGCAGCCGGCGCAGGCGCCGTGCCCGGGGGCCGCGACCGGCCCGACCCGCAGCCTGGGATGCTCCAGCACGACCGGGAACCAGGGGGTCCGGTAGGCGAAGGAGGCGCCGTCGAGGGTCTCCTCCAGCCGCGGGGCGGGCCGGAAGGAGGCCAGCACGCGGACCCTGGCGTTCGGCCAGAGCGAGGGGTCGAGGTAGCCGTGCTCGTCGGCCGGGGTGACGGCCACGTCGCCGGAGCGCTCGCGCACCCGCTCGGCCACGTCGGCGCCGAAGTCACCGAGGGTGATGATGTGGAGCTCGCGCATCGCGGTGTCCTCCTCTCTAGGCGAAGGGCTGGGGAAGGGGGTTGAGGTCGGCCTCGGCGTGCACCGGGTGGCCCAGGCGGGCCGGTGCCTCGTAGAGGCGGGGGTGGGCCGTGTAGCGGGCGGTGTGGACGAAGGACAGCGGCATCAGCTGCGGGATGATCACCCGGACCACCCGGAAGCCGACGTCCCTGGCCTCGTCCGTGGTCACCTCGACGGCGATCACGTCGCACCCGGCGGCCTTGAGCCGCTCCACCAGCAGGCGCAGGTCTCCCCGGGCCGTCCCGGTGGACAGGTCCGGCATGGACGACAGCGCCCTGCGCTCCTGCCCGTCGAGCAGGAAGGCGAAGTCGCCGGCCCGCTCGGGCGCGCCCATGTAGGAGGCGCCGTGGAAGACGTGGAGGAACTCGTCGGGGTCCTCCGGCCGGGGCCGCGGCACCTGCATGGCGATCCTGGACGACGCCGACTCCCGCATGATCTTCCCGATCGAGGTGACCGGGTCGAGGTCGGTGTTGCACATCACCAGCTGGCCCAGGACCTCGTTGTCCGGGGTCACGTCGATCGAGTAGATCGTCGGGATGCCCAGGTCGGTGGTCGCGTCGTAGAACAGGGTCCGCACGTGGCTGGCCCGGTGCCGTTCGGCGTACGGCGCCAGCCGTTCGGGGATCTCGTCCAGCTCGATGCGCGGCCAGGGGATGCGCTGCAGCCAGGTCAGGGAGATCGAGTCGCGCTCCACCACCTCGCAGATCGCGCCGACCAGCGCCGCCGACAGGTCGGAGTGCGCCGCGCAGCCGGTCGAGATCGGCATGGTGAACCGTTCCGCGGCCGACTTGGCCCTGATGTGCATCCAGACCATCACCGCCGGCACCCATACCGGGCGGTTGCCGGTGAGCGACCAGCCCCGGGTCCAGCGCATCGGCCCCGAGGGGTCGGGAGCGGTGACGATGCTCTTGGGGTGGGCCAGCTCCCCCGGGGTGCAGCGGGGGACGGTGCCCAGGTCGAGCGCCTCCTCGCCGAGTTCCTCCGCGGTGGCCCAGCGCAGCGCCGACTCGTCGAAGACGCAGCTGGAGTAGCGCTCCAGGGACTCGGCGACGCAGAGGCGGCCGGCCCGTTCGGTGCCGAGGGCGCCGCCCGCCCCGTCCATGCCGCCGCGGATGTCGGATCCGGCGGCGGACTCGGCGATGTTGGCCGAGACGGCGGCCAGGTCGCCCATGGAGGCGGTGAAGATCGAGAATCGGGGCTCGCCCGGGTGGTTGGGCAGCTGCTGCACGCGGCTGGCCAGCCCGTAGGAGCCGACGAGGTCGTCGAGGTCGGTCAGCCTGCCGAGGGGCTCGCCGGTCGAGGTCCGCTGCTCTCCCGCCGCGGCGGGGGTCTCGATGGTCATCGCTTCTCACCGTCCGTCCAGCTGAAGAGGGCGACGGCCGCGGCCGCGGCGGCGACGGCCACCCCGGCCATCACCAGCCAGGCGGTGACGATCGGCCCGCCGGCCACGCCGACCAGGTCCTGGCGGAGCGCGTCGGCGAAGTAGGTGGTGGGCAGGTGCTCGGCGACGGCGCGCACCGTCCCGGGCAGGATCTCCAGCGGGAGGAAGACTCCCGAGAGCATCAGCAGCACCGGCATGGCCAGCGCCAGCACGCCGTTGGCGAGTTCGGCGTTGCGCATCCGGGCCGCGACGAGATAGCCCGTCGAGAAGAGCATGGCCAGTCCGAGGGCGCAGGTGACCAGCAGCCTGCCGATCGCGGACGGCTCCAGGAACCCGGTGGCCAGGGCCGCCGCCGACAGGGCGGCGAGCTGGCCGATGGCGATCGCGAAGCGCACCGGCGCCTGGGCCAGGATGAAGGTCGTCCTGCGCAGCGGGGTCGTGCCGAGCATGCGCAGGGTGCCCTTCTGGCGCAGCGAGATCAGCGGGGTCGCGGTGCCGAAGAAGGCCAGCGACATGAACGCCATCATCAGCACCGCCGGGATGCCTGCCCGCATGGGGTCGAAGCCGCCCCCGCCGTCGGAGGGGTTGAGCGTGCCCATGAACAGGAACATCGCCATGAAGACGAGCGGGAAGATCAGGACGAAGAAGAAGCTGCGGGGGTCGCGGATCAGCTCACGGGCGTTGGCCCTGGTCAGCTCGGCGAACGCGCCGGGTCTGCGGTCGGTGTCCGGGACCGCGGTCAGGGCGGTCATCGGCTCGCTCCGTTCCGCTCGGCGGCGGTGCTCTCGTGGTGCTCGGCGGCCAGTTTGAGGAAGACGTCCTCCAGCCGGCCGGTGCGCACCTCGATGTGCCGGGCGGACAGGCCCGCCACCGCGCGGACCACCTCGTCGGTGTCGGAGGTGGTGACGGTCGCGCGGGAGCCGTCCACGCTGACGCCGCTCACGCAGTCCAGCGCCTCGATCTCCGTCAGGTCGGCCTCGGTCTCGAAGGACACCTCGTGCGCGACGCCGAGCCGGTGGACCAGCTCGCGGGGCGTGCCCAGGGCGACCAGCCGGCCGCCCACGACGATGCCGACCCGGTCGCACAGCTCGGTGGCCTCGGTCATGTCGTGCGTGGTCAGCAGCACCGTGGTGCCCTCGACGCGCTCGGCCCTGATCAGGTCCCAGAGCTGCTGGCGCGCCTGCGGGTCCAGCCCGGCCGCGGGCTCGTCCAGGACGAGCACCTCGGGGTTGGCGATGACCGCCACGCCCAGCAGCAGCCGCCGGCGCTGGCCCCCGGACAGCGCCTTGGCCTTGACCCCGGCCTGCTCCCGCAGCCCGATGCGTTCGAGCGTGTCGGCGACGCCGCGGGGCCTGGCGTGCAGGGAGGCCCACAGCCGCAACGTCTCCTCCACCGTGAGGGTGGGGAACAGCGACGCCTCCTGGGGCTGCACGCTCACCCGCCGGACGAACTCCCCGCGGTCGCGCAGGGGGTCGAGGCCGAGGACCTCGATGCCGCCCTCGGTGGGCTCGCGGAGGCCTACCAGGCACTCCACCGTCGTCGTCTTGCCCGCGCCGTTGGGCCCGAGCAGTCCGAAGACCTCGCCGGGGGCGATGGCCAGGCTGAGGCCGTTGACGGCGCGATGCCCACCGTAGGCCTTCACCAGGCCGCTGATCTCGATCGCGGGTTTCTGGTCGGGACTCGCGGGTGACTCCGTGCGCTCGGCACGTTTCCCGCTGTCGAGCATTACCATGCCGTTCTCTCTCACTGCCGTGACCTGCTGTTCGATCTATGGCTGTGAGATTAGGAACGGTGGATTTCGTCTTGCTTTTCTCGGTGTTTTCGGGGATTTCGCGGGCTATGCGGCTTTCGTCGACCTGGTAAACCGCGAGGTCAGGCCTTGGGGTCGGCCGGCTTCACCAGGGTGGCGTAGACGATCACGTTGTCGTCGTACTCGTTCTCGTCCCAGTCGAACTTCCCGCCGCAGGTGATCAGGCGCAGGCCGTCCTCCAGATAGACCTTGTCGGCGGGGAAGTCGTGCTTGGACACCTGCTCGATGGAGTCCACCCGGTACTGGGCGACCTTGCCGTCGCTCCGCACGACCTTGATGGCCTGTCCCTCCCGCATCTCCTTGAGCCGGTAGAAGACCGCCGGATCCGTCTTGGTGTCGACGTGCCCGAGGATCACCGCCGGCCCCGGGTCGCCCGGGACCACGCTGTCCTTCACCCACCCGGCGTGGTCCGGCTTCTCGTACGGCGGCAGCTCGATCTCCCCGCCCTTGACGCCGAGCTTCATCAGCGGCGCCTCGATGCCCAGGGAGGGGATCTCGATGCGGCTGGGCACGACCGGGGGAACCTCCGCGCGCTCCTGGCCGCCACCCCTGTTGAAGGCGACCAGGACGGCTCCGGTGATGACTCCGGCCACGATGATCCGCGACCAGCGGGACTCTCCCATCGCGGACTACGGACGGCGCCGCCGCGCGACGGCCACGCCGACGCCGCCCGCCACGGCCGCCGCCACCAGCGCGGCGGTCAGCCCGATCGGCGTGCCGGAGTCCTCGGGTCCGCCGGCCGCGGTGCCGCCGCCTCCGGTGCCCGGGGCCTTGGTGGTGATGATGGTGCGGGTGGTGGTCGGCTGGGGGGTCGGCGAGCTGCTCTGCAGGATCCGCAGGGTGGTGCTGCCGGTGTCGTTGGTCCCCTCACACCTGACGCTGACCTCGTACTCGCCGGGCTTGGCGTTGTCGACGACCGTCGCCTGACCCCGCACCCACGGCCGCGGCGTGGGCGTGCTCGTGCCGGGGGTGGCCGGCGTGGGCGTCACCAGGATCGGATCGAGCGTGATCGCGGTCTCGAAGATCTCCGACGCCGCGGTGCCCTGGTGCGCGGGACCGCCCTGGGGGATCGGGCAGTTCGCCAGCACCCACGCCTTGCCGCCGGCGCGCACGCTGGAGGGCTGGAGCTGGACTTCGATGTCCGCCCGGGGGGCTCCCGTCGTGGTCGCCGCGGGAGTCGGCGTTCCCGTGGGGTTGCCCGAGTTCGCCTCGGCCGTGCATCCGGCTATTCCGGTCAGGGCGATGGCCCCGAGAACCGCGACAAGCTTGACCCTTGGCACTGTCGCTCTCCACTTCGCACTCCGGCCGACGACCCTCGCCCGGCACGACTTCCCACCTGCTCCCCATTAAACATGGGCAAACCCAGAGAAGTCGATCATCATCCGTAATGATCTAGACCAAGTGGGGCGTAGTGCCAGGTTGCCAGGCTTGACGCCCTTACGTGGGCGAATCAGGCGACATCAGAGAATTGTGGAATGTCGTGGGGCCCGACGGTCCTCCCGGACCGGATACCTCCGACGGGGCCGGTGTTGCGGGCCGGCGATCGACGCTGCGAGCCGTACCGGGCCGGGGTCCTCAGGGGGTCAGACGACGCCCTCCCAGCGGGGACCGACGCCGCGCAACCGCACCACGCGCTCGTCGTCCGCCCCGCTCCGGTCGATCGCGATCTCCAGCCGGTCCTCGGCCAGCCCCTCGACCAGGCCCTCGCCCCACTCGACGACCGTCACCGACTCCTGCAGGGAGGCGTCGAGGTCCAGGTCGTCGACCTCCAGGTCCCCGCCGAGCCGGTAGGCGTCCGCGTGCACCAGCGCGGGACCGTCCACGAGCGAGGGGTGCACCCGGGCGATCACGAAGGTCGGGGAGGTGATCGGCCCGCGGACCTTGAGCCCCTCGGCGACGCCCTGCACCAGGGTCGTCTTGCCCGCGCCCAGCGGGCCGGACAGCACCGCCAGATCCCCCGGCCGCAGCAGGCCGGCCAGCTCCGCGCCCAGCTCCCGCATCTCCTCGGCGGTCGCCACGATTCTCACCGTTCGCTCACTCCTGTATGTCCACCGCCACCCGCTTCAGCAGGTCGCGCAGTGCGTCGTTGACCGCCCCCGGCCGCTCCAGCTGGACCAGGTGCGAGCTGTCGGGAACCTCCGTCAGCCGGGCGCGCGGCAGCGCCGCCGCGATCGCCTTGCTGTGCTCGACGGGCGTCAGCCAGTCGTCGTCACCGACCACGATGGAGGTGGGCACGTCGTCCAGCACGTCCAGCGCGCTCAGCTTGTCGTGCGACATGAGCGCCGGATAGAAGTTCGCGATCACTTCGAAGGGGGTGGAGCGGATCATCGACTCGACGAAGTCCACCACCGTGGGGCTGACGTTCCTGGAGTCGCCGAAGCCCAGGTAGCGCAGGACCAGGAAGGCGACGTCGTTGGCCGCGTGGCGGCCCTTGTCCACCAGGGACCCCCGGCGGCCCAGTATCGACACCGTCCCCGGCGTGACCTTGTGCACCGCCTTGGACAGCAGCGCGGGCAGGCCCAGGGAGACCTCGGCCAGCTTGCCGGCGGAGGTGGAGATGAGCGCCACGCCCTTGACCTTGTCGCCGAAGAGCTCGGGGTGCCGGTCGGCGAGCGCCATGATGGTCATCCCGCCCATGGAGTGCCCGACGAGCACGCACGGACCGGGCACCAGCTCCTGCAGGACCTCGAACAGGTCCTCGCCGAGCCGGTCGATCGTCGAGTTGTCCGCGCCGGTGCGGGACGAGCGCCCGTGGGAACGCTGGTCCCACAGCACCAGGCGGTGATAGTCGCGCAGGTCGCGCCGCTGGTAGTGCCAGGAGTCCAGGTTGAGGGTGTAGCCGTGGCACAGCACCACGGTCAGCGGGCTGTCCTCGGGACCGTCCACCTCCGCGTGCAGGGCCGCCCCGTCGGAGGTGACGACCGTGGCCTGCCGCCCGCGCAGCTCGCCCAGCGGCTCGCTGGCCTCGGGGTCGGGGCGGAGCCTGATCCGGCCGATGGCGTATCTCTTGGCGAAGGCGCCGGCCGCCACACCGGCGGACGCCGCACCGACGATCGCACCGGCGATGCCGACCTTACGTCGTCGCGTACTCGTCATTCAGACCCCCTTCACCGGTAAACGCGTGGCACGCGCGAACCGATCCTGGTCACGATCTCATGAGTGATCGTGCCGAGGGAATCCGCCCATTCCTGCGCGGTCGGCTCGCCCTGCGAACCGTCACCGAACAGAATCACCTCATCCCCCTCGGCCAGCGGATCCTCCCCCACGTCGATCACGAACTGGTCCATGCAGACCCGCCCGGCGATCCGCCGTCGCCGGCCGCCCGCCAGCACCTCCGCCCTGTTGGTGGCGTGCCGCAGGACGCCGTCCGCATACCCGAGCGGGACCAGGCCAAGCGTTGTTTCGCGATCCGTAACATATAGGTGCCCATAGGACACGCCTGAATCAGCCGGCACCCGCTTCACCAGGGAGATCCGCGCTGTGAGCGTCATCGCCGGGCGGAGACCGAAATCGCCCAGCTCGGGGATGGGGCTGAGCCCGTAGGCCGCGATGCCCGGCCGCACCATGTCATAGCGCGCCCGCGGGAGCGTCAGATTCGCCGCGGAGTTGGCGATGTGGCGGATCACGTGGGATCCCCCCGCACCCGCCTTCTCGGCGACGGCCAGCGCCTCGTCGAAGGCGTCGAGCTGGACGTCGATCGACGGGTGCCCCGGGATGTCGGCGCACGCGAAGTGCGACCAGAGCCCGACGATCTCGACCGTGCCCTCCGCCTGCCGGGCCAGCGCCCGCTCCAGCAGCGCGGGCCAGTCCGCCGCCGCCGCGCCGCCGCGCCCGTTGCCCGTGTCGGCCTTCAGGTGCAGTCTCGCCGCCCGCCCGGTACGGCCCGCCGCCTCGGCGACGGCGTCCACCAGCCATGGCGCGCCCGCCGACAGCTCCACGTCCGCGGCCAGCGCGTCGTCCAGCGGCTCTCCCGGCGGGATGAGCCACGACAGGATCGGCGCGGTGACCCCGGCGGCCCGCAGCTCCAGAGCCTCGCGGACGTAGGCGGTGCCGAGCCGTTCGGCCCCGCCCTCCAGGCACGCCCGCGCGGCGGCGACGAGTCCGTGCCCGTAGGCGTCGGCCTTGACCGCGACCATGGTCAGAGCCCCCGGGGCGTGCTCGCGCAGCAGCGCGACGTTCTCCCGGATCGCGGACAGGTCCACCCGCGCCTCGGCAGGAGTCATCGGGAAGCTCATATTCCCAGTCTGGCAGCTCGCCTCCGGTGCCGAGGCCGATTCGTGACCGACCTCATGACCTCGGGGAGCGCCTCGGCCACGTCCCCGGCGGCCAGCGGGCCGTGCCTTCCGGCCATCCCGTGGAGGTACGCCGCGCACGAGGCCGCGTCGTAGCAGTCGAGCCCGGCCGCCAGCAGCGCGCCCGCCAGCCCGGCCAGCACGTCCCCGGTGCCGCCGGTGGCCAGCCAGGGACTGCCGGTCGGGTTGACCCTGACCGGGTCGCCCTCCCGCGCGACCACCGTGGTCGAACCCTTCAGCAGCACGGTCACGCCCAGCTCCGCGGCCGCCAGCCGGGCGTACTCCAGCCGCCGGGCCTCGATCTTCCCCCGGGACACCTGCAACAGCCGCGACAGCTCACCGGCGTGCGGGGTGATCAGCACGGGCGCGTCCCTGCGGAGCAGCGACCTGTCGTGCGCGATGAGCGTCAGGCCGTCGGCGTCCACCAGCACGGGGACGTCACTCGCCAGAACCGCGCGGGCGACGGCGTGCGCCTCGGGACCGGTGCCGAGCCCGGGGCCCAGTACCCACGCCTGCACCCGGCCGACGTCCTCGATGCGCTTGCCGGGGTCCACCCCGCCCGCGTCCGGGCCGGTGTCCTCCGGGTCCGCACGCCCGGTGCCGGCCTCCGGGTCCGCATGACCCGTCCCCGCCTCCGGACCCGCGTGACCGCCGTCCTCGGCCGGGGCCAGCTCGGTGACGACCGCCTCCGGCCAGCGGGCGCGTACCTGCGCCACCGGCTCGGCGACGCCCGCGTAACGCACCATGCCCGCCCCGGCCCGGATCGCGCCCCCCACGGCCAGCACCGCGGCGCCGGTGTAGCGGTGGCTGCCGGCCGCGACGCCGACGACGCCCCGGCGGTACTTGTCGGAGCGGGCGTCGGGCCTGGGCAGCAGCGCGGCGACGCCCTCGTCGGTGAGCCCGGCCGCGTCGGGATCCGGCAGGTACGGCCCCAGCCCGATGTCGACGAACTCCACCCGGCCCGCGTACCCGGCTCCCGGGTCGACCAGCAGCCCGGTCTTGAGCGCTCCGAACGTGACGGTGACATCCGCCGGGACCGCCTCCCCGTCGACCCGCCCGTTGCCCGCGTCCACCCCGCTCGGCACGTCCACCGCGACGACGGCGCCGGAGGCCGCACCGGCGATCGCCGCCAGCGTCGCGTACGGCTCCCGCAGGGCCCCGGTCCCGCCGATCCCGACCAGCCCGTCCACGATCAGGTCGGCGGCCTCGATCACCCGCCGCGCCGCCTCCGCCCCGCCGCCGTCCCGGGGTCCGCCCGCGTCCCGGGACCCCTCCGGGCCGGTCCCGAAAGCCGCGGCACCGCGCAGGTCCAGGACCCGGCCGCCGGATCGGCGCAGGGCGGCGAGGCCGCCCCGGTGGACCCGCGACCCGGCCAGGACCGCGTGCACCCGGGCTCCCCGGGCCGCCAGCCGGGCCCCGGCGTAGAGGGCGTCGCCGCCGTTGTCACCGCTGCCGATCAGGAGCGCGACGCGGGAGCCGTACACCCTCCCCAGCATCGCGGCGCAGTGCACGGCGAGCCCGGTGGCCGCCCGTTCCATCAGCGTGCCCTCGGGCAACGTCGCCATCAGGGCCGCCTCGGCCGCCCTGATCTGGTCGGAGGTGTACGCCGGTCGCGTGAGGTCGTGACGGGCGCGTGGTTCACGGGGTCGTCCTCCCATGGTCCGAGAGTACGGCAGCGATCACAGCCGCCCTCCCCGCCGCCCCGGCGTCACACCTGCTCGGTGCGCAGGTTGCGGGAGAAGCGGGTCACGGCGGCCTTCGTCGCGCAGGAGGCCGTCCGGCGGGAGGTGCGGAGTGACGCGTGAGGACCGATTGCTAGCCCTCGGCGATCACATAGGCGACGGCGACGCCCCCGTCGTGGGTCAGGGAGATGTGCCAGCGGGCCACCCCCAGCGCGGCGGCCACCTCGGCGACCCGGCCGGTCACCCGCAGTTCGGGACGGCCGTGCTCGCCGGTCACCACCTCGGCCTCCACGTGGAGCAGGCCGGGCGGTGCCCCCAGCGCCTTGGCCACGGCCTCCTTGGCCGCGAAGCGCGCGGCCAGGGACTCCACCCGCAGGTCGCGCTCCGCCTCGGTGAACAGCCGGATCCGCAGCCCGGGCGTCCGGGCCAGCGTCGCCTCGAACCTGGCCACGTCCACCACATCCACGCCAATCCCCACGATCACCCGCCCAGCGTAGTGTTCCGCTGCCGATGTGAACCCGTTCTGGTGAGCGCGGCGAGCGCGCCGAGTACGGCGAGTACGGCGAGTACGGCGGGCGCGAGAGGAGCGACGGGTGGTACGGGCGCGGTGGGCACGGTGATCAGTGCCGCCGGTACGGCGGACAGTTCCGGGGCCTTCACTGCCTTGTGGGCCTCCGGCGGGGCGGGAAGGTGGGCCCAGGCGGGCAGCAGCGACTCGCATGCCCTCACCGCCGTGCCGTACTCCGAGGAGAGCAGGTCGACACGCTCGCCCTTGACGGCGAGGACGACCGTCCCATCCGGGGAGAACGTGACCTCGGGGAATTCCGGCAGTCCGTGTGAGCTCATGCATGCGGCGAACGCCTTGCCGTCGTCCTCGCCGGCCACCGCGGCCGAGGCGGCCGCCCCTCCCCCTCCCACGACGAGAGCCGCGACGAGGAGCACGTTCCTGATCTTTACACCGTTCATTATGGTTCCTCCGCTGTCCGTCGGTGGGACCAGCCAAGCCGAGGGGCGGTTACCGGACGGGAACAGCGGCGGTTACCCCGTTGTAACCGGAGGCGGAGCATCCTGGACGGATCATGAGGGTGCCGGTGGCCGAAGACCAGGAGTCGCAGGCGTGGCTTAATGCGTAACGCGGGTGCCGCGTGTCGTTTTTCCCGGGGTCTTTCTGGGGGTGGCGTGACCATGCCGGAGGACGGCTGCCAGGTCTGCGGCCGGGCCCTGCCGGAGCGGGCGGGCAGGCGGGGGCGGTCGTCGGTCTACTGCTCGGCCGCGTGCCGGCAGAAGGCCTACCGGTCCCGGCACGACCCGGCGACCGGCGCAGAGATCCCGGCGGGTTCCGGGGCGGGTGACGGGCGGGACGGGTTCCGGGGGCGCTCCACGCCGCGGGCCTGGCTGTACCGGATCGCCACCAACACCTGCCTGGACTTCCTGCGGCGCACCACCCGGCGGGTGACACGGTACGAGCCCGTCGAGGGGATGGACCACGGCAGCCAGGATCCCCCGCCGCGGATCACCTGGCTCCAGCCGTACCCCGACCACCTGCTGGAGGACCTGGAGGGCGCGGTCTCGGGCGAGGCGTCGCCGGAGGCCGCGGCGGTGTCCGGGGAGACGGTGGAGCTGGTCTGTCTGGCGGCGATCCAGCACCTGCCGCCGCGGCAGCGGGCGGTGCTGATCCTGCGGGACGTGCTCGGGCTGCCGGCCGCCGAGACGGCCACGATGCTGGAGATGAGCACCGCCTCGGTCAACAGCGCGCTCCAGCGGGCCCGGCCCGCCCTGCTCAGCGAGGACATCCGGCTGACCATGCCGCCGAACCCGTTCTGGTTCACCGGCCGCGAGGCGATGACGGCCTTCCTGAGGCCGTCCCTCGACCCGGCCTCCCCGAGCCACTTCGGGAACTGGCGGCACCTGCCCACCCGGGCGAACGGCCGGCCGGCGGCCGCGGGCTACGTGCAGCGCCCCGGCACCACGGTCTACCGGGCGCAGGTGCTGGACGTGCTGCGCGTCCAGGACGGGAAGATCGTGGAGATCATGGCGTTCGAGCCCCACCTGTTCCCCGCGTTCGGGCTCCCCTTGAGGTTGTGAGGCTCCGGCGGGTTCCGCCGGGGACCGTACGGGAAGCGATGAGTTCTCCGGGCCGGGCGCGTCTCAACAGCCGGATACCGCGCGGACCGCGGAACCCGCAGAACCTCAAGAACGGAGCATTCCCATGGCCAAGGTGATCGCCAACATGTCGATGTCCCTCGACGGTTTCGTCGCCGACCCCTCCGACGGGGTGGAGCACCTGTTCGGCTGGTACGAGAACGGCGACGTCGCCATCCCGACCGCCGCCCCGGAGCTGACCTTCCAGGTGTCGGAGGCCAGCGCGGCCCACCTGCGCGGCGCGATGGAGAACGTCGGGGCCCTGATCGTCGGCCGCCGCCTGTTCGACATAACCGGCGGGTGGGGCGGCCGGCACCCGCTGGACGTGCCGGTCTTCGTGGTCACCCACAGCGTCCCGGACGGCTGGCCCCGCGAGGACGCCCCCTTCACCTTCGTCACCGACGGGGTCGAGAGCGCGGTCGCCCAGGCCAAGGAGGTCGCCGGCGACGGCTGGATCGGCGTCGGGTCCAAGATCGCCTCGCAGTGCCTCAACGCGGGGCTGCTGGAGGAGATCCGGGTGGACCTGGTGCCCGTGCTGCTGGGCGGGGGCATCCCCTTCTTCGAGGGCCTCACCTGCGCCCCGGTCGAGCTGGAGGGCCCGCGGGTGATCGAGGGGACCGGTGTGACCCACCTGTACTACACGGTGAAATCCGGCGAGAACAAATAAGCGCGAAAAACCCTTGATTTCCGATGATGCCGGATAGCGCCCGGTGAAGTACGGCCGGGCGCTCCGGCGCCGGGGACGACCCGAACGGCGTTTACCGGGCGGCCGGTATCCGCCGGACATCCGGAACGACGCGCCATAACACCAGGCCGTCGCGGGTCCGGGGAAATCATTCAGTGAGCGTTCAGCGCGGGGAAAGTATGTCGATTTACCCTCGCGGCAGAATGATCGATTCCCCGAGAAGGGCAACCCATGATTCTCCGCTGGACCCATCTGGCCATCGCAGCCACGCTCACCGCGGGAGTCGGAGCCGTCGCCGTCTCCGCCGCGGCCGACGTCGTGCCGTCAAAGGGCAAGGACTCCGCGGCGGCCACGATCCGCGACACCAAGGGCAAGGCCATCGGCCAGCTCACCATCGAACGCGCGGGGTACGGCAAGGCCAGAGTGACGGTCACGGTGAAGGGCCTGGATCCGGGCTTCCACGGCTTCCACATCCACACCACCGGCACGTGTGACCCGAAGGCCGTCGACCCCGCCACCGGGAAGGTCACGCCGTTCTTCTCCGCGGGCGGCCACTTCAACCTCGGCAAGGGCGCCCACGGCGACCACTCGGGGGACCTGCCCCCGCTGCTGGCCGCCAAGGACGGCACCGCCACGGCCTCCGTCATCACCGACAGGTTCCGGGTGCGCCACCTCTCCGACGACGACGGCAGCGCCGTCATCATCCACGCGCTGCCCGACAACCTGGCCAACATCCCCGAGCGGTACGACCCGGACCCCGACGAGATGACCCTGAAGACCGGCGACGCCGGCGGACGGGTGGCCTGCGGAGTGATCAAGTGACCCGGGTCTGACCCGGCCGGGTCTCCTCCGGGTGGCCGGTGGACCCGCCCGCCGTACCGCGCCCTTGACTCCTCACCCTTGACGGCGTCGGCTTGATCGGTTAGGACCGCAGAGAGCTTGTCGATCACTTTCTGGGGAGGATGTCATGTCCGGCAGAACACTGGTACGGCGCGCCGCGATGGCCGCGGTGACGGCGGGTTCGCTGGCCGCCTTCGGCCTCATGCCCGCGCCGGCGTCCGCGGGGACGGCCGGGGAGGCCTCCGCGGGGGCGGCCGGGGACAGGCCGCCCAGGACGACGAAGGGCCCGTGCCGCTACACCGAGACCCCGGACGATCCGGCCGTGCGCAAGGTCCCGCTGCCCCCGGACCCGCGCCGCACCCCCACCCGGCCGGTGTCCGCGGTCCTGAAGACCAACCACGGCCGCATCGGGCTCACCCTCCACCCGGACAAGGCGCCCTGCACGGTGCAGAGTTTCCTGCACCTGATCCGGCACGGGTTCTACGACGCCACCTCCTGCCACCGGCTGACCGCCTACGACCGGCTGAAGGTGCTGCAGTGCGGCGATCCGAGCTTCACCGGCGAGGGCGGTCCGGGCTACCGCTACAAGGACGAGCTGCCCACCGACCTGCCGCCGTGGCCGGGCGACCCCACCGGCGTGCGCAAGACGTACGCGCGCGGCGTGCTGGCCATGGCCAACGCCGGCCCCGACACCAACGGCAGCCAGTTCTTCCTGGTCTACGGCGACTCCGGGCTGGCCCCCAACTACACGATCTTCGGTACGGTCGACGCCGCCGGCCTCGCCGCCCTGGACCGCATCGCCGCCGGCGGCATCCGGCCCACCCCGGACGGCCCGACCCCGCCGGTGGACGGCCTGCCCGTCCTGCCCGCCGACATCATCGACGCCCGCATTCGTCGTTAGGCTTTATCTGCGGTGATTCTCCCCACGGGCTGCACCCTATTGAGGCGAAATATTGACCTTTGTCTGGGATGATCATTCTCCGCATGATCACCTCTTCCCCAAGGACAGATATTTCATGAAACGATGGCTCGCCCTCGCGGCCACGACTCTGGTCGCGTCCGCAGCCGCGGTCGCGCTGCCCGCCGCCGCGCAGGCCGCTCCCGCCGCCGACCCGGTGCAGGCGGTCAAGCGGCAGTTCAAGGCCGGGCACGGCGTCGAGGTCCACGAGATCTCCCGTCTGACCGACAAGGACAGCTCGCTGGGGATCCGGCTCAACGGCGACCTGCAGTTCGGCTCCGCCGGCCCGGTCGCCTCCGACTTCACCCTGAGCTGGGTCATCGACCCCAAGACCAGGGAGCAGTTGGAGAAACTGAGCACGGACGGCGAGTCGTTCACGGCCACCGTGTTCGCGCCCCAGCGGGTGGTGGTCGCCGACAAGCGCGCGTACTTCTCCGGTGAGCCCTACAGGGGCCAGCTCCCCGAGGGGAAGACCTGGGTGCGCCTCAAGGAGAAGGTCCCGACCCCCAACCTCAGCAGCCAGGGGATCGACATCTTCGATCCGGCCGTCCTGAAGACCGTTCTGAAGACCTCGGTGGGCAAGCCCTCCGCCGGAGCCCGCTATCAGGGCGTCGTGACCTACGCGGAACTGCTGAAGGCCAGGGGCGAGGCCGCCCTCCTGCCCAAGTACGGCAAGAAGTTCGCCCAGAGGAAGGTCTCCTGGCGACTCTGGACCGACGACAAGGGCCTGCCCCAGCGTCTGAGGACCTCCGAGAGCACCGGCACCGGCAAGTCGCTGACGGTCACCACGACCGACACCCGCTACACCAACTGGGGCATCCCGCTGTCCATCATCGCCCCGCCCGCCGACCAGGTCATCGAGGACAAGGACCTGCCCACCGGCATCGTCGACCCCAAGGAGGTCATCAACACCCTGTCCGCCCGTCAGGACGACTGACCCCCGCCGAGCGGCCCGGACCTGGGTTCCGTCCGGGCCGCCGCGGCGCCGTGCGGACTCCGCACCGGGCGCCCGGAGACTACGACCCCCGCCCGGCCGGCCGCGCGGCGGCAGCGCCGACGACGGCCGAGCCGGGCGCGGCTAGAAACCCCCGCGCTGCCAGGGGCCCCAGATGGCGAAGCTCAGCCCCTGGCTGGACTGGACGTTGACGTACAGGGTGTGGCCGCCGGGACCGAAGGTGGAGCCGGCGAACTCGGCGCCGGAGTCGCCGGCGACGGGGACCAGGCGGGAGAAGTCGAAGATCTCGCCGCGCCGGGTGAGCCCGCGCAGATAGTTGTCACCGTTGCCGTCCTCGCACAGGACGAGGGTGCCGCGGGGGCTGGTGGTGACGTTGTCGGGCAGGTCGAGGGTGACCGCGCCGGGCGACTCGTAGACGAGCTTCAGCCGGCCGCTCCACGACTCGTACGCCCACACCTGGCCGCGTCCCTTGCCGAAACCGCTGGGCGGGGTGTCGCCGGAGGCGGTCGCGCCGCCCTGGGTGGAGACGAAGTAGACGGTGCCGTGGTGGTGGATCGCCCCCTCCAGGCGGGAGAAGATCGCCGCTCCCTTGTCCCGGCCCTGCTTGCCGACGGCCTGGATCGCGGTGTCGTTGCTCGGCGTGCCGGTGAAGGCCGGGTCGGGGTCGTCGATGTCCACCCAGGTGACGCGGTAGGAGGCCCCGGCGGGCTGGCCTGCCGACAGGTCCTTGCCCGGCTGGTCGCGTACGGCCAGCATCTGCAGCTTGCCGCCGTCCAGGATCCGGCCCGCCTTGAGCGGGTTCTTCGGCGGCAGGTAGCGGTAGAAGCCCGAGGGGAAGGCGAAGTTGTCCTCGGTCAGATAGATCGCCCCGGTCAGCGGGTCGAACGCGGCCGACTCGTGGGCGAAGCGCCCGGCGCTCCTGATCGGCCCGCTCGGCCGGCCGTCGACCGGCACCTCGAAGATGTAGCCGTGCTTCTGCTTGAGCCTGGTGTTGTCCTGGCCGGTGAAGTCGTTGCCGACGTCCGGCCCGTTGACGGTCTCCTCGCAGGTCACCCACGCCCCCCAGGGCATCGGCCCGCCGGAGCAGTTCATCTGGGTGCCGTTCAGGCTGGGACCGGACTTGACGACCCGGCCGTAGCGGGTGACCTCCAGCGTGGCCGTACCGCCGCCCGCCGCCGGGTCGTAGGCCTTGGCCGGGTCCCCGAACGCGCCGACGGGGCCGTTGACCTCGTGGTTGCGCACCAGGATCGCGTTCCCGCGCGGTCCCCGGAACGCCGCCATGCCGTCGTGCCTGCCCGGGGTGGTGCTCCCGTCGGTGAACGCCTCGCCGGCGGGGTTGAACGAGCGGTACTTGAACCCCTTCGGCAGATGCAGCCGGACTACCCCGTCCCGCTCGTCGGCGATCGGGACCAGGGGGCCGTATCCGCCCCCCGGCCGCAGTTCCCCGTTGCGTCCCGCGCTGGCGACGCCGGCGAACGGCCCGGCCACCCCTACCGCCGCCAGTGTCGTGGTCCCGGCGAGAAAACGACGACGATCCATGGTGCACTCCCTGGGATCCGATGGGTTCACGACACGTTAATCCGCGCTCACCAATCCGCTATAGGGCATATATCGCCAATCAATGAGTCCGGAACCCCGCCCGCGCCGGTGAGTCCCCGGGGAGCCCCGTCACCGGCGCGCCGGTGACCGGTCAGTAGGCTTGCGGGCTATGGCCAACGGGTGGGACGAGGCGGCGACGCCGTACGTCGAGCTGAACAGGTCGCAGTGGAGCGAGCTGCGCAAGAACACTCCGCTCACCCTCACCGAGGAGGAGCTGGAGGAACTGCGCGGCGTCGACGACCCGATCGACCTGGCCGAGGTCACCGACGTCTACCTGCCCCTGACCCGGCTGCTCAACCTGCACTTCACCGGGGCCAGGCAGCGCAACGCCGCGGTCACCACCTTCCTCGGCACCGGCGGGCGGCCGGCGCCGTACATCCTGGGCATCGCCGGCAGCGTCGCGGTCGGCAAGTCGACCACGGCCCGGCTGCTGCACACGCTGCTGGCCCGCTGGCCCGAGCACCCGCGGGTGGATCTGATCACCACCGACAGCTTCCTGCACCCGAACAAGGTGCTGACCGAGCGCGACATCATGCACCGCAAGGGCTTCCCCGAGAGCTACGACCGGCGGGCCCTGGTCAGGTTCATGGCCGGCGTCAAGGCCGGGCTGCCCGAGGTGAGCGCCCCGGTCTACAGCCACCTGGAGTACGACATCGTGCCCGGCGCCGTGCAGACCGTGCGCCGGCCCGACATCCTCATCGTCGAGGGCCTCAACGTCCTGCAGCCCGCCCCGCCCGCGGCGCTGGCCGTCAACGACTACTTCGACTTCTCCATCTACGTGGACGCCAAGACCGAGCACATCCGCGAGTGGTACGTGGACCGCTTCCACAAGCTCCGCCGTACCGCCTTCGAGGATCCCAAGTCCTACTTCCGGCGCCTGACCGAGCTGTCGGAGGAGGAGGCCACCGCCTTCGCCGAGGACGTCTGGCGCGACATCAACGAGCGCAACCTCATCGAGAACATCGCCCCCACCCGGGGCCGCGCCGGTCTGGTCCTGCTCAAGGGCCCCGACCACTCGATCAAGCGCGTACGGCTGCGCCGCATCTGATCGCGGCCCGCCGTGATCCCGGCCGAACGGCCGAGGCGGGCGGGCGCCGCCCGCCCGATCGGATGAGGGGCGAGTCCTTCCCGTGAGGGAGGCGCGCGCGACCTCCGGTGGATAGTCTCCGATCATGACTATCCTCGCCACCGAGGAGCTCAGCAGGAGCTTTCCCCGGGTGACGGCGCTCGACCGGCTCACCGTCACCGTCGGGCCCGGCGTGACGGGCCTGGTCGGCGCCAACGGCGCGGGCAAGTCCACGCTGATCAAGATCCTGCTGGGACTGCTGCCGCCCTCCGGCGGAGGCGCGCGGGTGCTCGGCATGGACGTGACGGCCCAGGGCGCCGAGATCCGCCGGGTCGTCGGCTACATGCCCGAGCACGACTGCCTGCCGCCCGACCTGTCCGCCACCGAGTTCACGGTGCACATGGCCCGGATGTCCGGCCTGCCGCGCACCGCCGCCCGCGAGCGCGCCGCCGACGTGCTGCGGCACGTCGGGCTCTACGAGGAGCGCTACCGCCCGATGGGCGGTTACTCCACCGGCATGAAACAGCGGGTCAAGCTGGCGCAGGCTCTCGTGCACGACCCCCGGGTCGTCTTCCTGGACGAGCCCACCAACGGGCTCGACCCGCAGGGCCGCGACGAGATGCTCGCGCTGATCCGCAGGATCGGCGCCGAGTTCGGGATCAGCGTGCTGGTCACCTCGCACCTCCTCGGCGAGCTGGAGCGGATCTGCGACCACGTGATCGTGATCGACGGCGGCCGGCTGCTGCGCTCGTCGGCCATCGGCGAGTTCACCCAGGCCACCCAGACCGTCACGGTCGAGGTCGAGGACGGCCGCGACCTGCTGGCGGCCCGCCTGACCGAGCTGGGCGAGACCGTCACCACCGAGGGCCGGGCGCTCCTGCTGCGGGTGCGCGCCCCGCAGACCTACGACGTCCTGCGCGACGCCGTGTGCGACCTGGACCTGTGCCTCATCCGCGTCGAGCAGGGCCGCCAGCGCATCGAGGACGTCTTCAAGGAGCCCGCCGATGTCTGACCTCCCCGCCTCCCCTCCCGGCGGCCCGGTGAACCCCGTGCCGCACGGCTCCGGCCCGCGGGGCCCGGCCGGGCCGGTGGGCGTCATCCACGACATCGGCTACCGCCACTACGACGGGCCCCGGCTCGGCCGCGGCCCCGCGACCGTCGCCCTGGCCGTGCACACCCTGCGCGGGGTCTTCGGCCTCGGCCGCCCGGCCCGCTCGAAGATCATCCCGTTCGCGCTCTTCGGGATCATGATGCTCCCGGCCGTGGTCTCCATCGCGGTCATGGCGATGGTCCAGCAGCGGGCGATGGAGTACACCCCCTACGCCACCATCATGCAGCCCGTGCTGGCGATCTTCCTGGCCTCGCAGTCGCCGTACGCCGTCGCGCCGGACCTGCGCTTCCGGGTGCTGCCGCTGTACCTGTCGCGGCCGGTGGGCCTGTGGGACTACGTGGGGGCCAAGCTCGCGGCGATGGCGGTGGCGATGTTCACGCTGCTGGCGGTCCCGCTGACCGTGCTGTACGTCGGCGAGCTCCTCGTCGACATGCCCGGGCCCCCGCAGACCTCCGAGTACCTGGCGGGCATGGCCGGCGCGGTCGGCTACGCGGTGCTGCTGGCCTCGCTGGGGGTGGCGATCGCCTCCTTCACCCCGCGGCGCGGGCTGGGCGTGGCCTCGGTCATCGCGCTCTATCTCCTGGCCTCGGGCGTCTCGACCGTCGTGGCCGCGGTGATGGAGTCGGTCAACGACTACGCCGCCGCCGGATGGGCCTGGCTGATCAACCCGTTCTTCCTGGTGGACGCCGCCATCCCGGTCGGGCTCTTCGGCACGGAGCCGGCCGCCCCGGGCGCCTACCCGACGGGGGTCGGCGTCGCCGCCGCCATCGTGCTGATGCTCGCGCTGATCGCGCTCTCGATGGTCGCCCTGATCGCGCGCTACCGGAAGGCGGCCTCCCGATGAACATCGAACTGGCCCAGGTCTCCCGCTGGTACGGCAACGTGGTGGCCGTCAACGACGTCACCATGACCATCGGCCCCGGCGTCACCGGGCTGCTCGGCCCCAACGGGGCGGGCAAGTCGACGCTGCTGCACATGATGGCCGGCTTCCTGGCGCCCTCCGGCGGGACCGTCACCCTGGACGGCACCCGGATCTGGCAGAACCACGAGATCTACCGCTCGATCGGCCTGGTCCCCGAGCGCGAGGCCGTCTACGGCTTCCTCACCGGCTGGCAGTTCGTGCTGTCCAGCGCGCGCCTGCACCGCCTGCCCAACCCCGACGACGCCGCCCGCAAGGCGCTGGCCATGGTCGAGATGGAGAGCGCCAAGGACCGCAGGATCGAGACCTACTCCAAGGGCATGCGCCAGCGGGTGAAGGTCGCCGCGGCTCTCGTGCACGACCCGCAGGTCCTGCTGCTGGACGAGCCGTTCAACGGCATGGACCCGCGTCAGCGCCTGCACCTGATGGAGCTCATCCGCGAGATGGGCACGGCGGGCAAGACCATCCTGTTCAGCTCGCACATCCTGGAGGAGGTCGAGCGCGTCGCCCAGCAGATCGAGGTCCTGGTCGCCGGCCGGCACGCCGCCTCCGGCGACTTCCGCGAGATCCGCCGCCGGATGACCGACCGGCCGCACCTGTTCCGGGTCCGCTCCAGCGACGACCGCCGCCTGGCCTCGGCGCTGATCGCCGACGCCTCCTCGGGGTCGGTCTCCCTCACCGAGGCGGGACTGGAGGTGCGCGCGGTGGACTTCCGGCGCTTCACCTGGCTGCTGCCCCGCGTGGCCAGGGACGCCGGCGTGCGGGTCTGGCAGGTCTCCCCCGCCGACGAAGACCTGGAGAGCGTCTTCTCCTACCTGATCAACAGGAGCGGCTGATCATGAACGGTGTCATCGCCGGGATCTCCTACCGGGCGCTGCTCGGCCGGCGGCGGATCTGGCTTCTCGTCCTGCTGCCGGCGGTGCTGCTGGCCCTGGCCGTCCTGCTCCGCGTGATCGGCGCCGACGGCGAACGGGCCACGGTGGAGCTCATGCGGACCTTCGCCATCGGCATCATGCTGCCGCTGCTGGGCCTGATCGCCGGGACCGGGGTGATCGCCCCCGAGATCGACGACGGGACCGTCATCCACCTGCTGGCCAAGCCGATCTCCCGGCCGGTGATCGCGCAGACCAAGTTCCTGGTCGCCGCCTCGGTCGTCGCGCTCTTCGCCACGGTGCCGACCTTCCTGGCGGCCTACCTGCTGATCGGCCTCGAATCCGGGGTCGCCTCCGGCTTCGCCCTGGCCGCTCTGGTCGGCGGCGTCGCGTACGCGGCGGTGTTCATGCTGCTGGGGGTGATCACCCGGCACGCGGTCACGATCGGCATCGCCTACGCGGTGATCTGGGAGGGGCTGGTGGGCAACCTCGTCCCCGGCGCCCGGCGCTTCTCCGTCCAGCAGTGGGCCCAGACCGTCGCCGACCAGGTGTCCTCCTCGTTCTTCCTGTCCACCGAGATCGCGCTGGGCTTCGCCGCCACCGCGCTGCTCGTCGTCACCGTGGGCGCCGTGGCCTGGGCGGGCCTGCGCCTGCGGAGCTTCTCCCTCACCGGCGACGAGTAGCCGCCGGTGAGGGAGGGCCGGAGTCAGGCCGGGAAGTCCTTGGGGTTGACGCCGCTGGTCCGGGCGTTGCCGCCGACGACGCGGTTGAGGGTCAGCGTCCAGATGGTCGCGCTGGTCGAGGTCGTGGTGAACCGCAGCTTGTCGTCGAAGCGCTGGTAGACCGCGCTCTTGGTGAAGCGGCCCTTGGAGACGCTGAACCGGTAGCCGCTGGTGAAGTAGATCCGGTAGGTGCCGTCCCGGACGTCATTGATCTTGGCGGTCGACCGGGCCCGGACGTAGATGCTGATCGCCTTGGTCCTGCCGCGGACGAGGGTGATGACGGCGTCGGTCCTGTTGCCGTTCTTGATCTTCAGGACACCGCGTCCACCGCTGATGCGGTCGTAGAGGATCCGGCCGTTGCCCGGCCGCGCGGCCGCGTCGGCCCAGGAGACTGCGGTTTCCTGGGTCGAGGCGGCGGCCGGCGCGACGGCGGGGCCGACGAGAAGGGCGGAAGCGAGGGCGGAAGCGGTGATCGCTCCCGCGAGGGGGCGTAAAGAGATCATTTCGTAAATATCTCGAATGTCTCTCGGAAGCGTCAATGTGATAAGAATCCCGACCGGATACCCGAGGGCCACTGTTCCGTACGCCCTCCGCCCGCTCCCCCGGGCGAATGCCCAGGCCGTACGGCCCGCGGACGGATGCCGGGGCCGTACGGCGGGCGAGTTCAGAGGCAGACCTCGCGGACGACATCCGCCAGACGGTTGGCCAGTTGCTCGGCCTGCTCCGCCGAGGCGGCCTCGACCATCACCCGGATCATGGGCTCGGTGCCGCTCGGCCGGATCAGCACCCGGCCGGTCTCGCCGAGTTCCTCCTCGGCCCCGGCGACGGCCGCCGCCAGCTCCGGCACCGAGGCCTTCGCCCGGTCGACGCCCTTGACGTTGATCAGGACCTGCGGGAGCCGGGTCATCACCGAGGCGAGCTCGGCCAGCGGCCGGCCCTCGCGGACCACCGCCGACAGCAGGTGGAGCGAGGTCAGCAGGCCGTCCCCGGTGGTGGCGTGGTCGAGCATCAGGACGTGCCCCGACTGCTCGCCGCCGAGGTTGTGACCGCCGGCCTTCATCGCCTCCAGGACGTAGCGGTCGCCCACCGCCGTCTCGATCACGTTGATCCCGGCGTTCTGCATCGCCAGCTTGAAGCCCAGGTTGGACATCACCGTGGCGACCACGGTGTCACCGGCCAGTTTCCCCTCGGCGTGCATGGCCATGGCCAGCACGGCCATGATCTGGTCGCCGTCGATCACCTCACCGGTGTGCGCGACCGCCAGGCAGCGGTCGGCGTCGCCGTCGTAGGCGATCCCGACGTCCGCGCCGCGGGAGACCACGACCTGCTGGAGCTTGTCCAGGTGGGTCGAGCCGACTCCGGCGTTGATGTTCAGGCCGTCCGGGCGCGCGCCGATGGTCTCGACCTTCGCGCCGGCCCGCAGCAGCGCCTCGGGCGCCACGATGTGGGCCGCGCCGTGCGCGCAGTCGACGACCACGCTCAGGCCGTCGAGGCGGCCCGTCACGGTGGACAGCACGTGGGACACGTAACGGTCGGCCTCGCCGTACGCGTCGCGCACGCGGCCGACCGCGGATCCGACCGGGCGGTCCCACTTCTCGCCGAGCCGCTGCTCGATCTCGTCCTCCACCGCGTCGGGCAGCTTGTAGCCGCCCTTCAGGAAGAACTTGATCCCGTTGTCCGGGGCGGGGTTGTGGGAGGCGGAGATCATCACGCCCATGTCGGCTCCGAGAGCCGTGGTCAGGTATGCGACCGCCGGGGTGGGCAGCACGCCGAGCCGGAGCACATCCACGCCAGACGACGCAAGGCCGGCGACCACCGCGGCCTCCAGGAATTCTCCTGAAGCGCGGGGATCCCGGCCTACGACGGCGATCGGGCGGTCCGGTGAACCGGGCCGCCCGCCGCTGGCATGGAACGCCCCGGCATCGCCGAGGACATGAGCCGCCGCCACGGACAGGTCCATGACGAGCTCGGCCGTGAGGTCGCGACCAGCGACCCCACGTACCCCGTCGGTGCCGAAAAGGCGCCCCAACTTAACGCTTGCTGTACTGCGGGGCCTTACGGGCCTTCTTGAGACCGTACTTCTTGCGCTCGGTGGCGCGGGCGTCACGGGTCAGGAAGCCGGCCTTCTTCAGCGGCGGGCGGTTGACCTCGACGTCCAGGACGGCCAGCGCGCGGGACAGGCCCATGCGCAGGGCACCGGCCTGGCCGGTGACGCCGCCGCCGTCGATGCGGGCGATGACGTCGAACTGGTCCTCGGCGCCGAGCGTCACGAAGGGCTCGTTGACGATCTGCTGGTGGACCTTGTTCGGGAAGTAGACGTCAAGCGGGCGACCGTTGATCGTCCACTTGCCGGTGCCCGGCACGATGCGCACGCGGGCGACGGCCTCCTTGCGGCGGCCGGTGCCGTACGAGTTGCCCAGGGTGATGGGCTTGCGGACGGCGGCCTCGCCGCCGACAGCGGACTCGCTGGTGTACTCGGAGGGGAACTCCTCCGCGTTGAATTCGTCCAGCTCGCCCTCGACGGGCGTCTCGACACCGGTGGGCTCAGCCACGGTTCTCCTCTAACTTTCCTACTCGGCGTCGGCCATCGGCCAACGCTGCTGGCGACAGCGGCTCGGGCGACTACTGGGCGATCTGGGTGATCTCGAACGACACCGGCTGCTGCGCCTGGTGCGGGTGCTCGGACCCGGAGTAGACCTTGAGCTTCTTGATCATCTTTCGGCCGAGGGCGTTCTTGGGCAGCATGCCCTTCACGGCCTTCTCGACTGCGCGGTCGGGACGCTTGTCCATCAGCTCGGCGTAGCTCACGGAGCGCAGACCGCCGGGGTAACCCGAGTGGCGGTAAGCCTTCTTCTGCTCGAGCTTGTTGCCGGTCAGCGCGATCTTGTCGGCGTTGATGACGATCACGAAGTCACCGGTGTCGACGTGGTTGGCGAAGATCGGCTTGTGCTTACCGCGAAGCAGGATCGCGACGTGGCTGGCCAGCCGGCCGAGCACGATGTCGGTGGCGTCGATGACATACCACTGACGCTCGACTTCAGCAGGCTTGGGTGTGTACGTGCGCACGGTCGTATGCCTTCTTTGTTCGCGTCTTCGGGGCTGCCGGGAGCGGCAGCGACTTGGTCGGTAGGTGCGGGCACACGACAGCCCGGACCTCCCGTCTCCCAAGTCGAAGGAGATGACGCCGGACGCGCCGCGCATCGTTCTTCAGCAGAACGATTCGCACACAACGAAGCAGGATACAGCCCCAGGAGAACGAGGGTCAAAAAGACGCCTCTCCCGCCTGCCTCCGGCGCAAGTCTACCGGCAGGTGGGAGTGCTCCGCCGGGCGCACGTCCTGCGTTCCGTAGATTGTTCCCGACATTCTCTTCTTCAACTATCTCAACATCTCTATCTTTGTTAGCGGTATGTGGCACTCCCCTTACCCCAGGCATACCCAGCGGGCCCGCTTGCGCCGTATGGGAGCGTTTGCATGCCTGATGGCGGTTCTGCTGATCGGATTCGTCCTCGGCAGGGGGAGCCGCGGCCAGGAGGTGGCCGACCAGATCTTCCTGAACGACGTCCCCGGCAGCCCGTCGCCCACCGCGGCGCCCAAGGCCGGCCGCGCCGGGTCCGTCGACCAGCGCGTCCCGCTGGGACGGGTCGCCCGGCCGAGCGAGATCGTCCAGACGCCGCGGGTCCGCCGCACCCCGCGCCCCTCCGTCAGCCCCCGCAACAGCATCGACGGCTCCGACGGCGACGAGGAGTCCCGCTACATCCTGCGCGGGGAGGGCGGCGAGGACTCCGGCCCGCCGGCGCTGAGCGCGCTGGAGAGCGAGGCCGTCCGGCTCATCAACGTCACGCGCAAGCGGGCCGGATGCGCGCCCTTCCGGGTCGACGCGCGGCTGGTCCAGGCGGCCCGCACCCACTCGGCCGAGATGGCGGCCACCGGCCGGCTGTCGCACGAGTCCCCCGACGGCTCCTCCCCGTGGGACCGGATGGAGGCCGCCGGCTACCGCGACGGGGGCGCCGAGAACATCGGCCGGGGATCGACCACGGCCGCCGACGCCGTGCGGAGCTGGATGGCCAGCAGCGGCCACCGGCGCAACATCCTGAACTGCGCGCTGACGGTCACGGGCGTCGGCGTCGTCGACGGCCCCGCCGGGCCCTGGTGGACGCAGGATTTCGGATATTCGTGAGCGGAACGCCCTCAGGACGGAGCTACTCTCAGCGCATGGGTTTTCCTGGGGACTCCCCTCGCCGCCAGCCGTACGGCCAGCCTGACGCGTCGTCCGCGCCGCCCGCCGGGCACCGCGACGAGCAGGGCGAGAACTGGTTCGACCCCTCGGCGCACGGTCAGGCCTCCCCGCCGCCCGGGTACGGCCAGGCCTCTCCACCGCCGGGTTACGGTCAGGCCCCGCAGCCGGGATACGGCCGATCTCCGCAATCGGGGCACGACCGGTCTCCCCACCCGCAACAGTCCGGCCGGGGCACCGAACCCCCGTACGGCAGGGCCCCGCAGTCCCCGCCGCCCGGCCGGGACCCCCGGCCCGCGGGCGGGCCGGGCGCGGAGCCCACGGTCGCCTCCGGGCTCCCCACGCCCCCGGAACGCCCCCGGACGGAGATGTGGAGCCCCTACGACGAGGGTCCCCGCTCGCGCCGCCCGCTCATCATCGCCGCCGGCGGGCTCGCCGTCCTGGTCGCCGGGGGCATCGGCCTGGCGATGCTCGCCAACTCCGAGGACTCCCCGTCCGCCGCGGCCGGCTCCCCCACCGCGGCGCCGACCAACGCCGCCGCGCCGGCCGACCCCGGCGGCGAGTACGGCTTCACCGAGTCCCGCACCACCGACCCGCACGCGCTGACGCTGAACGAGATCTTCAAGAAGAGGAAGTTCCGGGCCGGCGGCCAGAACTACCTGATGACCGTCCGCCGGAGCGACAAGAAGTGCAAGGACGCCGCGGTGGGGAGCACCCTGCAGAAGGCGCTCACCTCCGGCAAGTGCACCCAGTTGCTGCGCGCCAGCTTCAAGGACTCCTCCGGAAAGATCGTCGGCACCCTGGGGGTCGCCAACCTGAACACCACGTCGTCGGCGGCGAAGGTCGTCAAGGCCACCAGGGGCAAGAGCCTGGACAACTATCTCAAGGTGCTCCCCGGCAAGGACGAGACCACCAAGTGGCTCGGCGTGCAGGGCGAGGCGGTCGCCGGCGGATGGCGGCACGGGCACTACGCGATCCTCGTCTACTTCAAGTACAAGGACGGCCACAAGCCGAGCGAGAGCGAGGCCAAGAAGCTCAACGCCGCCGCCTTCGCCGTCGCCGACGCCACCGTCACGCCCGCGCTGGAGTCACGCGCGCTGACCGGCAGGCGTCCGTGAGCCTTCCCGGGGCTCCGTAACGAAGATTTTTCAGCCGTTTTTCACCGGAAAATCCGTGGGTGACAGCGTCGGGAAAGCCCATACCTACGTGGCGATCTCCAGCTGTCGCTACGCTTCCGGGTATGCGTGGCCAGGAATCCGGGTCCGAGTCCGAGCACGAAACCGACGGTTCGACCATGCCGGCGACGCCGCCGCCGAGTTTCGGCAGGCCTTCGCCGCACGCCTCACGGACCGATCAGACAGCAGACGAGCAGCCCTCCGTCCCCGCGGCACAGCCGCAGCCCACGACCGAGCCGCCCTGGACGGTCCCCGACGACGGCGAAGCCCCCTACGACTGGCTTGCCGCCCCCGGCGACCTGCTCGACCCCGACCCCCTGCCCGCCCCGCCTCCGTGCCCCACCCCCATGCCGCCCTCCGGCACTGCGCAGGCACCGGGCTCCGGCCCCGGGCCGTCCGACATGCCTCACCCCGGCCCCATGCCGCCCGCGCCGCCGAGCTCCGGCACTACGCCGCCCCCGGCACCCCACCCCGGCGCCGGGACGTCCGCGCCGGACCACGGCTCCTTCTCTTCGCCGGCGCCGAGCTCCGGCGCTGCGCCGTTCTCCGCTCCCTCGCCGGGCCCGTCTGCCTCCGTACCGCAGGGCCGGCCGGGGATGGACGGCCCCGCCGGGGATGAGCTTCCCGGACCCGGCGCCGCCGCCCCGGAGGAGCCTTCATGGCAGCCGCCTCCGGCCTTCACCGCCGCGGCCGCGGGCATGCACGTGTGGCCCTCTCCCGCCTCGGGTGTGCCGGGCGCCGCACCGTGGCCCGCCGCCACGGGCGAGCCGGTCGGGGGGCCCTCGTGGCCCGACCACGACGAGCCGTCCCGTCCCGGCGAACCCGGTGACGTTCCCGTCTGGCCGCCGCATGTCGTCGCCCAGCATTCCGGTGATGACTCCGAGGTCGACACCGTCAACGTCCGCGTCCCCCTCTCTCCCGACGACCAGCCCTCCGCGCCCGCGGCTCCTCCGGTCCCCGGCCATTTCCCCGGGCCCGACCAGGGTCACGAGCACGGCTATCAGCAGGGGCCCGGGCCGTACGCCTCGGATCTCCCGCTTCCCGCCGCCGGTCCGGTGACGCCGACCGGCCCTGAGCCGCAGAACACCGCGCCCGCCCAGGATCCGGGGACCGCGCACGCCGTACAGGCAGGCGGGCCCCCGACGCCCCCGGCACCGCCCCAGCACGACACCCCGGCCCCGCCGCCCCCGCCGCAGGACCACATCCCGGTTCCGCCGCAGGGGCCCGTCCCGGCCCCGCCGCCCCCGCCGCAGGGTGAGGGTTCCGTTCCCCCGCCTCCGCACGGCCTGCCGGTCCCGCCGCAGGGCCACGCCCCGGTCCCGCCGATCGTGCCCCCGGACAACGGCCCGATCCCCCAGGTCCCGCCGCAAGGTGACGCTCCGATCCCCGCGCCTGCGAACGTCCCGCCGTCCCCGCCGCAGGCCGGCGGCCCGGTCCTGCCCGCCCCGACGCCGGGGGACGTCCTGCCCCCGCCGGTCCAGATCCCGGTCCCGCCGCAGGGTGGGGGCCCCACCGTCCAGCTCCCCGTCCCGCCGCGGGGAGAAGGTCCGACCGCCCGGCTCCCGATTCCCCCGCAGGGGGAGGGCTCCACTGTTCAGCTACCGGTACCGGCGCAGGGGGACGGTCCGGGATCCTCGATGCCGGTACAGGACGGTGGTCCGGCTCCCGCTGAGGAGCAGTCCGGCATGCCGGTGGACCGACCGACCCCTCCGGGCGGCATGCCGGTGGACCATCCGACCCCGCCCGGCGGCATCCCCGTGATCACGCCGACGGCCACGCTCCCCGCGGTGCCTCCGCCTCCGGGAGGGCGGCTGCCGGTCTCGCCTCCTCCCACCGCTCCGGACGGCCGTCCGCTGATGCCGTCTTCCGCTCCGGGCGGCCCGGCCCCCTCGGCCGGTGGCTCTCCGACGATGGAGCGCGGGCCGTTCCAGCCGATCTCGGCCGCCGTTCCGAGCGCGCCCGCTCCCGCCTCCGCGTCACCGGCCAAGGGCCGGGGGAAGACCGCGCTGCTGGCGGCGGGGGTGGCGGTCGCGGTGGTCGGCATCGGGACCGGGGCCTTCTTCGCCTACCAGTCGTTCGGCTCCGGCAAGACCTCGTCGGCCGCCACGTCCGCGCCGATCCCCAGTGGCCCCCTCGACGAGCAGGCGGAACCGTCCTCCGCCGACCCCTCCCCCGCCGACACGGCCAAGCTCAACTCGGAGCTGACCGATCCCGGCAGGATGAGTGTGAGCGACGCCTTCAAGAAGAGGGTCACCATCGGCAAGACCGCGTTCACCCTGGTCGAGACCCACATGACCCAGGACTGCGACAAGGCCGCGGCGGGCGCGTTCGCCACGGCGCTGCGCGCCGGTGACTGCCGTCGCGTGCTGCGGGCGACCTACGTGGACGGCAAGAAGAAGTACGCCGTGACCACCGGCGTCGCGGTCCTGCCCACCCGCGAGTCGGCCGTGAAGGTCGACCAGGCGAAGAACCTCGAGGACAACCTGTGGTTCCGCGGCCTGCCCGGCGACACCGGCACCGGGGCGGAGCGCGTGCACATCGCGGGCGGTTACGCGGCGGGGCTGGTGTGGGGCCGCTACATCGTGTTCAGCTACGCGACCTTCGCCGACGGGCACACCCCGACCTCGAAGGAGAAGGGCCTGGGCAAGGTCAGCGGCGCCTTCCGCGACCAGACCGCCAAGGCCGTCGAACGCCGCGTCACGGACTGACGCCGATCACCCGCCGTCCCGCCCGGCGGGGTGCCTCCACCCCGGACGCACCCCGCCCACCGGGTACGGCTCAGCCGCCGAGGGTGCGGACCCGGCGGGTGGCGGCGGCCCGATCGGCGAGTTCCTCCGGCCCGGGATAGCGGACCTCTTCCAGGCAGAGGCCGTGGGCCGGGGCGACGTGTACCGCGGAGTCCCGTACGGCTCTGGCGAGCACCTGGCCGGGCCACTCCACGGGCAGGCGGCCTTCTCCCACGGCGAGCAGCGAGCCGACCAGCGCCCGCACCATCGAGTGACAGAACGCGTCGGCGACCACCGTGGCGACCAGGACGCCGTCCTCCTCGGCCCAGTCGAGCCGTTGCAGCTCGCGGATGGTCGTGGCGCCCTCGCGTTTCTTGCAGAAGGCCGCGAAGTCGTGCTCGCCCAGCAGGCGGGCCGCGGCGGTGTTGAGCCTGCCGAGGTCGAGCGGGCGGGCGTACCAGACGACCTCGCGGCGGCGCAGCGGGTCCACGCCGCCCGGGGCGTCGCAGACCCGGTAGGCGTAGCGCCGGGACATCGCCGAGAAGCGAGCGTCGAAGCCCTCAGGAGCCACCGTGACGCGATGAACCCTGACGTCCGGGTCCAGGATGCCCCCCAGCCTCCTGCGGAGGCTGGGGAGCCGCTCAGTCATGAGCTCCTCGGGCGTCGCTTCCTCCGGCCCTTCCGGCTCCCCCGGGGACGGCCGGCGTCCGCGGCGGCCGTCCACCGCCGTGAGCGCCTCGGGTTCCAGATCCACGTGGGCCACCTGGCCGCGGGCGTGCACCCCCGCGTCGGTCCGCCCGGCCACGGTCAGCGCGGGCGGGGCGGGCAGGCGCAGGATCCTGGCGAGCGCGTCCTCGATCTCTCCCTGGACCGTCCGCCTGCCCGGCTGCCTGGCCCAGCCGGAGAAGTCGGTGCCGTCGTAGGCGAGGTCCAGGCGCAGCCGTACCACGATGTTCCTCCCGGAGAACGGGAACGGGCCCGGCACCCCGGGAAGGGGATGCCGGGCCCGTCCGCACGGCCTGACGGATCAGGCGTTGTCCTTCTTGGCCTCGGTCTCCTCGGCGGGAGCCTCGGTGGACTCCTCGGCCTGGGCGGTCTCCTCGGCCGGGGTCTCGGCGACGTCCTCGGTCGTGTCCTCGACGGCCGGGGCGGTCGCGGCGGCGGCCGGAGCGTTGGAGACGCGAACCTGGTTCAGCGGCTCGGACACCAGCTCGATGACCGCCATGGGGGCGGCGTCGCCCTTGCGGAGGCCGACCTTGGTGATCCGGGTGTAGCCGCCGGGACGCTCGGCGAAGGTCGGCGCGATCTCGGTGAAGAGGTGGTGGACGACGCTCTTGTCGCGAACGACCGTCAGTACCTGGCGACGGTTGTGCATGTCGCCCTTCTTCGCCTTGGTGATCAGCTTCTCCGCCAGCGGGCGCAGGCGCTTGGCCTTCGCCTCGGTGGTCTTGATCCGGCCGTGCTGGAAGAGCTGGGTGGCGAGGTTGGCCAGGATCAGCTTCTCGTGGGCCGGGCTGCCGCCGAGACGGGCACCCTTGGTGGGCCTGGGCATTGCGTGTTCTCCTTGAGAGTTAACCCGCCCCGGCCGTATGAGGTACCGGGGTCGGGCCGGGGGCCGTGGCGGCCCCCGTTGGGCACATCAGTACTGCTCGGTCTCGACGTACGCGCTGTCGTCGTCGTCGTAACCGCCACCGGCCACCGCGGTCGGGTCGAACCCGGGCGGAGAGTCCTTCAGGGCCAGCGACATCTCGTGCAGCTTCTGCTTGACCTCCTCGATGGACTTCGCACCGAAGTTGCGGATGTCCAGCAGGTCCTGCTCGCTGCGGGCGACGAGCTCACCCACGGTGTGGATGCCCTCGCGCTTGAGGCAGTTGTAGGAGCGGACGGTGAGGTTCAGCTCCTCGATCGGCAGCGCCAGGTCGGCGGCCAGGGCCGCGTCCGTCGGCGACGGGCCGATGTCGATGCCCTCGGCCTCGACGTTCAGCTCGCGGGCGAGGCCGAACAGCTCGACGAGGGTCTTGCCGGCGGAGGCCACCGCGTCGCGGGGCTTCATGCTCGGCTTGGTCTCGACGTCCAGGATCAGACGGTCGAAGTCGGTGCGCTGCTCGACACGGGTCGCCTCGACCTTGTAGGTGACCTTGAGCACCGGGGAGTAGATCGAGTCGATCGGGATGCGGCCGATCTCCTGGCCCGGCTGCTTGTTCTGCGCGGCGGAGACGTAGCCGCGACCGCGCTCGACGGTCAGCTCCATCTCCAGCTTGGCCTTGCCGTTCAGCGTGGCGATGCGCAGCTCGGGGTTGTGCACCTCGACGCCGGCCGGGGGCGCGATGTCGGCGGCGGTGACGTCGCCGGGGCCCTGCTTGCGCAGGTACATGACCACGGGCTCGTCGTGCTCGGAGGAGACGACCAGCTCCTTGAGGTTCAGGATGATGTCGGTGACATCCTCCTTGACCCCCGGGACGGTCGAGAACTCGTGCAGCACGCCCTCGATGCGGATGCTGGTCACGGCCGCGCCCGGGATGGACGACAGCAGCGTGCGCCGCAGCGAGTTGCCGATGGTGTAACCGAAGCCCGGCTCCAGCGGTTCGATGATGAACTTGGACCGGTTCTCCTCGAGGTTCTCCTCGAGGAGGGTGGGACGCTGAGCGATCAGCATGTGGGTTCTCCCCTGGACGTGCGGCGCCCGCTATTTGACGCCGCTCGGTAATAACAGCATAGGTGCCGTACGGCGGACCGCACGGCACCTACGTGAGCGCTACTTGGAGTAGAGCTCGACGATCAGCTGCTCCTGGACCTGCGTGTCGATCTGCTGACGGACCGGCAGCTGGTGGACCAGGATGCGCATGGCCTCCGGCGCGACGCCCAGCCAGGCCGGGAACGTCCTGTCGCCGGCGGTGGCGCGCGCGACCTCGTAGGGCAGCAGGTTGCGCGAGCGCTCGCGGACCTCGACGATGTCGTGCTCGCGGACGCGGTACGACGGGATGTCGACCTTCTTGCCGTTCACCAGGATGTGGCCGTGACGGACCTGCTGGCGGGCGGCGTCGCGGGACTCGGCGAAACCGGCGCGGTAGACCACGTTGTCGAGACGGCTCTCCAGGATCTGGAGGAGGTTCTCACCGGTCTTGCCGCCCTTGCGGTTGGCTTCCTCGTAGTAGTTGCGGAACTGCTTCTCGAGGACGCCGTAGATGCGGCGGGTCTTCTGCTTCTCACGAAGCTGGAGCTGGTACTCAGACTCCTTCGGACGACCGCGGCCGTGCTCACCCGGCGGGTAAGGACGGATCTCGATGGGGCACTTCGCGGACTCGCACTTCTTGCCCTTGAGGAAGAGCTTGACCTTCTCCCGACGGCAGAGCTTGCAGTCCGCACCCGTGTAACGAGCCATTTTTCTCTATCTCCTGGGCGTCAGACGCGACGGCGCTTGGGCGGACGGCAACCGTTGTGCGGAACGGGGGTGACGTCCTGGATGGAGCCGACCTCGAGACCGGTCGCCTGCAGCGAGCGGATCGCGGTCTCACGGCCGGAGCCGGGGCCCTTGACGAAGACGTCGACCTTGCGCATGCCGTGCTCCATGGCGCGGCGGGCGGCGTTCTCGGCGGCCATCTGCGCGGCGAACGGGGTGGACTTACGGGAGCCCTTGAACCCGACGTGGCCGGCGCTGGCCCAGGAGATCACGTTCCCGTTCGGGTCGGTGATCGAAACGATCGTGTTGTTGAACGTGCTCTTGATGTGGGCGTGCCCGTGAGCGACGTTCTTCTTTTCCTTGCGGCGCACCTTCTTCGGGGCGCCCTGGCGGCTCTTAGGAGGCATTCTTTGCCTTCACTCCTGAGGTCTTCGGTCCTGCGGCTGCGCGGACTACTACTTCTTGCCGGGCTTCTTCTTGCCGGCCACGGTCTTCTTCTTGCCCTTGCGGGTGCGCGCGTTGGTCTGCGTGCGCTGACCGTGCACGGGGAGGCCGCGGCGGTGCCGGATGCCCTGGTAGCACTGAATCTCGATCTTGCGACGGATGTCGGCCTGGACCTCGCGGCGGAGGTCACCCTCGATCTTGAAGTTGGCCTCGATGTAGTCACGCAGCGGCACGAGCTCTTCGTCCGTGAGCTGGTGGACCCGCAGGTCGCCGCTGATGCCGGTGGCCTTCAGGGTCTCGAGCGCGCGAGTGCGGCCGATTCCGAAAATGTAGGTGAGAGCGATCTCCAGCCGCTTGTCGCGGGGGAGGTCGACGCCAACCAGGCGAGCCATGGTCGGGCATTCTCCTTCGTTGTGGCGGAGGTCTTGCGATGCACTACCCCTCCCCAATGCCCGGGGTGAGGGCCCCGGCCTCCGACCGGGGGTCGCCTGCGTGGTACGGCCTGGGCCGCCTGCGCAGGTGTGAACCGCGATTACCGTCGGCCCCACATGGAACGAGCCCGCTGCGTGGAGCGGACTCTCGTAAGGCCTGCTTTGTCTGTGACTAGCCCTGGCGCTGCTTGTGGCGCAGGTTGTCGCAGATCACCATGACGCGACCGTGCCGGCGGATCACCTTGCACTTGTCGCAGATCTTCTTGACGCTCGGCTTGACCTTCATAGTCCTTTATTCGTCCCTCAGACGCTTACTTGTACCGGTAGACGATCCGCCCACGACTGAGGTCGTAGGGGCTCAGTTCGACGACAACCCGGTCGTCGGGAAGGATTCGGATGTAGTGCATGCGCATCCGCCCGCTGATGTGGGCCAGGACCTTATGGCCGTTGTCGAGCTGCACCCTGAACATGGCGTTCGGGAGCGACTCAACCACAGTGCCCTCGATCTCGATGGCGCCGTCCTTCTTGGCCATGTCCCTCGCGTTTCACTGATCGGTCGTCTGAGGCTTCGGAACACTAAGCAGCCGCGACCACGCGCTTCGATGAGAGCGGCGGTAGCGACACCGCCGATGCGCAATGGTCATAGTGAACCGAAAGAGGAGTGTACGGCACCGGGCGAAGAAATGCGAAACAGACGGCCGGCGCCTTGACACAACTGCTAATCAGGATACCCCCTATCCGGACTGCATGTGGTGTCCGCGCCGCACACGGCACCCGCACCGTGCACGCCGTCCGCGCCGTGTACGGCATTCGCGCCGTGTACGCCGTCCGCGCCGTGTACGGCATTCGCGCCGTGTACGGCATTCGCACCGCGCACACGAAGGGGCCCGCCGGTGATCGGATCACCGGCGGGCCCCTCGAAGTCGGCTACCCCCCTGGGTCAGCGTGCCGCCTCAGCGGCCGCCGCTCTCAGAAGGCGTCGCCCCAGTTGCCGCAGTCGTCGAAGCGGTTGTCGCCCTCGCAGACGCGGATCTTGAAGTCGTCGAAGCCGTTGCTCTTCTTGAAGCCGCCGAACTTGTCGAAGTGGCGGTGACCGAAGGTCTTGTAGTACTTGGTGTGGGTGCCGAACTTGTCGTGCCAGCGGAACCACACGTAGCTGTACTCGCGGTCACGGTCACGGTCGAACAGGTCGCCGAAGAACCAGTAGCGGCCGCTGTCCTTGTACCAGTAGCCCTTGAAGTAGGACCGCTTGCCGAAGCTCTCGCCGCCGCCGAACTTGGAGTAGTACGGACCGAAGAAGTGCTTCTTGGGCGCCTGGGCCTGCTGGGCGGCGGTCGCGGTGTCCGCGGTCGAGGCCATGGCCGCGGGGGCCGCGGCCAGACCGGCGGCCAGCGAGCCGGCCAGAGCGGTTCCGGCGAGAACGGTACGGAGCTTGCTCATTTGTTTCTTCCTCCTGTGAAGGGGTCCTGCTGTTCGGACACCGCTTACGTTAGGAAGATTCGATCCGCCGTTCTGCGGAGGAATGCACACTCAGTGACGAGGGTGCACTATTACGGCTTCCCATCCTTGCGAAGGGCGATCAGAACGCTGCCGACCAGCAGGATCGCCCCCCAGGGACCCATCACCCACACGGGCCAGGGATAGGGGAAGTCCATGCCGTTCGTCAGGCCGATGATCAGCCAGATCACCCAGTTGACCCCGCTGGCGATGGCCCAGGGCGCCCACATGGCGGCCAGCTGGTTGCCCCGGCTCTCCGCGGGCTTGGCGGACCGCTGGGGGGCGGCCGCCGGCAGCTTGCGCAGGTCCACATCGGGCAGGTCGGAGGTGAGCGTCGCCAGCTCGCCGTAGGTCTTGCTGGCGTAGAGCTGCTCCAGCCGCTCGTCGAACTCCTCGACGGTGAGGCGTCCCTGCGCGTAGTGCTCACGCAACACCGAGGCGACCCTGTCCCTGTCGTCGTCCGACGCCCTCATCTGTGGACCAGTCGCCATCGTCACTCACATCCGCTCACCGCAGGGGCCGCTCACACACGGCCCGCGTCGTCTCCCAGCAGGTCGGCAAGCCGCTCTTTCCCCCCGTCAAGCGCGGTCAGTACCCAAGGTCCATTATGTGTCACGGCGACGCTGTGCTCGAAATGCGCGGAGGCCTTGCCGTCGATCGTCACGACCGTCCAGTCGTCGGCCAGCACCTTGGTGCGGTCGGTGCCCAGATTGAGCATCGGCTCGATCGCCAGGCACATGCCCTCCTCGAGCTTCGGCCCCCGGCCGGGCCTGCCGTGGTTGGCGACCCAGGGGTCCATGTGCATCTCGGTGCCGATGCCGTGCCCGCCGTACTCCTTCGGGATGCCGTAGCGGCCCTGGGAGCGCGCGTACTTCTCCACCTCGTGCCCGATGTCGGACAGGTGGCGGCCCGGCGTGAGCGCGGCGATCCCGCGCCACATGGCCTCCTCGGTGACCCGCATCAGCTCGGTGAGCGCGGGGTCGACCTCGCCGACCGGGACCGTGATCGCCGAGTCGCCGTGCCAGCCGTCCAGGATCGCGCCGCAGTCGATCGAGATGATGTCACCCTCGCGCAGCCTGCGGCTGTCACCGGGGATGCCGTGGACGACCTCGTCGTTGACCGACGCGCAGATCGTCGCGGGGAATCCCTGGTAGCCCTTGAACGAGGGGATGGCCCCCTCGTCCCGGATCGCCTTCTCCGCGATGGCGTCGAGGTCCAGGGGCGTCATACCGGGCTGCACGCTCTCGCGCAGCAGTTGCAGCGTCCGGCCGACGACCAGGCCCGCGGCCCGCATCTTCTCCAGCTGCTCAGGCGTCTTGACCTGGATTCCGTGCTTGTTCTTCTTGAACACGTGTTCACCCCCGGGGTGATTAAACAGGCAATTCGGGAGCTCAATTCCCCCGATTGTGCCCTAGGAGCTGCTCCCGAACACAACACGCCACCCACGGAAAGGTCCGTGAGTGGCGTGCCGGCGACGAATCGCTAGTCCACGTAGGGCGCCAGGGCCTCCATCGCGCGCTGGGTGACCTCTTCCACCGGGCCCGCCGCGTCCACGCCGACCAGGATCTCCTCGTCGGCGTAGAAGGAGACCAGCGGAGCGGTCTGCTCCTGGTAGACCTCCAGGCGACGCCGGACGGTCTCCTCCTTGTCGTCGTCGCGCTGGTAGAGGCTGCCGCCGCAGGCGTCGCAGATGTCGTCCTTCTTGTCGTCGAAGTCGACGTGCCAGATACGCCCGCACTGGCTGCAGGTCCGGCGGCCGGCGAGGCGGCGGACCACCTCGTCCTCGTCGACCACGAGCTCCAGGACGATGTCCAGTGCGACGCCGAACTCGGCAAGCATCTTCTTCAGGATCTCGGCCTGGGGCACGTTCCTGGGGAAGCCGTCGAGCAGGAAACCGTCCTGCGCGTCGTCCTCCGAGAGGCGGTCGCGGACCATCGCGATGGTGACCTCGTCGGGGACGAGATCGCCGCGGTCCATGTATTCCTTGGCAAGCTTGCCCAGCTCCGTGCCGCCGGAGACGTTGGCACGGAAGATGTCACCTGTCGAGATCTTCGGGATGGACAGGTTCGATGCGATGAACTGGGCCTGCGTCCCCTTACCCGCTCCGGGGGGCCCCACCAGTACGAGTCGCACTACTTCAGGAAGCCTTCGTAGTTGCGCTGCTGCAGCTGGCTCTCGATCTGCTTCACGGTGTCAAGACCGACACCCACCATGATCAGAATGCTCGTGCCTCCGAACGGGAAGTTCTGACTCGCCCCGACGAGGGCCAGCGCGACGATCGGCACCATCGAGATCAGGCCCAGATAGAGCGCGCCGGGAGCGGTGAGTCGCGTAAGAACGTAGTTCAGGTACTCAGCCGTCGGGCGTCCCGGGCGGATACCCGGGATGAAACCACCGTACTTCTTCATGTTGTCGGCGACTTCAACGGGGTTGAAGGTGATCGACACGTAGAAGTAGGTGAAGAAGACGATCAGCAGGAAGAACGTGATCATGTAGACCGGGGTGTCGCCGGTGACCAGGTTCGTGCTGATCCACTGCACGACCGCGTTCGGCTCCTCCTGGGAGTTCGTGAACAGGGTCGTGATCAGCTGCGGGAGGTAGAGCAGCGAGGACGCGAAGATGACCGGGATGATGCCGGCCTGGTTGACCTTCAGCGGGATGTAGGTCGAGGTCCCGCCGTACATCCGGCGGCCGACCATGCGCTTGGCGTACTGCACCGGGATCCGGCGCTGCGCCTGCTCGACCATGACGACCAGGGCGATCATCGCGATGCCGACGGCGATGACGACGGCGAAGACGAAGGCGCCCTTCTGCTGGGCGATGCGCAGCAGCTCGGCCGGGAAGACCGCGATGACCTGGGTGAAGATCAGGATGGACATGCCGTTGCCGACGCCCCGGTCGGTGATGAGCTCGCCCAGCCACATGATGACGGCGGTGCCGGCGGTCATCGTCAGCACCATCGTGACGATGGAGAAGACGTTGTCCTTGTCCAGCAGAATGTCCTGCTGGCAGCCCGGGAACAGCTGCCCGGTACGAGCCAGGGCGATGAACGCCGTCGACTGCAGGATCGCCAGGCCGATCGTCAGGTAACGGGTGTACTGCGTGATCTTGGTCTGGCCGGCCTGACCCTCCTTCTTGAGGGCCTCGAGCCGGGGAATGACCACGACCAGCAGTTGGAGAATGATGCTCGCGGTGATGTAGGGCATGATGCCCAGTGCGAACACCGACAACTTCAGCAGCGCGCCGCCGCTGAAGAGCTGGACCATTCCGTAGATGTTGCCCGCATCGCCCGCCTGCGCCTCCTTGAGACACAGGGCGATGTTCTCGGTGTGCACACCCGGGGTCGGAAGAACCGAACCAAGACGGAAAAGCGCGATGATGCCCAGTGTGAAGAGCAGCTTCTTACGCAGGTCCGGCGTACGGAACGCTCGGGTAAACGCGGTCAGCACGGTCCCTCCTGCGCGCCTGAAAGGCGAGGTCGGTCAGCGATGGTGCGGGGGTGGTCCATCTTGTATCTCAAGTCGACGAGCGCGTGGAAAATGAATTGACACTCACTGTCCAGCGAACTCTAACGCACCACGGGCGCGGGGGCCCATTGCGAGCCCCCGCGCCTCGTGTCATGCCTACAGCTCGGAGACAGAACCACCGGCAGCGGCGATCTTCTCCTTGGCGCTGGCGGAGAAGGCGTGCGCCTGCACGTTCAACGCCACGGAGATGTCACCGGTTCCGAGGACTTTTACGAGCTGGTTCTTGCGGACCGCGCCCTTGGCGACCAGCGTCTCGACGGTGACGTCGCCACCCTCGGGGAACAGCTCGCCGAGCTTGTCCAGGTTGACGACCTGGTAGGTCGTCTTGAACAGGGCGTTGCTGAAGCCCTTGTACTTGGGCAGGCGACGCTGGAGCGGAACCTGGCCACCCTCGAAGCCGAGGGGGACCGTGGTCCTGGACGTCGTGCCCTTGGTGCCACGACCGGAGGTCTTGCCCTTGGACGCCTCGCCGCGGCCCTTGCGGACCTTCGACTTGTTGGCGCCGGGGGCCGGCCGCAGGTGGTGGATGCGGAGCGGAGTGTTCTCTGCCATGTCTAGTCGACCTCTTCCACGGTGACGAGGTGCGTCACCACGGAGACCATGCCGCGGATCTCCGGGCGGTCCTCCTTGACGACGACGTCACCGATTCGCTTCAGACCGAGCGAGCGCAGCGAGTCACGCTGGTTCTGCTTGCCACCGATCTTCGAGCGGACCTGGGTGATCTTCAGACGCGCCATCGACTAGCTCACCGCCTTCGCCGCCGCGGCCTCCGCGAGACCCTCGGCGCGAGCCTTGAGCATCGCCTTGGGGGCGACGTCCTCGATCGGCAGGCCGCGGCGGGCGGCGATCTCCTCGGGGCGGCTGAGGCCCTTCAGAGCGGCCACCGTGGCGTGCACGATGTTGATCGGGTTGTCCGAGCCGAGCGACTTGGACAGCACGTCGTGGATGCCGGCGCACTCCAGGACGGCGCGCACCGGGCCACCGGCGATGACACCGGTACCGGGCGAGGCCGGGCGCAGGAAGACGACGCCGGCGGCCTCCTCACCCTGCACGATGTGCGGGATGGTGCCCTGGATGCGAGGCACCTTGAAGAAGTGCTTCTTGGCCTCTTCGACGCCCTTGGCGATGGCCGCGGGGACTTCCTTGGCCTTGCCGTAGCCGACACCGACCATGCCGTTACCGTCACCGACGATAACCAGGGCGGTGAAGCTGAAGCGACGACCACCCTTCACGACCTTGGCCACTCGGTTGATCTTCACGACGCGCTCGATGTACGAGACGCCCTTGTCAGCGCTGCCGCCGCGACGGTCGTCACGCCGACCGTCACGCCGCTCGCCACCGGCGGCGCCACCGCGACGCGGAGCTCCAGCCATCAGTGG
Organism: Paraplanobispora takensis; assembly: GCF_016863195.1. Taxonomy (GTDB): domain Bacteria; phylum Actinomycetota; class Actinomycetes; order Streptosporangiales; family Streptosporangiaceae; genus Planobispora; species Planobispora takensis. The sequence goes on along the minus strand of NZ_BOOK01000037.1, from coordinate 17,603 downwards.
TTCCTCTTCTCATTCATAAGACGGGCCATCAGAATTCCAGCCCACCTTCGCGGGCGCTGTCCGCCAGGGCCGCGATGCGGCCCGCGTAGCGGTTGCCACCGCGGTCGAAGACGACAGCGGTGATCCCGGCAGCCTTGGCCCGCTGAGCGAGAAGCTCGCCGACCTGCTTCGCCTTGTCGGTCTTGACGCCGTCGGCCGTACGCAGGGCGCTCTCCATGGTGGAGGCGCTGACCAGCGTGTGCCCCTGGGTGTCGTCGACGATCTGGACGAAGAGATGCCGCGTGGAGCGGTTGACGACCATGCGCGGACGCGCGGTCGTGCCGACCACCTTCTTGCGGACGCGGGTGTGGCGACGGGCCCGCGAGACGGCGCGGGCGGCCGTGTGCTTGCCGAACGCAGTCTTGCCAGCCATGCCTACTTACCAGCCTTTCCGACCTTGCGGCGGATAACTTCGCCCTGGTAGCGCACACCCTTGCCCTTGTACGGGTCGGGCTTGCGCAGCTTGCGGATGTTCGCGGCGATCTCGCCGACCTTCTGCTTGTCGATGCCGTCCACGTGGAACAGGGTCGGCTTCTCGACGCGGAAGGTGACACCCTCGGGGGCGTCGACGATCACCGGGTGGCTGAAGCCCAGGGCGAACTCGAGCTGAGTCGGGCCCTTGGCCTGCACGCGGTAACCGACACCTACGATTTCCAGGGTCTTGGTGTAGCCCTGGGTCACACCCGTCACCATGTTGGCGATCAGGGTGCGGGACAGTCCGTGCAGCGCACGGACCTTGTTCTCGTCGCTGGGGCGCGTGACGGTGACGACACCGTCCTCGCCCTTGCCGACCTCGATCGGCTCAGCGACCGTGTGAGAAAGCGTGCCCTTCGGGCCCTTGACCGTGACATTCCGGCCGTCGATGGTGACATCGACACCGCCCGGCACGGGGATGGGCAGCCGTCCGATTCGCGACATGCTGTTCTACTCCCCTCTTACCAGACGTAGGCGAGGACTTCCCCGCCCACTCCACGCTTGCCGGCCTGCTTGTCGGTCATGAGACCGGCGGACGTCGAGATGATCGCGACGCCCAGCCCGCCCAGGACTCGGGGCAGATTGTCCTTCTTCGCATAGACCCGCAGACCGGGCTTGGAAACCCGGCGGAGGCCCGCGAGCGACCGCTCACGGCTCGGCCCGAACTTGAGCTCCACCACGAGGTTCTTTCCGACCTTGGCGTCTTCGACGCTCCAGGCCTGGATGTAACCCTCCTGCTGGAGGATCTCGGCGATGTGCGCCTTGATCTTCGAGTACGGCATCGCCACGGTGTCGTGGTAAGCCGAGTTCGCGTTTCGCAGACGCGTCAGCATGTCTGCGATCGGGTCGGTCATCGTCATGGCCGGTGGCCTTCCTCACCGCGGTTTCCGCAAGGGACCTACGGTGTGGTCATGGGCGCTTCAGACAGCGCCCGGTGTGAATATGACTTCTGTACGGCTGGCCTCACGCGGATCCGGCACGTTCACCGGATCCGCGCGGAGACTACCAGCTCGACTTGGTGATGCCGGGCAGCTCGCCCCGGTGCGCCATCTCGCGGAAGCAGATGCGGCACAGGCCGAACTTCCGGAAAACCGCGCGGGGACGGCCACAGCGCGAGCACCGGGTGTAGGCCCGGACCTCGAACTTGGCCTTGCGAGCAGCCTTGACCTTGAGCGACGTCTTCGCCATGATCAGGCCTCCTTGAAGGGGAAGCCGAGGTGCTTGAGCAGCGCCCGGCCCTGGTCGTCGGTCTTGGCGGTGGTCACGACCGTGATGTCCATGCCACGCTGGCGGTCGACCTTGTCCTGGTCGATCTCGTGGAACATGACCTGCTCGGTCAGACCGAAGGTGTAGTTGCCGTTGCCGTCGAACTGCTTCGGCGACAGACCGCGGAAGTCGCGGATACGGGGAAGCGCCAGGGACAGCAGACGGTCCAGGAACTCCCACATGCGGTCGCCGCGCAGCGTGACGTGCGCGCCGATCGGCATGCCCTCGCGCAGCTTGAACTGGGCGATGGACTTGCGGGCCCGGACGACGGCCGGCTTCTGGCCGGTGATGGCCGTGAGGTCACGGACGGCGCCCTCGATCAGCTTGGAGTCGCGAGCCGCCTCGCCGACACCCATGTTCACCTTGATCTTGGTGATCGTGGGGATCAGCATGACGTTCTCGAAGCCGAACTCCTCCTGCAGCTTCGCGGCGATCTCTTCGCGGTAACGCTGCTTGAGGCGCGGGAGCGTACGCTCTTCGGAAGTCGCAGTCATCAGTTGTCCTCACCCGTCTTGTCGTCGGCCTTCTTGTCGGCCTTCTTCTCGGCGGGCTTCTCGTCATCCTTGAGCTTCTTGACGTTGCTCACGTGGATGGGGGCCTCCATGGTCTGCACGCCGCCGGTCTTGGCGCCGCGCGGACCCTGGTGGGTCTCCTTGGAGTGCTTCTTGATCATGTTGACGCCCTCGACCACCACGCGGTCCTCGCGCGGGTAGGCGGCGATCACACGGCCCTTGGCACCCTTGTCCTTGCCGGCGATGACCTGGACCAGGTCACCCTTCTTCACATGCAGCTTCGGCATTTACAACACCTCCGGCGCGAGCGAGATGATGCGCATGAACTTCTTGTCACGCAGCTCGCGGCCGACGGGACCGAAGATACGCGTACCACGGGGGTCACCGCTGTCCTTGATGATGACCGCCGCGTTCTCGTCGAAGCGGATGTAGGAGCCGTCGGGCCGGCGACGCTCCTTGACGGTGCGCACGACGACAGCCTTGACGACGTCACCCTTCTTGACGGTGCCGCCGGGAATGGCGTCCTTCACCGTGGCGACGATGATGTCGCCGATACCCGCGTAGCGCCGACCCGAGCCACCGAGAACGCGAATGCAAAGGACTTCCTTCGCACCCGTGTTGTCGGCGACCTTGAGTCGCGACTCCTGCTGGATCACGTGTTCTCCTGTTTGTCTCGCCGGTTCTCACCCTCGGGTGAGCCTTGCGGAACCTACTGTGGTCTTTTTCCTCCGGTGACAGCCCGGCTTCCCGGACCGCCATCGCAGGCGGTGCCAGGGCCCCCTGCGGGGACCCTCACACCCTTGGACACCGTCATGGGGGGTGGACTCTCGGCCACCCCCCACGAGGCGCGTTCGTTACTTCGCCTTCTCGAGGATCTCGACGACCCGCCAGCGCTTGCTCGCCGACAGGGGCCGGGTCTCCATCAGCAGGACCCGGTCGCCGACGCCGCAGCTGTTGGCCTCGTCGTGCGCCTTGTACTTGGTCGTCCGGCGGATGACCTTGCCGTACAGCGGGTGCTTGACGCGGTCCTCGACAGCGACGACGACGGTCTTGTCCATCTTGTCGCTGACGACCAGGCCCTCACGGGTCTTGCGGTAGTTCCGCGCCACGGTCGTGCTCTCCGTTGCCTCAGCCATCGATCGACTCCTTCTCAACCGTCACGATGCCGAGCTCCCGCTCGCGCATCACGGTGTAGATACGGGCGATCTCGCGGCGGACGGCGCGCAGCCGCCCGTGGCTCTCCAACTGGCCGGTCGCGGCCTGGAAGCGGAGGTTGAACAGCTCCTCCTTGGCTTCCTTCAGCTTCTGGACCAGGGTGTCCTGGTCCTCCACCCGCAGCTCACCGGCGGTCAGGCCCTTAGCCATCACGCCTCACCCACTTCACGCTTAACGAACCGGCACTTCATCGGGAGCTTGTGCATCGCACGGCGCATGGCCTCGCGGGCCACGGGCTCGGCGACACCGGACAGCTCGAACATGACGCGACCGGGCTTGACGTTGGCGATCCACCACTCCGGCGAACCCTTACCGGAACCCATGCGGGTCTCGGCCGGCTTCTTCGTCAGCGGACGGTCCGGGTAGATGTTGATCCACACCTTGCCGCCACGGCGGATGTGCCGGGTCATGGCGATACGAGCCGACTCGATCTGGCGGTTGGTCACATAGGAGTGCTCAAGCGCCTGAATGCCGAACTCGCCGAACACGACGCGGGTGCCGCCCTTGGCGGCGCCGCTGCGGTCGGGCCGGTGCTGCTTGCGGTGCTTGACCCTGCGCGGGATCAGCATGGTCAGCTCCCTTCAGCACCCGGCTGCGCAGCCGGGCCGGTCTCGGGGGCGGCCTGCGAGGTCGCCTCGGTCCTGGGGGCGCGGTCGCCACGGCCACCGCGACGGGGACGGTCGCCACCGGCGCCGCCACCACGGCGGGGACGGTCGGCGCCACGACGCTCGTCACGCTGACGCTGACCGGCGCGGGCGCCGGCGGCGGCCGCCTCGCGCTCGGCGCGGCTGGTCGGAGCCTCACCCTTGTAGATCCACACCTTCACGCCGATGCGGCCGAAGGTGGTGCGGGCCTCGTAGAGGCCGTAGTCGATGTCCGCGCGGAGCGTGTGCAGGGGCACGCGGCCCTCGCGGTAGAACTCCGAGCGGGACATCTCGGCGCCGCCCAGACGACCGGAGCACTGCACCCGGATGCCCTTGGCGCCGCTCTTCATCGCCGACTGCATCGCCTTGCGCATGGCGCGGCGGAACGAGACACGGCTGGACAGCTGCTCGGCCACGCCCTGGGCGACGAGCTGCGCGTCGATCTCAGGGTTCTTGACCTCGAGGATGTTCAGCTGGACCTGCTTCTTGGTCAGCTTCTCGAGGTCACCGCGGATCCGGTCGGCCTCGGCGCCGCGGCGGCCGATGACGATGCCCGGACGGGCGGTGTGGATGTCGACCTGAACCCGGTCGGTGGTCCGCTCGATCTCGACCTTGGAAATACCGGCCCGCTCCATGCCCTTCTTCAGCATGCGGCGGATCGCCACGTCCTCGGCGACGTACGACTTGTAGAGCTTGTCGGCATACCACCGGCTCTTGAAGTCGGTCGTGATGCCGAGGCGGAACCCGTGCGGGTTGACCTTCTGACCCACTAGCGGGTCCTCCCCTTCGGCTCGCGGGACTCCACGATCACGGTGATGTGGCTCGTCCGCTTGTTGATCCGATAGGCACGACCCTGGGCGCGCGGACGGAACCGCTTCAGCGTCGGGCCCTCGTCGACCCACGCACGGCTCACGAAGAGCGTGTCGCGGTCGAGGTTGAAGTTGTGCTCCGCGTTGGCAATGGCGCTGGACAGCACCTTGTACACGGTCTCGCTCGCCGACTGGGGAGCGAACTGCAGCACGGCCTGCGCCTCCGAAGCGGGCAGCCCGCGAATGAGGTCCACCACGCGGCGGGCCTTCATGGGCGTGTGGCGCGCGAATCGCACCTGAGCCCTGGCTTCCATCGCTTACTCCTCTTAACCTTCTGCTTCGCTTAAGGCGCTTACCGCCGGCTGCGGCGGTCTTCCTTGACGTGGCTGCGGAACGTCCGCGTGGGGGCGAACTCGCCGAGCTTGTGACCGATCATCGACTCGGTGACGAACACCGGGACGTGCTTGCGGCCGTCGTGAACGGCGATCGTGTGGCCGAGCATGTCGGGCACGATCATGGAGCGCCGCGACCACGTCTTGATGACGTTCTTGGTGCCCTTCTCGTTCTGGGCGTCCACCTTCTTCTGAAGGTGGTCGTCCACGAAGGGGCCCTTCTTAAGACTACGTGGCATTTCGGCTACTCCTACCGCTTCTTCCGCTTGGTCCGACGACGGATGATCAGGCGGTCGCTGGCCTTGTTCGCCGCACGGGTACGACCCTCGGGCTTGCCCTTGGGGTTGACCGGGTGGCGACCACCGGAGGTCTTACCCTCACCACCACCGTGCGGGTGGTCGACCGGGTTCATCGCGACACCGCGGACGGTGGGGCGCTTGCCCTTCCACCGCATACGGCCGGCCTTACCCCAGTTGATGTTGCCCTGCTCGGCGTTGCCGACCTGGCCGATGGAGGCCCGGCAGCGGACGTCGACCTGGCGCATTTCGCCGGACGGCATACGCAGCGTGGCGTACTGGCCCTCCTTGGCGAGCAGCTGGATCTGCGCGCCGGCGGACCGGCCCAGCTTGGCGCCACCGCCCGGACGGAGCTCCACCGCGTGGATGAAGGTACCGGTCGGGATGTTGCGCAGCGGGAGGCAGTTACCCGGCTTGATGTCGGCCGTGGGGCCGTTCTCGATCGTGTCGCCCTGCTTGAGGCCGGTCGGGCAGAGGATGTAGCGCTTCTCCCCGTCGGCGTAGTGCAGCAGCGCGATGCGGGAGGTGCGGTTGGGGTCGTACTCGATGTGAGCGACCTTGGCCGGGATCCCGTCCTTGTCGTGGCGCCGGAAGTCGATGATCCGGTAGGCGCGCTTGTGACCGCCGCCCTGGTGCCGGGTGGTGACCCGGCCGTGGACGTTGCGGCCGCCCTTGCTGTGCAGGGGAGCAAGCAGCGACTTCTCGGGCGTGCTGCGGGTGATCTCGGAGAAGTCCGAGACACTCGAGCCGCGGCGACCCGGGGTCGTCGGCTTGTACTTACGGATGCCCATCTTTTTCGTTCATCCTTCGTCGGTTATTCCGGCCGAATGCCCCTCGCCTCCCGGCGAGGGGCTTCGACGCGTCACTTACTGGCGAGCGGGGTTCAGCCCTGACCGAAGATGTCGATCCGGTCGCCCTCGGCCAGGCTCACGATCGCGCGCTTGGTGCTGGGGCGCTGGCCGTAGCCGAACCGGGTCCGCTTGCGCTTGCCCTGGCGGTTGATGGTGTTGACGCTGGCCACCTTGACGCCGAAGATCTGCTCGATGGCGATCTTGACCTGCGTCTTGTTGGCCGTCTTCCGCACCAGGAACGTGTACTTGTTGTGCTCGTCGATCAGGCCGTAGCTCTTCTCGGAGACAACCGGCTTGATGATGATGTCGCGCGGGTCGGCGATCTTCTGCATCAGGCGTCTTCCTTCCCGCTCTTGCTCAGACGCGTGACGACCTGGTCGTACGCCTCCTGCGTGAAGACGACATCGTCGTAGCAGAGCACGTCATAGGTGTTCAGCTGACCGGCGTCCAGCAGGTGGACCTCCGGAGCGTTGCGCAGGCTCAGCCAGGTGACCTCGTCGCCCTCGTCGACGACGACCAGGACGCTGCGAGCCTGCGTGACCTTGCGCAGCGCCTCGAGGGCCGCCTTGGTCTTGGGGGTGTCACCGGTGACCAGGGAGCTGATCACGTGGACACGGCCGCCGTTCGCCCGGTCGGACAGGGCGCCGCGCAGCGCGGCGGCCTTCATCTTCTTGGGCGTCCGCTGCGAGTAGTCACGCGGGAGCGGGCCGTGGACGGTGCCACCGCCGGTGAACTGCGGGGCGCGGGTCGAACCCTGACGGGCGCGGCCGGTGCCCTTCTGGCGGTACGGCTTCTTGCCGCCACCGCTGACCTCGCCACGGGTCTTGGCCTTGTGGGTGCCCTGCCGGCGAGCGGCGAGCTGGGCCACGACCACCTGGTGGATCAGCGGGATGTTGACCTTCGCGCCGAAGACGTCTTCGGGCAGGTCGACCGAGCCGGCCTTGGCGCCGCTGGCGTCGAGGACGTCAATGGTGCTCACTTGGCAGCCCCCTTCTTGGCAGCGGTGCGGATGAGGACCAGGCTGCCGTTGGCGCCGGGAACCGCACCCTTGATGAGGATGAGGTTCTTCTCGACGTCCACGGCGTGGACCTTCAGGCTCTGGACGGTGGTGCGGACGTTGCCCATCCGACCGGCCATGCGCAGGCCCTTGAAGACGCGACCGGGAGTGGCGCAGCCGCCGATGGAACCCGGCGAGCGGTGCTTGCGCTGGGTACCGTGCGAGGCGCCCAGACCGCCGAAGCCATGACGCTTCATGACACCGGCGAAGCCCTTGCCCTTGCTCTTGCCCGTCACGTCGACGAACTGACCGGCCTCGAAGGTGTCGACCAGGATCTCCTGGCCGAGGGTGTACTCGCTCGCGTCGTCGGTGCGGATCTCCGTGAAGTAACGGCGCGGGGTGATCTCGTGCTTGCGCAGGTAGTCACCGAGCGGCTTGTTGACCTTACGGGGGTCGATCTGCCCGAAGCCGAGCTGCACGGCGGAGTAGCCGTCCTTTTCGGGGGTGCGGACGCGGGTCACGACGCACGGACCAGCCTCGACGACGGTCACCGGGACCATCCGGTTGTCCGCGTCGAAGACCTGGGTCATGCCGAGCTTCTTGCCCAGGACGCCCTTGATCTGCTTAGCCATGTCTGTGCGTTCCCTCAGAGCTTGATCGAGATGTCGACGCCGGCGGGGAGGTCGAGTCGCATGAGCGAGTCGACCGTCTTCGGCGTCGGGTCGATGATGTCAATCAGCCGCTTGTGCGTGCGCATCTCGAAGTGCTCGCGGCTGTCCTTGTACTTGTGCGGCGAGCGGATGACGCAGTACACGTTCTTCTCGGTCGGCAGCGGAACCGGGCCCGCGACCTTAGCGCCAGTCCGCGTCACCGTCTCGACGATCTTCTTGGCCGAGCTGTCGATGACCTCGTGGTCATAGGCCTTGAGCCGGATGCGGATCTTCTGTCCCGCCATAATGGCCTCGGTGTCCTTCGCTGTCGTCTGAAAAAGTTACGTGCGGCCTGTGGCCGCTGTATGTGGTCGGGTCCGCCTGCCGGGCCGCCGTACGGCCGGCCGGGCCTCCCCGACCTGTCATCCGGTCGGGGTCCGCCGGGGCGTCTCCCTTCCGGTCCCACGTAGCAGACGCTTACGGCCTGCGCTTTCTTCCGTGATCCGGCAGTTACTTCGGTCACTTCCGCGGCCGAACCAACTGCGGGATCCCGGTTCGTGGGTTGTGCGCGGGACCCGAACGGGCCCCCTCGTGGTGCGGCGGCCGGCCCTTCGATGAGGGCCGACCGCCACTCCGCGATCGAACTACTTGAGAATCTTGGTGACGTTACCGGCGCCGACGGTCCGGCCACCCTCACGGATCGCGAACTTGAGGCCTTCCTCCATCGCGATCGGCTGGATGAGCTGGACGACCATCTCGGTGTTGTCACCGGGCATGACCATCTCGGTGCCCTCGGGCAGGTTCACGACACCGGTCACGTCAGTCGTACGGAAGTAGAACTGCGGACGGTAGTTGTTGAAGAACGGCGTGTGGCGGCCGCCCTCGTCCTTGGCCAGGATGTAGACCTGGGCCTCGAACTCGGTGTGCGGGGTGGTCGTGCCCGGCTTGATGATGCACTGGCCGCGCTCGACGTCCTCACGCTTGATGCCGCGCAGGAGCAGACCGACGTTGTCGCCGGCCTGGCCCTCGTCGAGCAGCTTGCGGAACATCTCGACGCCGGTGACCGTGGTGGTGGTCTTCTCCTGCTTGATGCCGATGATGTCGACGGTCTCGTTGACCTTGACGATGCCGCGCTCGATACGGCCGGTGACGACGGTGCCGCGACCGGTGATCGAGAAGACGTCCTCGATCGGCATCAGGAACGGCTTGTCGACGTCACGGGTCGGCTCGGGCACGTTCTCGTCGACGGCGTTCATCAGCTCGATGATGCTGTCGCCCCACTTCTGGTCGCCCTCGAGGGCCTTCAGAGCGGAGACGCGCACGACCGGCAGGTCGTCGCCGGGGAACTCCTGAGCCGAGAGCAGCTCGCGGACCTCGAGCTCGACGAGCTCCAGGATCTCCTCGTCGTCCACCATGTCGGCCTTGTTGAGGGCCACGACGATGTAGGGGACGCCGACCTGGCGGGCCAGGAGGACGTGCTCCTTCGTCTGCGGCATCGGGCCGTCGGTGGCGGCGACCACGAGGATCGCGCCGTCCATCTGAGCCGCACCGGTGATCATGTTCTTCACGTAGTCGGCGTGACCGGGGCAGTCCACGTGGGCGTAGTGGCGCTTCTCGGTCTGGTACTCGACGTGCGCGATGGAGATCGTGATACCACGAGCCTTCTCCTCGGGCGCCTTGTCGATCTTGTCGAACGGGGTCGCCTCGTTGAGCTCAGGGAAACGCTCGTGGAGCACCTTGGTGATCGCCGCGGTCAGAGTGGTCTTGCCGTGGTCGATGTGCCCAATGGTGCCGATGTTTACGTGCGGCTTGGTCCGCTCGAACTTGGCCTTGGCCACTGGTCTGTCTCCTTAGAGATTCTGACTTGACTTGCGTCGTTATCACTCGGGTCCGGGAAGCCGGCCCCCCGCGGGGGCCGGCGGGTGACGAACTTACTCGCCCCGGACCTTCGCGACGATCTCCTTGGCGATGTGCTGGGGCACTTCCGCGTAGGAGTCGAACTGCATGCTGAAGCTCGCGCGTCCCTGCGTCTTGCTACGCAGGTCACCCACGTAACCGAACATCTCAGAGAGCGGCACGAGCGCCTGGATGACACGGGCGCCGGCGCGCTCGTCCATCGCCCGGATCTGTCCGCGGCGACCGTTGAGGTCACCGATGACGTCACCCATGTAGTCCTCGGGGGTGGTGACCTCGACGGCCATCACCGGCTCAAGGATGACGGCGTCCGCCTTGCGCGCGGCCTCCTTGAAGGCCATCGAGCCGGCGATCTTGAAGGCCATTTCGGACGAGTCCACCTCGTGGTAGGCGCCGTCCTGCAGGGTGACCTTCACCCCGACCATGGGGTACCCGGCGAGAACACCGAACTCGGCGGCCTCCTGGGCGCCCGCGTCGACCGACGGGATGTACTCCCGCGGGATGCGGCCACCGGAGACCTTGTTCTCGAACTCGTACCCGTCGTTGCCCTCGCCCAGCGGCTCAATGTCGATGATGACCTTGGCGAACTGGCCGGAACCACCGGTCTGCTTCTTGTGGACGTAGTCCACCTTCTCCACCTTGCGGCGGATGGTCTCGCGGTAGGCCACCTGCGGCCGGCCGACGTTGGCCTCGACCTTGAACTCGCGGCGCATCCGGTCGACCAGGATCTCCAGGTGGAGCTCGCCCATGCCCCAGATGACCGTCTGACCGGTCTCCTCGTCGCGGCGGACCTGGAAGGACGGGTCCTCCTCGGCCAGACGCTGGATGGCGGTGCTGAGCTTCTCCTGGTCACCCTTGGTCTTGGGCTCGATCGCGACGTTGATGACCGGAGCCGGGAACGTCATCGACTCCAGCACGACCGGGTGGGTCGGGTCGCACAGGGTGTCACCGGTGGTGGTGTCCTTCAGGCCCATCACGGCGACGATCTGACCGGCGTGCGCGGTGGGGCGCTCTTCGCGCTTGTTCGCGTGCATCTGGTAGATCTTGCCGATCCGCTCCTTCTTGCCCTTCACCGAGTTGACCACGCCGGTGCCGGTCTCGAGCGTGCCCGAGTAGATGCGGATGTAGGTGAGACGGCCCAGGTGCGGGTCGCTCATGATCTTGAAGGCCAGCGCGGAGAAGGGCTCCTTCACGTCCGCGTGACGCTCGATGACCTCCTCCTCGTTGTTGACCGCGTGGCCCTTGAAGGCCGGGATGTCGGTCGGCGCGGGGAGGTAGGCGACGATCGCGTCGAGAAGGGGCTGCACGCCCTTGTTCTTGAAGGCGGTGCCGGTCAGGACCGGGTTGATGGCGCTGGACAGCGTCGCGCGGCGGATGGCCGCGACCAGCTGCTCCTCGGTGGGCTCGACGCCCTCGAGGAAGAGCTCCATCAGCTCGTCGTCGTTCTCGGCGACGGTCTCGACGAGCTTGTCACGCCACTCGCGGGCAGCCTCGGCGTGGTCCGCCGGGATGTCCACGGTCTCGTACATCTCGCCCTTGGCCGCCTCGGCGCTCCAGAGCAGGCCCTTCATCTTGACCAGGTCGATGACGCCCTTGAAGCCGGCCTCGACGCCCCAGGGAAGCTGGATGACGGCGGGGGTGGCGTTCAGACGGCTGACCATCATGTCGACGCAGCGGTGGAACTCCGCGCCGACCCGGTCCATCTTGTTGACGAAGCAGATGCGGGGCACGCCGTAACGGTCGGCCTGACGCCAGACCGTCTCGGACTGCGGCTCGACACCCGCCACGCCGTCGAACACGGCGACGGCACCGTCGAGGACGCGCAGCGAGCGCTCCACCTCGATGGTGAAGTCCACGTGACCCGGCGTGTCGATGATGTTGATCGTGTGGCCGAGCCACTCGCAGGTGGTAGCGGCGGAGGTGATGGTGATACCACGCTCCTGCTCCTGCTCCATCCAGTCCATCGTGGCTGCGCCCTCGTGGACCTCACCGATCTTGTAGGTGATGCCGGTGTAGAACAGGATGCGCTCGGTCGTCGTGGTCTTGCCCGCGTCGATGTGGGCCATGATCCCGATGTTTCGGACCTTGGCCAGGTCAAGAGCGGTCGTGGTGGCCACTTCTCTCGCGTCCTCGTCGTCTCGTCGAACCCGCTGTTACCAGCGGTAGTGGGCGAAGGCCTTGTTGGACTCGGCCATCTTGTGGGTGTCCTCGCGCTTCTTGACCGAGGCGCCGAGGCCATTGCTGGCGTCGAGCAGCTCGTTCATCAGGCGCTCGGTCATGGTCTTCTCGCGACGGGCGCGGGAGTACTGCACCAGCCAGCGCAGGGCCAGGGTGGTGCTGCGCGCGGCGCGCACCTCGACCGGGACCTGGTAGGTCGCGCCACCGACGCGGCGGCTGCGGACCTCAAGGGTGGGCTTGACGTTGTCCAGCGCGCGCTTCAGGGTGACGACCGGGTCGTTGCCGGTCTTGTCACGGCAGCCCTCCAGGGCGCCGTAGACGATCGACTGCGCGATGGAGCGCTTGCCGTCCAGGAGCACCTTGTTGATGAGCGCGGTGACCAGCGGCGAGTTGTGGACCGGGTCGGCCATGAGCTGGCGACGGCCAGGAGAACCCTTGCGAGGCATGTCTTACTTCTCCTTCTTCGCGCCGTAACGGCTACGGGCCTGCTTGCGGTTGCGGACACCCTGGGTGTCGAGCGAGCCACGGATGATCTTGTAGCGAACACCCGGCAGGTCCTTCACACGACCACCGCGGACGAGCACGATGCTGTGCTCCTGGAGGTTGTGGCCGACACCCGGGATGTAGGCCGTGACCTCGATGCCGTTGGTGAGCCGGACACGCGCGACCTTGCGGAGGGCGGAGTTCGGCTTCTTGGGGGTCGTGGTGTAAACGCGCATGCAGGTGCCGCGTCGCTGGGGGCTGGCCTTGAGCGCCGGGGTCTTGGTCTTTGTGACCTTGTCCTGGCGGCCCTTGCGGACCAGCTGCTGAATCGTAGGCACCGCGTCTCCGTTCGTGCTTGCCGGTACTTCGAGAGGTTGTGCTTTTCGCAGGTACTGCCGGTGTCATGACCTGCTGATTTTCCGTCCACTCCGACCCACGCGGTCGGGCGTGTCGCGCTCATGATGCGCCACTTCCCGAGCCAGGCCGTTCCAGTGGTGGAGGCCACGCGGCGTCTTCGTCGACTCCCCGGTGGGAAACCTGCCGACACGCACGCATGAGAGCCCATGAAGCCATGGGCACGAAGGAAGAGACTACGCCAGCTGACGCAACACGTCAAAACGACTGCGTCGCCGGGCGTCGTTGGACGTCCGCATCGTGTCACGGCTCCCGCGGACGGTCTGGCGACCGGCCGCCGTGGGCCCTTGCCAAGCTTACCCGCTCCGGCAGAGCCCTCTGGCCATTCCTCCATAACGTCATAACGTACGGCCCGCGCCGCAAAGACCCGGTCAAGCCCCGCAACGGAAACGGCGCCCGGATCCCCAGGGATCCGAGCGCCGTACAGATCAGACCGAAAGGGGACGGAGTGTCCTCGCCGTGGCGCGGACCCGCCGTTCCCTCAAGGACGCCGGCTAGCGGTTGTACTGACCGAAGTCGTACTCCTCCAGCGGCACGGCCTCACCGGAGCCCGAGCCGAAGGTGTAGTCGGCCGCGGAGCCGTCGTAGCCGCCGACGGTGTACATCGCCGCCTTGGCCTCCTCGGTGGGCTCGACCCGGATGTTGCGGTACTGCGGCATGCCGGTACCGGCCGGGATCAGCTTTCCGATGATGACGTTCTCCTTGAGACCGAGCAGCGAGTCCGACTTGGCGTGGATCGCCGCGTCGGTGAGCACCCGGGTCGTCTCCTGGAAGGACGCCGCCGACAGCCAGGACTCGGTCGCCAGCGAGGCCTTGGTGATGCCCATGAGCACCGGGCGGCCGGAGGCCGGCGTGCCCTGCTCGGCCACGCACTCGCGGTTCATCCGCTCGAAGCGCGGCCGCTCGACCAGCTCACCGGGCAGCATGTCGGTGTCACCGGACTCCAGCACGTTCACGCGCTTGAGCATCTGGCGCACGATGATCTCGATGTGCTTGTCGTGGATCGACACACCCTGCGAGCGGTAGACCTGCTGGACCTCCGCCACCAGGTGCAGCTGCACGGCCCGGGGGCCGAGGATGCGCAGCACCTCGTTGGGGTTGACCGCACCGGCGATCAGCTGCTGGCCGACCTTCACGTGCTGACCCTCGGAGACCAGCAGGCGCGAGCGCATCGACACCGGGTAGGCGATCTCGTCGGAGCCGTCGTCCGGAACGATGACGATCTTGCGGGTCTTGTCGGTCTCGTCGATGCGGACCCGGCCCTCGGCCTCGCTGATCGGGGCGACGCCCTTGGGGATGCGCGCCTCGAACAGCTCCTGGACACGGGGCAGACCGTGGGTGATGTCCGCACCCGCCACACCACCGGTGTGGAAGGTCCGCATGGTCAGCTGGGTGCCCGGCTCACCGATCGACTGGGCGGCGATGATGCCGACGGCCTCACCGACGTCCACCAGCTTGCCGGTCGCCAGGGAGCGGCCGTAGCAGGTCGCGCAGACACCGATCTTGGCCTCGCAGACCAGGGCGCTGCGGGTCCTGACGGTCTCCACGCCGACCTCGACCAGCGCGGTCACGTGGATGTCGTTGATGTCGACGCCCGCGCTCGCGATGACCTTGCCGTCGACCACGACGTCCTCGGCCAGGATGCGGCCGTGCACGTTGCTCTCGGCGTTCTCGGCCTTGACGAGGTTGCCCGCCGAGTCGCGCTCGCCGACGTGCAGCGGGACCGCGCGGTCGGTGCCGCAGTCGATCTCGCGCACGATGACGTCCTGCGCGACGTCCACCAGACGACGGGTCAGGTAACCCGAGTCGGCGGTCCGCAGCGCGGTGTCGGCCAGACCCTTCCGCTGTCCGTGGGTGGAGATGAAGTACTCCAGCACCGACAGGCCCTCGCGGAACGAGGCCTTGATCGGGCGCGGGATCGTCTCACCCTTGGTGTTGGACACCAGACCGCGGATGCCGGAGATCTGACGGACCTGCATCAGGTTTCCTCGGGCGCCAGACTGGACCATCATCCAGACCGGGTTGGTCTTCGGGAACGCCTTCTGCATGTCCTCGGTCACGTCACTGGTCGCGTGCGTCCAGATCTCGATGAGCTCCTGACGGCGCTCCTCGTCCGTGATGAGACCGCGCTCGTACTCACGCTGGACCTTGTCGGCCCGGCGCTCGTACGACTCCATGATCTCGGCCTTGTTCGGCGGCGCGACGACGTCCTCGATCGAGATCGTGACACCGGCGCGGGTGGCCCAGTAGAAGCCGGCGTCCTTGAGCGCGTCCAGCGCGGTCGCGACCTCGACCTTGGGGTACTTCTCCGCCAGCTCGTTCACGATGACCGAGAGCTGCTTCTTGCCGACCTGCGAGTTCACGTAGGGGTAGTTCGCTGGCAGCGTCTGGTTGAACAGGCACCGGCCCAGCGTGGTCTCCAGGCGGTAGGAGTCGCCCGACTCCCAGCCCTCGGGCGCCACCCAGTCGCGCGGCGGCGGGACGTCGCCCTTCATCCTGATCTGGATCTTGGCCTGGATGTCCAGCTCGCGCCGGTCGAAGGCCATGAGCGCCTCGGACACCGAGCCGAAGACCCGGCCCGCGCCGGCGCCCTCGCCGTCGTCCTTGATCGTGGTCAGGGAGTACAGACCGATGATCATGTCCTGGGTGGGCATGGTCACCGGCTTGCCGTCGGCCGGCTTCAGGATGTTGTTGGTGGACAGCATCAGGATGCGGGCCTCGGCCTGCGCCTCGGCCGACAGCGGCAGGTGCACGGCCATCTGGTCGCCGTCGAAGTCCGCGTTGAACGCGGTGCAGACGAGCGGGTGGATCTGGATGGCCTTGCCCTCGACCAGCTGCGGCTCGAAGGCCTGGATGCCCAGGCGGTGCAGGGTGGGCGCGCGGTTGAGCAGCACCGGGTGCTCGGTGATGACCTCTTCGAGGACGTCCCACACCACCGGGCGGGCACGCTCCACCATGCGCTTGGCCGACTTGATGTTCTGCGCGTGGTTCAGGTCGACCAGGCGCTTCATCACGAACGGCTTGAACAGCTCCAGCGCCATCTGCTTGGGCAGGCCGCACTGGTGCAGCTTCAGCTGCGGGCCGACGACGATGACCGAACGGCCGGAGTAGTCGACTCGCTTGCCCAGCAGGTTCTGACGGAAGCGACCCTGCTTACCCTTCAGCATGTCGCTGAGGGACTTCAGCGGGCGGTTGCCGGGGCCGGTGACCGGGCGGCCGCGACGGCCGTTGTCGAACAGCGCGTCGACGGCCTCCTGGAGCATCCGCTTCTCGTTGTTCACGATGATCTCGGGGGCGCCGAGGTCGAGCAGACGCTTGAGGCGGTTGTTGCGGTTGATGACCCGGCGGTACAGGTCGTTCAGGTCCGAGGTCGCGAACCGGCCACCGTCGAGCTGCACCATCGGGCGCAGGTCCGGCGGGATGACCGGGATGCAGTCCAGGACCATGCCGTTGGGCGAGTTGCGGGTGTTCAGGAACGCGGAGACGACCTTGAGACGCTTGAGGGCGCGGGCCTTCTTCTGGCCCTTGCCGCTGCGGATCGTCTCGCGGAGGTTCTCGGCCTCGGCGTCGAGGTCGAAGCTGGACAGGCGCTCCTGGATGGCCTGGGCACCCATGCCGCCGCGGAAGTAGCGGCCGAAGCGGTCGCGCATCTCGCGGTAGAGCAGCTCGTCGCCCTCGAGGTCCTGGACCTTGAGGTTCTTGAAGCGGCTCCAGACCTCCTCCAGCCGGTCCAGCTCGCGCTGGGCCCGGTCGCGGAGCTGGCGCATCTCGCGCTCGGCGCCCTCGCGGACCTTGCGGCGCTGGTCGCCCTTGGCGCCGGCGGCCTCCAGCTCCGCCAGGTCGGCCTCCAGCTTCTTCTGGCGGGCCTCGACGTCGGCGTCACGGCGCTGCTCGACGTGCTGCCGCTCGACGGAGATCTTCGCCTCCAGCGACGGCAGGTCGCGCTCACGCAGGTCCTTGTCGACGTGCGTGATCATGTAGGCCGCGAAGTAGATGACCTTCTCCAGGTCCTTCGGGGCCAGGTCGAGCAGGTAGCCCAGACGCGACGGGACACCCTTGAAGTACCAGATGTGCGTGACCGGCGCGGCCAGCTCGATGTGGCCCATCCGCTCACGACGCACCTTGGCGCGGGTCACCTCGACGCCGCAGCGCTCACAGATGATGCCCTTGAAGCGCACGCGCTTGTACTTGCCGCAGTAGCACTCCCAGTCCCGGGTCGGGCCGAAGATCTTCTCGCAGAAGAGTCCGTCCTTCTCGGGCTTGAGGGTCCGGTAGTTGATGGTCTCGGGCTTCTTGACCTCACCGTGCGACCACTGGCGGATGTCGTCAGCCGTCGCCAGGCCGATCCGAAGCTCGTCGAAGAAGTTGACGTCCAACATGTGTTTTCCCCTCCTCAGCTTCTGGATCAGACCTCTTCGACGCTGCTCGGCTCGCGCCGGGACAGGTCGATGCCGAGCTCTTCGGCGGCA
>NZ_BOOK01000036.1 GCF_016863195.1 Paraplanobispora takensis | reverse complement strand
CAGGATTAAGCGGCTGCCGGAGGGTGGGCGACGATCACTTCGCCGCTGGCCGGGTCGCTGGTCACCTGGTAGCCCGCGTCGCTCAAGATGGCGCTCAACGCCAGGTGGACGATACTGCGGATGTGGTCATGATGGGACAGGTCGCTGACGGTTAACTCGGCCGCGGTGATCCACGCCACCACCACGCCGCGCTCAGGGTCGTGGCGCACCTGCAGGCCGCCGTCGACGGCCAGGGTGGTCGGGTCGACCACGAACCCCGCGCGGGTCAACTCCCGGCGAACCCGGGCCACCAATGAGGCCGGCTCAGACTTCTCGGGACTGGCTTGTTCGGAGGGCTGCGGGCTCATGGGCAACCATCATTTCATCTCCGGTATCGGCCTCTTGAAGTGGCTGCCAGGCAACAGATGCAGTGCCGACATTCCGCATAACAACCATCAGTGATCATGCGATTACTCTAAGATTGCATCCGTGGAGGGCGGAGGCTTCATGTGGAGCATGGCCATCTCTGCGACGCAGGGTGGGCGGGTCAGGAACGGAGGGGGTTCTGACCCGCTCGCCGGTGCTGCAGTAGCTAGAGGAGGTGCCGGCGGTCGATGCCGGTGCTGCGCAGGTGTCCGGCTGGCAGGCAGTCGACAGGAGTGCACCGCGCTGCGCGCGGCATTGATCCTGCGGCATGGCTATTGCCGCTGCCCTGAGACCGTTCATGCCGCCGGGCCGACGGTCTGATCAATGAGTCGGTGACTCCAGTGCTATGGCATGCATGGCCTGTTCCAGATCCTCATGCACCGAAAGGTGCGTATCGAGTCGGGTCAGCTCCAGCAGTCGGCGGGGAGTGCTGCCCGCAGGGGCCACCACTAGCAGTCGGCCGTGGCGAGCGGTGATCGTCTGGTGGGCGTTGATCAGGGCGCCTGCGCCAGCCGAAGCCATGAACGATACGTGCGTCAGGTCCACGATCAGTACCGGAAGTTGCAAGGTCAGTGCGTCGTGCAGGGCGACGGATAACGCCGGGGCACCGAGGTGGTCGAGCTCGCCATGCAGGCGCAGGATGTAAGTGTCCTTCAGGCGCCAGCTATGGATTTCCAGGTAACGAGCGTCTTCGTGTGTCATGTCGACACCTCTGCACCCTCTGTGCCCACATGTTATGCGCACTGTAGTCAATTGTGCTGCAGGGGTATGGCCGCGTCTATCCCCGATGTCAACCTGCAGCGGCAGAGGCTCATGTGCGGCTCTCGGCTCTGGAAGCCTTTGACGGATGAACCATTGTGCCCCGCCGACTTCGTCTTCGCCGCTGGGCGGCATTCAGGTTGATGCGGGTAAGAAGCGACGACGAGAAGGAGTGGCTCTCGCCTGTCGTCTATCCGCCAGTCGTCGCCCGGGTGTGATCTTCTGATGGTGTTGGGGTGTCGGCCGCTTGCTGTGGTCGCTGTGCCGTCTGATTCGCGATGCGCCGATCGTCGGAGCCCGGGTCTACCGCGATATCGGCGTGGTGCGCTTCAGGGGTGTGCCCCTCGGGCAGGTCGTGCTGGGTAAACAGGTCGAGGAGCAGCCGCACCGGCAAGTCGGCCTCGGTCGGATAGCGAAAGCCGCGCTCGGCATTGAGGGTGTAGTGGTTGCGCCGGCCGACCTTGTGCAGGGTCAGGTAACCCTCCTGGTGCAGGTCGGAGACGATGCTTTGGACGGCGCGCTCGGTGATGCCGATGCGGGCGGCCATATCGCGGATGCGCGCTTGCGGATCGCGGGCGATCTCCACCAGCACCCGGGCGTGGTGGGTGAGGAACGTCCAGGTGGAGGCGGGCTCACCACCGTTGGTCGAGGCCATGTCATCTCTCTTGTGGGGTCGAAAGCGGATTCGGCCGGGCAGTGACGGCGGAACACCTTTACCGTAAGCTTAGTACCTGAAGTTTGTTTCCGGTATGACTCTTCACGAAGCGGGACGCAGGTGAGATGATGCCAGCCAACCGGTCTCCCTTGCTCGGTGGGGGTCTGCATGCCTGTGCTTCCGCTCTTGCGCCTATGCATCCGCGCCTGCAGGACCTTCAGGCGCATAGCCGACCCTCTCTCACCGTTGCCCGCGGCACCGTGACACTCCCGCACGATGACGCTGGCGCCTCCGACGGCGCCGCCTGCCACGGCGTCATCGGCGCGGTGCTGTATGCCGATCGCCAGCTGCGCCTGATCTACCATCCCCACCCCGGCGCAACGTTGATCCATCTGATCGGCGAGGTCGATGCCGGCAACTGCGCCGCGCTGGAAGAGATGCTGATCCGCGTCGGGCACGGCGATGATCGTCTTCTGATCGACGCCCAGCACCTGCGCTTCATCGACACCGGCGGGGTGCGCCTGCTGGCGCGGCTGAGCCAGCAGGGCACGGCCCGGCTGATCAACGTGCCGTCCCATCTGCAGCACCTGGCCGATCTCCTGGACCTGCCGCTGCGCACTGGTACCCCGAACAGCGCCCACCACCGGCCACGGCAGGAATAGATCACTTATGCGGTCGCTTACCTCGCACAACGCATGTGCTGGTCGACGATCGGGGGTAACCCGTCTTGGACACCGGCGGCCGGCCCCGCCCGGCTGATGTGCAACTGTGAAAAGGGCCAAACCAATGCCACCAGGTGATACAGCAGCTGGCCCATAATTCGGGCGTTAGGGGAAGCTGCGAGGGTAGGCGGGCAGGCAACGGCCTTGCCTCACATGCACTGGGGTCTATATGCGACCTTCCTCGCCAGGCGATCCGCCGATCGGCGTGCGGCTGCACGAGCGTGCCGGCGGAATCGTCATCGCTCAGGTGCATGGGGAGCTCACGATCGGTGTGGAGCCGCTGCTGGGCCGGCAGCTGAACGACCTGTGGGGACGGCCGGGCCTGCGCGCCCTGGTGGTGGATGTGGCCGAGGTGGGCTTTTGTGATTCCATCGGGCTGGGTGAGCTGATCGGCGTCTACAACCGCTGCCAGGTTCACCAGATATCCTTCGCACTGGCCGGAGCGGCCGGAATGCTGGCACGGCTGCTGGACATCACCGGCCTGCATGCCGTGTTCGTGACCTTCCCCGATGCGGCGGTGGCCGCAGAGCACCTGGCCGCCGACTCCGAGGCTGAGCGGTAACAGCCATGGAGCAGGTACTGGCGGG
Source organism: Paraplanobispora takensis (assembly GCF_016863195.1). GTDB lineage: Bacteria > Actinomycetota > Actinomycetes > Streptosporangiales > Streptosporangiaceae > Planobispora > Planobispora takensis. Next base: position 195,047 of record NZ_BOOK01000036.1, on the reverse strand, counting down.
GGTCTAGGCAGGGTACAGGACTGTTCAGGAGCGTGCGCGCGGGGTGGCGGGAGCCTGCGGGCCGGTGGGTGCAGCCTCGGCCGCCACGGCGGCGGGCAGGGTGACGGTGAAGCGGCTGCCCGGGGTGGCCGGGCGGTAGACGACATCGCCGCCGTGGGCGCGAGCCAGTTCCCGAGTGATCCACAAGCCCAGGCCGACCGAGGCGGGATTGGTATCGGCGGCGCTGAAGCGGGAGAACAACACCGCGCATTTGTCGGTCGGCACACCGGTCCCGTGATCGCGCACATGCACCGCCACCCGGTCGGCTCCATCCGGCTCAGCGCTGATGACCACCGGCAGTGCCCCATGGCCGATGGCGTTGGCGGCCAGGTTGACCAGAATTTGCTCCAGACGCTCAGGATCGGCCCGCACCCGCAGGCCAGCGGGGATCTCCACGGTGACCGGGGCGCTGAGGTAGTCGGTGGCCTCGCATGCGGCCCGGCGCAGATCCACCGTGGCCATCTCCAGGCGCAGGTTGCCGTGGACGTCCAGGCGCTCGGCATCCAGCAGGCCGGCGGCCAGGCGGCGGATGCGGTTGATCTGCCGCATCGCCATGGCGGCGATTTCAGTGCGCTGCGCCTCCGGTAGAGCGGGGCCGTCTTCGGCCAGGGTTTCCACGGCGAACTGCGCCGCCGTCAGCGGAGAGCGCACATCATGGGCCAAGGTGGCGCTGAGGGCGGCTCGCCAGCGTTCCATCCGCTCGATCTGGGCACGGGAGCGGCGATGATGGGCGACCTGGCGGGCGATCAGGCTTCCAATAGCCATCATGGCGGGGATGAACACCGCGCCGCCGCTGAGGGCCAGCGGGCCGCGACCGGCGGCGATCAACGGGCCCAAGTAGGCCACCGCCGCCGGCAGCGCCAGCGCCAGCACCGCCCGGACCGAAAAATGCAGACCGATCCAGGCGAACAACAGCATGAAGAACGGGGCGGTGGCCGCGGCCACCCCATTGAAGGCCCAGGTGGCGGTGGCCAGCAACACCAGCGCAGGGGCGCACAACAGCAACGGTCCGTGCCTGCCCAGACGCTCCCACGGCAGCCACCATGCCAATCCGGCAACGATCACAGCGGCGGCGGCGACCCCGCCCAGCAGAGGGGGCCCGTTGAACGGCAGCACACTTGCGGCCAGGGCCAGCAGCCCGGCCAGCGCGAACAACAGTGCGGCCTGGCGAGCAGCGGCCTGTACTCCCTCGCCAAGGACGGGACCGGGACGAATCGTCAGCGTCTTCACTGAGAACACCATTCCCGTTTTGTCCGGTTTTATGAGGCTTCTCGACGGGATGGATTGCTGGAGCGGCGGGGGCGCTGGGCAGCAAGCGCCGCCGGTGTCTGCATGGCTACCTCGATAAGTGCACGAGGTAGCTGCGCCCAACTCGAACCGCACCGGGGTTAGCTGATGCCGCTCGGTGGTAGCACACTGATCTACTCGCCTTGATCCCGCGTCCCTAGGACCGCCGTGCCTGCTGCCCCTGCTGATCCGCCCCCATCCCCGGCCGAGATCATCACCATCCATACCGCTGATGAGACGATCACCGTGCGTGTGCACGGCGTACTTGGCCACATCAGTGCACCCATGCTGGAGTGCTGCCTGGCCGCGCTACAGACCGCAGAATCGACCAGCATGCGCAATCTGGTGCTGAACATCAGCGCATTGACCGGCTGTGACAGTGCCGGACTGCACACCGTGCTCACTGCCATTGAGCGCGCCGAGCGTCGTGGCATTGCTCTGCGCATCGACGGGCTGGACGGCGTGGCGGGACGGGTGCTGGCCAGCAGTCACCTGCGCACCGGCGGCGCTATCCCCGACCGTACCGGCCGACGGCAGCGCAGCACCCCGCGCGCCCCCGGTGTGCTGGGACGCCATCGCTCTGCCCCGCGCTGAAGCGTCTGGCCAGAGGGACTGGCAAGGGCCCGCGAGCATTTGCAGGGTGGCGCCCGCAGTGCGGACGGCGCCCGCGGGCCCCGGCACGGAGGCGATCGCCTGCTCTGGCGTCGCACCCGCAACCTGCCGCTTGCTCTACCCCTCCCGAAGGGTGGCTAGCGCGACCCGGTCCGATGAAGGGGAAGGTCTGTCTTCCCGGCAACCGTACTATCACCGAGGGTAGCCAATCGAATACCAATAGCTGCATGATGGGGAGGTGTGGTTGATCCGGAGGGAGAAAACTGCACACTCATTCGCGGGCCCACCGCAGTGCTGTTCCTTCAGCTTTCCCATAGCCCTGTGGCGGGCTCGGGTGACAGCGCCGAGCCTCACGCCCCGCACCCGCCTGTGCGTAGCCCCTACACCGGCGGATACCCGGACATGAGCTGGTCGGCATCCCAAATTCACGATCAGTGTCCGAAGACAAGAGCTCAAGGTTGTGTAGCGTCCCAGATCCGGCGCATCGCCTCCCGGCCCTGCCCGTGGATGCATGTGGCGTAGACCCGTAGCAGCACATTCACGCTATGCCCTGCCCACTCGGCGACCTGGGGCGCCGGGACGCCGGCGTTCAGCCATGTGGACACGGCAGCATGCCGCAGCGCGTAGGGCACATCCATAAGGGGTGAGGCAGCCTCCTGCGGGGTGAAGGCTGCAGCTCGTGCCTCGTGAAAGACCTTGAGATAGGCGCGGTCGGTCATCTGTCCACCGCGCGGTCCGACGAACACGCGCCTTTCCGGGCCGGCTCCGAACCTCTCAAGATGGGCCCTCAGCAGCGCGACCAGTTCAGGATGGATCGGCACCGGGCGAGTCTCGCCGTCAGCGCGGTGTTTGAGCGCGCGGCGCTCGCGAGGCTTGCCGCTGTCAGTCCAACGACTTCCGGCCCGGGGGTCAGCGTTGGTGAGCCGCATCTCTCCCCAGCCGCCGTCATCGGGCAGGCTCACCAGATGCTCACGGCGCAGGTCCACGACCTCTTCCGGACGTAAGGCGGCGTAGTACATGCACCCGAAGAACGCTTCCATGCGCTCTCCTCGCCTGCTGTGCTTTTGCACGGCACGCAGGAACCGCCGGGCCTGTTCGATGTTGATGACCGTGCGCGGGTCCACTGCGGACAGCGTTCGCGGCTTGGTCCACTTCACTGCCTTGAGCGGGTTAGCCGGCAGTGCTCCGATTTCCCGGGCGTACTCCATGGCGTTGTTGAGCACCATCCGCTTGCGGTTGGCCGTGTTGCCCGCGGCCAGCTTCCCCTCCTTGGTACGGCTGATCCTGCCGAGTACGGCCCGCGCGAGCACGGCGCCCTTGCCCGGCTCGTTGAACGCCGTCAGGGGAATCGTGTGCTGCTCCAGCCAGCGGAGTGCGGCAATCAGCTCGGCGGGCGGCTCACCGCCATCCCGGATACGGGTGCTGTAGGTCCAGCGCAGAGCCGCTCGGAGCATCTCGCGGGAGGGCGCATTCCCGCCGGTGAGGAGTGCCTCAGTGGCGTCGGTGAGCGCCTCGGCGATACCGCGGCGGTGGTTGGGGGAGGCGAAGGGCCATTTCGCGTCCACGTAGGTCGCGGTAAAGGCATACCAACTCAGGGCGGATTCCTCGCGCCGCCACGAGATCGGCAGTCCTGTGCGGGGGTCGAATGCCTCCCCCTCACGAGCGGCGGTCATCAGGCGAGCGCGGAAGCTCTCGGCGTGCGCCGCCGTACGGAAAGACTCCCTCCGCTCCTTTCCGGCCACTACCCATCGGACGGTATGGCTGGTGACTTTCTGGCCCTTGTACATCTGGGTTTTCCAGAAACGGACATCGTAGGTGGTGTTCATCAGACGGTGCTGTCCTCCCGTTCGCTCAGCCAGCGCTCGAACTCGGCGCGGCGGATGCGCAGACTGCCGTTGGGCAGAGTGATGCACTTGGGGGCCCGGCGCTTGGCGCGCCAGTCGTAGAAGGTGGAGCGGGAGATGCCGAGTTCGGCGCAGAACTCGGCGACGGTTAGGGGCTTGCCGGTAGCCATGGCGAGTGAGTCCTTCCGAGGCAGGTATGGGCAGGGCCGAAATGGTCGGCGAGTGTGGCGCTACGGGCAGGGGCTGAAACATCTCCGCACCTCCGCATCTCCGCAGAGGTGGGACTGAGCTGCGGTGATGCGTGCGGAGATAGAAGGTTCTGGGGTGACTCCATCTCCGCGAACCGGGGGTCATCTCCGCGGAATCTGTGGGGATGCGGAGATGGCAGTTATCGATCTCTGCTATCTCCGCATTCGTTTCCGCTCGTCAGGAGGTGGTGTGCGGAGATGCGGAGATGCGGAGATGTTTCAGCGCTTCTCCGACCGGCTCAGGCATGGTGCTCGACCCAAAAGGTGTTTCGGTCACCGCGGTCGTTCTTGGCTGAGCGGATCACGTAGTCCCCGCGCCAGCGGCCGGCCTGCCCGGTCAGCAGCCGGCCCAGGGACAGGGCGTTGGGCAGCCGGCCGCTGTGGGTGGTGATGAACTGGCCGTCCCAGCGGTCGTGCTCCTCAAAGCCGATCCGCTCGGGTTCGCCGGAGCGGCGCAGCTCGGCGGCGGTCATCGGCGCCGAGCCGTGCAGGGCGTGCCAGCAGGACAGGAAGGCTCGCCAGCGGGTTTCGTCTTCGTCGATGTCGCGCACATCGGCGGCATTGCTCAGAAAACCGTCGATGTGGTGGTGGGCCAGGAAACCGCCCAGAGCGTGCGCCCACGGGGTGAATTGGCGCATCGACAGCCCGCAGGCACGCGGGGCGCCCTGGCCGGTCCAGTCGAGCACCAGGATGAGCAGGTGCCACAGCACGGTGAGCTGGTTGGCCGGGACGGTGATCCATTGGTCCAGGTGCGGGATGCCGAAGCGGGATTGGTCGCGCTGTTCGGGGCGGGGCATGTTCGGATCCAGGTGCACCCGCACGGTGCGCGAGGCCATGTCGCCGCCGACTTGGAGGTTGTTACCGGTGGCCATCCACAGCCGGTCGTTGACGGTGGCCACGTTGCGCGAGGCGCCGAGTTGCCGGTCCGACCACACGCCGGCGGTGACCAGCAGGGCCAGGGTGGGTGAGTCGATGACGGTACCTTCGGCCAGGTTGTCCCACACGACCACGCCGACCTGTTCGGCCAGCACCGCGGTGATGCTTTTGCGTAGTTCTTCTTCGGTGTAGGCCCAGGGCATGACGCGCTGGCCATAGAGCATGCCGGGGCCGCCGGTCAGGATGGATTTGCCGGAGGCCGGCATGGTGGCGTCGATGAGGGCGAACGGGGTCAGGGAGCGGGTGAAGTGCCGCAGGATCGGGGTGGCCAACAAGGCGATGTAGTTGGCCCGATCCGCGGCACTGGCCCAGGGGAAGTCCCGCAGGAAGCGGTGGAGCAGGAAGTCGCGGGCCGCATGCACCTGTTCGGGTGTGGGTCGCTCGGGCACCGGCGGTAGCGCCACCTTGGCGGCCAGATACAGCCCCGTCGCCGGGTCGTAGCCGGGGTGCTGCAACAGGGTGCCGTCGCGGCGCAGCACCGGCGCGCCGATCACCCCGCACAACGGAGCCACATCGGGCCAGGTCTTGCCGGCCAGCACCGAGGCCAGGATGTCGCGCGGTGGGGTGATTTCCTCCTCATACATCTCCACCCCGCCATCGGCTTTGCGTGAGCGCAGCCGGTAGACATAGGCGTGTTCGGCCAGCAGCCCGGCCAAGGTGGCGGGTGTGATCGGGCTGGCGGTGACCGGCAGGGGTGAGTCCTCATCAGTAGCCGGGCTGACTTGGCCGCCGGAGACGGTCTCCATGTGCACCAGCGCGCCGCCGCAGACATAGGTGTCGGGCAGCAGCTTGCCGGCCAGTTCCGCCTTGAGCACCCGGATGGTTTCCGGCCCGGAGCCGATCTGGATCCGGGGCGCATCACTCATGCCGGCACCCGGCGCGGACGCATGGCTCCCCGGCGAAATCCCGATCGGATGGTCTTGCGGGCCGGAGCCGCCGGGTAGCCGATGGCTGTTGCGGCCTGCAGCAGCAGGTCTTCGGTGGCATCGGCGTCCAGCGCGCCGCCGGCCACCAGCTGGCCCAGGGAGGCGGCGGCGCCGTACAGGGTGACGTTGCGATTGCCTTCGGATACGGCGGTGATCTTTGCCAGGCTGGCGCGGATCGCCGCATCCAGGTAAGCGCCGCGGCGCCCGGAGTGCACCGGGAGCACGGTGGGTTGCGGCGGTGGCGATGGCGCCGGTCGTAGTCGTTCGGCCAGCCACGCCGGTAGCACTGCCGGAGCCGGGGTGTGCAGCACCTCGTAGGCGCCTGCCCCGTCGGGCAGGTCCACGACGCTGCCGGGGCCGACTACGTACCCGCCCGCGGCTCGGGTGTCGATTTTCCAGCCCAGGCCGGCGCCGCGCTCGCCGCAGGTGTTGGCCAGGGTGATGCCGTTGGGGGCGGTGAAGTACAGGTGAATGCCGCCGCGGCGGGTACGCACGGTGAAGGTCTCCCACGGCACCGGCTGTCTGGCCTGCTCGCAGATCAGGGCGAAGACGTCGGCACCCTCGCATACGCCGGGCTGATCCCAGCCGGCGGGTGGATGCTCACCCGGTTTGGGGACGTCCAGGTCGATGACCACGAGCCGGGACGGACCGCAGGCGATGCCAATGTTGAACGGCGTGCGGGCCCAGATCCGGCCGATCACCTCAGGATCGGTGGTGGTGTGCTGGGTCCAGCTCATGCCCTTGAGCGGGACCTTGTCGCCGGGGGTGAGGGGGAAGACGTGCCAGCCGCGGGCCGCGGCGGCCAGGGCGTAGCGGAGCAGCTCGGGGGCGTTCATGCGGCCACCTCCAGGTGGGTGCCGGTGATGGCCTCGACCAGCGCGGAGATGAGGACCTCGGCCACGGGCGGGGTGACGGCGTTGCCGTACTGGCGCACCCGCTGGCGCTTGTTGCCCAGCACCCGGTAGCCGTCGCCGAAGGCCATGGCGCGGCCGATCTCGGCGGGTTCCAGCATCCGGAAGCGCACGTCGTCCAGGTCGATGGTCAGATCCACGCTCAGGGCGTCGCCGGGGGGCGCGGCGAGGCCGTAGCGGTCGCGGGTGGTCAGCGCGCCCACCGGCCGACCGGTGGGGCGGGCGGTGCCGGTGCCGTAGTACGGCACCAGCAGGCCACCGGGCTCGGGCGGGGTGACCAGGCCGTGGTGGTTGCCGGAGGCGGTCACGGTGGCCAGCGCCTCGGCCACCGGCCGGGCCACCGACCCCCCGCCGCGCAGCTCGGCGATGAATGCCCCCGCCGCGCCGGGCAGGGCCAGGCCGGTCTCGTTGCGGGTGGTCTGGGTGCGCAGCGGCCACGCGGCCGGGCGCGCGGTCTTGCCGTCGCGCCCTTCGACCGGCACCAGCGGCGGCGGGACGGCGAGGCCGTCGCTTTCGCGGGTGGTGCGGGTGGGCATCGGCGCACCGATCGGGCTGGCCTGGTCACGCCAGGTGCCGCCGGCCGGGGCCAGGATGGGCCCCCAGTAGCGGGCGATGCCCTCACGGATGCGCCGCATCGTGGCCGCGGCGAGCGGTTCGTTGCGCTCCCCGATCCGCACTCCGGGAAGGCTCCAGTCGATCGCGGTTGCGGCCGGGAGCACCTCGGGTTCGACTACCGCGCCCCGGCAGGAGGTGTGCGGGCAGCGGTAGAGGTATTGCTGGCGGTAGCGGCCCATGTCGCGGCGCGGGTTCTTGAAGGTCTGCACGGCGTCGATGCGCTGTCCGCACGACGGGCACCATGCCTTCGGGCGAAGCCACTTGTCGAAGTCCGGGGCGCGGCCCAGACAGCGGTGCCAGTAGGCGATATACAGCCGGTCGCGGGACTGCGGGGCGGCCGGGGTGCGCACCGGCCGGGCGTGCATGCTGTTGAGCGCGAGCACCTTCGTGCGGTAGCCCAGGGCGTGGATGCGGCCGGTCCAGCCGTCCCAGGCGTCCCAGGCGCGGCAGTCGATGACGTTCTCGACCACGCCGGCCAGCACCCGCCCGCCGCGATCGGCCACGCCCTCCAGGTAGAGCGGGACCTCTTCCATGAGGGCGCGGGAGCGTTCGTGTTCGGCGGAGCGGGCGGTGCCGGGCAGCTCGAACAGGGCGCCCTGGCGGGTGTTGTGGAAGTCGCGGCGCGTGCCGCGGGCACGGCTCCACTTCGGGCATTCGGGCGAGGCCCAGAAGATGTCACAGACGGGCCAGCGCTGCACGGGGGCGGTGCGGATGTCGCCCTGGTAGTGGTCGGTGGTCGGGAAGTTGGCGGCGTGGGAGGCGATGGCCACTTCCCAGTGGTTGGCGGCGCGGGTGACGGTCACGCCGGGCACCGCGTGCGCGCCCTGGGAGGAGCCGCCGGCTCCGCAGAACCAGTCCATGACGGTCAGCACGATGAGATCTCCTTGTCCGGGGTGGGGCGGTGCAGCCCCCGGAACGGGCGGACGATGAGGGAGCCGTCCGCGCGGCGAATCAGGACGTTGCGCGGGCCGGTGCCGTGGGCGGGAACGGCCCGCCCGGACGGGGCCGGGAGCACGGTCAGGCGGGCGGGCTGCTCGCCGGGGCGGATGGCCGATCCCCAGCGGATGAGGACCGCCACGGGCCGGCCGCGCTCCAGGTAGATGCGGCCGATCATGCGGCCACCGCCGGGAACTGCTCCCAGGTGTGGCCGTCGAGCACACGGCCGGATCGGCCCTTGCCGTAGCGGGCCATCAGGACCGATCCGGCCGGGGCCGGCGCGCCGATGCGCGGGGAGTGGGTGCGGCCGTCCGGGCTGACCAGTGCCAGGGTGCTGCGGACAGCGGCCGGGGTGGGACTGCCCTGCTCCCACGGCGCCCAGGCGCCGTGCTGTTTGAAGAAGAACGGCACCTCAGCGGCGGCGCACTGGTCGCGCAGGGAGCGCGCCCAGTCGGGGTGCATGGGACGGGCTCGGGCGCCGGACTCTCCGCCGACGATGACCCAGTCGATGCCGTGGAAGTGGCGGCAGCAGTCGCCCGCGTGGATGAAGGAGGCGGTCAAGCCGTGGCCGCGCTGGCTGCCCATGGTCCGAACGGCCCGTGTCAGGTCGATCGGCCCCAGCAATGGTTCAGCGCTGACGAACCGCACCGCGGCCGGAGTCTCCAGCAGCGCGGGTATCCGGAGCTCGGCGTGCTTTTGGTCCTCGACCGAGACGCCCAGCCACACATTCGGCAGCGGCCAGATGAGCGGCGTCGGGCAGTCCACCAGCGTGAGGTCCGTCTCGACCTGGCGAAGGCGCTCCTCCAGACGCGGCAGCAGGGATCGCATCCGGCCGTGCCGCTTGGTGAGCACCTGAAAGGTGTGCTGCGGGGCCCACCACATCCGTTCGAAGACCTTCAGGATGAAGTCGTCCGGCACGGCGTCGTGGAACAGGTCGGACATGCTGTTGACGAAGATGCGGCGCGGCTTGCGCCAGCTCAGCGGCTGATCCAGGCGCTCGGGGCGAAGCTGGACGTCGAACCCGTTGGTGAAGTGGTGGCCCGGAGTGCCGCGCCAGCGCTCGGCGAACGTCTCGGCGTAGCAGTGGTCACAGCCTCGGGAGACCTTGGTGCAGCCGGTGACGGGATTCCAGGTGGCGTTGGTCCACTCGATCGAGCTGTGGTCGGACATGGCGGATGTCTCCTTGGGTGCGGGGTCAGCGGGTGCCGTCGCGGTGGATGCGGTGGAAGTAGGTCCAGAGCTGCCAGCCGATCTGGGGGCGCATCCCGGTGCCGGAGCAGGCGCGGAAGGGATTGATGACGAGAGCGCCGGTGTCGTGGCGGAGTGGGGTGTTGCAGGGTCGCGTGGGGTCAGTCGTCGCGGGCGAAGCGGCGCAGCTCGCGGCCGGTGCCGCCGCAGGCGTCGCAGGCGCGGAAGGCGTCGGTGAAGAACCAGCCGCGGTGTTTGCCGGAGCCGCGGCAGCGGCGACAGGCCCGATACGGGTGCAACCGGATGGAGAGGGCATAGCCGGCGCCGTACAGCGCAGCCAGACTGATCAGAACCAGCCATCCGGGCAGCGGATTACCGCTCTGAACCGGTGGCGTGGACACGGACAAGAGGGAGAGGAAGGTCATGGCTGGCGTCCTTTCCCGGGACACGGCAAAGCGCCCAGATGGCTTTGATCGGGTGCCGTCCGGGCGCGAGAGTGATTACGGAAGGTGAGGGGTGAACTGTCCTGTGGGGAACTGTCCAACTGTCCGCAGGAGGGTCCTATAGGAGAGCCCGATGGACAGTTCCGTGGACAGTTGGGTGGACAGTTCGCACGGTTCGACGGTGACGATCAGTAGTCACCGGCGGAATCGTCGTCATCGAGTGCAGGGGCATACTCCGGTAGGTAATACCGAGCGGCTTTTCCTGCTCCCGCGGCGACGATGACGTGGTGATCACGCAAGATGGCCAGCCAGTTGGCTACCCCGGAGCGGGATTTCCCAACGGCGGCAACCAGTTCGTCGCGCCGGGCCCCGGCCTCGCCGCGCTGGGCCAGCAGGCGCAGGATGGCTCGGGTGATGTGCTCGGGCACGGTGATAGCGCGGTTGACCGCGGGATCGTTGACATCGGTGTGTTCAACCAGCTGTTTGGCGGCCAGTAGATCCTCGATCCGGGTGGGGTGGCGGGGTGGGTCGGGCATGCCGGCCAGGTTGGTTTCGATCTCGGTGACCAGATGGCGGGCCAGGCGATCCACCGCGCCGGAGTCCGCCGGATCCACTCCCCAGCCCTCCGCGGCGGGGTGGCCGGTGCCGGCGGGCGGGGCCGGCAGCGATGCCGGGGTGGTGCTGCCGGGATCGGTGGCGTGCCGGTCGGCATAGGCCTGCTGCTGGTCCTTTTTGGGTTGGGCCACCAGCAGGGGCACCAGGTCGGCATCGAGTGTGGCGGCCGGTCCGCCGCGTGCGGCGGCCAGCTGCTTGACGGCGCGGAAGTCCGACAGGTTACGAAAACGGCCGGCGCGCCATTGGTTGGCGGCATCGACGATGAGGATCACGCCCTTGGTGCCTTGGCGGTAGGTGACCATGTTGGGCATACCGGCGGCCTCCCACTCGGGCACCACGTTGGCCATCTCGGTGATGCGGTTGATCCGCAGCACGATTTTGTTTTGGGCGTTGAAGTGGGCTTCCTTGCTGCCGGTGTGCTGGATGACGCCGCGCTGGCTGGCGGTCAGCAGCACCACCGCGGCCGAGCGCCCCTTGGTGTGGATCTTGTCGGTGAAGAACCGGGCCTTGTGCGCAATCGGGCTGTGCATGCCGGTCAGCTCGTCTTGCTCATCGACAAAGATCACGATCAGCGGTTCGGTCGGAGTGGGCACATGGTCCAGGCCGCCGTTTTTGCGGGAGCGCTCCTTGATCAGCAGATAGGCCCATTCCAGGATGGCCAGGGCTTTGTCGTATTCGCCGATGCCGGCGCTGGCATCCAACACCGGCCCCCACAGCGCCGGGATGGTGCCTTTGAACAGGTCGATGCCCCAGATCAGCACATCGGTGCAACCGCTGAGGTCGTCGATGACGGCGTTGTAGAAGGTGGTCTTGCCGGCGCCGGTCGGGGCGACGACGAAGGTGTGGTGGCCGCCTTCGTGGTTGTAGAGCACCAGCTGCATGGCCTGGCCGGTATCGGGGGCATCGCCCACCTGCAGCGGGCGATCCAGCACCGAGCGGCGCACCAGCGCACCACTGCTTCCGCTCTCGCCAGTGGCACCGGTCAGGGCCAGGGCGGGGGCCGGCTGGGTCCATGGGTCCAGGGTGTGGATTTGGATGCGCAGGATGCCGGCGTGCCGGGCATCCTCGCGCACGCTCACTTGATCTTTGGCCAGGCCCAGTTCGGCGGCCAGGCGCTCGGCGAGCACGCCGCTGGTCAGCTGGCTGGCGGTCTTGTCGCACCTGCGGACGTCGATGCGAAAGCACGGTCCGAGCCGGGTCTGTTCGATGCCGATCAGCCGGGAGCCTTCCAGGCCGGCGGTGGCGGCCAGGGTGTCCCATTTGAGTTGTTGTTCTTGCCAGGCGCGGCGCTCGCGCAGCACGTCCGACCAGGTAAAGGCCGACCAGGCCAGGGCGGCGGTGCTGGTGTAGCCGACCAAGGTGGGCAGGTTGAAGGCTCCCCAGCCGGCGGCGAAAGCCAGCCAGCCCGGCACGGCGGCCACGGTGGCGGTCAGCGCGGCCGAATACTTCACCGAGCGGTGTGCCTTGTAGGTGCCCACCCAGGCCGAGATCGCCAGCGGTGGAGCCAGCGCGCCGACCAGCAGCGGCTCGGGGCCGAGGGCGTGCATGAGCTCACCGGCCGGATACAGTGCGGCCAGCCCGGAGGCCAGGCCGCGGGTCTCGGGGGCGCGGGCCACCCACCGGCCATAGCCGCGCACTACTGCCGCCAGCACGCGGCCGGCGCTCAAGCGGTCGCGGTAGACGCCGGCCGGATAGGGCACGCCGTCGCCGTAGCGGCCAGGAGCGCCTTTCCCCCAGCCGCGTCGGCTGGACCCGCCAGTGCGGCGCGGACTGCGACCAATACCGAAACGATTTCCTCGGGCCATCAGCAGATCACCTCCTTGGGCAGCTACGCGAATGAGTGATGACCCCGGCAGGCGGTAGTACCTACCGGGGCCGGAGAGAGGGAGTGATGAAGTGGATCCTCAGTCCGCTGGCAGCCTCTGACTCTTCTGAGCGGGGTCGGGGCTGCGGGTGACGCTTTGGCGGTAGCCGGGGCCAATACTCCAGGCGAAAAAGCCCTGGCGCCGGCCGTCGTCACCGCGCAGGGAAAAGCCCCAGCGGGAGTTGTCGATCAGACGGCCGTGCCATTCGGCCACCCGGTGACCGGTGGTCGGGTGAGGTGGGTCGAATTCGCGCCGGACTGTCAGGTGTTCGCCGATGACGACGTTCTCCCAGCAGAGCTCGGCAGGTGGGCCGGGTGCTCCGGCAGCAGGCCTACGCATGGCGGGGCTGTTGCTTCTCACGCGGCGTCTTGGCCGGTGATGGTGATGCCGCGGGCGGCGACCTCGCGGGCCTCTTCGAACTCCTCCTCGAAGCGGGCGGCTGCGTGCAGCGCGCCGGTGGCGGCCTCGCTGAGCCCTTCGCCGATGGCGGCCAGGGGCTGGGTGATGGAGGGCGGCAGGCCGAGCGCGGCCACGCCTTCGGCCCAGTTGCTGATCTCCTCAGACAGGGTGCGCAGGCAATCGGCCATCGTGCGGCAGTCTTCGAGGAACTCAGCGTCGGTGCTGGGTGGCTCGATGTTGATCAGTAGTTGGGACACGGCGGTTCTCCTTCGGAGGGCGGGACGACGAAGCACAGCAGATCGAGAAACCCCAGGCCGGGCCGACGGGGCCGGGGGAAGCTCGGGGTGCGGACGGGAGGTGGGCTCCGGCGGAGCCGGGGATGGCTGGGAACCTTCTGCGACAGCCGGTGCATCAGCGCTGACTGCACGGGCCGGTTGTACTGGGGCGGGGTCATCGGGCGCACTGTCACGTGGGCGGCGACCAATGAGCGGGATCGGGGCATGACCGCTGGCCAGGCGCCGATTCCAGCGCGTCCGCATCCGCTGTTCGGTGCGCCGGTAGATGCGCCGGGCCAGGATGCTGAGGCCGCGGCGGGCCAGGATGCTGAGGCCGCGGCGGGAAGCGCGGGCAGCTTGGGCGAACAGCCGGCCGCTCCAGGCGCCGGCCCGGCCGGAATGGTGGATCAGCGCCTGGTTAGGGGTGCGCCAGCCGGTGGCTTGATAGCCGGAGCGGATGGCGTTTTTGCTGGCGTGGCGGCCGGTCTTGGTCGCCAGGATCGCCAGCACGAGGATGAGGGTTAGGGGATCAACCATGGCGACCGTCCGGATCGCCGCGGTGGCCGTCGTTGCCGGCGGGCGGGCCGACCAGGACGGTGAGGGCGGCGTTGATGGCCACCAGGACGGCCAGGGCGCCGGCGGCCACCGCACCGAACCACCACGACCAGCCCAGTAGGTAGTGCACGGTGAGGGTGATGGCGGTGATGATCAGGTAGTCGCTCCAGTGCGGGCGCTGGGCCCACAGCGCCCGGCCGAAGGCGGCCAGCCGGCGGCGGGTGCGGGGGCTGGCCGGTCCCAGGGCCAGGCCGGCGGTGACCGAGTCGGCCACGTCCGGGATGTTGCTGCCCAGATCGCCGACCCACTTGCTGATCTGGCCGTTGAAGACCAAGCCGTCCAGCAGCAGCACGAACAGGCCGCAGACAAAGAACTCATACATCTTCAGCTGGCGGGATTTGAAGCCGACGAACACCGCGCCGGCCAGAGCGGCGAAGATGATCCATTTGCCTGCTTCCATGGCGGTCTCCTTGATGCGCATCGGGGATAGGGCCGGATGGTCCGGGGCGCCGGCGGGAGGTGCGGCGCCTGGGTCGGTGGGGGTTTTGAGGTCGGTGAGCTGCAGCGTGGTGCCGGGCTGTGCCGCGGCGGCGATCAGGCGCTTGTGCAGGGCGGCGTTCTTGCCCGGCCCGGTCCGCACGGCAGGCGGGTAAGAGCTGGCCGGTGAGTGCTCAGCGGTAGGGGTCGGTGGGTAGGGGTGGCGGTGCGGGCCGCCGGGGGTGGCAGGGGCAGGCATGGGGTCACCTCGCAAAGGCGGGTTGGCAACAAGGGCACGCATGGGGATCAGGCCAGTTGGGCCTTGCTGGCCGCGGCGCGTTTTTCGCGCTTGAGCACGGTCTTGGCGTTGGAGGCGGTGACAGTGACCCCGCGCGCGGCCAGCCATGCGGTGATCTGCGCCGGAGTGGTATCCAGCCCCAGGGCGTCGATAGCCCGGCGGATGCGCTCGGAATCGTGCGCCATCGTGGTCAGGTCGGCCACGACCCCGTCAGGGTCAGTCGCATGCGAACCTGAGCTCACTCTGTCCCCACCCAGTGGGGTCAGAGCGGGGCTATCCGGGTCACGGTGATCCCGCTCGGACAGTTCGGTGGGGCTACCGTGCCCCCCGCCCCAGGGGTCAGCGGGATCGGTGGGGTCAGGTTCTGCTGGATGCGGAGCCAGCACGGGGCCCGTGATGGTAGGGGTGTCGAAGAGGACTTTTGGGTCCGGATCCAGTGCGGTGGGGCCGCGCCACAGTGCGGCCCACGACTGCAGCACCGCATTGGCCTGCTCGGCTTTCGGTCGCTCCTGCGCCGGGCGGGTCAGGGCGGCCAGGGCCGCGGCCCAGGGAGCCGGCACCGCGGTGGTGGCCAGCTGGCCGGCATGGGCCAGCGCGCCGATTTGCGCCAGCAGGGTGCGCTGGCGCTGCACATCGGTGGCCAAGCCGGCGTGTTCGATCGCGGCGATCATCGCGGTACGCAGCCGTCGCGCCGCTCGACTCTTGCGGCCGGGCCAGCGTGAGCCTGCAGCCAGAGCCACCTGGTGGGCGGCGCGGGCTACCGCGGTCACGCGATGGTGCGCAGCGACCTCGGAGACCTGCCGATCGACCGGTTCGGCCAGGCCCAGCCGGATCAGCAGGCGCCGGCGGGTAAAGCGCCAATAGATGTGTTCCGGGCTGGGGCGGCCGGTGGCTTTACGCCGCTCGCCGGCCAGGCCGCGCTCCCACAGCCAGGCCGCCACGAACGGCGTGGCCAAGCGCAGCACATCGGTGGCGAAGCTCCCGGCGGCCAGCGCCGACAACACCGCCGACAGGCCGGTCAGCACCCATACCGCGGCGCCGTCGACGCCGGCGGTGCCGTGCTCGCGGATGTTTTGCCGGGCGCGCACGGCAGAGGTCAGTACGGCCAGCTCAAGGAAGCCAAAGAACACCACCCGCAACACCGTGGGCAGCTGGGGCAGCTTTTCCTCGAAGAACGCCCACATCCCGCTCGCGGCCACGCCGGTGGCCACCAGGGCAGCAAGCACGGTCAGCCGATCGGCCGGGGTGCCGGCCTTGCGCAGCGCGCGCCCGGCCCCCCACAGGCTGCCTGCCACAACGGCCAGCGCGAGCACTATCAGTATCGCGCCCAGCCAGGGCTGGGCCCGCGCCAGGGCGAGCGCTTCTTGTGCCGGGGTAGCGATGATGGGCAGCTTCATGAGAGGTCACCTCCACAGGCCGGCATCGCCGGATACGACCTCGGTAGGGCCAGGCCGTATCCGGCGGCGTCGAATAAGGGATGCGGGTCAGTCGGCGGCCGGAGGCCGGGCACGGGGAGCGCGGGTCAGTGCGGTGATGCGGGCCGCAGCGGTGGGCAGGCCGGAGATGATCCACCCACAGCGCTGGTAGGTGCGGGATTCATGGGCGGCGACGTCATACAGCATCGCCAGCAGGCAAGAGCGGCCATCCAGCCCGGCTTCTTGCAGCAGCTGGCGGGCGCTGCGGTCGGCGAGGTACTCGCTGCGCCGCTGGCCGGCCAGGATGGCCAGCCAGGCGGTGAGCCAGAGGGCACCGGCTATGAGCACGATGCGGTTCCAGCCGCCGAGCAAGGCCGCCAGCAAGACCATCAGGGCGAGATCGGCGAGGTGTCCCAGCCAGCGGCGAAGCGGCGTGGGGGTCTGCTGGTGGCAGGTCAGGGCATGGGCCAGCGCGCCGGCGGCGGCGCGCCCGGTGTGGGCGTTGGGTGGGCCGTACAGCACGCCACCGCCGATGCTCAGAATCGGGATGGGACTGTCATCACCGGTGCGCTCGGTGCTGATGACGATGCGGCGGCTGGGGTCGGCATCGGGCTCGGCCACCAGCATGACCGCAGGCACGTGAGCGGTGTGGGCCAGATGCAGCGCCAGCATCGACAGCTCAGCCCAAACGGCGGCCGAGCGGTCGGGCATGGCCAGGCCCAGCAGCTGTGGCGATTCCTTGGGGGTGGAGGTGTTGCGGTGGGAGGAGGACGGAGCGGGGACGGTGCTCATAAGGGCGGATCTCCTTCAAGCTCAACGGAACGGGGGTCAGGGGGCGCGACGGCAGCGGGGGCATCCTGGGCGGATGCACCGGTTGGCTGGCGACTGCGCCCAGCGGGCGGTAACGGCATTGAGGCGGTGGCCGGCCACGGCCGCGGCAGCGATCAGATGCCGGGCGTGCGCCCAGACCAGGGCGTCGGCCAGGTGCACACGCACGGCCAGACTCAGGGAGGTCATGTGATCCTCCGAAGTAACGAGGGAAAGCAGGGGTCAGGCCGCGTGGCTGGCGTTCTGCCGACGCCGAGCGGCGCGGCGATACCGGGCGGCGGCCAGCTGGCAGGCGCGGCTGCAGTAGGGGCTGCGGGGGTTGAAGGCCGGGCCGCGGCAGTGCCGACAGCGGTGCGGCAGCCGCGTGAGCGCGGTGCGTTCCTGTTCGGCCAGGCCGCCCCAGACGCCGTGACGCTCCTTACGCACCAGGGCGTCGGTCAGGCACTCAAAGCGCACTGGGCAGCTGACGCAGATCGCTGTGGCTGCGGTGGCGGAAGCGGCATCGCCGCGGTCAGGGAAGAACAGTTCGGGATCGAGTTCGGTATCCGCGCAGCGGGCGCGGATCCGCCAGAGGTTCATCGAGTCACCTGCCGGTTAGGGGCGGAGGTATTAGTCGGATGGGGAGAGGTGCGTACATGCACGTTTAGAAGGCGGCGGGTGAAGGCCGCGGCCCGGCCGGGTGGAACGCTGGCCAGCGACAGAGCGCGCTCTTCACGGCGGATGCCGATGGCCATCACTGGAAGGGCACCGAGGACGACGATCAACACCAACAGGCCGAGAGCCACGATGGTCTGCCAGACACCGGCCACCTGAGCGGCCACGAACACCACCGGGCCGGGTAGGAACAGCCCAGCGATCCGCAGGACAGTACGCATGGCAAGCCTCTATTCGGAGAGCAGGGGTAAAGAGGACGCGCTCACCGAGAACGGGGCGCGGAAAGAGAAAGGCTGCAGGTGCCGTCGGCTTTGAGCCGAGGGTGTTGCAACGGATGGCCGCGGCCTTCCACGGCGCGGTCTGTCGACGAGAGGACTTGTAGATAGGCCTGTCACGTGCCTATCGGCAGCCGATCGGCGCGATGCGCGATGAGGGCCTGAGTGGTTGTGGCGTCGGCCAGCACCCGCATGGCGCGTTCTCCGGCGGCCGGCAGCTGGCCATGACGGTCCAGCTCGGCACGGAGAAAGACCAGCGGTGCGGCCTCGCAGCATTGTTCGGCGGCGATACTGGCGCGTGCCGCGGCCAGCAGCGCCATGTAGTCCCCGCGCAGCAGGTGCTCGCGTAGCTGGGCCGCCTCCACCGCGCTCAGCAGTTCGGTGACCACGACGGCCAGCTCATCGGCATCGTTGATCAGCTGGGCGGCCTGGGCGTGCTCGCGCAGGGCGGTGATGCGCTGGCGGGTCATCATGAGGGGCCGCCCCTCTGCCGTAGCAGGGTGCGCAGCTCAGCCAGGACCTCATTGAGGGTGGTGGCGATGGCCTGCAGCGCTTCGGCCTGCGCCAGCTGGGCGCACACTGATGCGATGAACAGCTGGCCGTCGGCGCGGACGCGCTCGGCCGCGGTGGCATCATCCGGATCGAAGCCGACCAGTACCTCATCGAGCTGCAGTTGTGCCTCGCGCAGGGCAGTGATCTCCTCCAGCGGTTCCGGGGAGGGCAGGGCGTTGACGGTCATGGGCGGGTACTCCTTTTTGGGAAGCGGGGCATGACAAAGCGCCCGGCCGGACCAGAAAAGGTCCATCCGGGCGCCACGAGGGCAGAGCGTGTGTGGTTAGGCGGCGGTCAGGCGATGGATCGGGGTAGGCGTCGGCGGCTGAGGGGCGAGCTGGATTCGCCGGGTGCGTCGGGTGGCTGCCTGGCGGCAGGCCATCGCTAGGCGGGCCAGCCACTGGGTGGGGGTCAGGTCGATGATGACGCGCTGAGCGCTGCCGGGGCAGCGGGTGGTGCCGTCATCTGTGCGGTGGGGCCACAGCATGCTGCGGCGGATCAGCCGCCAGCGGTTGCAGTCCGGGCAGACGGCCATGAGACGTTCCCCTGGCCGCAGGTTGAGGTGGTTGGGAGGCATTGCGCTGGCCAGCAGGGGTGGGCGTCGGTTGTGGCGCATGAGCGTTCTCCTTACGAAGGCAGGGAGGTGCTTGCGTTCTCCGCCGACCACGCACCTGCGGGTAAGCGGCAAGGGCGTGGGGGACGGGCAGCGCAAGCGCTGCGTGTGCTGCCAGCCGTACTCACGACTGTGATCGGCGGGACCTTGGATTCCATCACCGGGATCTACAGCTTCAGCTGGCATTCCGTTGTTCAGTTGATCAAGAAGCGACTCGCATAGCTTGGTTTGCCGGGAGCTGGCCTAGTTGACCAATTAGCTCCACCCGAAGCTCATCGTATACGTAACTTCGTATACGTACAAGACCTTCGCATACGAAACTGCGTATACGATGTAGGCGTCATCGACGGGCAACTGGAGGAGTGATCACCGAATGGCGGAACCGGCTTACGTCCGCATCGCAGGGGAGTACGCCCGACGTATCCGCGGAAGAGAGCTTCCGCCCGGCATCCAGTTGCCGAGCTACGCTGAGATTGCTCAGCAGAACGGGGTGTCGGACATCGTGGTGCGCCGGGCAATCGAGTTGCTCCAGAGCCAGGGGCTCGTCCGGTCCGTACGTCGACGTGGCGTTTTCGTTGCCGACCGGCCAGATCTCGTTCGGATCTCTCCTGAGCGGCAGATGGAGTCGGCTGAACGCTCGTTCCAGAACGAGTCCGATCGGGCCATCCAGGTGGAACGCAGCAAAGAGCAGATCGTCGCCGCCGACGACCTAGCGGAAGCTCTTGGTGTTCCAGCAGGTGAGCAAATCACTCACGTTGTTACCCGAGCTACCGAGGATGGTAGGCCCATCTCGATCTCCGATACCTACCATCCAAGAGATGTCGCTGACATATCGGAAGCGACCTTCCTGGAAGAGACGATCGCTGACCAGTTGCCGGTGCCAGCACATGCCGACTGGCTACGTACCACCCCCGGTGATCTCGTCAAGACAATCCACCAGCGGTTCCTTTCCTCTGATGGTCGAGTCATCATGATCTCCGATATTTCGTACCCACGAGATCGCTACGACGCCTTCGTATTCCGCATGGCTCTGAAATAGGCGCACACAAAAAAAGGGGGGGTGCTGATCGATTCAGCGCCCCCTCCGTCTTGCGCTCCTCAGTTCCGGACCCAGCCCTGAGCCACGTCCGCCTCAGTCCACCATGAGACAAAGTGAGGGTCTACGGAGTCCAAGCTCCAGCGAGCTGCCAGGGCATCAAAAAATGCGTCGTTGCCGGTCTTGCCGCCCTTCGGCTCTCCGATGTAGACGAGCCGTTTGCCCCCTGCTCTCTCGAATGACGACAGCGCCTCAGACGCCATCTTGTCGCCCCAGCCCGGTGGCCAGCAAAGAAACAGCACGTAATCTGCAACTTCGGAACGGGTTGCAAACCCATCGAGGTCACGAACTGGGTGCCATACGTCTACCTGTCCGGATGCTCCGGGGAAGGAGATGTTCTCGGTCTTGTCTGGAGGCTCTACGTCGTAAGCCTCGACCGGCAACCCTGAGCGAGACAACTGGGCTGCCCAGTACCCTCTGCCGGCCCCCAGCTCCACGATCGGGAGGCCGGCGCAGAAGCCAGATATCCATTCGATGGTCTGCGGAGAAGGTACAGCGTAGGCGTAGGCTGACTGCAGAATGAGCTGTGCAAAGGCGAGACGCGCGCTTCCCTCTGCTCGACCGCCGTTCACCACGCGTCGACCCTCGTGCTCGAATACCAAGGGCTCAACGATGTCCCAGTACGGGTTGGAGCTCACTGCAGCTCCACCGGTCATGTAGTGCACAAACCGCAGGTCAAACGCCGCGTCGGCCTGATCATCACCAGTCCCCGGCAGTCTTGTTGCCATCTCCAGGTACTCCGCGACCTTGGGGTACTCGGTCTGAAGACGTCGGTCATCCTGGAGCAGCGCCTTGAGTTCATCCCACCGTTGCGTCGTCATAGTGACTTGAGCCATGCAAGCAAGCTTCTCGTACCATGCTCGACCGTGCCAGGTTTTCCCGATGTGCCTGTGACGGAAGTGCTGGTCGAACCGACGCAGACAGGGGCCTACCGAGCTCGGCGCGTCCGCCCCGACTCTCCATAAGCAGGCTCAGGGCCTGTGCGGCAAGGGCGCGAGTGAGCCATGGATGCTCTTGTAGGAGAGGTATCAAGAGCTTGATCACGTCGAATACGTGGTGAGATTTCCATATAGATCTACGTTTGTGCAGTTCAGGGCGTTTTTGTGACGGGTCTGTAAAACCGTCGGCTCAGCCTACGCAGGTTCAAGTCCTGCACCTGCCACACCAGTAGAGAGCCCCCGATCGGCAGAGATGCGATCGGGGGCTCTTTCGTCTCCGTCCGATGGTGTCCGGCCGGCACCGGCGTTCTGCGGTTGATCATGACATGGGCACAGACCCGGGCCCATGTCATGATCACGCCGTGGACGAAAATCGAGAGCGACGAAGAGCCGGCGCGCCGCTTCCCCCGCATCGCCCGCTGGATGCGGGGTGAGTAGCGGGCGCCTGAAAAACCGGGATCATGGTCGTCATGCCAGGGTTCATCGATCCGACGGCCGGGTTGCGGAAGTCGTTTCTAGCAGCGGTGGCCGAGTTCCGGGCCGACCGTGACTACCCGGTTCCATGGTTCGTCGACGACGTCGATCCGCAAGCTCTGGCAGACGCGCGGGGCTTCGAGGCATATGTCGCGCGTGTGCTCGGCGAGCGGACCCAAACGGGCGTACGAAGCGGTTTCGTGCCGATGACCACGCTGTGGTGGGTCGACGGCGAGCGATTTCTGGGCAGACTGGCCATCCGCCATCGGCTCACCCCGGCGCTGATGGAGATCGGTGGTCATATCGGTTATGACGTACGTCCCAACGCACGTCGTCAGGGGCACGCGACGGCGATGCTCGCGGCGGCGCTGCCGATCGCGCGATTGCTGGGCATCTCTCGGGCGCTGGTGATGTGCGACCGGACGAATACCGCTTCCCAGCGGGTTATCGAAGCCAACGGTGGCGAACCTCTCGACATCATCGCGCAGAAGCGTCGCTATTGGGTGCCCACGACGCAAGGAGGCACGGGTCTCAGGTAGCAACTGGGCGTGAGGCGTAGCCGCACTGCCGGCTGCACGCCTACGACGTTCCCAGCACCGCTCTCCGTATGGCGGCGTACGCCACTGAACTCATGCAATGGGAACCGGATAGCTTATGACTCTTTTTCCCGCCGAAAATTTTCCCACCGGAAATCAACTGCGTCTGCTGGTGGCGCACGGGCTCGACATGCGGTTCGGTGCCCAATGGGTCAGCATCGAGGACGGTCACGAAGTGGCCCGGCGTCTCCTCGGCGTAGGAAGAATCACAGGGCGTTTCCCCGATCAGGACTGGGTTTCGTCGGAGGGACTGTTGTGCGTCATTCCCTGATGTCGGCGCGATGCCTTGCGAACCCGCGCCTCGGCAGCGGACAGGGCCCCTGATCGGCGGAGACGCGATCAGGGGCCCTTCCTTTTCCACTCACCCGTGCCTCAGGTGAAGACCCTCACAGGAGCGGGTCGGGTGCGTATCCCCGGAGACCGGCCGCGTACATCTCCTCGTCCAGGCGCCGCAGCTCGGCCCGTATGTCGGCCTCACTCGGATGGGCGGACGGAGCATCGGAGAGGGGGACCGTCGGCTGGGCCGGAGCCGTGGTCCCCGTCGGATGGGTCGAGAGCGGGGCCACCGCCGGATGGGTCGAAGAGGGGGAGACCCCGCCCGAGCCCAGTGCGGCGAGAAGCTGTTCCAGCAGCTGGCGGATGTCGCCGGGCTGTGACGTGGTGGCGGTGGGGACGGCCCCGAGGGCGCGCAGGGCGTCGGGTATCCCCACCCCGGTCCGGTACGGCTGGCCGAGATCCAGGGGTGTGCAGCTCGATTTGAGGATCTCGAACAGGCGGTCCACCCGGCGGGCGTCGCGGTGGGCGAACTCCCTGCTGAACTCCTCCCTGTGGGCGAGTACGAGCGCGGCCAGCCCCGTCACATGGGGAGCGGCCATGGAGGTTCCGTCCCAGACCGCGTAACCGTTGTCGGGTACCGACGAGAGAATCGCCACGCCCGGCGCGCAGACGTCGACCTCGGGTCCATAACAGGAGAACTTCGCGGCGAAGTAGCCCTCGGGACTGACCGGATCCAGCGCCTCGTCGCCGTGGGAGCTGCCGGCGGGATAGGTGTCGAGCTTGCCGATGGCCGCCACCGTCAGCACCGCGGGCATGCTGCCGGGGAAGTTGACCGGGCCGCCGGTGTTGCCGGCCGCCGCTATGCAGGCCACCCCGGCGGCCCGGGCGGCGTTGATCGCGTCCGCGACGTACCCGGCGGCCGCCGGGGTGCCGAGGCTGAGGTTCACGACGTCCATCTGGCGGTCGGTGCAGTAGTTGACCGCGTCGACGAAGTCGCTCAGGTAACCGCCCGGGAAGATCTTGCAGACGTGCACCTCCGCTTCGGAGGCGAATCCGAAGATCCCCACGCCCGTGTCGGCTCCGGTGATCACTCCCGCGCAGTGCGAGCCGTGCCGTACGACGTCCACGGCCCAGCCCTGGGCGGTGTCGTCGACGAAGTCGACCCCGTCGGTGATCCGGCCGCGCAGAATGGGGTGCTTGGCGTCCGCTCCCGAGTCGATGATGGCGATCTTGACCCCCTTCCCCCGCAGGGTGGGGCTCACCCGGTCCAGCGACATGGCGCGCTGTCCCCAGCCGAAGATCTGTTGCTGGGGAAAATCGGGAAAGGTCTCCGACAGCGGCATCAGGGTGACCAGGTTGTCCTGCCCGGTCGCCAGGGCGGGCCGATTCACCTTCGCGTTCCAGTAGTTGGCGGGCGGGTCGATCAGCACGGACTGGATCGACTCCGGAACCTCCCCGACCAGCGTCACCGATGCCCGGCCGTCGTTCCCCGTGATCGCCTGCGAGAGGCCCAGGGTGCCGGTGATCAGGATCATCGCGCCCGGAATCGGCTGGCCTTCGGGATTTCGGACGAGGAAGCTGAGAGTGAGGTGCTGGCCGAGCGGCTGCAGCAGTCCGTTGGCGAGCGGCTGCTCCGGAGTGAGCACCGTCCCCGTGTAGGTCAGCAGCCGATCGGCCTCCATGCGGACCTGCGGGAACGACTGGCGCATCATCTTCGCGCGCTCGATCTCCATCTCGGCGACCACGATCTCCGGGACGGAGGGGACTCCCGAGGAGAACGGAGTGACGCTCGACGGCGCCAGGCGGCGCAGTACGTTCACGCCGGGGTCGTCTTGGAGCATTCTGAGCAGAGCGGACGAGCTGATGGGCGGCGCGCTTATCCCCAGCGGCGCGAGCTGCGTCGGCGGAATACTCGCGATCATGTAGCGATGGGGCCGAGACGTCAGCTCGTTCAGACGCGGCTGCGGCGGAGGTTTCGCACGGCCCCGAGGCCGGGGCTTCGGCTTCTGAGTGCCGTCCTTGTCTTCGTCACCCACGGCGTTCGTCCTTCCTGCGGATGTTCGACCTGACCCTGTTCAGCCGAGAGGCTGTACGGGCAGATCCTGTTCGATGGTGAAATTCGGTCCGAGTTTCCGTCTCAGGATCTCGGCGTACTCCGCGGTCATCTCTACGACCAGGAGATTCGGCGCTTCGGGGTCTCCGACCTTGCGTACCGTTCTCACCTCGGGATCCCCCGAGACGTACTGGGCCACGTCGATCAGCCGGACCGGCCGTTCGCGATCCTCGCCGTATATCACGTACCGGATACGCCCGGCCCGGTCCTGAGCCGCCGGCTCAGGCCGGAGCGGCCTATTCATTGGGGGTGGGAAAGGGCTCGCCGAGATGCTTGATTACCTCCGCGGCGTTCTCGGCGAGTTTCAGGGACGCCGGGTACTGCCCGGCCCGGTAGAGTCGCACCGCCTCACGCATCACGGGAACGACTCCCACCAGCCGGGGCTTTTGCGGGACGGTCACCTGCAAAAACCTGTTGAGGCTTTCCAGGAGAGTGCGGCTCTGTAGCGTCGACGGGTCCTCGAATGCCGTTCCGCCGGTGTTGAAGGGTCTGAAGGTGTCATATGAAGTCGCTGATTTCGCTGCCATCTTCCGCTCCGCGTCGAAGGTGCCGGAACTGCTGGCCGGACCAGGGTGGGCGGGGGGAGTGTGGTGAGGTCTGCGGTGATCGCCGTCCTATCTGGACGGACTCCGGAACATGTCCAGGATGCCTTTCATCAGCTCGGGGCCATGGTGGATACCGATGTCCAGGAGGGTGCCGAACAGGTCGGCGGGGATCATCTGGCCCTGGCCCTGGCCCTGTTGGGCGGAGGTGCCGGTGGACATGGGGCTGAAGGAGGTGCCGGTGGACATCGGCCGGGCGACGCCGCCTGAACCCTGCTTCTGGAACAGGTCCAGGATGCCCTCGACGATGCTGGGGCCGACGGTGATGCCCAGGCCGATGAGGGTGCTGACGAGCTCGGCCGGCAGCATCTGGCCCTGACCCGCCTGGTCCTGCGGACCCTTGGAGGCGTACTCGGGGTAGGGATAGGGAGTGGTCGAATGCGCGTAGCCCGGCAACGTCGTATTTGTCATTATCTTCTCCGGATCTTGGGAATCATCGACTCTCGGGGACGCGGCGTACATCCCGCAGTAAGCAAATGTCCAAACCGAAATAGAGTTCATTGACCTACTCTTCAGCCGGTCGTTACCGCCCTTGACTATCCATGTCAACGTTGGAAATCCAGGCGGGCGGACATTTTCAGGCTTGAATAAAGATCCTTGAGCCGGTCGGGCGGCAAAGGGGATTTTCACCCCGCTTCACGGAGGCTTTTTGTCCGTGTGCGACCCCGCGGTTCCACGGTACGGCGATCCCGCCGGTCAGCCGCGCAGGGTGCGGCTGGGCGGGCGGCCGTAGACCTGGCGGTAGGCGGCGGCGAAGTCGCCGGGATGGAAGAAGCCCCAGCGGGCGGCCACTCCGGTGACGGTGGTCCCGTCGCCGGGGACGGCGGCCAGCAGCCGGGCGGTGGCGCCGGCCAGCAGCGGCTGGGCCATGGTCGTGGGGTTCGCCCGCAGGCTGTCCATGACGTAGTCGACGGTCCGCAGCCAGCAGCGGGCCGCGGCCGGGCAGGCGGGGCGCAGGGAGGCGAAGCGCAGCGGCGGCAGGGGATCGTCCGGCCGGTTGCGGGCGACCTCGGCGGCCACCTCCGGCGGCACCATGACGGCGGTGGACCGGACCGAGGCCGGCCGCGTGTGGTAGGGGCGGCCGGGCTGGGCGTGGACGGTGAAGTCGCCGGGGCCGAGACGATCGCCGAGATCGAGGTCGGTGCGCACCCCCGGTGCACCTGCACGACGATGAGCATGGGAAAAGGGTCGGCGCGGTACTCGGTGGTCGCGGTGTGGTCGATGGTGTTGAGATGGAACGGCCCCGGCCCGAATCGGGTGTGGTGGAACCGGTAGTCCTCGCGGGTCTCGCTGATCTTCACGGGAGCGCCGTAGGCGGCGGACAGGAACGCCGCGGTGTGTTCGGGATCGGTGCCGTCGAACTCGATCCGGAACCGGTCCGGCCCTCGGGCGGGAGGCACGGTGGCGGTCTCCTCCGTCCGGCCGGTGCTCATGAGCACGGCGTCCGGGCGGGCGGCGGCGTCACGCCGAAGGCGCCGACGTCCGGTTCCCGACGCCGGCGCGGGTGGGCGTCCGCACCCGGCATGGTGGCTCCCCGCGTTGGGCGCGCCCCGACGGCGGCGGGGCGAGCGCCGCACCCGCCGAGCGAGGCCGCTTCTCAGCCTGTCATGCCGTGCCGGAATGCGGAAGGCCGCCAGCGGGGCCTCGGCCGCCGCTCCGGGCGAGGCGGAACCCGAGGTCGTCGATGCGGAGCGTCGGGTGGCTCTTGCGACGGCACGACGCCCGGCAACCGCGGGGGAGGTCGTGCGCGCCACCGCCGCGGAACACGCGGTACGGGCCGTAGACGCCGGGATCGTAGAGATCCCAGCACCACTCCCACACATTGCCGATCATGTCGTGCAGGCCCCAGGCGTTCGGCGCCCTGGTCGCGACGTCGTGCACCGCGCCGCCGGAGTTCCCGCGGTGCCAGGCGATCTCGTCCAGCTCGCCGTACCGGACGCCGTGGGTCCCGGCCCGGCAGGCGTACTCCCACTCCGCCTCGGACGGGAGGCGATAGCCGTCGGCCCGCCAGTCGCAGGTCACGTCCAGCCCGTCGGGGTCCTCGCCCGCCGAGTAGCAGGGCGTGAGGCCTTCCACCTGCGAGAGCAGGTTGCAGAACAGGACGGCGTCCTTCCACGAGACGTCGGTCACCGGTGCCCGCGGCCTCGCCGGGTCCGGGGACGCCTCGCCGCGGACGGCGTCGTACAGCTCGCGGGTCACGGGGTACGGCGCCAGCCGGAAGGCGCCGACCTCGGCCGTCCAGCCGGTCTTCGTGCCCTCGTCGTGCAGGAGGATCTTTCCGGGGGGAATCTCGATCATGAGGTCGGCGATCGCGTGCCGGGACCTGTGACGGGACGTGGGTTGAGGGCTCATCGCAGGCTCAACCTACCCGGTCGGATTTCTCAGTGACATGCGGATATATGCGGATGTATCGGAACCGGTCACCCGGTGGCCGAGGTGCCGGTGCCGCGGGAGCCGTCCTCCTCCTCGGGGAGGTCCGGCCCGGCCGCGGCCCGCCCGCGCCATTCGGCGGCCCTGCGGCGGCAGCGCCGGGCCTCCATGCGGTAGAGGATCGTGCCGCCGGGGTTGTCGCCGTCGAGCTTGTCGTAGCGCAGGGCCAGGCGCTCCAGGGCGTCGGCGGTGGCCAGGTAGGCCTGCCGGACGTTCTGCCTGGCCTGTCGCAGGTAGGCGACGGCCTCGGCCGTGTATCTCCGGCTCTCCTGGAGGCGGGGGCGGCTCGACGGAGGATGGGGCAGGGCGTGCCGGTGTATCCGGGGCGGGAGTCCTCCGTCCTGCGGGGGGTCCATGGTCGCCTCCTTGCGAAGAGCCCGGAGGCTCGCGCTGTCCTTCCTCTTCCTTCCGGCGTGCGGGACGCGCGGGTTGCACGCGTACCGGGAGAAGGAGGCCTGTGTGAAAGGTCGTGACCGGGAGAACGGGGGGCCGGCGTCACGCCGACGGGCTGAGCAACCCGTCGCCGGAGCCGGACACCGCGCGCAGGGCCGAGATCGGATCGGAGTGGACCTCGAAGAGGATGCGCAGTCCCGTCAGTTCCAGGAGCTGCTGCAGGTGCCGGCCGACGCAGGACAGCACCAGCCGGACGCCGCGGGCCTCGCTGCTCCGATGGGCGTCCACCAGCTCGCCCAGTCCGGTGGAGTCGCAGAAGACGAGTTCGGACAGGTCCATGATGAGGGCCGACACCTCCGGCAGGGCCCGGGCGCGTTCCAGATGGGCACGTAGCAGCGACACTGTGGCGAGATCGAGTTCTCCGGCGACGCGGACGACGGCGGCATGGTTGTACAGGGCGGTCGTGACGGTGAGCGCCGGGCCGCGCTCGGGTGTCCGCATCATGACTCGTACTCCCTCGCGCCTGCAGGGACAGGGCAGGCACTCGCTGTCTTACCAGGAAATACCTTGCCATGCAGGGCGATAGATAACCTTCATCTTCCCCGTGATCCGCCGGGCCGGTCCTCTGCCAGGACTCCGTCCACGGGCGGCGGTCCGGTGGCGATGTAGACCATGGCGGTCTCGGGCTCGAACACCGCCCGGTAGCCGGCGTTGGTCAGCACGCTCATCACGGCCAGGTGCACCGCGGCGCGGATGCCGGGGTAGCGGCCGGACATCCCCTCGGCATCGGTGGGGTCCCACATCACGACCAGCCCGAGGTCGGCGTCGGAACGTAACCGCACGCTGTAGGGGTCGTCTTCGGAGGTGCGGGAGTTGATGAATCCGGCGTCGGTCAGCAGGGCGCGTACGCGCGCCTTCAGGCGGGCGATGTCGTCGTGGCCGGCAGGGTCAGGGGCGTCCACACCCCTCACGGTAGCGGAGGCGCCCGGTTTCCACGGCCGGACCTGCGGATGGAGCGGGCCGCGGAGCGGGAGACGCCGGCCGGCGCCGGACGACGGGCGCCGGCCGGCTCCGCTCACGCGGTGCCGTACGGGTTGTCGATGACGTATCTCCACAGGCCGTCCCGGCCGCGCCGGGCGACGTCGGCGGCGGTCCCCTCGAAGCGGACGCCGGAGCCGTCGCGCGCGGTGCCGCGGATGGACCAGTCGACGATCAGGAGGGCGATGTCGCCGGCGACGTAGACGTGCCGGGGCCGTGACTCGATCGGCACGCCCAGGCCGACCAGGTGCGCGATGGCCCCGGTCCGCGCCGGGCCGGCGAGAGGATGGCCGGGCCGCGGGACGACGAGGCCGTTCTCCTCGTAGGTCTGGTCGACGGCGGCCGGATCGCCGGCGTTGAACGCGTCGACGAAGACGGCGTGGTGGAGTGCGGGGTCCTCGGTGAGACGCACGCGAGGCTGCGCGGGGTCATGATTACTCATCATGACTTATGCATCATAACACGAATTTAGTTGAAATTTCCAGTTTTATTGGCTCGTACGGCTGCGCGTTCACGGCCGCTTCCATGAAAAAGACGGCGGGAATTCTTTTCCGTCCCGCGAGCCGGCGGCCGGGAAGCCGCGAGCCGGCGGCGGGGAGGTCACGGGCTGACGGCGAGGAAGAGGAAGCAGGCGAGCAGGGCGAGATGCACGCCGCCCTGCAGGAGGGTCGCGCGTCCCGGGACGACGGTGAGGGTCGTCACGACGACCGTGATGGCCAGGAGCACCATGTGCGTGGCGCCCAGGCCGAGCAGCAGCGGCCCGTCGAGCCAGATCGACGCCACGGCGATGGTCGGGATGGTCAGCCCGATGCTGGCCATGGCCGAGCCCAGCGCGAGGTTGAGGCTGGTCTGGATCCGGTCCCGCCGGGCGGCCCGGGTGGCGGCGATGGTCTCCGGCAGCAGCACCAGCAGCGCGATCACGACGCCCACGACCGCCTGCGGCAGCCCGGCGGAGGCGACGGCCGCCTCGATCGCCGGGGATTCGACCTTCGCCAGCCCGACGACGGCCACGAGCGCCACCAGCAGCAGGCCCACGCTGGCCAGGGTCCTGCGTCCCGAGGGGGGAGCGGCGTGCTCGTCGACGTCGATGACGGCGCCCTCGGAGGTGACGGGCAGGAAATAGTCACGGTGCCGGATGGTCTGGGTGACGACGAAGAGCCCGTACAGCGTGATCGAGGCCACCGCGGCGAAGGCGAGCTGGGCGGAGGAGAAGGCGGGCCCCGGCGTGCTGGTGGTGAAGGTCGGCAGCACCAGGCTCATCGTCGCCAGCGTGGCCACCGTGGCGAGCGCGCCGCCCGTGCCCTCGGCGTTGAACACCGCCACCCGCCGCCGCAGCGCTCCGACCAGCAGCGCCAGGCCCACGATGCCGTTACATGTGATCATCACCGCGGCGAAGACGGTGTCCCTGGCCAGCGACGCCGTCTCCGGGCCGCCGGACAGCATCAGGCTGACGATCAGCGCGACCTCGATGATCGTCACCGCCACCGCGAGGAC
This sequence comes from Paraplanobispora takensis, assembly GCF_016863195.1. Taxonomy (GTDB): domain Bacteria; phylum Actinomycetota; class Actinomycetes; order Streptosporangiales; family Streptosporangiaceae; genus Planobispora; species Planobispora takensis. The sequence goes on along the minus strand of NZ_BOOK01000036.1, from coordinate 164,791 downwards.
GAGGGAGCCGAACGGCTCGCCCACCCGATGGGCGACCACCTCGGCGTGGTGGACGGCCGCCAGCACCGCGCCCGCCAGGAACACGGCCGCGATGACCACTCCCGGCGTCGGCAGGTCGCGTCCCCACGACAGGATCAGCATCACGGTCGCGAGCAGCGGGACGAGGACGGTCCAGTGGGCGGCGGGTGAGCGGATCAGGTCTCCGACGACGGAGAGTGGGCGGGTCATGCCTCCAATGCTGCCTCACCGCCCTGCCCCGGCCGGTAGGCGGCCTTCGGGAGCGGCCCTCACCGGTCGAGGGCGGTCCACAGAGTGGTGAACTCCTCGGCGGTCAGCGGGTTCAGCCCGAAGTCGTGCGGATGGAGCGGGCCCTCGGCCAGGAAGCCGTGCTCGTCCTCCAGATGGCGCCAGGAGTATCTCCGGGGCAGGCCGTCGGAGCCGAGCTCGGCATGTCTGACCGGCCAGTACTCGCCGCCGTCGTCCACGACCGTCTCGAACAGCCAGATGCGGCCGTCGCCGTCCACGCCGTGCCAGTACAGGTGCGGCCGGTCGCTCTCGTCGAGCGTCCGGATCATGTATCTGCGCTGGTCCTGCAGCATCTTCATCCCCTCTGCCGGAATCGGCTCCGCCGAAAACTACCGAAAGCCTCTGAAAACTGCCGAAAATCTCTGGAAACCACCGAGAAGCATCAGAATCCGCCGGCCTCCGCGGTCCGGAGAGCTCCACCGGGTCCTTAGTCTGGCCTGGTCATGTTGCGCGTACTCGGTCCTCTGCAGGCGGAGATCGACGGCCGCGCGGTGGACCTGGGCACCTCACGGCAGCGGGCCGTGATCGCCAGGCTGGTCGCCGCGGGCGGGCACGTCGTCTCCACCGATCGTTTCATCGACGACCTGTGGCGGGGGCAGCCGCCGCCCAAGGCGCTGGCCGCCCTCCAGGTCTATGTGTCGAACCTGAGGCGGGTGCTCGAACCCGCACGGGCGCCGCGCACCCCTGCGACCATACTGGTCAGCGCCGCCCCGGGATATCGCCTGTGCCTGGACCCGGAGCTGGTGGACGCCTGGTCGTTCCCCGCGCTGACCGACTCCGCCGCCGCCGCGCTCGCCGCGGGTGACGGGGAACGGGCGCTGGAGCTGGCCGACCGGGCGCTCGGGCTGTGGCAGGGGGCGGCCTACGCCGAGTTCGCCGACGAGGAATGGGCCGAGCCGGAGGCGGCGCGGCTGGAGGAGCTGCGGCTCGTCGCGGTGGAACACCGGGCCGAGGCGCTGCTGGCACTCGGGCGCAACGCCGGGATCGAGCTCGAACGGCACGTGCGCGCCCATCCTCTGAGGGAGAACGCCGTCCGGCTGCTGGCCCTGGCCCACTACCGCGCAGGACGGCAGGCGGACGCGCTGGCCGCCATCAGGCGGGCCCGCGACGTGCTCGCCGAGGAGCTGGGAGTCGATCCCGGACCCGGCCTGCGCGCGCTGGAGGCCGACATCCTCTCGCACGCCGAGTCGCTGCGCCGGGAGCCGCCGGCGTCCGCCCGGACGCCGGTCCGGCTGCGGGCGGCCGAGCCCGTCCCGGCCGAGCCCGTCCCGGCCGAGCCCGTCCCGGACGGGCACGACCTCGCAGAGGGCCCCGGCCCCGGAGACGGTCATGCCCGTGGCGACGGGGAGGCTCGCGACGACGGTGACGCCCGTGAGGACGGTCTTGCCTCCGAGCAGACCGGCGGGCTCGTCGGCCGTACGGCGGAGCTGGCCGCGCTGCACGCAGCGGCCGGGTCGCCGGGGTTGCACACCGTCTGGCTGGGCGGGGAGGCGGGCGCGGGCAAAAGCGTGCTGGCCGAGACGTTCTCCCGGAGGCTGGCGGCGCGGGGATGGCTGACCGCGACCGGGCAGTGCCCGGAGACCGACGGCGGGGCGCCGCCCGCGTGGGCGTGGAGCGAGGTGGTGCGCGCGCTGGCCGCGCCGTGCCCCCCGCAGGGCGACACGGCGGTGCGGCTGGCGCCGCTGCTGGCCGACGACGCCCCGCCCGCCGGTCAGTTCCTGCTGGCCAGGGCGGTGGAGGACTATCTGGCGGGAGTCGTGCGGGAGGGCGTGCGGCTGCTGGTCGTGCTGGAGGACGTGCACCGCGCCGACGGGGAGACGCTCCAGCTCCTGCGCCACCTGGTGGTACGGCTCGCCGCGCGGGACATCACGGTGGTGGCGACCTACCGTCCCGCGGAGGCCGGCGACCACCTCGGCGCCACCTGGGCGGCCCTGGCGGGCCGGGACACCCACCGGGTCGACCTCGGCGGGCTCGGCGGCGACGACGTGGCCCTGCTGCTGAGGCGGCGCTCCGGGATCGAGGTGGACGCGATGACCGCCCGCGCGGTGGCGGAGCGGACCGGGGGCAACCCGCTGTTCGTCTCCGAGACCGCGCGGTTGATCAGCACGGACGGCGCCTCCGCGGCCAGGGCGCTCCCTCCCGGGGTGCGCGACCTGATCAGGCGCAGGATCGCCCGGCTGCCCGCCACGGCCAGGACCGTGCTGCGGGACGCGGCGATCGTCGGCCGCGACGTGGACGTGGACGTGCTGCTCGCGATGGAGGGTGCCGAGGAGGACACGGTGCTCGAAGGGCTGGAGGCCGGCGTGCTGACCGGCCTGCTCACCGAGCCGGCGCCGGGCCGGGTGCGCTTCGCCCACGTGCTCGTGCGCGAGACGCTCTACGAGGACACCCCGGGCATCCGCCGTACCCGCCTGCACGGCAGGGTGCTCGCCGCGCTGGAACGGGCCCGGCCGGGGGACGTCTCCGCGCTCGGGCACCACGCGCTCGCGGCGGCCACCCCGGGCGCGGCGGACCGCGTGCTGCCGTACATCGAGGCGGCCGCCTCGGCGGCGGCGGGCCTGCACGCCTACCGGGAGGCGGAGACGCTGTACTGCGGCGCGCTCGGCCTGGTCGGCGACGACGACCGCCGGAGGCTCGACCTGCTGTGCGGGCTGGTGGGCGTCCAGGCGCAGGAGGGCAACGTCATGGGGGCCAGGGAGAATCGGGAGCGGGCCATCGAGGTGGCGCGGCACCTGGGATCCGGGCTGGTCCGGGCCCTGACCTCCTACGACGCCCCGGTCACCTGGTCGATCCAGCCGAACCGGAGGGTCGACGGGCCGTTCGTCGCCGTGCTGGAGGAGGCGCTGGCCACGCCGGGGCGGGACGGGCAGGACGACGAGGCGCGCTGCCGGCTGCTGGCCACGCTCGTCTTCGAACTGGAGGGACACGACGACGAGCGGTGCGAGCGCTACAGCGCCGAGTCCCTGCGGCTGGCCCGCGCGCCGGGCCGTACCGAACTGCTCTGCCTGGCCCTCAACGCCCGCTACTTCCTGCTGCTGACCCCGGGCCGGCGCGAGGAGCTGGAGGCGGTGGGCCGGGAACTGGTGGAGCTCGGCGAGCGCGGAGGGCTGCCGGGGTACGCGATGCAGGGCCACCACGCCCTGTTCATGGTGAGCCTGGGCCGGGGCGATCTGGCCGCGGCCCGGCACCACGCCGACCGGGCGCTGGAGTACTCCACCGGCGGGCAGCTCGGGCTGGCGCTGGCCGTGCTGGCGCTGCTCGACACCCTGGTCCTGCTGATCAGGGGGGAGTTCGAGCGCGCGGAGAGCTCCTACACGGCCACGGCCGAGATCATGGCCGCGGCCGGGGGCGCCAACGCGCTCGGCATCGGCGTCGCCGGCCGGTTCGTGACCAGGCTGGCGGCGGGCTCGCCCCAGGACATCGACGAGATAGCGGCCATGTACGAGCTCATCCCGCAGGACTCCTCCGAGATCCTGGTCCGGGCGCTGGCGGCCGAGGGGCGCCACGAGGAGGCGCGTTCCTTCTGGGAACCGGACTGGGAGCATCGTCAGGACTACTACTGGCTGGTACGGCTGGCGCTGCGGGCGGAGAACGCGGTGGCCCTGGGGGACCGGGAGGTGGCCGAGCGGTGCTACCGGGAGCTGCTGCCCTGGGACGGGGAGACGGCCGGCCTGCAGTCCGGGTCGATCACCATCGGACCGGTCGCCTGCGTTCTCGGCGATCTCGCCGAGTTCCTCGGCCGGGACGGCACGGACCACTACGCGAAGGCGGCGCGGGTCGCCGAGGCGATCGGCTCCCCGCACTGGGCGCGCAGGGCCGAGGACATGCTCAGGCGGCAGGGGTCCGGGCGGCAAGGGCTCAGGCAGTAGGGACTCAGGCCCGGACTCAGGTGACGGGGACTCAGGTGGCCTGGCCGAAGATGAGCCGCTGGCGGCGCCGGTAGCCGCCGCGCAGCAGCGCCAGCATGACGGTCAGCACCGGACCGGCCAGCCGGCGCAGCCGGGCGAGCTCGTCCGGCCTGGCGTAGTGCTCGATCCTGGGCAGGTCGAACTTGATGTTGCCGCCCTTGCGGACCGCGTTCTCGACCGTCTCCCAGTCGGCCACGGACACGTACTCGGTGATGATCGGGAAGATGAGCCGCTCCTCCTCCTCGATGTGCTCGTCGAGCATGTCGGCGAGCCGGGTCAGCGCGGTGGCGAGCGCCGAGGCGTCCCGGGTGGCGGCGAAGCGGGCCGCCTGCGCGGTGATCTCCTCCAGCAGGGGGTCCAGCTCGGAGTGGTCGTCGCTCAGGTCGCGCAGGTCCACCTCGGCGCCGGCGGAACGCTCGATGACCGGCCAGAGCATCTCGTCCTCCATCGTGTGATGGTGGTGGATGCTCCTGCACAGCAGCGCGACGTCCTCGGAGATCGCGGCGGCGCGGGCGGCGCCGGCGGACTGCCGGCCGGCGGCCAGCTCCGTCGCCAGGACGGCCATGCGGCGGGTGTCGCCCCGCATGGCGCGGTGCGCGATCGTGAATCCCAGCAGGTCGGGGGTCATGTCAGGGCCCTTTCACATCGTTGCGGGTGGTACTCCGCAACGATGCGACGGCCCGTTTGGAACCTACTTGGTGAGGACTTGCGATCCTCTCGGGGACCCGGTCGCGGCGGGCCGGGGCACGGGAGATCCGATTTCGCATCGTGTGCTCGGGACGTGTATGGTTACACCTGTCCGCAACGCGAGAGCGGCAACGGACAGGCCCCTATAGCTCAGTCGGCAGAGCGTCTCCATGGTAAGGAGAAGGTCAACGGTTCGATTCCGTTTGGGGGCTCCACAGCCTCGATGCCCTGACCGTCCGGTCGGGGCATTCGGCTTGGGTGGGTCTGAGGACCACCCGTGAAATGCTCAAGGTTCCCGGCACACGGACGGGCACAATGGGGGAAATCCCCATGGAATTGTCCTGACGTGCGCAAGTGCGCAGGCGCTCTGCGAGTCGGGTATCCTTGCGGTGGCCGGTCGATTTCGCCGGTCCCAGGCGGAGTAGCTCAGTCAGGCAGAGCAAACGGCTCATAATCGTTGTGTCGCCGGTTCAAGTCCGGCCTCCGCTACTACCCTCCCGGGCCCCGACCACAAGCGGGGCCCCGGCATGGGTTGTCCCAGTCCCGAACGTAGAAAGGCACTCCCAAGTGGCTGCCACCGACGTTAGGCCGAAGATCACGCTGGCCTGCCAGGAGTGCAAGCACCGCAACTACATCACGCGGAAGAACCGGCGCAACGACCCGGACCGGCTTGAGCTCAAGAAGTACTGCCCGAACTGCAAGACGCACCAGGCGCACCGCGAGACCCGCTAAGTCTCTGCGAAGCCCTCCCCCTCGGGGTGGAGGATGAGAACTTCTGTAGCGCTCAGATACCCAACGCAGACCGGCGTCCCCTCCAAGGACGCCGGTCTGTTGCTTTTCCCCGGTCTGCATGACAGTCATGGCCATGCCCGGTGTGCTCCGGACCTTTTCGCTCGGACCCCGGTCCGTATGGCGGGGCCGTACCTCCTCGACCTCGCCCGGGCCGCTATCGTGATCGATTGTCGCATCCGCACAGCTTTCCGGCGCGGGTGTTGACCGTGCTCGACAGCCGGCTGCGGTGCGTGCCGGGCTACGGTTTCCTGGTGGCCGATCGGGGCTCGACCTCCCGAATCTTGTTCTGTTACTGTCGGCCTCACCAGCTCGGATTCCGTAAAGGAGCACGATGGCTCTGAACCGCGATTTCGTCGGGCGGGCGTCCGCGCCTTCCGCGCCCTATGAGGTCAGCCGTGTGAAGATCAGGGAGTTCGCGACGGCGATCGGCGACAGCAATCCGATCTACCACGACAGGGGTGCCGCGCAGGCGGCCGGTCATCCCGATGTCGTCGCCCCGCCCACCTTCCCGATCGTGTTCAGCCTGTCCGGCGGGGCGATCCTGGCCGACCCCGAGCTCGGCCTGAACTTCGCGATGGTGGTCCACGGCGAGCAGCGCTTCGAGTACCGCAGGCCCATCCACGCCGGTGACGAGCTGGTCAGCGTCTCCACCGTGACCGATATCCGCAGCGTCGGCCGCAACGAGTTCATCACCGTCAGGAGCGACGTCACGACCGTCGAGGGTGAGCTCGTCTGCACCACCTACAACACCATCGTCGAGCGCGGAGGGGCGGGCTGACATGGCCGCGACGGTCAAGTACGACGAGGTCGAGATCGGCCAGGAGATCCCGGCCGCGGACTATCCGGTCCGCCGGATCAACCTGGTGATGTACGCCGGGGCGTCGGGGGACTTCAACCCCATCCACTGGAACGAGCGCTTCGCCAAGACCGTCGGCCTGCCCGACGTCATCGCCCACGGCATGTTCACCATGGCCCAGGGCGGCCGGTTCGTCACGGACTGGGCCGGCGACCCCGGGGCGGTCGTCGACTACGGGGTGCGGTTCTCGTCCATGGTGGTCGTCCCCGACGACGACCACGGCACCGTGATCACGGTCAGCGGCGTCATCGAGGAGAAGCTCGAGGACAAGCGCGTGGTGGTCGCCCTGACGGCCAAGTGCGACGGCTCCCGGGTGCTGTCCAAGGCGCGCGCGGTGGTCCAGCTCGCCTGAGGCGGGCTTCGGCCGGTCCGCGCCCGGGCGCGTGCACCGGGGCGGGCCGTGCCGGGCTTCTGCGTGGGGTCGTGCCGGGCTTCTGCGTGAGGCCGGGGCGAGAGAATCTTCTCCCGGTGCGTGGGTAGCGTCAGGAAATGAGCGAAACACCACGTTACGTGACTGAGCGGGCCGAGGAGAGGACCGGTGAACGGCTCGACGGCCGGCCCGAGGACGCTTCCGCCGCCGCCGAGGCCGCCACGCCGGGTGGCTCTCCCCACGCCATCCCCGAGCCCGAGGCCAAGCGGGTCGCCGACGAGGAGGCGGCCCCCGAGCAGGTGCCCGAAGGCTCCGAACTCGTCGGCCGGGCCGGTGACAACGAGCTGGAGGGCAACCCCCAGCGGGTGGCCGCCTCGCAGCGCTACTGGGACGGGGCCACCGGGACGTCGCGGATCGACGAGGCCATGCCCCGCGGCCAGGACGAGGATCCCGCCGGATCGGGCGAGAACACCGGCGGAACGGAGCTGTGACCTGACATCCCGGCCCCGGGCATGCCGCACTGCCTTGCTCCGTGGTGGGGCGGTGCCGAGGGGGTGGGGGGCCGCGTAGGGTGGTCGGCGGATTTCGCATTGACCCCCGAGGGACGTGGCATGGCAGAACGGGTGGCAGGGGTACGGCTGGCGCCGTACACGACGTTGGGGCTGGGCGGACCGGCGCGGGCGTTCGTGGAGGGCGGGTCGGCCGAGGAGATCGTCGAGCTGGTCGCGGAGGCCGACCGGGCGGGCGAGCCGGTCCTCGTGCTCGGGGGCGGCAGCAACCTGGTCGTCTCGGATGACGGGTTCGACGGGCTGGTCGTGCGGGTCGCCTCACGGGGTGTCGAGATCGACGGCGACCGGGTCACCGCCCAGGCCGGGGAGGACTGGGACGCGCTGGTCGCCCGGGCCGTGGCGGAGGGGCGCTCGGGCGTCGAGTGCCTGTCGGGGATCCCCGGCATGGTCGGCTCCACGCCGATCCAGAACGTCGGGGCCTACGGGCAGGACGTCTCGCAGACGATCACCGGGGTGCGGGTCTACGACCGGGTCTGCGGGCAGGTGCGCGACCTGCCGGCGGCCGAGTGCGGGTTCGCCTACCGGCACAGCGTCTTCAAGGAGGACCCCGGCCGGTACGTCGTCCTGGCGGTCACCTACGTGCTGCCCGGGGACGGGCTGTCCGGTCCCGTCGCCTACAAGGAGCTGGCCGTACGGCTGGGCGTCGGGATCGGCACGCGGGTGCCGCCCGCCGAGGTCCGGCAGGCGGTCCTGGAGCTGCGCGCGGGCAAGGGCATGGTCCTGGACGCCGCGGACCCGGACAGCCGCAGCGCGGGGTCGTTCTTCACCAACCCGATCCTCACCGCCGCCCAGGCGGCCGAGCTGGAGCTGCGCGCCCCCGGCTTCCCCCGCTGGGACATGCCCGGCGGGGACGGGGTGAAGGTCCCGGCCGCCTGGCTGATCGAGAACGCCGGGTTCCCCAAGGGCTACCGCCGCGGCCCGGCCCGGATCTCCACCAAGCACACCCTCGCCATGACGAACCCCGGCCTGTCGGCGACCACGGAGGAGCTCCTCGACCTGGCCCGCGAGGTGCGCGACGGGGTGCGCGAGAAGTTCGGCGTGACCCTGGTCAACGAACCCGTCCTGGTCGGCACCCGGCTGTAGCGTCCGGCCCCTAACCGGCCCCGACCGGTTCCGCGGCGGGAATGAGCAGCTCCCGGCGGGTGTTAAGGTCGGGTGGAAACACCCGAAGGGGAGTAGTCCCAATCGCGTGATCGACACACTGGCGCCCCGGCGCCCGGTCACGCGGGCCTCGTTCCCGGTGAGAGGCGCGGTTGCGCGCCCTCCCGCGCGGACAGGCGGACGAGACCTTCGGCCTGGCAGGCATACGACATCAATGCCGCCGGGCCGAAGCGCGCCCGAAACTCCCCGGGTGCCCTCGCCGGCCCGGTCGCATGCGCATGAAGGGCGATCGCGTTGGAAGCGTTCTGGATCAGTCTCGCTGTGATCTTCGTGGCCGAGCTCGGCGACAAGAGCCAGCTCATGGCGATGACGTTCGCCACCCGGTTCAAGCCGTGGCCGGTCCTGGCCGGAATCACCCTGGCCACCGCGGTGGTCCACCTCGTCAGCGTCGGCCTCGGCGGCCTGGTGGGGGACTTCCTGCCCACCACCGCCATCTCGATCGTCGCGGGCCTGGCGTTCCTCGGCTTCGCGCTCTGGACGCTGCGCGGCGACGAACTGACCGACGACGAGGCGCAGAAGGCCCGGCGCACCACCCGCTCGGCGATCATCGCGGTGACCGTGGCCTTCTTCCTCGCCGAACTCGGCGACAAGACCATGCTCGCCACCATCACCCTGGCCACCCAGCACGGCTGGTTCGGCACGTGGATCGGCTCGACGGTCGGCATGGTCGCCGCCGACGCCCTCGCCATCGTGGTCGGCCGCATGCTGGGCAAGAACCTGCCCGAGAAGGCCATCCGCTACGGCGCCGCCGCCGCCTTCGCGATCTTCGGCGTCCTCCTGCTGCTGGAGCCGGTCATCGCCTGACCCGGGCCGGGGCGAGACGGGAGTCAGTCGATCAGGGCCAGGCGGTGGGCGGCTGCGGCGGCCTCGCCGCGGGTGGAGGCGCCGAGCTTGCCCAGGATGTTCGAGACGTGGACGCTCACGGTCTTGGCCGAGATGAACAGTTCGACGGCGATGTCCCGGTTCGAACGTCCCAGGGCGACCAGCCGGAGCACCTCCTGCTCGCGCGGGGTGAGCGGCGGGGCGGCCGGGGCGTCGTCGCCCGCGACCCCCTCCCGCGGATCCTCGGCGTCCCGGGAGAGCGCCACGCCGGTCCGGCGGGCCAGGGCCTCGATCTCGGTGATCAGCGGACGGGCCCGCATGGCGACGGCGATCGGATGGGCGGTGCGCAGCCGTACGGCGACGCCTTCCCGGTCGCCCGCCTCGGCGGCGGCCCGCCCCGCGTGCAGCAACGACTTGGCCCGCATGAAGGGACGGTCCAGCCGTTCCCAGGCGAGGGCCGCCGCGTCGTGGTCGCGGGCCAGGCAGAGCCGGTAGGCCTCGGCCACCGGAGTGTCGGCCGTCATCATGGCCCCGGCCTCCTCGGTCCGGCGGCGCAGCGCCGCGGCCCGGCCGGGGGCGACGCTCTGGGCGGCGTCGCAGACCCAGGCGATCAGCACGAGGATCCGCCAGCCCAGCAGCGGCTTGCTCAGGATCCGGGTGTCGAGCTGGAGCTTCTCGGCGGCCTCCAGCGCGGCCGCCGGGTCGCCCTCCAGCAGGTGGAGGCTCAGCTTGAGCCGGGCGTTGGCGGTCAGCTCCTGGGTGAACTCCTCCTCCACGGTGAAGCCGTCCACCTCGGCCAGCACGGACCTGATGACCTCGGTCTCGCCGCGGATGGCCGCCACGTCCCCCCGGATCCGGCGCAGGTGGTGCCGGGTGCGCAGGGTCGGATCCATGGTCAGGGCCTGCTCGGCCGCCTCGGCGGCCTCGTCGAGGCGGCCCAGGCACTCCAGGGCCTCGGCCCGGTTGTTGGCGATGAAGGTGCCCTGGACGCGGTAGCGGCCGTACTTCCTGGCCAGCCGTTCTCCTTCGAGGGCGAGCTCCACCGCGCGGGCCGCGTCGCCCATGTTGTACAGCGCGTCCACGTTGTTGGCCAGGGCGCGCAGGATGACATGGCCGGAGCCGATGCGCTCGCCGATCGCCCGGGCGGTCTCGTTCAGCTCGACCGTCAGCTCCATCTGGCCGGCGACCGAGTGTCCCACGCCGAGGGTGAGCAGCAGGTCGGCCTCCAGGTCCCCCTGGCGGTGGGCGCGGGCGATCTCCAGCGCCTCCTCGGCGAGCGCCGTCCCCTCCGTCACCTCGCCCTGGAACATCAGGTAGGAGCTGAGCCTGGCCAGCACGTTGGCGCGGGCCAGGCCGGGCAGGGGGACCAGCCGTTCGGCGTGGCGCAGGTCCTCCAGCGCCCCCGGCTTGCGCTTGGAGATCTTGAACTGGGAGAGGCGCACCACCAGCTCGGCCACCCGCTCGGGATCGGCCTCCTCGTCCAGCTCGGACAGGGCGGCCTTGACGAACTTCATGCCCCGGTCGATCTCGCCGCAGGCGTGGGCCGCCTTGGAGGCCTCCTCCAGGACCGTGGTGTGGTCCACGCCGATCCGGTCGGCGGCGTCGGGCACCTTGCTCCACAGGCTGAGCACCCGCTCCAGGAGCTGCACCTTCTCGTTGTAGGCGAAGGTCTTGGCGGCCTTGAGGGCGGCGTCCCAGGCGGAGACCAGGGCCCACAGGTCGTCGCGGGCGGCGTACCAGTGGTGGGCGATCTCGATCGCGGCCCGGCCCGGCGGGACCAGCCTGCGGTTCTTCTCGATCTCCTCGGCGAAGCGGGCGTGCAGCCGTACGTGCTCGCCGGGCAGGAGCTCGTCGTGGACGGCCTCGCGGATCAGCGCGTGCCGGAAGACGTAGGCGCGGCCGTCGGCGACCTGGACCACGTTGGCCGCGATGGCGGGACGGAGCGCGTCCTCCACCTCGACGTCGGACAGGCCGCTGACGGCGGCCAGCAGGGCATGGCTGACCCGGATGCCGCCCGCGGCGGCGATGCGCAGCACGCGCTGGGTCTCGTCGGGCAGTTGCTCGACGGAACCGATGATCAGATCGTGCAGGGAGTCGGGGAAACGGCAGTCGCCGTCGCACTCCAGCAGGGCCTCGACGAACAGCGGGATGCCCTCGCTGCGCTGGTAGACCCTTCCGACCTGGGCGAACTCCGGAGTCGTGCCGAGGATGCCGGCCATCTGGGCGGCCACCTCGTCCCGGGTGAGGCGGGGGAGCTCGAACCGCAGGACCCCCTCCACCCGGCCGAGCTCGGCGAGCACCGGCCGGAGCGGGTGCTGGCGGTGCAGGTCGTCGGAGCGGTAGGTGAGGACCATCAGGACCGGCGCGGTGCGCAGGTTGCGGCTGAGGAAGGCGATGAGGTCGCGGCTGGAGCGGTCGGCCCAGTGGATGTCCTCGATCAGGAGGATGACGGGGCGGCGTTCGGCCAGCCGTTCCAGGAGGGTGAGGATCTGCTCGAAGAGCCGCGCGCGTGCGGTCTCGCTCTCCACGTCGCCGCTGGGCTCGCCGAACTCGGGCAGCAGCCGGGCCAGGTCGCGGGCCGCCCCCTCGGGCAGCAGGGCCGCCACCTCCTCGGCCCCCTGTTCGCGGACGAGCTGGCGGATCGCCGCGGTGAACGGGGCGTAGGCCAGGCCCTCGGCGGACAGCTCCACGCAGCCCCCGGCGAGTACGTGGGCGCCGTCGGCCGCGGCCCGTTCGGCGAAACAGTTGATCAGCCGTGTCTTGCCGACCCCGGCCTCCCCGCCGAGGAGCACGGCCGCGGCGGCCTTCTTGCGCGCCTGTTCGAAGGCCTCGCCCAGGCCCGCGAGCTCCGCCTCCCGCCCCACGAAGACGGGGCTCACCGCCCGACCCATCATGTCGTCCAGCATGTCATGCCTTATGTCGGGGTTTCTCCTCCTTATTCGGCGGCGCACCTATCCGGTGGCGCGCCGCCCGCCCGGTGGGCGAACCACCGGGCGGGCGTCAGGGGGGCTGAGATGCCCGGCCGGACGGGAGGAGGCGGCCGGGCTCTCGTGAGGCGGTCATGCTGCGCTGAACTTGCGCAGGAACCCCAGCGCGCGGTTGCGCTCGCCGCGGGAGCGGCTCTTGCTGGCGGCCTGCGCCTCGCGTACCCGGCGGTACCTGGCGGCGTCGGCGCGGAGCTCGGCGTGGCGGTTCATCATCATGTCGAAGTGGATGTCGGGACCCATGTCGGGTGCCTCCTTGAGTGGTGCGATTCCCTTACACACTCAAGATTCGGTCTAAGGCCCCCACCCCCACATCGGACGGATGCCCTATCTCCGGCGTCGGGACCGCCTCAGGGGTACCTAGACCGCCCGTCCCCCGCCTTAGGCCATGCCGGAGACACCGGGGTCGGCGAATGTTGACGAAAAGCTGTGGAAGGACTGGGCCACGTCCAGTTTGGAACTAATCACACCAGTCGGCATGCTGGAGTGGTGTCAACTATGACCTCTTCGCTCGCTGACGTGGCCTCGTCCAACGCCACGCTGCGAGCTTTCCTGCACGGCCTGCCCGGAGTCGACCGCGTGGGCGCCGACCAGCGGGCCGCTACGCTCGGCACCCGTTCGATCAAGACCACCGCCAAGGCGGCGGCCATCGACCTGGCCATCCGCATGGTGGACCTGACGACCCTGGAGGGCGCGGACACGCCCGGCAAGGTCCGGGCGATGTGCGCCAAGGCCGTCCACCCCGACCCGGGCGACCCGTCGGTGCCCAAGGTGGCGGCGGTCTGCGTCTATCCCGACCTGGTGGCCCAGGCGGTCGAGTCGCTCGGCGACTCCGGGGTGAAGGTGGCCAGCGTCGCCACCGCGTTCCCGAGCGGGCGCTCCTCGCTCGACGTCAAGGTCGCCGACACCGCTCTCGCGGTGGCCGCCGGAGCCGCCGAGATCGACATGGTGATCGACCGGGGCGCGTTCCTGGCGGGCGACTATCTGAAGGTCTTCGAGGAGATCACCGCGATCAAGGCGGCCTGCGGTGAGGCGCACCTCAAGGTGATCCTGGAGACCGGCGAGCTCGCGACCTACGACAACGTACGGCGCGCCTCCTGGCTGGCCATGATGGCCGGGGGCGACTTCATCAAGACCTCCACGGGCAAGGTCCAGCCCGCCGCGACCCCCTCCGTGACGCTGATCATGCTGGAGGCGGTCCGCGACTTCCTGGCGGCGACCGGCCGCAAGGTCGGCGTCAAGCCCGCCGGCGGCATCCGGACCACCAAGGACGCGATCAAGATGCTCGTCCTGGTCAACGAGACCGCGGGTGAGGACTGGCTGCACCCCGACTGGTTCCGCCTCGGCGCCTCCACCCTGCTCAACGACCTGCTGATGCAGCGCCAGAAGATGGCCACCGGCAGGTACGCGGGCTCCGACTACTTCACTCTGGACTGACGATGTTCGAATACGCACCGGCACCCGAGTCCCGCGACATCGTCGACATCAAGCCGTCCTACGGCCTGTTCATCGACGGCGAGTTCGTCGACGGCACGGGCGCCCCGTTCAAGACGATCAACCCCGCGACCGAGGAGACGCTGGCCGAGGTGGCCACCGCCTCCGGCGAGGACGTCGACCGCGCCGTCCGGGCCGCGCGCAAGGCCTTCGGCGTCTGGTCGGCGATGCCCGGCTCCGAGCGGGCCAAGTACCTGTTCCGCATCGCCCGCATCATCCAGGAGCGCTCGCGCGAGCTGGCGGTGCTGGAGACGCTGGACAACGGCAAGCCGATCCGCGAGGCCCGCGACGTGGACCTGCCGCTGGTCGCCGCGCACTTCTTCTACTACGCGGGCTGGGCCGACAAGCTCGACTACGCCGGCTACGGCCCCGGCCCGAAGCCGCTGGGCGTGGCCGGCCAGGTCATCCCGTGGAACTTCCCGCTGCTCATGCTCGCCTGGAAGATCGCTCCCGCGCTGGCCTGTGGTAACACGGTGGTGCTCAAGCCCGCCGAGACCACCCCGCTGACCGCGCTGCTGTTCGCCGAGATCTGCCGGCAGGCCGAGCTCCCGCCGGGCGTGGTGAACATCGTGACCGGTGCCGGGGAGACCGGGGCGGCCGTGGTGAACCACCCCGACGTGAACAAGGTCGCCTTCACCGGCTCCACCGAGGTCGGCCGCCTGATCGCGCGCAGCGTCGCGGGTTCCGGCAAGAAGGTCACGCTGGAGCTGGGCGGCAAGGCCGCCAACGTCGTCTTCGACGACGCCGCGATCGACCAGGCCGTCGAGGGCATCGTCAACGGCATCTTCTTCAACCAGGGCCACGTCTGCTGCGCGGGCTCCCGGCTGCTGGTGCAGGAGTCGATCGCCGAGGAACTGCTGGAGTCGCTCAAGCGCCGCCTGAGCCTGTTGCGGCTCGGCGACCCGATGGACAAGAACACCGACATCGGCGCGATCAACTCCTCGGCCCAGCTCGCCCGGGTCCGCGAGCTGTCCGACATCGGCGAGGCCGAGGGCGCCGAGCGCTGGTCGCCGGCGTGCGCGCTGCCGGAGCGGGGCTTCTGGTTCCCGCCGACGATCTTCACCGGCGTCGCCCAGTCGCACCGCATCGCCCGCGACGAGGTCTTCGGCCCCGTACTGGCCATGCTGACCTTCCGCACCCCGGCCGAGGCCGTGGAGAAGGCCAACAACACCCCCTACGGCCTGTCGGCCGGAGTGTGGACCGAGAAGGGCTCGCGCATCCTGTGGATGGCGGACCGGCTGCGGGCCGGCGTGGTGTGGGCCAACACCTTCAACAAGTTCGACCCGGCTTCGCCGTTCGGCGGTTACAAGGAGTCCGGGTACGGCCGGGAAGGCGGACGGCACGGGCTGGAGGCGTACCTCGATGTGTGAGCATCGCCGGCCCCGGCGCCGGGCCCGCCGGGCCCAGAGCACCCGGGGACACGGTTTCGCCCGGGCGGGCCGTCCAGGGCCGCGCGGCTGGTTCGCCCACCGGTGCGGGGTGAGCCGCTGCGGCCAGATCTTCGTGCCGGTACGGCTGGCACAGCAGCAGAGCACGCGGAGAGGGCGCGGAGATGAGTAAGACGGAGGCGGCCGCGCGGCTGGCCGTGCGCAAGACCTACAAGCTGTACATCGGCGGGGCGTTCCCGCGTTCGGAGAGCGGAAGGTCCTATCCCGTGACCTCCTCCAAGGGCGAGTTCCTGGCCAACGCCTCCAAGGCCTCCCGCAAGGACGCCCGCGACGCGGTCTCGGCCGCGCGCAAGGCCTTCGGCGGCTGGTCCGGGGCGACGGCCTACAACAGGGGGCAGATCCTCTACCGGATCGCGGAGATGCTGGAGGGCCGCCGGGCGCAGTTCGTGGCCGAGCTGGCCGAGGCGGGCACGAAGAAGGCCGGGGACGTCGTGGACGCGGCGATCGACCGGCTGGTCTGGTACGCCGGGTGGTCGGACAAGATCACGTCGGTGGCCGGGGCGGCCAACCCGGTCGCGGGGCCGTACTTCAACATCTCCTCGCCGGAGCCGACCGGGGTCGTCGCGGTGATCGCGCCGGACGAGCCGCTGCTCGGGCTGGTCTCGGTGATCGCCCCGGTGATCGTCACGGGCAACACCTGCGTCGTGGTCGCCAGCGAGCGGGCGCCGCTGCCGTCGATCACGCTGGCCGAGGTGCTGGCCACCTCCGACCTGCCCGGCGGCGTGGTGAACGTCCTCACCGGCTCGGTGAAGGAGATCGCCCCCTGGCTGGCCGCGCACATGGACGTCAACGCCGTCGACCTGACCGGCGTCGCCGACGAGGATCTGGCGATCACGTGTGAGCAGGCCGCGGCGGAGAACCTCAAGCGCGTCCTGCGCCCGGCCGCGGCCGACTGGTACGCCGACCCCGGCCTCAAGCGCATGACGGCCTTCCTGGAGACCAAGACCGTCTGGCACCCCACCGGCGTCTGACCCGCCGTACGGAAGGTGCGAAAGGCGCCGTACGGCAGGCGCCGTCACCCGCGTGACGGCGCCTGCCCGGCCTTCGCCTTGCGATAGCCGTCCAGGACGTCCTGGCGCAGCAGGTGGCCGAGACCGGCCCGCTCGATCCGCAGCGCCAGCCCGGCCGCGTCGGTGTCCATCTCCCGGGCGGCGGTCTCCAGATGCCAGTCGTGGGCTTCCAGGCGGGTCAGCAGGTGGCCGCGCCTGGTCTGGGCCTCCGACAGGCGGAAGGTCTTCAGATAGGCGACCGCGCCCCGGTGGTCGGTGACGACCTCCCCGATGTGGTTGTCGCGCCGGCGCTCGAACGACGGCAGGAAGCGCGACAGCGTGAACCGGCCCAGGCGGCGGACCCTCCGGAAGGCGTGGGCGCCCTCCAGCAGGCCCGCGGCCATGACGGAGGCGTGGAAGCCGTCCCACTCGGTGTGGGCGCGGGCGACCGCGGCGCGCAGGCCGGCGACCGTGGACGGCGAGCCGAGCCGGGCGGTGAAGTCGGGGACCGGGTAGGAGTGCATGGCGCTGTGGTAGATCAGCTCGCCGTACATGTCACGCACGAGCGAGGGGTGCAGCGCGCGGTAGTCGTCGGGGTGCGGCACCACGGTGGCCCCGGCCAGGACGTCCCCGGCGTAGACCACCAGACCGCACTGGCCCTCGTGGATCTCGAAGACGCGCAGCGCGTCGTCCAGACCGCGCACCTCGGCGCCGCTGTAGGCCGCCTCCTCGCGGGGCGACAGCCCGTCCCTGACCGCCTGCCTGGACCACTCCCGCCAGGCGATCGGCGGACCGCCGAAGTGCAGGGCGAGGAACCCCTCCATGGCCAGGTGCAGCGGCAGGAAGCGGACCCTGCCGGGCTCGGCCCGGCGGACCATCCTGCGGGTGAGGTGCAGGTCCATGCGGTCGATCAGCTCGCCCAGCTGGGTGCCGTAGGCCGCCGCGGCGGTGCCGTCATCGGTCCAGGAGGCGACCATGGCGTGCGGGATGTAGGAGGTGTAGACGGTCTTGTCCGGCAGCGCGACCGCGGTGATCTCCCGGTCGTAGACGTGCGGGTGCAGCCGCAGGTCGGTGATCGGCTCGGACCGGACCAGCGGCACGAGCCTGATCGCGCCCCAGCACTGCGCGGGACGGGCCCGCAGCCCGGTCAGGTCGATCACCGCTCGGCCGTCCGCTCTCCGAGATAGCCGAGCAGCGAGGCGTAACCGGCGCGGCCGGTGGCGAAGCGGGCCAGCTCCACCAGCGCCGGAAGGCTCTCCGCGTCCCGGATGCCCGCGGTGGGCGTCTCCGGCGACAGGCGGCGCACGTCGAAGCCGCCGGCGTCGTAGACCGGGTTCAGGTGCACGACGCCGGCGGAGGGGTCGATGCGCTCCCGCCAGACCCGCAGCACCTCCGCGGCCAGGCCGGGCGGCGCGTTGTCCCAGCCGTCGGAGACGACGACCAGCAGGTCGGGCCGCGTCTCCAGGGCGTCGAGCAGCCGTTCGCCCAGCGGCGTCGCGCCGGCCGGCCGTACCAGCAGCGGATCGCCGCGGTGCGACAGCCACATCGCCCGGTACTGCCCGGCCAGCTCCCGCAGCAGGTAGTGGCAGCCCAGCGCGACCGCGAGCGGGCGGCGGCGCTTGTGGCCCGAGCCGTAGGAGGAGAAGCTGTCGTCCAGCACGGCCGTCACCCGCCCCCACGAGCCAGCGCGCCCGCCCGCGGCGCGCACGGCCGAGGCGCGCAGCGCGGCGTGCAGCTCGGCGCGGCGGCTCACGCGCTCCTCGTGCGGCAGCGCCAGCGCGTAGGAGGCCAGCCGGACCAGCGGCATCGCGGCCAGGTCCGGGGCGCTGCCGGAGCGCAACCGCTCAAGCCGGGTCATCCGGGGCGCGATGGCCGCGAGGAACCGCTCACGCGGGATCCGGTGCCGCGCGGCGAAACCCTCGGCGACCGTGTAGGGCAGCTCGTAGACGGCCCTGGTCTCGTGGTGCGCGCGGCGCCAGGCGTCGAGGAGGGGTGCGTCGAGGCGGGCACGGCGGCGCGGGGCGAACAGGAAGTCGCCCAGCTCGCCGGGGAGGCGCAGGTGGGCGTGCCGTACGGCCTCCTTCAGCGCGCGGCGGTACTTGACGGCGTCGAAGGCCAGGTCCGGGCGCTCGCCGAGCCACTCCCCGATGACGGCGCGGGTCCTGCGGTTGTTGACGCCCGCCCGGCGCAGCTCGGTGAACAGGGCGTAGACGCGCTGCGGCGCCATCGTCCGCAGGCGCCGGGCGATGAGGCGGCCCTCCCGCTCGGTCGCTCCGTCGGCCAGCAGGTTGCGGGCGATCAGCGCGGCGTTGTGGTCGTTGATCTCCAGCGCCAGGGCCGCGGAGTAGACCTCCCGGTAGTTGCCCATGATGTAGCGGTGCAGGAAGTCCAGTGAGAGCCGCTGCTCGCCCGCGGTGGAGCGGAACTCCCGCTGCCCGGTGGAGGTGATCGCGGCGTTGACGAACAGCAGCACGTCCTCGCAGGCGATCACGTCGTTCACGGGAGCCCCTCCGATGTCGGGGTCGGGGTCCTTCAGGTGGGGGGTTGGCCGGGGAATGATGGGGCGAACGGCGAAAGAGTCGCTTCACAGGCGGTTTCCGGAAGTCGCACCGGAGTCCCGCGGCCAACGCTCGGAACGGTATCACCGGCCATGGCCTGATCTGCACTGATTATCTCGGGGGTCAGGCGGGCGGGGCGTGGCGGGGCCAGGGGCGGGCGGCCTCAAGCTGGGCGGCCAGGATCAGCAGCTGGGCCTCGCCGCCGGGCGCGGCCACCAGCTGCACGCCGATGGGCACGCCGCTGGGGTGCCGGCCGTACGGGACGGTCAGCGCGGGCCAGCCGGCCATGTTCCAGGCCGCGGTGGCGGGGGCGTAGGTCAGGTTGGCGCGGGCGTTCCTGAGCAGGCCGCGGCGGCCCCAGCGTTCCGCGGGCGGCGGGACCATGGCCAGTGTCGGGGTGACGAGCACGTCGGCGTTGCCGAACCACTGGTCGGCCCCGTTGGCCCGCCAGCGGTCACGGCCCCGCGAGCCGTCCAGCCCGAACGCGCCCAGCACCCGGCCGGTGCGGGCCAGGGCCTTGGTCCGTCGTTCCAGCAGGTGCCGGTCGAGCCCGCGGGCGTCCTCCTCGGCGACGGCGAACCACGTGGCGACGGCGGCGGAACCGAGCCAGACGGGCATCCGCTCGCCGTGCCCGACCATTGTGTGCCCGGCCTCGCCGAGCACGCCGGCGGCGTCGGTCACCGCCTCCTGGAACCGCTCGTCCACCGTGAACCCCGGCGGCAGCGGGCACGGCGCGACGGCCACGCGCAGCCGCAGCGGCTCGGAGGTGGTCAGCCCGCCCGGGTAGTCGTCGATCTCGTCGTCCACCTGGAGCGTCTCGATCTTCCCCGGCGTGGCCAGGGACATGTCACCGGACATCACGGCCAGGGCCAGGGCGAGGTCGGTCACCGTCGTCGCGATCGGCCCGTTCTCCGACATCCCGTGCCAGCCGGGCTCGGGCGGCGGGACCACTCCCAGGCCGGGCTTGATCGAGACGACCCCGCAGCAGGCGGCGGGGATGCGCAGCGAGCCCAGCCCGTCGGCGCCGTGGGCCAGCGGGACCATCCCGGCCGCCACGGCCGCGGCGCTGCCGCCCGACGACCCGCCGGCGGTGCGCTCCGGGTCCCACGGGTTGCGCACCACGCCGTACACGCTGTCGGAGAACCCGGCCAGGCACAGCTCGGGCACGTTGGTGATCCCGACGACCACCGCGCCGGCCGCGCGGAGCCTGGCCACCACGGGATGGTCCTCGGCCGCGGGGGTGCCGGGCGTGGCGGCCGAGCCGACGCGGAGAGCCTCCCCCCGGACCGGGACGTTGTCCTTGACCGCCACCGGCACCCCGGCCAGCGGCAGCTCCGCCAGATCCTCCCGCTCCTGTACGACCTGCGCCTCGGCGAGGGCCCGCTCGGCCAGGACCTTGCGGAACGCCCCGATGCGCCCGTCACGCTCGGCGATCGCGCCGAGGTGCTCCTCGACGACCGCCGGAGCGGTGACCTTGCCCCGTCGCACGGCCTCCGCGATATCCGCTGCGGACTTTCCCACCCACGACATGCACCGAGTGTGGGCCTGCGGATATCGCGGAGGGAAGTGCGCTACGTCTCAATCGGATGACGTGTCCTTGCGGGAGACGCGGCCGGACTCCTTCAACGCCAGGCGCAGCGCGTACTCGATCTGGGCGTTGACACTCCGCAGGTCGTCGGCCGCCCACTTGGCGATCGCGTCGTAGACGGCCGGGTCGAGCCTGAGCAGGAGCTTCTTGCGTTCAGGCATGGTCAGGAGTAGAGACTGCCGGCGTTGACCACCGGCTGCGTCGCCCGGTCGCCGCACAGGACGACCAGGAGGTTGGAGACCATCTGCGCCTTACGCTCCTCATCGAGATCCACGACACCTTCCTCAGCCAGTCTGGTCAGCGCGAGCTGGACCATGCCCACGGCGCCGGAGACGATGTGCGTGCGGGCCGCGACGACCTGGGCGGCCTGCTGGCGGACCAGCATGGCCTGTGCGATCTCCGGAGCATAGGCCAGATGGGTGATCCGCGCCTCCAGCACCTCGACTCCGGCGAGTTCGGTGCGCTCGCGCAGCTCGGTGGTGAGCTCCCCGGCGATCTCGGCGCCGTCGCGCAGGCTGGTGCGGCTCTCCTCGTGGGAGTCGTAGGGGTGGCTGGTGGCCAGGTGCCGCACGGCCGCCTCCGACTGGATCGCGACGTACTCCTCGTAGTCGTCGACGGAGAACGCGGCCTTGGCGGTGTCGGTGACCTTGTAGACGACCACCGCGGCGATCTCCACCGGGCTGCCGCTCGCGTCGTTCACCTTGAGCTTGGCGGTCTCGAAGTTGCGGACCCGCAGGCTGACGCGCTGCTTGGTGGTGAACGGCATGACCCACTGGAAGCCAGCCCGGCTCACCGTGCCGATGTAGCGGCCGAGGAACTGCACGACCTTGGCCTCGTTGGGGTTGACGATCGTGAACCCGGTGGAGACGAGCACCGCGACGCCGAACCAGATCACCGCGGCGACGGCCGCTCCTTCCGCGCCCGCGGCGGCCGATCCGGCCACCGCGACGGCCCCGCCCAGGACGAGGAGGACGATCAGGACCGCGAATCCGCTGACCCGGAAGGCGTGTCGTTCCATGAATCCCACCTTTGCTATCGAAGTGATATCACCACGATAGCTAATGCGGCGCCGCCGCGCGCACGCCGGACGACGGCGGACCGGGGAGGGAGGTCCCCGCGGCACGGGCCTGCGGCCTGCCGTACGGCCTGTGGCCTGGGGCTTTCAAGTGAAACGCAAGTGAATGCCCTGATACTGGACACCATGTGGTTCCTCAACAGCACGGCACGCCGGCTCCGCCTCAACCCCGCTCTGCTCACCCACCGGCCCCCGGAGCCGGCCCGGCTGGAAAGCCTGCTCCGCCAGTACGACCCCGGCCTCAAGGTCTCGGACGGCTGGTTCGTCGCGAACGGCACCCGGGTGTGCTGGGTGGAGGTCACCGAGGGCGTGGCGGCCAAGGCGGGCATCCCGGCCGACCGGCGAGGGGCCGTCATCGCCAGCAACGGCAACAAGCACGCGGCCCGCTTCGTGCTCAACGCCCTGGCCAGCCGGATCGGCGGGGCGCTGTACCCGCCGGAGATCCAGGACGACTACGTCGACGTCCAGGTGAACCTGGGCCCCAAGCGCGGGGTGCTCGACTGCGAGGAGGTGGCCGGCCTGGTGCGCGCCGTCCTCGGCGAGCGGACCGTCCGCCACGACCACGAGCTGGGCATGTGCTCCTTCGAGGGCGGGCCGGGCAGCGTCGTCAAGGCCTCCTACAGCTGGCCGACCTCCGACCTGATGGACCCCGAGGACCACGTGATCGACCTGGAGCTCGACGCCAAGGACCTGGCCGGCCACCCGGGCCTGGAACTGCTCTACCGCACCGCGGTGTCCCTGGCCACCGCCCTCAACGCCACGGTCACCTCCTACGACATGCCCGTCACCCGGCTGGAGGACATCATCCCCACCCAGGACCGCCTCTCCGCCTGATCTCTTCCGCTCGTGCCGGTTCCGGGGGATAAGGTGCGCCGTACCTGATTCGATCTAGATCGTAGGAGCGGTGCGCTCGCGGCCGTGGACGGCGGCAACGGCCGTGACGAACATGTGGCGGAGAAAGCCCGCAAGATCATCGACGGGCTTCCCCCGACGCTCGAAGCCGCCGCGATCGTGGAGTTCGCCCACCCGATGAGGGCCGAGTCGCACGTCGACTTCAACCGGAAACACAAGATCTGCGGAGGGGCGGACGTCTCCTGCATCTATCTCCCGTCCTTCTTCGACTCCATCGCCGACGTCGCCTTCGATCTCGGCGAGGACGAATACGGCGCGGGCAGGTGACGGTTCCCGGCGTGAATGGCCGATGACCCTGCGGCGGTCTCAGCGGCGGGGGTTGGTACGGCGGGTCGCCACGGCGGACAGGGGGTCCTCGGGCCAGGGGTGCTTCGGATAGCGGCCGCGCAGTTCGGCGCGGACCGCGCGGTAGCCCTCCCGCCAGAACGAGGAGAGATCGCCGGTCACGGCGGCCGGACGGCCCGCGGGGGAGAGCAGGTGGACCACCAGGGGCACCCCGGCGACGCTCGGGGCCTCGTCCCAGCCGAACAGCTCCTGCAGCTTGGCGGCGAGAACCGGCCGCTCGCCGGAGTAGTCGATCCTGATCCGCGACCCGCTGGGCACCTCGATCCGCTCCGGGGCCACGTCCTCCAGCCGGGCGCTCCACGGCACCAGCCGGCGCAGGGCCGCGGCCACGTCGATGCGCTCCAGGTCGGAGCGGCGGCGGGCGCGGGACAGCTCGGGCTCCAGCCACAGCCCGGCGGCCTCGACGAGGGAGGCGTCGTCCACCGCGGGCCAGGGGTCGCCGAGCGCGCGGTGGCAGAAGGCCAGCCGCTCGCGCAGCGCCACGGCCTCGGGGGACCAGCTCAGGAGCGCCACGCCCTCGGTGTGCAGACCCTGCAGTACGGCGGGCGCGACGTCGGCGTCATGCAGGGGGCGGGAGGACAGCTCGACGGCCCCGAGGCGCTCGACCCGGCGGGCCGAGACGTCGCCCTGCCGCTGTCCCGGAGGGACCCGCCAGGCGATCTCGTCACCGGAGGCGTGCAGGGGCGCGGCGGCGAGCCTGGCGATCTCCTCGTCGATCACGACGGCCTGCCGGATCCGGGCGGTCGCCGCCCCGGAGGGCCGGTCCGCGACCGCGACCGCCAGCCACTGCGCCGTACCGAGCCGCGAGCCCCGTGACGTCTCGGCGGCGGTCCCCGAGACCATCAGATAGGCGCCGCCCCGCCTTCGGGCCACGCGTTCGGGATAGGCCAGCGCCACGACCGTCCCGGCCAGACGGTCGTCGTCCCACCGCCCGGCGGCGTGGCCGCCGCGGGGCGCGGCGCCGGCCGGGTCGTCGTCCCGTCCGGTCGCCGGGCCTTCAGGAGGTACGGCGTCGGCCGGGTCGTCGTCCCGTCCGGCCGCCGGGCCGCCGTGGGAGACGACTCTGGCCAGGCGTGCGGCCTCCTGCCGCCAGCGGGCGGAGAAGCCGTCGTCGCCGCGGCGGGCCGAGCGCCAGACCGCGACGAGGTCGTCGTCCGCGTCCCGGGGGAGCTGCTCGGACAGGAGCGCGACCACCTCGGCGGCCCGCGGGCCGACGTCGAGCAGCGCCCGGGCCAGCCGGGGGTGGACCCCGGCCGTGGCCATCCGCCGTCCCCGGTCGGTGACGACGGCGCCGGAGAGGTCCGGGCCGGCTGTGCCGTCGGGTCCTTCGGAAGCGCCGGGGAGATCGGCATCCGGGAGGGCCGGCCCGTCCGGCTTCCCGGAACCGTCGCCCGGCTTCCCGGAATCACCGTCCGGCCTCCGGGAACCGCCGTTTGGCCTCCCGGAGCCGGAGGCGTCGCGGGGGCGCAGGGCGCCGAGGGCGTGCAGGGTACGGCGGGCCGCGGCCATCGCGGCGGGCGGGGGCGGGTCGAGCAGCGCCAGGCCGGTGCCGTCGGGATCTCCCCAGCATGCTGCCTGCAGGGCGAAGCCGGTGAGGTCGGCCAGGGCGATCTCGGGCCGGGAGTACTCGGGGAGCCGCTCGTGCTCGGCCTGCGGCCAGCACCGGTAGACGACGCCCGGCGCCTCGCGGCCCGCCCGCCCGGCCCGCTGTTCGGCCGAGGCCCGGGAGGCGCGGACGGTGGTGAGGGAGCCGAGACCGCGGGCGTGGTCGGTACGCGGTTCACGGGCCAGGCCCGAGTCGACCACGACCCGGACGCCGGGCACGGTCAGGCTCGACTCGGCGACCGAGGTCGCGAGGATCACCCGCCGCGTCCGGCCGGGGGAGAGGACCGCGTCCTGGATGTGGGCCGGAGCCTGGCCGTGGACCTGGAGGACCTGGACCCCGCCCGTGTCACCGGGATGCCCTGGGCCGTCCACATGGCCGGGATGCCCTGGGTCGTCCACATGGCCGGGATGCCCTGGGCCGTTCGCGCCGGCTGGGCCGCTCGGGTGGCTCATGTCGGCGGTGCGGCCGGGGCCGGCGGTGCCGCTCGGGCCGTTCCTGCCGGTTGGGCCGCCGGAGGCCCTGTTCCGGCCGAGGTCAGGGTTTCCGCTGATTCCGGCGAGCATTCCGGCGACCCGGCCGATCTCGCCGACGCCCGGCAGGAAGCAGAGCACGTCCCCGGACTGCTCGGCCAGCGCCCGCCGTACGACGTCGGCGACGTGGGACAGGAAGGCGGGATCGACCCGGAGGCCGTGCGGGGGCGCCGTGGGCCGGGGCGGCGGCGCCCAGATCGCGGCGACGGGGTGCAGGGTCCCGGAGGCATGGATGATCGGGGCCATCCCGGTCAGGCCGGTGCCGGTGCCGAGCAGGCGGGCCCACGGGACCGCGTCGGCGGTGGCGGAGGTGGCGAGCAGCCGCAGGTCGGGGCGGAGAGCGGCGCGGACGTCGAGGAGGAAGGCGAGGGCGGTGTCGGCGTCCAGGTGGCGCTCGTGGCACTCGTCCAGCAGTACGGCGTCCACGCCGTCGAGTTCGGGATCGCGCTGGAGCCGCTGGAGGAGGACGCCGGTGGTGACGACCTCGACCACCGTGTCCGGCCCGGCCCTGCGCTCACCCCGGATCGAGAAGCCCACCTCCGCGCCCACGCGCGACTCCAGCAACCAGGCCATCCGCCGGGCCGCCGCACGCACCGCCATCCTGCGCGGCTCGGCCACGATCACCCGCCTGCGCGCCGTACCGTCCAGGAGCCCGGCGAGTGCGAGCGGGACCAGAGTGGTCTTCCCCGTCCCGGGAGGCGCGGTCAGCACGGCCACGCCGTACTCCTCCAGCGCCTCGGTCAACTCGGGAAGCACATGCCGGACGGGCAGCCCGGACCACTCGGAACGCACCCGACCAGTGTCCCCGACGTCACCCGCGAACCGGCCACGAGGGCTCACCGGCTGCCCGCCGTACCGGCGCCTGAGGGCGGCAGGGGGACGGGGAGCGGATCAGAGGCCGAGGTCGCCGGTGAGGTAACGCTGGAGGGTGGGGGCGACGGCGGTGGCCAGCTGGTCCGTGGTGAGGGCGGCCATCGGGTCCACGCGGAGCACATAGCGGGTGATCGCCACGCCGATCATCTGGCTGGCGGCGAGGATGGCGCGGGTCTCGGCGTCGTCGCCGGTCACGAGTTCGGCCAGCGGCCGCAGGACCTCGGCGACCATGAAGTCCTTGAGGATCCCCGCGGCGGCGGGGGAGGAGGCGGCGGCCTGCATGACGGCGTGCAGGCGGGGGCCGGTCACCGGGTCGTCCCAGATCGACAGGTAGCGGCGGATCAGGCGCTCTCCCAGGCCGTCCGGGGGACCGGCCCCGAACACGTCGCGCAGCCGCCGCAGGGGCATGCCCGGTCCCCGGATGGCCGCGTCGAACAGGCCGTCCTTGCTGCCGAAGAAGTGCATGACCAGAGCCGGGTCCACCCCGGCCGCCGTGGCCACGCCGCGGATCGTGGTCGCGGTGTATCCCTTCTCCTCGAACGCGGCCAGCGCGGCCTCCAGGATCGCCTCCCGCGTCTGGGGGGACTCACCGTTCCCGCGCCGCCTGCCGGGTCGTCGTGTCTCTTCCGTCACACCCCCTATTCAACCATGTTGAATTCGCCTATGTTGAATTCAACGCGGTTGAAGTCAACAGATGGTGAAAAAAATGAAGAAGATCATCGCACTTCTCGCGGCGGTGACGCTGGTGGGCATGCTGTTCTCCGCCTCCTTCGTCGGCGCCCTGCACAAGCCCGAGCCGCACGGGGTCCCCGTCGCGGTGGTCGGCGCCCCGGCGCAGCAGCTCCAGGCGGCGCTGGACCAGCGCAAGCCGGGGGCCTTCGCCCTGGAGGGCCATCCCTCCGAGCAGGCGGCACGGGAGGCCCTCCTCGGCCGCGACGTCGACGCGGTCCTGCTGGCCCAGGAGGGCAGACTGGTGGTCGCGAGCGCCGGTGGGCGCACGGCCTCGACGGTGATCACGCAGGTCTTCCAGGGCGCGGCCCAGGCCCAGGGGCGGTCGCTGACCGTGGAGGACGCGGTGCCGCTCCCGCCCGGTGACGCGGGAGGCATCTCCGGTCTGTTCTACGTCCTCAGCCTGGTCATCCCCGGGATCGCGCTGGCCGTGCTGCTGTCGAACGCCGTGCCCGGCCTCGGTCTCGCGGGACGCCTCGGCGTGCTGACGGCCGGTGCGCTGGCGGTCGGTACGGCGAACGCCTGGCTGGCCGACGTCGTGCTCGGGGCGCTGCCCGGCAGCTTCGGCGGGCTGGTGGCGATCTCGGCCGGGATCGTCCTCACCGTGAGCCTGGTCGCCGCCGGCCTGATGAAGGTCGTCGGCCCGGCGGGGGTGGGGCTCGCCGCCCTGCTGTTCATCCCGATCGGCCTGCCGGCGAGCGGCGGCCCGCTCGGCGCCCGGTTCGTCCCCGAGTGGTACGCCGCGATCGGCCGGTTCCTGCCCGTGGGCCCGGGCTCGGACGCCGTCACCAACGTCGTGCACTTCGGCGGCGCGGCGCTGCTCCGGCCGCTGGCCGTCCTGGGGGCGTGGGCCCTGGCGGGCCTGATCATGCTGGCCGTCCCCGCCCGCACCCCGGCGAGGCCGAGGGCCGTACCCGCCCCCGCCGCCCCCGTCGCCTGAGCCCGGAAACCCGCCGTCGCCTGAGCCCGGAAGCCGGGGGCCGGGCAACTGTCGGGATCCGGCAATCGCCCGGCCCGGCCGGAAACACGACGATCAGAGCGCTTCCCGAAGGAACGTTTCCCGGAAAGAGGAGATGGCCATGTACGGCGTGGAACTGCCCGCGACGGCCGTACTCGCGTACCTGGTCATCTCCGCGCTCACCGCCTTCGACGTCTTCTTCCCGGTCATCCCGGGAGAGGGCGCGCTGATGGCCGCCGGGGCGCTCACGGTCACCGGCGATCTGGAGATCCCCCTCGTCATCCTGGCGGGGGCCGCGGGAGCCCTCACCGGCGACCTCGCCTCCTACCACGCGGGCACCCGCCTGCGCGGCCTGACCGGCCCGCGGGGATCCGAACACGGTCGCGGCCCCGGGCACCCGGCGGGACGGATGACACGGACCGCGTCGGGAGCGGCGGCTGTGCCGGGGCGGATGCGGCGGGCCGTACCCGGGCTGGTGAACGGCTGGCCGGAGCGTTTCCACCGGCACGGCTCGCTGGTGCTGCTGGCCGCCCGGCTCGTGCCCGGCGGGCGCACCGCCGCCACCCTCGCGGCCGGGCGGCTGGCCTATCCCCGCCGCCGGTTCGCCCTCACCGAGCTGGCCGTCGACACGACATGGGCCACCGCCGCGACCCTCCTGGGCTTCCTGGGGGCCAGCGCCCTGCCCGCGGACCTCACCCCGGAACGGCTGCTGCTGATCGCCGAGGCGGTGCTCCTCGTCGTCTGCCTGACGGTGGGAGTCCGGCTGTGGCGGACCCGTCTGGCGCACGTGGACACCCTCCCCGTCGGGCAGGATGTAGATCGTGACGGAACCACCCGTACCGGCTGAAGCTTCCGACCCGCGTGACGACCCCGCCCCGCTCGGGGAGACGGTCGGCCTGCTCGTGCTCTCCGCCATTGCGATCATGCTGTTCGCCTGGCTGGTGGGGGAGACGGACGGGGAGGGGCCGGCCCCGCTCAAACTCGTGCTGTTCGGCCCGCTCGGGCTGGTCTTCTTCGAGGTCATGACCAACGAGGTCTGGTGGCGCCGCTGGTGGGGAGCGATCCCCGGCGCGGCCGCCGGCCTGGTCCTCTACTTCGAGGGCCGCGCCACGCTGGAGGACATCGTCGGAGCCTCCTGGGCCACCCCCGTCGCCTACGTCCTGGCGTGGGCGTGCTTCGGTGCGGTGTTCGCCCTGGCCAGCAGGGTCCCCCTGGGGCGCAGGACCTCCAGCGCCTGACGGGCCGTCATCCCCCTGCCGGGGGACGGGGAGTCGGTGAGCGGGAGGACGACCGCCCCCGGGGCGCGTGACAGGATGGTCCGAAAACCCGCCTGACGTGCGGAGATCTCGCATGATGTGCGCGGTCGCCGACGCCCTCGACCGCTGGACTCGCCGATGCCCTTCGACCGCCGGACCCTCCGATGACACCGCCGGACTCGCCGATGCCCTTCGACCGCCGGATCCGCCGATGACACCGCCGGAGCCCCGTCTGCCGCTGCTCACCAGGGCGCTGACCGGTCCGCCCGGCCGGTGGCTGCTCCCGCTCGGCGCGCTCACCGGTCTGCTCCTGCTGTACAGCGTCAGCGCCCCGGGCGGATACTTCGGGCCGGCTCTGCTGGGCGGGGTCCTGGCGCTGACACTGGCCGTCATCTGGATCCCCCGGTTCGTGGTGGGGCTGGCCCGCGCGGACGGCCGTCCGGGGCTGCGCCGGCACTGGGCGCGCTGGGCGGCGGTACCGCTCATGGCGGCCGTGGTCGCCGGACTCGGTTCCGCGGGCGTTCCCCAGGACGTCCGGTTCGCGCTCTCCAGGGCGAGCCTGGAACAGGCGGCGCAGGCGGTGAGCACCGGGGCCGAGCCCGAGGGCGGCAGCCGTCGGATCGGGCTGTTCTCCGTCTCGTCGGTCGTCAAGACCGGCGGCGGCGTGAGCTTCGGGTTGCCGGACACCGGCTTCCTCGACACCCACGGCTTCGCCTGGTTCCCCGCCGGCGCCCCTCCGGAGGAGCCTGAGACGTCCTACGAGCACCTGGAAGGCCCCTGGTACGAATGGCGGCGAACGTGGTGAGGCTGCGGAGAGCGCTGGGCCGCCCGGGCGTCTGGGTCGCCGTCTGCGCCGTGACGATCGTGGCGCTGGTGATGTTCCCGGCCGCCGCGCTCTGGCCGCTGGTCGCCGCGGCCGCGCCGGCCGCGATGTTCGCGGCCGTGGTGACCGCCTACGAGCAGGCCGCCGCGTTCCGGGCCAGGTATCCGGAGTACGGCGGGGGCACGGGGGATCGCGAGGGTACGGCGCGCCCCGGGCATCCGGAGCGCGCCGACGGCGACACTCCCGGGGCGGGTGAGTCCTGAGGTCGGAAGCGGGTATGGCGGTGCGCGGCGGGCCGGGTGCTGCCCACCCGGCCGGCCACGGACGCGCCTCACGGGTGGGCGGCACCCGGTCCACCGGAGACCCACCCCACCCGGCACGCGCCGCCGTACCCGCCCCTGCGACCCCAGGGCCCACTCGTCTAAGCGGACGGGTCGAGAACCCCGAAGCTCACCAGCGCGATGATGACGATGCCGAGGATGATGCGATAGATCACGAAGCCGGTGAAGCGGTGGGTGCTGATGTACCTCAGGAACCAGGCCACCGCCGCGTAGCCGACCGCGAAGGAGATCAGCGTGGCCAGGATCGTCGGTCCCCAGTCGGGGGCCTGGCCCTCGCCGATCTCGAACAGCTCCAGTACGCCGGCGCCCAGCACGGCGGGGATGGCCAGCAGGAAGGAGTACTTGGCGGCCTCCTCGCGGCGGTAGTCGAGCAGCAGGCCCGCGGTGATCGTGCCGCCCGACCGGGAGACGCCGGGGATCAGGGCGAGAGACTGCGCCAGGCCGTACAGGATGGCGTGGGTGAAGCTGAGGTGCTTCTCCAGTGTGAGCTTGTTGCGGGCGGTGTGGTCGGCGAGCCAGAGGATCAGACCGAAGACGATCAGCGTGGTTCCGATCAGCCGCAGGTCACGGAAGACCGTCTCGATGCTGTCCTTGAAGAGCAGGCCGAGGATGAGGATCGGGATCGTTCCCACGATCACGTACCAGCCCATCCTGGCGGCGTGGTGGGAGCGGAGCTCCGGCGTCCACAACGCCCGGGTCCAGGTGGAGATGATCTCCCAGATCTCCTTGCGGAAATAGATCAGCACCGCCGTCTCGGTGCCGAGCTGGATCACCGCGGTGAACGCGGCGCCCGGGTCCTCCCAGCCGAACAGGGCCGACACGACTCTGATGTGGGCGCTGGAGGAGATGGGGAGGAACTCGGTGAGTCCCTGGATGACCCCGAGGACCACCGCTTCGAACCAGCCGATCAACGTGGATGCCTTCCGTCCAGCGCGTGCGTGACCTCCGAGAGGTTAGCGGAGGGAGGTGAAGGCTGTGACTCGACCTTTCGGTTGATATGCCGGAGAGCGGGCCATCGGCCGGTGCGGGGTGTCGGCGGTGCGGCGCCGGCCCGTCAGCGCGGGGTGTCGGCGGTGCGGCGCCGGCCCGTCAGCGCGGGGTGTCGGTGGTACGGCTCCGGCCCGTCAGCCCGTCAGCCCGTCAGCCCGTCAGCCTGGGGGCTCCGCGGCCGCGGTCAAGTGGCCCCCATTCGGGACATCCCTGGTCGTCGACGAGCTCGCTCGCCTCTTTCATCACCGCGTCGTCGACGACGGCCACCACCTCGTCGTACTCGATGAGCGGCTCGTTGTCGGGGCCGCGGCCCACCTCCTCCCCGTGCAGCACCCACGCCTTGACCCCGGGCCCGCGGTCACGCCGCAGGTGCGAGTAGTCGTGCAGCCGCCGGGCGGCCCACAACCGCACCGGGCGCTCGCCCCACCAAGCCTCGATGTCCAGAGGGCTGGCGGACAGGCCGGGCAGTTCGGCTCCGGTGAGGGAGTCCCGGCTGCCACCGTGCTCGCCGTTGCCGTTCAGGTCCTTGGACCACCGGATGAACAGTCCCCGCCGCCTGCCGAGCAGCGTGGTGAGCTCCGACAGGCTGGTGACGACGGACGGCTCCGAGGCCATGACGTCACCATCTCCCTCCCATTGGTGGTGAGCTGCCGATTCCCCTGCGGAGGCGGCTCACACGCGTTGGCACCGCCGGTGGCCGGCGGGAACCCGGCTGCTTCCCACGCGGACAGGCCGGGACCGCCGGAAGGCGATCCCGGCTCCGTCCATGAGAGGCCGGATCCCGGACCTACTGGTTGCCCTCGGCGGCGGAGATGTCGGCCAGGGCCGAGTCGGGGTCGCGCTCCATCGCGAGGTCGCCGATGCTCACGATGCCCACGGCCTTGTTGTTCTCGACCACCGGCATCCGGCGTACGGCCCTGGAACGCATCAGCTGGACGACCTGCTCCAGGCTGGTGTCGGGCCCGACGGTCACGAGGTCGTCGCTGCACGCGTCCTGGACCGGAGTGTCGGGTCCCTTGTCCTCGGCCACGATGCGGACGGCGATGTCGCGGTCGGTCACGATCCCGCTGATCACCCCGTCGTTGGTGATGATGACCGCCCCGGTGTCCTCGCTGCTCATGATCCGGGCCGCGACGGACACGGGCTGCCCGGCGTCGATGGTCGCGGGATTGGCCGTCATCACATCGGCCACCGTCTTGCTCATGAGATCCCCCTTCGCGCTTGTGTGAGGACTCATACCCCACTTAAAGCGGACAAAAAGCTATATATCTCCGGATGTGGTCAGTGGTCAGGCGGGGTGCGGGGGCTGCTGGTCGGGCGGTACGCCGCCCCCCTTGCCTCCGCCCCGGTGCCCCTTGTCGGTGCCGTGTGGGCGGCCGGCGCTCCGGCCCTTGCTGGAGCGCGACTGGGAAATGCCGGTGTTGTCCTTGTCGGAGGTGCCTCCCCGTTCGGATCGCCGGAGTTCTGGCTGCTGCGGCTCAGGCATGACGCTCTCCTTCAGTCCTGTTTCGTGTGAGACAGGACGGTTCCCCGGAGAGGACCGGACGAATCCAAGCTTGGGTGACTTACGGTATTAAATAGGACATTAAACGGGGCGCCGGGGGGCATCGGCCGACTATGACGATGCCAGAGGAAAGCCGCCCCAAGACCGATGACAACGACCCGCTTCTGCAGTCGGCCGCCGAAGGGGCCCAGGACGGTGACGAGGCCTCCGACGAGGACGACAATCTCGAAGACCTCCAATGACCGTGCACGGCCGCCACTGACTGTGCACGGCCGCGACGGCTCCGGATGGCCGGCGCGGCCGTACCCGGACACGAGTACGGCCGCGCCCGTCCGGGCGCGGCCGTATCTCGGCGGTCGCTATCGAGTGATCTTGACGTCGTCCACTCCGGCCTCGACCAGCGAGGCGCCGGAGGCGTCGGCGGCCTGGATCAGGATGCGGACGGTCTGCCCGGCGTAGGAGGACAGGTTCGCCGTGGCCGTCGCCCAGGCGCCGTTGCGGTTGGTCGCCGCACCCAGCTGCTGGAACACCTGTGTGGTGCCCGCGGAGGTGACGACGCTGACGCGGAAGTAGTCGGCGCTGGAGGAGTTCGACCCGTGCGCCAGGTACCACGACAGCGACAGGTTCAGCGTTCCGCCCGTCGGCAGGGTGATCTCCGGTGACCGGACGCTGGTGACGCCGCCGTCGATGTCGTAGTCACCCGCCGAGGCTCCCGCCAGACGTCCGGTGACCAGGTCGTTGCTCCCGCTGACCGTGGTGCCCAGCTGCTTGGCGCCGCTGGAGGTGGTGGCCGCCGGGTCGCCGCGCTCCCACGCGCCGGTCGTGGCGGTGTCGGTGCCGCCCGGGTTGACCGTCCAGCCGTTGTCCGCCTCGAAGGTGTCCTGCCAGACGACCACCGGCGGGGTCGCGGTCGCGATCGTCCACACCGCGTAGGCGATGGCGTCGGCGTTGCGGTCCAGCGCGGTGTCGTTGATGTTGGCGGTCGTGTCGCAGGAGCGGTGGTAGCAGCGGTCGAACGCCTGCCCCGCCGTACCGCCCCAGAGCGAGGCCTGGGCGCTGGACTTGATGCCCTCGGCGCCGGTGAACGTGCCGCCCGCCGGGATGCCGACGGCGATGAACGGGCCGTAGTCGGAGCGGCCGTCGAAGTCCGTGCCCCGGGTGGGTACGCCGATCGAGGTGAAGTAGTCCTGGAGGGTGCGCTCCAGCTGGGCGGAGCCCGCCGGGCCGGGGCCCGAGCCCGTGCCGTCGGAGTTGTCGCCGTCGTAGACGAAGTAGCCGGGGTTGGGCGAGCCCACCATGTCGAAGTTCAGATAGCCCTTGATCCTCGACCGCTCGGCGGCGGGCAGGTTGTTGACGTAGAACTGCGAGCCGCGCAGGCCCAGCTCCTCGGCGCCCCACCAGGCGAAGCGCAGGCGCTTGGCCGGGGTGAGGTTCTGGCGGGCGACCTCCAGGGCGGTCTCCAGGATGGCGGCGCTGCCGGAGCCGTTGTCGTTGATGCCCGGCCCGGCGGTCACGCTGTCGAGGTGCGCGCCGACCATGAGGACGTCGTTCGGGTCACCCGCCCGGGTCCACTCGGCGATGACGTTGTAGCCGGTCGCGCCGTTGTAGGTGAAGGACTGGAGCGTGGTGGTGAACCCTGCCGCGTCCAGTCTGCCCTTGACGTAGTTGGCCGAGGCGAGATAGCCGGGGCGGCCGTGGGCGCGGTTGCCGCCGTTGGCGTTCGCGATCGTCTGGAACTCGTTCAGATGTGCCTTGACGGCGGCCAGGGAGATGTCGGGCGCCGCCGCGGCGGTGGCGGTCGCGGGTGCGGTGAACGCCAGGGGAAGGGCCAGGATCACTGCCGTTCCGATGGCCCGGAGAGTGCGCATGGGGTGCTCCTCGGGTTTGAGGTGGGGGGTCCCCCGAGCGGCGCGCACCCCGGTCGGGGCGCGCGCCGTACATCGTGGTGCGCGTGAGCGGCGACCCTGCCGGGTCACGCTCGGTTCAGGCCGTCTCTGGCCCTGCTTGCCTCACTCGAGCCTGCCTCACTCGAGCTCGTCTTACTTGGCCGCCTCACCGTGGGAGTGGGAGTGCCCGGCGGAGGAGGTGGTCGCGGACTTCGCCAGGGCGGCGGCGTTGCGGTCGGGGATGTCGGACAGGTCGAAGGAGAAGAACGACGAGGTGTAGGCGACTGCCTTGGAGTTGCGCTCCAGGGCGGCGTCACTGATGTTGGTGATCGTGTCGCACTCGGAGTGGTAGCACGGGTCGAAGGCGATGCCCGCGGTGCCGCCGAACTTGGCGGCCTGCTCGGGCGTCTTGATGCCCTCGGCGCCGGTGAAGATGCCGCCGGACGGGATGCCGTTGGCGATGAACGGGCCGTAGTCGGAGCGGCCGTCGAAGTCGGTGCCCTCGAAGGGCAGGCTGCGCTTGGTGTAGAAGTTCTCCAGGCGCTTCTCGATCTCGGCGGAGCCGGCCGGGCCGGGGCCCGCGCCCTCTGCGTCGGAGTCGTCACCGTCGTAGAGGAACGTGGCGTCGTTGGGCGAGGCCACCATGTCGAAGTTCAGGTAGAGACGGATCTTGTCCTTCTCGGCCTGGGAGAGACCGGCCACGTACTGCTCGGAGCCGAGCAGGCCCAGCTCCTCGGCGCCCCAGAAGCCGAAGCGGAGCTTGTACTTGGTGGGCACGTAGGCCATCTTCAGCGCGGTCTCCAGGATGGCGGCGCTGCCGGAGCCGTTGTCGTTGATGCCGGGACCCTCGGGGACGCTGTCCAGGTGGGCGCCGACCATCACGATCTCACCGCTCTTGCCCCAGCGGGAGTCGGCGATGAGGTTCTTGGTGTGGCCGAGCGTGGTCGTGGCGTCGACCTTCAGGTGCACGGTCGCGTCCGGGGTGGAGGCCAGGTCCGAGCCGACGGCGAAGCTGGCGAACACGATCGGGAAGCCGAAGCGCCACTCCCGGATGTCGAAGGTGAACGGGTCGGTACGGCCCGGCTGGCCCTCGTTGAAGAAGATGACGCCGGACGCGCCCGCCGCCTTGGCGTTGGTGGCCTTGTCGATGAACGGGCAGGTGCCGCGCTGGATCAGCGCGATCCGGCCGGCGACGAACCCGTTGAAGTCCTCGGGCTCGCAGCCCGCCGTGGAGCTGGGGGTCGGCGTCGGCGGGAGGACCGGGTCGACCACCTGGATCTGCGCGGTGACGTCACCGGAGCTGGAGGGCTGCACCGTCACGAAGTCGGTGGTGGGGGTGTAGGTCTTGGCCGGGGCCGACGTCCGCTCCAGGACCGGGGCGCTGTTCTCCGTCCAGCCGGTCACGAACTCCACGTCGGTGGTGGAGGTCCGGTAGCCGGCCTTGCGGAGCTTGTCCTGCACGTATGCCAGCGAGGCGTCGTACCCGGAGGTGCCCGCCGCGCGGTTGCCGCCGTTGGCGGTGGCGATCTCCTGGAACTTGTTCAGGTGCTTCTTGACGTTCTTGCCCTTGACCTGGTGGGCGATGGCGTTGGCCAGCACATCCGGGACGTCGACCCCGGACGACGCGTTCGCCGCGGGGGTGAAGGCAAGGGGAAGGGCGAGAGCCGTGGCGAGGGTGAGGCCTCGGACCAAGCCGTGTCGGAATCTCAGGCGCATAACGCTCCTCGGGAGACTGTATGGGGGGTCCCATTCCGTACTAGAGCGGAACGTACCGTGATCAATCACCTTCGACTAGAGCTGTTGACGCCGAGTTGCAAAAAGTTATGAAGCATGAGTTGACCGTGACGTGGCAGGCGCGGAGGCCCGACCCTGACAGGGTTTTCTCAGGGACGCTGAGGGAACGTGGTGCTCTCCGGCACTCGTTTTACCGGGTGAGAAACGACAACGATCCGGGAGATGCAAAGTGCACCGTTCGAGAAACCACAAGATAATCGCCGGCGTCTGCGGCGGGATCGCGGAGAGCCTCGGCTGGTCGCCCACGGTCGTCCGGGTGCTGTGGCTGCTGCTCTCACTGATTCCGGGACCCCTGTGGGTCGCCTACGTCCTGATGTGGATCATCATCCCCAAGGCGCCCGCGGCCCGCTACTGAAAATAAGCTGGGGGCATGAGGCAACGCCCCCTGTCCCTGCTCCAGGACGATCTGGTCGACTACGAGAAGGCCATGGAGCGGATGACCGACCTGGTCGGCGAACGGCAGCGTGACGAGCGGCCGGACACCCTCTGGCTGCTCAGTCATCCGCAGGTCTACACCGTCGGCAGGCGCACGCTGGAGCAGCACCTGCCCGACCCGTCCCACGGCATCCCCGTCGTGAGCACGGGCCGGGGCGGGCAGCTCACCTACCACGGCCCCGGCCAGCTCGTCGGCTACCTGATCGTCAAGCTCGGCGAGGGCGAGGGGATCGTCGACTACGTGCGCGAGGTCGAGCTCCGGCTCGTCCGCGCGCTGCGGGAACTGGGCGTCCCGGCCGAGCGGCGGGACACCCCGCCCGGCTCGGAACTGCTCACCGGCGTGTGGACGAGCGGGACCGGCCGAAAGATCGTCTCCATCGGCATGCGCCAGAGCCGGGGCGTCACCAGCCACGGGTTCGCCCTCAACGTCGACGGCGACCTGACCCCGTGGGACTGGGCGGTGCCCTGCGGCATGCCGGATGTGGACATGACCTCGCTCGTCCGCGAGACCTCCGGCATCCCGATGGACCGGGTCCGGGCCGCGGTCGCGGAGGCCTTCGAGGCGAGCTGACCCTCGGAGGGAGACGACCCCCGAGGCGAGCCGACCTGGCGAACCGCGG
This sequence comes from Paraplanobispora takensis, assembly GCF_016863195.1. GTDB lineage: Bacteria > Actinomycetota > Actinomycetes > Streptosporangiales > Streptosporangiaceae > Planobispora > Planobispora takensis. The sequence goes on along the minus strand of NZ_BOOK01000036.1, from coordinate 127,582 downwards.
TCGTACGGCGGGCGCCCATGGCCGGGCGCCCGCCGTGCGACCGCTGAGCCGTGCGACCGCTGAGCCGTGCGACCGCTGAGCCGTGCGATCAGCCGACCGGCTCGGTCTCGTCGGTGGGGATGTCGTCGATCGTGCGGCGCGGTCCGGTGAACCAGTGCCGGGCCGACAGCGCCCACCACAGTCCCACGCCGATCACCATCACGCCGACCACGATGGGCGCGTAGTTCACCGCGGTCCAGGTGAAGTCCTCGCTGAACGGCACGGCCTCCGGGACCAGCGGCATGATGAAGTAGATCGACACGACGACGATCTCGATGACGGCGATCCAGCACATCACCTTGTACTTCGATCCCAGCGTCCACGGGCCGGGCACGAAGCTGTCGCCCATCCGCAGCCGGAGCCAGATCGGGATCGCGAAGGCGATGTAGAGGCCGATGACCGCGACCGAGACCACCGCGTAGAACGCCAGCGGCAGCCCGTTCGGGGCCTCGTAGAGCGCGGGCAGGGTGAGGATCAGCGCCAGCACGCAGCCGAAGATGATCGCGTTGACCGGCGTGCGGTTCCGGTCGACCTTCGACCACAGCCGCCAGCCGGGGATGGCCCCGTCCCGGGCGAAGGCGTAGGTCATCCGGGACATCGAGGTCACGCAGCTCATCCCGCAGAAGAACTGGCCGATGGTGGAGATCGCGAAGATCGCCGTGGCCAGGTTGCCGGGGAGCGCGGACTCGAAGATGGCCCCCACGAAACCGCCGGCCTCGTTGACCGCCTCCACGTCGGTGGCCGCGAACAGGAAGGCCAGCAGCAGGATCCAGCCGCCGATCGCCGAGTAGAAGATCGACTGCCACAGGCCGCGGGCGGCGGCCGTGGAGGCGCCCTGCGTCTCCTCCGACACGTGCGCGCACGCGTCGAAGCCGGTGATCGTGTACTGGGTCAGCAGGAAGCCCAGCGGCAGCACGTAGAACCAGTAGGAGGAGTCGGAGAAGCCGGAGTTGTTGATCGTCTCGGTGAACACGAACGACAGCGACTGGTGCGAGTCCGGGCCGAAGATCAGGATGAGCACGACGACGGCCGCGCCGAACACGTGCCAGTAGACGGAGACGTTCTGCAGCACCGAGATCAGCCGGTGGCTGAAGATGTTGATCAGAGCGTGCAGGACCAGGATGACCGCGAACAGCAGGAACGTGTTCAGGAGAGAGATCTCGAACCCGGAGACGAACCGGTTGATCGTGATGTTCATGAACGTCGCGCAGCCGTAGTCGACCGAGGCGGTGACCGCGATCAGGCCGATGAGGTTGAACCACCCGGTGAACCAGCCGTGGATCGGCCTGCCCATCTTCGCGGCCCACCAGTAGATGCCTCCCGCGGTGGGGTAGGCCGACACCAGCTCGGACATGCACAGGCCGATGATCAGGATGAAGATCGAGATCAGCGGCCAGCCCCACGAGATGGCGATCGGGCCGCCGTTGTTCCAGGCCTGGCCGAAGGTGGTGAAGCAGCCGGCCAGGATGGAGATGATCGAGAAGGAGATGGCGAAGTTGGAGAAGCCGCTCCAGGTGCGGGAGAGCTCCTGTTTGTAGCCGAGTTCAGCCAGGCGCCTGGCGTCCTCGTCCTGCGGGCTTGGCTTGGTCACTCAAGCCTCCTTGCGTGGTGCGGGGGGTGGGAAAGCCGGGGCGCAGGCCCCGGACGTCATCGATCAGCCGCCCGAATCCCGGGTCTTCCAGGTCCCGTACGGCCTGCGCGAACTTGTCGGCCGCCTCGGCGTCGTAGTCGAAGCCGGCGGCGGCCGCCTGCTCCCTCAGCAGTCCGTGGTGGACCGAGAACCAGAGGGTCCAGGTGAGGTTCGACATGATGAGGTTGAGCCTGACCCTGGCCGCCAGTCGTGGGCTGTCCTCGCCGAAATAGGCGCGGGCCAGTTGGCAGGTGAGGTCGGGGTGATAGTCCGCCTCGGCCGCGATGTCGCCCAGCTCGAAGGCCGGGTCGTTGTTCCCGGACAGCTGGTAGTCGACGATCCTGACCTCGTCGCCGCAGCGGATGAAGTTCTCCGGCAGCAGGTCGTTGTGGCAGGGCGCGGAGGGGAGCGGATCGGCCTCCAATGCGCGCTCGATCTCCGCGACGGCCGGCAGCCGGTCCTCGTATCCGGCGGGGGTCCGCAGGCCGTGGGCGCGGCACAGGGCGAGGAACTCCTCCAGCTTCCTGAAGATCGAGAAGTCGTTGACGAAGCGCGGCCCCGCGTGCAGCCGCCGGCAGGCCGCCGCCACCGGGCCCGGCAGGGCCCGTACGGCGTGCGCGTCCAGGGTCGTGCCCTCCAGATACTCCAGCAGCAGGGCGCCGGGCATCCGGTGCAGGACCCGGGGGCCGATCCCGGCCTCGGCCGCCCGCAGGGTGTTGGCGATCTCCTGGTCGAGGGGGATGCCGAGCCCGGCCGCGGAGACGCGCGGGTCGAGCACGCGCAGCAGCCAGCGCCGCCCGTCGGCGGCGTCCACCCGCGCGATGCGGTGACTGAGCCCACCCTTGATCGGCGTCTCGGTGACGGGCTGTCCTGCCCATTCCCGGACGGCGGCGAGAGCGTCTGGCATGCCGGACTCCTTTGGCCTACCTTCAGACCATTGATCCGATTCTGCGGACGAGTCGTTACAGAGGGGTTCCCACCTTGAAACTTCCTGATTCCGCGCGGGCCGTCGTGATCGGCGGCGGGGTGGCCGGTTGCAGCGTCGCCTACCACCTGGCGAGGCTCGGATGGAGACAGGTGGTCCTGGTCGAGCAGCACGAGCTCACCGAGGGCACCACCTGGCACTCGGCCGGGTTCGTGGGCCAGCTCCGCTCGACCGTCACCCAGACCAAGATGATCATGTACTCCGCCGGGCTCTACCCCGAGCTGGCCGAGCTCACCGGTCTCGACCCGGGCTGGCGGGGGGTGGGCGGCCTCCGGCTGGCGACCACGCCCGAGCGGGTGGAGGAGTCGCTGCGCCTGGCCGGGGCCGCCGAGACCTACGGGCTGGGGCTGGAGGTGCTCTCCGGCGCGCAGACGGCGCAGATGCTGCCGCTGCTGGAGACCGCGGACGTGCGGGCGGCGCTCTGGCTGCCCGGCGACGGCTGGCTCGACCCGGCGCTGCTGGCCAGGGCGCTGGCGGCCGGAGCCGAGAAGCTGGGCGTGCGGATCTTCACCGGGACCCGCGTGACCGGCCTCGACGTGGTGGACGGGCGGATCGCGGGGGTACGGCTGGCGGTCGCCGGCGAACGGCCGGGAGGGGGGCACGGGGCGCTCGCGGAGGCGGAGGAGCAGGTGATCGAGGCCGACGTCGTCGTCATCGCCGCCGGGGCCGCCAGCGGGCGGGTCGGGCGGCTGGCCGGGGTGGACGTCCCGGTCGTGCCGATCAAGCACCAGTACGTCGTCACCGAGCCGTTCGGGGTCCCCTCCTCCGCACCCACGGTCCGGGACCCCGACAACATCGTCTACTTCCGGGAGGAGGGCGGCGGGATCCTCGTCGGCGGGTACATCCGCACGCCCGAGATCTGGGACGCCTCCGCGCCGCTGGCCGAGCCCCGGACGCTCTTCCCCGCCGACATGCCGAAGTTCCGGGAGTCGTGGGACTCGGCGACCCGGCGGGTCCCGGCGCTGGGCCGTACGGAGATCGTGAAGGTCGTGCACGGGCCCGAGGCGTTCACCCCGGACGGGGAGTTCCTGCTCGGCGAGACCCCGGTGCGCGGCCTGTGGGCGGCGGCCGGGTTCTGCGTGCACGGACTGGCCGCGGCGGGCGGCGTGGGCAAGGTCATGGCCGAGTGGATCGTGGACGGCTCCCCCGAGTACGACGTCTTCGGCATGGACCTGCGCCGCTTCGGCGGACACGCCCGCTCCGCCTCCTGGGCCCGGGCCAAGGCGCTGGACTCCTACTCGAAGTACTACGACATCGTCTATCCGGGGGAGGAGCGCACCGCCGCCCGGCCGCTGCGCCGCTCTCCCGCCTGGATGCGGCACGTGGAACTGGAGGCCGCCTTCGGGGAGAAGGCGGGCTGGGAGCGGGTCAACTGGTTCGAGTCCAACGCCACGGCGGACAGCGGGACGGCGGACGGAGCGGGGCCGGAAGAGGCCGGGGCCGGTGCGCGCCGGGCCGCGGCGGGCGGTTCCGCGCGGGGGTCCCGGCCGCGGGGATGGGCCGGGCGGATCTGGTCGCCCGCCGTACGCGCCGAGTGCCTGGCCACCCGCGATGCGGCCGGGCTGTTCGACCAGACCTCCTTCGCCAAGCTGGAGGTCTCCGGGCCCCAGGCCCTCGCGCGGCTCCAGCGGGCCTGCGCGGCGCAGCTCGACCGGCCCGCCGGCTCGGTCGTCTACACCCAGCTGCTGAACGCGCGCGGCGGCGTCGAGGCCGACCTGACCGTCACCCGCCTGGCCGGCGACCGCTTCCGCCTGGTCACCGGGACCGCCTTCGGCGTCCACGACGCCGCCTGGCTGCGCGGCCACGGCCTGGAGGTGCGCGACGTCACCTCGGCGTACGCCTGCTACTGCCTGTGGGGACCGCGCGCGCTGGACATCCTCGGCTCGCTCTCGCCCGACGAGCTGACCTTCGGCTACATGAGGGCACGGGAGATCAGCGCCGGGAACGTCCCGGTGCTGGCCCAGCGGGTCACCTTCGTCGGTGAGTTCGGCTGGGAGCTGTACTGCCCCGCGGAGTACGGGCTCACCTTGTGGGACGCGCTCATGGAGGCGGGCGCGCCGTACGGCATGCGCCCGGCCGGGTACCGGGCGATCGACTCGATGCGCCTGGAGAAGGGCTACCGCGTCTGGGGATCGGACATCACCCCGGAGACCACCCCGCTGGAGGCGGGCCTGGGCTTCGCGGTGGCCCGGGACAAGGACTTCCTCGGCCGGGACGCGCTCGCCGAGCCCGTCCGGCGGCTGTGCTGCCTGGTCCTCGACGACCCAGCCGAGGTCTGCCTGGGCGGCGAGCCGGTCCGGCTGAACGGCGAGCCCGCCTCCCGCGTGACGAGCGGCGGGTACGGCCACCGCGTGGACCGCTCGATCGCCTACGCCTACCTCCCGGCCGGCACCGCCCCTGGCACCCGCGTCCAGGTCGGGGTGACCGGCACCTGGGCCGACGCCGTCGTAGCGGCGGAACCGCTCTACGACCCGGCCTCGGAGCGGGTCAGGAGACTCCCCGCCTGACCGGTCCGCACATCTTCTGGCCGCATGTGTTATTTTTTGGCCATGCGGTCAGAAAATGAGGCAGACGGCCAGAAAAAACGGTCGTTCATCGAGACGGCCCGCCGGGCCCAGATCGTCGCGTGCGCGATCGAGGTGATCGCCGAGGTCGGCTACGCGCAGACGTCGCTGGCGCTGATCGCGAAGCGGGCCGGGATCAGCAAGGGGGTGATCTCCTACCACTTCAAGGGCAAGGACGAGCTGATCCAGCAGGTGGTCGACGAGGCGTTCACCTCCGGAGACGCCTTCGTCCGCTCGCGGATCGAGGGGCAGATGACGGCGGCCGCCATGCTCAGGGCCTACATCGAGGCGACGGTCGAGTTCTACCGGACCCACCGGGCGCACATGACCGTCCTGCTCGACATCTGGTCGGCCTTCCGCCACGAGGACGGCAGGCCGAAGCTCGACACGACCGCCAACGAGCCGGAGATGGCCGCCGTCGAGGAGATCCTGCGGTTCGGGCAGCTCGCCGGGGAGTTCCGGGAGTTCTCCACCCGCGTGATGGCGGTCACGCTCAAGCAGGCCGTCGACGGCGTGCTCACCCAGATGGCCGCCTACCCGGACCTCGACTTCGACGCCTACACCCGCGAGCTGGTCACGACCTTCGACCTCGCCACCCGGAAGGAGCGGTGATGACCGCACACCCCACCCCCGGCCACACGGCCCGCCCCGGCGGCTCGGCCTCTCCCGGGAATCTCGGCCCCGGTGCGGCGAGCGGGTCCCCAGGCTCTCCCGGGTCCCCCGGGTCCTCCGGGGCGGACGGAGCCGGAGGGCTCAGCCTGCGGCCGCCGCGGCATCCGGTGGACCGCCGGGCCGTGGGCTGGTGGACGGGACAGGCACTGGTGATCGTCGCCCCGCCCGTGCTGGTCCTGCTCCTGCTCGCCCTGCTGATCCCGCCCGCCCGCTTCTGGCTCCTGCTCCCGGCGCTGGTCATCGCCGTGCCCGGCCTGGTCTACACGCTGGTGATGCCGCGGTGGCGCTATCGGGTGCACCGCTGGGAGACCACGGACGACGCGGTCTACGCGGCCTCCGGATGGATCTGGCAGAAGTGGCGGGTCGCGCCGATGTCCCGGATCCAGACCGTGGACATGATCAGGGGGCCGATCCAGCAGATGTTCGGCCTGGCCGGGGTGACCGTGACCACCGCCTCGGCGGCCGGCGCCATCAAGATCAACGGTCTCGACCGCGCCCTCGCCGACGACCTCGTCGAACGCCTCACCGCCCGCACCCAGGCCACCCCGGGAGACGCCACGTGAACGGCCCCGCCGCCCGCACCCCGACCACTCCGGAGAGCCGTACGGGCGGGAACGGCGAGGCCGGCGCGCCGTGGTCGAGGCTCGACCCGGGGCTGTTCCGGCTCGGCCTGGCGCGGTCGCTGGGACCGATGGCGCCGATCGCGGTCACCGCGCTCGTCGCCCGTGAACGGCTCAACCTCCAGACGCTCATCACGCTCGGCGGGATCCTCGCCACCCTCTTCGTGATCATGGTGATCGGCCTGGTCCGCTACGTCACCACCCGCTACCGGGTCACCGCCGAGCGGGTGGAGCTCCGCTCCGGGCTGGTCGTCCGGCGGCACCGTTCGGTCCCGCGCGACCGGGTGCGCAGCGTCGACCTCACGGCCGACCCGCTCCGGCGGATCTTCGGCCTGGCCACGGTGCGGATCGGCACCGGGCAGAACGACGAGGAGAAGGGGCTCGTTCTCGACGGGATCTCCCGCCGGGACGCGCGCCTGCTGCGGACGGCGCTGCTGGGCCGTGCGGCTCCGGCCGACTCCGTCATCACGGAACTGCGCCCCGCGTGGGTCGGCTACGCGCTGCTGAGCAGCTGGTCGCTGCTCATCGGTCTGGCCCCGTTCGGTGTGTTCTTCCGGGTCCTGGACGCCGTCGGGGTCAGCCCCGCCGAGGTCGGCTCCCTGGGTGAGCTGTGGGAGAGCGTCACCGAGACCCATCCGGCCGTGGTCGTCGCCGTCGCCGTTGCGATCGTGCTGGCCATCGGCCTGACCGGCACCCTCCTGCTCTACGTGGAGGCGTGGTGGAACTTCCGGCTGACCCGCGAGCCCGACCGCACGTTCTCGATCCGGCGGGGCCTGCTGACCACGAGGTCCGTGGCGCTGGAGGAACGGCGGCTGCACGGGGTCGAGATGGCCGAGCCGCTGCCGCTGCGCTGGGGTCGCGGAGCCCGGGTGAAGGCGGTCGCCACCGGGCTCGCCGAGGACGAGTCGGTCGTCCTGCTGCCGCCCGCCCCGCGCGCCGAGGCCCACCGGGTGGCCGCCGCCGTACTCGCCGGGCACGTCCCGGCGGAGTCCGTCGCGTCCACCACTCCGGCCGGGTCCGCCGTACTCGCCGGGTACGCTCCGCCCGCCCCGGCGTCGCCCATCCTCGCGCCGCTGGCCGTGCACCCCCGCGCGGCTCTCCGCAGGCGGGTCTCCAGGGCGATCTGGCCGCCGGTGGCCGTCGCCGTCCTCTTCGCCGGGCTCGCCGCCTGGCTGAGCTGGGTTCCCGGCTCGCTGTGGGTGGCGGGCGCGCTCATGCTCCCGATCACGCTGCTCCTGGCGTTCGACGCCTACCGGAACCTGGGCCACGGCCTGCACGGGCCCTATTTTGTCACCCGGTACGGCACCGCCCGGCGCAGGACCGTGGCGCTGCGCCGTACCGGGATCATCGGCTGGACGATCAGCCGCTCGCCCTTCCAGCGCAGGGCGGGCCTGCTGACCCTGGGGGCGACGACGGCGGCCGGCAGCGGGATCTACAAGGTGAGGGACGTCTCCGTCGCCGGAGGGCTGGCCTTCGCCGAGGAGTCAGTCCCGGGGCTGCTGGCGCCGTTCGTCCGCTGAGGCGGTTCACCTCCTTCGGATACATACCCCCCCGGGGTTGCCAAACCCGTTCGCGTGTGGCATCTTGGAGGCGTCGAGATACCCTATAGGGGTATGACTGAAGGAGGCGGAGATGAACGGCGCAACCAAAGTGGGCGCGTACGTGCTCGGGTTGGCGGCGGTGTTCGGCGGGGCCCTGGGCGTCGGCAAGGTCGTCGGGCCGATCGGGGACACCGCGGCCGAGACCTCCCACACCGCCACCGGGGACTCCCATGGCGCGGACCACGCGACCGCCGGTCCGGCGGCGCCCGGCGGGGCCGGAGAGGTACCGGGCGGGCTCCAGGTCTCGGCGGCGGGTTACACGCTGGTGCCCGGGACCGACGTGGTCGAGCCGGGCGAGACCGCCGACTTCCGCTTCTCGGTGATCGGGCCCGACGGCCGGCCGGTGACCCGCTTCACCCCGCAACACGAGAAGAGGCTGCACTTCATCGTGGTCCGCCGGGACCTGTCCGGGTTCCAGCACCTGCATCCGCAGGAGAAGGGCGACGGGGTCTGGTCGGTCCCGCTGACGCTGCCGGAGGCCGGGGAGTACCGGGCCTTCGCCGACTTCGCCCCCGAGGGCGCGTCCGGGATGACGCTCGGCATGGACCTGTCGGCCCCCGGCGACTATCGTCCCGAGCCGCTGGCCGCGCCCGTCCGCACCGCGACCGTGGACGGCTACACGGTCTCGCTGGCCGGAGACCTCGCACCCGGGCGCACGAGCAGGCTCACGCTCTCGGTGAGCAAGGGCGGCAAGCCGGTCACCGACCTGGAGCCCTACCTCGGCGCCTACGGTCACCTGGTCGCGCTGCGCGACGGGGACCTGGCCTACCTGCACGTGCACCCCGACGGCGAGCCCGGAGACGGGCGGACCGCCGCCGGTCCCGGCATCACCTTCTTCACCGAGGTGCCCAGCGCGGGGGCCTACCGGCTGTTCCTGGACTTCAAGCACGGCGGCACCGTGCGGACCGCGGAGTTCACCGCGACCGCCGGGGGAGCGGTCGTCCCGGAGAGCGGCCCGGCCGCGACGGACGATCCCGCCCCGGACAAGAGCCCGGGCAAGAGTTCGGACAAGAGCTCAGGCGAGAGTCCGGCCGGTGAGGACTCCTCGGAGAGCCCCTCCCCGGAGGCCTCGCACAACCCCGACGACCACACGCACTGACCGGGGAATACCCTACGGGGGTGGGGTGCGAAGTCAGTGTCCCGCCACGACAACCGCATCGATCCGAAAACCCGTCCGGGCGCTCCCCCCCGAGCGCCGGACATCTCATAGAGAGGCGACAGCCATGACCGTCACCACCTACCGCGTCGAGGGCATGACCTGCGGCCACTGCGTCAGCTCCGTCACCTCCGAGGTGAGCAAGATCGACGGTGTGACCGGGGTGGACGTCGACCTGACCGCCAAGCTGGTCACCGTGACCAGCGGCGCGGCCCTGGACGACGCCACCGTGGGCGCCGCGGTCGACGAGGCGGGCTACGAGCTCGCCGGGCGCGTCGGGACGGCGGGCGAGGAGACCGCCGAGGCGGCGGACGCCTGCTGCGGCTCGGGTTGCTGCTCCTGAGTCCCGCGCGGGCCGGACTGCTCCTGAGTCCCGCGGGCCGGACTGCTTCCGGGCCCCGCGGGCCCGGCCGGTGAGTTCCGTCACCGGCCGGGGCGCCGATTACCCCTCGCGGCCCCGGGCCGCGCACCATTGAGAGAGACCTCACGGGAGAAGCGATGTCCATGACCACCACCAGGCCGCCCGCCGGCGGCGGCGAGATCGAAATCGCCATCGGCGGCATGACGTGCGCCTCCTGCGCGAACCGGATCGAGCGCAAGCTCAACAAGCTCGACGGGGTCACCGCGACCGTCAACTACGCCACCGAGAAGGCCAAGGTCGTCTACGGCGGCGACGTCAGCCCCGAGGACCTGGTCGCCGAGGTGGAGAAGGCGGGCTACACCGCCGAGCTGCCCGCCGTACGGCAGGAGGAGGAAGCGCGGGACGAGCGCGACGAGCTCGCGCCGCTGCGCCAGCGCCTGATCACCTCCATCGTGCTCTCGGTGCCGGTCGTCGCGATGGCGATGATCCCGGCGCTGCAGTTCGAGTACTGGCAGTGGCTCTCGCTCACCCTGGCCGCGCCGGTCGTGGTCTACGGCGGCTGGCCGTTCCACAGGGCCGCCTGGACCAACCTGCGCCACGGCACCGCGACCATGGACACGCTGGTCTCGCTCGGCACGCTCGCCGCGTTCGGGTGGTCGCTGTGGGCGCTGTTCCTCGGTACGGCCGGCACCCCCGGCATGACCCACGGCTTCGAGTTCGCCCTGGCCAGGGGCGACGGAGCGGGCAACATCTATCTTGAGGCCGCCGCCGGAGTGATCGCCTTCATCCTGGCCGGGCGTTACTTCGAGGCCCGCTCCAAGCGGCGGGCGGGGGCGGCGCTGCGCGCGCTGCTGTCGATGGGCGCCAAGGAGGTCACGCTGGCCTCCGGGGAGCTCGTCCCGGTCGAGAGGCTCAAGACCGGTGACCGCTTCCTGGTCCGGCCCGGCGAGAAGATCGCCACCGACGGCGTCGTCGAGGAGGGCTCCTCGGCCGTGGACGCCTCGATGCTGACCGGGGAGTCCGTGCCGGTGGAGGTCCGCCCCGGCGACGCCGTGGTCGGCGCGACCGTGAACGCCGGCGGGCGGCTCGTGGTCCGGGCCACCCGGGTCGGCTCCGACACCCAGCTCGCCCAGATGGCCAGGCTGGTGGAGGAGGCGCAGAACGGCAAGGCGCAGGTGCAGCGGCTGGCCGACCGGATCTCCGGGATCTTCGTCCCGATCGTGATCGCCCTGTCGCTGGCCACCCTCGGCTTCTGGCTGGGCACCGGTGACGGTACGGCCGCCGCCTTCACCGCGGCGGTCGCGGTCCTCATCATCGCCTGCCCCTGCGCCCTGGGCCTGGCCACCCCGACCGCCCTCATGGTCGGCACCGGCCGCGGCGCCCAGCTCGGCATCCTGATCAAGGGCCCCGAGGTGCTGGAGTCCACCCGCAGGATCGACACCATCGTCCTGGACAAGACCGGCACGGTGACCTCCGGCACGATGACCCTCAAGGACGTCTTCACCGCCGAGGGCGAGGACCGCGAGGAGGTGTTGCGGCTGGCCGGGGCGCTGGAGTCGGCCTCCGAGCACCCGATCGCCCGGGCGGTCGCCCGCGCCGCGGGATCCACCGCCGCGGTCGAGGACTTCGCCAACGTCGAGGGCCTGGGCGTGCAGGGCGTGGTGGACGGCCACGCGGTGCTCGTCGGCCGCCCGCAGCTGCTGGCCGAGTGGTCCCAGCACCTGCCCGCCGACCTGGAGCGCGAGCTCACCGGGGCCCAGGCCCGCGGTGAGACCGCCGTCGCGGTCGGCTGGGACGGCCGGGCCCGAGCGGTGCTCACCGTGGCCGACGTGGTCAAGCCCACCTCGGCCGAGGCCGTGGCCGCCCTGCGCGGGCTGGGCCTGCGCCCGGTGCTGCTGACCGGTGACAACGAGAAGGTGGCCGGCCAGGTCGCCGACGCGGTCGGCATCGAGGAGGTCGTCGCCGACGTCCTGCCCGCCGACAAGGTCGAGGTGGTCAAGCGGCTGCAGGCCGAGGGCCGCACGGTGGCGATGGTCGGCGACGGCGTCAACGACGCCGCGGCCCTCGCCCAGGCCGACCTCGGCATGGCGATGGGCACCGGCACGGACGTGGCGATCGAGGCCTCCGACCTGACTCTGGTCCGCGGCGACCTGCTGGTGGCCGCCGACGCGATCCGCCTGTCGCGCCGTACGCTCGGCACCATCAAGGGCAATCTGTTCTGGGCCTTCGCCTACAACGTGGCCGCCCTGCCGCTGGCGGCGATGGGCCTGCTCACCCCGATGATCGCCGGCGCCGCGATGGCGTTCTCCTCGGTCTTCGTGGTCAGCAACAGCCTGCGGCTGCGCCGCTTCCGGTGAAGCGGTAGAAAAGCCCCGGCTCCCTGAGGGAGCCGGGGCTTCGTCGTGTCCGGGGTCAGGCGGCCGACTCCGCGGGGACGGGCGGCCGGGCCGTACGGGAGACCAGGCGGTGCAGGCCGACCAGGACGCAGCCGAGGACGGCGAAGAAGAGCGTCAGGAGGACGGCCTGGACGGCGACGCCGCCGTAGCCGAGCTTGTCGACGTCCAGGAAGGGATAGGGATAGCGGCGATCGGTGCCGGGCTCCAGCAGGGCGCCGCGGGTCAGGGCGAAGACGAGATAGAAGGCGGGGTAGGCCAGCCAGACCAGCGGCGCCGTCCACACCGGCCGCAGGGTGCGGTCGAAGACCAGCCAGTCGGCGAAGGCCATGATCGGCGTGACGTAGTGCAGCAGCAGGTTGCCCATCTGGCCGACGTCGTCGCCCTGCCCGTCCGGCAGCAGGCCGAGCGGGCTGGCGCCGTGCATCAGGATGAAGTGGAAGACGAGCCCCGTGATCGAGATGAAGAGGGTCACCGCGCCCTTGAGCAGCGCGGAGGCGACCCCGCGCCACAGCGTCCAGACGTAGTAGGCCACCAGCATGATGTTGCTCTGCACGGTGAAGTAGACGGGCGGGTTGAGCGGATCGGAGGCCGCCAGCCAGGTGCAGACGAGCCCCGCCAGGCCCGCGGCGACCAGCACGACCCGATACGCGTGTGTCCCGTTCACGCACACACGATACTGGCCGGTAACCGACATATACCAGTCGATAACGGATTAACCAGGCGGTAAGCCGTCCCGGTTCAGCCGGACAGGTGTTCGCGGGCCTCGGCGGTCAGGCGGGTGACGGCGGAGCGGAGGCGGGCGAGGTCGGGGCCCTCGGCCAGGACCCCGCGGGAGACCGAGGGCAGCACGTTGCGGCGGGCGGTCGCGAACAGGCGGGCGGCGTCGGCGAAGGTGGCGCCCTGGGCGCCGATGCCGGGGGTGAGGATCGGGCCGTTGAGCCGCTCCACCGGATAGTCCAGGTCGTGCAGCGTCGCACCGAGCACCACGCCGATCGAGCCCAGCGGTCCGGCGTCGCGGTTCAGGTCGGAGACCCGGTCCATGATCGAGCCGGCGACGGTCCCGCCGTCCGGGCCGGTGGCGAGCTGGACCTCGCCGGCCTCCGGGTTGGAGGTCCTGGCCAGCACGAACAGCCCGGCCCCGTGGGCGAACGCCATGTCGGTCATCGGCCGGAGCGACCCGAAGCCCAGGTAGGGGCTGACCGTGACGGCGTCGGCGGCCAGCGGGCTGTCCGGGTGGAGATAGGCCTGCGCGTAGGCGGCGGTGGTGCTGCCGATGTCGCCCCGCTTGGCGTCCATGACGACCAGCGCGCCCGCGGCCCGCGCGTCGGCGACCACCGACTCCAGCACGGCCACGCCCCTGCTGCCGAAGCGCTCGAAGAACGCCGACTGCGGCTTGACCGCCGCGGCCAGGTCGCCCGCCGCCTCGACGGCCGTGCGGGCGAACTTCTCCAGCCCGGCGGGGGAGTCGTCCAGCCCCCACGCGTGCAGCAGAGCCGTACCCGGGTCGATCCCCACGCACAGCGGACCCCGGCTGTCGATGCGCGACCGCAGCCGCTCCCCGAATGACGTCATGACACCCCAGGATGCCAGGGCTATCCTGGGACCCGCGCGGCAGGGCGCACCCGGTCCGCGGGAAGGGCGAAGCCCACCTGAGCTCCACCCCATGACATCGGCCCACCTCCTTTTCTGCCCGGCCGCGCGGACATCGGGCGTGACGAAAGGGAGGCCACCGTGCCGTTCCTCCGCCTTCCCGACAATCCCCGCCTCGACCACCTGCGCAAACAGGCCAAGCGGCTGCTGCGCGAGGTCCGCGCCGCCGACCCCGCCGCGCTGGAGCTGGTCCGGGAGTTCCACCCGCGCGGGCCCGGCGGCCTCACCCTGGCCGGCGCCCAGCTGGTGACCGCCAGGATGTACGGCTTCGCGAGCTGGCCCCGGCTGCGCGCGCACCTCGGCACGATCGCCGAGCACTCCCGCTCGCCCCACCGCGTCCCCGAGTCCGCCGACCCGGCCGAGGAGTTCCTCCGCCTGGCCTGCCTGAACTACGGCAGTCCGTTCCGCGCAGGTCCGGCCCGGGAGATGCTCGCCGCCCGGCCGGGACTCGCCGTCGCGAACGTCCACACGATGGCCGCCACCGGCAGCGCCGGGGCGATGGCCCGGCTGCTGGCCGCCGACCCGTCCCGGGCCACCCGGCAGGGAGGCCCGTACCGGTGGGAGCCGCTGCTCTATCTCGCCTACGCCCGGGTCGGGGGCGGCGATCCCGTGGCGACCGCCCGGCTCCTGCTCGACCACGGCGCCGATCCCGACGCGGGATACCTGTGGGACGGGCTGACCTCGCCGTTCACCGCGCTGACCGGTGTCTTCGGCCACGGCGAGCGGAACGAGCCCGCCCACCCGCACGCCGCCGGGCTCGCCCGGCTCCTGCTGGAGCGCGGCGCGGACCCCAACGACAGCCAGACCCTCTACAACCGGGGGCTCGGCGGGTCCGGGACCGACGACACCGAGCACCTGGAGCTGCTGCTCGCCCACGGCCTGGGCACCGGGGACGGCGGGCCGTGGCACGAGCGTCTCGGACCGGCCCACGCCACGCCCGCCCAGATGCTCCAGGACGAGGTGCTGACCGCCGCGATGACGAACCGGCCCCGCCGGCTCCGGCTGCTGATCGAGTACGGCGCCGACGTGAACGGGCGCGGCACCGGGCATCCGGCCTTCGAGGGCCGCACGGCCTACGAGCTCGCCGTGCTGCGGGGCCACCCCGAGGTCGCGGGGATGCTCGCCGCGGCGGGGGCGGCCGGTTCCCTGGACGAGGTGGACCTGTTCCTGGCCGCCTGCATGCGCGGAGAGCGCCGCGAGGCCGGGCCCGACCTGGTGGCGCGGGCGATCGGGCGCGCGCCGTACCTGGTGAACCGGGCCGCCGCGGACGGCCGGGTCACGGCGGTACGGCTGATGGCCTCCCTGGGCTTCGCCGTGGACGCGGCGCGCGTGGGCACCCCGCTGCACGAGGCCGCCTGGGCCGGGGAGCTGGAGACGGTCAAGGCCCTGGTGGAGCTGGGCGCCGACCCGTCCGCCCGGGACCGCGATCACGACGCCACCCCGCGGGAGTGGGCCGAGCACGCGGGCCACACCGAGGTGGCGGCCTATCTCGCGGGTCTCTGAACGGGTCCCTGCACGGGTCTCTGAACGGGTCCCCGCGTGAGGCCCTATGCGGGTCCCCGCGTGGGTCCGTGCGCGGGACCCGGGCGGTCCGGCTCCGCGGCTAGATTGTCAGGCGATGACAAAGGGCGGCGCGGGAGCGGGCCGGGAGGGCGGCGATGGGGAAGGCGGAGCGGATCGCCGTACGGGACGAGCTGGCCGCCGCACTGCCCGAGGCCGGCCAGGCCCTGGTGGACGCCGTCGTGGAGGCCATCCCCGCCTACCGGGCGCTGGACCCCGGCCAGCTCGCCGAGGTACGGGCGATCGCGGCCTGGGCGCTGACCCGCGCCGTGGACGCGTGGGCAGGCGACGCGGCCCTGAGCGAGCAGGACCTCGCGCGCTTCCGGGGGATCGGCGCCGCCCGGGCGGGTGACGGCAGGCCGCTGCCGGCCGTGCTGCGCGCCTACCGGGTCGCGGCGGGCGAGGCCAACGACCTGGTGATGCGCCAGGGACGGGGCCGCCTCGACGTCGAGGACGTGCTCGCCCTGACCCGCCAGTGGCTCACCGGCCTGGACGAGCTCTCCGAGGCCCTGTTCTCCGGGTACGTCGCCGCCGGGGAACGGCTGGCGGGCGACCGCGAGCGCGCCGTACGCGACCTGTTCGACGACCTGCTCGCCGGGCGGCAGACCTCTCCCGGCGCGCTCGCCGACCGCTGCCGCAACCTCGGCCTCGCCCTGCCGCGCACCCCCGGCCTGCTGCTCGCCGAACCCCTCGATCCGGCCCTGTCCGCCACCCCGGCCGACGCGTCCTCCCTGCTCGACGCCGTCCGGTCCGGCTCCGGGGGATCCGGCGATCCGGGGCCCGGCGGCGGAGAGCCCCGTGGCGGGGAATCCGCCGTCCCCGGTCCCGCCGTCCCCGGGGCCGGCGTTCCGGGTACGGCGGAGCCCGCCGGGCTGGTCACCACCCGGGGGCGCCGCGCGGCCCTGCTGCTGCCGCCCGGGGCGCGGGCCGCGCTGGGGAACGCGGTCGCCGGGCGG
Source organism: Paraplanobispora takensis (assembly GCF_016863195.1). Taxonomy (GTDB): domain Bacteria; phylum Actinomycetota; class Actinomycetes; order Streptosporangiales; family Streptosporangiaceae; genus Planobispora; species Planobispora takensis. Next base: position 111,392 of record NZ_BOOK01000036.1, on the reverse strand, counting down.
GGCTGGCGCGGGTGCCTGATCGAGGGACTGCCCCTGGCGGAGGTCCCCGCGGCCTACCGGCTGGCCGGCGACGCCCTCGACACCGCGCCCGAGTACGCCTACGACGACACCGGCCTGCTGGGAGACGGCGACGCCCACGTCCTCGCGCTGCTCGACGCCCGTCCCGGCGCCGATCCGGCGGCGGTGGTCGGCTCGGTCCTCGGGCCGCTCGCCGACCCCCGACACGCCCACCTGCTGGAGGGGCTCGGCGCCTTCCTGACGACCGGATCGGCCACCGCCGCGGCCGATCTGCTCCACCTGCACCCCCAGACGCTGCGCTATCGCCTGCGCCGGGCCCGCGAGCTCACCGGGCGCGACCCGCGCCGCCCCTGGCAGCGCCTGGTCCTGGACGTCGCCCGCCACCTGGCCGAGATCCGTACGGCCCGGCGCTGAGCAGTGCGCGCGTCCCCCCGGACCGGCCGCCGCGCCCGGCCGGTCGAACGGGTCGTCGCGGGCAGCCAGCAGGCCGGGCCGGCCTCCCGCCGACCGGACGGGCCTTCAGTTGACGATGTCGCGCGGGGGCTTGCCGTCGAGGTGGTCGGTCACGTTCTGCACCGCCGCGAGGGCGATGCGGACCACGGCCTCCCGCGTCACCCCTCCGGCGTGCGGGGTGAGCACGACGTTGGGGGCGCGCAGCAGCCGGAGATCGGCGCCCGGCGGCTCCGGGTCGTACACGTCGAGCCCGGCCCCGGCGATGCGGCCCTCGTGCAGGGCGTCGGCCAGGGCCTCCTGGTCGATCAGCGCGCCGCGGGCGGTGTTGACGACGAAGGCGGTCGGCTTGAGCAGGGCGAGGCGGCCGGCGTCGAGCAGGTGCCGGGTGGAGTCGTTCAGCGGGGCGTGCAGGCTCACGTAGTCGGAGACGCCCAGCAGCTCCTCCAGCGGCAGGCGGCGCGCCCCCAGGCTCTCCTCGACCGCCGGGTCGGCGGGGGTGCGGGAGGAGTACACCACGGTCATGCCGAAGGCCGCCGCCCGGCGCGCGACCTCCCGGCCGATCATCCCGAGGCCGACGACGCCCAGGGTCTTGCCCGACAGCTCCGTGAGCGAGCCGCGCAGGCGGGGCAGCGCCCACTCGCCTCCGGCCAGGGCGTTGTGGGCCGGGACGATCTGCTTGGCCAGGGCGAGCATGAGCGCGAAGGCCTGCTCGGCGACGCTGTGCCGTTCGGCGTCGCTGGAGCCGATGGTGCACACCGGCACGCCCCGCCGCCGGGCCGCCGCCACGTCGACGTGCTCGTAGCCGTGGCTGGTGCACTGGATCAGCTCCAGGTCCTGCGCGGCCTCGACGTGCGCGGCGGTGACGGGGGCGATGGCGGTGAGGATGACGTGGGCCTCGCGCAGCGCGCGGGGGTCCTCGTCGGCGGACTCCACCACGGTGACCCGGGCGGACTCGGGGAAGACGGCACCGAGCGCGGCTCCGGTCCGCCGGCCGCCGACGTGGGGGGCGATCACGGCGAGGACGTTCTTGCGGGACATCGGGCTCCCTGACGGTCGGCGGCGGATGCGGGGCGGGGCGATCCGGCGGCGACGGCCGTGACGCATCGCGGTCCTCCGCGGGGCCCGCCGGTCCTTCACCGGCCGGAGCCTCGCGGTCTTTCACGGGGCCCGGTGGTCCTCCGCGGGCCGGAGCCTCGCCGGGATCATCGCAGCGAGGCCCGCCCGGCGTCCACGATCCCCCTCGGGATTGCTCACCGGATGACAAGGACGCTGCACAGTCGCGACGAGTCCGATTGACCGCGGCGGGCGGCGGTGACCACCCTGGCGGCAGGTGCGGCGGGTGCCGCATCCGGCACGGGTACGGATCACGGGTGAGGATGGGGAACATGGACGCGGACGTCATCGTGGTCGGCGCCGGCCTGGCCGGTCTGGCGGCCACCGCCGAGCTCGCCGACGCGGGCCGCCGGGTGATCCTGCTGGACCAGGAGCCCGAGGCGTCGCTGGGCGGGCAGGCGTTCTGGTCCTTCGGCGGGCTGTTCCTGGTGGACTCGCCCGAACAGCGGCGGATGGGCATCCGCGACTCGCCGGAGCTGGCCCACCAGGACTGGATGGGGACCGCCGGCTTCGACCGCCCGGAGGACGCCTGGCCGCGCCGGTGGGCCGAGGCCTACCTCGACTTCGCCGCCGGTGAGAAGCGGGCCTGGCTGTACGGCATGGGCGTGCGGTTCTTCCCCGTCGTGGGCTGGGCCGAGCGCGGCGGCTACACCGCCAACGGGCCCGGCAACTCCGTGCCGCGCTTCCACATCACCTGGGGCACCGGCCCGGGGCTGGTGGAGCCGTTCGCCCGGCGGGTGCGCGCGGCGGCCGGGCGCGGGCTGGTCTCGCTGCGCTTCCGCCACCAGGTCGACGACATCCTCGTCTCCGACGGCGCGGTGCAGGGCGTGCGCGGCACGATCCTGGAGCGCAGCGACGCCGAGCGCGGGCGGCCCAGCTCCCGGGTCGCGGCGGGAGACTTCGAGCTCCGCGCGCAGGCGGTGATCGTGACCTCCGGCGGGATCGGCGGCAACCACGACCTGGTCCGGGCGAACTGGCCCGCCCGCCTCGGAGCGCCGCCCCGGCACATGCTGTCGGGGGTGCCCGCGCACGTCGACGGCCGGATGCTGGGGATCACCGAGAAGGCCGGCGGGGCCGTGATCAACCGCGACCGCATGTGGCACTACACCGAGGGCATCACCAACTGGAACCCGATCTGGGACAACCACGGCATCCGCATCCTGCCCGGCCCCTCCTCGCTGTGGCTGGACGCGCGGGGCAACCGCCTGCCCGTTCCGCTGTTCCCCGGCTTCGACACCCTGGGGACGCTCAAGCACATCATGTCCACCGGGTACGAGCACACCTGGTTCGTGCTCACCCAGAAGATCATCGAGAAGGAGTTCGCGCTCTCCGGCTCCGAGCAGAACCCCGACCTGACCGGCAAGGACGTCCGCCAGGTCCTGCGGCGGGCACGGTCCGGCGCCCCCGGCCCGGTGGAGGCCTTCAAGCGCCACGGGGCCGACTTCGTGGTGGCCTCGAGGCTGCGCGACCTGGTGGCGAAGATGAACGAGGTCACCGGCGAGGACCTGCTGGACTTCGACGTCGTCGCGCGCGAGGTCGTGGGCCGCGACCGCGAGATGGCCAACCCCTTCACCAAGGACCTGCAGATCGCGGCGCTGCGCAGCGCGCGGGCCTATCGGGGCGACCGGCTGATCCGCACCGCCGTACCGCATCGGCTGCTCGACCCGAAGGCCGGGCCGCTGATCGCGGTGCGCCTGCACATCCTGACCCGCAAGACCCTGGGCGGGCTCCACACCGACCTGTCCTCCCGGGTGCTGGACGCCTCCGGCGCCCCGGTGCCCGGCCTGTACGCCGCCGGGGAGGTGGCGGGCTTCGGCGGGGGAGGCGTGCACGGCTACCGGTCGCTGGAGGGCACCTTCCTGGGCGGCTGCCTGTTCTCCGGCCGCGCGGCGGGCCGGGCCGCGGCCGAGGCGACCGCCTGATCCCGCCGGTCGCCGCCCGGTCCCGCCGCGGGGTCGGGGTCACCCCGGCAGGCCGGGCGGGCCGCGTCAGAGGGCCGTGAGGTTCGTGAGGTTCGTGAGGTTCCCGACGGTCCGGTGGACGGGGATGCCGGGGACGGGGACGGCGCCGGTGCGGTTGACCCAGCAGAAGCGCACCCCGGCCTCCTGCGCGCAGCCGCCGTCCCCCGCCGGGGAGTCGCCGACCATCAGGGCGTCGTCGGGCTTGGCCTCCAGCAGCGACAGGGTGTGGTGGAGCAGCGCCCCGTCGGGCTTGCGCAGGCCCACCTCGGGGGCGATCACCACGTGCTCGAAGAACCTCTCGATGCGCGTACGGCGGAGTTTGGCCCGCTGGACCCGGGCGATGCCGTCGGTCACCAGCGCCAGCCGGGAGCGGCGCGACAGCCGCCGCAGCGCCTCGCGCGCCTCGGGGAAGAGCACCACGTTGCGGCCGAGGGCCTCCTCGAAGGCCGTCGCCACCCGGGGGCCCGCGCCCATCCGGGCCCAGCGCTCCAGCCGCAGCTCGGCCAGGCCGATCCGGCGCTCGCGGTAGTCGGCCCACAGCGGCTCGTTGGCGGCGTGGAAGTCGCGCAGGAACGCTCTCAGGCCGGTGCGGAAGAAGCGGCGGTGAGTCTCACGAAGCGCGCCGTTCTCGGTCCGGGCGTAGTCGACCACGGTCCCGTCCAGATCGACCAGCAGGACCCGGTAGCGACTCTCCCTCGCCGAGCTCATCGCGCTCCGACAGCCGGAGGATCTCCTCGACCGTCCGCACATCCGCCGTGTAGATGTGCGGGACGTCGACGAAGACCCTCATTGACCCACAGCCCACCCTGAGATCCTCCGCGACCTCGCTCTGGATACTACGCAGAGGCACGTAGTTGAGATAGCAGGTGAAGGCGTTCTGCGAGCGGAATGTCGCGGTCATCGTCAGCCGATCCTCACGGAGCCGGAAGGCGAGGGCGGTCAGGCACGGCACCGCGTCGGGCCGCTCGCCGGGCACGGTCAGCGAGATCCAGCCGCTCTTGCTGTACGGCTTGGCGCGCAGCATGTCGGTGACCCAGCGCAGCTGGTCCACGCCGAGCAGCTGGCGCAGCCGGCCGCCGTAGCTGTACTTGAACGGCGGCACGACAGCCGGCTCGCTGAACTTGCTGGCGTACAGAGGGATCTTGCCGCTGTCGGCGTGGACGGCGAGGACCGGGTCGTCCCAGCCCAGTTCGTCGATCTCGAACAGCACCGCGGGGGCCTCGATGATCGGGCCCCGGTCGTCGTCGGCCGGTCGGCCGTTGTTCCTCACATGATTCATCAACCAAATCCAGGTCTCCCCACAGGACGTGAATCGGAGGAGGTCTGCCATCAAGTCTCCACGTTCGGGAAATGGAAGGGGTTCTTGGGAAGCCGGCGCTGGCGCGAGACGTTGGCCCGCACGTAGTAGACGGAGTAGTGGATCGAGGCGAGCAGGAGGACGAGCATCGAGAGCACCGCCGGGTTGGGCTCGGCGCCCAGCAGGCCGAGGACGCCGACCGCGATGTAGGAGCTGTTGACGAGGGACAGCATCATCACGTTGATCCCCGGCCAGGCCAGCGGCGCGTAGGTCTCCGGATAGCGTGGGTCCACCGGCAGGTTCGGCGACCAGCTCAGGGCGGAGAAGTGGTCCTTGAGCTGGACCACGTAGAGCAGCCGGAAGTTGTTGAGCGCGCGGGCGGTGCGCATGTGCGCGTTCACCGCCTCGATCAGCCGCAGGAACGGCAGCACGCTCAGCAGGCCGAACCCGAGGACCGTCGCGAACAGGTAGCGCGGGGCCTCCTCCCACGAGGTGAGGGAGGCGGGGTTGATCACCTTCGCGCTGGCGAGGGCGATCGCGGCGACGAAGGGCGCGCCGAGCATCGTCATGGACAGCCGGGTCATCTTGATGCGCTCGTCTTTGGCGGCCAGATAGACGTGGTAGGTCCCGACGAAGTCGATGGCCACCAGTTGCAGGAATTCCTTGGGGTCCACGGGCAGGTTGTCGAGTCTCTCCGGCAGCGACTCCGCGGTCATCCGCGGCAACATTTTCTTCATCCGGCCCGACCTCGTGGGTTGTTGAACTTTTCCCAGTAAGGAAATTTTGACTCACTTGTCAGCTCTGCGCGCGGGTTTCGTGGACTTATTTTAAATAACTTTGCCAAGGTCAGGGGCGCTACCGGGAATCTCGTGCCAAGAATGAGAAACCTTCACGGATGGAGAAGATCGCGTCGCTCTTCCGAGGCGCGGCCGTACGGCCTCAGAAACGCCCGGAGCGGGCCGCACGGCGGTGGAGCATCCACAGTTTGAGTTTGGCGGCGGCCAGGAAGCTCCACATGGCCAGCCAGAGCAGCAGGGCCGCCCACCGCCCGACGTCGCGGGCCGCGTCCCCCTGGGAGACGGTGGCGAACGCGCTGACCAGTACGGCGGCGAAGGCTCCCGCGGGCAGATAGAACGCGAGCTTGACCGCCGTCCAGGCCGTCGGGCGCGGGCCGTAGAGGCGTTCGATCCGGTCGGCGGGGGACTCCGGCCGCACCCGGTGGCGTTCCGTCCGGCCCGCCGCGTCCCCGGGCCGGTCCGCGGGAGCTCCGGCCTGGGGCGCGGGCCCCGGGGGCGCCGTCTCCGCGCGCCGCCCGGCCCGCTCCCGGTCGTAGCGGAACCTCCGCTCCGGGTCCGACAGCAGGCCGTACGCGTCGGCTATCTCGGTGAAGAGCGCCTGGCCCTGGGGGTTCTTGTCCGGGTGGTAGCGGCGGGCCAGGCGCCGGTAGGCATGCTTGAGTTCCTCGGGCGTGACATCGGGCCGGACGCCGAGCACCTGGTACGGATCTTTCCCTTGGAGATCGTTCATGCTGGAGAACCCGTCCGCACGGGGACCTGGGGAAGATCCATTCTGGCATGAGGACGGGTGGATGAACCGTCCGGGCGTGATGGTCCTCAGGACATGTTTTGTCCGGCCGTGAGAAGGCCCGTCACTCTCGTGACAGCGCGGGCCCGTCCACCTCCCCGTTCCGCCGCGTGCGCGCGTCGTGGGCCATCGCGAGGGCGAGGAGGAGGTACGGCGCGCTGAGCACGGCGAAGACCGTGCCGTGCCCGGCGAACTCCGAGACGACGGCGTACATGCCGTAGGCCAGGACCGTCGTCAGGTCCGTGCCCAGGTTGGCCAGCGAGGTCACCGTGGCCCGGTTCGGCCCGGTGATGCGCTCCTGCAGCCGCGCGTCGGCCACCACGGTCGCCATCTGGAAGGCGCAGAACGCCGCGGCCACCAGGAAGACGCCCTCCGGGCGGCCCGACAGGGCGCCGCCGCCCAGGATGAGCGCGGCCAGGGCGATGACCGCCGCCAGCGCCTTCGCGGTCAGGCGCCGCCCGGCCCCGGCCAGCAGGCCCCCTGCCGTCATGCCCGCCCAGACGAGCAGCACCCACACGGGCACGGCCTGGTCGGAGACGCCGGTCTCCTGCACGAGCAGGGCGACGTACTCCTCCAGGGCGCCCCAGAGGGCCGCCACCGCGGGGACGAGCAGCAGCGCCCGCCGTACGGACCGGTCGCCGCGGGCCTCGGCGAGGCCGGAGCGCAGGATCTCGACGTACCCGCGCGGGTCGTCGTCCTCGTCCGGATCGGCCGCCGAACGGTGCTCGGGCAGGGCCAGGGCGACGGCCGCGCACAGCAGGCAGGCGGCCACGCTCGCCACGCCCAGCGCCGGATAGCCGCCGAGCGCGAACACCGGCCCCGCCGCCGCGGTGGCGACCCCGACCGCGATCAGGCCGGCCGTCTCGGTGCGGCCCAGGATCTGCGCGTAGCGCCCGGCCGCGCCCAGGCGGTCGAGCTCCTCGTAGGCGAGCGCCTCGAACGCGCCCGAGACCAGCGATCCCCGCGCCCCCCACAGGACGAACCCCAGGGCGAAGGCCCAGTAGGAGGGAACGAAGGCCCACAGGGCGAACCCGGCCGCGCCCAGCAGCGGGGCGAACGCCAGCAGCAGCCGGCGCGAGACCGCGTCGGCCCACACGCCGGAGGGCACCTCCAGGACGATCCCGGTGAGGGCCCACAGGACGAACAGCGAGGAGATCTCGGAGACGGACAGGCCGGTGTCGGCGAACAGCAGCGCGTACACCGGATAGAGGAGGATGAGGTCGTCGAGGAAGACGTAGGCGTAGAGAGTGGCGGCCAGCCGTTTCGCACGCGCTCCGGGCGCACGTGAAGATGAAATGATCATGAGGTCTTTCCGTGGGGACGATTCGGACTCCGGGTGGCTGGCATCCCGGGTGGTCCGCGGCACCGCGTCCCGCGTCGACCTCTAGAGGTTCATCAATGTCGCCATGTCATGCCCGTGATTCTATGCGCCGGACGTCCCCGGGGGACAGGGGTTATCGGCCTGCGGGGTTATCGGCCTGCGGGGACGTCGGCCCGCGGGGTGACGGACGCCCCTGCGGCCCGTCACCCCGCGGGACCGTCACCCCCGGTCGCGGGTGAGCAGGTAGGCGGTCCGGAGCAGCCGCTGCCAGTGCGCCGCGACGAACGCGTCGTACGCCGATCGATCCGCCATCCGCTCCTCCTCGACCCCGACGGCCATCCGTAGTACGCCTCCGGTGCGCCGGAAGGTTGCCGGGAGAGGGAAGATCGTGAAAGCGGCAGGGGTTCCCGGCGGCTCAGCGGGCCCGATGGCGTTCGGTGTGCCCGGCGGCTCAGTGCGTCCGGCGGCTCGGTGCGTCCGGCGGCTCAGTGTGTACGGGGCGGGCCTACTCCGTGGCGTCGGCGCGGTACAGCATCGCCTGGTCGGGGCACATCCGCGGGCAGGCCACCCCCACGTGCGCGAGGGCCGCGCCGCTGAGGATCTCGCCCTCCCAGGCCGGTCCCCACCAGCGAGGGGGCCGCAGCCCGGCGGGCGGCGTGCCGACCGGCACGGGGCGGACCCGATAGCGGCGGGCCGGGTCGAGGCCGCGGAAGCGCAGCCGGGCGGGCGGGTCCGGATACGGGCTGTCCAGCACGGCCATCGCGATGAGGGCGCGGGAGCGGTCCGGGGCGACGACGCCGTGCACCAGGACGCCCTCCTGCGTGCCGTCCATCCGCACCAGGTCGCCGCCGAGCAGCAGGTCGCGCCGTTCCTTGAAGAACGCGATCCACGTGCGGAGCTCGGCGAGCTCCTCGTCGGTCGCCCTGGCCAGGTCCCACTCGATCCCGAGGTGCCCGAAGACCGCGGTGGCGGCGCGGAACTGGAGGTCGTGGCGGCGGCCGGTGGTGTGGGAGCGGCCCGAGGCGACGTGCGAGCCCATGAACTCCGGGGGGACGAGCTGGGCGGTCCAGCGCAGCATGCCCTGCCGGTCGTGCGGGTCGATGTTGTCCGAGACCCACACCCGGTCGGTGCGTTCGAGCACGCCCAGGTCGACGCGGCCTCCGCCGGACGAGCACGACTCGATCTCCAGGCCGGGGTGCGCGGCCCGGATCTCGTCCAGCAGCCGGTAGACCGCCCGGGTCTGCGCGTGCACGCCGGGCCGCCCGCCGTCGGTCTGCGTACCGGCCTCGACGAGGTCGCGGTTGTGGTCCCACTTGATGCAGTCGACCGGGTACTCCCCGAGGATCGCGAGGATCTGCGCCCTCACGTGCTCGTAGGCCCCGGGGACACCGAGGTTGAGGACCTGCTGGTGCCGCGACTCCACCGGCCACTCGGCCCGGGCCGCCATGATCCATTCGGGGTGCGCACGGGCGAGGTCGGAGTCGGGGCTGACCATCTCCGGCTCGAACCACAGCCCGAACTGCATGCCCAGCCCGCGGACCCGGTCGATCAGCGGGCGCAGGCCCTTCGGCCAGGCGTCGGGGGAGACCACCCAGTCGCCCAGCCCCGAGCGGTCGTCGCGGCGTGAGCCGAACCAGCCGTCGTCGAGCACGTAGCGCTCGACGCCGAGGGCGGCCGCGCGTTCGGCGAGGTCGATCAGGCGCCGCTCGTCGTGGTCGAAGTAGACCGCCTCCCAGACGTTCAGGGTCACCGGCCGGTCGGCGGAGACCCGCGGGTCGCGGGCGCGAAGGTGCCGGTGGAACCGGTGCGCGACCTCGTCGAGGCCGGTGCCGTACGACCCGTAGACCCACGGGCTCTGATAGGCCTCGCCGCGCGCAAGCCGTATCTCGCCGGGCAGCAGCAGCTCGCCGCCGCCGATCAGCCGCTCCCCGGTGTGCACCCGCTCGGCGTAGTGGGTGTGGTTGCCGCTCCAGGCGGCGTGCACGGCCCAGAGGTCGCCGTGGGCGAAGCCGAAGCCGGCGGTGCCGGCGTGCAGGACGTACGCGCTGTCGGCGCCGGTACGGCCCCTGCGGTTCTCGCGGACGTGCGCGCCGAGGGGGAACGGGCCGCGCCGGGGCACCCGCTCCAGGTTGTGCCGGCCGCCGAAGTCGAGCAGCTCGGCCGCCTCCGCCGGGACGGGATAGGCCAGCACGAGGTCGTCCAGCTGGTAGACCTCGTCGGTGACGTTGAGCACCGCCGCCCGGCTCCGCACCAGCCCCGAGGGGAGCAGCTCGATCACCAGGCGCAGATCCAGCCGGTCCGCGTCGTCGGTGGCGACGACCTCCACGACTCCGGGGCCCGAGGAGGCGAAGCCCGGGACGGGAGCGCCGTCCAGGGAGACCTCGCGCGTGACGAACGCCGGGGACCAGGCGACCCCCGCGAACGAGCCGCGCAGACCCGGCCGCCCGCACCACCCGGTGTGGTGCCCGGGCATGAGGGCCGGGCGCTGCGCCGGGTCGGGGTTGTTGGACCCCGCCACCGGCACGGTCGCCGTGACGAGCGCCGCCGCCTGGGCGGCGTCCAGTCCGGGCAGCTCCCGTCCCCAGTGCACGACGGCGGGCAACCGGCCCCCGCGCGCGTCCAGCAGCAACGTCACACCGGCGGCCGTCAGCGCGACGGCCGCGTCCGGGCTCGGGCCGTGCAGCGGCATCCTCTGCTCCCGCCTGCGTCGCCGCAGGCCGCGGCTCTGCGAGCCGGACGCCGCGGTGGGCGTTCAACGATCAGTGCGAATGTGCTTCCCATCACATCTGATATCAAGCCGCCCACTCCGGCAACCGTGCCGGAACCGGCCCGGATCGGGCGGGGCCGGTCCTTCGGGAGAATCCAGAGGGTTCCGGTCGCCGCCCGCGCCCCTGGGGAAACGGTTTCCTGATTTCTGACGGCCAGGACGGGTTTACCGGTCTGTCCCGGACGTGGTCATGGTTCCGGAATTTCAGTGGGATGACACCCATGTGGTGTTTCCGAGGAGTACTCATGTGATTATCGGAGAGTGAGCTTCGAAAGTCATCAGATGCGGATCGCGGCGGCTCGGGCACGGATACAGGCGGCCGGGCATCGGGTCGTGCGGGCGAGTGTGCGGGCACAGGAGGCGGAGAGGCTGGCGAGGAAGGCCGCCGAGCAGCTCGCCCGGGTGGAGCGGGCCATGACGGCCCAGGCCGAGCGGAGGGCGCGGATCGCGGAGATCGGCGGCCGCACCGGGGAGAACCGCGTGATGACGACCGAGGCCCGCGGGCGGGCGACGGAGCCGCTGGAGACCGGATCACGGGCGAAGTGATCGCCGAGGCGACCGGGTGCCGTACCTCTCCTACGCCGGCGACCGTGACGATCAGCCGTCCGTCTTCGTGACGTCACGTGTGCGGCCGGACGGCGTGAAGCCGAGGTGACGGGTTCGACGAGGCCGGCGAACGCCCGGAGGCGACGATCTCGCTGCACTTCCCGTGGGGAAGAGGGCGCGCCCTCCGGGGGTCATACCGCGGAGATATGGCTTTCTTGACACATCTTTCGGCGCTCCCTACCAGACGCTAGCTTGACCTCAACCCCTTACAAGGAGTGCAGATGTTGAGTAAGAGCTGTGGGCTGGTAGGCGCCGCCGTCCTCGCCGCCTGCCTGGCCACCCCCCTCAGTCCCGCAGCCGCCGACCCCGGCCCCCAGGCCGCCCCTCCCTCTCCCGCGCCGCCCGCGATGGTCGACGCCATGCAGCGCGACCTCGGTCTAACCGAGGAGCAGGCCAGGACCCGCCTCGCCAACGAGGAGCGCGCCGCCACCACCCAGTCGGCACTGAGCGGCCAGCTCAGCGCCGACTCGTACGGCGGTGCCTGGCTGAACCAGGACGCCTCCCGGCTGGTGGTCGCCACCACCGACCCGGCCGAGACCGCCGAGATCGAGTCGCAGGGCGCTCAGCCGGTGGTCGTCGAGCGGACGCTCGCCCAGCTCGACGGCATCATGGCGCAGCTCGACCAGGCCCCCCGGAGGGCCAAGTCCCAGGCCGCGCTCTGGTACGTGGACGTGACGTCCAACAAGGTCGCCGTCCAGGCGCCCACGGTCCAGGCCGCCGAAGCCCTCGCCAAGGCGGCCGGCGTCGACATGAACGCGGTCACCGTCTCGGCCACCGCCGAGCGCCCGACCCCGTTCATGGACATCATCGGCGGCTCGCCGTACTACATCGGCTCCAGCCGCTGCAGCATCGGCTTCGCCGTCACCAGGGGCACCACGCCGGGCTTCGTCACCGCCGGGCACTGCGGCCGGGCCGGCTCCAGGACCACCAACCCGACGGGCACCTTCCAGGGCTCGTCGTTCCCCGGTAACGACTACGCCTGGGTCGCCACACCCGGCCACACGCCCCGCCCGTACGTGCGCGGCGCCGGAGGCGCCCTGGTGACGGTCCGCGGCTCCACGCAGGCGGTGGTCGGCTCCTCCATCTGCCGCTCCGGCTCGACCACCGGCTGGCGCTGCGGCACCGTCCAGCAGCACAACGCCAGCGTCACCTACCCGCAGGGCACCGTCAGCGGCCTCACCCGCACCACGGTCTGCGCCCAGCCCGGTGACTCCGGCGGCTCGTTCATCTCCGGCAGCCAGGCCCAGGGCGTGACCTCCGGCGGTTCCGGCAACTGCACCACCGGCGGCACGACGTACCACCAGCCCGTCAACGAGATCCTGAGCGTCTACGGCCTCAGGCTCACGACCGGCTGACCGTTCCCACCGCAGTGCGCCCGGGGCCCCTCTGCCCGGGCGTACCGCCGTGTGCGCAGGCGCAGACCGGTCACGATGAAGTATCTTGATATCAAGATAGATGGAAGGGGTCGTGATGCTTCACCATGTCCAGCTGGCCTGTCCCCCCGGCAGCGAACCGGTCCTGCGAGCCTTCTACGAAGGCGTCCTGGGGCTGGTGGAGATCCCCAAACCACCCGCTCTCGCCTCCCGCGGCGGCTGCTGGTTCCGCGGCCACAATGGCGTCGAGCTGCACCTCGGCGTCGAAGCCGACTTCCGCCCGGCCCGCAAGGCCCACCCCGGCATCATGGTCCACGACCTCGACCATTGGGCCCACCGGCTCGGCGAAGCCGGCTATCCCGTCGTCTTCGACGACGACTTCCCGGGAATGCGCCGCTTCTACAGTGAGGACCCCCACGGCAACCGCCTGGAGTTCCTCGAACCGGTCGGCTGACACGCGAAAGCCGGCCTCGGCCGACCGCCGGCCCCGAGGTGGTGAGGGCGGTCCCGAAGCACGCTAGCCGGGCCGGACTTCGTCGCCGACTCTCAGTTTCCCGAGGTTCCCGGGCACCAGGCGGATGCCGAACCAGGTCTTTCCGTCCCATCGGCGGTGTTCGGCCAGGGTTCTCAGGGGTTCCCTGCCGTGGTCCTGCGTGGTCGGGTCCCAGAGGGTGGCGGCGCAGCGGTCGCACAACTCCGAGACGCGGAAGTCGATCTCGCCGATGCGGACCGACGTCCAGGTGTCCTCGGCGAAGGGCTCCGCGTCGTCGATGATGGCGTTGGGCCGGAAGCGGGCGATGTCGAGGGGGCCCGGGGGGTCCTCCCCGCGTTCCACGGCGCCTTCGGCGATCCAGTCGTCCAGGCGCCGGAGCGAACTCCTGGAGACGAGCAGGAGGGGTCCGTCCCAGAGGCCGCCCTGTTCCTCGGTGACGGTCCGGCGTCCGGAGACGTCCAGCCAGATGAGGCGGGCGGGCCTGCCGAGCAGGCGGGTGAACCACTCATGGGCGTCGGCGTCGGCGAGCACCGCCCGGTCGAGGCCGGCGGAACCCGGGGAGAGCGTGTCGCCGGTGGCCGGGGGGACCTTGAGTTCCCCCATGCCCTCCGCCGTCAGGTGGAGGCCGCCCTCAGGGGTCTCGACGGCCGAGACCGAGAGGAGACGGGGGTGTTCGCCGACCCAGAACACTTCTCCCAGCGGGTTCACCACGGCCCAGCGGCGGTCGCCTTCCAGACCCCAGGGGAGGACCTGGACCGACGAGCGGGGAATGCCTTTGGCGGCCTTGAGGGGGTAGGTGCGGATCTCCGCTAGCTCCATTGGGCAAGAATAGGAGAAAGCGCTCTCTCGGGGAATGGGAGCGTACTCGCGGAACATCCGGAGCACGGTGCCGGGCCCTTCCGGGATATGAGTTCCGCATGCTCTTCGATGAGGCGGCGGGTCCGTTCACCGGAAACCCCGTAGCGGCTTCCGGTGAAACATTCATTGCGATTCCCGTCGCAGGATGCGGCGGCGGACCCGCTCGCCCATCGGGCCGTGTTCCCACAGGGGGTCGACGACGCCGAGGGGGATGCCGATCTCCCGTAGTCCCGTCGCCGGATCGACGGGAAGCCGGTCCCGATGGGCGAGCAGCCATCCGGAGGCGTTGCGAGGGATCTCGTATTCGCCCCAGCCGACCAGGCCGACGCATCGCCTGGCTCCGGTCCGGACGACGACCCTGCCGGCGTCGGTGACGGTCCGCGGACTGGGGATCCGCGTTTCCACGACATCGATCCGCTCGACGTTCCGCCATTGCAGGCGCGTACGGGATCCGTACACGTCCTCCATCTCCACGCCCTGAGAGGAGAAACGCGCCACCGTGGCGACGGCCATCTGCCGCCGCCCGGTCAGCCGCATCCTCACGAAGCCCACCATCGCTCCCAGCGAGAGGAGCACCGGTCCGGTACGGGAGCCGGGGACGACGGAGACGAGCATCAGACACGCGGGTATGAAAAGCAGGGAGGGGATGAGCAGCCGAATGACGATCGCGACGGAAAACGCGTGCGCCATGCGAAACTCCTCCATGAACCGAACCTGAGCCCCGGTACCGGGCGTGTCAACGCGGGATGCGTTGTTCGTGGCGCGATCCGGTCCGCCCTCTCCGTGCGCGCCGGCCGGACCCCGCCAGGCCGCCCGGGTGCTCTGCCGCGAGGAGACCCGGCCGGCGCCCGAGCACGGCCGCCCGAGCCGCGGACGGTGAAACCGCCAGCTCGGGGGTGAAACCGGCGTGAAGCCGCGACGAAGCCGACGGCACGAAGACTCTCCTCGAACGCCGGGAGGTACCCGGCGGAGAGAGGAGACGCGTCATGGCGGACCTCAACGCCGTCCGGGCCGACAACCTGGTCAAGGACTTCGGTGACTTCCGGGCCGTGGACGGGATCGACCTCCACGTACGGCAGGGCGAGATCTTCGGAGTCCTGGGCCCCAACGGAGCGGGGAAGACCACCACGCTCCGGATGCTCGCCACCCTGCTCCCCATCGACGACGGCCACGCGGAGATCTTCGGCGTCGACGTCCGGCGGGAACCCCATCGCATCCGGCAGCTGGTGGGCGTCACCGGCCAGTACGCCTCGGTGGACGAGGACCTGACCGCCCGGGAGAACCTCTGGCTGTTCGCCCGCCTGCAGGGCCTGCCCGGCTCCCGGGCCAGGACCATCGCCGGCGACCTGCTCGAACGCTTCGGCCTCCAGGAGGCGGCCGACCGGCCCCTGTCCCAGTTCAGCGGCGGTATGCGCCGCCGTCTGGACCTCGCGTCAAGCCTGATCACCCGCCCGCCCCTGATCTTCCTGGACGAGCCCACGACCGGCCTCGACCCGAGGACCCGGGGTCAGATGTGGGACACCATCCGCGAGCTGGTCACCGACGGCTCCACGATCCTCCTCACCACCCAGTACCTGGACGAAGCCGACCAGCTGGCCGACCGCGTGGCAGTGATCGACCGGGGCCGGAAGGTGGCCGAGGACACCCCCGACGCCCTGAAGAGCCAGGTCGGCGACTCGACCCTGCAGCTCAACCTCGCGGACGGCTCCGACACCGCGCTGGCCGCGAACGTCGTGCGCCGGCTGCTGGGCGAGGACCCGGTCCTGACCCCGGAGTCCGGACGCATGAACGTCCCCCTCCCCGACCCCGACCGGGCCGCGGACGTCCTGATCGGCCTGCGCGAAGCGGGCCTCGGCATCTCCTCGGTGAGCGTCGCCAAGCCGACGCTGGACGAGGTCTTCCTGGCGCTGACCGGCCACGGCGCCGACGACGAATCCCAGATGGAGGCGGCCCGATGACCACCACGAGCACCATGACCCCGGCCACCCCCGGCTCACGGCGCATCGATCCGCCCGCCGCGGTCGCCCGTACCACGCCTCACAGCTCAGTCCGGGAAACCTGGGTCCAGACCCTGGCGATGGCGTGGCGGGCCCTGAAGAAGATGCGCCGCAAGCCCGAGCAGTTCTTCGACGTCCTCATCCAGCCGTTGCTGTTCACCGCGATGTTCGCGTTCATCTTCGGCGGCGCGATCTCCGGCAGCGTCTCGGACTATCTCCCGGTCCTGATCCCCGGCATCCTCGCCCAGACGGCCCTGACCGTCTGCATGGCGACAGGCGTACAGCTGCGCGAGGACATGGACAAGGGGGTCTTCGACCGCTTCAAGTCCCTGCCGATCGCGAGGATCGCCCCCCTGGCCGGCCCGATGATCGCCGACCTGATCCGGTACGGCATCGCCTCGGTGCTGACGCTCGCCACCGGCCTGGCCATCGGTTACCGCCCCGGCGGCGGCGTGCTCGGCTCCGTCGGCGGCATCGCGCTCACCGTGTTCGCCGGCTGGTCGCTGGCGTGGATCTTCACCTGGCTGGGCACGATGGCGCGTTCGGCGCAGAGCGTCCAGGGCATCTCGATGATGATCATGTTCCCGCTCACCTTCCTGTCCAACGCCTTCGTCCCCGCCGAGACGCTGCCCGGCTGGCTGGAGGCGTTCGTGAAGGTCAACCCGGTCTCGCACGTCGTCTCCGCGGTGCGCGACCTGCTCAACGACGGGGCCGTGACGGCCGAGGTCGGCTGGGCGGTCGTCGGCTGCGCGGTCGTCGTCGCGATCTTCGCCCCGCTGGCGGTCCGCTCGTACTCCCGCAAGATGTAGACGGTGTCAGACCACCCGCTCCAGGACGGCACGGGCCTCGGCCAGCAGGTCGGGGCCGCGCCGCTCGCCGTACTCCGCCTCGATCCGGGACATGAGGCCGGGGGCGATCCGTTCGGCGTGCGCGGACAGCGCCGACCACCGCATCGTCGGGGTGAACTGGTTGTAGGCGAACCGCTCGGCGAGCACGAGCAGCCGGACCGCCTCCCCGGTGGGCAGCGCCCCCTTCAGCAGGCCCCAGACGCCCATCCCGGCGAGCACCATCCCCGCCATCGGATAGTCCCTGAAAGCGCGGTCCGGATCGAACACCGACAGGGCGTTGGCCCGCAGCGACTCGAAGAAGTCCGCACCGTCGTCGCCCTCGCCGTACTGCGCGAACGCCGGGAGCGCGATGACCTCGCCCAGGACGGTCCACGGCGTGAAACCGTCCGGCGAACCCTGGACGCGCGGGTTCCCGAGCCTCTCGGCGGCCTCGCGGTAGCGTCGCAGTCCCCCGGCGACGTCGCCGTCGGCGAGGGCCAGCTGGGCTCTGCCGACGGCGACCGAGAGGACCTCGCCGTAGGTGCCCTGGGGCGGGAGCGCTTCCAGGTCTTCGATCATCTGCGCGGCCTCGTCGCGGCGGCCCTCGGCGAGGGCCACCATGGCGAGGTTGGTGCGGATCTGGACGGAGTCCTCCACCGCTCCGAGGCGTTCGAGCACCGGGAGCGCCTCGGCGGCGTGCCCGGAGGCCGCGGCGGAGTCGCCGGAACGCGCGTACAGGCTGGCCAGCTGGGTGTGCAGCACCGCCCGGTGCCAGGGACCGCCGTCCTCACCGATGAACTGCAGGGCGGCCCGGGCCGCCTCGATCGCGCCGGCCGGGTCGCCGGCGTTCTCCAGGCCGTGGCTCAGCCAGTGCAGCGCGATCCCGCGGATCAGGGGGTCGGGGTCGGCGGTCAGCTTGTCGAGGCCGTCCTCGGGGTCGGACGCCGTGGTGAGCAGGGCGGACACCAGCGCCCGGATGGGCGGGTTCGCCGAGTCGGCGCCCAGCTCGGCCAGCATCCGCGCCAGCGGCCCGACCTCTTCGGAGGAGACGATGACGGTGTTGAGCAGTGCGATGGACAGGGCCATCCTGGTGCGGTCGAGGAGCCGGGGCGGCGGCGTCCAGCCGGTCAGGGTGGCGGCGACGGCCGGGGTGAGGACGATGCTGCGCGGATGGTCCCCGCGGATCGACCAGTAGCCGCTCAGGGTGGAGAACAGCACGACCACCGCTTCCGGGTCGGGCTCGGCGACGGCCTCGCGCATGATGTCGCCGAGGTTCGTCTCCTCCGGACGGAGCCGGTCCATCGCGTCGACCTGCTCCGGCGAGTACAGCCGGACGCCGTGCCGGTCGGCGAAACCGACGGCCCAGGCGCGTACGGCGGCCCGCGCCTCGGCGGTCTCGCCGGCCGACTCCAGCCGCATCCGGCCGAACTCGCGGACCGTCTCGAGCATGCGGTAGCGGACGCCGTCGGCCGTCTCCACGACGGTGAGCAGGGACTGCTCGGCGAGCTCCTCGATGTCGCCGAGAGCGTCGTCGCCGAGCACCTCCTCCGCCGCGTCGAGGGCGAAGCCGTCCGGGAAGGCCGAGAGGTGGCGCATGGCCCGGCGCTCCCGCTCGCCGAGGAGGTTCCAGGACCAGTCGATCACCGCCAGCAGCGTCTGGTGACGGGAGGGGGCGCTCCGGTCGCCGCCGCGCAGCAACGCGAACCTGTCCTCCAGCCGGCGGGAGATCTCGGCCGGTGACATCACCCGCACCTTCGCGGCGGCCAGCTCGATCGCGAGCGGCAGGCCGTCCAGGCGGGCCACGACGGCGCGCACGTCATCCTCGTCGAGGCGCACCCCGGGCCGGGCCGCGGTCGCGCGGTCGCGGAACAGCTCGGCGGAGTCACCGGTTCCCAGCTGGGGCAGCGGGTAGACGCGTTCGGCGGCGATCGCCAGCGGCGAGCGGGTCGTGGTGAGGACGCGCAGCTCCCGCGTGGTCGCGGCCAGATAGGCGACCAGGTCGGCGACCGCCTCCACCAGGTGCTCGCAGTTGTCGAGCACCAGCAGCGCCGGGGCCAGGTCGAGCTGCTGGGCGATCCGGGCGCGGACGTCGGCGAGCTGCCGCGGGGTGAGCGCGCGGCGTCCGGTCACCGAGTCGCGGACGCCGAGCGCCGAGCCGACCTCGCCGACCAGGTCCTCGGGCGCGGTCACGCCGACCAGTTCGACGAAGTGCACCACCGGCTGCGGGGCCCCGCGGGCGACGGCATGGGCGAGCCGGGTCTTGCCGAGCCCGCCCGGACCGAGGATCGAGACCACCCGGGACGTGGCGAGCAGTGCCCGTACCCGCCGGAGGTCGTCGTCGCGGCCGAGCAGCGGGGTCGCGTCGAACCGCACGCCGGCGCGTACGGGGCTGTCGAGCGCCAGCAGCTCGCGGTGGACCCGCCGCAGCTCCGGGCCGGCGCCGGCGCCGATCCGGTCGCGCAGGTCCGACCGGTAGCGCTCGAAGCGGTCCAGCGCGGCGCCCGTCCCGCGTACCGCCGCCTCGCTGCGCAGGAGGTCGGCGAGCAGCCCTTCGTCCTCGGGCCGGACACGCACGGCCTCCTCGAGCACGGACAGGGCGGGGCCGTGGTCGCCGCTCCTGCTCCGGGCCCGGGCGAGCACGACCCGCGCGGACGCCAGGTCGCGTTCCGCACGCCGGCGCACCTCGGCCAGCGGGCCGCCGCCCTCGGAGGTCAGCGCCCCGACGCCCAGGGCGAGCGCCTCCTGCGCCGCCGCGGCGGCCGCGGCCGGATCCTCCACGAGCAGCGCCCGCGCCCGGCCCGCCAGAGCGTGCAGCCGGACGGCGTCGACCCGATCGGGCGGAACCTCGAGCCGGTAGCCGCCCCCTTCCGTGGCCAGCGCCTCCGGCCCCACGACCGACCTGGTACGGGACACCAGGACCTGCAACGCCTTCGCCGGATTGGCCGGCTCGTCGTCCCCCCACACCTCCGTGACGAGCCGGTCCGCGTGCACGGTCCGGCAGGCGAGCGCGAGGGCGGCGAGCAACGCCTGAGCCCTCTCGCCGACCACCGGCTGCCCCCGCCACCGCACGCCGTCGAGCAGGCTCAGGTAGATCGGCATGGCCCAAGTCTAGGCTCCGCCGAGTCGTCCGGCCCGGGCCCGCGGACCCCGGAGCCGGTTCTTCCAGCCGGTGCTTCCGGCGGCCTGTCCTTCGAGTCCGACAGTCCGCAGCGGCTTTCGCTTGTCTGCGTGAGCTTGAATGCGGTGGGTCGGCCGGATGGGGTGCGGCGGGTGTACGGCGGGCGGCCCCTCGGCCGGGAAGATCCGCGCGCCGATTGATCAGGACGCGCCGGGCGCTCTCAGTCCGGAGCCGGAGGCGTCGTGCGCCTGGTCCCGGATCAGCGGCGGATCGTCTTGCAGAGAACGATGTTCCTTACTTCGGCCGCCTCAGGCTTGGGCGGCCCCGTGCCCGCGGGGGTGTGATCGGCGTTGTGCCGGTTCCATTCCCCGCTGAGTCCGGCTTCGTAAGGACGGCACGTGGCCTCGTATTCCGCGTTCGACACCCACGAGTCGAACGGGGTGGACGCTCCGGCGACCGGCAAGGTCAGCAGAGCCGCAGAAGCAGCGAGGGCGCGTTTAACCGATCTGGTCATATGGGCTCAACCTTCCGATGGCCGGGCTATCTGACGACATCGCAGCGGCCGGGTGGCGGAGTGCCGACGGATAGATCATCCCGGAGTCGGAGCACCCCTGCCGGAGGCCGCTCGCGAGCGGTCGGACCGTTCCTCCGGTCCTCCGAAGCGCGGCGGCATGGGATCGGCGGCATCATGACGACGAGCAGAAAGGGCCGTGCCGCGTAGGCGCCCCTCTGCGGTTCGCCCGCGAAGCTCGTGGTGCAGAACCCACGGACCCTCAATCCACCGGGTCCCCGGACTCACGGCCCGGCCCGTGGCCGCGGTCATCGCCCTTGAGCACACGGTCCTGCAACCGGGGAAACGGCGGCGACGCTCATGGCCTGGACCCGGGACGTCATTCCCGGGACGACGGCTCAGCTCCCGCCGACATGCTCGTGTCCCGGATGCCCATGGGAAGACGATCCACGTGCTCCACGAACAAGACAGGGGACATCACCCGGTTCGACGTCGGTGGAGGGTACATCGATGCCCTCCACGCGGTCGGCGGTGATCCACCAAAATGCTGATCTCCTTCGGTCCCTCCTGAGGGCCGTAGGAGGGAGCGACCGAGGAGTTTCGCCGGGCGCATGCGGAAGGGCGGACGGTCCTCGTGGCGCGCCTCCGGATGAAGTGCGAGAGAAGAGACGCAGGGCCGGTGCGCTCGCAGCCATGCTGATCGAGAACGGTGCCCAGGCCGCATGGATAGTGTGCGGGCCGTATGCCGTGTGTCGTCGACCCGCTCGGAGAAGCAACGGGCCGGAGCCGGGGCAAGACGGAGTGACCTGCCGGAGGAACGGTCCCGGCCTCCTGAGTCGTCGGGGCGGCGGGAAAGGGTGTGCGTTACACGCCTATGCACACCCCTGTACACCCCCGGCCATCCCGTCCTGGCCCGCTCCGCGTGTCATCCACTTGGCTTGGATCATGCCGTGTCCGGTGTTCCCGGGACGTGGCACTTGCTCGCTTTATAACGTCCACGTTATGAACTGGGGAGAGGTGTAACTGGAACCGGAGATCGATGAGTGGTTTGACGCGCTTGATCAGGATGACCGGGAAACGGCTGCCTTCTACGTCGACCTATTGGCCGAGCGTGGCGTTCTGCTCGACGAACCCTGCACTCGTCAGCTTCGCGGCAAGCTCCGAGAGTTGCGGTTCTACCTTCACCGGGAGGCGGTACGGATCACTTACTGGATCGCTCCGGGAAGGCGGATCATCATGCTGACGGTGTTCCGCAAGCGGCGGATGCGTGAGTCCGCCGAGATCGAGCGTGCGTGGCGGGCCATGCAGCGGTGTATCGCTGAGGCCCACACCGCAGATGAGGAGTGAGCAGCATGGGGGAGCGCGGGGCTTGGGCCGGCAAGAAGGCCGACATCATGAACCGTCCCGGCGCGGGGGCGGCGTACGAGGCGGCCAGAATCCGCTTCGAGCTTGGTGAGGCGGTGCGGCTGCGACGTGAGCAACTCGGGCTGACCCAGGCCGAACTGGCCGAACGTACCGGGTTGAAGCAGCCGGCGGTAGCGCGATTCGAAGCGGGAGGAACGATGCCGACCATCCCGATGCTGGAACGCCTCGCAGAGGCTTTGGAGATGCGGTTGAGCGTCCAGTTCCAGCCCTTGCGTGAGGCGAGTTGATCTCACCGGAGCGGCCCCAGGAAGGATCAACGCCGGGGCCGGGGTTTGGTTCCCGACCTGGGCCTTCAAGCTTGGAGCGGGTGACGGGAATCGAACCCGCGCTGTCAGCCTGGGAAGGCTCTAACGATCTTGGTCGCTGAGCTGGGGAAACGCTGACCTGCGGGGGAGCGCTTCGGCTCCCCTGATTCCCCGTGAGCCGCCTTTGATCACTCTTCTGACGGGCACACAACGGGCACGGAGGTAACCCCGTCACGGGTGGTCTCCGGCATTGCGCCGCCCCTCCCCGCAGGGGTACGGCTCGGCGACGGAGGATCACGCCCGTCTTCGTGTGTCCCTCAGCCGGTGGCCATTCCTCGATCATCGGACGCCAACGGTCACAGGCGGGCTTGAGTCGGAGGAGCCGGGCTGCTGGGCTCCGCCTGGGATGAGGCGGGCGGGACGATCAGGCTCCACCTGAGCCATCTACGGTCGTCGGCTCGGTGAATCGCGATCATCCCGGAGCCGAGGCCCCCGCCGGAGGCTGAGTGGCCCCTGTTTTGTGTGTGTGTGTGACGATCGAAGGGTGGGCCCTGACGAGCGTCTAGCCCTGGTAGAGGCGGCGCGTATGCAAGCGCAGGCGGCCAGGAAGCGGGCTGCGGAGGCTGCGGTACGGCTTGCTGAGCTGAGGAAGAGGCAAGATGCCCTCGCCGAGCGTGTGGCCCGTTCCGAGGCGCGCAGGCAGCAGGCGGAAATCGATCGGGCGATGGCTGAGACGCGGGTGGTGCAGGCGCATTTGTCGGCGGCCGAGGCGCATGAGCGGGCGGCGTCCTGGTTTGAGGTGTTGGCCCGGGTTGAGGACGCGGTCTCGTATCAGGGGCGAGCTGATCGGCATCGCAGGGCTGCATCGGAGGATCGGCGGGCGGCCCGTGAGTATCGGAGTTCGCCGACGGAAGCGCCGATCGAGTAGGAGCATGGCCCGGAGTGGAGCGGCCGGCGCCGATCCGAAGGACGCCGCAGGCGCCGTGTAGCGGTCGGGGCCGGTGGTCGGAGCGAACTGGCGGGCGGCGGTGCGGGTCTGGATGCGGCGCGTCGGTTGGGTACGGCGCGTCGCGCCGCCGCCCTTGACCTGGAGGCCCGGACGGTCGTCGTGAGGGCCACCACCGAACTCAAGGACGGCTCGGTGACCACCGGTCCGCCCAAGTCGGCTGCGGGTCTCCGTACGGTGGCCTTACCTGAAGTGATGATCACCGAACTCCGCGCGCACCTGGAGAAGTACACCGCCGATCACGATGAGGCGTTCGTCTTCCTGGGGCGAAGGGGGCCATGCTCCGCCGGCCGACGTTCAGCCGGATCTGGGCCAAGGCGCTCAAGAGTGCGCAGATCTCCGGGGTTCACTTCCATGATCTCCGCCACACGGGCAACACGTTCGCCTCGCAGTCGGGCGCGACGCTCCGCGAGCTGATGAACCGGATGGGGCATTCCACCACCCGGGCGGCGTTGATCTATCTGCACACCGAGAACGACCGAGACCGGAAGATCGCCGACAGCATGGGCAGGCTCGCCGAGGACGCCCTGAAAGACGAAGATCAAGACGGATCGGGCACGTAACGGGCACGGAAGATCGAACAGCCTCGGAAAACAATCAAGGCCCGGGTCGGGATTTGCTCCCTGACCTGGGCCTTGGTGTGTGGAGCGGGTGACGGGAATCGAACCCGCGCTGTCAGCTTGGGAACCGGTTACTGATCATGCCGGACTGAGCTGGGAAAACCGGGGCGCAGGTCAGAGCGGGCCGGTTGACCGTGGGTCCCCGTGAGTGACCGTGGTTCCCCGCCCGTTCTGGCACGCATCTGGCACGAAGCTTTGATGTCAAGACACCGCTGATACGGCAGTTGGACTGGGGCAAGCGCAGACGCTTACGTAGACTCAGGGGTATGACTGCCGGGCACGCGCACGAGGAACTCCACCATCTGGTCGATCGGCTTTCTCCAGACCAGGCGCGTCGTCTGCTGCGTCTGGTGAAGACGGATCCGGAGTTGGCTGAGACCGTGGATGAAGAGATCGATGAGCCGGTTCGGCGTCGGCGGTTGTCGATCGCGGGGATCGGTGCCTCTGGTGAAGGGGATCTGTCGGAACGGGTCGAAAATCTGCTGGCGGAGCGGTTCAATCGGTCGGTGTGACCCCCACGCTTCTGGACACCGGCCCTCTGATCGCCGTCGTCGACCGAGATGACAAGCACCACGCCTCATGCGTACGTCTCTTGGAGGAACTGGAGGGGCCGCTGCTGCTGCCCTCGACGGTTCTCATCGAAGCCGGTTGGACGATCAACAGGCACATGGGGGCAGCCGTACACGCCCAGTTCCTTGATCTCGTGACGGAAGAGTTCGAGTTGGTCGATCTCTGCCCTGCTGACGTGCGGCGTATGGCCGAACTCGTCCGGTTCTACAAAGACGCGCGTCTTGATCCGGCGGATGTTTCTGTCCTCGCCATCGCTGAGCGGTTGGATGTCACGCAGATCGCGACGCTCGATCGCCGAGACTTCACTCTGATCCGGCCCCGGCACATTCCGGCGTTCAGGCTGCTGCCGGCCGTACTCGCTTGAGAGGTTTTGGAGCGGGTGACGGGAATCGAACCCGCGCTGTCAGCTTGGGAAGCTGATGTTCTGCCATTGAACTACACCCGCAGCGGTGAACCGCGTCCACCACTGTAGCGGATATTCGCCGCGCTCTCGCCCTCCCCGGACTCGGGAATCGCTGCGAATGCGGGGGCGGGGCGTTGGTAGGTTGCCCACGTGCTGCTTTCCGATCGTGATATCCGAGCCGAGATCGAGGCCGGGCGGGTCAAGCTTGATCCGTTCGACTCGGAGATGCTCCAGCCGTCCAGCGTGGACGTGCGGCTGGACCGTTACTTCAGGGTCTTCGAGAACCACCGTTATCCGCACATCGATCCGGCGACCGAGCAGCCCGACCTCACGCGGCTGGTCGAGCCCGACGGGGACGAGCCGTTCATCCTGCATCCGGGGGAGTTCGTCCTGGCGAGCACCTACGAGGTCATCAGCCTGCCCGACGACATCGCCTCGCGGCTGGAGGGCAAGAGTTCGCTCGGCAGGCTGGGGCTGCTCACGCACTCCACGGCCGGGTTCATCGATCCGGGGTTCAGCGGGCACGTGACGCTGGAGCTGTCCAATGTCGCGACGTTGCCGATCAAGCTCTGGCCGGGGATGAAGATCGGTCAGCTGTGCCTGTTCCGGCTCAGTTCGCCGGCCGAGCACCCTTACGGGTCGGAGCGGTACGGCTCTCGCTATCAGGGGCAGCGGGGCCCGACGCCGAGCCGTTCGTACCTGAACTTCCATCGCACCCGGATCTGAACGAGGTCAGCCCGGGCACGAGCAGGGCCGCCAGCGGCAGCAGGGCGGTGGCGGCGCTGGCGGCCAGGAAGACGTCGCGGCCCATGAGGTCGGCGAGGGGGACCGTCAGGGAGAGCGCGAGCGGGGTCATGCTCAGCGCGGCCATCCATTCGAGGGAGGCCACCCGGGCCTGACGGTCGGGCGGGACGGTGCGGAGCATGCCGAGGATCCACTCGATGGCGGAGATCTCCAGGCCGATGCCGGCCAGCAGGTAACCGGTGAAGACCCAGCCGGGGACGATGGGCTCCATCAGGACGAGCGGCACGAGCCCGTACGGCACGAGCGCGACCATGGCGACCAGGCCGGGGCGGCGCGGGGTCAGGCGCATGGCGATCATCGCGCCGATCAGGCCGCCGAGGGACAGGGCCGCCAGGGTGAGGCCGTACATGCCCTCCAGCGGTGACTTGTACGGAGAGACGGTGGTGACCGGGAGCAGCACCTGCGCGGGGGCCACGATGAGGGTCTGGTGGAGCGCGGTGACGGAGATCACTGTGGCCATCCAGGGCCGGCGCGACACCTCCGCCACGCCCTCGCGGATCTCCACCGAGACGGGCAGCCGCTGCTCATGGGCCGCCGGGGGTTCCTGCACGTGGCGCAGGAGCAGGGCGCTGGCCGCGAAGCCCGCCGCGGCGAGCCAGAGCGCCGCCCGCGAGTCGTGGACCATGACGGTCAGGGCGCCCAGGGCCGAGCCGGCGGCGGCGCCTAGCCGCCAGGAGGCGCTGGTCAGGCCGATGCCCGTGCGGTGCAGGCGGATCGGCAGGACCGAGGCCAGGCAGGCCTGGAAGGCCGGGCGGAAGAACGCCTCGGTGCCGCCGGCGAGGAAGATCGCCAGGCCGAGGACCAGCGGTGGAGGAGCGGGCCAGAAAGCGACCGCGGTGACGATGAGCAACAGGGAGCACTGTGAGGCCGTCATCACGGTCCTGCGGGGCAGGCGGTCGGCCCAGACCCCGCCGAACACCGCGAAGGTGACCAACGCCACGAGGCGTCCGGCGAGCACGACGCCGACCACGGAGCCGCCGTGGCCGCCCTTGAGTAACGAGACCACCACGGCGATGGGGAAAATGTGGTCGGCGGCGACAGAAGCCGTCAGACTGAACCAGAGCAGGCGGAACGGGCGTTCCCGCCATGCTCCCCGGACCCCCATATGTGACCAGTATTCGGCATAACATGGTCAAAAACCAGCAAATCGGTCACCGGAAAGATGTCGTCAAGCTCTGCCCGCCGTGGTGTCGCCAGGCATACGGAGGGTAGCCACAAAGCGAAGAGCGGACGTCTAGCGGGTGAAGTTCGCATTTCCGCTGGTAACCCTTACTCTTCTCTGCGGACCATCCCCGCACATCTGGAGAACGACGTGCGCCTGCGTCTCACACCTAGTGAGGACAGCTACTACGGCTTGTTCGCCGACTCGGCGAACAACCTCGTCACAGCGTCCCGCCTGCTGGTCGAGATCATCAGTGACGGCTCGGACAGGGAAGCCCTGGCCGAGAAGATGCGTGCCTGCGAGCACGCCGGTGACGAGCGCACCCATGCGATCATGAACCGGCTGAACGAGAGCTTCATCACACCGTTCGACCGCGAGGACATCTACCGCCTCGCGGCCAACCTCGACGACGTGATGGACTTCATGGAGGCGGCCGCCGACCTCATCGTCCTCTACCAGATCGAGCACCTCCCCAAGGAGGTCGTCCGGCAGGTCGAGGTCCTGGAGCGCGCCGCCGAGCTGACCGCCGAGGCCATGCCCCGCCTGCGCTCGATGAAGAACCTCAACGAGTACTGGATCGAGGTCAACCGTCTGGAGAACCAGGCCGACCAGGTCTACCGGCGGCTGCTGGCCCGTCTCTTCAGCGGTGAGTACGACGCGCTCACCGTGCTGAAGATGAAGGAGGTCATCGACCAGCTGGAGGAGGCCGCGGACGCGTTCGAGCACGTGGCCAACACGATCGAGTCGATCGCGGTCAAGGAAAGCTAAGTGGATCTCTCGCTCGCCCTGGTCATCGGCGTGGTGGTCGTGGCACTGATCTTCGACTACACCAACGGGTTCCACGACGCCGCGAACGCGATCGCGACCTCGGTCTCGACCCGCGCGCTGACCCCGAGGGCCGCCCTGTTCATGGCCGCGGCCATGAACTTCCTGGGCGCCCACCTGGGCACCCAGGTGGCCCAGACCGTCGGCAAGGGCATCATCGACGCCCCCGAGGGCTCACACGGCCTGGTGATCGTGTGCTCCGGACTGATCGGCGCGATCACCTGGAACCTCAT
This sequence comes from Paraplanobispora takensis, assembly GCF_016863195.1. GTDB lineage: Bacteria > Actinomycetota > Actinomycetes > Streptosporangiales > Streptosporangiaceae > Planobispora > Planobispora takensis. Next base: position 83,802 of record NZ_BOOK01000036.1, on the reverse strand, counting down.
CACCTGGTACTTCGGGTTGCCCTCCTCCAGCAGCCACGCCCTCATCGGCGGCCTGATCGGCTCGGCGCTCGCCTCCGCGAGCGTCATCCACTGGGACGGCGTACTGGAGAAGGTCGTCATCCCCATGATCCTCTCCCCGCTGGTCGGCTTCCTGCTGGCCGGATCCATCATGATCGCGATTCTGTGGATCTTCCGCCGGGCCAACCCCGCCAAGGCCAACCGCGGCTTCCGCCACGCGCAGACGCTCTCTGCGGCGGCCATGGCCCTCGGCCACGGGCTGCAGGACGCACAGAAGACCATGGGCGTCATCTTCCTGGCGCTCGTGGTCGGCGGTTACGCCCAGGAGGGCGACCCCATCCCCCAGTGGGTCATCCTGGCCGCCGCGGCGGCGATCTCGCTGGGCACCTACGCCGGCGGCTGGCGCATCATGCGCACGCTCGGCCGCCGCATCATCGCCCTGGACCCGCCCCAGGGGTTCGCCGCGGAGGCCGCCGCCTCCAGCGTCCTGTACGGCGCGGCCATCGGCTTCGGCGCGCCGATCTCCACCACCCACACCATCACCAGCGCGATCATGGGCGTGGGCGCCACCAAGCGCCTGTCGGCCGTGCGCTGGGGCGTGGCCGGCAACATCGTGACCGCCTGGGTCCTCACGATCCCGGCCGCCGCGCTCGTCGCCGCGCTGTCCTACTACGCGCTGCACTGGATGGTCGAGTAGGCCGGCACCGGAGGGTCCCGGCGGAGCCGCCCGCTCCGTCCGGGACCTTTTCCGTGTCCGGCCGGGCCGTGCACCCCAGGCCACGGCCCGTGCCGTGTCTCCCCGGGTACGGCCCGCACCGTCACTTGCGGTACATCACGTCGGTGTCCCAGCGGGTGAACCCCAGCCCTTCGTAGAGGCGGATCGCCGGGGTGTTGCTCTCGTCCACGTACAGCATCACCTGGGCCAGGCCGAGGGAGCGCAGGTGCGACAGCCCCGCCAGCGTCAGCGATCGGCCGAGCCCGCCGCCCTGCTCGGCCGGGTCGACGCCGACCACGTAGACCTCCCCGATCGGGTCGTGCCCGTGACCCTGCGCCCCGTGCACCTTGGTCCAGTGGAAACCGACCAGCCTGTCCGCACCGTCCGCGCCGCCTGCGCCGCTCCCGCCGTCCGCGCCGCTCCCGCCGTCCGCGCCGCTCCCGCCGTCCCCGCGCACCGCGAGGAAGAAGCCCGCCGGGTCGAACCACGACTCCTGCTCGCGCCGCTTCAGGTCCTCCAGCGTCCAGGCCCCCTGCTCCGGATGACCGGCGAAGGCGCGGGCGTTCAGCGCCACCCAGGCCTGCCCGTCGGTCTCCGGGTCGAAGGTGCGCAGCCGTACCCCCTCGGGCAGTTCGAACCCGGGGACGGCGGTGAACAGCGAGCGCCGCATCTGCCACAGCGCCCTGACCTTCACCAGGCCCAGCGAGGCGGCCAGGGCCTCGGCCCCCGGATGCCCCCCGTGCGCCCACAGCCGCAGCCTGCCCCCGGTCTGCTCCAGTACGGCCTGCAGCAGCCGGTGACCGTGGCCCCGCCGCCGGAAGGCGGGATGGATCACCAGTTCCCCGCTCGGCCCCTCGACCGGGTCCGTGGGGTCCACGTGCGCGTAACCCGCGAGGGTGTCATCCACGTAGAGGAGCGCCGCGCCCGCGCGCTCGTCGCCTCCGTACCGCAGATGGAGCATCACGTGTTCGTTGAGGGGGCGGACCCCGTCGGTCTCCGTGGCGGCCTCGACCACCGCGAGAACGGCGGCCACCTCTTGTTCGTCGAGTCGTCCCCGATGTTCCACACGCGCGTTCATGTTCTGGACTCTAAGCGGGTTCCGGCCCGTAAGGATCACCGGACTGGCAAAAGACGCCAGCTCAGAGCGGGACGAATCGTTACCTTGCAGACATTCCCTGCATAGATAGCAGCTCTAGTGTCATTGTCCATGATGTCTCGTTCCTTCCAGCGGTTGGCTCTGGCCGGCGTTCTCGCCTCGGCCGGGCTCGTGATCGCGACGGGACCGGCCGAGGCGGGCGACACCAACAAGCCCGCCAGGACGGTCCCGGTCCGCCTGCTCTCACTCAACGACTTCCACGGCAACCTGGAGCCGCCGACCGGGTCCTCGGGCCGCATGGTCGACGAGAACGGCGCTACGGTCGAGGCCGGCGGCGCGGCCTACGTCGCCACCCACCTCAAGCAGCTCTCGGACAAGAACACGCTGAAGGTCGCCCAGGGCGACCTGATCGGCGCCACCCCCCTGATCTCGGCGGCCTTCCACGACGAGCCGTCGGTGGAGTTCCTCGGCAAGGTCGGCATCACCACCTCGGCCGTGGGCAACCACGAGTTCGACGAGGGCTACGCCGAGCTCAAGCGCATCATGAAGGGCGGCTGCCACCCGGTGGACGGCTGCTCGCCCGCCGGCGAGTGGAAGGGCGCGAAGTACGACTACATCGGTGCCAACGTCCTGCTCAAGCGGAAGAGCACCACCGCGGAGAAGGAGGCCCTGGCCGCCCTCGGCGGGCAGGCGAACCCGAACTCGCTGCGCGCGCTGCTGAAGGACTACGGCATCCCGGCGCTGCCCCCGGTCTCCATCCGCTGGATGAACGGCGTGCCGGTCGGCTTCATCGGCCTGGTCACCCAGGTCACCCCGAGCATCGTCGGCACCGAGGGCATCAAGGACCTGGAGTTCATCGACGAGGTCAAGGCCGCCAACGTCGCCTCCAGGCTGCTCAAGCTGGTCGGCGTCAAGGCGCAGGTCGTGCTGGTGCACGAGGGCGACCAGGTCACCCCGAACCAGTCGCCCGACGCCTGCAGCGCCGTGCCCGGCGCGGGCAACCGCATCGCCACCCAGGTGGACGCCGAGATCGACATGATCCTCAGCGGCCACTCGCACCAGGCCTACCTGTGCACCGTGACCGACCCCAAGGGCGGCCAGCGCCTCTACAGCCAGGGCGGCTCGTTCGGCCGGGTGATCACCCAGATCGACTTCCAGGTGGACACGCGCACCCGTGACGTCGTGCGCTCCTCGGTGGTCGCCGACAACCACGTCGTGACCAGGACCGTCACCCCGGACCCGGAGATCTCCGCCTTCGTCCAGAGCTGGAAGGACCGCGTCTCCTCGGTCGCCAACAAGCCGATCGGCAACATCACCGCGGACATCACCAACACCGCGGTCGCCTCCGGCGAGTCCCCGCTGGGCAACCTGATCGCCGACGGCCAGCTCGCCTCGGCCAAGAGCGGCGGCAACGCCCAGATCGCGCTGATGAACCCGGGCGGCGTCCGGACCAGCCTGACCTACGCCGGCTCCCCCGCGGGCGAGGGCGACGGGGTCGTGACCTACGGAGAGGCCTTCGCGGTCCAGCCGTTCAACAACCTCGTGCAGGTCGTCACGCTGACCGGCGCGCAGCTGAAGACCATCCTGGAGGAGCAGTTCGTCGGCGGGCCCAACAAGCAGGCGTTCACCAAGATCCTGCAGCCGTCGTCGAACTTCACCTACACCTACAGCACCAGCGCGCCGTGGGGCTCGAAGATCTCCGACATGAAGATCGACGGTGTTCCCGTGACGGACACCCAGTCCATCCGGGTCGCCGCCAACAACTTCCTGGTCGGCGGCGGTGACGCCTTCGACACCTTCAAGCAGAGCACCGACCTCTGGAGCGGACCGCTCGACATCGACGCGTTCGCCGCCTACTTCGGGGCCAACTCGCCGATCGCGCCTCCGACCCCCAACCACATCACGGTCGTTCCGTGATGTGACGGCGGCCCGCCGGGTGATCCCGGCGGGCCGTCTGCCGGAGAACGGGGTACGGCGCGGGCGCTGTCGCGCGGATCGGCAGACGGACAGGCGCTCGCGGCTTCGGTGGCTTCCAAGTGATCCACAAGGGGCCCGGCCTACCGTCGGCGGACATGATGAAGATCAGACACTCTGCCGTCCTGAAGGCCCTGCTGGCCGTGATGACCGCGCTGGCCGTCTCCGCTCCGTTCCTCCTGACCGATTACGAAGGCAGCGCCGAGTTCGAGACCGCCGTCAAGGTCTAGAGCGGAGGGCGGCCGTCCGGGGGCCGTCGGAGGGGAGCACGGGATCCGGGACGTGCCCTCTGCCGTCCGGCGGGCCCGGTCCGGCGGGGCTCTGCCCGGGCAGGGCTCCGCTCCCCGGCGCTCCCTCGGCGCCGGGCGGGTGGGTCAGCGGCGGGCGGGCTCGCGGTCCTCGCTGTGCTCGTTGCCGCGCTCGGGGACGAACCGGTAGCCGACGTTCCGGACCGTTCCGATCAGCGACTCGTACTCGGCGCCGAGCTTGGCGCGCAGCCGCCGGACGTGCACGTCCACGGTCCGGGTGCCGCCGAAGTAGTCGTATCCCCAGACCTCCTGCAGCAGCTGAGCGCGGGTGAACACCCGGCCGGGGTGCTGCGCGAGATACTTCAGGAGCTCGAACTCCTTGAACGTCAGGTCCAGCGCGCGGCCGCGGAGCCGGGCGGTGTAGGTGGCCTCGTCGATCGACAGGTCGCCGCTGCGGATCTCGTCGGGCACCTCCTCGGCGGCCGACAGGTTCAGCCGGCCCACGGCCAGCCGGAGACGGGCCTCGACCTCGGCCGGGCCGGCGCTGTCGAGGATGACGTCGTCGGCGCCCCACTCGGCGGTCATCGCCGCCAGGCCGCCCTCGGTGACGATCACCAGGAGGGGGCAGTCGATTCCGGTCGTCCGCAACAGCCTGCACAGGCTCTTGGCCTGGACGAGCTCGCGGCGCGCGTCGACGAGGATCGCGTCGGCGGGCGGGGCGTCGATCAGTGCGGACGCCTCAGCCGGGGCGACGCGGACCGAGTGCAGCAGCAGCCCCAGTGCCGGGAGCACCTCGGAGGAGGGTTCCAGGACGTTGGTCAGAAGCAGGAGGTTGCTCAAGGGCACTCCTTCGTCGGGCTCGCCCACAGTTCGTCGCGCGCGGCGGCCCGTGCGTCCGGTGGGGTCACGGTGCCTCCTTACCCGCGTCATGCCGGCGGTAGCCGTACAGAAAACACGTAAGGACCCGGGGGCTACGTCGCCCAGGTCCCGTAGGTGAGGATATCCGACGAGAATGGGACGTCCAGTGAGCGTCCACCTGGTGAACAGCCGATATCCGGTTACTTCAATGTGAACGAGTCCGCACGACACGGTTTTCCGAGGAGTTGAACAGCAGATGGCGACGGGAACCATTCGCTACTGGGCGGCGGCGAAGGAAGCGGCCGGGGTGGCCGAGGAGCCGTTCGAGGCCGAGACGTTGGCGGAGCTGGTGGTGAACGTCACATCCGGCCGGGAGGAACTGGCCCGGGTGGCGCGGCGATCCTCCTTCCTCGTGGACGGCAACCCGGTGGGCATGAGGCCGCACGAGGGGATCGTGCTCCCGCAGGGGGCGACGGTGGAGGTGCTGCCGCCTTTCGCCGGCGGGTGAGACCGGCGGATGATGTCTTTTCCCCGGTTCACGGCGGAGTCACGTGAGCGTTTCGGGCAAGATTGCCGGGGGAGATGCCGCGGTGGCACTCTGACCTGATCCGCGGGCTCGGTCGACGGGTCCGGACCGGAGCGGGAACGGCTGGAAACGATCGACGAGGAGTCGGATGCGCAAGCTGGTCGTTTTTCTGATCCTGCTGCTCGTTCTCGTCGGGATTCTCGACCGCGTCGCGGTCGCGGGGGTCGAGAAGGAGATCGCCACGCGCGCCACCGTGCGCTACGACCTGGACGTCCCGCCCGAGGTGACCATCACCGGCATCCCGTTCCTGACCCAGGCGATCCAGGGCCGCTACCAGGAGGTCAAGGTCGACGTCGGCCGCATCAACCTCGGCGGCGCCGAGGTGTCGGGGGTGGACGCCACGCTGTACGGCGTGCGGGCGCCGCTCTCCGACCTGATAACGAACGCCGAGCAGGTGGACATCCGCGCCGAGCGGGTGGTGGGCGAGGTCGTGATCCCCGAGGAGACGCTGAACCGGCGGGCGCCCCAGGGCATCAAGATCCAGGCCGACGAGGGCGGCCTGGCCGTCAGCGGGGAGATCACCTTCCTGGGCCAGAAGGTGCCGGCGAAGGCCAATCTGAAGATCGAGATGGCCGAGGGCCGGGTGAAGTTCATCCCTGAGAAGGTCACGCTGGGCGGCGGCATCCCGGTGCCCAACCCCGAGCGGTTCATCGCCTACGAGATCCCGATCGGGAAGCTGCCGTTCAACCTCAAGATCACCGAGGTGACGCCGGTGGCCGAAGGGCTGCGGATCACCGCGGAGGCGGCGGACGTCCCGCTGCGGGGCTGAGCGGCCCCCCTTTCCCGGAACCCTGGTGCCCCCGTGTCTGAACCGATCCGCCCCGCCGTACGTCGTGAGGATGTGAGTCACGCCGGAACCGCCGACGAGCAGCTCGTCAGGGCTCTCTTCGACGAGCACGGCGGGCCGCTGTACGGCTACGCCCTGCGGCTGACGGGCGATTCTGGGAGAGCGGAGGACGTCGTGCAGGAGACGCTGCTGCGGGCCTGGCGGCATCCTGACGCGCTCAGCGGGCGCTCCATCCGCGCGTGGCTGTTCACCGTGGCCCGCAATCTCGTCTTCGACCAGCACCGGGCGCGCAAGTCGCGTCCGCAGGAGACCGGGGACGAGGCGCTGGCCGTGGTCCCCGCCGACGACGAGCTGGAACGGGCCGTGGAGTCCTGGTCGGTGGCCGAGGCGCTGGCCGCACTCCGGCCGGAGCACCGCGAGGTGCTCACCGAGATCTACTACCAGGGCAAGTCGGTCAAGGAGGCCGCCGAGACGCTCGGCGTCCCTCCGGGAACGGTGAAGTCGCGCACGTACTACGCACTGCGGGCGCTCAAGCTGGCCCTGGAGGAGCGGGGGCTCGCGCCATGATGATGACCTGTGACGAAGCCCGCATGTCGCTCGGGGTGTACGTGCTCGGAGCACTGGACCCCCAGGAGCGCGCCGAGGTCGAGGCGCACCTCGACGGGTGCCCCGGCTGCCGTGCCGAGCTGGAGGAGCTGACCGGGGTCGCCGGGTTCCTGGACCGGGTGTCGGAGGAGGACGTGGCCCACGCGGCCAGCCCGCCGCACGCGGTGCTCGACCGGCTGCTCAACGCCCGGGTACGGCGGCGCAGGCTCACCCGGGTGCTGCTCTCGCTGGCCGCGTCGGTGGTGCTGGTCGGGCTCGGCGGGACCATCTGGGCGACGGCGAGCCGGAACGCGGAGGTCACCTCGGCCGCCTCGGCGCCGGAGCCGGCCAGTCCCGAGGCCGCCCAGGACGCCCCCGGCGGGCGGGACGCCCCCGCGGAGGTCCAGGCGGACCGCAAGGCCGCCCCCAGCGCGAGTGCCACCTCCGGGGACCAGGCGATGCTGAGCGGCCCCGTGGAGCTGGTGCGCAAGGGGAGCAAGGGCACCGTCCGCGCCACGGTGACCGCCGTGCCGGGCGAGAAGACGACCGACCTGCGGCTCAAGCTCTCCGGGGTGGCCACGGGCACCCGCTTCCGGCTGGAGGTGATCGGGCTCGGCGGGGAGCGGCAGACCGCCGGGAACTGGACCGTCGACAAGAGCGCCTACGAGGAGTCGGGCGGCTTCACCGGGACCACCACGATCCCGCCGGGGAACATCGAGAGGTTCGAGGTGGTCACCGACGCGGGGCGGGTGCTGGTCGACGTCTCCACCCCCGGCCGCTGAGCGCCGCCGGTCCGGGCGGCGCTCCGGAACGGTGGCTGCTGCGCGGGGGCCTCTGCGCGTCCGCGCGGGGATCTGCGCGCCGGACGGGAATGGCCCGGCGACCGTCCGTGTTGTGCTGCTCGATGACCGGGGTGATCGGGCCGGTGGTGGCGGCCGTGACGCTCGTCGTGGCCGTGCTCGTGGGCGTGGTGCTGCGGCGGCGCGACGGCGTGCCGCGGGAGGCGAGGGGTGCGGTGGAACGGCTGACGGCGGGCGACCTCGGCGCCGAGCTGGGCGAGCGCGCCACGCTCGTGCAGTTCTCCAGCGCCTTCTGCCAGCCGTGCCGGGCGACCCGCCGGATCCTCACCGAGGTGACGGGCATGGTGCCCGGCGTCGCGCACGTGGAGATCGACGCCGAGGCCCGGCTCGAACTCGTCAGGTCCCTGAACATCCTGCGCACCCCGACGGTGCTGGTCCTCGACCGGTCCGGGCGGGTCGTGAAACGCGCCTCCGGGCAGCCGCGCAAGGCCGACGTCATCGCGGCCCTGGGCGCGGCCGTCGAGGACTGAACCGGGAACCATATCGTGCACCGGACGACCCTGTCTCAAGAACTGGACATGGATGTGACAGATGGCGGAACGCCGGGGTAGTGTCGTCCGCATGCGTCCCACGACAGAGCTGCTCACGAAGCGGCGCGCGGTTGACTTCTGCCGCGTGGCCACCGCGCTCTGTCGCGCTTCCTAAAGGGATCTTCAGCGGCTTCCCGCCGCACCGATCTGCACGACCCTTCAGGAGCATCTAGTGATGCAGGTTGATCCCCGCGCTCTGCGTTTCGCCGCGGTCCTCACCAGTGTCGTCCTCGCGCTCGTCCTGATCCTGGACAGCCCGTGGCTGCTGGCGGTCCAGGCCGTGGTGTTCGCGCTGGGCGCCGCCGGTGCCTCGCCGTACGGGATGATCTTCAAAGGGATAGTGAAGAGTCCCCCCGGGGAACCGGAGGACGCCGGACCGCCGCGCTTCGCGCAGCTGGTCGGGCTCGCCTTCGCCCTGGTGGGCCTGGTCGGATACGTAACACAGATCACGCCACTGGCCCTCGGGGCCACCGCCGCGGCCCTGTTCGCCGCCTTCCTCAACGCCGCTTTCGGCTTCTGCCTCGGCTGCGAGATGTACCTGATCATTCGCCGTTTACTGCCCGCCGCAAGATAACCCCGGAGGAATCCCATGAGCCGCTCCGCCGTCCTGGTGGATGCCGACTGGGTCGAGGCCAACCTCGACACCCCTGGCGTCGTGCTCGTCGAGGTCGACGAGGACACCAGCGCCTACGACAAGGGCCACATCCGTGGCGCCGTGAGGATCGACTGGAGGCAGGACCTGCAGGACCCGGTCCGCCGCGACTTCGTGGACCGCGAGGGCTTCTCCGCCCTGCTGTCCGCCCGGGGCATCGCCAACGACGACACCGTGGTCCTGTACGGCGGCAACAACAACTGGTTCGCCGCCTACGCCTACTGGTACTTCAAGCTCTACGGCCACGAGAACGTCAAGCTCCTCGACGGCGGCCGCAAGAAGTGGGAGCTCGACTCCCGCCAGCTGGTCACCGAGGTCCCGGAGCGCCCGGCCACGAACTACGCGGCCAAGGACCAGGACCTGTCGATCCGCGCCTTCCGCGACGACGTCGTCGCCGCGATCGGCAAGCTCAACCTGGTCGACGTGCGCTCGCCCGACGAGTTCACCGGCAAGCTGCTCGCCCCGGCCCACCTCCCGCAGGAGCAGGCCCAGCGCGGCGGCCACGTGCCCACCGCCCGTAACATCCCCTGGTCGAAGGCTGCCAACGACGACGGCACCTTCAAGTCCAACGACGAGCTGCAGTCGCTCTACGCCGGAGAGGGCGTCGACTTCGGCAAGGACACCATCGCCTACTGCCGCATCGGCGAGCGCTCGGCGCACAGCTGGTTCGTGCTGCACGAGCTGCTCGAGCAGCCCAACGTCAAGAACTACGACGGTTCGTGGACCGAGTACGGCTCGCTCGTGGGCGTGCCGATCGAACTGGGAGAGGCCCGCTGATGACTGTTCCCCAGGGGTGCGCCGCGCCCGAGCAGACCGTCGCCCTGCCCGCCGGGGTCGACCTGTCCACCCAGGCCGTGATCCAGGGCACCGTGACCGGTGCCCCGGGCACCGCCTACGCCCGCCTGCTCGACCACTCCGGTGAGTTCACCGGTGAGGTCGTCGTGTCCGACGAGGGCGTCTTCCGCTTCTTCGCCGCCCCCGGCGACTGGACCGTCCGCATCATCGCGGGCGGCGGCGTCACCAGGGACATCCCGGCCCAGGCCCGCCTGGGCGAGGTCACCCAGCTGTCCGCGGCTCTCTGAGCTGACGGCCCTGTGACCTGACGGCCCTGTGACCTGACGGCCCTGTGACCTGACGGCCCTGTGACCTGACGGCTCGGTGATCTGACACTCGCGAAAGGACCGGCCCCTCCCGCTGGAGGGCGCCGGTCCTTTCGCGTTCACGCGTTCGGTCTTTTCACGGCCACGCGTTCGGTCCTTCGTGTCCGCGCGCTTTCGATGTCGCGGGAACCCGCCGTTGAGCTGTGACCGGGGAGGCGGGATCGCTACGATTCATCGGGTGTCCGGAACGTCTACTATGTCGCCCCCCTCGCCGCCTCCGCCGGCGTCGCCGCCCCTCACCCGGGCGTTCTCGGCGTACGGGCTCCCGGCGCACACGCTGAGGATCTTCGCCTCCTGCGGCCTGTCGCTGGTCCTGTGGTTCTCGGCGGGCCGGACGATCCGCTGGGCGCTGATGTGGGCGGCCACGGAGGTGGCCCACGGCGACTACCGGCAGGTGCGGCTCATCGTCGTGATGCTCCTGTACACGCTGATCGTGCTGAACGAGCTCGTGGTCATGGTCGGCATGCTGCACTCCGTACGCGGCGCGCTCCGGGAGATCCAGATGCGCAGGACCGGGGAGGAGACGGACGAGAGCCTGTTCGGCGCGCTCAACCGGGCCACGCTGATCTTCGCCACGATCTATCTCGCCTGGAGCTTCCACGCGGAGGACGCCAGGGAACTCGTCGCGCTCGACAACATCAAGCAGATCATCGAGCACGGGATTGTGGCCGGGGCCACCAGGGACGACTTCGGGACGCTGCTCACCGGGATGGAGGTGTGGATCTCGGCGGCGATCGCGGTGGCGGCCTACGCGCTCAAGACGCTGTTCGCCTGGTGGCACACCAACGGCAAAGGCAAGGCGAGCGGCATGCTCGCCGCCTTCTTCGAGCTGGCCTTCGCCTTCTACGGCCTCAATGCGATCTTCACCGTCACCTCGGCGCGCTCGGAGTGGCTGAAGGACCGGGCCGTCGTGGCCACGTTCGAGGGCTGGATCGAGTCGGCCGAGAAGACGATCCCGGTCTGGAAGCCGTTCTGGGAGGGTGTCTCGACGGTCTGGCCCCTCCTCGTGGACGCGCTGATCGAGCCGCTGACCTGGCTGACGGTCGCCGCGCTCGTCTACGGCGCCTTCGCCGAGGACACGCGGGCGGTCGTGCGGGGAACCCGCCTGGAGGGCGTGGCCGATCGCATGGACACCCGCACGCACTCCCTGACCCGCTCGACCATGACCAGGACGACGACCGGCTTCCAGGAGCGCTGGGTGCCGCCCGCCAACGCCTTCAGGCTCGTCACCCGGGGAGGCTGGGCGCTGTTCGGGATGTTCTGCCTGTGCTACGTCGCGCTCCACGTGGGGATGGAGTACGCCGACCGCGCGTTCCGGACGTCGGTCGGCACCGACTTCCCGCACTTCTGGCTCCTGTTCGGCCACCCCGTGGACTTCGTGCGGAACCTGATCGTGGGGGTGCTGACGGTCTGCCTGCTGGCGGCCACGTTCGACATCGCGTCCGCCCACAGCCGCGAGGCGGGCGAGACGGACGAGGAGGGCGAGGCGTCCACCGCCTGAACGGCGGCACCCGCGAGGCGGGCCGGGGGCTCACCGCCTGAACAGCAGCACATGCCTTTCGGGTTCCCGCTCCTTCTGCTGCGGGTCCGGCTTGAACAGGTCGGCGGGCGCAACCTCCTCGAGCGGCAGCTCGGCCGGGGAGGGGATGACGCGGATCTCGACCTCGCCGACGACGTCCTCGGGCACTACGGCGATCATGTTGTACTGGTAGGGGGTACCGATCTTATGCTCCTTGACCTCCAGAGGGAGGGTCTTATCCACAAGCACGACCTGCCAGCTTCGGCCGTCGGGATGCACGAGCTCGATTTTAGGGTCTCCCCTGCGGATCACCCCCTCCTGATCCAGAGAGGTCCTGACCACGATGACCTGTAGCCACTTGCGGCCCGGCTTGGCGGGGTCCCCGCCGAATTCGTCCTTCGGCTCGAGCTTGACCTGCCAGGCCACGTGCTCGTGCTTCACCGTGGCGTTCACGGCCACGACGTGGACCTGTTCGACGAGATCGAAGACCCGGTAGAAGCGGTAGTTGTCCAGGGTGGGGACCCCGACGGCCAGCGCCACGGCGACGACCGCCCCGGCGACCCGCAGTGCCGTACGGCGGCGTGGTGCGGGGGCGGCGGCCCGGGAAGCCTCCTCGGGTTCCGCCGGAGTCCCGGCCTCGGTCCCGTTCTCCGACGGCGGCGTGGCCGTGCCGGCGGGCTGGAAGGCCGGGGCGGTGCCGGCGGCGAAGCCGGGCGGCAACGGCGAGGGGATCGAGGGGAAGGGCTGGGTCGAGGTGCCCGGCCCGTCGTCGACGGGCCGGGGCGGCGGCGGCCAGACCTGCTCGTCGGGGAACGACTGCCGCCGGCGGAGCCACGGCAGGCCCTCCGGCTGCACGGGAGCCGTCGGCCGCGGCGGCGGCGGAGCGGCCGGGTGAGGAGCGTGCGGGGGTGTGAACACCCCCGTCTGGGCCGCCTGCGCGGGCACGGGAGGCGTGGCCGGGTGAGGAGCCCGGGGAGGTGCGAAGGTCCCGGTCTGGGATGTCTGCGGAGGCACCGGGACGGCGGGGGGCGCGGTCCGGTGGGGTGCCTGCGCAGGGGCGGGGGCGGCGGCCCGGTGGGGGGCTTCGGGCTCGGGAGCCCCGGGCGGCAGCGGCCAGGTGCCGGTCGCGGGCCAGGGAGCGCCCTGGTAGGGCTCCTCCCGGGGAGCCGCCTTCCGGAGTTCCCGGGGAACGGCGTGCCGTACGTCCTGCTCCTGAGGGGCCGCGTGCCGAGGCTCTTGGGGAACGGCGTGCCGGGGATCCTGCGGGGCGGCGTACCGGAAATCCCGCTCGTGGGGGGCCGCGTGCTGAGGGGCCGCGTGCTGAGGGGGCGCGTGCTGAGAAGCGACGTGCTGAGAAGCGACGTGCTGGGGGGCCGCCGGTTGGGGGGCGGCGTGCTGGGGGGCGGCGTGCCGCCGTGGCGGGCGGGCGCCGTGATGCGCGGGCGGCTGCTCCTGGGCCGGCGGCGTGTCCCACAGGCCGGGCGCCGGAGGCTCGTGGGGCGTCGCCGGCCGGTCCTGGCGGGGGGCGAACCAGTCGCGGGGACCCTCCCCTTCAGGAGGCGGCGTCGCGGTCACTTCTTGCTCCCCATCTGGTAGACGTCCTTCGCACCGGAGACCAGACGCCGAGCGGCCGCCTCGTCCAGGCCCAGGTCGATCTCCACCTCCGGCGGGTACACCTCGCCGATGATCTCGACCGGCAGGCCCACCACGATCCGGGCGCCCTCCAGCGCCGAGGCCGGGACGTCGAAGACCGCCACGCCGTCGACCCACCAGCCCGGCTGGATGTAGGGCTCGGTGATGGTCAGCGAGGGCTTCACCTTCTCGGTGGCCGTGTAGCGCTTGTCGTCCCCGCTCAGGAGCACGGGAGGGCCGAACCTCTGCGGGTCGCGCGGCGAGGTCGCCGCCAGTTCGACGACCACGAAGATCCCCGAGGTGGTGGCCTTCTCCGGGTCGCCGGACAGCTGCGCGATCTCGATGCTCTTGGCGCCGTGCACCGCCTTCACCTTCACGGTGAACCGCGAGGAGGCGACCTCCTCGCCCACCCCGCCGGTCCAGGTCAGCGGGGCGCCGCGGTCCTCGCGCTTCTCGGCCGCCGCCTGCAGGGCCACCGCGGCGGCGGCCAGGGCGAGCCCGGCGACCGCGGCGCCCACGCGGCGCAGCCGGCTCGGGGAGGAACCGGGCGCGCGACGCCGGTCGGCCGTCCCGGGCCGGGCGGGGGGCAGGGTGCTCACCGGCGCGCTCCCTTCCGCCGGGCGGGGGGTCACGGTGCTCATCCGCCCGTGCCCCCGCGCTGGACCGGCAGGACGACCTGTGCCTCCACCTTCGGCGGCGCCTTCTCCGCGTTGCCGTCCGTTTCCAGGGTCAGGCCGAATTCGGCGCCGGTGAAACTCTCCCAGTCGGGGTCGAACCTGCCGACGTCGAGCTGGACGCTCGGCGGCGCCTCCTGGCCCTTGGCCAGCTCGTATCTGATCACGACGGTGGAGGTCATGCCCGGATGCAGCTGGCGGCTGACCACACCCTCGTCGGGGATTATCGCGATCGGCCCGAGCTCGCTCTTGATCTCCGGGGTCACCTTCAGGATGGACTTGGCGTACAGCAGGCCCGCCTGGCCGCCGTAGGCGGGAGAGCCGACGCCCTCGGTCTTCTCACCCTTGTTGGTGACCTCGAGCTCGATCTCCACGAAGTCCTTGCCGTCACCGCCGTACACGTCGGGCTGGAAAACGGTCCGCGCCGTCACGAACTTGGTGACGAACAGCTTCTGGTCGACGACGGCTCCCGGGCCCAGCCGCGGGGGAGGCTTCTCGGCCGCCTCGGCGAAGCCGCCGAAGGCGGCGGTGACTCCCAGGACGGTGGCGATCACCAGAGCGGTGAGGGGCACCGCGACCGCGCGCCGCCGTCTGGTACCGCCGCCGGGGGGAGACGTCATGAGAATGCATGTTAATGGCTGATCTCAATATCATCAGACCCATCCATCCCATAAGTCATGGTGAGCCCGCGGAAAATACAGTGGATTGCCGGGAACGCTGCCCTAATAGGTGGTACAGCTTTTACGCTGTCACGGAGGCGGACGAGAGCCCTATGGCGGAGGTTCCGTGACGGACGTGCATCCCGAGCATGCGCAGCTCCAGGCGGACCGGATCTACCTGGGCTGGCAATATGCCCTGCTGGACCCTGATCCGGGTCCCGCCCCCAGGCGTCCGTCCCCCGCCGAGGACCCGATCCCCGAGATCGACCCCGAGTGGATGCGCCGCGAGCGGCTCAACGAGGACCTGCTGAACCGCCCGGTCAAGGTCGTGCGCGGGTTCATGGTCGTGCTGGGCCTGATCATCCTCGGCATCGCCGTCACGGGGTGGATGAGCTGGGCGTTCGCCTCGGTCGGGCTGGTCGTCGCGCTCGGGATCGCCGGCTTCTGCACCTACGCGATCCTCCAGGGGGACCGGGCGGTCCGCCACCGGATCGAGGAGCGCAGGGCGGCCGGGGAACGGCTGCGCAGGGAACGTGACAGGGAGCACCACCGGGCGCAGGAGGAGCACGCCGCCCGCTATCGCGAGTGGGCCGAGCGCAAGGAGCGCTACGACCGCCAGATCACCTGGTACGCCGTGGCCGTGCCCGACGAGATCGACCGCATCGACGTGGCCGGCGGCACGCTGCCCGGGTGGTCGGCGCTCATCACCCTGCTCGGCGCGACCCGCCTCTACAGCGGCGGCCACCTGACCGTGCTCGACCTGTCCGAGGGCGCGATCGCCAAGGACCTGGTCGAGCTGGCCCGCCGGGGCGGCGACGAGCCGCTGGTCTGGGTGCTCCCGGTGGACCTGCCCAGGCTCGACCTCGGGGCGACCCTGGCTCCCGAGGCCTTCGCCGACGTGCTCGCCCACGTGGTGAGCGTCAGCGAGGAGCACCGCACGACCCGCGACCTGTCCTTCGACAACGCGATCCTGGAGCGGGTCCTGGAGGTCCTGGGCGAGAACGCCACGATCAACCAGGTGACCGCCGCGCTGCGGGCCCTGGCCCAGGTCGGCGACCCCCGCGACGACCTGCGCTACGGCCTGATCACCGCCACCCAGCTGGAGCGGATCGGCACGCTGTTCGGCCGCGGGGTCAGCGACCGGGTGGTGATCGAGCGCGCCTGGGCGCTGGAGTCGCAGCTGCGCAAGCTGGAGACGCTCGGCTCGGAGGCCGTGCGGCTCCCGCCCGCGCGCCTGCGGGTGGTCTCCATGGACCGCCAGGCGGGGGTCTTCGGCAACCGCGTCCTGGGCACCTACGTGGCCACCGCGCTCACCCACATCCTGCGCCAGTCGCCCACCTCGGAGCGGCCGTGGTACCACACGATCATCGTCGCGGGGGCGGACAAGCTCCGCGGCGACGTGCTCGACCGGCTGATGGACGCCTGCGAGACCTCCAGGACCGGGCTGGTGCTGACCTACCGCTCGCTCACCCCCACCGTGCGGGAGCGGCTGGGCCGGGGGCACGCGGCGGTGACGTTCATGCGGCTGGGCAACGCCGAGGACGCCCGGGTGGCCAGTGAGCACGTCGGCACCGAGCACCGGCTGGAGCTCGCCCAGCTGACCGAGACGGTCAGCGCCGCGGGAGCCGGCCTCGACGGCGGTTACACCTCCACCATCGGCCGGGCGGGCGAGGACGGGGAGCGCGACGTCGGCCACGCCGACCTGAGGGAGGACATCACCGAGTCCACCGAATGGGGCCGCCGGGCGAGCAAGGCCATGGGGGAGACCGAGCGGGTCCTGCACCGTTCCCGGGAGTTCCTCGTCGAGCCGCACCAGCTCCAGCAGCTCCCCACCACCTCGGTGATCGTCACCGACGCCACCTCCGACGGCCGCAGGGTACGGCTGGCCGACGCCAACCCGGCGATCCTGACCTTCCCCAGGACCACGCTGGGGGAGTTCGACGAGATCCGGGAGGCGACGCTGGAGATCACGCGGGAGCCGGAGGAGGAGCAGCCGCGCGAACCCACCCCTTTCGAGGCCGCCCCGCCCAACCTCGGCCCCCCGCCGCCACGGCTCGACTGGCGCAGGCGCCGGTGACCGGGCGTACGCGCCAACGAATCGTCCGGATGGGGTAATGGCATGGTCAATGCGGAGGTGCGGTCCATGCAAGAAGTTCGACGGTAGTCGTGTCACGAAGTCTCACCCGGTCCGGGTGGGCGGATCGGTGAAGCGTCAACCCTCCGGCCCGGAGCCGGTTCCCCAGGGTGGAGAACCCAATGCAGCAGATCGTGTCCCGTCTTCCGTACGGCCTGACCGGTCCCTGGTACCGGATTCAGGCGATCACGGCGCCGTCGCGCAGCTCGTCGGCCGAGTGGGACTTCGTCACCGTCCTGCCGGCCGCGCTCTCGGCGGCCCAGCGCAACCGTCCCTTCGTGATCGGATGGCTCTCCCGGGGGTCCGGCGCGCCGTTGGAGCTCATCACCAACGCCGGGCCGCTGACCCCGCCGCGCCCGCCGCGGCGGGCCGCCGACACCGAGTCCGAGCCGGTGCCGGGCGGCCCCGAGCCGCTGCTGTTCCCCGGCGGAGCCCGGGGCGCGGAGATCGGCGACGAGTGGCTGCGTGACCTCTCCGACCTGGTCTGGGCGAGCTGCCCGGGACGGCAGGCGCCGCCGCTGGGCGGCCGGCGCGAGCCGGATCCCGACGAGGTGCGGCGGCCGACCCTGTTCGAGTCCACCCTCGTCACCCTGATGTCCCGGCCGTTCGCCTGGCTGGTGGTGGCCGAGCCGACCGACCTGCTGGACGCCGAGGTCGCGCACCTGCGGACCCAGCTCAACGTGCTGCGGCAGTACGGCGACGCCTCCGAGCGGTCCCGCTACGACGTCGAGCGGGCCGAGCGGCGCATGCAGGAGCTCGACGCCTTCCGCGAGGCCGGGTTGTGGAACGTGCGGGTGCTGGCCGGGGCCGCCGGGCCCGAGGAGCTGCGGCAGATCGCCCCGGTGCTGGTCGGCTCGGTGGAGATGAGCCACCACCCCTACCGCCTGCGCAGCGCGCTGTCCGGCCCGATGCTCCCCTTCGGGGACGCGCTCTCGGCGACCCTGCAGGATCCGGCCGACGGCACCGCCACGCCCTTCGCGGCCACCGCCGGGACGCTCGCCGCCCTGGCCGGGCTGCCGCGCCGGGAGGTGCCCGGCGTGCGGGTGCTCGACGCCGGCTTCTTCGACGTGACCAGCGAGGCCGGCGGGACGCCCGGCGAGCCGGTGCTCGACCTCGGGGCGATCATGGACGGTCAGGACCGCGCGGTCGGGTCGTTCGAGGTCCCCCTGGCGACCCTGAACCGGCACGCGTTCGTCACCGGCTCGACCGGGTCGGGCAAGTCGCAGACGGTACGCCACCTGCTGGAACAGCTCACCGGCGCGGGCATCCCCTGGCTGGCCATCGAACCGGCCAAGTCCGAGTACGCCGCGATGGGCGGCCGCGTCGAGCACCTCGCCCCGGTGACCGTGATCAACCCCTCGGACCCCGACGACGTGCCCTTCAGCGTCAACCCGCTGGCCCCCGAGCCCGGCTATCCGGTCCAGGCCCACATCGACATGGTCCGGGCGCTGTTCATGGCGGCCTTCGACGCCGAGGAGCCGTTCCCGCAGATCATGTCGCTGGCCCTGCAGCGGGTGTACGAGGCCAACGGCTGGGACGTCGTCACCGGCGGCGCGGCCCCGGGTGCGGCGGTACGGCCCGCCGTACCGACCCTGGAGCAGCTCCAGCGGCACGCCATGGACGTGATCAAGGAGATCGGCTACGGCCGGGAGGTCCAGGCGGACGTCGAGGGCTTCATCTCGCTGCGGCTGCGCTCGCTCCGGATCGGCTCGGCCGGACGGTTCTTCGAGGGCGGCCACCCCGCCGACATCGGCGACCTGCTCCAGCGCAACGTGGTCCTGGCCATCGAGGACGTGGCCAACGACGAGGACAAGGCGTTCCTGATGGGCACGCTGATCATCCGGATCGTGGAGCACCTGCGGATGCGGGCCAGGACCGCCAAGACGTCCGGGCTCCGGCACGTGATCGTGATCGAGGAGGCGCACCGGCTGCTGCGCGACCGGGGCGCGGGCCGGGCCAGCACGCACGCCGTCGAACTGCTGGCCGGGATGCTGGCCGAGATCCGCGCGTACGGCGAGGGCATCGTGGTGGCCGAGCAGATCCCCACCAAACTGGTCTCCGACGTGGTGAAGAACACCGCGCTGAAGGTCGTGCACCGGCTGCCCGCCGAGGACGACCGCCGGCTGGTCGGCGCCGCGATGAACCTCAGCGAGGAGCAGTCCCGGCAGGTCGTCTCGTTGCGGCCGGGGACGGCGGCGGTCTTCGCCGACGGGATGGACCGGCCGGTCCGCGTCCAGGTGCCGCTGGGGGAGGACCGCGAGCACACGGTCCCCGGGCGGACCCCGCCGATCTGCGGGCGCCGCTCGACGGCGTGCGGCCAGGAGTGCCGGACCGGGCGGGCGTGCACGCTGGTCGAGCTGCGCGAGGCCGATCTGCTGGCCGAGGCCCCCGAGTGGGCGTGGCTGCGCATCTGGACCGACGCGCTGGTGCTGGCCTTCTGCGTCGACCGGCCGCTGCCGGGCGCCCCCCGGGTGGTGTCGGAGCTGTGGGCGGAGCTTCCCGCGCGGCGGCGCGAGTGCCTGCTGGCCACGGCCGTGGAGCGCGCCGTCGCCCGGCGGGCCTGGTCGCTGCGGACCGTCGCCGATCCCGCCGGGCTCACCGAGCAGGTCGCCGCGGCCGCCACCCGGCTGCTGGGGCCCGAGCGCACGCCCGGCGAGCGGCCGGGGACCGCGTGGGTGATCCCGCAGGTGCAGTGGCTGCACGAGGTGGAGCGGCTGTTCCCCTACGGGCACCCGGCGCCCGACCCGCACTCTCCCGCGCCGGTCATGGAGTACGAGCTGTTCAGCCGTCCGGCGAGCGGCGCCGAGCTGCTCGGCCACCGCGCCAGGGCGCTGCGGCACCACCCCCTGTCCATGGAGGTGGACCGCAACCGGGCCCTGGCCTGGCGGGTCCTGCTGGGCGACGACGATCATTCGGAAGTGGAAAGGGACATCCTCATGGTCACGATCGGGGTCGACCCGTCCGAGAGGCTGCGGCACGTGGCGCAGACGATGGGAGCGGGGTGGCTGGAGGGCGTGCTGTCCTGGCCGAACCGGTTCGTCCTGCCGTTCGACACCGAGACGCCGGAGAACGCGGAGCTGGCCTTCACCGAGTGAGGGATCCCGGACTCCGCTGAGGGATCCCGGACTCCGCTGAGGGATCCCGGACTCCGCTCCGCAGGGTGACGAGCGCAACCTGTTATGTCACGAATGCGTGGGTGTAGGCGGTCGCCGTACCGGCCCGGCTAGGATCGGCGCATGAGTCAGCTACCGCTGCGGGCGCAGCTCGCCAGTGCGCTCGGCCGGACGGCCGCGACGCTCTCCCGGGCCACCGGACGCGGTGACGGGTCGGTGATCGGCGGCCGGGTCGGCCTGGCCCTGGAGCCCGACCTGCTCCGCCAGCTCGCGCGCGATCGCAAGCTCGCGCTGGTGAGCGCGACCAACGGCAAGACCACCACGACCCGGCTGATCACCTCCGCGCTGCAGGAGCTCGGCGACGTCGCCACCAACGCCTTCGGCGCCAACATGCCGGCCGGTCACGTGTCCGCGCTCTCCTCGGCCAAGGACGCGCCGTACGGCGTGCTGGAGGTCGACGAGAAGTACCTCCCCGAGGTCATCGAGACCACCGGCGCGGGGGTGGTCGTCCTGATGAACCTCAGCCGCGACCAGATGGACCGTGCCGCCGAGATCTGGCTGCTGGCCCAGAAGTGGCGGCGCGCGCTCGCGGGCCGCAACCTCCACGTGATCGCCAACGCGGACGACCCGCTGGTGACCTGGGGCGCCTCGACGGCCGCCCGGGTGACCTGGGTCTCCGCCGGGCAGCCGTGGAAGGAGGACTCCTGGTGCTGCCCCGAGTGCGGCGGCCCGCTCGACCGCAAGGGGCTGGACTACGTCCCGCCCGGCGGGCACGTCTCCGGAGTCGTCGGCCAGAGCACCCAGGACGAGAACGAGTGGGCCTGCCGCGAGTGCTCCTTCCGGCGGCCCCAGCCGTCCTGGATCCTCGACGGCGAGGCCGCGATCGACCCGCAGGGACGGCGCTGGACGCTCGACATCCAGCTGCCGGGGCGGGCCAACCGGGCCAACGCCGTGATCGCCCTGGCCACCGCCGAGGTGTTCGGCCTGCCGGTCGAGCGGGCGCTGCCCCGGCTGCGCGAGGTCAGGTCGGTCGCCGGGCGCTACACCACCGTGGAGCGCGAGGGCCGGTACGCCCGCCTGCTGCTGGCCAAGAACCCGGCCGGCTGGCTGGAGGCCTTCGACGTGCTCGACCCCTCCCTGCCGGTGATCCTCTCGGTGAACGCCCAGGGCCCCGACGGGCGCGACACCTCCTGGCTGTGGGACGTCGACTACCGGGTGCTGCGCGGCCGGCCGGTCTACGTGACCGGTGAGCGCCGGCTGGACCTCGCGCTCCGGCTGGAGGTGGCCTCCGTGCCGTTCCAGCTGGCCGACTCCTTCGCCCAGGCGTTCGCGATCCAGCCGCCCGGCAAGATCGACGTGATCGCCAACTACACCGCCTTCCAGCAGATCCGATCGGAGTTCGGTCGTGCCGTCTGACAGCGTCCTGCGCCTCGTCTGGATCTATCCCGACCTGCTGAGCACCTACGGCGACCAGGGCAACGTCCTGGTGCTGGAGCAGCGCGCCGAGCGCAGGGGCATCCCGGTGGAGACCGTGCACGTCCGCTCGGCCGACCCGGTGCCCGAGAACGGCGACATCTACCTGATCGGCGGCGGCGAGGACCGGCCGCAGATCCTGGCCTCCGAACGGCTGCGCCGCGACGGCGGCCTGCACCGGGCCGTCGCCCGGGGCGCCGCGGTGCTGGCGGTCTGCGCGGGCTACCAGATCATGGGCAGCACCTTCGGCGGCGAGGAGGGGCAGCCGGTGGACGGCATCGGGCTGCTCGACATCGCCAGCGGCCGCGGCACCGGCCGCGCCGTCGGCGAGCTGGTCGCCGAGACCGACCCGGCGCTGGGCGTGCCGACCCTGACCGGCTTCGAGAACCACATGGGCGTCACCCGGCTGGGCCCCGGCGTGCGCCCGCTCTCGCGCACGGTCGTGGGCACCGGCAACGGCGACGGCACGGAGGGGTGCTACGCCGGCAAGGTCGTCGGGACCTATCTGCACGGCCCGGCCCTGGCCCGCAACCCCGGCCTGGCCGACCTGCTGCTGACGTGGGCGACGGGCACGCAGCTCCCGCCGATCGACGACACCTGGTTCACCCGGCTGCGCGAGGAGCGGCTGGCCGCGGTCACGCCCCGCCAGTAACCCGCCGCCCGCCGGGCGTCACCCGGCGGGCGGACCCGTTCCCGGGCGGGGGACGTCAGTAGACGAGCGCCTGGACGCCCTCGCCGAGGACCTCCTCGACGAACGTGGGGGCTCCGGCGATGCGGACGCCCTCGATCACGTCGTCCACCGTGATCTCCCGGCGGGCCGCGCACTGCGTGCACAGGGTCACCCGCCCGCCGGCCAGCACCGCGTCGAGCAGTTCGCCCAGCTGGGCGGCGTGCGGCAGGCTGAACTCCTTGGCCCGGCCGGGCAGGGCGAACCACGACGACTCACCGGTCAGCCAGAGGGAGACGGGAACCCCGCTCGCCAGCGCCGCCACCGCGACCGTGAACGCCTGGTTGCAGCGCTCCGGAGCGTCCGCCCCGGCGGTCACCTTGATCACCAATGATCGTGCCATGACTGAAGACTATTCGGGTCCGCGTCACCGGCGCGAGCCGGACGGCGGGGCCCGGCGCCTTGGATACCCTTTGGGTTCATGGACGTTCCTGAGCTGCATCCCGACCTTGAGCCGATCGCCTTCCTCGTGGGCCGGTGGGAGGGCGCCGGGGTGGGCGGATACCCGACGATCGAGAGCTTCAACTTCGGTCAGGAGATCGTCTTCGGACACAACGGCAAGCCGTTCCTGACCTACACCAGCCGCACCTGGCTGCTGGACGAGGCGGGCAACCGGGTCCGCCCGCTGGGCACCGAGACCGGCTTCTGGCGCCAGCTGCCCGATCGCCAGCTGGAGGTGTGCCTGTCCCACCCGACGGGCATCGTGGAGATCTACGTCGGCGAGGTGGTCTTCCACAAGATCGAGCTGCACACGGACGTGGTCGCCCGCACCGCCACCGCCAAGGAGTACACCGGCGGGCACCGCCTGTACGGCCTGGTCAACGGCAACCTGATGTGGGCCTACGACATGGCCGCGATGGGACAGCCCCTCCAGTCCCACATCTCGGCCGAGCTCAAGCGGGTGGGCGACTTCGTCCCCGGCATCGCCTGAGCGCCCCGGCATCGCCTGAGCGCCCCGGCATCACCCGGGCCGCGCGTCGTACGGCGGGCGTGCCCGGCGGCCGTTCGCGGCTACGATGCCGGGCATGGGCACCCCTTTCACCCCTGACGTCGTCGAGGCGATCAAGCGGCACATGAACGACGACCACGCCGACGACGCACTGCTGATCGTCAAGGCGCTCGGCGGGCAGCCGGAGGCCACCGCGGCGAGGACGTCGGGGGTGGACGCCGAGGCGATCGAGTTCGACGCGACGGTGGAGGGGCGGGAGGTCGCGGTCCGCGTGCCGTGGGGCGCCACCCTGACCGAGCGCGCCCAGGTCCGAAGGGAAGTGGTGCGTCTCTATCAGGAGGCCTGCGCCGCGCTCGGCGTCCCGGCCCGCGGCGAGCACTGAGGCCGGGGCCCGCAGGGGCCGAGGGGCTCGGTGGATGTCCGGGGAGAACCGTGGAGATCCGAGGGCTCACAGAGGTTCGAGGGAGAAGAAGAACCCCGGGCTGTCTCCTCCCGCTCGGGGCGGAAGGGCCGGATGGACCAAAGGCGGGGGATTCCCGCCCTCCGGCAGCCCGGGGTTCCGGTGATTGTCGTGGATTCGCCGAACGCCACCAGACGTCCGAACCGAGTCCGGAGCCGGGGCGTCCTAGCGGACAGCCACCTCGCTAGTCCGATAATGATCAACCATTGTCTGGACCACCTCCTTTCTGCGTGATCCGTACGTTATGCGACCGTTTCCGGCGGGGCAAGTAAATATTCTCCAAGCGGATCCGCGCAGGTGAGGAGGACTTCCCGGGCCGGAGGGCGGGACCGTACGGCGCGCGCGAGGGACGAAGGCGCCCGCCGGGGCGGACGCCCCGCACCGTGGCCGGACGGGTCCCGCACCGTGGCCGGACGGGTCCGGGAGAAGATCGACGGTCCGGCCCGCGGCAGCACTTAGACTCTGCACATGACCGAGACGTCGTGGCATGAGGAGCTGCGGGCGCGCGGCTATCGGGTCACTCCGCAGCGGCAGCTGGTGCTGGAGGCGGTCAAGGCGCTGGAGCACGCCACCCCCGAGGAGATCTGCACCCGGGTGCGGGAGACCGCCCGCGGGGTGAACATCTCGACCGTCTACCGGACCCTGGAGCTCCTGGAAGAGCTCGGCATGGTCGCCCACAACCACCTCGGTCACGGCGCCCCCACCTACCACCTGGCCGCCGACGCCGACCACGTGCACCTGGTCTGCCGCGGCTGCGGGGAGATCAGCGAGGTCCGGCCGGAGCTGGTGCAGGCCCTGGTGGACGGCCTCGACCAGGAACTGGGCTTCGCCACCGACGTGCACCACCTGACGGTCTTCGGCCGCTGCCGCAACTGCCGCTGAGCCGCCCCGGCCGTGACCGCGACCGCATCGCCCCGGCCGTGACCGTGACTGAGCCGCGTCCGTCGTGACCGCCGCCGGTCCCGCACCCGGGTGTGCTTCCGGGACGGCATAGGCTTGGAATCATGCGAAGCCCTCTGCTGGACACCCCCGGTGCGGTCGCCGCCGACGCTCCCGACTCCGACGTCGCCGGACACTACGGCGACCCGTTCGCCGAGCAGCGCGCGCTGCTGGCCGGTGAGGCGATGGTCGACCGGAGCAACCGCGAGGTCGTGAGGATCTCCGGGCCGGACCGGCTGAGCTGGCTCAACGACCTGAGCTCGCAGAAGCTCAAGGACCTGCCGCCCGGGCAGGCCACCCAGACCCTGCTGCTGGACGCCCAGGGCAGGGTCGAGCACCACCTGACGCTCGTCGACGACGGCGAGGCCGTCTGGGCGCACGTCGAGCCGGGCACCGGGGGCGAGCTGGTGACGTTCCTGGACAAGATGCGCTTCATGCTCCGGGTCGAGGTCGCCGACGTGACGGACTCCTACGCGGTGGTCAGCGTGGTCGACGGCACCCGGATCACCCCGCCGGCCGGAGCGGTCCTCGTCGGGGACGACGTCCTGCTCCCCCGTGACCTGCTCCCCGGGCACCTGGGCCTGCGGCCGGCCGGGCTGTGGGCGTACGAGGCGCTGCGGATCGAGGACCACGCCCCCCGGCTGGGCTTCGAGACCGACCACAAGACCATCCCGCACGAGGTCGGCTGGATCGGCAGCGCCGTCCACCTGGGCAAGGGGTGCTACAAGGGCCAGGAGACGGTGGCCCGGGTGCACAACCTCGGCCACCCGCCGCGCCGCCTGGTCTTCCTGCACCTGGACGGCAGCGCCGACCGGCTGCCCCGGCGCGGCGCCCCGGTGACCGACGGCGGGGACGAGATCGGCTTCGTCGGCAGCGCCGCCCGCCACCACGAGCTCGGCCCGATCGCCCTGGCCGTGGTCAAGCGGACCGTGCCGGTGGACGCCCCGCTCCAGGCCGACGGGGTGGCGGCGGCCCAGGAGGTCATCGTGCCCCCGGACGCCGGCCGCAACGTCCAGATCGACCCCGCCCTGCGCCGCCGCATCCGCTGAGGCCCGCCCCGGGTCCGGTCCTCAGGTCTCCAGGATCAGCGTGATGGGGCCGTCGTTGGTCAGGGAGACCTTCATGTCGGCGCCGAAGACGCCGGTCTCCACGTGCGCGCCGAGCGCGCGCAGCTCCGCGCAGACCGCCTCGACCAGCGGTTCGGCGACCGGGCCCGGGGCCGCCGCCTGCCAGGTGGGACGCCGGCCCTTGCGGGCGTCGCCGTACAGGGTGAACTGGCTGATCACCAGGAGCGGGGCGCCGACGTCGGAGCACGACTTCTCGCCGTGCAGGATCCGCAGGCCCCAGAGCTTGGCGGCCAGCTTCGCCGCCTCGGCGCGGGTGTCGGTGTGCGTCACGCCGACGAGCACGAGCAACCCCGGCTCGTCGATCGCCCCGACCGTCGCACCGTCCACCACCACCGACGCGGAACTCACCCGCTGAACGACCGCACGCATCCCACCATCATCCCGTGTTCCCGGGGCTCCGTAGACTCTGCGCGAAAGGAGACAAAGGTGTCTACTGGGTCGTTGGTTGTCGAAGTAGTCCGTTCCGGATTCGTGGAGTCCACGCACCGGGCACGCATGCTGGCGGTGAACGCGGACGGTTCCCTCGCCCGGGCGCACGGCGCGGTGGACGCGCTGGTCTCGCCCCGGTCGTCGATGAAGCCCCTGCAGGCGCTCGGCATGGTGCGCGCGGGACTCGCCCTCGAAGGGGAGCTGCTCGCGCTGGCGTGCGCGAGCCACGCCGGGGAGTCCTTCCACGTGGACGGCGCCCGCACGATCCTCAAGGAGGCCGGGCTGGACGAGGGCGCGCTGCGCTGCCCGGAGGACCTGCCCGAGAACGCCGAGGCGCGTGAGGAGATCCTGCGCTCGGGCGGCGGCAAGGCCCGGATCTACATGAACTGCTCGGGCAAGCACGCGGCGATGCTCGCCACCTGCGCGGCCAACGACTGGCCGCCGGAGACCTATCTCGACCCGGCGCACCCGCTGCAGCGGGTGATCCGTGCCACGGTCGAGGAGCTGACCGGCGAGCGGGTCGCCGCCACCGGCGTGGACGGCTGCGGCGCACCGCTGTTCTTCGTCTCCATGCTGGGCGTGGCCCGCGCCTTCCGCGCGCTCGTCCTGGCCGAGCCCGGCACCCCCGAGCGCCGCGTCGCCGACGCCTTCCGCGCCCACCCCGAGTGGACCTCCGGCACCACCCGCCCCGAGGCCCGGCTGATGCGCGCGATCCCCGGCCTGATGCTCAAGGCCGGAGCCGAGGCGTTCGACGCCTTCGCCTTCGAGGACGGCCGCGCGGGCACGGTCAAAATCGAGGACGGCGGCCAGCGCGCCCGCGTCCCCGTCACCGTCGCCGCCCTGCGCGCCCTGGACCTCGACGCCCCCGAACTCGGCGC
Source organism: Paraplanobispora takensis (assembly GCF_016863195.1). GTDB lineage: Bacteria > Actinomycetota > Actinomycetes > Streptosporangiales > Streptosporangiaceae > Planobispora > Planobispora takensis. The sequence goes on along the minus strand of NZ_BOOK01000036.1, from coordinate 57,020 downwards.
CCTGGCCACCGGCACCCTGTACGGCGGAGGCCACCCCGTAGGCGAGATCCGCCTGCGCGGAGAGTCCGCATAGGCGGCCTCGAGTCTGAAGGCGCCACTTCCTTGCTACGAACGTAGCAAAGGTTCTACGATCGGCTTATGGCTGCTATTCCCGCGCGTGAACTGCGGAACAACACGGCAGAGGTGCTCCGGCGTGTCGAGGCGGGGGAAGAGATCGAAGTCCTGCGCGACAACCGCCCGGTGGCGAAGATCATCCCCTTCCCGCGCCGGAGCCGCTGGCTCTCCGCCACCGAGATCGGCGGAGAGCTCGCCCGTCTGGAGCCGGACACCACCGGGTGGGCCGCAGAGCTGCGGGAAACTCTCTCCGAGACGACTGACGACCTGCCGTGGTGAACCCCCAGCGAGCGCTGGCGGACACCTCGGTCTTCATCGGCCTGGAAGCCGTCCGGTTCGACAGCGCCAGGTTCGCCGACTACGAGTGGGGCGTGTCGGCGATCACACTCGGTGAGTTGCGCCTCGGTGTTCTGCAGGCCAGGGATCCCGAAGCGGCTGCACGGCGACTGTCGACCTATCAGCTGGCTCAGCGGTTCGAGCCGTTGCCGGTGGACGAGGCCGTTTCGGAAGCATGGGCTCTCCTGGTCTCGCGGTTGCGGGCGGCAGGTCGCAAGGCGCCGATCAACGACAGTTGGATAGCGGCGACGGCTCTCGCCTACGACATCCCCGTGGTGACCCAGGACGCCGACTACGACGAGATGCCGGGCATCAAGGTCGTCAAGCTGTGACGCGCGGCCCCCGGGCACGAGGACGACGCCGGACCTCCCGATGTGATCGGGGACCCGGCGTTCGCGTTTCCCGTTCCCTCCGTCAGAGGGAGCGGAACTGGCGGGTGGCGGAGATGGCTCCGGAGGTGGTCATGGTGAAGGTGCGCATCGAGTCGGCGAACTTGGACAGGTCCCACTCGGCCGGGCCGTGGTACCAGTACAGGTTGTCGGCCTGCTGCCCGTTGCCGGTGACGGAGGAGACCACGCGGGCCCAGCGGTCGACGCTGTCGAAGATCACGGCGTAGGGGAGATAGCGGGAGAACAGCTCGACCCGCTGGGCCTCGGGGATGGAACCGCCGATGTCGCCCTCGGTGAGATAGCGGCGGAAGCCGAGGGTGTGCGCCATGGCTCCGGAGCCCTTGGCCGTCTTGGCGGGCATGTACTGGCCGCCGGCCGCCAGGGCCGCTCCGGCGATGATCACGGCCAGGCCGAGCAGGCCGTACGTGGTGAACCAGGCCAGCGCCACCGTGCCGAGGACCCCGGCGAAGGTGAGCACCACGCCCAGGGTCGTCCAGCGGGTGCGGACGCTGTCGGGGCGGCGGGCGAACCAGCCCTGGGTGACCACGTCCCGGTACAGGGCGTCGCGGACCTTGCCGAGCTTGGCGCCGAACGACCCGTGCAGCTGGGAGAGCAGGACGGCGTCGCGGCCGTCGAAGATCGCGTCGTAGAGGGCGCGCTCGTACGGCAGCAGCGAGGTGACCGGGGCGCTGGGCAGGCGCACCAGCATCCAGTCGGGGGTGTCGTAGGTCTGACGGGGCTGCTCGTCAATGCGGAGATAACCGCGCACGGCCAGATCCACGATCGTGGCCGTCACGTCGATCACGTCGGCCTGCTCGTCCATGAGCGTGCCGATCTGGCCGGGGCGCACGCCGTCCGGCGGGGCGAAGTGGCCGTTCTCGATCGGGGTGAGGGCGCCCGACTCGTGGCCGACCACCCGGGCGTCGCGCCCGCGGGTCCAGTAGAGCAGGCCGATGCCGCCGAGCAGCAGGATCAGCAGGCCGGCCAGCGCACCGCCGGTGACGGTGTTGAGGGTGAAGGCGTTGGCCAGCTCGAAGCGGCGCTCCAGGACGGGCCCGCCGGTGGTGGCGCCCCGGGGGTAGCCGACGACGACGGTGAGCACCTCGCCCGCGCCCAGGCCCTGCTGCTCGAAGTCGGCGGTGGTGCCGTTGTGGTCGGGGGAGGCCACGGTGCAGCCGACCGCGGAGGTCAGCACGCCCGCGAAGCAGGACAGGTTCTGCAGCTGGGCCGGGCCGGTCACCTTCACGGTGGCCTGCTCGACCGGGACCGTCCAGCCGCCCACGGCGTACCAGCGCAGCTCCTGGATGTCGGCCAGCGGGGTCACCGCGCCCCTGACGTCGTACTCGAACGTGGCCGTGCCCGAGCCCTTCAGGGTGATCTTGTCGCCGTTCAGGGTGGCGTCGCCCTTGAGCCCGCTGATCGGGTAGAGCCGGTCGCTGGTGTCGTCGTAGCGCGTGCGGCCGATCAGCTCGCGGGTCGGCGGGCTGCCCTCGAAGGTCACGGTCTCCTTGACGTGGAGAACGCCGTCCTGCCGCAGCTGGAGCTCGACCTGGTGGCTCTTCACCGCGCCGGCCAGGGCCGAGGCGGCCTCGACCGCGCCGGACGCGGCCGATGAGGGGTTCGCCGTACCCGCCGCGAGCGCGGGGGAGGCGCCCATGGCCAGCCCGAGGACGACCGCGGCGGCAAGACTCCCGGCCGCCCGATGCAAGAAAGATCCCGCCATGGGTCGGGAGCCTATCGAGAACGGCAGGCGAGTGATGGACGCCCCCGGTCTGATTTTTCCGTCGATGAACTGACAAAGGATTACATCCGCTAGATTGCCGCCCGATGATCCTGTCTGTGGAGAGGCGGTCGCATGCGCCCACGCGGGCCGAGCCCCCTGGCCTTCGGTGTCTTCGGCGTCCTCGCGACGACTTTCGCCGTGGTCGTGGTGGTCGCCGCGCTCGCGGGCGGTGACGAGGCGCAGTCTCCGGCCGGGCCCGGCTCCGGGCCGGTGGCCACCCGGACGGCCGAGCCCGTCCCCGCCGACGGCACCGAGATCACCCCGCCGTCCTACCGGCCGCCGCAGCGGCTGGACCTCGGCACGCAGGGCGGCTCCCGGATCGCGCTGACCTCCCGCGGCACCATGCAGGTGGACCTGCGGTACATGAACCGGTCGCAGACCGGCTCCCGGCTCAAGCGCAACCCGCTGTACGGCACCGGCACGATGCGCCCCACCAGCTGCCGGGCCCCCCGGCCCTCGACGCAGCAGCGCGCCATGCTGGCCTACCTCAACGCGGTGACCGGCTGCCTGGACCGGTCCTGGTCCGCCAAGTTCTCCCAGGCGGGAGCGGTCTTCCAGCTGCCCCGCCGGGTCTTCTGGTCACGCCCGGGCCGCGGGCCCTGCGGCACCTACCCGCTCGCCGGCGCCGCCGCCTACTACTGCCCGTCCAACCGGGGCATGTACATCGGCCTGTCCCAGGTGATCGAGCAGAGCGGCAACGCCGACCCCGCCCGGAACCACGTGCCCTATCTGGCGGTGCTCGCCCATGAGTACGGCCACCACGTGCAGTCCATGGCCGGCATCGGCGGCGCCTGGTGGTGGGAGGTCTCCAGCCGCTCCCAGGCGGCCAGGGACGCGCACTCGCGCCGGTCGGAGCTGCAGGCCCAGTGCTTCTCCGGGGCGTTCATCCGGACCGTCCGGGTGCCGCTCGGCGTCACCGCCGCCCGCTGGCAGGCCGTACTGGAGCAGGACTATCGGCGCGGCGACGACCAGAACGGGCTGGGCAAACGCGACCACGGCAACGGGCAGAACTTCGCCGCCTGGCTCAACCACGGCTGGAGGTACGCCCGGCCGGGTTACTGCAACACCTGGGCCGCCCCGTCCTCGCACGTCAGCTGACCCGCGGGGTCGCGCAGGCAGCTCAGGACGGGCCCGGCGCCGCCGATCCGCTCGCGGACCCCCTGCCCGTCCCCGCCCGTCACGTGACCGCCGGAGGTCACGAGGACGACGAGGACGGTGAGGAGGACGACTGCGAGCCAGATCACCAGGGCGCCGGCGGCGAGCTCCAGGATGAGGCCGCGCCGGCCGGAGCCCCCGTCCCGCGCCTGCCCCCGGTGCGCCATGCCCAGGGCGGCGAAGCCGAGGGCGGCGGAGGCGATCGGGAGCAGTGCGGCGGTCCAGGAGGCGAGGGGCAGGAAGCCGGACAGGAGGGCCGTCGCGCCCGTGGCGAGCGCCGCGAGCCCGAGGGCGTTTCCGGGCTGCGGGCGCCGGGCCGCACGGTCATGGCGGCCGGAGTAGGGACGGGGGTCGGATGGCAGGCCGTACGCGTAGGTCATGCGCCTCTCCTGTCCAGGGGGGTGGAGTCACACTGTTGACGGCTAGATACCCACCCGGGTTGCCGTTCTCTGGGAAATAAATCAGCGTTTCTGGAGCTCACCTAATGGTTTTTCATCCTTATAAGGTGATATTCCGGTCAGACCGCAGAGAAGATTTTCCATTCCGTGATTTTCCGGAGCCGGTCGCTTGTACCCGGATACACTTGGTCCTGCTCACGAGGGTCTCCCGGGATGGCCGAGGGGCGCCGCTCCGGGGGGAGGCGGGCGCCGGTCCGGCCGCGCGCTCCCGGGAGATCGTCGTTCATGTCGGCGGTTCAGATTTATCCGGGGTGTCATGCGCGGGCCTGTTGAGAAACGACCTCGGTTATCCGCGATAGCCGTTTTTATGGTGATTTGCTGCCTTGTTTCAGGGTGCACTCATGACGCCGCCGCCCTGCCGGTCGATCGGTCCGCGGAGCTGCCGGCCGGCCGGTCCGCGACCCGGGCGCCGGTCGTGATGATCATCGGGGACAGCTTCACCGTCGGCTCGGGACCGGTGGCGCGCTGGCAGAGCTACGCCGCGCAGACCGCCCGCGCGCTGGACTGGCAGCTCATCACCGCCGGGGCGGCCGGGACCGGTTTCGCCACCCCCGGGCGGGCGGGCCGGACCTTCGAGGACTCCTTCCGCCATGAGCTCGCCTGGCGCCCGGCCCCCGACCTGCTGATCGTCTCCGGCGGCCACAACGACCGCCGTCCCCCGGCCGGCCAGGTCCACCGGGCCGCCGTCCGGCTGCTCGACCTGGTCCGGCGGCGCTGGCCCGACACCACGATCGTGGTGATCGGCCCGTTGTGGATGGGGGCCGTCCCCCGCTGGGCCTACCAGGTCAGGGACTCCGTCGCGCTCGCCGCCGAGCAGGAGGGCGCGGCCTTCCTGGACCCGCTCGGCCGCCACTGGAGCAGGACGATGATCCTGCCGGACGGCGTGCACCCCACGCTGGAGGGCCACGCCCGCATCTCCCGCTGGCTGGTCACCGCCCTGGACGAGAAGGGCCTGCGCTCCGCCTTCTGAAGCCCCTGACGGCCGTGTAGACCAGGCCGGCCACGGCGAGCACCACCTCCGCCACGGCGGTCGTGGTCTTCACGGTGGTCAGCGCGGGCAGCCACGCCGCCGGGCCGGGTGCGGGATGGCGGGTCAGCAGGATCACCAGGACGGCGTTCTCCGCGTAGTCGGCCACCAGCGCCGCCACCGGGACCACCCAGATCCACCACCGCACCCGGCCCACGCCCAGCGCCGCCGCCAGGGCGCAGGTCAGGGCGAGCAGCGGCGGGATGAGCAGGTCGAGAGTGGCCAGCAGGACCAGATAGCGCTCCCGGCCCTCCTCGCCGTAGGCGGCCAGGGCGCGGTACACGCCCTCGGCGGACTCGCGCGGCTCCAGGTCGAGGATGCCGACGCCGCCCGAGACCTCCTTGATGCCCGCCGCGCTGAACGGCAGGCCGACGTTCGCCAGCAGGAGGACCGGGGCCAGCAGGGCCAGCAGGATGAGGAACGTACGGGGCCGGACGAGGCGTGCGGCGTCCCGGGCGCGGGACATCCCGCCGGGAGGGGAGAGTGTCATCGGGCCGTCTCCTTCATCGGGAGGGGGAGTGTCATCGGGCCATCTCCTTCAGGGTTGCGGGCAGTCCTTCGCGGATCGACGGGTGGCGCAGGGTGAAGCCGGTCGCGGTCAGCGCCGAGACGTCGGCGGCGGCGTCCAGCGTCAGCGTCTCCAGTGCGACCCGGCCGGCCAACTGCGCGGCGGGCCACCGGGGCAGCGTGCGCGGGGCGGGGGCGCCGAGCAGCCGGGCGGTCTCCTCCAGCAGCTCGCGCAGTGTCGTGGCGGTGCCGTCGGCGGCCACGAAGCTCCGCCCCGCCGTCCCGTCGAGCCCGGCCACGTGGAGCAGGGCGCGCGCGGCGTCCTCGACGTGGATGAGCGGGAGCCGGTTGTCCCCGGAGCCGAGGACCGGCATCCGCCGCCTGACCAGGCCGGGGACGATCACGTCGCCGAAACCCTTGCCCGGGCCGTAGACCATGTTCCCCAGATAGACGTGGACGGCGGGCAGCCCCGACCGCTCGATCAGGCGTCTGACGGGCAGGCCGATGTGGGCGAACCCGACCGGCACGGTGCGCAGCGGGGAGGCGTGGGACACCGTACGGCCCGCGCCCGGGTCCAGGTCGTCGACGCCGCTGACCGAGACCAGCAGCGGCCGTTCGCGCTCGGGCAGGGAGGCGAGTGCCCGCAGGACCCCGGAGGTCGTCCCCTGCCGGGCGGCGCTGACGCGCCGGGCCGCGCGCCGGGTCATCCGGCCGGGCAGCCGGGGCTGGACGAGGTCGACGACTGCCGCCGCCCCCCGGGCGGTCTCCGCCCACGCGCCGGGATCCTCCACGGTGGACCGGTGGGGCGTCCCGCCCGCCTCCGCCACCCGCCGGGCGGCCTCGGCGCCGCGGACGAGACCGGTGACCTCCCACCCGGCCGAGGCGGCCTCCCGTACGGCGGTGCGCCCGATGAACCCTCCGGCTCCCAGGATGAGCAGTCTCATGTGACTCCTCCGCTGTTGCTGATCAAGATGGTTAGCATTTGCTAACTCCACGGTGCGGAAAAAGGCCCCCGCGGGGGCCGTGGGTGTCGGCCGCAGGTCATGGTTCCCCTGCGGTGATCATGCGAGTGATCAGGAGCTTCAGTGCGGTGCGCACCTCCTCCGAGGAGAGTTCCCCGAAATGCCGCATCCGGGCGTACTGCGCGACGGTGCCGGAGATCGCGGCCACCATCAGGTCGATCGGAACGTCGGTGGTGACCTCGCCCTCCGCCGCTCCGTCGCGGAGCAGGGCGCGCAGCAGTTCGATGATGGACCGCTCCCGTTCGGCGGGGGACAGTCGCGGCCAGTAGACCCGGAGGTTGTCCTGCACGTAGAGGAACACCTCGGGCTCGCCGTCCAGGAGCGCGGCGAAGGCGTCCAGCAGCGACCCGAGCCTCTCGCGGGAGGGCCGCCCCGGCGCGCAGGCCAGCGCCGCCCGGTCGTAGAGGCGCGCGTAGCACCTGCCGAACAGGTGCAGGGCCAGCTGCTCCTTGGTGGCGAAGAACTTGAACAGGGCGGGATTGGTGTATCCGCCGGCCCGGGCGATGTCGCGCACGGTCGTGCCGTCCACGCCGTGCTCGACGAACAGCCGCAACGCCTCGGTCAGGATGCGCCGCTTGGAGGGCGGGTCACTCTCGTTCACGAGGAAGGGATGGGCCATGGAGAGGAAGTTAGCATTTGCTAACCGTCCTTGTCGAGCGCGGACCGGGCGGGGGCGGCGAGTACGGTGACCCGCCGCCCCCGGGGTGCGCAGCAGTCCCGGGGACGGCGCGCTGAAGGCCTGGCGAGGCGTTACGGGGCGGTACGGGGCGGTACCGGGCTCCGCGGGACTCTAGGAGATGGCCGGGGTGGGCGGGGTGCCGGTGCCGCTCCAGGAGCCGATGAAGCCGAACGTGGTCGAGCCGCCGGCCGGGATGGAACCGTTCCAGGCGGCGTTGGAGAAGCTGAAGGCGTTGCCCGAGGCCGACATGGTCGAGCTCCAGCTCTGGGTGATGTTCACTCCCGAGGGATAGGTCAGCGTGACCCGCCAGGAGGTGACCGGACCGGAGCAGGTGATCTTGACCTCGCCCTGGAAGCCGCCGGGCCAGGAGTTGACCACCCGGTAGGCGGGCGTGCAGCCGGTGCCGGAGCCCGCGGTGGTGGTGAAGGCGGTGGTCTCGGAGTTCGCGGAGGTGTTGCCGGCGGCGTCGCGGGCGACGACGTGGACGGTGTAGGCGGTCTCGGGGGTCAGGCCGGTCAGGGTTACGGAGTTGGTGGCCGAGGACGCCAGCTTGGTGGTGCCCCGGTAGACGTCGTAGCCGCTCACGGCCCGGTTGTCGGTGGAGGCGGTCCAGGTCAGGGTGGCCCCGGTGGCGGTGATCGCGGAGGCGGCCGGCTTGCCGGGCGTGGACGGCGGTGTGGTGTCGTCCGGCGTGGTCCCGCCCGCCAGGGCGTCGTGCACCGCCGTGTACGACGGCTTCTCGCCGTAGTTCTCGTCGTAGATCAGGGCCGCGCCCTCGCCGGGGAAGGTGTCGGGCACCCAGGAGTACCTGTCGGTGAAGCCCCAGATCGTGACGCCGGAGCACCGGCTCACCGCCACGCAGGCCTTGACCACGTTGGAGTAGTAGGTGGCCTGCGTGGTGTCCTTGGTGGTGTTCCTGGGGGTCTGCATCCGGACGTCGAGCTCGGTGACCCTGACCTCCACGCCGAGATCGGCGAAGCGCTGCATGTTCTCCTGGACGTTGGGGAAGCCGTACTGGATCGCCAGGTGGCTCTGCAGGCCCACGCAGTCGACCGGCACGTTCTGCGCGCGCAGCGACCTGACCAGGTTGTACATCGCGGTGCTCTTGGCGTTGACGCCCTCGACGTTGTAGTCGTTGATGCAGAGCCTGGCGTCCGGGTCGGCCGCGCGGGCGGCGCGGAAGGCGTCGGCGATGTAGCTCTCGCCCAGCCTCTGGTACCAGAACGAGTTGCGCAGGCTGCCGTTCTCCTCGAAGACCTCGTTCACCACGTCCCAGGACTTCAGGACGGGGTTGCTCGCGTAGCGCCCGACGACCCTGGCGATGTGGTTCTGCATCGCCGAGCGCATGGCGTCGGCGCCGAGGTTCTGCACCCAGCTCGGCGTCTGGCTGTGCCAGACCAGCGTGTGGCCGTGCACCTGCTGGTCGTTGGCCTCGGCGAAGGCCACGACCTGGTCGGCCCCGCTGAAGTTGAACTGGTTCTGGCTGGGCTCGGTGGCGTCCCACTTCATCGCGTTCTCGGCGGTGATCTGGCTGAACTCCGAGGCCGCGATGGTGCGGTAGGTGCTCTCGTTGGCGAGCTGAGAGGTCGCCACGGCGGTGCCGATGAACTTGCCGCGCGCCTCGGCGTGCGCGCGCAGGGTGTCCGAGGCGTGGGCCGGTGTGGCGGGCAGGACGGCCGCGACCACGGGGAGGGCGGCGAGCGTCCCGGCCAGGATCGCTCTGCGGATGGCGGACATGGGGTTCCTCTCTCTGTCTGAGACTCTCTGTCTGAAACTTCAGGCGATCGAACGAAACTTTCGGAAACGGGTCTGGGAGAGGGGGTACGGCGCGACGGCCGTACCCCCTGGGGACGGGTCAGGAGATGGCCGGGGCGGGCGGGGTGCCGGTGCCGCTCCAGGAGCCGATGAAGCCGAAGGTGGTCGAGCCGCCGGCGGGGAGGGAGCCGTTCCAGGCGGCGTTGGAGAAGGTGTAGGCGTTGCCGGAGACGCTCAGGGTGGAGCTCCAGTTCTGGGTGACCTTCACTCCGGCCGGATAGGTGAGCGTGGTCTTCCAGGAGGTGACGGCGGCGGTGCACTTGACGGTGACCTCGCCCTGGAAGCCGCCCTGCCAGGAGTTGACCAGCTTGTAGGTGGCCGTGCAGCCGCTCGGCGGGGTCGGGGTGGTCGTGAACGAGGTGCTCTCGGAGGCGTCGGAGACGTTCCCCGCGGCGTCGCGGGCCACGACGTGCACGGTGTAGGCGGTCTCGGGAGTGAGGCCGGTCAGGGTGAGGGAGCCGGCGGCCGAGGAGCCCAGCTTCGTGGTGCCCCGATAGACGTCGTAGCCGCTCACGGCGCGGTCGTCGGTGGAGGCGGCCCAGGCCAGGGTGGCCCCGGTCGAGGTGATCGCCGACACGGCGGGCTTGCCGGGCTTGGTGGGCTTCTGCGTGTCGGGGGTGCCGCCCCCGCCGTAGATCTTCGCCTCGACGGCGGTCTGGGCGATGCCGTCGGCGCCGTTGAACAGACGCTGGCCCCAGGAGGTCAGGGCGTTGACGTTGAAGTTGGTGACCTGGTCGAGATACTCGACGCCGCCGCCGTTGCCGCTCCAGGACCAGCCGAAGTAGCCCAGGCCCCGCGACTGCGCCTGGGACATGATCGTGTCCTCGTCGGGGTCGCCGTCGGAGTGGTTGTGCCCGAACTCGCCGATGACCAGGGGGAGCCCGGCGGTCTGGAACGCCTGGAGATAGGCGGTCACCTCGGCCGCGGTGTCGAACACGCCGTACATGTGGATCGAGAAGATCGTGTTGCGGTCCGGGTCGGCGGCGAAGACCGTCTTGGCGTTGTCCCGCATGGTGAAGGACCAGTCCTGGCCCCAGTTGGGGGCGTCGACCATGAGCGCGTGGTCGAACCCGGCCTCGCGCATGCGCTTGATCGCGTTGGAGGTGGCCTCGGTCCAGCCCGGGGTGACGGCGTTGTTGCCGATCGGCTCGTTGCCGATGTTGACGATGACGTAGTCCTCCTGGCCCTCCAGCGCGCTCTTCACGCTGATCCAGTAGTTCACGGCCTGGTCGAGGGTGTAGGCGCCGCTCTGCTCGCCGTACCCGGTGGTGTCGTGGTTCTCCAGCACGCAGATGAGCTTGTTCTGCTTGCACAGGGAGACGACGTTCGCCACGTCGGCGGCGCCGTTGGCGCTCCACCGGCCGCCGCTGAGCACCACGCGCACGGCGTTGGCGCCCAGGGACTTGATCCCGGCGAAGGAGCTCGTCTGGGAGGTGTACCAGGTGTGCGCGTGGGAGGTGCCGCGCATGATGAGCGGTGTGCCGTCGGCCTCGACGATCTTCGCCCCGCTCACATGGATGCCGGTGTCGGCGTGGGCGGGGGGTGCCGCGGCGAAGACCGAGGCGAGGGCCGCGGCGAGCGCGGCGATGGTGAGTCGTGTTCGCATGAGCTACCTCTGGGAGCCTCTGTGGGGAGGGGGCCGGCCGGGCGGAGGGGTCCGGCCACGCCCGGCCGGGGTTCGGGGTCGGCCCGCGGCGCGGCCGATGTGGGCGATCGGCCCGCGCCGCGGGTGGTCGGGACGAGGATGATCGGGAAGGGTCAGTTCGCGGTGCAGCCGATCGGCGTGGGCATGCCGTTGGCGCCGTTCTGGCTCGCGGTGAATCCGAACGAGGCCGTCGCGTTCGGGGCGAGCGCCCCGTTCCAGGCCACGTTCTTGACGGACACCTCCGCGCCCGTCTGGGTGTGCGCGCCGTTCCACAGCTGGCTGATGGTCTGGCCGTCGGGGAAGCGCCAGGTCACGGTCCATCCCCTGATGGCCGCGGCGCTCTCGTTCTTCACGGTGACGTCGGCCTGGAAGGCGCCCTGCCAGGAGTTGGTCACCTTGTAGACGGCCGAGCAGCCGCCCGCCGGGGCGTCGGTCGTGGTGAACGACGTGCTCTCGGAGGACTCCGAGGAGTTGCCGGCCGCGTCCCTGGCCACCACGCGCACGCTGTACGCCGTCGCGGGGGTCAGGCCGGTCAGGTCGAAGGAGGTCCCGGAGGCCGTCCCCGCCTTCGTGGTGCCGCGGTAGACGTCGTATCCGCTCACGCCGACGTTGTCGGTCGAGGCCGTCCAGGTCAGCCTGGCCGAGCTGCCGGTGACCGCGGACACGGCGGGCTTGCCGGGCCTGGAGGGCGCGATCTCGTCGTCCTCGGGCGGCGGCTCGTCGCCGGGCGGGTTGCCCCAGATCTTCGTGCTCCCGGAGTAGACGGTGATGTTGTCCACCCGCACCGGGGTCGCGCCCGGCGTGGTGGCCACGCCCTTGTACGACCAGTCGTCGGACGGGTCCCAGGTCCCGGCGCTGGCGATGCGGAACTGGACCTCGCGCCGGTGCTGCGACTGCCCGGCGGGGGAGATCGAGGTGCCGGAGCAGTTGACCGTGACGTAGTACGTCCTGCCCGACAGCAGGGTCGGGCCGGTCGGGGGCGAGCACTGGTTGTAGGCGGAGGAGACCGTGACCTGGCTCGCGGTGGTGTCGCCGTCGAGGGTGAAGTAGTAGCGGAAGGATCCGTCGGTCAGGTTCCGCGCCGGCCAGGCGGACTGGTTGCGGACGATCGCCTTGATCTCGGTGAAGTTGGTGCCGGAGGCGTTCACCCCGGCCTCGATGAAGATCTCCGGCCCGTCCGGGGTCTCCTCGGCGGGGAAGCCCGCCGCCGGGGTCCCGCCGTACTCCTTGTACAGCCGGGCCACCGCGCTGGTGAAGCCGGCGTTGTAGTCGGTGGCGACCTCGTTCATCACGTAGTCGTCGCGCTTGTCGGTGTACTTGTCGTCGGGGTCGGGCGGGCCGCCGACGAGCGCGCCGTACAGGGTGTGCCGGGTCTCGGCGGGGTTGGTGATCTGGTCGGTCCAGGAGCCGTGCGCGGTGCGGTGGTGCGGGTTCTTCGGCGGGTTGGCGCCGAAGCCGATCACGTAGGAGGAGTTGCGGGGGTTGTCGCCGAGCGCGTAGTCGATCTGCCGCTTGGCGAAGTCGTGATATCTCGCCTTACGGGTGGCGTCAGTGATCGAGTCGGCGTGCACCAGCGCCGCGAAGGAGGTGTTGGCCGCGTAGCGCAGCGACCCCCACCGATCGAGTACGGCCTGCCCGCCGGGCGAGTAGCGTATCCGCTGCCCGTTGACCCCGACCGTCCAGTAGTCCAGCCACCGGTTGGCGTCGTCGAGATAGCGCTGCTTGCCGGTGAGCTTGCTCAGCAGCACGTAGGCGCCGTAGGACTTGTCGTCCCAGGCGATCGTCCACTTGTAGGACCTGGTGGTGGACTGCGGCTCGGTGCCCAGGTTGTCGTAGTACGACTCGGCCTTGGTCAGGTAGGACGCCTCACCGGTGGCCCGGTGCAGCCAGATCGCGCCCCACACCAGCTCGTCGTTGTAGCCGCTCCAGGAGTTGTAGTAGCCCTGGGCGTCGGTGATGCACTCGCTGTACTTCTTGCGCACGGTGTCGGCGAAGGTGTACAGCTCCCGCGCGTGCTTCACCAGCGTGTCGGCGTAGGACGGGTTCGTCGGGCGGAAGACGATCGACGAGGCCGCCATCGCCGCCGCCGTCTCGCCGGCCAGGTCCGAGCCGCCGCACGAGGCGTCGATCTTGAAGGCGGGCCGGTCCATCGGCATCGCCTCGGCCGGCCCCCACCACGCGTGGTCCCGGCCGCCGTGGCCGACCTGCCCGTAGAGCACGTTCGGCGAGGGGTGCGCCTTGATGAAGTAGTCGTTGACGAACTTGAGGTTGTTCAGCAGATGGTCGAGCTGCCCGGAACCGGCGTAGGCGTCGCGGTACTCCACCGCGCCCCAGGCCAGCATGGTCGTGGTGAAGGCCATCGGCAGGCCGAACTTCACGTGGTCGCCCGCGTCGTACCAGCCGCCGGTCAGGTCGAGCCCGGCGTCCTTGCCGTCGTCGAGCGCCGAGTCGCCGCGCCAGGAGACGCGGTTCCAGCTCGGCAGCTTCCCCGACTGCTGGGCCTCGTAGAACCAGATGGACTTCTGCAGCGCCTCGCCGTAGTTGAAATCCGCCGCCGCGGACGCGGCGGCGGAGGCCGATGCGGCGGGCACCGGGACGGCCGCCAGGGCCGCCAGGGCGAGCACCGCCAGGGATCTCTTCATCGTGGGGGATGCCTCTCGGGACGATGGTGCCCGGGGCGCGGCGGCAGGTCAGGGGTGCCGCCGCGCCCCGAGGTCTTCGGGTCTTCTCCCGGTGGGGGCCGGTCAGGAGGACCGGCCGGGACCCGTCAGGGGAAGAGCCGGCCGTACTCGGCCAGGGCCACGGCCACGTCGACCTGAGCCCAGAACCGGTGGTAGTTGAAGGTCGGCGCGGGGCCGGTGCCCTTCAGGTAGGCGTCCACCTTCGGCCAGTCCGGGTCGTTCTTGTAGAAGGACCGGATGGACAGGAAGGTCGAGTTGCTGTCGATCACGTCGCCGTTGGGCATCTTGCCGGTCCACCCGGCGGGCACGTAGATCGCGTCGTCGAGGCGGTTGTAGTCGGCCTTGGTCTCGGGGGTGGAGACGCCCTTGGCGTCCTGGCTGTTCTTCCACATGCCGTCGAGCAGGCCCTTGGCGATGTCCCGCGACTTGGTGTCGCCGGACTTGGCCGCGTAGTACATCAGCACCTTGGCGTAGGAGCCGGCCACGCCCACGTCGGTGGTGTAGTCGCGGATGCTGACGTGCAGGCCGGCGTTGGAGCCGGGGCTGGCCGGGTTCCAGGTGTCGGGCTGGCCGGTCCACACCAGCGTCGAGGGGATCTGGTAGGTCCCGTCGGCGCTGACCGTGGTGTTGTCGGTGGCCCACTTGACCCACTTGTCCAGCACGAGCTTGGCGTCGGCGTTGCCGGTGGCGTAGTACAGCTCCGCCACCCGCTCCATCGACCAGGCCTGGAAGCCGAACCACTGGTTGGACGGCGGGTCGTGGTAGACCGGCTGCCAGTCGTAGGCCATGCCGTAGAAGGTCGGCAGGTTCGACGGCGGGCTGGCGTAGTGGCCCTGCCAGCTGTTGGTCGCGCCACCGGCGATCGCGCCCTCGGACGACTGCAGCCAGCGGTAGAACTCCAGCTGCCGCTTCAGGCTGGTGCTCCAGTCCTGTACGGCGGTCGCCCCCTTGGGCTTGAGCGCGTCCACGCTGGACAGCACCCAGGCGGCCATCGGGTTCTGGTAGCCGGAGTGGTTGTGGCTGGAGCCGATCCGCCAGGCCCAGCCCGCGGAGGTGTCCAGCGCGCCGCCCCAGGCGTAGTACCAGCTCAGCAGGTAGGCGGAGCTGTCCTTGCCGGTGCCGGCCGCACACGAGGTGCTGGTGCAGCCCTGCTTCTTGAAGTACTTGTCGTACATCGCGTAGCGCAGGTAGTCACCCATCTTCGCGGCCTTGGCGACCGTCGAGGAGACCTGCGACTCCTTGCCCTGCTCCTTGGCCCAGGTGTGCGCCCAGTAGGCCACCTGCACGGCGCGGGCGTCGGCGTCGGGGGCGTTGGTGTACTTCCACTGCTTGGCGTAGGAGGAGTCACCGGTGAACAGGTCCAGGTACCCGTTCTTGCCGCCGTGCTTGAAGGTGTCGCAGGACGGCTGCGGGATGGTCTCGAAGACCGACTCCTCCGGGCCGCGCTGGTAGGTGTTGATGTAGGCGGGCCTGGTCGTGCCGTCGCCGCAGCGGCCGAAGCCGTAGGTGTTGTCGACGTCGAGCAGCCAGTGCATGCCGTACACGTCGCTGGTGCCGTAGGCGGTCTTCAGCTCGCCTGCGATCGGGTCCACGCCGACGCTGACGCCGCCGTCCAGCTTGGACGGGTACTGCTTGATGTCGTCCCACTCACCGGCGTAGGTCGCCGGTTTGGAGGGGTTGTAGAAGGAGTTCGTCGGCTGGTCCGCCGTGGCCGGGATGATGTACTTCTCCATCGAGGCCCAGGCGGCGTTGAACTTGCTCCAGTCGCCGGTCACCTTGCCGTAGGCCGCCTCCAGCCACAGGTAGTAGCTGTAGGCCTCCGAGGTGGTCTCGTGCCCGTGGTCCGGGGCCTCGACCATGAGGGTCTCGACCGAGTGGTACGGCACGCCCTCGGGGGAGAAGTAGCCGTTGGCCGGGTCCTTGAGCTTGTTGTACATCGTGGTGAAGCGCTTGATGTACTCGTTGTCGCCGCCGGGGATGTCGTTGTCCACCTCGGTGGCGGTGGCCTTGGCGGCGCTGTGCCCGGTGGCGGTGGCGGTGAACTCGGCGCTGCCGGAGGTCGTGTCGGTGTCCTCGGCGGCCTTGATCTTCACCGTCTGGGCGGTGTTCCAGTTGCCCGGGGTGAAGGTCAGCGAGGAGCCGGTGTCCACCGTGAGGTCGGCGTCGCCGCTCGTCCTCGCGGTCGTCACGGTGACGTTCGCCGTCGGGGCCTTGGAGAGCTTGACCGACAGGTTCGCGTCGCCGCCCTCGGGGACGGCGATCGTGGCCGGGGTGACGACCACGGCGGGCGCGGCGTCGGTCTTCACGCTGATCCCGACCGGCTCGGAGGTCTTGGCCAGGCCCTTGTCGTCGGTGGCCTTGGCGGTGAGCGAGTAGTCACCGGCGGCCACACCGGTCCAGTCGTAGGAGTACGGCGCGCTGGTGTCGGTCCCCAGAAGCGTGGTGCCGTTGAAGAACTCGACCTTGGACACCGTGCCGTCGGTGTCGGAGGCGTCGGCGGTGATCTCCACGGTGGCGGGTGCGGTGAAGGTCGCTCCGGCGACCGGCTTGGTGATCTTCACGCTCGGGGCCTGGTTGCCCGGGTCGCCGCCGCAGGTGACGCCGTTGATCGTGAAGGCGGCGGGCTTGGGGTTGCTCCCCGACCAGCTGCCGTTGAAGCCGATGTTCGTCGAGGCGCCGGTGGCGAGCCTGCCGTTCCAGTCCATGCTCTTGGCGGTGACGGCGGTGCCGGTCTGCGACCAGGTCGCGCTCCAGCCCTGGACCAGCTTCTGCGTGGTGGTCGGGAAGTCGAACCCGAGCGTCCAGCCGTTCAGCGGGTCGCCCAGGTTCTTGATCGTGACGTTGGCGGTGAACCCGCCCTGCCAGTCGTTGGTCGAGTAGACGACGTCGCACGCGACGGCCGCGTGGGCGGGGGCGGCGGTCAGCGCACCGGTCATCCCGGCCGCCAGACTGAGCAGAGCCAGCGTCGCGACCCGTCTCCGGCCCCGCTTACCGGGGTGTGGGAGCGCTCCCGCTCTATGGGGGGATGTAGGCATCGAAGAGGTTCCTCCAGGGGTGGGTCCGCCGTGATTCCGCTGGTTACGGCCTCGCGTCGGATCAAGCAAGGGGGAAAGTGTGTGGGAGCGCTCCCAAAGAGGATTCTGGGGGGAGCCGCAGGGATGTCAATGGCATGAGGGCCCGGTTACGCCGGGGTTTCCCTCCGATGCCGGTCAGGCCACTGGGATGTGTCCGGCCCGGTTTCCGGAACGTGAAACTTTCAGACAAGTGCTTGGTTTGTCGCTCCGGGCGTGATCGTCCGGGCGAAGGCCTCCGGAAGGCGCCCGCCTCGTCCGTACGGCCGGTGCGGAGGGCGGGCCGGCCTCCTGCCACAGGGGTGGGGCCGGTCCTCGCCGCGGGGCGGCTCCGGCCCGCCGCGCGGAGACGGGTTTGCGCCGCGGAGGCCGGTGCCCGCTCTCAGCGCAGGGGCGGGTCGGCGAGCCTGGCGCGTTCGAGGGCCATCTCCGCCCACCACTGCCCGCCGCCCGGCGGCACCGTGCCGTAGACCGGGTCCTCGGGGCCGTCGGTGCCGCGCGTGCACGTCCCGTTCGAGTGACCGGGCAGGGATATCCACAGGTAGGCGTCCACCAGCTCCGATCCCGTCGCCGTGGTCGGCCGGAGGCCGAGGCCGCGATCAGGAGGGTTGCACCAGGTCTGCGGCTTGGCGTACTCCTTGTCCGGCACCCACTCCCCCCGCCCGTTGCGGCTGGTGTCGATCACGAAGTGCGGGAGCGCGGCCGGGTCGTCCGGCGCCGCCGCGATCTCCGCGTCGAGGCAGTCGTCGGTTCCCTGCGTCGCCTGGACGTGGACGCACCTGGCGAGCCGGTCGCCGTAGTCGACGAGTCCCTCCGTGGGCTGGTAGCCGCTGGCGTTGAGGAAGAAACCGTCCGCTGCGGTCACCCCGGCTCTGAGGAGCCGGTGCGCCATCTCCTCCAGGCTGGGCCACTTCTCGAAGCTGCCGTCGAGGTAGACCGCGGTGCGGGGCAGCTTCCCGAGCCGGTCGACGGCGTGGGAGAGGTTGGCGAACCGGCTCTTCTCGGTGGCGGCGTCCCCGCGTTCACACTCGGTGGTGCCGGGGATGTTCACGAGGCTCTGCGGCTCCAGGATCACCACGGCCCGCGCGTCGCCGATCTCCTCGGCGATCCCGTCGATCCAGGACCGGTAGGCGCCGTCGCTCGCGGCCCCGCCCACCGGCCCGGTCGGACGGCAGTCCTTGAACGGCAGGTGGTAGGTCGCGAAGATCGGCACCGAGCCGGTCTTCCCGGCTGCCCTCAAGGTCGCGGAGACGGTGCGGCGGGCCTTGTCGCCGGACGGCCCTTCCAGCCATACGGCCTGGGGAACCTCCGCGAACGCCTCCATCAGCGCGGCGTCCCTGGCGCGCCCGCCGGCGGCCCAGATCTTCGCCTGCCGGGCGGCGTCGCTCTGCGGGGGCGTGAAGAGCCGCAGGCCGTCCTCGTCCAGCGGGTTGGGACCGGAGGCGCTCATGGCCCGGGCCGGGTCCGCCGAGGTCGCCGTGGCCGCCGTGTCCGGCCCGGAAGAGGCCGTGGACCCGGCGGACCCGCCCAGGAGACCGGACTGCAGGATGACGGCTACGGCCACCACGGCGCTCGCCGCGGCCGCCGCGCCCGTCCACAACCGCCTGCGGGACGGCCGCCGGGCCCCGCCTTCGAGCGTCGGCTCCCCGTCGCCTCCCGGCCCGCCCGTCCCGCCTCCCGGCCTGCCGGTCCCGTCTTCAGGGCTGTCGCCGTCGTCTTGCGGCCCGCCCGTGTCGCCGGCCGGTGCGTGGTTCGCGTACCCCGGCCCGATCCCGCGGATCCGGGTGTCCCGGGCGGCCACGGTCTCCCCGGTGCCCGGCGGGGACGCGGGCAGGGGCGGGACGGTGCCCGCGGGGGCCGCGCTGAGGGCGTCCAGCAGTTCCTGCGGGGTGGGGCGGTCGGCGGGGTCCTTGGCGAGGGCGGCGGTCACGAGGGGCAGCAGGGGGCCGCGGAGCCCGGTCAGGTCGGGTTCGGCGTGCGTCACCCGATACAGGACTGCGGGGACGGAGCCGCCGTCGAAGGGCCCGCGCCCGACTGCGGCGTAGGCCACCACGCCGCCCCAGGCGAAGACGTCCGAGGCCGGGGTGGCGGGGGCGCCGCCCACCTGCTCCGGCGACATGTAGGCGGGGGTGCCCACCACCGCGCTGCTGGCTTGGCTGTGCCCCTCGACCAGGCGGGCCACGCCGAAGTCGATCACCTTGGGGCCGACCGGGGACAGCAGCACGTTGGACGGCTTGAGGTCACGGTGGACGATCCCGGCGCCGTGGATGGCCCGCAGGGCGACCGCGACGCCGGCCGCCAGCCCGTCGAGGCTGGAGCCGGTCAGCGGGCCGCCGTCCGCCACGGCCTCCTGCAGGCTGGGGCCGGGCACGAACTCCGTCACCAGGTAGGCCAGGTCCCCGTCCACGTCGGCGGCCAGCACCGGGGCGGTGCAGAACCGGGCGACCCGCTGCGCGGCGGCGACCTCCCGGCGGAAGCGGCGGCGGAAGCCGGGGTCGCCCGCGAGGTGCCAGTTGATCACCTTGACCGCGACCCGGTCGCCCGCCTCGTCCGTGGCGAGGTAGACCACGCCCATCCCGCCCTGCCCGAGCCGGCCGGTGAGGACGTAGGGTCCCACCCGGCGTGGATCGCTGTCCCGTAGAGCCTCCATCGTCCCCGTGTCCCTCCCGTCGAGCCCCCGCCGCAGGATCGCGAGCACAGCCGGATGATCTTAAACGCCTGATCCCGTTTTCTGGGAACTTCTACGCCTTTTTGTGGGATCTGTATGGTGTGTCGTCGGAAATCCTGACCAACCGTGAAGGGGATCGCGTCCAGCGGCGGTAAGTGCGCCGACGGGCGGCAAGTATCCTCGTATTGTCAGGGCACCGGGGCTGTGCCCTCTTGATCGTCCCTGTACGTTGACCTTACTGGCCATCGCGCCTGTCGCACCATCACAGCCGTTCTTCGGCCTGGCTCATAGGCAGGCGAACCATGACAAAGTTGTCCATCCAGGTCACGCACTACCGCGCGTGCGTGGTCGTTTCCGTGGCCGGTGACCTGGACAAGGTCTCGACCCCCGAGCTGGACCGGACGTTCGCGGACCTGCTGGCAGAGGGGCACGTCCACATGATCATCGACGTGTCCGACCTGGAGTTCTGCGACTCCACCGGAGTGTGGATGCTGCTGTCCGGGCTGCGCCGCACCTTCGAGGCGGGCGGATGGCTCCGGCTGGCCGGGGTCAGGGGGTTCCTCGAGCGTCTCCTGGAGCTCACCCGGCTCGGCGACGCCTTCCCCACCGATCCGAGCGTGGCCGAGTCCCTGCGCCACGCCCCCACGCGCCGTACCGGCCCGGCTCCGCCGCCCACGGTCGCCTGACCGGCCCGCGGAGGGAGGCGGGCCCGGCGTCCGCGGGCCCGCACCGGTTCATCTGGCCATGGCCAGCGCCACGACCACGAGCTGGTCGTTCAGAGCCTCGCGGAACACATCGGTGATCGCCCCCTCGCGGTGACGGTCGGCGATCTTCCCGCGGACCCGGGAGAGATCCTGGCCGCAGCAGATGCTGCTGGACAGCACCTGCCGCAGGTCCAGCGCCACGTCCGGGCGGATCGCTCCGGTGTTCTCGCCCTGGGCCAGCAGAGCGTTGAAGCGTCGCACGCTGGGGCCGAGCGCGGGCGAGGACGGACGGGTGGCCTCCACCATGAGCATCGGCGTGGCCGTCTCCTCGGCCGGGCTGTCCGCGATCTCGTTGACGGGCTCGTCGTCCGGCTCGTCGTCCGGCTCGCGGACCGGAGTGGCGGGGCCGGTGGGATCGGCGTCGGTCCGCGGGCCCGGCGAACGGGCCCCGGAGGGTGAGGGCTCCGCGGTCACGGGCGCGGAGGCCGAGGGTTCCGCCGTCACGGGGACGGGGACCGAGGGCGTCCCGACGGCGAGGCCGGTGCCGGCAGGCGGGTCGAAGACGCCGGTGAGCTGGGCCCACGTCAGCGCCCCCGCGGTTAGCACCGCGACCGCCGCGACCGTCACGGCCGCCGCCCTGCGTGGCGGCGACGACCGGCCCGCGGTCGGCGCCGCCGTCAGGACGGCGGCCACCTGCCGGGCGTCCGGCCGCAGCCGCGGCTCGTGCGACAGGCAGCGCCGGCACAGTGCGGCGACCTCGGGCGGCAGTCCCGGGACGTGCGGCTCGGGAGGGGGCCGGTCGCGCCGGGCCTGCTCTATCTCCTCCCAGGTCCGCTCCGGGTACGGCGTGCCGCCGGTGAGCATCTCGAACAGCAGCACGCCCAGCGCGTAGACGTCGCCGGCCGGGTCGGCGGCCGTGCCGGTCAGGCGCTCGGGTGCCACGTAGGGCGGCGTGCCGTACTCGGAGGCGCGGTCGTCGCCCTCCTCGCCGATGAAGGCCGCGATGCCGAAGTCGAGCAGCTTGGCGCCGTCGGCGGTCAGCATCACGTTCTCGGCGGTGACGTCGCGGTGGACGATGCCCCGCTCGTGGGCGGCGGCCAGGACGGTGGCCAGCTTCCCGGCCACCGTCACCGCCTCCGCCCACGGCAGCGGGCCCTCGGCGAGCCGGTCGGACAGCGGGCGCCCCTCCAGCAGGCGCATCACCACGTACGCGGCCAGGCGGCCCTGGGCGGTGACCGTCTCCCCGTAGTCGTAGACCTCGATCGCGTCGGGGTGGATGAGGCGCGCGGTGGCACGGGCCTCGCGCCGGATGAGCTCCCGGTCCGCGCCGAAGTCGCCGTCCAGGATCTTCACCGCGACCATCCGCTGCAGGGACTGGTCGAAGGTGCGCCAGATGACGCTCATGCCGCCCCTGCCGATGGGCTCCATCAGCAGATACCTGCGCGCGAGCACGTCGCCCGCGCGCAGGCCGCCGGACTCAGGCCGACTCACGGACCACCAGCTCCGTCGGCAGCGTCGGGTTGTCGCGGACGGGGTCGGGGGAGGCCATCGACCGCAGGAGCAGCCGGGTGGCGGTCGCGGCGAACTCCTCCACCGGCTGACGGACCGTGGTCAGGGTGGGGGAGGTGCGCCGGGCGATGGGGGCGTCGTCGAAGCCGATCACGGCCACGTCGTCGGGCACCCGGCGCCCGGCCCGGCGCAGGGTCTGTACGGCCGCCGCGGCCATCACGTCGGAGGCGGCGAAGATCGCGTCGAGGTGCGGCATCCTGCGCAGCAGCCACTGGGCGGCGTGCACCCCCGACGAGTGGGTGAAGTCGCCGTAGGCCACGGGGACGGCGGGCATGCCGGCCAGGGAGAGCGTCCGGGTGAAGCCGTCGAGCCGGTCCCGCGACGCGGGCAGTCCCGGCGGCCCGGCGATGGCCGCGATGGCCCGCCGGCCGCCCAGGAGCAGGTGTTCGGCGGCCTGCCGGCCCCCGTCGTGGTTGTCCATGTCCACATAGGGCATGTCGACGCCGTCGGGCAGGCGGCCGGCGCTGCGCACCGGGATGCCCGAGGCCGCCAGCGTCACCACCAGCGGGTGCCGCTCCCGCGCGCCGATCAGCAGGATGCCGTCGACGCCCCCGGCGACCAGCTGCGGGGTGGCGATGGTGGAGGTGGCGGAGCTGGCCGTCATCACCGTGAGCGGGATGCCGTGGGCGGTGAGGACCTCCTCCGCGGTGGTGATCATCCTGGCGTAGAAGGGCTCGGTGAAAAGCCGCTGCGACGGTTCGCAGACGACCACCGCGACGGTCAGGTCGCAGCGGCGTCCGGTTCCGCCCCGGGGAGCGCGGTGCCGTACGTAACCGAGCCTGGAGATCGCGTCGTGAACCTGCCTGCGGGTCGAGGTGCTGACTCTGACAGAACCGGTGAGGACCCTGGACGCCGTCGCGGGGGACACACCCGCTTCAGCAGCGACCTGGGCGAGGGTGGGCACGTCGGGCATAACTTCCTCCACACCTAAATGCCGTGCAGGTGGGAGCGCTCCCAGAGAACGTAGCATTGTTTCGGAGAGGTCAACAGATGTTTCCGGAAAATCACTGGATGTCTGTCAGATTGACTTGACCCTCCAGTCAGGGGCGAGGATTGCCATGACGATCGCGTCGTGCCATTCGCCGTCCCACAACAACGCATCTCGGCGCACTCCCTCCCGGACGAAGCCGACCTTACGGTAGACATGGGCTGCCCGCTCGTTGAACGCGTAGACCTCCAGTTCGATCCGGTGCAGGTCCGTGGTGGCGAAGGCGTGGCCGAGCACGAGCCGGATCGCCTCGGTGCCGTACCCCTTGCCGAACACGCGCGGGCCGGACAGTGCGATCCGCAGGTTGCACGAGAGGTTCCCGGTGTCAAGGTCGTTGAGCACGACCTCGCCGACGTAGGCGTCGTCCCCGGCGGTGCAGATCGCCAGGTCCAGCCGGTCGCCGTGCTCGCCGCGGGAGCCGTACCAGGCCGCGGTGGCCTGATAGTCGACCTTCCCGTGGGAGCCGGTCAGCCGCGCGGTCTCCGGGTCGTTGACGAGTTCCCAGAGGCCGTCGACGTGCTCGGGGCCGACGGGCCGGAGCGTCACGCGCTCCCCGTGAAGAGTGGGCTTGTTCGCGAACATCACCCCGCGTGTCTAGCGGCTCGCGGCCGACGCGGGCAACTCGTTTCGGACCTGTTGACATCCGGGATACGGCGCGCCCTGATCAACCATGGGGCCGGTGCCCCGGTCCGAGCCCGGCGTCAGGGCCGTGAGCTGGGGCGCCGGTTTGACCTTGACGTAACGTCAACGTTTCTAATGAAGGCATGCGGATCGGCGAACTCGCGGCGCTGGTCGGGGTCTCCACCCGCACCGTGCGCCACTATCACAACCTGGGCCTCCTTCCCGAGCCGGTACGGCTGGCCAACGGATACCGGGAGTACCGGCTGCGCGACGCGGTCGCCCTGGCGCGGGTGCGCCGGCTGGCCGAGCTGGGCCTGTCGCTGGACGAGATCCGCGACGTGCTGGCCGACGACCGCGGCAGGGAACTGCGCGAGGTGCTCGTCGAGCTGGACGCCGACCTGGCCCGGCAGCAGGAGGCGATCGGCGCCAGACGGGCCCGCCTGGCCGCGCTGCTGGCGGAGACGGAGCTGCATCCGGACTCGACGGTGTCCCCGGACATGGCGGCGGTGCTGCGCGAGCTGTCCCCGGCGGACTCCGCCTTCGCCCGGCTCGACCGCGAGATGCTGATGCTGGCGGACGCCGCGGCCGACCCCGCCGGCCGCGCCGAGCTGATCGATCTGATGCGCCCGCTCACCGAGCCCGAGGCCCTGGCCCGCAGCCACGCCCTCTACGAGCGGCTCGACGCGCTCGCCGACGCCGGCGTCGGCGATCCCCGGATCCCCGCCCTCGCCGCCGACCTGGTCGCCCACCTGCCCGCCGAGATGGCGGCGTTGATGGTCGCGAACCTGCCGGACGCCGAGGTCCCGGCCGCGCCGGGACCGCGGGGCGACGGCGAGGGCGGGGCGTGGCTGGAGGCGTTGTCCGCAGAGTTGTCCCCCGCCCAGGCCGAGGTCTTCCGGCTGGTCGTCGTCACCCTGAAGGAGAGAGCGTGATGCTCAAGGTCGCCCGTGCCGCGATGTTCGCCGTACTCCCCGTCGAGCTGCTGCTGGTGATCCTGCTGGTGTCGGGGGTGCCCCTGCCCGCGCCGGTGATCGCGGTGGCCGAGGCGGCCGTCGCGGCGGTGCTCCTGCTGGAGGCGACGGCCGCCTACCGGCTGTACCGCGCCGAGCGCCGCACGGGCAGCGGCCGCGGGGAGGCCGCGCGGGCCACCGTGCGCCGGCTGGTGCCGGAACAGGTGCGCAGGATCATGGCGTTCGACGCCAAGGGCATGGTCAGCCTCGTGCTGTGGGCCGCCCGCCGCCGCGACGGCGTGCCGCCCGGCGCGGTCGCCGTGTCGTACTCGCGGGAACAGTCCACGATGCTGACGTTCATCCTGTTCCTGATGGTCGTGGAGACGGTGGCCCTGGAGGTGCTGCTGCGGGCGTGGGGGGTGCCCGACGGCCTGCGCCTGGTGGTGCTCGTGGTGGACGTCTACTCGATCCTCGTCGGCCTGGCGATCGGCGCGGCCTGCGTCACCCGGCCCCACGTGGTCTCCCCGCGGGAGCTGCGGGTGCGCTACGGGGCCTTCTTCGACCTGCGCATCCCCCGGGAGCTGATCTCCTCGGTACGGCAGTCGCGCAACTACAACGAGTCCGGCATGGTCGGCGTGAAGGACGGGCGGCTGTCGGTGGCGGTCTCCTCGCAGACGAACGTGGTCGTCGAGCTGGAGGAGCCGATCACGATCGTGCGTCCCCTCGGCGGCCGGGCCGAGGTCACGGTGGTCCGCTTCTTCGCCGACACGCCCGGCGCGGTCCTGTCCGCCCTGCGGCCGGCACAGCACCACGACGCCTGACCGGGCTCCGGAGACGCGGGACGCTGCTCCCGATCACCGGGGCCACGGGCTCCGGAGCCGCTTACCAGGGCCCGTAGGGACCCGAGCTGCCGCCGCCCTTGCCGATCTCGCGCACGGCGGGCCGTACGTCCGCCAGGTAGATGCCGGAGGCGATCACCGACGCGATCGTGAAGATGCCCAGGGTGGGCAGGTAGCGCACCGCCGCGGCGAACGCGAACAGCGTGGCGAACCCCAGGATGATCGTCCACAGTTTCTTGCTCTGCTTGCCGGTGACCGCGAAGGATCGCGCGGGGGTGCGGAGCGCGTGCACGAACGCCCAGATCGACATGGCGAACGCGCCGATGGCGAGGACCCAGAAAATCAGGTCCAGCAGGCTGTGGATCTCGAACATCGTCACTCCAACACGCTGGCCTCACTGATACCCATCAGCCTAGGCGATGTCGCGCTCCGTCAGGTAAGGCATCTCCCGCGGCGGCGGGACCGGGTGCCCGGCGCCGGACAGGCCGGGAGGGGGAGACGGGACGGGAAAGACCCGCCCCGGGATCGGGACGGGTCTTTCCTTTCGGGGTCTGTCGGACCTCGGTGCGTGTCAGGCCTTGGTGGCGGCCTTGGGCGCGCGGGTGTTCTTCCTGGGGGCGGGAGCGGCGGCGATCGCGGGCTCGGCGGCCTCGGAGACCTCCTCCAGCTCCAGGGCGGCCTCGCCGCTCACCTTGGAGACGACCTTGCGGCCCCGGTTGGCGAACTCGTCGTAGAGCTCGACGGCCCTGGCGGTCAGCTGGTCGGCGTAACCGCGGGCCTTCTCCGGCAGGTCCTTGGCGTAGACCTCGGCCCTGTCGCCGACCTGCTTGGCGTAGCCCTCGGCCCGGCCGGCGAAGTGCCTGGCCTTCTCCGGCAGGTCCTTGGCGGCCTCGCGGAACTCCTCGCGGCGGCCCTGCAGCCTCTGGATCTGCTCGGGCAGCTCGCGGAGCTTCTCCACCGCGAAGTCACCGGCGCCGGCGACGGCGTAGAAGGGCTTGGAGTCGGTGAACTTCTTGACTTCGGTGGCGAGGGTCATGATGGGTTAACCTTCCTTCGTTTCCGGGGTGACGTGGCCGTTGACCGAGGACGCCGTGTAGGGCTTCAACGCGGCGGTGAACTCCTCGGGCAGCGGTGACTCGTCGTCCGGCGGGGATCCGGCGTCACTCTCGTGGGGCTCCGGTGCGGGAGGCGCGTTCTTGGCGGTGCGCGCATCCTCCTCCGGGGCCCCGGCCCGGTTCTCCTTGCGGAACGACTCGTAGATATCGATCAGCACCTGACGTTGCCGCTCGGTGATGAGGTTGTCGGCCCTGATCGCGGTCAGGACGTCGCTGTCCGGCTCGCGGTCCTCGATGAGGCCGGCCTGGACGTACAGCGCCTGCGCGGAGATGTGCAGACCCTTGGCGATCTGGTTGAGGATCTCCGCGCTGGGCTTGCGCAGCCCGCGCTCGATCTGGCTGAGATAGGGGTTGGAGACCCCGGCCGCGGCGGCCAGCTGGCGCAGCGAGATCTTCGCCTGCGTGCGCTGCTCGCGGATGTACTCACCGATCGAGCCGACCTTCGGTAGTGCCATGTCTCAAGTCTGCATCACGCTGCTTGCAATTGCAAACGCACTGGCTAACCCCTGCAAGCACTCCGTCCGTCAGTGGGGCATCACCCAGAGCAGCGGGGCGGAGGCGGTCAGGGCGATGGAGAAGGTCACGATGCCGTAGCGCACCCGGCGGGGAAGCCGGGGACCCGGGGTGACCAGGCGTTCGACCCGGGCCATCACGGCGGCGGTGGCGCCGGCGGTGGCGCCCAGGGCCCCGTGCGGGGTGGGGATGGCCCCGGCGGTGCCGAAGCGGAGCAGGGCGGTGGCCAGGCGGCGCGGCGAGCAGTAGCGGCGCGCGGCGTCGTCGGCGGCCATCTCCACCAGGAGGCCGACCTCGCGCTGGGCGTCCTCGACCGTGCGGGACCAGGGCAGGGCCCGGCGCAGCGCGGCGAACGGCAGCAGCACCAGGTCGTGCCGCTCGCGGACGTGGGCGGTCTCGTGGGCCAGCACCGCGGTCAGCTCCGCAGGAGAGAGCAGCTTCAGGGTGCCCCGGCTGATCACGACCTGGGAGCGCAGGCCGGGCACGCAGTAGGCGGCCGCGGCCGGGTGGTCGACCACCCGCACGCCGGGGACCTCGGGGTCGTCGCTGGCGATGAGGGCCAGCAGGGTGCGGTGTCGGCGCCGGGCCCGGAAGGTCTGGACGCCCGCGGTCAGGAGCACCACGATCAGCACGGTGAGCGCGGTCAGGCCGGCGATCAGCGCGAAGATCCTCGGCAGGTCGTACGGCCCGGGCGGGCCGTACCCGCCGGAGAGCGCCGAGGCGGCGAAGACGCGCAGGCCGCCGAGCACCCCTTCCCCGTAGGGCTCCAGGGCGTAGGCGAGGAGCGTTCCCGTCCCGGCCAGGCCCCAGGTCACCCCCAGCGCCTGCCACAGGACGATGGCCACGTGCGGGGCCCGATAGGTCCAGCGCGCCCGGGTCAGCCGCCAGGCTCCGACCGCGCAGACCGAGG
The DNA here is from genome assembly GCF_016863195.1 of Paraplanobispora takensis. Taxonomy (GTDB): domain Bacteria; phylum Actinomycetota; class Actinomycetes; order Streptosporangiales; family Streptosporangiaceae; genus Planobispora; species Planobispora takensis. The sequence continues at coordinate 29,461 of NZ_BOOK01000036.1, read as the reverse complement.
CGAGGAACGCCAGGGCCGCCGCGGTGATCACTCTTCCTCCAGCTCCGTCAGGGCTCTCCGCAGGATCTCTGCCTCGGGGCCGGAGACGGCCTGGGCGAAGCGAGTGAGGGCGGCCGACCGGTCCCCGGTCAGGTCGAGCGCCTCAAGCATAAGCTCGGCGATGTATGCGTCGCGGCTTTCGGCCGGTTCGTACCGCCATGCGCGCCCGTCGCGGCTGCGGATCAGGAAGCCCTTGCGGGTCAGCCGGTCGAGCACCGTCATCACCGTCGTGGGCGCGAGGTCGCGGTCGGCGATGAGACGCCCGACCTCGCGGGCCGTCACAGCCGAGGGCTGCGCCCAGATGACATCCATGATGCTGCGCTCAAGCTCACCGAGACCCTTCACACCCATAAGCCTAACTCCGGCACCACGAGGGGTAGTACTACGGGTTGTCGAGTTGGGCCGGGCCCGGCGTTCCGGAGGGATCCACGCGATCTCCGGGGCCGTCACGGTGCCGGGGCGACCGCCTGCCAGGGGACGGTCACCTCGCCCAGCCGCCACCGGGAACGCCCGCCCAGCCGGGGATGGCGGGGGACCGGCCAGGTCGAGGCGAGCATCTCCACCGCGGCGATCCAGCGCTGCCGTACGCCGTGGGGGGCCAGTGGGGCGCTGACGGCCCAGGCGTGGTCGAAGTCACGCAGGAAGGCGTGGATCGGCTCACCCGGCACGTTGCGGTGGATGAGCGTCTTGGGCAGGCGTTCGGCCAGGTCGGAGGGGCGCTCGAAGGCGTCGAAGCGGGCCGACAGGGTCAGCGTGCGCGGCCCCGAGGCGTCCAGCCCGGCCCAGACGGCCCGGTGCCCGACCTCCGAGCAGGTCCCCTCCACGATCACCCCGCCGGGCGCGAGCCGGGACCCGAGCAGGTCCCAGTAGTGCCAGGCCTGCGCCTCGCCGTACTGCCGCAGCACGTTGAAGGCCCGCACCAGCAGCGGCGGCCGGTCCACCGGCAGCTCGAACCCGCCCAGCCGGAACGACAGGCCCGGCACCTCGTACGGCCTGGCGGCCGCCACCCGGGCCGGGTCGATCTCGATCCCGACGACCTCGGCGTCCGGCCGGAGGCGGCGGATCCGCAGGAACAGCTCCAGCGTCGTGATGTGCGAGGCGCCGTAGCCGAGGTCCACGATCAGCGGCCGGTCGGCGGAGCGCAGCAGCGGCCCGTAGGCGGAGACGATCCAGCGGTCGGACCGCCGGAGCCGGTTGTGGCCGGTGGTCCCCCGGGTGATCTCGCCGACCGGCCTCCTGGAGCGCACCCCACCATTGTCGGCGGCTCCCCTCCGTCCCGGGACCACTCCCGGGACGGTCGCGCCCCCTCAGGAGGTGACGCGGTGGACCTTGTGCTGGGCCGCCTGGGCGCGCGGGCGGATGACGAGGCGGTCGATGTTCACGTGGGCGGGGCGGGTCACGCACCAGGCGATGGCGTCGGCCACGTCGTCGGCGGAGAGCGGGTCGGGGACGCCCTCGTACACCTTCCCGGCCCGGCCGGCGTCGCCGCGGAAGCGGTTCAGCGAGAACTCCTCGGTGTGCACCATGCCGGGCGCGACCTCGACGATGCGGACCGGCTCGCCGCACAGCTCCAGCCGGAGCACCTCGGTCATCGAGGTCTGCGCGTGCTTGGCGGCGTTGTAGCCGCCGCCGCCCTCGTAGGAGACCAGCCCGGCCACCGAGGTCAGCATCACCAGCACCCCGTCGCCGGAGGCGACGAGCCCGGGCAGCAGCGCCTGGGTGACGCGGAGCGAGCCGAGCACGTTGGTGTCGTACATCCGCTGCCAGTCGTCGACGTTCCCGGTGGCCACCGGCTCCAGGCCGATCGCGCCGCCGGCGTTGTTGACCAGCACGTCACAGCGGTCCAGCGAGCCGGCCAGCTCCCGTACCGACTCCTCTGAGGTCACGTCCAGGGTCACCGGGCGGATCCCGGGCACCTCGGCGGCCAGCTCGTCCAGCCGGTCCCGGCGGCGCGCGGCGGCGATCACGTCGAAGCCCTCGGCGGCCAGGCGACGGGCGGTCGCCTCGCCGATCCCACTGCTGGCACCGGTCACCACAGCTGTCTTCTTCATGGCTCGCCATCCTGCCAGGACTCCGCACGCTGTCCCCTGCGGGGCCATATGTCGGGAATGTCGCTACGGGATGGGTAGTTGTAACCGTCTCGGAGGTGGTGTCGGTGAGGCGACGACGGGTCAACCGGGTCGCGACGATCAGCATGCACACGTCTCCCCTGGACCAGCCGGGGACCGGGGACGCGGGCGGGATGAACGTCTACATCGTGGAGTCGGCCAAGCGCCTGGCGCAGCTGGGGATCGAGGTTGAGATCTTCACCAGGCAGACGGCCCGCGACCTGCCGCCGGTGGCTGAGATCACCGACGGCGTCTCCGTCAGGCACGTCACCGCGGGGCCGTACGAGGAGCTCGACAAGGGCGACCTGCCCGGTCAGCTGTGCGCGTTCCTGTCGGGGGTGCTGCGGACCGAGGCCATGTACGACCCGGGCCGCTACGACGTCATCCACTCCCACTACTGGCTCTCCGGCCAGGTGGGCTGGCTGGCCAAGGAACGCTGGGGCGTCCCGCTGGTGCACACCATGCACACCATGGCCAAGGTCAAGAACCTGCTGCTGGCCGAGGACGACAAGCCCGAGCCCACCGCCCGCGTACTGGGAGAGGAGCAGGTCGTCGAGATCGCCGACCGGCTGGTGGCGAACACGCCGACCGAGGCCCGGGAGCTCGTCGACCTGTACGGCGCCGCCCCCGGCCGCGTCGAGGTCGTCAACCCCGGCGTGAACCTGACGGTCTTCCAGCCCGCGTCGAAGGGCGCGGCCCGGCACCGGCTGGGGCTTCCGCAGAACGCCCACATGCTGCTGTTCGTGGGACGGGTGCAGCCGCTCAAGGCCCCGGACGTGCTGCTGCGCGCCGCCGCCCGGATGCTCGTCGACGATCCCTCGCTCCGGTCGAGGCTGGTCGTCGCCTGCGTGGGCGGGCCCAGCGGCAACGGCCTGGCCCGGCCCTCCCACCTGACCGACCTGGCCGTCCACCTGGGCATCTCCGACGTGGTCAGGATCGTGCCCCCGGCCCCCCAGCACGAGCTGGCCGACTGGTACCGCGCGGCCGACGTGACCGTGGTCCCCTCGCACAACGAGTCGTTCGGCCTGGTCGCCCTGGAGTCCCAGGCCTGCGGCACCCCGGTGGCCGCCGCCTCCGTGGGCGGCCTGCGCACCGCCGTGCGCGACGGCGTGTCGGGGGTGCTCGTCGACGGACACGACCCGCAGGACTGGGCCCAGGTCCTGCACGGGTTCGTGCGCGAGCCCCGCTGGCGCGACGAGCTGGCGGCCGGAGCCGTCATCCAGGCGGCCGCCTTCGGCTGGTCGGCCACCGCCGCCCGCCTGGCGGACGTCTACGCCGGAGCCATGGCGAACCTGCACCGGGCCCCGGTCGCGGTGAGCTCGTAGGGTGAACCCCATGCGCGACGTGATCGAGACGGCGCTCAAGGGCGCCGAAGTCTCCTACGAGGAGCCCCGGCCGGGGGCCTTCCTGGTGAAACTCCCCGGCCAGCACAAGCTCGCCACCATGACCTGGCTGATCGTCGGCGACCAGGCGCTGCACGTGGAGGCCTTCTTCTGCCGCCAGCCCGACGAGAACCACGCCGGGTTCTACCGCTGGCTGCTCACCAAGAACGGCTCCATGTACGGCGTGCACTTCGCCCTGGACCCGGTCGGCGACGTCTATCTGGTCGGGCGCGTCCCACTGGCGGCGGTGTCGGAGGAGGAGATCGACCGGTTGCTCGGCTGCGTCCTGACCTACTCCGACGAGGGCTTCGACCGGGCGCTGGAGCTGGGCTTCGCCTCCTCCATCCGCAAGGAGTGGGAGTGGCGGGCCAAGCGCGGCGAGTCCCTCGCCAACCTGCAGGCCTTCGCCCGCTTCGCCGACCCCGAGGCGGGCGGCGCCTGATCCGGCGCGCTCGCTAGGCTTGGCGCATGGCGACTTTGGTGCTGCTTCGGCACGGCGAGAGCGAGTGGAATGCCAAGGGCTTGTTCACCGGCTGGGTGGATGCGGGGCTCTCGGCCAAGGGCGAGGAGGAGGCGCGCCGCGGCGGGCGGTTGCTGCTGGAGGCGGGGCTGCGGCCCGACGTGGTGCACACCTCGCTGCTGACCCGCGCGATCCAGACGGCGAACCTCGCCCTGGGCGAGGCCGACATGCTCTGGCTGCCGGTCATCCGCTCCTGGCGGCTCAACGAGCGTCACTACGGCGCGCTCCAGGGCAAGAACAAGGCGCAGACCCGCGAGCAGTTCGGTGACGAGCAGTTCATGCTCTGGCGCCGCTCCTACGACGTCCCGCCGCCGCCGATCGAGGACGACGACGAGTTCTCCCAGGCGGGCGACGCCCGCTACGGGCTGCTGCCCAAGGAGCTCATGCCGCGGACGGAGTGCCTGAAGGACGTCGTCGAGCGCATGCTCCCGTACTGGTACGACAGCATCGTCCCCGACCTCGCGGCGGGCCGGACCGTCCTGGTCGCCGCCCACGGCAACTCGCTGCGCGCCCTCGTCAAGCACCTCGACGGGATCGGCGACGACGAGATCGCCGGCCTCAACATCCCCACCGGCATCCCGCTCGTCTACGAGCTGGACGACGACTTCCACCCGCTGGCCAAGGGCGGCCTCTACCTCGACCCCGAAGCCGCCAAGGCAGCCATCGAGGCCGTGGCCAACCAGGGCAAGTAACCCGCAAGCCGGAGAGGGCGCCCTTCCCCGAAGGAAGGACGCCCTCTTTGCGTTCTATCGAGTCACGGTCCCGCGAGGGGGCTCCGGCGAAGCAACCGAGGAACGCCCGCAGCGGAGCGAGGACGTGACGAGGGCGGGAGCCGGGTCAAGGAGCCCCCGAGTCTGCGACGCGCAGCGTCGCCGTCAACACAGCGAGGACGTGACGAGGGCGGGAGCCGGATCGAGGAGCCCCCGAGCCGCGACGCGCAGCGTCGCCATAGTCACGTCCCCGGGGCGCCCTGCACGGCACGGCCGTTGGCACGCGAGCCGGTCACCAGGTACACCACGTCGCGGGCGACGTGCACCGCGTGGTCGGCGTAGCGCTCGTAGTAGCGCCCGATCAGCGTCACGTCGATGGCCGGCTCGATGCCGTACCTCCAGTCGTCCGCCAGAAGGGTCTTGAACAGGCGGCGGTGCAGCTTGTCCATCGCGTCGTCGTCCTGCTCCAGCTCCAGGGCCGACTCCACGTCGCGGGAGGCGACGCAGCTGCCGGCCTTGGTGACCAGGCGCTCGGCGATCTGGCCCATCTCCAGGATGGTCGAGCGCAGCTCCGGCGGGATCGCCGAGTCCGGATGGCGCAGTCGCGCCACCTTCGCCACGTGCTCGGCCAGGTCGCCCATGCGCTCCAGGTCGCCGCCCATCCGCAGGGCCGTGATGATCATGCGCAGGTCCACGGCCACCGGCTGCTGCCTGGCCATCAGGTCGAAGATCGACGTCTCGATCTCGGTGAAGATCCGGTCCACCTCCGCGTCCCGGGAGATGACGCTCTCCGCGAGTTCCAGGTCGGCGTCGAGCAGGGCGGTGGTGGCACGGGAGATCGCCGACCGCACCAGCCTGGTCATCTCGACCAGCCTGACGGTGAGGGTGTCGAGCTCCTCGTGATAAGCGTCACGCATGAGTGTCACCGTACGCGCGCGTCAGTGAACGAACCCCGACCAAAAAGTGAACTTTGCGGGAAAGCCCATGACCAGGCCCCCTTGTGCCGTCTTGATGGGTAAAAGCCACGCTTACCATCGAGAACGTGACGCCGACAGGAGGACCATGTGAGTGAGCTGATGGCGAGTCTGGCCGTGCTGGCCGGTTTCGTCGTGGGAGCGCTGGCCGTGATGGTCGTCCGCCAGACCACCGCGCAACCGCGGATGACGATACCGGTCGAGGATCTGGAACCCGGGGCGCTTCCCCAGGGCGTCGCCTCCGTGCTCGCCGTCCTGCCGTCCTCGGCCGTCGTGCTCGACAGGGAGGACCGGGTGCTCCGGGCCAGTTCGGCCGCCCGCGCCTTCGGCCTGGTCAAGGGCGACCGTCTGGTGACGGCCGAGCTCCTGGCGCTGGCCAGGCAGGTGCGCAGGGACGGTGAGATCCGCGAGAGCGAGATCGACGTGCCCGGGCACAAGTTCGGCCAGGAGTCGACCAACTTCGCGGTCCGGGTCGCCCCGCTGGGCTCCTACGGCCAGGTGCTCGTCCTGGCCGAGGACCAGACCGAGTACTACCGCGTCGAGGCGGTGCGCCGCGACTTCGTGGCCAACGTCAGCCACGAGCTCAAGACGCCCGTCGGGGCGCTGAGCCTGCTGGCCGAGACGATCCAGGACGCCGCCGACGACCCGGAGGCGGTCACCCGCTTCGCCGGTCGCATGCAGCACGAGGCCGCCCGGCTGACCTATCTGGTCCAGGACCTCATCACCCTGTCCCGGATCCAGGGCGCCGAGCCCATCCCCACCCCGTGCCCCGTCCCGATCGACGAGGCGGTGCACGACGCCATCGACCGCTGCAACACCACCGCGGCGGCCAAGGACATCGCCTTGGTCGCCGGCGGCACCGAGGGCCTGCAGGTATGGGGTGACGAGGAGCTCCTGGTCACCGCGCTGCGCAACCTCATCGACAACGCCGTGGCCTACAGCCCCGAGCACACCCGGGTCGTGGTCAGCGCCCGGCCCGCGGGCGACTCCGTCGAGATCAGCGTCAACGACCAGGGGATCGGCATCCCGGAGAGCGCCCAGGAGCGGATCTTCGAGCGGTTCTTCCGCGTCGACACCGCCCGTTCCCGCGCCACCGGCGGCACCGGTCTCGGCCTGGCCATCGTCAAGCACGTCGCCGCCGCCCACAACGGCACGGTCACGGTGTGGAGCAAGGAAGGCTCCGGCTCCACCTTCACTCTCCGCCTGCCCGCCTTCGGCGGCGTGGCGGTACCCGCAAAACCCAGCACCACGATCCCCCTGGAGGCCGCGCAGTGACCCGCGTACTCGTTGTCGAGGACGAGGAATCGTTCTCCGACGCCCTGTCGTACATGCTGCGCAAGGAAGGATTCGAGGTCGCGATCGCGGCCACGGGGCCCGACGCGCTGGAGACCTTCGACCGCAGCGGCGCCGACCTGGTGCTGCTCGACCTGATGCTCCCCGGCCTGCCCGGAACCGAGGTCTGCCGTTCCCTGCGGCAGCGCTCCAACGTGCCCGTCATCATGCTGACCGCCAAGGACAGCGAGATCGACAAGGTCGTCGGCCTGGAGCTCGGCGCCGACGACTACGTCACCAAGCCGTTCTCCTCCCGCGAGCTGGTCGCCCGCATCCGCGCGGTGCTGCGCCGCCAGGGCGACGTGGAGGAGCCGGAGACGGCCGTGCTGACCGTCGGGCCGGTCCGGATGGACGTGGACCGGCACATCGTCGCGGTCCGCGGCGAGCAGGTGCAGCTCCCGCTGAAGGAGTTCGAGCTGCTGGAGATGCTGCTGCGCAACGCCGGCCGGGTGCTCACCCGGGGCCAGCTCATCGACCGGGTCTGGGGCGCCGACTACGTGGGCGACACCAAGACCCTGGACGTCCACGTCAAGCGGCTGCGCGCCAAGGTGGAGGCCGACCCCTCCGACCCGCGCTGCATCCTCACCGTCCGGGGCCTGGGCTACAAGTTCGACCCCGTGGAGGAGTGACCCTCCCGATAGCGCGGAGGCGGCGTACGGCTCATGCCGTCACGCAGAGGGGGTGTACGGCCCGCGTGAGCCGTACACCCCCTCGTCCGTTCCGTGGTCAGTGGCCGCCCGCGCCCTCCGTGTCCGTGGCGGAGGGGGTCGGCGAAGGCGTGGGAGCCGCGGAGGCGCCCGACGGGGACGGCAGGGCCGTGAACTCCCGGCTGCGCGTGATCACCGGGACCTCCAGCGTGATGACGCCGGCCTTCTGGAACTGCAGCTGCACCTTGAGGGACTCACCACCCTTGAAGGGCTTCTTCAGCTGCTCGATCATGACCGTCGGGCTGGGCCGGCCGACGATCGCGGCCTTGCCGACCGGCAGCGGGACGGGCGCGGTCACCTTGGCGGTGCCGACCGAGGGGTCGACGCCCAGGCCGATGAGCTGGTCGTCCTCCCGGCCGTGGTTCACGATGTAGAGGTGGAGCGGCATGGACGCGCCCGCGGGCAGGGCCCCGCCGGAGTCGGGGCCGAGGAAGTACGCCTGGGGAATGGCCAGGTGTCTGTTCTCGTCCACGATCTTGACGCTGAGGGCCTCGGTCGGGGCGTACGGCTGAATGGTGATCGCGTCGAATCCGGCGCCGCAGCCCGCCAGGACAGGGGCGGCTGCGAGGAACGCGGCGGCGGCGATCGCCCGGTGACGGCTGATGCGGGTCACGGTGCGAGTTCTCCTTGTCACACTAGAGATATGGCAGCGCCAACCCTATCTGTGGACTTTCCCGGGTTTTCGGGCGACCCGCCTGATCGCGAGGCTGGATGGAGCCCAGGTCATCAACGTTTTTTACCTGTCGATTCACAGAGTCGAGCAGTTGTCAAGACTCAAAACGCGGCTTTGACCTGCAGTTATGGTGATTTCACTGTTCCGGGAGCCTGTGGATACGTGGTACTCTGGAGTACAGCGGAAGGGGTACTTGTCACATGACTTTCCAGGTCGGCGACACTGTCGTCTACCCCCACCACGGGGCTGCTCGGATCGAGGCGATCACGACCCGAACCATCAAGGGTGAGGAAAGGACCTACCTGGTTCTCAAGGTCGACAAGGGCGACCTTACCGTCCAGGTGCCAGCAGACAACGCCGAGCTCGTCGGAGTTCGCGACGTCGTCGGCCAGGAGGGCCTTGAGCGCGTCTTCGACGTGCTCCGCATGCCTCACACCGAAGAGCCCACGAACTGGTCCCGCCGCTACAAGGCCAACCTTGAGAAGCTGGCGTCCGGCGACGTCAACAAGGTGGCCGAGGTCGTTCGCGACCTGTGGCGACGAGACAAGGAGCGCGGACTCTCCGCCGGTGAGAAGCGCATGCTCGCCAAGGCGCGGCAGATCCTGGTCAGTGAGCTCGCCCTCGCTGAGAAGACCAATGAGGACAAGGCTGAGGCCCTGCTCGACGAGGTTCTCAACTCCTGAACACGACATTTCCAAGGGTGGGCGTCGGAGTCGACGTCCACCCTTTCGCATCCGGGCGACCGCTGCACCTGGCGGGCCTGCACTGGCCGGGGGAGACCGGCCTGGCCGGGCACTCCGACGGCGACGCCGCCGCGCACGCCGCGTGTGACGCGCTGCTGTCCGCGGCCGGTCTCGGCGACCTCGGAGGGCTGTTCGGCACCTCCGACCCCCGCTGGGCCGGAGCTTCGGGCGTCTCCCTGCTGGAGGAGACCGCGCGGCAGGTCCGCGCGGCCGGCTTCGAGATCGGCAACGTGGCGGTCCAGGTCATCGGGAACCGGCCCAAGCTGGCGCCGCGCCGTACGGAGGCCGAGAAGGCCCTCAGCGCGGCCGTGGGCGCCCCCGTGAGCGTCAGCGCCACGACGACCGACGGTCTCGGCCTCACCGGCCGGGGCGAGGGCGTGGCGGCGATCGCCACCGCGATCGTGGTGAACCTGATTCAAGACCCGCGCGTCTCTTAGAAGGGACGCGCGAGCGTCCCGGCGGCCGGCGCGTGGAACCTGCCGGACCATCTGAGAGGGCGGCCCGTTTCCTGGCGCGGTACGGGCCGCCCCTTTTTTGATGGATGATCTATGAATGTCCTGGGTAACCCCTTAATAACCATGTCTCGTAACGGGGGGAGCCGGACATGTTGGGTTCGATCATTTCCGCGATCGTCATCGGCGCCATCGTCGGCGCACTGGCGCGACTCGTCATTCCGGGCAGGCAGAGCATCAGCATCGCGCTCACGCTCATCGTCGGCATCGCGGCGGCGCTCATCGGCACGCTCATCGCGGGGGCCATGGGCTTCGCCAACACCGGCGGGATCGACTGGTGGGAGCACATCCTCCAGCTCGCGCTGGCGGTGGTCGGCGTCCTGCTCGTCACCCAGATGCGGCCCGGCAGAACCGGAAGGGCCGATCACATGTGATCTGACATGGGATTTTTCCTAGCACAGGAATAACCCCGACCCACGGGGTAGCGACCTTTCCGTGAGAGTGAAAGTCTCACCCTCACGGGGAGGTTGATATGACCATCGCGTCCATTCTCGGAGCCATCGTCATCGGCGCCATCATCGGCGCTGTCGGCCGCCTTCTGCTTCCCGGCAGGCAGCCGATCGGATGGGTTCTGACCATTGTCGTCGGAATCGTCGCCGCGCTCATCGGTACCGCCATCGCCCAGGGCCTCGGCGTCGCCACCACGGACGGCATCGACTGGATCGAACTTGTGATGCAGGTCGTGCTCGCCGTCGTCGGTGTCGGCCTGGTCGCCGGGCTTCGCCGGTCCAGGGTCTAGCGATACCGCCGCACATAACCACCGGTGACTTCACCGAGGCCGTACTGGGCATTCTCCGGCCCGGAGATGCTCGTGGTGACACCCGAGATGTCACCGTCATCCAGGAAGACCCGCTCGGTCGCAATTCCGGCAGGCCGGGCGGGTCACGGCCGTCCCAGGCCGGTGCAGGCGGCACGCCGCACCGGCCGGGACCGGTCCCCGCGGGGACCGGAGGTGAGCAGATCGCCGGTCCGCAGCGGGGCGCCGCTCACTGTGTGTGGGCGAGAAGCTGCGGGCCGGTCCAATATTCAGGTACTCAGGTACCGGTATTCAGGTATTCGGGTGAGGAAGGGCGGTCAGGACGGGATCCGGCCGTTCGCCTCTCCCGCACGGGACGACCGTCGGTCGCCGTGATGCCGGTCGCAGTGACATCGGACGTCCGCCGCGCCGACGCCGGCCGTACATCCGCCACTGCGACGCCGGAAGCCACCGCGCCGCGACGGGCGGCCGCAGGACTGCGCCGACCGGCCGGACGCCGGCCGCGCAGTGGAGCGGTGGATCTCGCAGCGTAGATCTTGTAGATCTCGCAGTGGAGCAGTAGATCTCAGCGGGCGGAAACGCACCCTGGACCAGGGCCGGCTCCTCCGAGGCCCCGGAGCCGGCCCCATGGGGTCCAGGCCCTGACGTCCCGCCCTGACCTCCCGCCCTGACCTCCCGCCCAGAGTGATTCGCCGGGTTCGCAGGCTCCGCCGTCACACGCGGCTTTCGGACCGCCGGGGCGCGTCACTCCTCCGGAGGGGTGGGGGTGCTGCGCATGCGACCGGAGGGCGGGGCGGCGTCGTCGGTGTACGGCCGGCGCCTCTCGGCGTTCTCCTCGTGGCTGACGTTCTCCTCTTGCCCCGTGGTCTCCTGCTGGCCGGTGGTCTCCTCCGGGTCGGCGGCCTCGGAGCCGTGGGCCGGGTCGGGGGAGGCGCCCGCCGCCATGACCCTGAACGGCTGGGTGACCTCGCCGCGCTCGCCGGCGGAGGCCTCGCGCGCGGGGTGGTCGCCGGTCTCCGCGGGGTGGTCGCCGGTCTCCGCGGGGACGTCCCAGGTCTCCACCCGCTCGCTGACCCGCCCGGCGGGCTCGGGCTCCCCCGCCGCGGGGCGGGGCGGGTGCACGAGCAGGTCGCCGCGGACGGGACGCGTCAGGTCGCCCCAGCGCACCGGCCTGTCCAGCGGATCCTGCTCGCCGGCCGGGGCGGGTACGGCGGGCCGGACGGGGGCGGGGGGCTCCTGCGCGGGGGCGGTGACGGGGGGCTCTTCGGGAGCGACGGCGGAGGCCTCTTCGGAAGAGGGAGCGGGGGCCTCTTCAGGGGCGACGGCGGGGGCCCTTGCGGGGGAGGAAGCGGCCGTGGGGGCCTCTTGGCGGGGGATCGCCGGGGGAGGGGGCAGCTCGTCGACCTCGGGTGTCTCCGGGGCGGGGGTCGGGCCGACCACCGGAACCGGGGGCAGATCGTGGTGGGGGGCGGACTCCAGCGGCGGGGCCGCCTGCGGGTCGAGCCCCGCCTCGGCCGGAGGGTGCGCGACCGGAGGATGCGCGGCCGGGTGGGCCGGGCGGGTGGGGTACTCCGCCGTCGGCAGGTCCGACTCGGGGAAGGGCACGATGTCGTGACCGTGCCCCGCGGCCCGGGAGTCCATCGCGACCCGCCGCGCGTGGGCGTGCTTGATCAGCAGCAGCCAGAGCCACAGCGCGACCGCCAGCATCACCCACGGGGCGACGGCGACCACGATGGCGGCCTGCCGTACGTCCACCGTGGCCCGCATGGCCGTGGTCACCTCGACGGTCACCACGGCGGCGAGCAGGAGCACCAGTACGAGGCCCGCCTGCAGGCGGGCGGGCCAGCGCCCGCCGCGCAGCAGCAGGACGCTGATCATCGTGACGGCGAGCAGCGCGTCGAAGCCCGCGGGATAGAGGTAGGCCAGGTCGGGCCGGGCCTCCCCGAGGACGGCGAGGTCGCGCAGGTCCTCGAAGGAGAGCACGCAGGCCGCCCCGGTGAGGGCGGCGACGCCGACTCCGGCGAGGGCGATGCCCGCGTTGCGCAGGGCGGCGGAGGTCCGGCCGCGCTCGGCGGGGGCGGGCGGGGCTGAGGACGGGCGGGAGACGGGGTCTGCCGCCGCGGGGGATTTCACGTCCATGGCGGTTTCGAGCGTACAGAATCGGAAGACGGCATGATCGGCGTAAGCCGCCTCCCACGGTGCGTGTCGGGATGATGCGCGTCGCATGTGAGTCGTTGTGGCAAAGGCCGTGGATGGTGATTCTTCACCGGGCGTTGGGGACATCCCTACCTTGTGGCCATAAGACCGTTATGGCCACAAAAGGCGGCACCGAGTGGCTTCAAGGTCCGATAACCCGGCCTGTGAGGCGGGGTGAGGCGTTAGCCTTGCCATCGTGAGTCTGCGCCTATACGACACCAGCACACGTACGGTCCGCGAGTTCGTTCCGGTGGAGCCCGGCCGGGCGTCGATCTACCTGTGTGGTGCCACCGTTCAGGCTCCGCCGCACATCGGTCACATCCGCTCCGGCGTCAACTTCGACGTGCTCCGGCGCTGGATGACCCGCTCCGGCTACGACGTCACGTTCTGCCGGAACGTCACCGACATCGACGACAAGATCATCAGGGTCGCCGCCGGGGAGGGTGTGCCCTGGTTCGTGATCGCCGAGCGCAACCAGCGCGCCTTCACCTGGGCCTACCAGGTGCTCGGCTGCCTGCCGCCGACCGTCGAGCCGCGCGCCACCGGCCACGTCCCCGAGATGATCGAGCTGATGGAGCGGCTGATCGCGGCCGGCCACGCCTACGCCGCCGACGGGGACGTCTACTTCGACGTCGTCTCCTACGCCGACCGGTACGGCTCGCTGTCCAACCAGAAGCTGGAGAACATGCGGGCGGCCGGTGACACCGACACCGACTCGGCCAAGCGCGACCCGCGCGACTTCGCGCTCTGGAAGGGCGAGAAGCCCGGCGAGCCGACCTGGCCGACCCCCTGGGGCAAGGGCCGTCCCGGCTGGCACCTGGAGTGCTCGGCCATGGCGACCAAGTATCTCGGGCCCACCTTCGACATCCACGGCGGCGGCGTCGACCTGATCTTCCCGCACCACGAGAACGAGCTGACCCAGTCGCAGGCGGCCGGGGACGGCTTCGCGCGCTACTGGATGCACAACGGCATGCTCAAGATCGGCGCGGAGAAGATGAGCAAGTCGCTCGGCAACTCCCTGCTGATCCCCGAGGTGACCAAGAAGGTCCGCCCGGTCGAGCTGCGCTACTACCTCGCCGCCCCGCACTACCGCTCGGCGATCGACTACTCCGAGGAGGCGCTGTTCGAGGCCGCCGCGGCCTACCAGCGCATCGAGGGCTTCGTCACCCGGGCCGCCGAGGTGATCCACGACGTGGACGCGCACGCCCCGCTGCCCCAGGCGTTCACCGACGCCCTCGACGACGACCTCGGCACGCCGCAGGCGCTGGCCGTGGTGCACGAGGTCGTCCGCGAGGGCAACGTCGCGCTCGCCCAGGGCAACAAGGAGCAGGTCGCCAGGCTCCTGGCCGAGACGCAGAACATGCTCGACGTGCTCGGCCTGGACCCGCGCTCGGAGCAGTGGCGTTCCTCCGGCGGCGACTCCGGGCTGCGCGCCACGGTCGACGCCCTGGTCGCCGTGGCCCTGGAGCAGCGCCAGGCGGCCCGCGCCCGCAAGGACTTCACCGCGGCCGACGCCATCCGCGACCAGCTCGCCCAGGCCGGGATCACCGTCGAGGACACCCCCCAGGGACCGCGCTGGGAACTGTCGCGGTAGCCGCAGGCCGTACCCTAGACACCATGGCTGGTGGGGGTAAGGGGTCCGGGCGACCCGCGAAGAAGAAGAGTCCGACCAAGGGCACGGGCGGCAACGTCCGCCGTGGCCTGGAGGGCAAGGGGGCGACCCCGCCGGCGCACATGCGGCACTGGTACAAGGACAAGGCGCGCACCGAGCGGATCGAGCGCGAGGAGAGGACAGGCAGGTCCTCGTCCTCCTCCTCGCGCCCGCAGACCCGCACCCGGCGCAGCGAGGACGCGCCCGAGTACATCGGCGGGCGCAACCCCGTCGTCGAGGCGCTGCGCGCGGGCGTGCCGGCGAACGCGCTCTACGTCGCGCAGCGCATCGACAACGACGACCGCGTCAAGGAGTCCGTGCGCATCGCCGCCGACCGGGGCATCGCGATGCTGGAGGTCAGCCGGGAGAAGCTCGACCGGCTGACCGAGGGCGGGGTGCACCAGGGCCTGGCCCTGCAGATCCCCGCCTACGACTACGCCCATCCCGAGGACCTGGTCGAGACGGCCAGGGACGCCGCCGAGGTCCCGCTGATCGTCGCCCTCGACGGCGTCACCGACCCGCGCAACCTCGGCGCCATCGCCCGCTCCGCCACAGCCTTCGGCGCCCACGGCCTGGTCGTCCCCTCCCGGCGTTCGGCCGGGGTGACCGCCGGAGCCTGGAAGACCTCCGCGGGCACGCTGGCGACCATGTCCGTCGCCCGGGCGAGCAACCTCACCGCGACCCTGCGCGACTACCGCGACGCCGGCCTGTTCGTGATCGGCCTGGACGGCGAGGGCACGGTCGACGTCGGCGACGCCAACCTCCTCGACGGCCCCCTGGTCGTGGTCGTCGGCTCCGAGGGCAAGGGCCTGTCCCGCCTCGTCCGCGAGGCCTGCGACCTGGTCGTCCGCATCCCCATGAACGCCGCCGCCGAGTCCCTCAACGCGGGCGTCGCCGCCGGAATCGCCCTCTACGAGGTGGCCCGCCACCGCAAGTCCTGACGGCTCCCCCGGCCCACACGCTTTACGTCAGTGACGCCGGGGGCCAATGCCGACTACACTCGTCAGACGACCATGCCGACGTAGCTCAATCGGCAGAGCATCTGTCTTGTAAACAGAAGGTCAGGGGTTCGATTCCCCTCGTCGGCTCGCAGAGAGAAAGGCCCCTGAACAGGCGTCACGCCGTCAGGGGCCTTCCTGTTCGTCCGGACAATGTTGTGATCTCGCTAACGGCCTCGCTGACTGTATCGAGTAGCCGTCGATCGCCGAGTGCAGGTAGACATGGCCCGGCCGTGTACCTCGGGTTTCGGCTCGGGCTTGCGCGCTGTTCTTGCCGTGGACGCGCCGACGGGAATGGTTCGTGCCGGTGTGGCTGTTACCAGGGCACCGTTCCGGCATCGTCGAAGAATCCGCCGGTCGGTCCGTCGTCGGGCAGGGTCGCGAGGCGAATCGCGATGGCCGCGCCCTGTTGTGGTGTGCGGACGCCCTGGAAGCCGTTGAGGTCGGTGGCGGTGAAGCCGGGGCAGCCGGAGTTGATCAGGATGCCGGTGTCGCTCAGTTCCTTGACGTATTGGATGGTGAGGGCGTTGAGGAAGGTCTTCGACGCCAAGTAGGCGGCGGGAATCGGGCCCATGTCGATGCCAGGTGCGGTTTGCAGGGCGAGCGAGCCGACGCTGCTGGACATGTTGACGATCCGCGGTGATGCCGAGTCGCGCAGCATCGGCAGCATCGCGTTGGTGACCCGGATGACGCCGATCACGTTGGTTTCCACGACAGCTCGCACGGTCGCGGGTTCGACCGTGGCCGGTGTCTGTGGCATACCGCCGGTGATCGCGGCATTGTTGACCAGGACGTCGAACCCTCCGGCGTGGCCGGCGATCAGCTCGGCCGCGGCGGCGACACTTTCGTCGTCGGTGACGTCGAGCGGCACGCCGAACGCATCGGTCCCGGCCGCGCGCAGCTTCTCGACCGCGGTGTCGCGGCGTTGCCGATCCCTCGCGCCCACACCGATTCGCCAGCCGAGGGCGCCCAGGCCTGCGGCGATCTCGTATCCGATTCCCTTGTTCGCGCCGGTCACCAGCGCGATCGTCCGTTCACTCATGCCGTCGATCATGTTGCGGACTCGGGAGGGGCGTCCAAGACCGGTCGAGTGGGCGGCGATACCGCACGGGTATCGGTCGTGGTCAGCGCCGAATACGATGAGCCGGTGGAGACGCGGGAGTTGCGATACTTCGTCGCCGTAGCCGAGGAGTTGCACTTCGGGCGGGCGGCACAACGGCTCGCGATGACTCAACCACCGCTGTCGCGGGCGATCCAGCAGTTGGAACGGCGGCTCGGAGTCGTTCTGCTGCACCGCACTGCTCGCGCCGTCGCCTTGACCGAGGCCGGGTCGGTGCTGCTGCGGGAGGCCCGGCTCGCGCTCGACGCGGTCGAAGCCGCTGAGCGCCGCACCCGCCGCGCCGCGGGCGACCGGCCGGGTGTGGTCCTGGCCGTCAAGGCCGGAGCGTCCAGGGAACTGTTGTCGGAGCTTCTGCACGCCTACGCCGCTGAACCGGGCGCCGTGGCCGTCGAGGTGATGCTGTGCGGGCCGGGCGAGCCGGAAAGCCTGCTGCGCACCGGGCGTGCCGATGTTGCTCTGCTCCACCGGCCTTACGACACGACAGCCGGATTCGACACCGAGGATCTGCACACCGAACAGCAGGTCGTGGTCCTGCCCAAGGGTCACCCCCTCGCCGACCGGGCGTATCTGTCGTCAGCCGAGGTCAACGCCCAGACGGACCTGCCCCTGCCGCGCTGGCCTGGACGGGACGGCGGCCATCCGGACGGCCCCGGCCCGCAGGTGCGCGATCACACCCAACTGTTCCAACTGATCGCGCTCGGACTGGCCTGCGCCGTCGTACCCGAGTCGCTCCGAGACCAGTTACGCGACGACCACGCCATCGTGCCGGTGCCGGACGCACCGGCCGTCACGACCGTCATCGCCTGGCCGCCACACAGCAGATCCAAAGCCGTCGCCGACCTCGTCCGCACCGCGACGCGCCTATAGCCGATACCCGCTGCGGCACCGTTGTCCGCAGGCCGCACGACTGCACCGAGCATCGCCAATATTTCGGGGTATATCCGGAAATGCCGCGTGAAGTTCGCGGGTTAGCGGTGAGGGCCCCGCGAAGTGGTCGCCGGTGCCGGTGTCCTGGGGCAGGTGCCGCCGCGATCAGGGCCGTGGCGCCGGGCTATGGCTGCACGGCTGATGACAAGCGGATCGCCGCATCCACGGGCCGGCTCAGGATCCTCGATGCGCAGCCACACGGCGCGACGCCGTACGGGAACAGGTCGGCACGCTGCGAGCCCGACGACCGGACCGCTTATGCCGGCCAGTCCTATCGCTTTGCGGCATCGCGTGCCGACCTGCCGGCCTTCCACCAGGACGCCGCCGTCATGGACGGCTGGGGATTCGCGGAGAGCATCAACGCTCTGGAGGGCAAGGTCTGCGCATCCAAGGCCGTCGGAGATGATTACGTTCACCTCTCCGTGAGGCTCCTCGAATCCTCCGGGGAGCACGGTCGTGGGTGATTACAGGGTGGGTGCGAGCGGTGGGTACGGCGGTGGCCGGCCGTGCTGACGGCGACCGCGGGTCGGGTCGCGTCCACCTCATAGCGGTACCGACGCCGGGGTTCCCCTCCTCCGACGTCCTCGGCGGTCTGGCTCGTCGGTGCGGGTGTGTCGCCTGATATGCCCGCACCGGATCCTGGGAAGATCTACGGCTTCCCTCGGTGGAAGCGGCGGTGCAGGGCGTGGACCTGGTCGGACAGTTCTTCGGCGGGGCCCTCGACCGTCACGCCGGGGGCGACCTCGTGGATGGGCAGGGGCCGCACCGGGGATGGTGGGACGCCGAGTCCGGTCAGCCAGGTGGACAGCTGTTCCGAGGAGACGGCGTAGACGATGCGGCCCAGGCCGACCCAGGCGTGGGCGGCGGCGCACATGGGGCAGTGCTCGCCGGAGGTGTAGACGGTGGCCCCGGCCCGTTCCTCCGGGGTCAGGTGCGAGGCGGACCACCGGGCCAGCTCGAACTCGGGGTGGCGGGTGCGGTCGCCCGAAGCCACCTCGTTGTGCCCCTCGGCCAGGGTCTTCCCGTCGGCCGACACCAGCACGGACCCGAACGGCTCATCGCCCTTCTCCAGCGCCTCCGCGGCCAGCTCCACGCATCGCCGCAGGTGCCGGAGGTCTCCTTCGTCCACGGGCGCACCTCCCCTGGGAGAAGATCGGATATCCGACGGTACCGCCCGGCCTCGGTCCCCGTCACGTCCGGAGCGCGTTCACGGGGTACGGCCGCAGCCCGCCGGTCAGGCGGGCCAGCTCGGGGAGCGGCCGAGCGCCGTGAGGATCCGGTCGAGCGCCGAGGCGTTCCCGGGAGCGGGCAGGCCGGGGCGGAAGGCGGCGCCCGGGCCGAGCCGGTAGTCCCCGTCGGGAACCGCCAGGGCGATTCGCAGGGCGTCCTCGGCCAGGTCGTCGTCCAGCTCGAAGGGCAGGCCGAGGGAGCGGGCGACGTCCCAGGAGTGCACCACGTAGTCGATGAAGTGGAACCCGATCGCCTGGGCGCCGGGGAAGGCCGCGCCGGGCCCGAACTCCGGGAGGGCGAACGCCCGTTCCGGCACGTCCTGTCCGGCGAAGGCGGCCAGGACGTCGTCGGCGGCCTCGGCGTACTCCGCGGCCGGGTCCTCGCCGGGCGGGCGAGGGCTCCAGGCCGCGAGGTCGGCGCCGTGACCCCGCGCGGCCGCGGCGAACCCGCGGTGCTGGACGGTCATGTGGGCGAGCAGGTCACCGAGTGTCCAGACCGAGCAGGGCGTGGGGCGGCCGAGGTCGTCCGGGGTCGCCTTCGCCACGAGTGCGACGCTCGTCCGGACCGCCCATTCGTCCGCCGCTCGTAGATCGACAGTCTGCATGGATGGATGATATGCAGTCGCTTACTATATGTCCATGCCTATTATTTGCGACGTCGTATTTTTGTGCCATGGCGGAGAGCACGGCGGCGAACGGCCCTGAGGCCGATGACGGACGGCCCGACCTGGCGGCGATGATGGTGCCGCTGGGCCGTGCCCTGATGGCGGCCGAGCTGCCCGTGTTGCGGGCTCACGGCCTGTCCATGTGGGCGTACGCGGTGCTGCTCGCCCTGGGCGAGGAGCCGACGCGCAGCCAGAGCGCGCTGGCGCAGGCCATCGGCGCGGACAAGACGCGCATCATCGGGGTGCTCGACGGACTGCAGGATCGCGGGTTGATCGAACGGCGGCCCGACCCGCGCGACCGCCGGGTCCACCTGCTCCTGCTCACCCCGGAGGGACGGCGGCTGCGCGACGCCGCCCGGAACGGCATCAGGCGCTGGGAGGACCGGCTGCTGGCCCGCCTCGCGGACGACGACCGCGAGGCCTTCCTTCGCGGCCTGCGAACGCTGTCCGCACTGCCCGAGGAGGAGATCGCCGACCCGGGTCCGGCGGCTCCGCCCCGGTGAGATCTCCGCGGAGCACGGTGCCTCCGCCCGGGTGAGGGTCTCGGCTCGGTCCGGCGGCTCCGTCCCCGGTGAGGCCTCAGTCCGGGGCCGCGGCGCCCGTGCTTCCGGCAGGCCCGGTACGGCGGCGCTGCTCGGCCCGGCTGCGGTGCCAGGCCACGTCGCCGATGCCGGCCTCGGCGAGGGCCTCGTGGAGTACGGCGGCCTGCTCGCAGGCCAGGGCGGCCCGCAGGCGGCTGGCACGCGCGGCGGCACGGGCCTGGGCGGCGTGCAGGCGGGCCTGGGCGGCGTGGTGGCCGGCGGGGCCGTCCTGTTGCGGGGCGGGACGCCATCCGGCGGCGAGCTCCCGGCGTCGCCGGGCGATCTGCTCCAGGCGCTCCCGGATCTGCAGGAGGCGCTCACGGGCCTGCGTGGCCTGGGAGCGGGGCTGGTCGAGGGGGACGGAGCCGGACGACATGCGGATCACCGGTGTTCACGGGTCTCGACCGGCTGGGCGTCGGCGATCCGGCTGATCATGGCGTAAGTCTCGCGGTAGGCCCGGTCGGCGGCCGCGTGGGCGTTCTGTGCGGCCTGTCTGGCCTGCAGGGCGCGCTGCCTGGCCTGCTGCGCCTGCTGCTTGGCCTGCCGGAGCCGGTCGGCGGCCTGCTTTACCCGTTCGGAGGCGGAGCCGTCCTGTGCCGCGGCCGGATCCTGGCGCCGCGGTACGGCCCGCCGGGCGGATGGGAGGGTCCGCTGTACGGCTTCCTCGTCGGGATCGTCCACGCCGCTTCCCGTCGCGTGGCTGCGCTCAAAGAACAAGATTTCGCCTCATCCTCTGTCCACCGTGCTCGCGTCATCACTGTACCGACTGAGGCCACATGATGATCAACGCTGGTCGGCGGTCTGTTCGCGGCCGTCCCGGCGGACGGCCACGGTTCAAAAGCCGGAATTCCCGGAGAAGTACGAAAAATACGGTCTTGTCGATACTTATGTGACTCGGGAAGGATGCGTATGCCGGATGGTGATCCCGCCGGCAGGAGGCTTCAGTCTTCAGGCCCAGACAAAGGATGCCGGATGACCCATGCCAGTCGGCCGACTGACCACCAGCGCCTGGTGGCGGAGCTCGTGGAACGGCGGCTGGGCCGCCCCCTCGATCCCGATCTGAACTTCTTCGAAGCGGGACTGAACTCCCTGGCCCTGGTCGAGTTGCACGATGACATCACCACCACCCTCGGCATCGACCTGCCGGCCACCGCGCTGTTCACCCATCCCAACCTGGCCGCGCTCGGCCGCCTGATCGCCCAGGGCGGTGGACCGGCGCGGGCCGAGAACACCAGGCGGCGGCCGGTCACCGGCAACCGCCGCGACATCCGCGCCCGCCTACGGGAGGACGGCCGGTGACCGCTCCCGGGTCTGAGACCGAGTTGGAGGAGAGGCCGGTCGCGGTCGTCGCCCAGGGCCGGTTCGCCGGACCGGACGACGCCGTCGAGGAGGCGGGACACGATCCGGCGGCGCAGACCGTCCGCGTGTTCGACGGAGTGCGCAAGGCGTGCGCCGCGCTGCTGGCGGGGGAGTGCGAGCTGGCCGTGGCGGAGAGCGCCGACGTCGCCGCGCTCACCGGGACGCTGGTGCTGCGACTGCTCGACCGGGCGTTGCTCGACGGCGACATCGTGCACCGGATCATCTGGCCGGACGACTCGTCGGTCGAGGACGGTTACCCGCCCGTTCACACCCCCGCCGCCGCCGGGCCGCGCGTGGTGGTGTGGTCGGGCCGCACCCCCGAGGAGGCGGACGCCGTACGGCGCGGCCTGGCGGGGTTCTTCGCCGGCCTGCGCGAGGACCTGTTCGCCGACGCCGTCGGGACCCTGCAGCGGGGCAGGGCGGTGCACCCGGTGCGCGGAGCGGTGGTCTGCGAGAGCGCGGCCGAGACCGCCGCGGCCCTGAGCGCGGAGGCCGCCCCCCGGGCCGGGGATGACGCCGCCCGCACGGCCGAGATCTTCCACGGCCGCGCCGGCACCGCCCCGGCCGTCACCCCGGGCGCGGTGCACCCCGGGCTGGCGGCGGCGCTGTACGGCGTCGACCGGGTCTTCACCGAGACCGCGGACGTCTGCGCGGAGGCCTTCGAAGCCCACGGCGTCGAGCTGCCTGACGACTGGACGGGCGCGGCCGCGGCCTTCACCACGCGCTACGCCCTGACCGCCGTACTCGCCGACCTGGGCGTCACCGCACCGATCACGCGCCCGCTCGGCGAGCTGGTCGCGGACGTGGTGCGGGAGGACCCGGCGGCTCACGACGATCGGGCGTCCGCCGGAGAGGAGACCTGGGGGCGGGACCGGCGCGGGTTCCTGGCCGCCCTCGCCCGTCTCTGGGTCGCCGGCTGCCCGGTGGACTGGCGGGCGCTGGACCCCGACCATCCGCTGCAGCGCGTCCCGATCCCGAGGCCGGGCGACGAGCTGCCGCCGTCCATGGAGCCCGTCCGCCCGCTCACGGCGGTGCCGTACTCCTTCTGGGTCCTGGAGCAGCTCGCCCCGGACAGCGGCGTCTCCAACCTGGCCGTCGCGTTCAGGACGAGTGAGACCCTCCGCAGGCTGCCGCTGCAGATCGCGGTGAATCGCCTGGTCAAGCGGCATCCGGCGCTCCGGCTCAGGTTCCCCGTCGTGGGCGGCGCACCGGTCAGGCACCTCACGGCGCCGCAGGACGCGCAGCTCAAGCTCGTGACCCGGCCCACGGCCGAGGAGACGCTGGTCGCGGATCTGCAGCGCTTCCTGGACGAGCCGTTCGACCTCGGCCGCGACCTGCTGATCAGGGCCGGCCACTTCACTCTGCTCGACGGCGGCAGCGTCGTCTGCCTGGTCGGCCACCACAGCGTCATCGACGCCCACTCCATGCAGCTGCTGGTGGAGGAGCTGGGCCGCTTCTACGACAGCCAGACGGGCCACGACCCGCTGCCCGCCGAGCTGACCGGCACCGCTCCCATGCTGGAGCCGGGCACCCCGTCGCAGGAGTCGCTGGACTACTGGCTGGAGCGGCTCGACGGCGTGGACCCGGCCTCCACGGTGCTGCCGGGCAGCAGGCACTCCCCCTCCAGCCCGACCTTCGCCGGGCACACCTGCTCGTGGGAGGTGGACGAGGAGACCGTCAAGGCCCTCGACGAGCTCCGCACGCGGCTGCGGACCACCGGCAACATCGTGCTGGCCACGGCCTTCCTGCTGACGCTGCGCGGC
This sequence comes from Paraplanobispora takensis, assembly GCF_016863195.1. GTDB lineage: Bacteria > Actinomycetota > Actinomycetes > Streptosporangiales > Streptosporangiaceae > Planobispora > Planobispora takensis. The sequence continues at coordinate 6,515 of NZ_BOOK01000036.1, read as the reverse complement.
CACGGGGCCGGGCCCGACCTGGTGGTGGGCATGCCGGTCAGCACCAGGTCCGCGACCGGACGCGGGCACGTCGGCTACGGCGTCAGCACGCTCCCGCTGCGCGTGCACGCCGAGCTGGACGAGGACTTCGGCCAGGTCGCCAGGCGGGTCGAGGAGGCCTGGGCGGAAGGCGTCGAGCACGCCGACGCGTCGGTGGAGGCGGTACTGGCCCACCGCGGGCACGGCACCGACGACTGGCGGGTGCCGCTGTTCCGGCACATGTTCAACTACCGGCCGTGGAGCGACGAGCAGGTGCGCATCCGCGGCGAGGTGCCCGGCTACATCGAGGACCTGTTCGACCGCAGCCGCCTCGACATGCAGATCGTCGCCGTGCAGGAGCCGGACAGGCTGACGATCAGGGCCTGGCACAGCACCGAGGTGCACGACGAGGCCGAGATCGAGGCGTTCGCGGCCCGGATGGCGTCGGTGCTCCGGCAGGCCGCCGCGGGAGCGGTGACCGACGTGCTGTCCCCGGCGGACCGGGCGGTGCTCGACCGGGTCAACGACACCGCGCGCGAGTGGCCGGGCACGCCGGGCACGTTGCTCCCGCGGATCGGGCCCGGGCAGGCGGTCGCGGTGCGGGAGGGTGCGCGCGAGGTCTCCTACGACGAACTGCTCGGGCGCGCCGCCGCCGTCCGCGAGCTCCTCCACGAGCGGGGGGTACGGCGGGGCGACCTGGTGGCGCTGGGCCTGGACCGCTCGTCCGACCTGGTGGCCGCCGTGCTCGGGACGTGGCAGGCGGGGGCGGCGTTCCTGCCGCTGGACGTCCGCCAGCCGGAGATGCGTCTGTCGTACCAGGTGTCCGACTCCGGCGCCCGCCTGGTGATCACCGGCGTGGAACGGCCGGAGTGGGCGGGCCGTACGCCCGTGGCGGCGATGCCGGAATCCGCGGCCGTCTCCCGGGAGGCCGGAGCCGTCTCCGGGGGGCCGGAGCCGGAGGACATCGCGTATGTGATCTACACCTCGGGCTCCACCGGCAGGCCCAAGGGCGTCCAGGTCACCCACGCCAACCTGGTGAACCTCGTGCTCGACTTCGCCGGCCGGCTGGGCGCGCCGCGCTCGGTGCTCTGGTCCACCACTCCCTCCTTCGACATCTCCTGGCTGGAGCTGCTGCTGCCGCTGGCCGTCGGGGGCACGGTCGTGGTGGCCTCGGACGAGGACCAGATGCAGCCCCGCAGGTTCCTGGAGCTGGCCGGAGGGGTCGAGGTCGCGCAGGCCACGCCGACGGCCTGGCGGCTCGTCGTGCCCGAGGCGGGGCGGGAGCTGGCCGGGCGCACGGTCCTGTGCGGCGGCGAGCCGATGCCCGCCGCGCTGGCCAGGGACCTGCTCGCGCTCGGCTGCCGGGTCTTCAACGTGTACGGGCCCACGGAGACCACCATCTGGTCCACGGCCGCCGAGCTGGTGGAACCGCCCGGCGACCCGGTGCCGGTGGGGGCTCCGCTGGCCAACACCCGGATCCTCATCCTCGACGAGCACGGTCGTGAGGCGCCGCCGGGCGTGCCGGGGGAGCTGTGCATCGCGGGCGACGGGGTGAGCGCCGGCTATCTCGGCCGGCCGGAGCTGACCGCCGAGCGCTTCGGGCGGCACGAGCGCCACGGCCGCTTCTACCGCACCGGCGACCGGGCCAGGCTCCGCCACGACGGCGTCCTGGAACTGCTGGGCCGCGACGACCGGCAGGTCAAGCTGCGCGGCCACCGCATCGAGCTGGGCGAGGTCGAGGCGGTCCTGCACGAGCACGCGGAGGTCCGCGCGGCGGCCGTCGTCCTGGACGGCGACCCGCAGACCGACGGCCGCCTGGTGGCCTTCGTCGAAACCGGCCGCGGGTCCGGCGGGGAGTCCGCCCGCGAGTCCGCCCGCAAGGACATGCGTGAGGAGCTCTGGCGCTTCGCCAGGACCCGGCTGCCCGACTACGCGGTGCCCACCGAGTACGTCTTCACCGACCGCCTGCCCACCACCGCCAACGGCAAGATCGCCTACCTGGAGCTGGCCGTACCGCAGGAGCAGCGGGGCGCCCCGCCCGAGGCGGGCGAGGGGCTCGTGCGGAAGGTCGTGGACCTGTGGCGGGACGCGCTGGGCCGGCCCGGCCTCGGCCCGCACGACAACTTCTTCCTCAACGGCGGCCACTCCGTGCTCGCCGTCCGCCTGATCCCCCCGCTCGAAGAGCTGGCCGGACGCTCCCTGCCGGTCCGGGCCGTCTTCGACCACCCGACCGCCGCCGAGCTGGCCGCCCACCTGGGAGGCACCCGATGACGCCGTGGTTCGTCCAGATCAAGGAGGGCGAGCGGGCCCTGGTGACCTTCCCGCACGCCGGCGGCGGCCCCTCCTCGCTCAACGAGCTGGCCGCGCACTTCCCGCCCGAGGTGGGCCTGTGGGCGGTGAACCTGCCGGGCCGCCAGGCCAGGCTCGCCGAGCCGCCGCGCACCGACCTCGACGGGCTGGTCGACGACCTGGCCCGGGACCTGGCCGCGTGGCGCGAGCCGTACACGCTGTTCGGATACTGCAGCGGCGCGCTGCTGGCCTACCTCGTCTGCCGCCGGGTCGTGGAGCTCGGCGGCGCGCCGGAGCGGCTGGTCGTGGCCTCGTTCGCGGCGCCGGACATCACGCCGCTGCTGCGCCGGCTGCCCGCGCTGCCGTCGTGGCTGTTCTGGGAGCAGCTGCTCGACCTCGGCGGCGTCCCGCCCGAGCTGGCCGAGCGCGAGGCGCTCTGGCCGGTGCTGGAACCGGCGCTGCGCGCCGACTTCGGGCTGCTGGCCGGTTACCGGCATCGGGCGGCGCCGCCGCTGCCCGTCCCCGTCACGGTCCTGTACGGGACCCGGGACCGCTCGCTGAGCCGGGGCGGCCTGCTGGGCTGGCGCAGGCACAGCGCGCACCGGCCGGCGCTGCGCCCGCTCGACAGCACCCACTGGCTGGCCGAGGAGACCCCCGGCCCGCTGGCCGCCGCGATCGCTCAGGAGATGGGATGCGCCTCGGTTACAGCATGAGCTACTGGGGCGGCGCGGGCCTCGGCCCCGCCGACCACCTCGCGCTGGTCCGCGAGGCGGAGGCGCTGGGCTACGAGTCGGTGTGGGCGGCCGAGACCTACGGCACCGATCCGGCGAGCCTGATGGCCTGGATCGCCGGCCAGACCGAGCGGATCGCGCTGGGCACCGGCGTGCTGCAGATGTCCGGGCGCAAGCCGGTGGTCGCGGCGATGACGGCGGCCACCATCGACCAGGTGTCCGGCGGCCGGGCCAGACTCGGGGTGGGTGTCTCCGGGCCGCAGGTGGTGGAGGGCTGGCACGGCGAGCGCTTCGAGCGGCCGCTGGCCCGCACCCGGGACTATCTGGAGGTCGTACGGCTGGCGCTCGGCGGCGCCCCGGTGAGCTACCGGGGGCAGACGCTCACGCTGCCGCTGGAGGGCAGCGAGGGCAAGGAGCTGTCGCTGGCCGTCTCGCCGGTGCAGGAGCGGCTGCCGGTGTACCTGGCGGCGATGGGCCCCCGGATGGTCGAGCTGGCCGGGGAGCTGGCCGACGGCTGGCTGGCCATCCACTTCCCGCCCGAGTACCTGGCCGAGATGCGGGCCCACCTGAAGGGACGCGACATCGACGTCGCGCCGATGCTGCTCACGCTGGTCGAGGAGGACCAGGAACTGGCCTACGACATGATGCGGCCGATGCTGTCCCTCTACCTCGGCGGCATGGGCTCGCGGCGCACCAACTTCTACAACCGGCTGGCCGCCTCGCTCGGCTTCGAGAAGGAGGCGTCCCAGCTGCAGGAGGCGTTCCTGGAGGGGCGGCAGGGCGAGGCCATGGCCATGCTGCCGGACGCGCTCATCGACGCCATGACCCTGTGCGGCCCGGCCGGAAAGCTACGCGAGCGGGTCGCCGCCTACCGCGAGGCGGGCGCGACCAGCCTGATCGTCGGCCTGGTCACGCCCACCCGGCGGCTGCGCAGCCGGCAGCTGCGGCTCATCGCCCAACTGGTTCGGGCATCTGCTTGAGCCCGGCCAGCGGCGACCACGCCAGCGCGGCGATCGGCACCAGCGCGCCGATCGCGATGACCGTCCACAGCGCCGGCCGGATGCCCACGGCCCCGGCCAGCAGCCCGGCGCCCAGCGCGCCCAGCGGCGCGGGGATCAGGCCGAGCGAGTAGATGGAGGCCACCACCCGGCCCTGGAGATGCGGCGGGGTGATCGTCTGCACGAGCGTGGTGTTGGTGACGAAGAAGATCTGCGCGGTGACGCCGACGAGGACCTGCGAGACCACCAGCATGGTGACCCGCAGCCAGGTCGGACCGGAGGCCAGCGGGATGAGGAAGAGCGCCATGTTGCCGTACACGGTCGCCCAGAGCAGGACCCCGCCGACGGAGTAGCGCCGCATCACCCGTACGGCCAGCAGCGCCCCGACGATGGCGCCCACGCCGCCGCCGGCCAGGATGCTGCCGAACCAGGCCGCGGGCACGCCCAGCTCACGGATCACGTACAGCGCGTAGATGGAGTTCATCGCACCCAGGATGAACAGCGAGTACACCGCGGAGGAGATCGCCAGCGGGCGGATCAGCGGGTGCTTCATCACCCAGAGGACGCCCTCCCAGATGGCCCGGTGGATCTGCCGCGCCGTGGTGTCGTCGGCCTCCGGCCGCGCCTCGGGCCGCTTGATCAGCGAGACCGCGACGGCCGAGGCCAGGTAGGACACCGCGTCGATGATCAGCAGTACCGGCGCGGCGATCACTTTGAGGAGCGCCGCGGCGAGACCGGGACCGAGGGTGTTGGCCAGCGACTCGGTCAGCTGCAGCTTGGAGTTGCCCTCAAGGAAGTTCTCCGGCGGCACCAGGAACGGGAAGTAGCTGCGGTAGGCGACCTGGAACATGGTCCCGAGCAACCCGATCAGGAAGATCACGACGTACAGCCAGGTGAGCGTGAGCATGTCGGCGAACCAGGCGACCGGGATCAGCATGAGCAGCACGAAGCGCGCCACGTCGGTCCAGATCAGGATGGGCCGCTTGCGAACCCGGTCGGCGAGCACCCCGAACAGCAGGAACAGCACCATCGGCGCCCGCAGCAGGAAGCCGACCACGCCCATCTCCTGGGGGGAGGCGTTCAGCACGGTGACGGCGATGACGGGGATCGCGAAGTAGGTGACGGACGATCCGAACTGCGACAGGCTCTGTCCGGCCCATAACCGGAGGAAGTCGGCGTTGCGCCACAGGCTCGCCTGCTCACTGGTGGGGGATGCCATGGTCCATCCACTTTCTGATGTTCGCGGCCGCATCGGCGACCAGGGGCTCGTAGAGGATCGGGACGCGTTCCTCGGGGATCTGCGCGTGCGCGAACCCGCCCTTGACGACCGAGGACCACCGGCCGTCCTCGGGGCGGGGCGCGAAGAGCGCGACGTCGCCGTCGTAGGGTTCGTGCCGGAAGCCGCCCACGGCGTGCGCGTTGGCCCGGAAGACCGACAGATAGCGGCGGGCCTGCTCGACGTCGGCGGTGTCGGGGGCCAGCCGGTCGGCGGCCGAGGCCGCGCCCATGACCGCCAGCAGCCGCTCCTGCGGCGGCAGCTCGGCCAGCCGGGCCGGGTCGAGGCCCAGGGTCTCCTCGGGACCGCCGGCGAGCGCGTGGAAGAGCAGAACGGTGTCGTCCTCCAGTGAGGCGGGGGCCACCGGCTCCTCGGCGTTGGCGTACATCAGCACGACCAGCGGGACCTCCGCGCCGCGCTCGCGCAACCGGCGGGCGACCTCCAGGGCGATGTTCCCGCCGATGCAGAAGCCGCCCAGCACGTACGGCCCGCGCGGCCGGACGGCGAGCAGGTCGGCCGCGTAGTCGTCGGCCATCCCGGCCAGCGTGGTGTGCGGCTCCTCGCCGGGCGCCAAGCCGCGGGCGGCGATCGCGTACACCGGCTGGTCGGGGCCGAGCCGCCGGGCCAGCGGGTGATAGCGGAACACCTGGCCGCCCAGCGCGTGGAAGAGGAAGATCGGCGGTCTGTCGCCCCGGGTGTTCAGCGGCACGATCCGGCTCGGCGGGGCGAGGTCCTCGGGCTGCCTGAGCACGTCGGCCAGCTCGTGGACGGTGGGCGCGGCCAGCACGGCCGCGACCGGCAGGTTCCTGCCGAGCTCGTGCCTGACGCGGGCGGCCAGCCTGAGCGCGCTGAGCGAGTGGCCGCCGAGCTCGAAGAAGTCGTCGAGGGCGCCCACCGCGGTCACGTCGAGGATCTCTTCGAACAGTACGGCCAGGCGGGCCTCGATCTCGTCGCGCGGCGGGACGTACGGCCGGCCGCTCGCGGGCTCGGGGGCGGGCAGCGCGGCCCGGTCGAGCTTGCCGCTGGTGGTGAGGGGGAGGGCGTCGAGCGGCACCACGACGCGCGGGATCAGGTGATCGGGCAGCCGGGAGCGCAGCCGCTCGCGCAGTCCGGGATCGGGCTCGCCGACCACGTAGGCGACCAGATGCTGCTCGTGCGCGATCACCACGGCGTCGAGGACCGACGGCTCGGCGCGCAGGGCGG
>NZ_BOOK01000035.1 GCF_016863195.1 Paraplanobispora takensis | reverse complement strand
GGCACCCGAACAGAGAAGAGGCCGGTCCCCCGAGGGGACCGGCCCTTTCTTTCTTCTCCGCTCTTTCCTCTTCCTCCGGGCTCCGCCGTACGGCGCCCGCCACCGGGCCGGGGCGGTCCCGTCAGCCGAGGGGCTTGACCCACCGGGCACAGTCGGACTGGGGGGCGTAACCGGCGGCGCGCCAGGCGTGGTGGGCGAGCTCGTTGTCGTGCAGCACCATCGCGTCGGCCCGGAACGCCCCGAAGGCCGCGAAACGCTCCTCGGCCGCCCGGATCAGCGCGCTCCCGACGCCCTGCCGCCGTCGCGCAGGGTCCACCGCCAGCCGGTAGAGATGGGCCCGCCAGCCGTCCCAGCCCGCGATCAGCGTGCCCGCCATCTCCCCGCCGACCTCGGCCACCAGCACGGCCTCGGGGTCACGCTCGATGAGCGCCGTCACCTTCGCCGGATCGTCATGCCGGTCGGTCCCCTCCGCGGCGACCAGCCAGAAGGCCAGCAGCGCCTCGACGTCCTCGATCCGCCCGTAACGAATGATCACATCCACGACCCGGCAACCTACCAGCCCCCGTCAGAACCGCGTCGGCACGGCCGCCGCGCACACATCCCCCCGCCGCCCCAGCACCTCCGGAACCCGGTCGTTGGCCCGCACCCACTGTGTCGTCTCCGGGGAGAGATATCCGAGGATGCGCAGAATCGTCGTGTGGTCGGCGGTCAGATGCCGCTGATGAATGGGCTCGTAGTGGGCGATCCGGTTGCGGAGCTTACGCAGGTGATAGAGGTCCTGATGAAGAGCGCGCCGGGGGCCTCGGTAATGGGGAAAGGCCTTGTGGAGGGCCGGGCGCCACAGACGCATGTCGTATCTGTTGCCGGTTCCGAGCAGGCTGGTCCAGAAACCGAAGGAGAGCTCGGCTATCACGTGACCGTTCGTGGGGCTTGTGTAGTTCTGGGCCACAGTGGTGCAGGCCTGCAGCACGCTCCGCCGGGCGCCCGCGTCCAGGTCGAGGGCGGGGGCGCCCCACCAGTCCGGGCGATGGAAGAACGTGGTCAGCTCGCGGTTCAGGGCGTTCCGCAGAACGACCTCCAGGCAGTGGAGCGGGCCGTGGAATGCGCTGGAGATCTCTATATTCCACGCGTAGAGGCGAAGGGCGTCCTCGGGCTGCCCGTTGCATGTTCGGAAGAATGGTTGGAGTCGTTCGGTCGATACGGCGTCGCAGACCTTCTGGAAGAGTGTGCCGCTCACCGGTTTCCTTTCCGCGCCGCTCATGGCCTGCTACCATGAGTGATGTGTGCCCCGGGGACGCCTCTGCTTGCAAGCCCCCCGGGGTAAGCCTTTTTCTGGGCACTTTCACGGGGCGCGGACCGTGTGTGCTCGTCTGACTGCAAAATGTTATCCCTCCGAACGTCTGTTCGGAGGGCTTTTCGGTTGCGGGGAGCGGTTCGCCGGGAGGGCGGCCGGATCAGCCGGTGAGCTCGGGCGGCAGGGGCTTGGCGTGCAGGACGGTCAGGGAGGTGACCGCGCGGGTGAGGACGACGTACAGCCGGGCCAGGCCGCGGGGTTCAGCGGAGACGATGTCGGCCGGTTCGACGACGATGACGTGGTCGTACTCCAGGCCCTTGGCCAGGGAGGCGGGGACGACCAGCAGGCGGTGCTCCTCGACGGAGTCGGGGGTCAGCACGCGGTGGTCGAGGTGGGAGATCATCGCGGAGACGGACGTGACGGAGGCGTCGGGGACGATCACGCCGATCGAGCCCTCGGCGGCCAGTGCCCGCTCGGCCGCCTCGGCCAGGGCGGCGGGCAGCTCGGGGGCCGGCCGTACCGACAGTGAGCCCGCGCCGGGACGCAGCGACCGGGGGGCGGCCAGGTCGGGGGCGACGGAGGGCAGCAGGCGGGCGGCGTAGTCGAGGACCTCGCGGGGGACGCGGAAGCCGAGGGTGAGTTCGGTGACCGCGCCGTCGGCGAAGCCCAGGTGGCCCAGGACCTCGGTCCAGGAGCGGGCCGACCAGGGGGTGGTGCCCTGGGCGATGTCGCCCAGCACGGTCGCCGATCCCGTACGGCACCGCCGGCCGAGGGCGCGCAGCTGCATCGCCGACAGGTCCTGGGCCTCGTCCACGACCAGGTGGCCGAAGACCGGGGTGCGCTCGATCATGTCGCCCAGCTCGTCCATCAGCGCGCAGTCGGCGGCCGACCACTTCGCCGAGCGGAAGGACTTGGCCGGCTTGGCCCACAGCAGGGCGGCCTGCTCCTCGGCGGTCAGGTCGTTCTTGGCGGCCGCGGCGAGGAAGCCGGCGTCGCTGAAGAGCCGGTGCAGGACCTGCTGGGGAGCGAGCTTGGGCCAGACCTGGTCCACGAGCCGCCTGACCGGCTTGGACCGGGCGACCGCGTCCTGCACGCGGTCGTCGGGGGACTCGCCGCGCTGTTCCATGCGGACGAGCACCTGGTGGGCCAGGCGCTGGGCCAGGGCCGCGCGGCCGGGGCCGTACCTGGTGGTGCCGCGCAGCGAGGCGACGATCTCGCGGACCTCGTGGTCGGCGACCCTGTAGCGGTTGACGCCCTTGGTGAACAGCACGCCCTCGACCGGCTTGACGATGTGCATCCACAGGGCGCGTTCCAGCACCGGGACCATCTTCACGTCGCCCTTGATCGTGGAGACCGCGGGGTCCTCGGGGGCGGAGTGCTCGCCGAGGATGCCGGCGACCGTGGTCTGGTCGACCTTGATCTCGCCCAGCGCGGGGAGCACCGAGGAGATGTAGGCCAGGAAGGCCCGGTTGGGGCCGACGATCATCACACCGGACCTGGCGAGCCGTTCCCGGTGGGTGAACAGCAGATAGGCGGCCCGGTGCAGGCCGACGGCGGTCTTGCCGGTGCCGGGAGCCCCCTGGACGCACACCGTGCGGGCCAGGTCGGAACGGACGATCTCGTCCTGGTCGGGCTGGATGGTCGCGACGATGTCGCGCATCGGGCCGGAGCGGGGCCGCTCGATCTCCTCGGTCAGGATCTTCGAGTGCCGCAGCTCCTGGCCCCGGTCGAGGTGCTCGTCCTCGAAGGCGGTCAGGTCGCCGCCGTGGTAGCCGAACCGGCGGCGGAGCGAGACGTCCATCGGGTCGGACGGGCTGGCCTGGTAGAACGCCCGGGAGACCGGGGCCCGCCAGTCGATCACCAGGGGGTGGCTGTGGTCGTCGTGGACGTGCCGGCGGCCGACGTAGATGGTCCCGGGCAGCTCGTCGTCGGCCGAGCGGTCCAGGCGGCCGAAGAAGAGCGGGGTCCCGGAGTGGTCGGCGAGGGCGGCCACCCGCTGGTCGAGCAGCGCCTGCAGGATCTGCTGGGAGACCCAGTCGCCGGCGGCGTCGGCGGACAGGGACTGGGCGTGTTCGCGCATCGCGCGCAGGGCGGCCCTGGAGACGGCCAGGTGCTCGCGTTCGGCGGCGAGGACCCCGGCCGCGGAGGGCTCGGGATCGGAGGAGCCGGAGCCGGAGAAGGCGGGATCGGAGGAGCCGGAGCCGGAGGAGCCGGAGCCGGAGGAGGCGGGGTCGGAAGGGGCGGGGTCTATGTCCGGAACCAGTTGATGTGCGGGCACGCTAAAGCGCCTCCCATTCGATAAACGGAGGTGGTCATCAGGCAGCGAATCGACTAGCTTACCGATGCCCTTCAGGGGTCTCAAAAGGATTAGTGCCCGCGTGAGTCCCGCCCCCCATGGGTATTGCGACAGGTGTGCGCATCTCCCTCGTCATACCGACGGTGGCCAATCTTCTGCTCGGCGCGCTGTGGATCCTGTCAGCCTTCGGCGGGTGGGGGGCGAAGGCCTTCTGCGCGGACGCCGCGTGCGCGGAGCGCATGGGGGGTGTCATCACGGTGTCGGGCCTGTTCGCCGCCGTCGCCGCCTGCTGTACGGCGGCCGCCTGGCTGCCCGTGAAGGCCCACCGTGATGAGGGGCGTTTCATGCTGCTGACGGGAGCCGCCGTGATCGCCTGGGCCATCGCCGAGGGCGCATTGTTCATCGGTGGAATGATCGTAAGGTAAGCATTCCGTGACTGTCGGTCATTCTTTGCGGAAGCGTGAAAAAGACAGGCAAATACGGTGAATTGCGCAGATCATAGGGTATGCCGCCACTGGTCATCACGACCCAGCGAGGGGGTGGTTTCCATGTCGAAGACCCGCGGTATCTCGTGGGCCTGAACATCGGGGACGGCGTGCTCGTCCCACGGCCCTAGTCGCCGGCGAGCACGTCGTCCGCGTCGATGATCTGATAGGCGTACCCCTGCTCGGCCAGGAAGCGCTGCCGGTGCGCGGCGAACTCCTGGTCCACGGTGTCCCTGCTCACCACGGAGTAGAACCGGGCCCCGCCCCCGCCCGACTTGGGCCGCAGCACCCGGCCGAGCCGCTGGGCCTCCTCCTGGCGGGAGCCGAAGGTGCCCGACACCTGCACGGCCACCGACGCCTCGGGCAGGTCGATGGAGAAGTTGGCCACCTTCGACACGACCAGGACCTGGATCTCCTTGTCGCGGAAGGCCTGGAACAGCCGCTCGCGCTCCTTGACCTTGGTCTCTCCCTTGATCACCGGCGCGCCCAGGTGCTCGCCCAGCTCGTCGAGCTGGTCGATGTACTGGCCGATGATCAGCACCTGCTCGTCCGGGTGCCGCCTGACCAGCGCCTCGGTGACGCGGGTCTTGGACGGCGTGGTCGCGCAGAACCTGTAGCGCTCCTCGGCCTCGGCCATCGCGTAGGCGAGGCGCTCGTCGTCGGTGAGCGTCACCCGCACCTCGACGCAGTCGGCCGGGGCGATCCAGCCCTGGTTCTCCATCTCCTTCCACGGCGCGTCGTAGCGCTTGGGCCCGATCAGGGAGAACACGTCACCCTCCCGGCCGTCCTCGCGCACCAGCGTCGCGGTCAGCCCGACCCGCCGCCTGGCCTGCAGGTCGGCGGTCATCCGGAAGATCGGCGCGGGCAGCAGGTGCACCTCGTCGTAGATGATCAGACCCCAGTCGCGCGCGTCGAACAGCTCCAGGTGCCTGTAGACGCCCTGCCTGCGGGTGGTCATCACCTGGTAGGTGGCGATGGTGACCGGCCGGATCTCCTTCTTGGTCCCGGTGTACTCGCCGATCTCGTCCTCGGTCAGGGACGTGCGCCTGATCAGTTCCTGCTTCCACTGGTGCGCCGAGACCGTGTTCGTCACCAGGATCAGCGTGGTGGCCTTGGCCTGCGCCATCGCCGCCGCGCCCACGATCGTCTTGCCCGCGCCGCACGGCAGCACGACCACGCCCGAGCCGCCGTGCCAGAAGGCCTCGGCCGCCTCGCGCTGGTAGGTGCGCAGCTCCCAGCCGTCCTCGGCCAGCGCGATCGGGTGGTGCTCGCCGTCGACGTAACCGGCCAGGTCCTCGGCGGGCCAGCCCAGTTTCAGCAGCAGCTGCTTGATGTTGCCGCGCTCGCTGGGGTGGACCGCCACCGCGTCGCCGTCCAGCCGCTCGCCCAGCAGCGGCTGGATCTTCTTCGAGCGCAGCACCTCCTCCAGCACGGCCCGGTCGGTGCTGGTCAGCACCAGGCCGTGGGCGGGGTGCTTCTCCAGCCGGAGCCTGCCGTAGCGCGACATGGTCTCGGCGATGTCCACCAGCAGCGCGTGCGGGACCGGATAGCGGCTGTGGCCGATCAGGGCGTCGATCACCTGCTCGGCGTCGTGCCCCGCGGCCCGCGCGTTCCACAGCGCCAGGGGGGTGATCCGGTAGGTGTGGACGTGCTCGGGTGCGCGCTCCAGCTCCGCGAACGGCGCGATCGCCTTGCGGCACTCGTCGGCCTTGTCATGGTCGACCTCGAGCAGCAGGGTCTTGTCGGACTGCACGATCAACGGGCCGTCGGCCACAGAAACTCTCCCTCATGTACGGCTACCGCATGTGCAACAAGACAGAGCGCGCGCGCAGTCCCGGATCAGGCTAATCGAAGGCGCCGTTGACGCCCGCCACGATGAAGGCGGCGGCGCCCAGGATGAGCAGGCCGACGTTGATGCCGATGCTGATCCAGGTCCACTTGAGCAGGTTCCTCGCCCGCGCGGTCTCATGGTCGACCTTGCCGAGCGCGATCCCGGACAGGATGACTCCGGCGATGCCGCCGAGGCTGCCGTAGCAGCTCACCGCCATGATGACGCTGATGACCAGGGCCACGATCGCGTGGGTCCTGACCCCGTCGACGTTGGGGTGCGGCGCGGACCCGTAGGACCCGCCGTACCCGGCCTGGCCGTAACCCTGTCCGTAGCCGGCCGAGCCGTAACCCTGCCCGCCGTACCCGCCCTGCCCGTAATCCTGACCGTAGCCGCTCTGACCGTAGTCCTGACCGTAGCCGCTCTGGCCGTAGTCCTGCTTGCCGTACCCGCTCTGCCCGTAGTCGCTCTGGCCGTAGCTCTGCCGAGTCTGCTCCTGACCGAAGGGCCGGTCGTAGCCCGGCGACTGACCCGGGCCTGTGGTGTAAGGGCTCTTCCAGTCATCCGGGTTCGTGCTGGGGCCTTCGGGGTTGCCACTGCTCACTGGAAAACTCGTCTCGCCTCTGCTGAACCGTCTCGGTCTCAACAGATATCACGTGTGGGAGGGGTCGGCATCGGGGACGTCAAGACGGGCACGCAAGGCCTTGCGGTCGAGTTTGAGGATGCTGGTGACCGGGATCGACTCGGTGAAGCGGATCTCGCGCGGATAGCGCACCCGGCCCACCCTGAGCCTGGCCCAGTCGATGAGCTCCTGCGCCGTGACCTCGGCGCCCGGGCGGAGCTGGACGAAGGCCACCACCTCCTCGCCGTGGAGCGGGTCGGGACGGCCGACCACGCCGGACATGACCACGTCGGGGTGCTTGTTCAGGGCGTCCTCGACGTCGCGGGGGAAGATGTTGAACCCGCCGCGGATGATCAGATCCTTCTTCCTGTCCACGACGTGCAGGTAGCCGTCGTCGTCCAGGCAGCCGATGTCACCGGTGCGGAGCTCGCCGCCCACCAGCGCCGTCGAGGACGACGAGCGGACGCCCGTCCCCCCGGACGGGCGGGGAGCCGCCTGCGCGGATCCGCCGGAGGTGTCCGGCCAGTATCCGCTCATCAGCGCCTCACCGCGCACGCATATCTCTCCGACGTCGCCGACCTCCAGCTCCTCGCCGTCGCTGTCGCGGATGACGACCGTGTAGCCGGGGAGCGGCAGGCCGACGCTGCCGAGCTTGCGCCGGCCGGGCGGGTTGAAGGTGGTGATCGCGCTGGTCTCGGTCAGGCCGTACCCCTCCAGGATCTGCACGCCGGGCATCCGCCGCTCGAACTCCTCGACCACCTCCCGGCCCAGCGGCGCCGCCCCGCAGGTCAGATAGCGCAGCTCGGGCAGGGAGAACTCCTCCAGCGGCTCGGCCAGCAGCAGCTGGAGCATCGAGGGCACCACCGCGCCGTACTGCACCCGCTGCCCGGCGGCCAGGTCCAGGAAGGCCTTGGCGTCGAACCAGCGCATCAGCACCCACTGCTGCGGCTCGGTGGCGTGCATGCCCGCGATCGTGAGGATCAGGCCGTAGGCGTGCGAGAGCGGCACCGGCACGATCGACCGGTTGATCCCGGGCAGGTGGAAGGTCTCCTGCGCGGCCCTGGCCACGTGCCAGAGCCCGCCGTGGGTGAGCATGACGCCCCTGGCCCTGCCGGTCGTGCCGCCGGTGTACATCAGCGCGGCGAGGTCGTCCGCCTCGCGCGCCACCGCGCCCCGCTCGTCGGCCGCCTCGATCTGGGAGAAGGGCGTCGTGCCCTCGGGGGCGTCGCCCACGACGATCACGGGGACGTCCCCGGCGGCGGCCCGCACCGTCTCCAGCAGCTCGGGGGAGGTCACCAGCGCCGCGGGCGCGCTGTCGGCGAGGATGTGCCGCAGCTCCTCGGCCCCCACCAGGAACACCACCGGCGTGACCACGGCTCCGGCCGCCCAGAGCGCCTGGTAGACGAGCGGAACCTCCGGGCTGGTGACCATCATGACCACCACCCGGTCACCGGGCCGGATCCCGAACGCCCCGAAGCCGCCGGAGCACCGCCGCGCGCGCTCGGCGAGCGCCTGCGCGCGGTGCCAGGTCCCCTCGTAGTACAGAGAGTCGAAATCGCCGAACCGGGTCCACGACTCCTCCGCCAACCGGCCCAGCGTGTGCTCAGCGCTCATGAGGCCAACGTGGTCCGGCGCGGCTGCGCCGTCAAGCCCACGCGCTCTCGGGCGCGGCCGGGCGGTCAGGTCAGGCCTGGACCTCGGCCACCCCGGTGATGCGGTGCAGGGCGAAGCGGTGCACCGCGGCGCGGGTCTCGTCGTAGGCCGTCAGATAGCCGCCCTCCATGCGGGCGGGTTCGAGGATGCGGCTGGTGGCGTTGCCCTGGGAGTCGAGATAGCCGATCCAGACCTGGGTGCCCTGCCGGATGGCCTCGCGCAGGGCGCCGATCGTGGCGGTCGCCGGAGAGCGGGGCACCTGGCCGTCGGGGGCGTCGACCGGCTTGCGGCGGGATCGGTGGGCGGCGTCTCCGGCCCGTACGGCGCGCACGGCCGCCGTGATCACCTCGGCGTCCAGGCCGTTGAAGGCGGCCGGGACGCGCAGCTGGGGCGGTCCCTCGGTCCGGCGGACGTCGAGCTGGGTGACGATCACGTCACCGTCCAGGGACTCGGCGACCGGCGCGTAGCCCATCGCGCGCAGCGAGTCGACGAGGGTCGCCCGCGAGGTCTTGGACGCGATCACCGTGGGGGCCAGGCGGCGCAGCCGCAGCGGGGTCGCCCGCCGGTCGGCCATCACCTCGTCGAGCACCGAGGGGTCGTCGCACCGGACGTAGGCGCTGGCCGAGCCGACCCGCATCCGGCCGTGCCGGCGGGCCACGTCGGTGACCAGGTAACTCAGCGGCTGCGGGACCGGGGTGGTCGAGTGCCGGGTCAGCATGGCCAGCATCTCGTCGGCGCCCTGCCCGGCGTCCAGCGCCCGCCGGATCGACCCCTCGCAGAACCGGTAGACCGTCGCGCCGCCGGTGGACTCCACATCGGCGGCCAGCGCCAGCCAGCGGCCCAGCTCGCCGGTGAGCGGGCCCGGGGCCACGGCGGTCAGGTCGGCCTGCAGGAGCACGTGGTCGAGCGGCTCGGGCAGCAGGGGGGCCAGCAGCTCGGCCGCCGGCGCCGTACGGCTCGCGCCGTCCTGGCCGGGGTCGGCGGGCAGGAGCGCCCGTCCGTGCCCGGACAGGGCGCCCAGACCGGTGACCCCGATCTGCTCGGCCTCCCGCAGCGTGAAATCCACCAGCCGGTCGCGCTGGGCGACCCGGCGGCGCGGCTGCTCCCAGGCCAGGCGCTCGCGGACCGCCTCCGGGGTCGGGGCCAGGGGGGAGGCCGCCTCGCCCGCGGTCGCCAGCATGGTCAGCGCGGCGGCGCGGACCTCGGGCGCGGCCGGGCGCCGCAGGTCGGGGTGGAGGGCGCTGCGCAGCCGGTCGCGCTCGTCCCGCTCGCCGATCATGCCCGGCACGCGGTCCATGGTGAGCCAGGTCGAGGCCAGCGTCACCCAGCGGTCCTCGGTGCTGCGCACCTTCCAGGCGTCGTAGACCGGGGTGGGCATCCAGTCGCCGTCGACCGCGCCGCTGGCCGCCACCAGCCCCGCCGCGTGCGCGACCTCGACGATCAGGCCGGCCGCCCACTCGGGCAGGTCGAGCAGGGCCGCGGCGCGCTTCAGGTCGCGCACCGCCAGGCCGCCGCCGCGGAGCACGCCGGGCGGGTCGGCGCTCCAGCGCTCGCACAGCTCCTCCACCGCGCGGGTGAAGGTGAAGGCCTGGCCGGCGGCGGTGCGGTCGACCAGGGCGCGGTCACGCGCGGTGCCGTCCAGCGGCGGGGGCAGCGGCGACAGGTCGCGGTGGATCCGGCCGCCGCGCAGGAACAGGCCGACCTCGCGGGGCAGGACGACGGACTCCTCACCGGTCGCCGCCAGCAGGGCGCGGGCCAGGAGCTGCTCGATCGGCGAGCGGGCGCCGGCCACGCGCACCTCCCGGCGCGCGTTGGGCACCCGGCCGCCGGCCGGCCCCCAGGCCAGCTCGTCGAGCGCGGAGCGCGCCTGCGGCGAGACCTCCTCGACCAGCCGGGCGAGGGTCTGCCGGTCGGACAGCAACTCGGCGAGCTCCTCCTTGCCACCGGAACCGGGCCCGGAGCCGGAGTCCGGGCCGCCCAGATCCTCGACCAGCTCGGCCAGCCGTTCCGCGTGGTGGTGGCGGAAGACCTCGACCGCGGGCGGTCCCAGACCGGCCGGGGAGTCGAGCACCTCCCGCACCCCGGGGGCCGGGACCAGGGCCCGGTCGGGCCCGTAGACCAGGGCGAGGGTCCGCAACCGGTCGACCGTCTGCCTGAAACGGGCCTCGAACACCGGGTCGGCCGGTCCCTGCAGCGACTTGGAGACCTGGGAGCGCAACGACCGGTAGGCGATCGGCGAGGCCAGGACGGTGAGTGTCTCCAGGACCGCGAAGGTGAAGCGGTCGAGCCGGTCGAGCACCCGGCCGATCGCCGACGGGCTGCTGGCGCGCCCGGCCAGTCCTTCGACGTGGGCGGGGACCGGAGTGATGAGCTCGGGCCGCAGGACGACGAGCTCCCGTAACTGCTCGTCACTGCGGCCGCGCAGCCACTCCGAGAACTCCGTGCTCATTCCGTCAATGGTAAGCCGCACCGCCGACATTGTGCCGTCGGGGCGAATGTCGCCGGGTACGTGGCGGGTGCTGAATGGGGGAAGGGGTCGCGAGGAGGTCGCCGCTGAGGGAGGATGACGAAAGTGATCGAGCGTGCCGACCAGCTCGTCCTGGAGTACGTCAGCAGGGCGGCCGACGCCGCCCACGGCGTGCTGCGCCCGGACCAGCGGATCGACTTCGTCAACCGGTTGCGCGCGCGGATCAACGCCGAGCGCGGCGACTCGGAGAGTCCCGCCGTCACGGCGAAGGTGCTCGCGGTGTTCGGTGACCCGGTGGTGCTGGTGGAGCGCGAGGTCCGGCGCCTGGAGGGGGAGGCCGTCCGGGCGGGCACGGCGCCGGTGACGGGCCGCTCCGCCGCCGGCTCCCCGATCGCCCCCGCCGAACCCGTGGTCCGCCCCGTCACCGGCTCGGCCCCGTCCGTGCCCGGTGCCGTCACCGGTCCCCTCACGTCCGTGCCCGGTGCAGCCACGGGTCCCGCCACGTCCGCGCCGGGTCACGCCGAGCCGGTGGTCCGTCCCGTCCGGGACACCGGCGGTCCGCCGGGACCGGGCGGGTTCACGGACCCGGACGACGCCGCCGAGGCCGTCACCCGGGAGCTGCCCCCGGTGCGGGCCGCACCCGCGGGCACCCGGTCCGCCTCCGCGGGTACGGCGCGCCCGCCGGGCTCCGCCGCCTCGGGCGCGGCGCCGTCCGGACCCCCCGTCCTGCCGGGCGCGCCGCGGTCGCCGCGCGTTCTGCCGGTCGGGTCCGGATATCCGCGTCCCGTCCCCCCGGGAGTGGCCCGGTCGACGGAGGAGGCCAGGAAGACGCTGGCCGGTGAACGCTCCGGCGCCCGTTCCGGCCGGCGCCGCCGCCGAGGGGCGCGCGTCCCCGGCGGCGTCGCCGCGACCCTCGGGGAGCAGGACCTGCCGGGAGGGCGCAAGCCGCCGGCCCGCCGTACCCCGGCGGACGGGGAGAGCCCGTGGGGGCCGCGGCGGCTCGGGGGCGTGAGGGGCGGGTGGGACGCCTCCGGCCTGTCCGCCCACCCCCGCGAGCTGGCCGGGATGACGATGCTCGCCCTGGCCGGGCTGCTCGTCCTGGCCGACCTGCTCCTGGGCCTCTCGTTCGAACCGGTCGTGATCTTCCAGGTCCCGTTCATCGTCTGGGCGGCGGGAGCGATGATCGTGCTGTCCTGTTCCGGCTGGGAGGTCGGGGACAAGGTGCTCGGCGCCGCCGCTCCGGTGCTCGCCTACTCCATCGGCGGAGTGGTGGCGGCGCTCATCCGCACCGGCGGCGAGTTCGGGAAGATGGTGGGCGACTTCTTCACGGTGAGCGGGCCCATGTTCGTGTTCGGCACGGCGGCGGGGGTCTTCTGGCTGATCCGCCGCCTGATCAGACCGCCCGCCCCGTTCACCGGCGGGATCCGCTAGCCCGTCGCCGGACCGGCCTCGCGCTCCGGGCCGTGCGCCGGCCTCGCGCTCCGAGCCGTGCGCCGGCCTCGCGCCGGGCCGGCCTGCCGTCAGCCCACCGTCTGCACCGCGGGATGCGGCAGCAGGCCGAGCGCGAGCCGTACCCACGCCGTCACGAAGCGCTCGCGGTCGGCGCGGCCCGGGGGCTCGCCCACCGTCTCCTGGAACAGGCGGTAGTGGACCACCGCTCCGCCGAGCACGGCGGCGATCGCGGGCCAGTCGGCGTCGGTGCCGGCGTACTCGGGCTGGGCGCGGAACCATGTGATGATCGCGTCGAACATGGGCTGCAGCAGCCCCTCGCGCACGGTCGCCACCAGTTCGGGGAACTGGCTCAGGTCGCGGAAGAACACGCGGGTCAGCTCGCTCTCCTCGCGGACCTTGGCCAGCCCGGCCCTGCACAGGTGCGCCAGCCTGGCCTCGACGTCGAGCGAGGCGTCGGCGGCGTCCAGCTCGGCCAGGGTGTCGACGATCTGCGCCCGGGTGCGGGTGGCGTGCTCGTTCATCGCCGCGGCCAGCACCTCGTACTTGGACTTGAAGTGCCGGTAGAGGCCCCCCGCGCCGGGGGACAGGCCGGAGGCGGCCTCGATCTCGGCCACCGAGGTCGCAGAGTAGCCCCGCTCGGCGAACAGGCGCAGGGCCTCGTCGATGATCCGCTCACGCGTCGATCTGGTCATTTCGCTGCCGACACCTCCATCACGACCCTATCCAGTGCGGAGTCCTGGCCCGGCCCGGCGGGCCGGGCCGTGGCGTCGGCCACGTTCTTCCGCGGTAAGTGGTTCCTTTCTGAAAGGGTTCCACAGC
Organism: Paraplanobispora takensis; assembly: GCF_016863195.1. Classification (GTDB taxonomy): domain Bacteria; phylum Actinomycetota; class Actinomycetes; order Streptosporangiales; family Streptosporangiaceae; genus Planobispora; species Planobispora takensis. The sequence continues at coordinate 187,849 of NZ_BOOK01000035.1, read as the reverse complement.
GCCGTCATCGCGTACAGCGTCATCGCCGATGAGCCGGTCGCGGAGTCTGTCACCGGGCCCGTCACCGCGTCTGTCACCGGGCCCGTCACCGCGCCCGTCACCGCGTCCGTCACCGGGTCCGTCACCGGTAAGTGGCGTAATTTCGGATTACCCCCTTATGTGGCCGTTTGGCATGCTCCATATATGGACTCGGTGGGTTTCGACCTCGACATGACCCTTGCGGACACCCGTGCGGGCATCGCCGCCGTCTACGACGAGCTGGCGCTGCGCATCGGAGTGACCATCGACAGCGCCGCGGTGGTGGCCCGGCTGGGGCCTCCCCTGGAGTGGGAGCTGGCCAACTGGCTTCCCCAGGACAGAGTCCCCGAGGCCGCGGTGATCTTCCGCTCCCTCTACCCTTCGCTCGCCGTTCCCGCCACCACCCTCATGCCCGGCGCGCGCGAGGCCGTCGAGGCGGTGCGGGAGGCCGGCGGCCGGGTCATCGTGGTCACCGGCAAGAACTCCCGCGACGCCCTCAGCACGGTGGAATTCCTCGAACTCGAGGTGGACGAGGTCGTCGGATCGGTTTTCGGCGCCGACAAGGGTCCGGCTCTCGCGACTTTCGGCGCGGCGGCCTATGTTGGAGATCACGTCGCCGACATCGAGGCGGCACGAGCGGGAGGCGCCGTCAGCGTGGCGGTGGCGACAGGCCTCTATCCGGTAGGAGAACTGCGTGAGCACGGAGCCGATGTCGTACTGGGCGATCTGACGGAGTTCGCCGGCTGGTTCGACGGGTGGCGAACCCCGGCCGCACTCGTATAGAGCCTCGCAAAACGCTGCAACGGGCGGCCGTTTACACGGTCGCTCTCCGCCTTCCTTGGGCATAACCTACTTCCATCCTTTTCACGACAGTCTGAACGAGGTCACCCCTGTGCCGAGTGGCAAGGTCAAGTGGTACGACGCCGACAAGGGTTTCGGCTTCCTCACCCGCGACGACGGCGGTGAGGTCTTCGTGCATTCATCCGCGCTGCCCGGTGGCGTGGACTCCCTCAAGCCGGGCCAGAAGGTCGAGTTCGGCGTGGCCGAGGGGCGCCGTGGCCAGCAGGCGCTCTCGGTCCGCGTGATCGACCAGCCCCCCACCCTCGCAAAGACCGTCAAGCCGAAGGGCAAGCGCAAGAAGCCCGACGAGATGGTCGTCATCGTGGAGGACTTGATCAAGCTGCTGGACAGCGTCTCGATGTCCTACCAGAAGGGCAAGCACCCGGAGGCCGTGCACGCCAAGAAGATCGCCACCGTGCTCCGGGCGGTGGCCGACGACCTGGACGCCTGACCGTCCCCGATCCGGCCCGCCGACCGCCCCCGCCTCAGCCGTGGGGGTTGGTCAGCGGCTTGGTGCGGTTCTCGGCGGGGGGATCGTCGCGCCGCACCACGGTGGTGGTGGTCCCCTCGGGCCGGTTCCGCCGGGGCGCGGGCTCCTGCTCCTGCCCTTGTCCCTGTCCCTGCTCGCCGGAGGCGGCCCGGGCCGCCGCGACCCTGGCGTCCCTGGCGTGGATGCGCCGGCGGCGCCGTACCAGGAGCCAGCCGAGCGAGCCCGCCAGCACCACGGCCATCAGCGCGAACCCGGCGGGTCCCTCGGCGAACAGCGACAGCAGCAGCCCGACCAGGCCGCCGACCACCCAGGAGATCTGCAGGAACGCCTCGACCACGCCGAAGGTGGACGAGCGCACCTCCTCGCCGATCTCGCGCTGCACGACCGCGTCCAGCGCCAGCTTGCCCAGCCCCTGCGCGAACGCGGCGATCAGGGCGACGACCACCGCCGTCCACAGGTTGAAGACGATCGAGGCCACGATGGTGCTCACCCCCGACAGCGCGAGCGTGATCAGCACGATCACCTGCGGGGAGTGGTTGCGCACCCAGGAGGCCACAGCGGCGCCGGCCAGACCGCCGGCCCCCGCGGCCACGGCCAGCACGGCGATCGTGGCCGGGACCGGGAGGCCCGGCAGATTCTTCTCCTGCACCAGGAAGAGCAGATAGAAGAGCATGAACCCGGAGTAGAGGCGGATCGCGACGTTGGCCAGCATCGACTCGGCGACCACCGGGCCCACGTTGAGCATGGTGCGCCAGCGGATCGGCCGCTCCTCCTCGTCCTCCTCCAGTTCGGGGGAGTCCACGTGGCGCGGGAGCCGTACGGCCAGCACGCCCTGGAGCAGGAACAGCACCATCGCCCCGCGCAGCACCCACTCGGCGCCGAGCCAGGCGCTGACGCCCGCGCCGACGGGGACCGCGACACCCGCCGAGACCAGAGCGAACAGCGCCACCCTGGCGTTGGCGGTGACGAGCGCGATGTCGGCGGGCAGCACGTTCGGCATGATCGCGGCCCGGGAGACGTTGTAGGCCTTGGACAGCACCAGTACGGCCAGCGCGGCGGGGAAGATGGTGAACACGTCGCCCGGCACGATCGCCGCGGCCATCGCGAAGCAGAGCAGACCCCGGCCGAACAGGGTGCCGGCCATGACGAAGCGGCGGCCCGAGCGGAACCGGTCGAGGACCGGGCCGACGAACGGCGCGACCACCACGAACGGGATCATCGTGATCAGCAGATAGAGCGCGACCTGTCCGCGGGCCTCGTTCACCGGCAGCTTGAACAGCGTCCCGGCCAGGGCGGCCGTGACCAGCGCGTCGCCCGCGCTGTGCGCGGCGGTCAGCTCGATCAGCTGGCCCAGCCCGGTGCGGCCGGCCCCCTGGGCGTGGGTCAGCCTCCGGGTGGCCCTGCCGGCCCACTGCGTCGCGCCCGCGGCGCCGCGCCCGGCCCGGACGGTGGCCCGCCCGGTGCTTTTCCCCGCGCGCACCGTCGCGCGCCCGGCCCCGGCGGCGGCGCGCCCGATCCGGCGGGAGGCCTCCCCCGCCGTCTTGCGTGCTTTCTCCCAGCCACCTGCCACGCATCCAGTCTTACCCGAAGGACACATGCGGTGCCCGTTATGACCCTCACTTGCCCGGAGATGGGCGGCAACCGGTGCCGAATCGCTCCGGGCATGGGCGAGAATGGTAGGTGAGCGAGCGCAGCCGGTGGGCCATCAGGCCACAGCAGCTCCGCGGCGCGGCCGGCGATGCGGGCCGTGCGGGGCGCGGTGAGCACGCGGTAAGACACCACACCCCTCGGGTTACGAGGCCGACGAAGGAGGAACCGTGACCCGCATCCGATCCCGTGCCGCAGTCATCGACCAGGCCTGCGCGGCCGCGGTCGACCTGGCCCGTTCCGTGGTCGAGGAGAACGTCAGGCCGGACGAGATCGGCGAGCACCTCGGCATGGAGGCGGAGAGCGAGCGGGTCGTCACCCACTACTTCGCCTGCCTCGACCGCGCCTACCGCGGCTGGCGCTGGGCCGTCACCGTGACCCGGGCCTCGCGCGCGCGCAATGTGACGGTCAGCGAGGTCGTGCTGCTGCCCGGCACCGGCGCTCTCCTGGCGCCCGCGTGGGTGCCGTGGAGCGAGCGGCTGCGCCCCGGCGACCTCGGCGTGGGCGACCTGCTGCCCACCGACGAGGACGACGACCGTCTCGCGCCGGGCTTCACCGAGACCGACGACGACGTCGACCGCCAGATGATCTTCGAGTACGGCCTCGGCCGGGCCCGCGTGCTGTCCCCGATCGGCCGCGACCGCGCCGTGCGGCGCTGGCACGCCGGCGACTCCGGGCCGCACACCCCCATCGCGCACGCCGCCCCGGCCCAGTGCTCCACCTGCGGCTTCTACTGGCCGCTGGCCGGGTCGCTGCGCACCGGCTTCGGCGTCTGCGCCAACGAGTACGCCCCCGACGACGGCCGCGTGGTCGCCGCCGACCACGGGTGCGGCGCGCACTCCGAGGCCGCCGTGGTGCCGCACCAGGCCGAGCCGAGCGCCCCGATCCTCGACGACCACGTCTACGACCTGGAGGAGCCCTCCCAGGCCGAGCTGTCCGGCTCGGTGGACGAGGCCTCCTCGGACGAGCCGCTGGGCCACTCCTGAATCGCGGGCGCCCGGCCCGCCAGCGCCGGGCGCGCCGCGGGATCGCCGTCCCGGCCGCCCCGGGGCCGGGCCGTCGCCAGAACGCCCTGGATCGGCGGCCGCGTGCCGCCGCCCCCGGATTCCGACGTTTGGACTCATCGCTGTGACTGACACCTTCGGCACCGATCGGCTGCGCTCCGCCGTGCTCGCGGCCTGGACCGCCTCGCCCGCGCGTTTCCGCGAGGACGCCAACGCGGAGGAGGACTTCGCGCTCGGCGGCTACCGCGACCGGCTGATCGTCGAGCTGGCGCAGAACGCCGCCGACGCCGCCCTGCGCGCCGGGGTGCCCGGCCGGCTGCGGCTGTCGCTGCGCGAGGGCGTGCTGTCGGCCGCCAACACCGGCGCGCCGATCGACGCCGCCGGGATCGAGAGCCTGTCCACGCTGCGCGCCTCCGCCAAGCGCGACGAGACCGCGGCGACGGGCCGGTTCGGGGTCGGCTTCGCGGCCGTGGTCTCGGTCTGCGACGAGCCGGTGATCGGCTCGCTCGGCTCCGGGGTGGTCCGCTGGTCCCGCGAGCAGACCGCCACACTGGTCGCCGCGGAGCCCGCACTGGCCCGTGAGCTGGCCGAGCGCGGCGGCCACGTGCCCCTGCTGCGCCTGCCGTTCCCGGGCGGGCCGGTGGAGATCCCGCAGGGCTTCGACACGCTCGTACGGCTCCCGCTCCGCGACGGGGCCGCGGTGGAGGCCGTACGGACGATGCTCCGCGAGGCCGGTCCCGCGCTGGTGATCGGCATGCCCGCCCTGGAGTCGATCGAGATCGACGTGGACGGCGAGACCAGGACCATCGTCCCCGACGGCTGGCACGTCGTCTCGGCCTCCGGCCGCTTCACCCCCGAGCAGGTCACCGACCTGTTCGCCGACCGCCCCACCGAAGAACGCACCCGCCCCCACTGGCAGATCCGCTGGGCCGTCCCCCTCTCCACCCAGCCCGCTTCCCCGGGCGGAGCCGGTCTTCTCGGCGCTGCCCGGCCCGCTTCCCCGGGCGGAGCGCGGGGCGGTTCCGAGGACGGGACGTGGAGCGGCGAGCCGGGGCCGCTGCCGGGGAACGTGCCGGCCGTCGTGCACGCGCCGACCCCCAGCGACGAGCCGCTCGACCTGCCCGCCCTGCTGATCGCCTCCTTCCCGCTGGCCACCGACCGGCGGCACGTGGCGACCGGGCCGCTGACCGGCTTCCTGGTCGAGCGCGCGGCCGAGCTGTACGTGGAACTGCTGTCCGGGCTGGCCCGCACCCCGAAGCTGCTCGACCTCGTCCCCGGCCTGATGGGCAGGGGCGAGCTCGACGCCGCGATCCGCCGGGCGATCCTGCGCCTGCTCCCCGGCGCCCCGCTCCTGCCCGCGCTCTCCCCGCCCGCCGACGCCGAGACCGCCGACGTCCAACCCGCCGCGGACGCGGACCTGGTCGTGGCGGGACGGCAGGCGTCCGTGGTGGCGGCCCCGGGCGGGCTGCTGGAGAAGGTCGCCCCCATGGTCCCCGGCCTGCTGCCCGCCGGATGGCCGTCCCGCCACCCCGCGATCGCCGCGCTCGGGGTGAAGCGGGTGGAGCTGGCCGACGTCGTCGACATGCTCGCCGGCGACCTCTCCGGCGGGCTTTCCGGCGGCTTCTCCGGCGGTGCGGACGAGAGCCGGGACCCCGCCTGGTGGCGCTCACTGTATGAGGTGCTGCCCGCCGACGACCCCGAGGCGCTCGGCGCGCTGCCGGTCCCGCTGGCCGACGGCCGCCTGGTCCGGGGGCCGCGCGGCACGCTCGTACTGACCGAGCGCGGCTCCCTCGACCTCGCCGTGCTCGCCCCGCTCGGGCTCCGCGTGGTCCACCCCGACGCCGCCCACCCGCTGCTGCTGCGCCTGGGCGCCGCCGAGGCGACCCCCCGGACCGTGCTGGAGGACCCGCTCACCCGGGCGGCCGTCTCCGAGTCGCTGGAGAGCGCCGACCCCGAGCCGGTGGCGCAGGCCGTACTGGCCCTGGTCGACGCCGCCGGGCTGACCGCGGGCGAGGCCCCGTGGCTGGCCGACCTGGCGCTGCGCGGCGCGGACGGCGAGCTCTATCCGGCGGGGGAGCTGCTCCTGGCCGAAGGCGTGCTGGCCGGGCTGCTGGACGAGGAGACCCACTTCGGCACGGCCGCGCCCGAGCTGGTGGAGCGGTACGGCTCGCGGGTGCTGGCGGCGACCGGGGTGCTCGACGGCTTCGCCGTGGTCAACGACGCCGACGTCATGATCGACCCGGACGAGTGCGACCACGACCTGGACCGCGAGGACGAGTGGCTGGAGCACGTGCTCGACCTGCTGCCCGAGCTGGACGTGCCCCCGGTGGCCAGGGAGTTCTCCGCCGTCCGCGACCTGGAGTACGTCGCCGACTGGCCCGCCGCCCTGGCCCTGCTCTCCCGCCCGCCGCTGCGCTCGGTCCTGCACCCGCTGCGCGTCCTGGCCGCGGGCGAGGTCGTGGAGGTGCCGTCCTACACCGCGTGGTGGCTGTCCACCCACCCCGTCCTCGGCGGGAAGCTCCCCACGGAGCTGCGCCTGCCGGCCGGTGACCCGCTGCTGTTCGGCCTGTACGGCGACGCCCCGGCCGCCGCCGACGAGGCCGCCCTGGCCATGATCGGCGTCCGGACCACGCTTCCCGAGCTGCTCGCCTCGCACGGAGGGCCCGACGAACTGCTCGACCTGCTGGCCGACCCCTCGATCGAGGTGGACCGGGCCCAGCTGCGCGCGCTGTGGGTGGCCCTGGCCTCCGTCGAGCCGGCCCGTGTCGCGCCCCCGCGCGCGGTCAGGGCCGTACTCGACGGCGAGATCGTGGTCGCCGACGTCGAGGACGGGAGCCTGCTGCCCGCGTCCGGGACGCCGGACTCCGGGACCGCGGCGGGCGAGCCGGTCGTGGTGGAGGCGCCCGACCTGCTGCCGCTGGTGGCCGACCGGCCGCTGATCCTGGCCCCCTTCGACCTCGCCGAGGCGCTGTCGGAGCTGCTCGACCTGCCGCTGGCCGGGGAGGAGGCGCCCGCCGGGGTGACGTCGGCCGGGGAGGTCCGCGAGGTCCCGCCCGCCGTACGATCCCTGCTGCCGACCGCGCCCGCCACCTATGTGGAGCACGAGAAGCTGCTCATGGACGGCGTCCCGGTCACCTGGCGCTTCGCCGAGGGCACGGTGCACGCCTCGGGGGTGGAGGGGCTGGCCCGGGGACTGGCGTGGGCGTCCGGGCAGTGGGGCGACCGGCTGGCGGTGGCCGCGCTGTTGCGCGACCCGGCCGCGGTGCCCCTGCTGCTCGCCGAGGCCGACCTCGACAGCTGGACCGCGTCGACCTCCTGACGCCCGGCCGGGGCGCCGGCCTTTTGAGGTTTCGGCTTCCCGGCAGGCCGGCTTTCTGGCAGGCCGGCTTTCTGGCAGGCCGGCTTTCTGGCAGGTCGGCCTGCCGGCACGGAGGCCGGCCGGGCCGACGGATCCGCCCGGGCCGCCGCGCCTGGCGCCACGCGGCGGTCCCGGCAGGCCGCTCACCCCGTGAGAGGCCGCTCCTGACCCTCGACCGCCCCGGAGCGGTCCGCCGTGGGGGGCGAGGGCATGTGGGGCGCGGGCGGGATCGCCGTGGCGGGCTCGACCGGCTCCTCGGCGGCGGGCAGCGGGCTCCTGCGGTCGCGCCGCCTGATGTACCACAGGCCGAACAGGCCGCCGCACAGGCCCGACACGCAGGTCCAGATCCACCAGCGGTGATCCGGACCGGGCTGCAGGACCAGGAGGACGACCAGAGCGACCACCCACAGGCCCATGCCGGCGAGGATCGTCGCCGTGTCGTTCGTCTTCAGCGGTTGCAGATCCCGGCGGGGTGGCTCGTTCACGTGCTCCAGCGTAGGCGACGAAGACTCACCATTCGCAAAACGGACGGTGTGAAGGCGCGAATCGGTTGCGATCCCATCACCATCGCGACCCGGGTCTTCCGGGTTGAGGGGCTCGCTGTCACTCTGCGTGCGTGAGTGACATGAAAACCCACCAAATAAGCACTCTTGACCGTTTCTTTCGCATCTCTGAGCGGGACTCGTCGGTGGGCCGCGAGGTCCGGGGAGGCTTCGCGACCTTCTTCACGATGGCCTACATCGTGGTGCTCAACCCCCTGATCATCGCGACCGTCCCCGACGTCGAGGGGCAGTTCATCGGGGACGGGAGCGCCCCCAACATCCCCCTGGTGGCCGCCGGGACCGCCTTCGTGGCGGGCGTGCTCAGCATCCTGATGGGCGTCATCGGCAAGGTCCCGTTCGCGATGGCGGCGGGGCTCGGCCTGAACGCCTTCGTCACCTTCGGCATCGCCTCCCAGATGTCGTGGGAGTCGGCCATGGGCCTGGTCTTCCTCGAAGGCGTCATCATCGCCCTGCTGGTGCTGACCGGCTTCCGCACGGCGGTGTTCAACGCGATCCCGGCCCAGCTCAAGACCGCGATCAGCGTCGGCATCGGCCTGTTCATCGCCCTGATCGGCTTCGTGGACGCCGGTTTCGTCCGCAAGGCCCCGGCCACGCCGCTGGAGCTGGGCATCGGCGGCAACCTGACCAGCTGGCCGATCTTCGTGTTCGTGGTCGGCCTGCTGCTGACCGCCGTACTGGTGGCCAGGAGGACCAAGGGCGCCATCCTGATCGGCATCGTCGCCACCACGATCCTCGCGATCGTCGTCGAGGCGGTGGCCCAGGTCGGCGGCTCCGGGACGCCCGACAAGCCCAACCCGGCCGGCTGGCGGCTCGTCACCCCCGAGATGCCCGAGACCATCTTCGGGTTCACCAACCCGCTGGTGCTGTTCCGGGAGTTCGACCCGTTCGGCGCGTTCGGCTCCGTCTCCGCCGTCGTCGCCCTGCTGCTCGTCTTCACCCTGCTGATCACCGACTTCTTCGACACCATGGGCACGGTCGTCGGCGTCGGCCGCCAGGCCGGCCTGGTCCAGGAGGACGGCACCCTTCCCCGAACCCGCGAGATCCTGCTCGTCGACTCGATCGGCGCGGCGGCCGGCGGCGCGGGCTCGGTCTCCTCCAACACGACCTACATCGAGTCGGCGGCGGGTGTCGGCGAGGGCGCGCGCACCGGCCTGGCCAGCGTGGTCACCGGCGTGCTGTTCCTGCTGGCCATCTTCATCTCGCCGCTGGTCGCGGTCGTCCCCTACGAGGCCGCCGCCCCGGCGCTGGTCATCGTGGGCTTCCTGATGATGACCTCGGTCCGCGACATCGACTTCACCGACTACGAGATCGCCATCCCGGCGTTCCTCACGATCGTGCTGATGCCCTTCAGCTACTCAATCGCCAACGGGATCGGCGCGGGCTTCGTCACCTACGTCCTGATCAAGCTGGTCAAGGGCAAGGCCCGTGAGGTCCACCCGCTGATGTGGGTGGTGGCGGCGCTGTTCGTCCTGTACTTCGCCCTCGGCCCCATCAAGGTCCTGCTGGGTCTGGCCTGATCACTGAAGGCCGTCATGGTGATCGCGGGTGATCGCCATGACGGCCTTTCGTTCTGTCCGGACGTTCAGAAGGACGGACGGGCGTCCCTCCGTCCGAGGGGACGCAGAACTGATTGATGATCCGCTGGTGGGGCCGCCCGTGGGGCGCGTCCGTGGCCGGCCGGGTGTCGCCCACCCGGGCTGCGCCGTACGACAGAGGAGCCTGTCCGCGACGTCAGGGCAGAGGCGTTCAGCCGCATGCGCGGCCGGGGTCCGTGCCGCTGAGGGGTGCGGCGCCGCCACTTTGATCCCTACAAGATCTTTTCTGTCTCGGCAAGCAGGCGTCCGATGTAGTCGCGGGCCCCGCCCGCCGTGGTCAGCGGTGCCGCCTGGCCCGCCCACAGGTTCACCAGATCGGCCAGGCCGCGGCGGCCCGCCTCCCGGCGAAGGCCCAGCAGCAGCGCGTTCTGCACAGGATAGGGCGGCACCTGCGTCTCGAAGGCCGCCATCTCCCGGACGAACCGGTTGGGGATCGCCCTGGCCAGGCGTCCGGAGAACAAACGGGTGAGCACCGTGACCCGGGCCTCGGGCGTGTGCAGGGCGGCCTTGTGCAACGGGCTCGCCCCCGACTCCCGGGTGGCCAGGAAACCGGTGCCGATCTGCACGCCGTGCGCACCGAGTGTGATCGCTGCGGCGACGCCGCGCCCGTCGGCGATCCCGCCCGCGGCGATGACCGGGACGGAGACGGCGTCGGCGATCTGCGGGACGAGGGAGAAAGTGCCGACCAGTGACTCGTCCACGGGCCGCAGAAAGGCGCCCCGGTGCCCGCCCGCGTCGCTGCCGGAGGCGACGATCGCGTCCAGTCCGGCCTGCTCCAGGGCGATCGCCTCGTCCACGGTCGTCGCGGTGCCGATCGTCGCGATGCCCTTGCGCCGGGCCTCGGCCAGGACCCGCGCGGGCGGGACGCCCATGACGAAGCTGAGCACCGGGGGAGCGGCCGCAAGCAGCGCATCCACCTGGTCGTCGAAGTCCTGGCCGGCCGGGTGGCCGGCCTCGGGCGCCGGCAGGCCGAGTTCCTCGAAGTAGGGCCGTAGGCGGTCGACGTCGGCCGGTGCCGCCCGCAGTTGCGCCTCGCCGGGGTGGGGGACCCAGAGATTGACCGCGAACGGCCGGCCGGTGGCCGCCTTGAGCGTGGTCACCAGATCGGTGAGCTCGTCGGGGGTGAGGATGTGCCCGCCGTAGGAGCCCAGGCCGCCCGCCTCGGACACGGCCGCGGCCAGGGCGACGGACGACAGGCCACCGCCGAAGGGGCCCTGCACGATCGGGTGGTCCAGGCCGAGCAACCGCTCCAGCCGGCCGCTGGACCATGCGGGAGTGCGCGCGCTCATCGGGCGGCCGCCCCGTCCAGGGCGCGGCGGCCGCAGGCGAAGCGGAGCGCGGTCTGGGCGACCCGGCGGCCCAGGTGCTCGGCCGTGCGCAGGTCGGCGGGGGAGGGGGCGCTCTCAGGGCCCGCGTCGGAAGGCGACTGCGCCATCGCGCCCAGGAAGCCACCGAGCCGGTTGAGGTCGTCCTCGCGACCGTCGGCGCTGTACAGCCAGCCCGGCGGCAGGCCCAGGGTCACCCAGGTCATGCCGTGCTGGGCGGCGAGCAGCGCCATGGAGGTGAGCGTGTTGAGCTTGTCGCCGTTGACCCCGGCAGAATTGGTGAAACCGGCGGCGATCTTGTCGCGCCAGCCCATGTCCGCCCAGACCTTGGCGCTGGCCTCGGCGAAGGCCTGGAAGGCGGCCGACTGGCTGCCCATGTAGGTCGGAGAGCCGAAGACGATGGCCTCGGCCCCGCCCAGCGCCTCCCAGAGCTCGTCGGTCAGGCGGGTCACGTCGTGCAGTTGCGCCCGTACGCCGGGAACGGAGCGCGCGCCGTCGGCGGCGGCCCGTGCCTGGCGCGCGGTGTGGCCGTAGCCGCTGTGATAGGCGACGGCGACAGTGATCGAGTCGGTCATGATGCCCTTTCCGGTTCGCAGGTGCGGATCGAGCTTATAGACGACCGGTCAACTATGTCCAGTTATAGTTGACCGACCGTATACTCCGGTCATGGGACGATCGAGCACCGCCCGCGAACGGCTTCTCGACGCCGCCTGCGAGCTCATGCTGAGCAGGGGGTACGGCAGCATCGGGGTCGCGGAGATCTGCGCGCGAGCCGAGGTGCGCAAGGGCAGCTTCTATCACTTCTTCGAGTCCAAGCAGGCCCTGACCATCGCCGTCGTCGACGCCCACTGGCAGGCGCAGCGATCGGCCTGGACCGCCATCCTGCACGAGCCGGCACCCGCGCTCGACCGGCTGGAGCGGCTCTTCCGCGAACAGGCCGAGGGGCAGCGCCGCACCAAGCTGACCGCAGGGGCGGTGCACGGCTGCCTGCTGGCCAACCTGGCGCTCGAACTGAGCCAGCAGGACAGCCCGGTTCAAGAACGCCTGCAGGAGATCTTCACCGAGCAGGTCGGCCTGGTCCAGGCCGCCCTCGACGACGCGGCGCGGGAGGGGGCCATCCCGCCGCCGCGGCCGGGCACGGCCCGCTCGCTGGTGGCGCAGCTGGAAGGGCTGGTCCTGTTCGCGAAGCTGAGCAACGATCCGGAGATCCTGAACGATCTCTGGGAGCAGGCCAGGCTCCTGCTGGGGGCGGCCGGCAGTCTCTCCCCCACCGCATAGATCCGCCCAATAGATCCGCCCAATAGATCCGCCCAGCGTCCGGCCCGGTCGGTGCCCGGCGCGACGTCCATGGTGGTTCAGGCGGTTTCGCCGCCGACGGGGAACTCCGTCCGGGGTCGGCGGCGGCCGGTGACGAGGGCTGTGGCGAGGCTTCCGGCGAACACGATCCAGCAGACCACGAGGGCCGCGGCGTGGATGCGCCGAGGGCCGCTGACATCGGGCCGTCCGGTGGCGGGGTCGGCTGTGAGGGGGCTCACCAGGCCGAGCGGATCCGCAAGGACGGTGATCGAGTCCGTCGGGTTCCCGTCCGCCCTGGCCGCCTCCAGCCGGGCGTCCACGAGATCGCTGCCCCTCATCCCGCCGCCGGCCACCGCCTCGCCGTCGAGCCGTACGAGCTCCAGGGTGCCCCTGCAGGTATAGGCACCGGCCTCGGCTGCTTGGCCGGTCACCTGGTTGCCGCATTCGCGGGTGGAGTCCGCGACGACGGCCTCGACCGGCCGGCCCAGCGCGGTCAGGTAGACGGCCTGCAGGGGCTGGGCTCCGCCGGCGAAGGTGACCAGACCGAGGACGAACTGCGCCGTCGCCGCGATGACGGCCCACCGCCTGCCGCCGCCCAGATGGAGCAGCAAGCCCAGCAGGACCGGAGCCGCCGGTACAGCGGCCATCCAGGCCAGGAGCATCAGGAGGGCGATGAACCCCTCGTCGTTCCTGACGAGGGACAGCGGTGCCACCAGGTCGCAGATGAGGCAGGCCAGGAACGTGATCAGATGTACCGGCTTCGGTCTCCAGCTCCCCATGCCCCGCCTTCCCATCGTCGATCATTTCGATGGTGCCATCGCGGAGCCGCCGGTGACCATGCCGGGCAGGGCGGATCCCCTCGATGGCGAGTACGGCGCGCGACCTCAGGCGTCCACGGCCTTGCGCATGCGGCGCAGGATCTCTTCGAGGATCGGTCCCGAGGTGGCGAAGTTCAGCCGGGCGAATCCCTCCCCGCCCGGGCCGAAGTCGGGGCCGTGGCTGAGCATGACCCCGGCCCTGTCGAGGAAGAACGCCGCCGGGTCGGGGCCGAGGCCGAGTTCGCGGCAGTCCAGCCAGGCCAGGTAGGTTCCTTCGGGGCTGTGGTGGCGGATCCCGGCGGGCAGCGCCTCGGCGACCAGGTCGCGATTGCGGGCGAGGGTCTGCCGGGCCTCGGCCAGCCAGCCGTCGCCATCCCGCCACGCGGCCAGGGCGGCCAGCACGCTGAGGGTGCTCACCTCGCCGAACAGCAGGGGCGGCTGGGCCCGCAGCGCCTCGCGTACGCGCGCGTCCCCGATGTGGGCGACGGAGCAGCGCAGTCCCGCCAGGTTGAAGGCCTTGCTGGCGGAGGTCAGCGTGACGGTACGGCCGGCCGCCTCCTCGCCCAGCGAGGCGAACGGGATGTGCCGGTTCGGCTCGTAGACCAGGTCGGAGTGGATCTCGTCGGAGATGACGAGGAGGTCGTGCCGGGCGGCGATCTCCGCGATCCCGCCGAGCTCGTCGCGGGTCAGGACCCGGCCGGTGGGATTGTGCGGGTTGACCAGCACCAGCGCCCGGCAGCCGTGGCGGGCCACATCGCCGGCCAGCCGGTCCGGGTCGAAGGACCAGCCGTCGCCGTCGTCGGTCATCGGGACGGGGACCAGCCGGCGGTCCATGTCCGTCAGGGTCTTCAGGAACGGCGGATAGGCGGGCGTGTGCATGGCCACGGCGTCCCCGGGCCGGGTCGCGACGTGCAGCACCACCTGCAGCGCCTGGATCAGTTCCGTGAACACCCGGACGTGCGAGGGATCGGGGCTGAAGCCGTACAGGCGCGTCATCCGCTCGGTGAAGGCGGCCCTGAGCGGGTTCGCCTCGGGCCGGTCGTCCCAGAGCGGGTAGCCCAGAGCGGTGTCGATCTCCCGGACGAGCGCCTCGCGCACCGGTGCCGCGACGTGGAAGTCCATGTCGGCGACCCAGGCGGGGAGCACCCCGGGTCCGGCGTCGGCCCACTTCACCATGGGCCGGCGCCGCAGCTCTTCGACGTCGAGGTTGTCGAACATGCGAGGGTCCTCCGTTGGCTGCGCGGTGACATCACCTTAGATCAGCGCTCGGGACGACCCGGGAGACGGCTAGCCGTTCATGACGATCCGGCCGATGTGGTCGAAGGTGCCGTAGTCCCCGGAGGAGACCCGGTTCTTGATCAAAGCGAACGCGGTCCCGGTGGCGGTGTCGGCGTAGGCGGCGGTCCCGCCGCTGCCGGACATGCCGAACAGGGTGGGGCCGCTGAGCTGCTCGGTGGCGCCGAGGGCGTACCCCAGGGCCCAGGTGGCGGGGAAGCCGGCGACCTCGTCCATGCCGGTGAACGCCGCCGCGGTGATCTCGCGGAGCCGTTCGGGGGAGACCAGCCGTACGCCGTCCACCTCGTCCATGAGCGCGGCGTACATCCGGGCCACCGCGCGGGCCGTCATGGTGCCGCCCGCCGGGATGTCGGAGGTCAGGACGTCCGGGCGGTTGCCGAAGGCGGCATCCGGCATCGCGGCCATCGGCGCCGCCGTGTAGCCGTCCACGACCCTGAAGAACGGGATGTCGGCGAACATCTCGGGGGACATCTCGGCGGGCATCCCGGGCGGAAGCGGCGCCTCCTCCAGGCGGGCCAGGCGGCCCAGCTCGGACTCGGGAACGCCGAAGAACAGCTCGTCGGCCACCCCCAGCGGCCCGGCCACCTCCTCCTTGAGCACCTGCGAGATCGGCTTGCCGGTGGCCCGCCGTACGACCTCGCCGACGATGTAACCGAACGACTGGGGGTGGTAGCCGGCCCTGGTCCCCGGCTCCCACCACGGCGTGGCGCCGGCGATCGCGGCGCACATCTTGTCCCAGTCGCACAGGTCCTCCGGCGTGGTCCCGACAGGCACCCCCGGCACCCCGAGCGTGTGGGTCAGGGCGTGGCGCAGGGTCGCGGAGCCCTTGCCGTGGGCGGCGAACTCCGGCCACAGCTCGGCGATCGGGGTGTCGTAGGACAGCGCGCCCCGCTCGACGAGCACGTGCACCACGGTGGCGGTGACGCCCTTGCCGGTCGAGGTGCTGTAGACGGGGGTTCCGGAGGTCATCGGCCGGCCGGCGGCGGTGTCGGCCACGCCCGCGACCACGTCGGCCACCTGCTCACCGCGCCGGTAGACGGCCACCTGCAGGCCCGTCTCCGCACCGGACTCCACCAGCCGGTCGGCGGCCTCCTGAACCTGCTTCTGCAGATCGATGTTCATGATCGGTCCCTTCGCGATGCGACATGTGACCGTTGAGACGGCGACCCGCCGGAAAAGGAATCGCTCCCGGGAAAGATTTCTCACGGCGCCGCCGACCGGCCCGCCGCGGGGCAGCCGGCGGCCGCCGTACGTCACAGTTCCGCGGGGAGACCGAAGGCCGGGAACACCTCGTCGCCGAAGGTCGTGATCTGGGTGATCAGGCCGTCCTCGACCCGCAGGACGCCGAGCCACGAGGGCCGGTAGACGGACTCGCCCGCGCGCCGCAGGTAGGCCGCCGCGGCCGGCTGCCGGTTGGCGTGAACCGGCAGGACGCGCCAGTCGCCCCAGGACTCGGGACCGACCATGGCCGGGCGCCACGCCTCGACGATCGCCTTCCCGCCCAGGATCCACATGGGCTGGGGCGGCATCGACTGCCACGCGTCGTCGCGCAGGATCCCGGCCAGGACGGCGGGATCGGCCTGTTCGACGGCGTCGATGTAGCGCTGGAGCACCGCGCGCTCCTCCCGGGTCGGGTCCGATGACGGCGCCCACTCCGACCGCCGCTCGGGCAGGTGCTCGCGCAGCGCCGGCCGGGCCCGCTGCAGCGCGCTCTTGATCGCGGGCACGCTCATCTCCAGCAGCGCGGCGGTCTCCTGCGCCGGCAGGCCGACCACGTCCCGCAGGATCAGCACCGCCCGCTGCCGGGGCGGCAGGTGCTGGATGGCGGCCAGGAAGGCCAGCTCGATCGTCTCCTTGGCGACCACCGCCGCGTCCGGCTCGGCCTCGCTCGGCGCGGCCGGCTCCAGCAGCCGGTCGGGATAGGGCTGCAGCCAGGAGATGTGCCCCGACGGCGGCGCGGGCGGCGGCGGTACGGCGCCGCCCTCCACGACGGGCGCCTGCCGGGGGAGCGGCCGGCGCGGGTGGCGGTCGAGGAAGTCCAGGCAGGCGTTCGTCGCGATGCGGTACAGCCAGGCCCGGAAGGTCGAGCGGCCCTCGAAGCCCGCACGCCCCCGCCACGCGCGCAGGAACGTCTCCTGCACCATGTCCTCGGCCTCCTCGAAGGAACCGAGCATCCGGTAGCAGTGCACCCGCAGCTCCCGCCGGTGGCGCTCGACCAGCGTGCCGAACGCCGACTCGTCCCCCGCGCGGGCGGCGTCCACCAGTGTGCTGTCCTCCGCCTGGATCTCGTTCATGGGGTCCAGTCAACCAACCGCCGGGCGTTCCGCGCGACGAAGCGGGAGGAAGGCCCCGGAAGGTGTCACGTGCCCCCGTGATAAGAGTGGGGAGAAGCACAATCACGGGAGCCGGATGTCCGGAATCAGTCGTCGTCGGCGCCTGCTCGTCCTGGCGATCTGCTGCATGAGCCTGCTGATCGTCGCGGTCGACAACACGATCGTGAACGTCGCCCTGCCGGCGATCGGGCGCGACCTGGACGCCCCGCTGTCGGGCCTGCAGTGGACGGTCGACTCCTACACGCTCGTGCTGGCCAGCCTGCTGCTGCTGTCCGGGTCGACCGGCGACCGGATCGGCCGTCGCCGTACCTTCCAGATCGGCCTGGTGATCTTCTCGGCCGGGTCGCTGCTGTGCAGCGTCGCGCCCAGCCTCGAATGGCTGGTGATCTTCCGGATGGTCCAGGCGGTCGGGGGGTCGATGCTCAACCCCGTGGCGATGTCCATCATCACCAACACCTTCACCGAGCCCGCGGAGCGCGCCCGGGCCATCGGCGTGTGGGCGGGGGTCGCCGGGCTGAGCATGGCCCTGGGCCCCCTCGTCGGAGGGCTGCTGGTGGAGCCGGTGGGCTGGCGGGCGATCTTCTGGATCAACGTCCCCATCGGCGTGGCGGCGATCCTGCTGACCGCGCGCTTCGTGCCCGAGTCCAGGGCCGCGCGTCCCCGGCGCATCGATCCGGTCGGGCAGCTTCTCGTCGCCGTGCTGCTGGCGACACTGACCTACGGGATCATCGAGGGGCCCGTCGCGGGCTGGGGGGCGGCGTCCACGCTGATCTGTTTCGCCGTCGCGGCCGTCGCGCTCGCCGGCCTGCTGATCTACGAACCGCGCCGGCGGGAGCCCCTGATCGACCTGAGGTTCTTCCGCAGCCTGCCCTTCTCGGGCGCCGCGGTGATCGCGCTGAGCGCCTTCGCCGGGCTGGGCGGGTTCCTGTTCCTCAACACCCTCTACCTGCAGAACGTACGGGGCCTGAGCGCCCTGCAGGCGGGCCTGTGCACGCTGCCGATGGCGCTGACCGCGCTGGTGGCCGCCCCCCTGTCCGGGCGGCTCGTCGCGCGGCGCGGGCCCCGCCCGTCCCTGGTGGTCGCCGGCGCCGGGCTGGCGGCCTCCGGCGTGCTGCTCACCTTCGTGACGTCCACCACGCCGCTCCCGGCGCTCCTGGCGGTCTACGCCGTCTTCGGGCTCGGGTTCGGCATGGTGAACGCGCCCGTCACGAACACGGCGGTCTCCGGCATGCCCCTGGCCCAGGCGGGAGTCGCCGCGGCGGTCGCCTCCACCAGCCGCCAGGTCGGGCAGGCGCTGGGCGTGGCGATCTCCGGCTCGGTGGTCGCCTCCGCGCTGGGCGGCGTGCTGGGCGCGGGGTTCGTCCGGGCCGGCCAGGCCGCGTGGTGGATCCTGGCCGGGTACGGCGCGCTGGTGCTCGTCTTCGCGATCGTCTCCACCGGTGCCCGGGCCCGCAGGAGCGCCGAGCGGGTCGCGGAGCAGTTCGACCGGGAGGAACGGCAGGAGGAGAAGGCCCGCGTCGGGTGACCCCGCCGTCCCGGCCGGGGCGTCCGCGGGCCTTCATCGCGAGCGTGTCCCGGCCGGGTGCCGTCAGACCTCCGCTCCGCCCTGGTCCATCAGCGGCCGTACCTCGATGCCGGTGTAACGGGCGTCCGGGATCCGCGCGGCCAGCTCCACCGCGCGCTCCCCGCTCTCGCAGTCGACCAGGTAGTAACCGCAGAAGAACTCCCCGGCCTCGATGTACGGCCCGTCCGTGGCGGCCGGCACCCCGCCGCGGACCCGGACGACGGCGGCGTTCGCCGGGTCGGCCAGGGCCTCGGTGCCGACCATCTCCCCGGACTCGGTGATCTCCTTGATGAACGCGTCGTGCCCCTGGAAGACCTCGTTGCGCTCATTCTCGGACAGAGTCTCCCAGATCGAGGTGTTCATGTAGATCATCAGCATGTACTTCACCGTGTCGCTCCTCGCGGTCCCGACGCCTCCCGCGGGCGCCTTGCGCACAGAGGTCGGAGCGGACGGCGGTCTCTCGACACCCGGTCGGAAAAAATCTCAGCGGGGGTTCCGCGCGAGAGGAAACCCCGGACGGCCGTCCCGGACCTAGCATCACGGGTGAACCTTCTCCCCGAGGTGATGCCATGCCCGCAGAGCTGTGTCTCCAGGCCCACGACTTCCAGGGACCGCACCGGTGGCGCTGGACGCTCCACGAGGCGCGGGGGAGGTTCCTGGCCGACCACGAGGTACGGCTCGACACCGGCGACTGGCGGTTCACGGCCTTCTCCGACCTGCACCGGTACCTGCGCTGGAACGCGGCTCCGGACCGGCGGATCGAGGCCGAGGCCGAGCTCCTGGCCCAGGTCGGCGACTGGATCGGCGCCGAGGTCCTGGGCGCGGTCGGCCCGGCGCTCGTCGGGGCCCGCCCGTCGGCGGTCCGGGTGGTCCTGCCGCCCGAGGCCGGGGTGCTCGCCTTCCGCCCGCTGGAGCTGGCGAGGGTGGACGGCGTGCCGCTGGCGCTGCACAACGTCCCGCTGGTGATGTGCGGAAACGGCGGCGGGCCCGCGGCCAAGGAGCCGGTCGGCGAGAGGCTGCGCGTGCTCGGCCTGTTCAGCCTGCCGGTGGGCGCGGGCGTGCTCAACCTGCGGCGCGAGCGGCACGCGCTGGCCACGATGTTCTCCGAGATCGGCGCGGTGCGCGGCCGGGCGGTCGAGCTGCGGGTGCTGCAGTACGGCGTGACCCGCGAGCGGCTGATCGGCATCCTGGAGGACGGCGAGGGCTGGGACGTCGTCCACGTCTGCGGCCACGGCACCCCGGGAGAGCTCCTGCTGGAGCACCCGGACGGCTCGCCGGACCCGGTCCCGGCCGCCGACTTCGTCGAGTTGCTGGACCTGACCGCCGACCGGCTCAAGCTCGTCACCGTCTCCGCCTGCTGGTCGGCCGCGCTGAAGGCCGCCGACCAGCTGCGCGCCCTGGGCGTCACCCCGCCGCCCGGATGGTCCGCGCCCACGGGCCCCGTGTCCCCGGGCCGCGAGTCCGCGACGGACACCCTCGCCACCGATCTCGCCGGCCGGCTCGGCTGCGCGGTGCTGGCCATGCGCTATCCGGTCGTCGACTCCTTCGCCATCGACCTCAGCACCGGGCTGTACGACCTGCTCGTCGACAAGGGCCGTCCGCTGCCCCGCGCGCTGGGCATGGCCCTGCGCACGGCGGTCACCGACCCGCCGACCCCGGACTGCCCGGCCCTGTCGGTGGCCACCCCCGCGCTGTTCGGCGCCCGCGCGGTGGACCTGTCGTTGATCGCTCCGGAGGGTGAGCCGGTGACGTTCAGGCCGGAGTCGCTGAAGCTGGCCGGACTGCCGGCGCAGCCGCCGCGCTTCGTCGGCCGGACCAAGGTGATGACGGAGGCGAGCGCGGCCCTGGCGCCCAGGAGCGGGCGCTCGGGCGTGCTGCTGTACGGCATGCCGGGTGCGGGCAAGACCGCGTGCGCGCTGGAGCTGGCCCACACCCACGCCGAGTCGTTCCGGATCGTGGCCTGGCACAAGGCACCCGACGAGGGCACGGACATCGCCGACGCGCTGAACGCCTTCGCGCTGGACCTGGAGCGGAAGGTCCCCGGACTGCGGCTGACGGGCGCGGTCGAGGACGCCGACCGGCTGCGGGCGACGGTGCCGCTGCTGACCGAGTTCGCGAGGACGCAGCGGGCGCTGGTCCTGCTGGACAACGCCGAGTCCCTGCTGACCCCGGGCGGCGAGTGGCGGGATGAGAGGTGGGGGCTGCTGGTCGGCGCCCTGACCGGGCACTCCGGTTACTCACGTCTGATCATGACGAGCCGGATCCGGCCCGCCTCGCTGGACGCCCGGGTGCGGCAGACCGCGGTCGACACCCTCCCGGCGGCCGAGGCGCTGCTGCTGGCCCGGGAACTGCCGGGGTTGCGGGCGCTGATGGATGGCCGGGTCCGTGGGCTGGAAGCCTCGGACGCCCGCGAGCTGGCCGTGCGGGCGGTGAGACTGGCCCAGGGGCATCCGAAGCTGCTGGAGCTGGCCGACGGCCAGGCGGCGGATGCGAGACGGTTGCGCGGGCTGCTGGAGGCGGGCCGTACGGCCTGGCGGGAGAGCGAGGGCGGGCTGCCGGAGGACTTCTTCGCGGTCGAGGAGCCGCCGGAGGTGCGCGGAGAGGACTATCTGCGGGTCCTGAAGCGGTGGACGCAGGTCGTGGCCGAGGGGCTGTCGGAGGCGGAGCGGGATCTGTTCGCCCTCCTGTGCTGTCTGGAAGAGGACGATCGGCTCGGCTTCGTGCTGAAGGCGGTCCGGCCCGTGCTGTGGGAGCGGCTGGGGCGCACAGGGGAGACGCCGGGCCTGGAGGCCGCGCTGGGGGCGCTGACGGCGCGCGGGCTGGTGGCGGCGCCGGACGCGGACGGGCCGATGGGGGTGCACCCGGGGGTGGCCGAGGCGGGCAGGGAGGCGGCCGGAGAGACGTTCAGGACGGCGGTGGACACGACGCTGGCCGTGTTCTGGGATGCGGTGTTCGCCTACGCGGTGAAGGGGGAGGACGGGCAGGAACGCGGGGAACTGGTGGTGCGGGCGGGGCTGGCGGCGGTGCCGTACCTGCTGCGGCTGGAGGAGTGGATCCGGGCGTGCGGGCTGCTGGAGCAGGTGCTGTACCGGGACGGTTCGCGCAGGGTGGCGGGGATGATCGTGCCGCCGTTGCGGCGGATCGCCGAGGCGGTGCGCGGCGGGGAGGACGAGCCGGCGGCGGTGTTCGTCCTGGCGAGGGCGCTGGCGGTGGTGGACGCGGGGGCGGCGGAAGGACTGCTGCGGGGGCTGGCCGCGCGGGCGGAGGCCGGCGTGGACTACAGGGTCATGTCGGTGGCGACGAGCGAGCTGGTGCGGCTGTGCCAGGAGTCGGGGCGGTTGGAGGAGGCGCTGGCGCTGGCCGGGCGGCGGGTCGAGCTGTCGCGGCGGGCGGGGATGGGGCCGTGGACCCTGCTGTCGGATGAGGTGGCGCGATTGCAGGTGCTGGTGTTCATGGGGCGGGCCGAGCAGGTCCTGGCGGAGATCGGGGGACTGCGGGAGCGGATGGCGGCACTGCCGCCGCGCGCCGGTGAGGACGAGGTGGTGGCGGTGTGGAACGTGCGGGAGGTGCTGCTGAACGTCGGCGGGCTGGCGGCGGCGCAGCTGGGGGCGTGGGAGCGGCTTCTGGAGTTCAACGCCGAGGTCCTCGCCTCGATGCGGGCGCGCGGAGCGGCCGAGACGGCGATGGCGCGGGCGTGGTTCAACGATTCCGCCGCGTTGCTGCGGCTGGGCCGCGTCGAGGAGGCGTGGCGGGTGCTGGCGGGCTGCCGGGAGGTGTTCGAGCGCCATCACAACACCGAGATGCTGGGCAAGGCGCTGTCGTCACTGGCCGACCTGGAACACCAGCGGGGGCACGGACAGCGGGCGCTGGCCCTGGAGAGCGACGCGCTGCGCTACAGGTACGCCGCACGGGACGTGGCCGGGACGGCGGTGAGCCACCACAACCTGGGCAACTGCCTGGCCGAGAGTGCCGGCCGGCCGGAGGCGGCACTGGCGCACCACCTGGCCGCGGCGCTGGTGCGTGCGGTGACCGGCGGCGAAGGGCTGGCGGGTTCGATGGCGGCGGCCGCGGACGATCTCCGCCGGTCGGCCGATCCCGCCCGGGTGCCCGCCGATGCGGCGGCCCTGTGCCGGATCGTCGAGGAGGTCCCCGGCGTCCGCCTGGCCGGACTGCTCTCCGCCCTCACCGGCCCCGGCACCCTCCGGCGGACCTACGACCACCTCCTCCAAGAGGTCACGGCCATCGCCCGGTCCCCGGGCTGACCCGGCGTTCCGCCGTCTTCTGTCTCTCCGGCGCCGGGGCGTCCGCGGTCTTACGGGCCTCCGGGGAAACGCCCGGTGGGTTCGGGTCGTTCTTTCAGTAGCACTCCAATTCGCGGGAGGGACGCATGGTCGGGAACCGGGTCATGGCGCTGTCGGACGGGGAGGCGGTCGCGGCTCTCTGGCTGGTGCTGGAGCGGCAGGGGGCGCCGCTGGACGCGGCGCGGCTTCGGGCGGACGAGGTGCGGGTCGCGGAGGCGGCGGGCAAGGGCGACATCCGGGCGGAGGCCGGGGCCGATGAGAAGGCCACGCCGGGGGACGCGGCCAGGGCCGCTCTGCTGTATCTGGCCGAGAGCGATCCGGACACGGTCTCCCGGGCCGCGGAGATCGCCGCGGCCGACAGGGGCGAGCGGTTCGATCCCGCGCTGATCGGGGTCGGGGCGCTGGTGGTGATCGCGATCAGGACCGAGTTCAAGCTGGAGCACGACCCCGAGAAGGGGTGGAGCTTCAAGCTCCATCACAAACCGATGCGCGACTCCACGCTCGGCAGGCTCATCAGCAAGCTGATCGGGCTCTATCCGCCGCCCTGAGGCGGGCCGGGATCGGGGGTGGCCGCCCTTCCTGGGGCGGTTGCGCGCTGAGATCGACTTCACTCCCGGATCGGCCGTCCGTGGCTTGGGTATGGGGACTGTGTCTGGCACGCTGTACGGCTCGCGGGAATAAAACCGGACCGGAGGGAATGAGATGCGGTCAGACTTCGTTAGCAAAGGTAATGACTTACGCTAATGAACGCCCCAACCAGGAAGGACCCCGTCGCGAATCTGCGCAGCGACGCCGGTCTGGCATCGGCGCTGCGCGTGTCCCTGGCACGCCTGAACAGGCGGCTGCGCAGGCAGGGCACGGGCCACTCGCTGACCCCCACCCAGGTCGCGACGCTCGTCGCCGTGGAACGGCATTCCGGGATAACCCCCGGCGAATTGGCCGAGCACGAGAAGGTGCAGCCGCCCTCGATGACGCGCGTGATCGCCGCGCTGGAAGAGCGGGGGCTGGTGTCGCGTACGCCGCACCCGACCGACCGCCGGCAGGTGACCGTGAGCGTGACCGCCGAGGGCTCGGCGCTGCTGAAGGAGGAACGCCGCCTCAAGGAGGCGTGGCTGACGCAGCGGTTGAAGGAGCTGTCCCCGGAGGAGAGGGCGGTGCTCCGGCAGGCGGCTCCCATTCTGGAGAAGCTCAGCCGGATCTAGCCGAGCCCGAGGAACGCGGCGCCTCGGCCACCCCCGCAGAGGCCGAGGCGCGGTTCTCCGGCTCGCCCGCCGTACCCGGGAACGCCGCACCCGGGAACGCCGCACCCGGGAACGCGGTCCTCGCCAGCACGCGGACGCCCGCCGTACCCGGCAGGAAGCTGGGGATGCGGGCGCGGTTGCGGCGCAGGAGGGTCGCCCGGGAGGCGGCCGCGCGTGAGATGCAGGCCGCGGAGACGGGTACGGCCCAGGCCGTGCCGGAGGCGCGGGGCAGCATGTTCCGCTCGTTGGGCAACCGCAACTACCGGCTCTTCGCCATCGGCGGCGTCGTCTCCAACGTCGGCGGATGGATGCAGCGCACCGCCCAGGACCTGCTGGTCCTCAACCTGACCGCGAGCGCCGCGGGCGGCGGCCTGACGGGCGGCAGCGCCACCGCGCTGGGCGTGACCACCGCGCTGCAGTTCCTGCCCATGGTGCTGTTCGGGCTCTGGGGCGGCATGCTCGCCGACCGCTATCCCAAGCGGAAGCTGCTCTTCGTCGCCCAGTCGCTCCTGGGTCTGCTCGCGCTGACCATGGGCGTGCTCACCGTCACCGGGGTCGTGCAGGTCTGGCACGTATGGGTGATGGCCTTCGCCCTCGGCCTCATCGCCTGTGTCGAGGTGCCGACCCGGCAGTCGTTCGTGGTGGAGATGGTCGGCCGCAGGGACCTGCCCAACGCCATCGCGCTGAACGCCTCCAGCTTCAACCTGGCCCGCGTGGTCGGCCCCGCCGTCGCGGGTGTGCTGATCGCCCTGCTGGGCGGGACCGGGCCGATCTTCCTGATCAACGCGGTCTCGTTCCTGGCCGTGCTCGGCGGCCTGGTGATGATGCGGGCCTCGGAGCTGACCACCCCCGCGCCGGTGCCCAGGGAGAAGGGCCAGCTGCGCGAGGGTCTGCGTTACGTGCTGGCGCGGCAGGAACTGCTCATGCCGATCCTGCTGGTCGCCTTCGTCTCGCTGTGCACGCAGTCGTTCTCGATGTCGATCGCGCTGATGTCCAGCGAGGTCTTCGGCTCGGGTGCGGCCTCCTTCGGCCTGGCCTCCAGCATGTTCGCGGTGGGCGCGCTGGGCGGCGCGCTGATGGCGGCCCGGCGGACCAAGCCCAGCCGGCGGCTGCTGATCGGCGGCTCGGTCTCGTTCGGCCTGTTCCAGATCGCCACCGGCCTGGCGCCGTGGTACCCGGTCTATCTGCTCCTGCTCATCCCCACCGGCGTCGCGCTGATCTCCGTCAACACCTCCGCCAACTCCAGTGTCCAGCTCGCCACCTCGCCGGAGATGCGCGGCCGGGTGATGGGCATCTACGTGCTGGTGTTCACCGGCGGCGCCCCGATCGGCGCGCCGCTGCTCGGCTGGATCGCCGACCTCGGCGGCCCGCGCGCGGGCGTGATGGTCGGCGGGGCGCTCACCCTGCTCGGCGTCGGCGCGGCGATAATGCTGACGAAGGTGATCGGCAGGAGGTCGCATGCGGCTGTTCGTGGGGTTGCTGCCGCCGCAGCCGGCGTGCGATGAGCTCGCCGGCGCGCTCGGCCCGCACCGTGCCGCCTGGCCCCGGCTCCGCTGGATCGACCGGGCGAACTGGCATCTGACCCTGGCGTTCCTGGGCGAGGTGCCGGAGAAGGTCCTGCCGGAGCTGCACGAGCGCCTCGCCCGCGCCGTGTCGCGCCACGCTCCGATGACGCTGGCGTTCACCGGCGCGGGCGCGTTCCCCTCGGCCCGCAGGGCGCGCGTGTTCTGGGCCGGCCTGCGCGAGGACGCGGGCCCGCACGATGTCGGGAGTCCGCACGATGTCGGGAGTCCGCGCGAGGACGGGGGCCCGCGTGAGGGCGGCCGGTCCCCGCTCGTCCGCCTGGCCGGCTCGCTGGCCGCCGGGGCGCGGCGGGCGGGAGCCGTACAGGTGGACGAGAGCCGCAGATACCGGCCGCACCTGACCCTGGCCAGATCGCGCGAGGACGCCGACGTGCGTTCCCTGGTCGAGGACTTCGAGTCGTTCGCCGGGGCCCCGTGGGAGGCCGGGACCGTGCACCTGGTGAGGAGCCACCTGGGGGCCGCGGTCCGCTACGAGACCGTCGCGCGATGGCCCCTGACGGCGCGGGCACCCGGTGGGCGGGGCTAGGCTCCAGAACGTGGATCGTCCCCGTCGCTGGCTGCTGCCCACGGTGCTCGCGCTGCTCGTGCTCCTCGTGGTGATCGGCGCTTTCGTGTCCTGAGGTGTCCTGAACGCCTCTACCAGGCGTACTCCTCGGGGGCCGTCCTGAACCCGGGGAAGATCTCGTCGAGACGGGCCAGCGCCTTGTCGTCGAGCTCGATCTCCAGAGCCCTGACGGTGCCGTCGAACTGCTCGAGCGTACGCGGGCCGATGATCGGCGCGGTGACGGCCCGCTGGTGCAGCAGCCAGGACAGGCCGACGTTGGCAGGGTCCTCGCCGAGCTCGTCGCAGAACGCCTCGTACTGCTCGATCTTGCTCCGGTGCTTCTCCAGCTCCTTGACCATGTTCTCCGAGGCCGAGCGACCCTTGTCGATCTTCCGGAGGATGCCGCCGAGCAGGCCGCCCGCCAGCGGGCTCCACGGGATCAGGCCGAGCCCGTAGTCCTCACATGCCGGGATGACCTCCAGCTCGGGGGCCCGGACGATCAGGTTGTAGTGGGACTGCTCGGAGACCAGGCCGACGGTGCTCCGGCGGCGGGCCTCCTCCTGGGCCTTGGCGATGTGCCAGCCCGCGAAGTTGGACGACCCGACGTACAGGATCTTGCCCTGCTGCTTCAGGATGTCCATGGCCTCCCAGAACTCCTCGAACGGGGTGTTCCGGTCGACGTGGTGAGCCTGGTAGAGGTCGATGTAGTCGGTCTGCATGCGCTTGAGCGAGGCGTCGCAGGCCCGGCGGATGTTCAGCGCGGAAAGACGGTCCTCGTTGGGCCAGTCGCCCATCCCGCCGTAGAGCTTCGTGGCGATGACCGTCTTCTCGCGACGGCCGCCGCCCTGGGCGAACCAGCGTCCGATGATGTTCTCGGTGATGCCCTCGCCCTTCTTCCAGCCGTAGACGTTGGCCGTGTCGAAGAAGTTGATCCCCAGCTCGTGGGCCCGGTCCATGATCGCGAAGGAGTCTTCCTCCGTGGTCGCGGGGCCGAAGTTCATGGTGCCCAGGCAGAGGCGGCTGACCTTCAGGCCGGTACGGCCAAGCTGCGTGTATTCCATGTGATCCAGCCTAGGGACCTGGAGCGCACTCCAGGCGAGCCCCGCCCGGGGAGTGTCCGGGAGTCCCGGCGCTCGTCGCGGGCACAGGTCGTCATCGCAGGCACAGGTCGTCGCGCTGCGCCGTACAGCCCTCGGGGAGGACGGGGACCTCGTCGGTCCAGCCGATCCGCCGCACCAGCCGGGAGGAGTACGCGCTCCCGGCGGGCGGGTCCTGCGGTCCGGCGGCGGTGTCCACCAGCTCGGAGGCGAGCGGATCGCCCGTGTCGCGGTCGATCAGGATTCTCGTCTCCAGCCCCGGCGCCATGGAGGCGCGCGTGATGGCCAGGCCGGCCCGCCCGGCGGCGTCCCGGAGGCCGTCGGCGAGCCGCGCGCCCGGCGTCGCGGCCAGCATGCGCAGGACGGCCGCCCGGGTTTCGGGGGTGGCCGGGACCTCGGCGAGCAGTTCCCATCCCACCTGCCACACCACGTCGTCCTGCGAGAAGGTGGGCACCGGGGCGGGGGCCTCCCCGCCGCGCCCGCCGGCGGACTCCAGCACCGGCGCCCAGCGCGAGACGATCTCCGTCCTCAGCCCCTTCGGGTCCCGCGGCAGCCCGCGCAGCTCCCGCATGCCCAGCCGCAGGCCGAACACGTCGTAGTCGGCCGGCGGACCGGGGGTGTAGCGGGTGCGGCCGTAGGGGATCCGGTCGTACTGGTCGTTCCCGCACTCGCTGTCCGTCCCGCAGATCCGGGGCGACCCCATCTTCCGCCACTTCGCCCTGTCCGCCGCGGTGAAGGGCCCGGCCCCGATCGGGGTCGCCTGGGTGACGGTCGCCCCGTACGGCCCCGCCCACCTGACCTCAATGCTCCGGTTCTCGACCGTGAACGCGTCCCCCGCGAGCACGTCCCCCGTGAACGGCGACCGGTCGACCAGCTCCGTCTCCACCCGCCAGCTCACCCGCTCGGGCTCCTCCCGCCGGGCCAGCCGGTCCGCCACCTCGCCGAGCACCTCCCCGGGGCTCGGCACGGCCGCCGTGACCGCCGTGCCGTCCCCCGGCCGGGGGACGGCGACGGCCGTGCCGATCACCGCGACCGTGGCCGCCGCCGCGACCGCGATCCCGGTCCGGAGGGGAAACCGGCGGCGGGCGCGGAGCATGCCGGCCCTCGCCGCGGCGACCGTCTCCTGGGCCGGGGCCGGGACGTCGGGCATCACATCGCCGATGATCCTGAAGGTGTCCATCAGACCTCCACTCCCAGCCAGTCGCGCAGCTTGGTCCTGGCCCGGCTGAGCCGGGAGGCCACGGTGCCGCAGGCCACCCCGAGGGCCTCGGCGATCTCGTCGTAGGTGAGTTCCCCGTAGGCGGCGAGCAGGACCGCGTCACGTTCCCCGCGCGACAGCCGCGCCAGCGCCTCCGAGAGCCGGCCGACCGTCACCCCCGCCGCGACGCGGTCCACCACCCGCTGGTCGTGGCCGTCGTCGTCCGCAGGCGGCCCGGTCCTGGCCAGGACCCGATAGCGGCGCAGCTCCGCCCGGCGGTGCCGGTTGACCAGGTTGGTGGCGATGCCGTACAGCCAGGGCCGTACCGCACCCCGCCCGGGGTCGAACCGGCCGCGCCGGCGGAAGGCGATCAGGAAGGTCTCGGCGGCGAGGTCCTCGGCGGTGGCGATGTCGAGCCGGCGCCCGATGTAGCGGCGGATCTCCCCGTAGTGAGCGTCGAAGACGGCGCCGAACCGGTCGGGGTCGACGATCGACGTCTCGTCGGGCACTGCGCTCATGCGAGGGTCTCCCTTGCCGGAAGAACGAGATATCCCTTCTTCGCCGCAGCCCGGCGCCCCTTCCCGGTTTTTCCGATCCGCCCCGACCCGGTCCTCCCCGATCCGCCCGGCCTCAGCCGAGGCGCCAGGCCAGCATCCCGTCGGGCGCGTCGGCCTGCTGGACGAAGCCCGCGCCGGTCAGCTCCGCCTCGATCGTCTCCCACGGGGGACGGTAGGCGTGGCCGACGATCTCCTCTTCGGCGATGATCGTGTCGCCCTCGGCGATCTGGTACAGATAGCGGGCCTTGCTCGCCTCCTGGCCCGACTCGGTGATCTCCACCAGGACCCTGTAGGTGTGCCGGCCCACCTGGCGCGACTCCACTTCCTGCAGCGGGCGCGGCTCCGGGGCGCCTCCGGCGCGCCAGGTGAACACCAGCAGACCGCCGGGCTCCAGCTGCCCGGCCAGCACCGGCCACATCCGCTTGCGGTAGTCCGGCTCCAGCGCGTACATCACGTTGATCATCACCATGGCCTCGACCGGCTCGGCCAGGTCCACGCTCAGGGCGTCACAGGGCAGCACGGTGACGCGCTTGAGCAGCTCGGGGCGCCCGGCCAGCCGGGACAGCAGCACCGCGCGCATGCCCTCCGAGGGCTCCAGCGCGAAGATCTCGGCCGGAGTCCACTCGGCGAGCGACGTGGTGATCATCCCGGTGCCCGCGCCGATCTCCAGGATGCTCCGCGTCACACCGGTCAGCAGGGCGGGCAGCTTCTCACGGATCTTCGGTACGTGCCCGTTCTCATGAAACAGGTCATAGAAGGGGACGGCGATGAAGTCGGTCACGGCGGGCCACGCTATCCCAGGCCCCGCTCCCCGGAGGGAGGAATCGGGCATGTCGCATACCGGATGACGGGTTCTCCCGGGGGCCGCGCTTCAGGCCGCCCGGCCGTACAGCCGGGGGAGGTCGACGAGGACGATCCGGGTGTCGTCCGCCGCGGCGGCGCGGAGATCGTCGTCGAAACCGGCGCCGCCGTAGCAGATCAGCCGGGTGCCCTCCGTGTCGTGCTTCCTGACCGCCAGCAGGTCTCTGGCCGTGCGGAGCCGTTCGAGGTGCCGCAACCCCATGACCTTGCCCCACTTCGCCTCGCCCAGCGCGAGCAGGCGGGAGGGCCTGCCCGGCTCACCCGGGGCCAGCACCGCGACGTCGACCTGGATCTGCTTTCTCGTCGCGGGATTCGGCGCGACTCCGGAGGCGACCCGCTCCGGCAGCTCACCGAAGAGTTCGAGGCTGTTGCGGATGGTGAACTCCCGGCACAGCTCCTCGAAGTGCGGACCGACCACCTGGGATCGGAATCCGCTGCCGGACACGGCCCATGCCTGCTCGGCGAGTCCGCGTTCGAGGAAGCTCCACGTGCGGCGCATGACACTCTCGTAGAAGGTGATGAGCGGTTCCGCGATCCGGTAGACGGACTTGCCGGAGGCGAACGCGTCCTGCTCGCGGGTGATCAGACGGCTGTCCTCCAGGACCGTCAGGGGATGGCCGATGTGGGTCGAAGGGCGCCCGAGATAGCTCGCGACGCCGCCGCGCGTATTGTGCCCGGAGGCGATGGCGCCCAGAACGGCGTGATAGAGCGCGGGGTCACGGATTTCGGCCTCTTCGGCGAGGAGGTACCGGGCCTCGCGGAAGATCGGGACCATCGGGTTGAGTACGGTCCTGACCACCCAGTCGTCGAACTCCTCGCACGCGCCGGGGACGTCGGAGTAGACGAACTCGTGCCGGTAGGCCGGGGTGCCCCCGACGACGGAGTGCAGGAGGACCGCCAGTTCGTGGTCGCGGTCGCACCCCCAGAACCGGGCCGCGGCGAGATAGTCCAGGGGGCTCACCATGAGTTCCAGGCTCGCGCGCCCGCGAAGCGGGGCGTTACCCGCGAGGAGGCCGCCCATGACCGACATCGCGGAGCCGCAGAGCAGCAGCTTCGCCTCCGACCGCCGGGCCGTGCCTCCGGGATCCAAGGCCCGCTGGAGCAGGGAGGGGAGGACCGGACTGGCCTTGGCCAGATAGGGGAACTCGTCGATGACGATGATCCCTTCGGGGATCGTGGCGTAGAGCCTCTCGACGGCCTGGTCCCAGTTGTCGAAGTGATACTGGCCCCCGCCGCCGGTGTGCAGGGCGAGGGCCTCGCCGAATCTCCGCAGACCTTCGGTCTCGGTGTCGTCGGTGGCCACGAAGTAGAAGCCGCCGACCTGTTCGGCGAGGGCGTTGAGGAGGAAAGTCTTGCCCTGCCTGCGCCGGCCGCTGACGACGCCCAGCCGGGTGCTCGGCGCCCGGCTTTCCGCGAACCTGCTCAGCGCGGTCCATTCCGCGTCCCGCGCGAAGACGTGATCGGGTTTGCGAATCACCGAGTGCTCCTTAGAGGTATACCCCTTAGAACTATAACTCTTAGAGTTATACACCTAAAGGGGGAAGCGCTGGTTGGTGCCGCTACCTTGTCCGGCGACGGCGCGGAGGTCCTGGGCACCGGCGAGCGCCTGTTGCGGCGCCTGTGCTCGCTGCTGTCAGGGCATGATGGCTGAATGCGGAGCAGAGCGGGGGATGTCCTGATTCGTGGGTTCGTCGCGGCCGGAGTGGTCGCGGTGAGCCTCCTGCCGGGAGCCGGGAGCGGTGCCCAAGCCCACGCCGGGGCCGGGGCGCGGGCGGAGGCCGGGTCGGCGGCACCGGTGAGCGTGGGGTCCCGGAACCCGGTGGGCGGTGAGTCCGACCGGGGGGACGGCGGGTCCGGGAACCCGGTGGGCGGTGAGTCCGGGAATCCGGTGGACGGCGAGTCCGGTGAGGGCGAGCGCGTTCTCTTCCGGTTCACGGACGAGCGGATCACCGAGTCGAGCGGGCTGGCGCTCTCCCCCTCGCACGAGGACGTCTACTACACCCACAACGACAGCTCCGCGGGACCGGTCTTCTTCGCCGTCGGAGGCGACGGGCGGACCCGGGCGACGTTCACCCTGCGGGGCGCCGACGCCCGCGACTGGGAGGCGATGGCCGCGTCCAGGGACCCGCAGACGGGGCGGGGGGTGCTCTGGTTCGCCGACATCGGCGACAACTTCGAGGGGGCCTGGCCCGACATCTCGGTCTACAAGGTGCAGGAGCCGGCCTCGCTGCGGGATGCGACCCTGCCCGCCGTACGCTATCGATTCCGCTACGAGGACGGCGGGCACAACGCGGAGGGTCTGATGGTCCACCCGCGCACCGGGCGGCTCCAGATCGTGAGCAAGGAGTTCTCCGGCTCGATCTACCAGGCGCCGAAGCGGCTGCGCACCGACAAGGTCAACATCCTGCGCAGGATCGGCCCGGCGCCGATCATGGCGACCGACGCCGCCTACGCCCCCGACGGGTCGAGCTTCGTGATCAGGACCTACTTCTCCGCCACGGTCTACAGCGCGCCCGGCGAGCAGCTCGCCCGGGTGGAGATGCCCCAGCTGGAACAGGCCGAGTCGATCGCGTACACGGCCGACGGCACGGCGCTGCTGACCGGCACCGAGGGCTCCCGCAGCCCGGTCTACCGGGTGCCGCTCCCCGAGGAGGTGCTGCGGGCGGCGGCCCCGGAGCCCACCCCCGTCCCCTCCGGCACGGCCTCCGGGGCGCCGGGCGGCGGAGCGGAGGCCGCCGGGGACCGGACGGAGGCCGAGCCGGCGCAGGACGACGCGGGCGTGCCCTTCTCGGCCGTGGCCCTGTGGCTGGCCGTGGCGGCCGGAGCGACCGGCGTCATCGTCTTCATCGCCCGCCGGGCCCGCTAGGACGGCCGCCGGAGCCGCTTCCAGCACCTGCCGAGAGCCGTTTCCCACGCCCTCCGGAAGCCGTCTTCAGCACCTGCCGGGCTCGCCGGGACGGCCGTCGGACAACCGCGGCGACCCGAGACCGACGCCGTGCTCCAGCAGGTCGAAGGCGAGCTCGACGTCCCCCTCCAGGTGGTCGTAGGCCGCCTCCGGCGCGGACCCGGCCACCAGGCGCTGGAAGAACGACTCCTGGACGGTGTGCAGGCAGGCGGTGATCTGGGCCGCCATCAGAGCCGCGGCCGTCTCCTCGTGCTCCTCGGCCAGCGCCTTCGCCAGCGCGCGGCGCTGCCGGTAGAGGAGAGCGCCGGCGCCGGCTCTCAGCGCCGGGCTGCCGAGGATCACATGGACCCGGGTGACCAGCTCGTCCGTGTCCTGCGTCGCCACGGAGGAGGCGAGGAAGGCCATGCAGTGCGCCCGCAACGCCTCCAGAGGCGGCTGCCCGGGCGGGCGTCCGGCGACGATGCCGGCCAGATCGTCCTCGCCCACCCCGTGCAGGACGAGCGACTCCTTGGTAGGGAAGTATTTGAACAAGGTCACCTTCGCGACCTCGGCGGCCTCGGCGATCTCGTTGACCGTCACCGCCTCGAAGCCGCGTCCGGCGAACATCCGCAGGGCTGTCTCGGCGATCCGTCGCCGGGTCTGTTCCTTCTTCCGTTCCCGTAAGCCCGTCACCTTCCCACAATAAAAACGAACTCGGTTCAAAATCAAACCCGGTTTATTTTTCTGTCCGGAAGTGGGGGTTCCACGGAGCCGTTTACCCGCCCCGGGGGCCGCTCTCCCGCATCTCTTCTCCTGCGGCCGGGTTGCCGCTAGCTTTCGGGAATGCGCGTCGCGGGCTCTTGAGGAGGTCCTGTCATGAACATCGGGGTCGTGGGCGCGGGCATCGTCGGGCTGGCGATGGCCCGCGAGCTCATGCTGACCCGCGGCGCCCGGGTGACGGTCCTCGACAAGGAGGACCGCGTCGGGGCCCACCAGACCGGGCACAACAGCGGAGTCGTGCACGCGGGCCTGTACTACCGGCCGGGCTCGCTCAAGGCGAAGCTCTGCCGGGACGGCGTCGCGCTCCTGCGTGAGTACTGCGCCGAGCACGCCATCCCGTACGACGAGGTCGGCAAGCTCGTCATCGCCTCCACCGCCGCCGAGCGGTCCGGCCTGCGGGCCATCGCCGACCGCGCCCGGGAGAACGGCGTCCCCGGCCTCGCCGAACTGGACGCGCTGGCCCTGCGGGAGATCGAGCCGCACGCCGTCGGGGTGGCCGCCCTGCACTCCCCGCACACCGCGATCGTCGACTTCCCCGAGGTCGCCCGCTGCCTGGCCCGGGACGTGGAGAAGGCGGGAGGGTCGGTACGGCTCTCGCACGAGGTCCGCGCGCTGCGGGAGACCGCGAGCGGGGTGGAGGTGCTGGTCGACGGCCCGCAGGGGCGGCGCAGGCTGAGCTTCGACGGGCTGGTCGTCTGCGCCGGGCTCGGCACCGACGCCGTCGCCCGGATGGCCGGGATCGTGGGAGAGGTACGGATCGTCCCCTTCCGCGGGGAGTACTACGCGCTGACCGAGGAGGCCGGGCACCTGGTCCGCGGCCTGATCTACCCGGTGCCCGACCCCCGCTACCCGTTCCTGGGGGTGCACCTGACCCGCCGGATCGACGGCGAGGTGCTGGTCGGCCCCAACGCGGTGATGGCGCTGGCCCTGGAGGGCTACTCCTGGCGTGACGTCGACCTCGCTGACCTGCGCCGGATCGCGGCCTGGGAGGGCACCCGGAGGATGGCCGCCCGGCACTGGCGGACCGGGATCAGGGAGGTGGCCGGCTCCCTGGCCAAGGGCGCCTTCCTGAAGGCCGCGCGCCGCTATGTGCCCGCCCTGACCGGGGCCGACCTCGTCAGGACCGCCGGAGGCGTCCGGGCGCAGGCCGTGGCCCGCGACGGGAGCCTGTCCGATGATTTCGTGATAGACGCGTACGGCCGGATCGCTCTGCTTAGAAATGCCCCCTCACCTGCGGCGACGTCCAGTCTGGCGATAGCCAGGCACCTGGTGGGGATAACCTCTGTTCTGTCCTCTTAACGGCTTTCTCATGTGGGCGGGTGAAGATAATTCCCGTGAGCGAATCCCCCGAAGCCCGCCTGCTGATCGTCGAGGACGAGCCCAACATCCTCGAACTCCTCGCCGCGAGCCTGCGGTTCGCCGGATTCGGGGTGAACACCGCAGGCAACGGCACCGACGCCGTCGCGGCCGTACAGCGCCACCGCCCGGACCTCATCGTGCTCGACGTGATGCTCCCGGACATGAACGGCTTCGACGTCGTACGGCGGCTGCGCGGCGGCGGCACCGACACGCCCGTGCTGTTCCTCACCGCCCGCGACGCCGTCGAGGACAAGATCCGCGGCCTGACCGTCGGCGGGGACGACTACGTCACCAAGCCGTTCAGCCTGGAGGAGGTCGTGGCCCGCATCCGGGCCGTGCTGCGCCGTACCGGCGGGGGAGACCCCTTCGCCCGGCCGCCCCGGCTCACCTTCGCCGACATCGAGCTCGACGAGGAGAGCCACGAGGTGTGGCGCAAGGGCAAGGCGGTGGCGCTGTCGCCGACGGAGTTCAAGCTGCTGCGCTATTTCATGGCGAACGCCGGGCGCGTGCTGTCCAAGGCGCAGATCCTCGACCACGTCTGGGACTACGACTTCCGCGGTGACGTGGGGATCGTGGAATCCTACGTCTCCGTGCTCCGCAGGAAGATAGACAACACCGACCCCCGCATGATCCACACGTTGCGCGGGGTCGGTTACGTGCTCCGCCTCCCACCGAGCCCGTGATGCTCACCCGGACCCCCCTCCGCGTCAAGCTCATCGCCGTCATCCTCGTACTGCTGGCCATCGCGCTGCTCCTGATCGGCGTGGGCAGCGTCTCGATCATGCGCGGCTACCTGATCGACCGGGTGGACAGCCAGATCGACATCACCACCGGCAACCTGCTGCGCCGCCTGAACCGCCCGGCCCCGTTCGACCTGGCGAACAAGATCATGCCGCCCGACATGAAGGCGGAGCTCCGCGGCCCCGACGGACGGGTGATCGTCCCGCTCAGCGGGGCGGACGTGGAGGGCAAGGCGATCCCGCCGGTGCGCGCCGACGCGGCGGCGGGGCTGTACAGCATCGGGGAGTGGCGGGTCCGCGTGGTCCGGCTGGACACCGGAGGGAGCATGGTCGTGGCCGTCGACATGGCGGAGGTCCGGCAGATCGTCGGCCAGCTCGCCCTGATCGAGCTCCTCGGCGGCGGCGGCCTGATGCTGGCGCTGGCCGGGGCGGGTGTGGCGGTCATCCGGCGCAGCCTGCGCCCGCTGGAGGAGATCGAGCGCACCGCCGAGGCGATCGCCGCCGGAGACCTGAGCCGCCGCGTTCCCGCCGTGGACCCGAACACCGAGGTCGGCCGCCTGGGCCGGTCGCTGAACGGCATGCTCGCCCAGATCGAGACGGCGTTCCGGGCCCGGTCGGAGTCGGAGGCGGCGGCCCGCAGGTCCGAGGAGCGGATGCGCAGGTTCGTCGCCGACGCCTCCCACGAGCTCCGTACGCCGCTGACGTCGATCCGCGGCTTCGCCGAGTTCTACCGCCAGGCGCCCGACATCGACGCCACGCCGCTGATGGCCCGGATGGAGTCGGAGGCGGTCAGGATGGGCCTGCTCGTGGACGACATGCTGATGCTGGCCCGGCTGGACCAGCAGCGGCCGATGTCCATGCGCCCGGTGGACCTGCTGGCCATCGCCGCCGACGCCGTCCACGACGCCCGGATCCTGGCCCCGGAGCGGGAGATCACACTCTCGGTCGACGGGGCCGCGCTGATCGTCATGGGCGACGAGGTACGGCTGCGCCAGGTCGTGGGCAACCTGATGACCAACGCGCTCACCCACACCCCGGAGGGCACCCCCGTCCGGATCATGCTCCACGCGCGGGACGGCATGGCCGTCATCGAGGTGGCAGACGAGGGCCCGGGCCTCACCGCCGAGCAGCGCGAGCGCGTCTTCGAACGCTTCTACCGCGCCGACTCCGCCCGCGGCCGCCGCGACCCCGCCGCCGGAGGCAGCGGCCTGGGCCTGTCCATCGTCGCCGCCATGGTCGAGGCCCACGGCGGCACGGTGGGCGTGGAGTCCACCCCCGGCAAGGGCGCGACCTTCCGCGTCGTCCTCCCCCTCGCCCCCGAGGCCGACTGAGCCTGCCGGGGGGAGGCGGGGACCGACCGGGCCTCCCGGGGAGAGAGCGGGATCGACCGGGCCTCCCGGGGGGAAGCCGGGATCGGCCGGGCTCACGGGGCCGCCGGGCCGCCGGGCCAGCCGCCGTCGGGGAACTCCCCGCCTGCGGCACCCGGCAGGACCACCCGGTCGCTGTCGGAGAGCCCTTCGGTGATCTCCACGTACCGGTCGCCCCGGACGCCCGTCGCCACGACGCGCTGCCTGCCGTCCTGGAGGGTGACCACCGCGGACCCGTCCGCCCCCGTCCGTACGGCCTGCGCCGGGACGTAGAGCGCCTGCTCCGACTCCTCGACCGTCACCGTGACCGTGGCGGTCCGCCCGACCAGGAGGTCCTGCGGCGGGTCGTCGAAGGCGACGGTGACCGCGTACCGCACGAGGCGGTCGGTGACGGTCGCGGCCGGGTCGATGCGGGTGACCGTACCGGTGTGCCCGGTCCCCTCCCCGGTGGCCAGGGTGATCGCCGCCCGCTGCCCCAGCTCCAGCTTCCCGATGTCCGACTCGGTGAACAGCGCCGAGACCTGGAGCTCGTCGAGGTCGCCCAGGGTGAGGAACGCCCCGGTGCCCGCGGTGTCGCCGACGGCTCCGGCCACGGACAGGACCGTCCCGTCCTTCGGGGCGACGATCCGCACGCCCGCCAGCTCCTCCTCGGCGTCGGTCACCTCGGCCTGTGCCCGCTTCACCTCGGCCTCGGCCTGCTCAAGGCTGAGGCCGCGCTGGGCGTTCCCGGTGTCCGGGGTTCCCGTCCCGGTGGGACCGGTCCCTGTGGAGTCCGTACCGGTGGCGCCCGGTCCCGCGCAGGCGGTGGTGGCGCCCGGGGCGGGGGTCCTGCCGGCGGTGGGTCGCGAGGTGGCCGTGGCCCGCGGTGTGGCGGTGACCGTCACCGTGGCGGTGACGGTGGCCGTCACGGTCACGGTCGGGGTCGCCGTGACCGTGACGGTCGGCGCGGGCCGGGGCGTGGAGGGCGAGGACGAGGCGGTGGCGGACGGGGAGGAGACCTGGCGCCGGGCGGAGGCCGCGGTGGAGGACGCGGTGGAGGACGCGGTGGAGGACGACGAGGGGGACACCGTGGGGGACATCGAGGAGGACGCTGCAGGGGAGGCCGGAGGAGACGCCGAAGACGTCGAGGGGGCCGCGGCGGACTCCGCGGTGAGGGCTGTGCCGGATGTGTACCCGGCGGGCACCACCCGGCCGGCGGGTGCGGCGTCGGCCGTACCGCGGACGGGGGCCGTGTCACCGGGGGCGACGTCACCGATGCGGGCGGCGTCGGCGGGTGCGATCTCCTGGGGCGCCTGAGGGGTGACCGGCGCGGACGATCCGCTCGGGAGGGAAGTGGGAGTGGGGACCGGCGTGGTGGCGGGGCGGCCGGACGCGGCCGGGGAGGCCGTGGGCAGGCAGTCCGCCTGCCGGGACGAGCCGGACCCGGTCTGCGGCCGGGCGGTCGCCGTCCGGCCGGAGCCCGTGCCCTGGGAGGAGCCGGAGGCGCCGGTGGTCCCGGAGCCGGTGCCCTGGGAGGCGTCAGGGCTCCCGGAATCCTTGCCCTGGGAGGTGCCGGTGGTTCCGGAGCCGGCGCCCTGGGAAACGCCGGAGGTCCCGGAACCACCGGGGAGGGTGCCTCCGGAGCCGCCGGAGGTGCCGTTCTCCGCCGCTTCGAGGGACTCCTGGGCGGCGGCGAGCCTGGCGCGGGCGGCGGTGAGGCGCTCGCGGGCGGCGGTGGAGTCGATCCTGGCGAGCACGTCGCCCGCGCCGACCTTCTGCCCGGCCTTCACATAGACCCGGGTGACCTTTCCCGAGCCGCTGAAGGCCAGCTCGCGGGTGTCGGCGTCGACGGTGTTGCCCGCCGCGGACACCGCGGCCGTCACCGTCCCCCGCCGGGCCGCGGCCAGCTCGGCCCGAGGCGTGCCGGACGGGTCGTCGCCGAGGGCGTGGATCGCGCCCGCGCCCGCCAGGACGAGGGCGGCCAGCGCCAGCCCTCCCGCCCGTACGCTCTTCGGGAGATTGGTCGGTCTCATGGCGGACCATCCTGGCCCGCGTGATTCACTTCTCCCTCAGCGGCACCTGAAGGTTGGCTGTGGGCCGCGCCTCCCCTCCGGGGCCTGCAGTGAACCTTCAGCTTCAACCGGGTCAGGCTCAAGATTCCTGCGCAAGGGTCTGACGCTGTGAAGCTGTCGACCAAGCGCAGAGCGCTGATCGTGAACGGGACCCTGGGGGTCCTGTTGCTGGGCGGCGCGGGGATCGCCTACTCCTCCCTCGGCGCCGCCGCCTCTCCGGCCGGTGCCGAGACCGCGGTGCGGACCGTGACGGTCAGCCGGGGCACGGTGGTCGCCTCGGTGTCGGCGTCCGGGACCGTGGAGAGCAGCCGGGCGCGGGCGCTGGGCTTCGGGTCGGGCGGCACGGTGGAGAAGATCTACGTCGAGCCGGGGGAGAAGGTCGCCGAGGGCCAGGTCCTCGCCCGCCTGGACGACACCGCCGCGCGCGAGAGCCTGGACGCGGCCGCCGCCGCCCTCGACTCCGCCGACGACGACACCTCCACCGCCGCCGGGTACGCCCAGTACATCGAGGCGCGCAACACCTACCGGGAGGCGCGGCGCGCGGTGGACGGGACGGTGATCAAAGCCCCGTTCGCCGGCACGGTCGTCACCGTCAACGGCACGGTCGGCGGCTCCTCCGGCAGCTCGGGCCCGTCGGGGACGTCCGGCGGCACCGGGAACTCCGGCGGCTCCGGCGGCGCTGAGAGTTCCGGCGGTTCCGGCGGTTCCGGCGGTTCCGGCGGTACGGCGGGCGGATTCATCGAGCTCGCCGACACGGGCAAGCTGAAGATCGTCGGCACCTTCACCGAGTCGGACGTGACCAGGCTGAAGGTCGGCCAGACGGCCTCGATCACGTTCGACGCGCTGACCGGCGTCACCGCCACGGGGAAGGTCACCCAGATCCAGCCGACCGCGGCCACCAGCGGCAACGTGGTCCAGTATCCGGTGACGATCTCCTTCACCGAGGTCCCCGAGGAGATCAGGCTCGGCCAGACGGCCACCGTGAAGGTCGTCGTCGAGCGGGCCGAGGACGTCCTGGCGGTCGCCTCCACCGTGATCTCCACCGCGGGCGGGCAGAGCACCGTGACCGTCCTGCGGGACGGCCGGCAGGCCGCCGTCCCGGTCGAGCTCGGGGTGAAGGGCGACGAGCTCACCGAGGTCACCTCGGGCCTCGGCGAAGGCGAGCAGGTCGTGCGCCCGGCCGTCACCACCGGCACCACCCAGCAGGGCGGCGGTTTCCCCGGTCTCGGCGGCGGGGGCGGCCGCGGCGGCCTGGTCGGTCCCGGCACGGGCGGAGGCGGGCGATGAGCGTCCCGGTCCTGGAGGTACGGGACCTGGTCAAGGTGCACGGCGAGGGGGACGCGCGGGTGCGCGCCCTGCGCGGGGTCTGCCTGACGGTCGAGCGGGGCGACTACGTGGCGGTCATGGGCGCCTCCGGATCCGGCAAGTCCACGCTCATGAACATCCTGGGCTGCCTGGACGTGCCCTCCTCGGGCTCCTACCTCATCGACGGCACCGACGTCGGCGCCCTCGGCGAGCGGCAGCTGGCGATCCTGCGGAACAGGAAGATCGGGTTCGTGTTCCAGTCGTTCAACCTCATCCCGAGGATGAGCGCGCTGGCCAACGTGGAGCTGCCCATGGCCTACGGCGGGGTCCCCGCGGCCGAGCGCCGGTCGCGGGCGCTGGCCGCGCTGGAGCGGGTGGGCCTGTCCGAGCGCGTGCACCACGAGCCGAACGAGCTGTCCGGCGGGCAGCAGCAGCGGGTGGCCGTGGCCAGGGCGCTGGTCACCGCGCCGGCGCTCCTGCTGGCCGACGAGCCGACCGGCAACCTCGACACCCGCTCGACCGAGGACGTGCTGCGGATCCTCGACGGGCTGAGCGCCTCCGGCCGGACCATCGTGGTCATCACGCACGAGGACGACGTGGCCGCGCACGCCAAGCGGGTCATCCGCCTGGTGGACGGGCAGATCGTCGAGGACCGCAGGCAGGCGCCGGTGGACGGCCTCCCGCCGCGCATGACCACGGAGGCCGCCGGATGAGCCGGATGGAGATCCTGCGCTTCGCCCTGCGCGGGCTGGCGGCCAACAAGCTGCGCAGTTTCCTGACCACGCTCGGCATCCTCATCGGGGTGGCGGCGGTGATCATGCTGGTCGCCTTCGGCGAGGGGGCCTCCCAGGGCATCCAGCAGAGCATCCAGCGGCTCGGCGCCAACACCCTGACCGTCTCGGCGTCCTTCGGCGGCGGTGGCGGCGGCTTCGGCGCGGGCGGGGGAGCGGGCGGCCGGCAGGAGGGGCCGCGTACCCAGGCCAGGCAGCTCACGCTGGAGGACGCCAGGGCGCTGGCCGACCCCGGCCAGGCCCCGTCGGTCAAGAGCGTGTCCCCGGTGGTGACCGCCAATTCCGCCACCGCGGTGTACGAGGGCGCCGACCACACGATCTCCCAGCTCGTCGGCACCTACCCCAGCTACTTCGAGGCCACGAACAAGCCCGTCGAGACCGGTTCCTACTTCGTCAACGACGACGTGCTCGCGGCCAGGAAGGTCATGGTGATCGGGCGGACCGTGGCCGAGGAGCTGTTCGGCGCCGCGAGCCCGGTCGGCAGGCAGGTCAGCGTCTCGGGGGTCCCGTTCACCGTGGTCGGCGTGCTCAAGGAGGCCGGCTCCTCAGGGACGCAGGACGCCGACGACGTCGCGATCGTGCCGCTGCCGGCCGTACAGCAGAGCCTGACCGGGTTCGGCCCGCTCGGCTCGATCATCGTGCAGGCCACCGGCGCCGGCACCACGGAGTCGGCGCAGGCCGAGGTGACGGCCATCCTCAACCAGCGGCACGGCGTCACCCCCGCGGGCACGGCCGACTACCGCATCCTCAACCAGGCCACCCTGCAGGAGACCGTCAGCTCGACGATCGGCACCTTCACGGCGCTGCTCGGCGCGGTCGCGGCGATCTCGCTGCTGGTCGGCGGCATCGGGATCACCAACATCATGCTGGTCACCGTGACCGAGCGGACCCGGGAGATCGGCATCAGGAAGGCGATCGGCGCCCCCCGGAGCGCGATCCTCGGCCAGTTCCTGGTGGAGGCGACGGTGCTGAGCCTGGTGGGCGGGCTGTCGGGCGTGCTGGTCGCCTTCGCCGGCACCAGGTTCACCGTCGCGGGGATCGAGCCCGTGCTGGTGCCCTCGTCGATCGCGCTGGCGCTGGGCGTCTCGGTGGGCATCGGCCTTTTCTTCGGGAGCTATCCGGCCAACCGCGCGGCCAGGCTCCGCCCCATCCAAGCGCTGCGTCACGAATAGCCGCGCGCAGGCACGAGTAGGAGAGAGATGGCTGACAAGAACGCCGGGGAGCCGCTGGAGACCTCCCCGTTCCGGGGGGACCTGGAGGGCGAGCCGGTCGTACGGCCCCGCCGGAGCTTCTCGGCGCTCACGCTGGCGCTCTCCGCCGGGGTGATGCTGGTGGCGGGCGTGATCGTGGGCATCCAGGCGCAGAAGGCCGTGGGCGGCGGGTCGGGGGCGGCGGCCGACCAGCGCGCCGCGATGCGGCAGGGCGCGGGCCCCGGGGGCTACGGCGGGTTCGGCGGCCAGGGCGGCCAGGGCGGTCCCGGCGGTTACGGCGGGTTCGGCGGCCAGAACGGCCAGAACGGCCAGAACGGCCGGCCGGGTGGACAGGGCGGGCAGGGCAATACCGGCAATACCGGCGGCACCGGTCCGGGCGCGATGACCGTCGGCACCGTGCAGAAGGTCGAGGGCGGGAAGGTCTACGTCCGGACCGTGAACGGCTCCGTCGTCACCGTGACCACCACCGGCGAGACCGCCGTGCGGATCAGCCGGGAGGGCGAGGTCTCCGACCTCGAGGCCGGCAAGACGGTCGTCGTCCAGGGCGCCAGGGGCGAGGACGGGTCGGTGACCGCCACCTCGATCAGCGAGGGAGCCGCGCGTGGACGCTGAGGCTCTTCTCAGGAAA
The DNA here is from genome assembly GCF_016863195.1 of Paraplanobispora takensis. Lineage (GTDB taxonomy): Bacteria > Actinomycetota > Actinomycetes > Streptosporangiales > Streptosporangiaceae > Planobispora > Planobispora takensis. Next base: position 145,204 of record NZ_BOOK01000035.1, on the reverse strand, counting down.
CGTTCAGCCAGGGCTGAGCCGTCCTCCAGAGAGGTGGGAGAGCCTCATGGATGTGCTGGACAGAGTTGAGGCCCGCCTGTTGGTGGTGGACGACGAACCGAACATCCGGGAACTGCTCTCCGCCAGCCTGCGCCTGTCCGGTTTCGAGGTCATGACCGCGGTGGACGGCAGGGAGGCGGTGCAGTTCGCCGAGCGGATCCGCCCCGATCTCGTCGTGCTCGACGTGATGCTGCCGGACATGGACGGATTCGCGGTGGCGGGGCGGCTGCGCGAGCTGGGCGGGCAGATGCCCGTGCTCTTCCTGACGGCCAGGGACGCCACCGACGACAAGGTGACCGGCCTGAAGGTGGCCGACGACTACGTGACCAAGCCCTTCAGCCTGGAGGAGGTGCTGGCCAGGATCCGGGCCGTGCTCCGCCGTACCCGGGGGGACCTGGACCTGCCGGTCCGCCTGCGGGTCGGGGACCTGGAGCTGGACGAGGAGGCCCACCAGGTCTGGAAGGCCGGTGAGGTGGTACGGCTGTCGCCGACGGAGTTCAAGCTCCTGCACTACCTCATGGTCAACACCGGCCGGGTGCTGTCCAAGGCGCAGATCCTCGACCACGTGTGGAACTACGACTTCGGCGGCGACGCCGGGGTCGTGGAGTCCTACGTCTCCTATCTGCGGCGGAAGATCGACACGGTCGAGCCCCGGTTGATCCACACTCTGCGCGGGGTGGGATACGTTCTCAGGCCTCCACAAGGTGATTGAACGTTCAGCTAATTTTCAGGTAGGACGGACCTGACGCTGAGGTTGATGCGTTCCAATAGATATAGATGACCCCAGATCACCCCGGAGTACGCGGAAGGTCCGGGATTCGCCTCCAGCTGCGGGGGAGACGAATCCGCTGCCGGCCCTTCCGGCGGATGCCGGGGCCGGCCCCACCGCTTTACCGGGTTCGCCCCCGTGACCCGGTCGAGTGGTGGGGCACAATCATGTCTAGGGCCTTCTCCGCCGGGAATGACCGGTCCTGTGGAGGCGAACGACGACAGGCTCGCGGCGCTGCGGGAGTTGCGGCGTCACCTCGGCCGTGACCTGTTCCCCCTCGCGGCCGGAGACGTCGAGGCCGATCGCAGGGCGCTGCGGGAGCTGACCGGCCAGCTCGACGACTATCTCATCCCCCGCCTGAGCGCGATCGACGCCCCGCTCCTGGCCGTCGTCGGCGGCTCCACCGGGGCGGGCAAGTCCACGCTGGTGAACTCCCTGGTCGAGGCCGACGTCACCGAGCCCGGCGTGCTGCGCCCCACCACTCTGGCGCCCACGCTGGTGACCAGCCCCGCCGACCTCGACTGGTTCACCTCCCAGAACGTCCTGCCCGGCCTCGCCCGCGTCACCGGGAGCGGCCGGGGGGAACCGGGCACGCTGCGGGTGGTCGTCGCCGAGGCGCTCAGGCCCGGTCTGGCCCTGCTCGACGCCCCGGACATCGACTCGGTCGTCGCGGCCAACCGGGAGCTGGCCGCCCAGCTGCTCGCCGCCGCGGACCTGTGGCTGTTCACCACCACCGCCGCCCGCTACGCCGACGAGGTGCCCTGGAGCTTCCTGCGCGCGGCGCGGGAGCGCAGCACGGCGCTGGCGGTGATCCTGTCCCGGGTCCCGCCGGAGGCCCGGGGCGTGGTCGCCGCCGACCTGGCCCGGCTGCTGGAGGCCAACGGGCTGGGCGGGACGCGCCTGTTCGAGGTGCCGGAGCTGACGCTGCCGGAGGAGAACGCCCGGCTGCCGCGCCCGGCGGTGGGGCCGGTCGCCGACTGGCTGGCCGGCATCGCGGCCGACGCCCAGGCGCGGGCCGACGTGGTGCGCCAGACCCTGTCGGGCGCGCTGGAGAGCCTGGCCGTACGGGTCCCCGCGCTCGCCGACGCCGTGGACCGCCAGCGCGCCGCGGCCGGGGAGCTGCGCGAGGCGATCGCCGCCGCCTACGCCGCCGGGCTGGCCTCCTTCGACGAGGGCATGCTGGACGGCTCGCTGCTGCGCGGCGAGGTTCTGGCCCGCTGGCAGGACTTCATCGGCACCGGCGATCTGATGCGCTCCCTGGAGAGCCGGGTGGGCCGGGTGCGCGACCGCCTGGTCGCCCTGTTCACCGGGCGGCCCGCGCCGGAGAGCGAGCTGCGGGTGGCGCTGGAGACCGGCGTGGAGGCGCTGATCAGGGCGGCGGCCGACGGCGCCGCCGAGCGCGCGCTGGAGTCGTGGTCGTCCCTGCCCGCCGGGCGGACGCTGCTGGAGGGAGCGGGGGCGGTGGAGGCCGGCCGGCTCGGCCGGGCCTCGGCGGGACTGCGCCAGGCCGCGGAGACGGCGGTCAGGGACTGGCAGGCGTACGTGCTGGACCTGGTCCGCGAGGAGGGGACGGAGCGGCGCACCACCGCCAGGATCGCCTCGTTCGGCGTCAACGGGGCGGGTCTGCTGCTGATGATCGCGGTGTTCGCCTCCACCGGCGGGCTGACCGGACTGGAGGTCGGCATCGCCGGAGGGACCAGTGTGCTCAGCCAGAAGCTCCTGGAGGCCGTCTTCGGCGACCAGGCCGTGCGCACCCTGACCACCAAGGCCCGCGACGACCTGCGCACCCGCGTGGAGGACATCCTGCACGCGGAGGCCGCCCGCTTCACCGCCCTGCTGGACGCCGTCGAGCCTCCGGAGACGGCCGCTCCGGCCCTGCGCGCCGCGGCGCGGGCGGTGGAGGGCCGGGGGGACGGGCGCCCGGCGCGGACCGGCGGCACGGCCGTACCGGTGGAGCGGGAGGCGGGCGGGTCCGCGGCCCGGGAAGAGATAGGCCCCGCGCAGCGGGAGGCGGCCGTACCCGTGGAGGAGGAGGCGGCCGTATCGGCCGAGCGGAGGGCGGCCGAGCGGAGGGCGGCCGGCCGGGAGGTGGGCGAGCGGTGAAGTTGCTGCGGCGCGAGAGCGCGATCTCCCTGGACGACCGGCTGGCGGCCCTGGCGGAGGCCGCCGAGGCGGCCGGGGGACGGCTGGACGACGAGGCGGTGGCGCAGGCCCGCGCCGTGATCTCCCGGGCCGGGGTACGGCGGAGCATGTCGGTGGACCACACCGTGGCGGCGCTGGCCGGGGCCACCGGGAGCGGCAAGTCGTCGCTGTTCAACCTGCTGTCCGGCACCTCCCTCGCCACGGTCGGCGTGACCCGGCCGACCACCTCCACCGCGCAGGCCGCCCTGTGGCGGGGAGCCGGATCGGGGCCGCTGCTCGACTGGCTGGAGATCCCCCGCAGGCACGAGGTGGGCGGCGCCGGGGACGGTACGGCCGACGGCGCGGTGCCCTGGGACGGGGCCGCGCACGCCGGAGGCGACGGGGAGGAGGAGCTGGCCGGGCTGGTCCTGCTCGACCTGCCCGACCACGACTCGATCGAGCTGGCGCACCGGCTGGAGGTGGACCGGCTCGCCCAGCTCGTCGACCTGCTGGTGTGGGTCCTCGATCCGCAGAAGTACGCCGACGCGGCCGTGCACGACCGCTATCTCAGACCCCTGGTCCGGCACCGGGACGTCATGGTGGTCGTCCTGAACCAGATCGACCGGCTCACCCCGGCCGCCGCGGAGCGGTGCCTGGCGGACCTGCGGCGGCTGCTCGCCGAGGACGGCCTGGGCGGGGTGCCGGTGATCGGCGTCTCGGCCCGCACCGGCGCGGGCGTCGCCGACCTGCGCTCCCTGCTCGCCTCCCGGGTCGCCGACCGGCGCTCCTGGGCCGCCCGCCTGTCGGCCGACGTGGGCGCCGCCGCCGACGTCCTGGCCGGCGCGTCGCACGGGCCCGGCGGGGACGGCGCCGGCCGCCGGTCGCCGGACGGCCGGGCGATCATCGGCGGGCCAGTGAGCGGTGGAGCGCCGGCCCGGCGGCCGGAGCCGGCCGATGCCGTGCCCGTCCGGGAGGTGCCCGTGGGCTCCCTGGCGGGCCCGCTGACCTCCGCGCTGTCGCAGGCCGCAGGGGTCCCGCTCGTCGTGGGCGCGGTGGCCAAGGCGCACCGGCACCGCTCGGTCGCCGCCACCGGCTGGCCGGTCACCCGGTGGATCCGCCGCCTGCGGCCGGATCCGCTCCGCAGGCTCCGCCTCGGCACGCCCACGGGCGCGGGCCGGTCCGAGCCGGCCTCGGGCGCGGGAGTGCCGGAGACCGCCGGGGACGCGGTCGGGCGGACCTCGCTCCCGGCGGCCACCACCGTGCAGCGTTCCCAGATGGACACGGCGATCCGCGACGCGGCGGCCGCCGCCTCGGCGGGACTGCCCGAAGCGTGGGCGGTCGCCGTACGGCACGCGGCCCGGTCGCGGGTCAACGAGCTGGAGGACCGGCTCGACCGGGCCGTGGCCACCACCTCGCTCGGGGCGTCCCGGCGGCCCGTCTGGTGGCGGGTGGCGGGGGCGGCCCAGTGGCTGGTGCTCGCGACGGCGGTGGCGGGCGCCCTGTGGCTGCTCGGCCTGTTCGTCGTGGACTATCTCCGCCTGCCCGAGCTGCCCGTGCCGACCGCGGGCGAACTGCCCTGGCCCACCGCGCTGCTGCTGGGCGGCATCCTGCTCGGCCTCGTGCTGGCCCTGCTGTCCCGGATCGTCGCCTGGATCGGCGCCCGCCGCCGGGCGCGCAAGGCGGACAGGGCGTTGCGCGCGAGTGTGGGGGAGGTGGCCCGCGCGCTCGTGCTGGAGCCGGTGGAGCAGGAGCTGGCCCGCCACCGCCGTTTCACCGAGGCGATAACGGTGGCCCGGGACGGCAGGCCCGCTCCGAGGCGATAGCGCGCCGGATCAGAGCCGGAAGCGGACCGGCATGTGCTTGATGCCGTTGATGAAGTCGGAGCGCATGCGCCGGGGCGGGGCGGTGAGCTCGGCGGCGGGGAAGCGCCGCAGCAGCTCGCGGACCATCGCCGTGATCTGGGTGCGGGCCAGGCCCGCGCCCAGGCAGAAGTGGGGGCCGCCGCCGCCGAAGGTCAGGTGCTCGTTGGGGGTGCGGCGGATGTCGAGGGTGTGAGGATCGGTGAAGACCGCCTCGTCGTAGTTGGCGGAGGCGTAGTAGGTGACGATCTTCTCGCCCTCGGCGATCTCCTGGCCGTGCAGCTCGGTGTCCCGCAGCGCCGTACGGCGGAAGTTGTGGATGGAGGAGCCCCAGCGCAGGAACTCCTCGGTGGCCGAGCGCCACAGGTCGTCGTCGCCGAGGTTCCCGGCCAGCTCGCGGTAGACCTCCGGGCGCTCGATCAGGGCCAGTACGGCGTGCGAGATCAGGTTGCGGGTCGTCTCGTTGCCGGCCACGGTGAGCAGGACGAAGAAGGCGTCGATCTCGTCGGGGGTGAGCCGGTCCCCGTCGATCTCCGCCTGGACCAGCACGGTCAGGATGTCGTCGCGGGGGTCGGCGCGCCGCTCGGCGACCAGCCCGTCGCAGTAGGCGAACATCTCCGCCCCGGCGTCGTTGCTGTCGTCGGAGTCGGTCTGGAAGTCGGGGTCCTGGAAACCGATCATCCGGTTGGACCAGTCGAAGATCATCTTTTGGTCGGCCTCGGGCACGCCGACCATCGCGCAGATCGTCTGGAGGGGGAGGTGCTGGGCCACGTCGGAGACGAACTCGACCTCGCCCCCCTTCTCGGCCACCGTGTCGGCGATCCGCGCGGCGCGCTCCCGGATCGTCTCCGCCAGCCTCCCGATCATGCGGGGGGTGAAGCCCGCGCTGACCAGCTTGCGGTAGCGGGTCTGCTTGGGCGGGTCCATGGTGAGCAGCATCATCCGCGTGATCTCCAGCTCCTGCGGGGACGGCGTGCGGATGAAGGTGCTGCCGGCCTCGGTGGACCAGGTCTGGTGGTCGCGGCTGATCGCCCTGATGTCGTGATAGCGGGTGACGGCCCAGAAGCCGGCGTCGTCCGGAACGTCGTGCCAGAAGACCGGTGCCTCCCTGCGCAGGTAGGCGAACTGGTCGTGCGGGACCTCCCGCTCCCAGGTGTCCTCAAGCAGGTCGATCCGCATGCGGACGGCTCCCTCCCGGCACCGCGGTCCGGTGCGCTCCGGTGTCCTCGCGCCCGGCGTGCCCCGGCGCTCCCCGGGGCGCCCACGCCGAGCCCTCATCTTCCGATATTTCATGACACGCCGTATCAATCAAGGGACCGGCGGCCCGCGGCGCCTCCGGACTCCCGCGAGGTTCCCGAAGGTCACGAGGGCCCGGGAGGGCTGTCCGCGGCGATCCTCGCGAGGTCGATGATCACGTACTCGTCCCCGAGCGGATAGCTCACCAGGCGGCCGTCGCCCAGGCCGGGCTGCACGGAGATCGACTCGCCCTTGGCGTCGGGCCGGATCCCCAGGTCGCCGGACTTGTCGGTGACGAGGTCGTGCAGGTACTCGCCACCCGGCGGCATGGGCAGGTTGACGGTCTCGAAACGGTCCGCGGCCAGCCCCGTGAACGCGACGCCGCCGGGCAGGTCGCGCTCCCGCGAGCCGTCACGCATCCGGTGGAAGGCCGTGCCGTCGGGCCTGCTGCCGGCGCACGTCGTCACGCCGCAGCGCACGAACCGCTCGCCCGGGCGGACCACCGCCGTGTTCCTCTCGCCGGTCTCGGCGTTGAGGAGCTCCTCGAAACTCGTCTCCGTGTCCGGCGTGTACTCGCCCGGCGTGCCCACCCAGGGCCAGCGCAGGATGTGGTGCCGCTCGGCCCCCGGCACCGGCTCCACGGTCCCGCCCCCGAGGGGAACCGTGAAGACGCCGCCTTCGTGGAGGGAGAAGGCCAGCCTGCCGCCGGTCACGGCGAGCTCGTCGCCGCGCCCCCTGACCGGGCGGTCCGTGCCGATCTCGCGGGGCGTGCCGCCGCCGAGCGGGACCGACCAGAACCTCGTGACCCTGGTGCCCTTGGTCTCGTCGCCGTCACCCTCGTCGATCGTCTGCCAGACGACCAGCCCGTCGCCCACCGTGTGCCCCGAGGCGAAGACCCCCTTCGGCGTCCGGATGTCGGTGATCTTCCGGGTCCGGCCGCCGTCCAGCTCGTAGGCGTAGATCGCGTCGGCCTTCTCGAAGCTCTCCCACGTCTCCAGCAGCAGGGTCCGGTCGTCGATGAACGACAGCGGATGGAACTTCCGCCCGCCGGGCAGCTCGGCCGGGATCTTCCAGACGGCGTCCGGCCAGACCTTCTCCACGGGTTCGGGCAGCTCGGCCGCCTCCTGCGAGGGGGAGGGCGCGCTCTGGGTGACCTCGGCGCTCGCGGTGCGGGCCGGGTCCACGGCGGGGCTCGCGGGATCGTCCCCGGCGCCCCGCACCGCCACCCCGATCCCGCCGGCCACCAGCACGGCGGCCGCGGCGGCGACCAGCGCCCGACCGCGCGTCCTGCGCCGGGAGCGGGCCACGACGTGGGCGGACAGGGCACCCGGTGCCCGCGGCGCGCGCTCGGCGGCGTGGCCGAGGGCCGCGCGGAGGTCGGCTTCCAGGTCGTTGCTCACGGCGCGCTCCTGTCGGCGGCTGTCGGGTGCGGTACGGCGGAGCGGAGCTTGCCCAGCCCGAGGGAGGCGTGACTGCGGACGGTCCCCCGGGAGACGCCGAGGACCCCGGCGATCTCCTCGTCGCTCAGCTGCTCGTAGTAACGCAGGACGAGTACGGCCCGCTGCTTGCGCGGCAGGGTCGCGAGCGCCCGCCAGAGCCCCTGCTCGACGTCGGAGGGCGGCACGTCGGTGTGCGGATCCTCCGGCAGGTCCCAGACGAGCCGCTCGCGGCGGCGCAGCCGCCAGACGCCGATGTGCAGCCGCGCCATGGTCATCCGCACGTAGCTCTCCGGATCCTGCTTGCGGCGCACCCGCGGCCAGGCGCGGTGCAGCCGGATCAGCGCCTCCTGCGTGAGGTCCGCCGCGTCGTGGGGGTTGCCGCTGAGCACGTAGCCGTACCGCAGCAGCGCGTCGGCCCGCTCGGCGACGAAGTCCGCGAAGCGGGAGTCGTCATCCAATGCTCCGCCTTCCCGAGTCCGTCACACCTCAGACGGAGATCGGGGCGGAAGTGTTGAATCCCGCGCGACATCCGGTGTGCCCGCCCGGACCGTCCCAGGGGCCGGGGATCTCGCGCTCTCCGCCGGGAGACGCCCGGCTCCCCGGCGGGCCGCGGTCAGGCCGGTCGGGCCGCGGTCAGGCCGGTGGGGTCCTCATCAGGCCGGTGGGGTGCGGCGCAGGGTCGCCGCGGTGTGGTGGAGGGCGTCGAGCAGGGGGACGAGCAGGGGGTGGCGTTCGGCGCCGCGCCGTACCGCGGCGAAGACCCGCCGCTGCGGGCCCGGGGCCGGGCGGATCACCACACCGGACAGGTCCGCCCCGCGCAGCGCCAGGCGCGGCACCATCGCCACGCCCGCCCCCGCCGCGGCCAGCGCGACCACCGCGCTGAAGTCGTCGGAGGAGTGCGCGAAGTCCGGGGTGAACCCCGCGTGCTCGCAGGCCAGGGCGATCACGTCGTGGCAGGGGTTGCCCGGGTAGGGCCCGATCCAGACCTCACCGGCCAGGTCCGCCACGGTGATCGACCCTGCGGAGAAGGAGGCGTCAGCCGGGTCCGGGACGGGGCGGGCGTCCCCTTGATCCCGCGCGATCAGGGCGTCCTCCCGGCCCTTCGCGTCTGCGGTGTCCTGCCCGTTCTGTGCGGTCCCGGCGGCCTTCCCGGCCCGTACGGTGCCCGCACCCGCCCACGGGGCGTCCTCGGCCAGGCGGTGACCGCGGGGGAGGACGACGTCGAACGGCTCGGCGTACAGGGGGATGCGCGACAGGCGCCGGTCGTCCTCGGCGGGGGCGCCGCGGTACTCGACGGCGACGGCGAGGTCCACCTCGCCGTCCAGGACCATGGTGAGGCTCTGGTCGCCCTCGGCGTCCAGGACCCGGACCTGGATGCCCGGCTCCTTCTCCCGGAGCCGGCCCATCGCCGGGGCCACCACCAGGCCGATGGCGGTGGCGAAGGAGGCGACCTTCACCTCGCCCGCCGTACCGGCCGTGTAGGCGGCGATGTCGGCCCCGGCCCGCTCCAGCTGGGCCAGGACCTCGTTGGCGTGCCCGAGCAGGATGCGGCCCACGGCGGTGAGCCGCACGCCGCGGCCGTCGCGGTCGAGCAGCCGGTGGCCGACCTCGTGCTCCAGGGCGACGAGCTGCTGGGAGACGGCGGAGGGCGTCAGGTGCAGGGCCGCGGCCGCGGCGGTGACCGTCCGGTGGTCGGCCACCGCGCGCAGGGTCCGCAGCCGACGCGTGTCAATCACCCTCCCATTGTCGGGGAGGGCGGCCGGTGCTCTCTCGCGATTCACCGGCCGGAGCCGGACGTCGTTCCCGGACGTCGTTCCCGGACGTCGTTCCCGGGCGCCGTTCCCGGGCGCCGTTCACGGACGGCTGCCCCCGGGCTCCGAAGCGCCGTTCCCCGGCGGCTATCCCCGGGCGGTGACGAACGCCTCCACGGCCCGGTCGACGTCCTCGGCGGAGTGGGCCGCCGAGAGCTGGACCCGGATGCGGGCCTGGCCGTGCGGGACCACCGGGTGGGAGAAGCCGATCACGTAGATGCCCTGTTCGAGCAGGCGATCGGCCATCGCTCCGGCCTGGGCCGCGTCGCCGATCATCACCGGGACGATGGGGTGGTGGCCGGGCAGGAGGTCGAAGCCCGCCTCGGTCATCTTCGTGCGGAAGCGCTCGGTGTTGGCGCGCAGCCGCTCGCGGGCCTCGCTGGAGCCGCTGATCATGTCCAGGACGCGCAGCGAGGTGGCGGCGATCACCGGGGCGAGGGAGTTGGAGAACAGGTAGGGGCGCGAGCGCTGGCGCAGCAGCTCGCAGATCTCCTTGCGGGCCGCCGTGTAGCCGCCGCTCGCCCCGCCGAGCGCCTTGCCGAGCGTGCCGGTGATGATGTCGACCCGGTCGCGCACGCCGTACAGCTCGGGGGTGCCCGCGCCGCCCTCGCCGATGAAGCCGACCGCGTGCGAGTCGTCGACCATGACCATGGCGCCGTGGCGCTCGGCCAGGTCGCAGATCTCGTCCAGCGGGGCGAAGTAGCCGTCCATGGAGAACACGCCGTCGGTGACGATCAGCTTGCGCCGGGCGTCGGCGGCCTCCTTGAGCCGGGCCTCCAGTTCGGCCATGTCGCGGTTGGCGTAGCGCAGGCGGCGGGCCTTGCACAGCCGGATGCCGTCGATGATGCTCGCGTGGTTGAGCGCGTCGGAGATCACCGCGTCGCGGTCGTCGAGCAGGGTCTCGAACACCCCGCCGTTGGCGTCGAAGCACGAGCTGTACAGGACGGTGTCCTCCTGGCCGAGGAACTGCGCCAGCCGCGTCTCCAGCTCCTTGTGCACCTCCTGGGTGCCGCAGATGAAGCGCACCGAGGCCATGCCGAAGCCCCAGCGGTCCAGCGCCTCCTTGGCGGCGGTCACCAGCTCGGGGTGGTCGGCCAGGCCCAGGTAGTTGTTGGCGCAGAAGTTCAGCACCTCAAGGGGCCCGCCCGCGGCGGTGACGGCGATGCCGGCCCGCTGCGGGGTGGTGATGACCCGCTCCGGCTTGAGCAGGCCCGCGGAGGCGATCTCGTCGAGGGTGGCGCGCAGGTCGTCGCGGATGTCGTCGAACATCAGGCCGTCCAATCCATGATGATCTTGCCGGTCGTGCCGCTCGCGGCGGTGTCGAAGGCCGCCTCGAAGTCGCGGTGGGAGAAGCGGTCGGTGATGACGGGGGACAGGTCGAGGCCCTTCTCCAGGAGCACCGACATGGCGTACCACGTCTCGAACATCTCCCGCCCGTAGACGCCCTTGATGGTGATCATCGAGGTCACGACCGTGGCGAAGTCGACGGCGAACTCCTCGGCGGGCAGCCCCAGCATGGCGATCTTCCCGCCGTGGGTCATGTTCGCGATCATGTCGCGGAGGGCCTGCGGGTTGCCGGACATCTCCAGCCCCACGTCGAAGCCCTCGCGCATGCCGAGCCGCTCCATGCCCTCGGCGATGGAGGTCTCGGCCACGTTCAGCGCCAGGCTGACCCCGAGCTTGTCGGCGATGGCCAGGCGCTCGGGGCTGACGTCGGTGATGACCACGTTGCGCGCGCCGGTGTGCGTGGCCACCGCCGCGGCCATCAGCCCGATCGGCCCGGCGCCGGCGATCAGCACGTCCTCGCCGACCGTGGGGAACGACAGGGCGGTGTGCACGGCGTTGCCGAACGGGTCGAAGATCGCGGCGATGTCGGGGTCGACCGGCACCCTGTGCACCCACACGTTGGAGGCCGGGAGCGTCAGGTACTCGGCGAAGGCGCCGTCGCGGTTCACCCCGAGACCGACGGTGTTGCGGCACAGGTGGCGCCGGCCCGCCATGCAGTTGCGGCACTTGCCGCACACCAGGTGCCCCTCGCCGCTGACCAGGTCGCCGACGGCGATGTCCTCCACCCCCGGCGCCACCTCGACGACCTGGCCGCTGAACTCGTGCCCCACGATCAGCGGGAGCTTCAGGGTGTGGCGCGCCCAGGCGTCGAAGTTGCGGATGTGCAGGTCGGTGCCGCAGATCCCGGTGCGCAGCACCTTGATCAGCACCTCGCCGGGCCCGACCTCGGGCTCGGGTACCTCCAGCAGCTGCAGACCCGGCCGGGCTTCGGCCTTGACCAGCGCTTTCATCTCGGATTCCCCCTCAGTGCGACCCTACGCACTGTGCCCGGTCGATCCGGGATGAGTCCATCGCGGTTTTCTTAATCCCGCCCACAGCTCGGCTTCACGGTCGGCGCGGGCGGGATCGGGAGAGTGCGGGAGCGCGGTCAGGGCTGGGCGGTGTCGTGCCGGTTGTCGTGCCGGCGCTCCAGGTCGGCGAGGGCGTCGGGGGTGGCGGGGCCGGGGCCGAGCTGGCGGGGGCCGGTGTCGGTCTCGGCCGCCTCGGCGACCGCCTCGGCGGCGGCCCGTTCGGCCTGGGCGGCCTCCTTGGCGGCGGTGGACCGGTCCTCCCCGGACGGCTCGCGGGTGGCGGAGGAGCGGGGGAGGGACTCGGTGAAGGCCTTGGAGACGCCCTGCAGGGCGGAGGTGACCTCGCTGGGGATGACCCAGAAGGTGTTGCCCTGGCCCTTGGCCAGTTCGGGGAGCACCTGGAGGTACTGGTAGGCCAGCAGTTTGGGGTCGGGGTCGTTGCGGTGCACGGACTGGAAGACCTCGTCGATGGCCTGCGCCTGGCCCTGCGCCTTGAGGATGGCCGCGCTGCGCTCGCCCTCGGCGCGCAGGATGGCGCTCTGCTTGTCGCCCTCGGCGGTGAGGATCTGCGACTGGCGCTGGCCCTCGGCGTTGAGGATGGCGGCGCGCTTGTCCCGCTCGGCGCGCATCTGCTTCTCCATCGCGTCCTTGATGGTCTTCGGCGGGTCGATGGCCTTGATCTCGACCCGGTTGACCCGGATGCCCCACTTGCCGGTCGCCTCGTCGAGCACGCCCCGCAGCTGGCTGTTGATCGTGTCACGCGAGGTGAGCGTCATCTCCAGATCCATCGAGCCGATGACGTTGCGCAGGGTGGTGACCGTCAGCTGCTCGATCGCCTGGATGTAGTTGGCGATCTCGTAGGCCGCCGCGCGCGGGTCGGTGACCTGGAAGTAGAGCACGGTGTCGATCTCGACGACGAGGTTGTCCTCGGTGATCACCGGCTGCGGGCGGAAGGAGACGACCTGCTCGCGTAGATCGATCATCGGGTAGACCCGGTCGATGTAGGGGATGACGAAGCTCAGTCCGGGCTGGAGCGTCCGGTGGTAGCGGCCGAGCCGCTCGACGTTCCTGGCACGGGCCTGGGGAACGATCCGCACCGATCTCATGACCGTGAAGAAGGCGAACAGGACGATGAGGATGCCGACGACCAGCAACGGGTCCATGGGTCACTCCCTGGGATATACGAGGGCGGTCGCGCCCTCGATCTCTATGACGTCGACGGTCGCCCCCTCCGGGATCACCAGGGTCTCGTCGTAGGCCCTGGCCGACCACTCCTCGCCGGCGAGTCTGATGCGGCCGTCGCGGCCGGTGACCTCGCTGGTCACGTAGGCCGTCTTGCCCACCAGCGCCTGCACGCCGAACCGCTGGGCCGGCGGGGGCCGCAGCATGTGCCGTTTGGCGATGGGGCGGACCACGGCGACCCCGGCGACGAGGGACCCGGAGAAGACGAGCAGCTGGAGGGGGACGGGAAGTCCGATCACGGCGGAGAGGGCGGCGAACAGGGAGGCGCCCGCGAGCAGGCCGAGGGCGGTGGTGAGGGTGAATATCTCGGCGACGCCGAGGACCACCGCGAGGATCAACCAGATGACCCAATCATCCATGCTCGGCCCTCCTACCAGTGCAACGGGCCCGGCGTCCGGGAGGTTCCCCTCCACCGTATGTCGCGCCCGTCTCGGCTGTCAGGGCCGCCGTGCGCCCGGTTACCGGAGGTTGGCGGGGAGGTCGGAATACAGGGCGCTGCCCTTGCGCCAGTCGTCCCAGGAGAGCTGCCAGTAGCCCCAGCCGTTGTCCCATTCGAGCTCGCGGTCGGTGCCGCGGATGATCACCGGGTCGCCGCGCAGCGAGGTGTCGTAGAACCACTCGGCCTGGTCGGGGCGGGCGTTGACGCAGCCGTGGCTGACGTTCATGCGGCCCTGGGCCCAGACGTTGTCCTTGGCGTGGACGTACTCGCCGCTGTTGGAGATGCGCACGGCATGGCCGATCATGACGTCGTAGTAGCCGGGGTCCCCCTCGCGGCGGTTCGGGGAGACCATGCGCACCGGATTGGCCTTGTCCATGGTCAGGTGATAGCCGCTCGTCGTGGTGTACTCCCTGGTGGTGGCCGTGCCCGCGCTGATCGCCATGCGCTGGACGATCTCGCCGTCGCGGCGCACCACCATCTGGTGGGTCTCGGTGTCGATGGTGCTGATCTGCTCGCGCCCGACGGTGAAGCGCACGGCGCGATCGGCCGTGCCGTACACGCCCTTGGCGGCGCGCACGCCGGACAGGTGCGCGGTGAGGCCGACCTGCGCGCCGACCGGCCAGTGGTGGCGGGGCCGGTAGATCACCCGGGTGTCGCCGGCCCAGCGCCAGGCGCCCTCCACGGGCGTCGCGGCGCGCACCTCCAGGGCCTGCTCGACGGCCGCCTTCTCGCGCACGGGGACGTCGAAGTCGACGATGATCGGCATGCCCACGCCCACGGTCTCGCCGGGCTCCGGGGTGACGGACGCGATCTGGAAGGTCTGCTTGGGGGTGAGGGTGCGGAACCGGCCGGCGGCGCTGGCCGAGGTGCCGTCCGCGCCGGTGGCGGTGGCGCTGACGGAGTAGTGCCGGCCGGGGTCCAGGGGCCGCTCGGAGCGCCAGACGGTCCTGGTGGAGTCGAAGCGGCCCGGCACCGGGGTGTCGCCCGCGTAGACGGCCACCCCGGTCAGCGTGCCCGCGCTGGCCTGGACGGTCAGGCCCCGCCCGGTCGGGGCCCGCTCCGAGCCCGGCTGCGGGTCGATCCGCACCGCGGGCCTGACCGCCTCCGGCGCCCGGTCGCCGCCGGGTGCGGCCGGAGGGCATCCGGTCAGGCAGAGCACGAGAAGAAGGATGGTGAGAGGGGCCGCGGCGCGCCGCATCGCTTCCTGCCTCCGGGGGTTCGCGAACAGTCGGCTGCCAAGATTAGCGCTCCGTGATGCGCTAAGCACGCCGAGTCACATCGCGGACCTACCTCGCAGGACGGACGGTTCCCGACACCTCTCCCAGGGCGATCGACCCGCCGCCGGGCCCCGGGGCGGTGGCGGTGATCGTGACGGTGTCGCCGTCCTCCAGGAAGGTCCGCACCGACCCGTCGGACAGTTTGATCGGCTCGGTTCCGTTCCAGGTCAGCTCGATGAGCGAGCCCCGCTGCCCCGCCTCGGGCCCGGAGACCGTGCCGCTGGCGTACAGGTCGCCGACCCGCAGAGACGCGCCGTTGACGGTCATGTGGGCGAGCATCTGGTCGGGCGTCCAGTACATCTCGCGGTACGGCGGGCGCGAGACGACCTCCCCGTTCAGGCTGACCTCCAGGGCCAGGTCCAGGCCCCAGGGCTCGCCGCGGCGCAGGTACTCCAGCGGTTCGGGATCCTGCTCGCGACCGGGCACGCGCGCATGGGTGAGCGCCTCCAGCGGCGTGATCCACGGGGAGACGGAGGTCGCGAATGACTTACCGAGAAAAGGCCCGAGCGGGACGTACTCCCACGCCTGGATGTCGCGCGCACTCCAGTCGTTGACCAACGTCACACCGAAGACGTGGTCCTCGAACCGGCCCGGGCGGCCGCCCAGCGGGGACGGCGTGCCGACGACGAAGCCGAGCTCCGCCTCGATGTCCAGTTTGGCCGAGGGCCCGAAGACCCCGGCGCCCCGCTGGCCCGACGGGCGGGTGATCGGGGTGCCGGAGAGCACGACGGTCCCGGCCCTGCCGTGGTAGCCCACCGGCAGGTGCCGCCAGTTCGGCTTCAGCGGCTCGTCGTCGGGGCGGAACATCCGGCCCAGGTTGGAGGCGTGCTCCAGGGAGCAGTAGAAGTCGACGTAGTCGGCGACCTCGATCGGCAGGTGCATGGTGACCCGGTCGAGCGGGATCAGGTGCGGCCCGACGGCCGCCGGGTCGGTGCCCAGCTTGTTGCGGATCAGCGCGCGGGTGTCCCGCCACGCCGCCGCGCCCCTGGCCATGAAGGCGTTGAGCGATCCGGTGGCGAACACCTCGTCGTGCAGCGCCCCCGCCAGGTCGAGCACGTGGTCGCCGTACCGGACGCCCACGCGCGGAGTCTCGCCCCCGGTCCGGGTGAAGACCCCGTAGGGCAGGTTGTCCAGGCCCCAGGGGCTCGCGGTCATCGGTCGTCCTCCTTGATCAGCCCGAGGGCGCGCAGGTCCTCGATCGGGGTGCTCGTGCTGCACGAGCCGTACGACACCAGCAGTTCCCTGGCCCGCCGGACGGTCTCCGGGGACACGGCTCCCGCCCGCCGTACCAGTTCTCCCACGTCGGTCAGCTTGAGCACCGGCACCGGGTCGCGCCCCTCGACAGCCTCGCAGACCGCCAGGACGAGGTTGAGGAAGCCGTGCCGGTCGACGCCGAGCGCCGGGTCGAAGTGCCGGACCGCGTGGTGCAGCCCGGCGGTGGCCTTGAACGGGATGTCGTTGTCCGCGCAGTGGGCGATGAATGCGCCCAGGTCGTGGGCGCCGGGGAAGGCCTCCGCGGACAGGCCGCCGCACCGGATCTTCAGGCCGGTCCCCGGCGGGAGGCGGACGGGCAGCCGGGCGGCGGTGACCTCGACGAACTGGCGGGCCTTCACGTCGAGCGGGCCGCCCCGCCCGCCGGGCACCTCGACGCGCCCGGCGGGCGTCTCGAAGCGGGCGCCGGGGATCTCGACCAGCTCGACGTCCAGGCCTCCGAGCGGCGGCAGCTCCGGGGTGTCGAGGATCAGCCCGAGCCTGATCGGGAAGGTGAGGGTGGCGCGGAGCGCGGGCAGCCGGCTGGCCGGGCACAGGAAGCGGTGGGTGAGGACGGGGTCGGCCTTCATCAGGTCGGCCCGGTGCCGCTCCAGCGCCTCGGCCATCGGCAGGGCGGTGGGCGGGAACAGTCCCGCGTCGTCGACGAGGTCGTGGAAGAGGTTCATCGCGCCCACGTCCACGCGTAGGCGGGGTCCTCCACCGACAGCCCCGCGGGGCCCAGGTCCAGGGGCCGGAAGGTGTCCACCATCACGGCCAGTTCGTTGGTGCGGGTGTGCCCCTGCCGTACGGCCTCGATGACCGCCTCGACGGCGCCGGGCTGCGGGCCGTGGGTGAACCCGGCCGGGTGCAGCGAGATCGAGCCGACGTCGATGCCGGAGCCCTTGCGCGCGCTGTAGTCGCCGCCCGCGTAGAACATCAGCTCGTCGGAGTCGACGTTGTGGTGGTTGTACGGGATCGGCACGGCCTCGGGGTGGAAGTCCAGCGGCCGCGGGCAGAAGGAGCAGATCACGAAGTTCGGGCCCTCGAAGGTCTGGTGGACCGGCGGCGGGGCGTGGATGCCCTTCACGATGGGCTCGAAGTCGTCGATGTTGAAGGCGTAGGGGTACAGGCAGCCGTCCCAGCCGACCACGTCGAAGGGGTGGTTGCGGTAGACCAGCCGGGTCAGCCCGCCGCGCGTGCGGACCAGCACCGGCACCTCCTCGCCCTCGACGGTCAGCGGCTCCTGCGGGGTGCGCAGGTCGCGCTCGCAGTAGGGGGCGTGCTCCAGGAACTGGCCGTACTTCGACAGATAGCGCTTGGGCGGGCGGATGTGCCCGGCGGCCTCGATGACGAAGGCCGTCACCCGGCCCCGCGGCACCCAGCGGTGGATCGTCCCGGTCGGGACGACGACGTAGTCGCCCTCGCCGGCCTCCAGTGCGCCGTAGGTCGACTCGAACACGACCCGGCCGCTCGCGATGTAGACGCACTCGTCGCCCATGGAGTTGCGGTAGAGCTCGCTGGGGGTCTCGGTGGCGACGTACGACATGCGGACGTCGGCGTTGCCCGCCAGCAGCCCGCGGCCGGTGACCAGGTCGCCGCCCGAGGGGAGGTCCTGGGTGCGGAAGTGGCGGGGGGAGAGCGGCAGGTTGGGGGTCAGGACCGAGGCCGCGGAGGGCTCGACCGCCTCGGCCTTGATGATCGCGGTGGGGAGGTACCGGTGGTACAGGAGCGAGGAGTCGCTGGAGAAGCCCTCCTCGCCCATCAGCTCCTCGGCGTAAAGACCGCCGTCGGGCCGCCGGAACTGGACGTGTCGCTTACGGGGTACCTCTCCCACGACGCGGTAGTACGGCATCTGCTTCTCCCACGCTCGTCCGATTAACGGACACTTGTGTCCTCTATACGAACAACCATCTGTTACGCGCGAGGGGATGTCAAACCTCAGGGCGCGGGTCGTCACACCCGGGCCCGGTCGGGCCGGTACGGCGCGTCCCGCGATCGGCGTCCCTCTTGTGCTCAACCGGGCGGCCCGCGCGCCGATAGGGGGACACATCGAGCGCCGGAACGGTCACGGAGAGTGAAGGGAGAAGCCTGCGGTGCTGCCCCTCGCCCTCGCGTTCGCGCTGTCGGCCGTCGTCGCCGTCGCGGTGACGGCCGTCCACCTGGTCAGGCCGGAACGATCTCCGCTGACCGGCGTGAACGCCCTCACGGGGGCGATGACCGCTGTGCTCGCCGTACTGAACCTGGTCCACACCCTGACGGCGGACCCCGCCGTCGCGCGGCCGGTCGCGATCGCCTCGACCCTCCTGGCGTCCGCCGTCGTGGCGCCCGTCTTCTGCCTGTCGAAGATCGTCGCGGACCGTTCCTGGCGGGTGCACCGGCGGGCCGTCCTGCTGCTGGCGACCGAACCCCTGCTCGCGGCGGGCCTGATGCTGACCGATCCCTGGCACGGCCTGTTCTTCGCGGGCTTCGAGCCGGCCGGTGCCGCGGGGACGATCCTGCCTGTCACGGGCCCGGCCTATTGGGCGCACATGGTCTACCTCTACGTGCTGCTGTCGGCCGGCACGGTGCTGGTGGTCCGCGCACTGTGGCAGGCGCCCCGGGGGCAGCGCGAACTGCACGGCTGGACGCTGACCGCGTTCGTCCCGCCGATCGTGGCCAACGTCGTGGCCATGTCGCTGCCCGTCAGGATCGTGGACCTGACCGCGATCGGGCTGGCCGGCTCGCTGATCATCGCCTACGGGGCGATGCTCAAGTCGCTGCCCCAGCAGATCCCGGTGGCCTACCGGCAGGTCTTCGACACGATCAGCGACGTGGTCGCCGTGATCGACCGGTCCGGGCGGATCCTCAACATCAACGCCTCCGCCCGCGCCCTGCTGCGCAGGGCCGGGCTGCCGGAGCGGCCGAGCGGGACGCCGATCGCCGAGTCCCTGGGGCTCGACTTCGTCCTGGCCGAGAACGCCGACACCGAGCAGACCCTGACGGACGTGCTGGGCCGGGGCGTCGACCTGCACCTGCGCATCAGCCCGCTGCACGACCGCCGCGGCCATTGCATCGGCTGGGCGCTGGTCGCCCGGGACATCACCGAGGCCAACCGCCGCCGCCGCGAGGCCGAGGAGTCCAACGCACGGCTGCGCGAGCAACTGGAGACGATCGAGGCGCTCCGCGCCGACCTGGCCGAGCAGGCCGTGCGGGACACGCTGACCGGCCTGTACAACCGCCGCCACCTCATGGAGGTCCTGGCCCGCGAGATCCCGCGGGCCGCCGCGGAGGGGACGTCGCTGAGCCTGGCGCTCGTCGACGTCGACCACTTCAAGCGCATCAACGACACCTACGGGCACGACGCCGGCGACGTCGTCCTGACCCACGTCGCCGGGCTGCTGGCCGGAGAGGTCCGCCACGGGGACGTGGTCGTCCGCTACGGCGGGGAGGAGTTCGTGCTCCTGCTGCCCGGGGCCGGCGCCGAGGACGCCCGCGCCCGGCTCGACGACCTGCGCCGCCGGACGGGCCGGACCCCGGCCGAGGCCGAGGGGCACTCCCTGCCGGTCACCTTCAGCGCCGGCGTCGCCGCCCTGGCGCCGGGGCAGGGCCCCAGGGACCTGCTCAGGGCGGCCGACCGGGCGCTGTACGAGGCCAAGCGGCTGGGACGCGACCGGGTCGAGCTCGCCGCCGCCCACCCGCCGCGCGCTCTGGAGGCCGGTCCGGGCGAGGCGGCCTGAGCCCGGCTCAGTCCTTCGCCGCGGCGGTGGCGGGCAGGCGCACGGTGAAGACGGTGCCGCGTTCCCGGCCGGGGCAGGCCTCGATGACGCCGCCGTGCGCGTCGACGATCGCCTTGGTGATGGCCAGGCCCAGGCCGGTGCCCTTGACGCCCGACTCCAGGGCGGTGGAGGCGCGGAAGAAGCGGTCGAACAGCCGCGGGTACTGCTCGGCGGGGATGCCGATGCCGGTGTCGGCGACGATGACGGTGGCGCAGTCGTCCTCCTCGCCGGAGGTGACGGTGACGACGCCGTCCTCCGGGGTGTACCGGATCGCGTTGGACAGCAGGTTGTCGAGCACCTGGCGCAGCCGTACCGGATCGGCGTGCACGGTCAGGCCGGGGGCGAGGGCGGCGTCCAGGACGATCCGCTTGGCGGCGGCGGCGGGCCGGTGCTCGTCGAGGGCCTGGCGCACCAGCTGCTCCAGGGAGAGCGGCCGGATGTCCAGGCCGATGTGCCCGGCGTCGAAGCGCGCCAGGTCCAGCAGGTCGTCGACGAGGCGTTGCAGGTGCGCGCTCTTGCGGTCGATGACGTCGACGAACGCGCGGTGCTCCCCGGCGAGGCCGGGGTCGTCCATGAGCATCTCGGCGTAGCCCCGGATGGCTCCGATGGGACTGCGCAGCTCGTGGCTGACCACGGCGACGAGCTCGTCCTTCATCCGGTCGAGATCCTGCAGCCGGCGCACCTGCTGCTGCTCCTGGGCCAGCAGGCGCTCGCGCTCGTCGACGAGCTGATGGCGCTCGGTGACGTCGGTGCTGATGCCGTCGATGAACAGGCGGCCGTCCTGGTGGCGGGGCACCGCGCGCGTCCAGACCCAGTGGAGCTCGCCGTCGAGGCCGGTGATGCGGCATTCGAACTCCGCGGCCATCCCGGCGGCGAGCGTCTCGCGGTAGGCGGTGAAGGCGGGCAGGTCGTCGGGATGGATGTGACGGGCCACCGTCTCCATGATGACCTCGGCGTCGTGCGAGGCCAGGATGCCGAACACGCCGGAGCTTTCGGGATGGCTGGTGTAGACCGTCTGGAGGGTGCGGTCGTCGCCGACCTCGAAGGTCCACACGAAGTCGTTGAGCTGGGAGACGATGCGGTCGAGGTGGCGCTGGCTGGCGGCCAGGGCCAGGGACAGCTCCTCGGCGCGGCGGCGTTCCTTGTAGCGGCCGAGATGGGCGCCGACGCCGTCGAGCATGGCCACGAGGTCGTCGTCGGGCTCCTGGACCGCCTGGTCGTAGAAGGTGAGGACCCCGAGCACATGCCTGCCGCTGCGCACCGGCAGGCCGATGGCGGTGCGCAGCCCTTCCTTCAGCGCGGCGCCCCTGTGCAGGAAGTCGCGGGGGTCGCCGGACAGGTCGGAGATCCAGATGTCGTGGCCGCTCGCCCACGCCGCCCCGGGCAGCCCCTCCCCGGGGCGCAGGGTGGCCGGCTCGCCCTCGACGAACGCGGACAGGTCGAGGTCCGGCCTGGTCCAGGAGTAGACGCGGGTGATGCCGTTCTCGTCGGGGTCGACGCGCCAGTACTCCCCGCAGGCCCAGCCCAGCGTCTCGGCGACCGCGCTGACCGTGCCCGTCGCGGAGTGCTCGGCGGACCCGGCGTTGGCCAGCGCCCGCGTCACGGCGTGCTGGGCCTCGCGGAGCGTCTCGGCCCGGCGGCGGGCGCTGAGGTCGTACAGGAACGCGTGGAACACCGGCTCGCCGTACTCGGCGTTGACCTGCAGGCTCATCTCCACGGGGAGCTCCCGCCCGTCCCTGTCGACGGCGATCAGCTCCGTCCGGTTCCCCGCCTCGGCCGGCCTCCCGGCCGAACGCACCCGCCGCAGGCTCTGGTAGTAGAGGTGCCGGGACCGGCGGGAGACGACCAGCTCGGCGAGGTCCCGGCCGAGGGCCTCCTCGGCCGACCAGCCGAACAACCTGGCGGAGGCGGCGTTCCAGCCCGTCACCGTCCCGTCGGCGTCGATCGAGACGAGGGCCTCGGGGGTGTGGTCGAGGATGGCCCGCATCCGGGTGGCCGCGATCAGGGAACGGCCGTGGGCCAGCCGCAGCCTGAGCTCCGTCTCCACCGCCGTGGCGAGGTCGCCGATCTCCTCCAGCTCCCGCGCGCTCCACGGCCGGGGTTCGGTGTCGATCACCGACATCGATCCCAGGACCTCCCCGTCGGCCGCGCGCAGCGGGAAGCCCGCGTAGGCCCGCACCTCCAGTCCGTGGACGGCCTGATGATGCCATCGGGTGTCGTCCAGGACGACGGGCGCCGCCGTGTCGATGACGCGCCTGCACAGGGCGGAGGCCACGTGCGTCCCCCGCTGCACCGGCAGCGGGCCCTCCGGCCCCGCCACGCTGACGATCACCTGGCGGTCCCGGTCGTCCAGGGCGACCGAGGCGGCGGCCGCGCCGGTGAGCCGGGCCGCCAGCCGGGTCAGGCGGTCCAGCGAGTATGTCTCCGAGACGTCGAGGAGGCCCGTCGCGCGCAGTATCCGCAGCCACGAGTCACGAGCGGCGTCCACCGTCGTCAAGGCCCCGTCTCCCCCCTGAACTCCTCAGCCTCTGGTGTGTCTGCCCAGCTTTGGACAAGGCAATCCATTCATGCAGTCAGGGGGGCAGAACGGACAGTCGTCCGGGGGGACGCCGGTCAGAAGAGGGCGGCCAGGAAGCCGGTCAGGGCCGAGGTGACCTCCTGCGGGCGCTCCAGGGGCGGCAGGTGGCCGGTGTGCGGCAGGTCGATCCTGCGGGCCCCCGCGATGCCGCCGGCCAGCAGGTCCGACACCGCCTGGATCCCCGGGACGTCGCACAGGCCGTTGATCACCAAGGTGGGCTGCCGCACCTCGCCCAGGCGGCCGGCGGCCGGCGGGTCGAGCAGCCGTTCGGCCGAGGGCGGGCCGTTCCAGAGCCGGGTGAAGACGCCCCGGCACATCTCCATCGCCGCCTCCCACACCTCGGGGGCCAGGTCGTCCTTCCCCCGGTCGGGACCGGCGACCTGCCACAGGACATGGGCCCGGGCCATCGCCTCCACGTCGGCGGGATCGACCGCCACGCGCGCACCGGCGGCCGCGCTCCCGTCGCGGTAGGCGCTCAGCCGGTCGGCGGGCACGGAGCCGTGCACGCGCTCGCGCGCCTGCTCCAGCATCTCCGGCGGCCACCCGTGCCCGGCCAGGCCGGAGGCGATCGGCACCAGGCCCGCCACCCGGCCCGGCGCGGCCAGGGCGGCCTCCACCGCGTGGGACCCGCCCATCGAGCAGCCGACCAGCACGGCCCGGTCCACCTCCAGCGCGTCGAGCAACGCCAGCAGATCCTCGTGGTGGGCGAACCCGCCCTCGGCGTCGGCGGACTCGCCGTAGCCGCGCCAGTCGTAGCGGATGACCCGGTGAGAGGCGGACAGCGCCCGGAACTGGTGCTCCCACATCCGCCGGTCGGCTATCCCCGCGTGCGAGAACACCACCGCGGGCCCGCGCCCGGCCTCGTCGTAGGCCAGCCGTACCCCGTTGCACTCGATCATGGTCACGCCGGCAACCTACCGCCGGGCGGACCGGCCGGCGCGGGGCGTTCGCCCCCGGCGCACGGCGGCACCGCGCCGGGGACGCCGGTCGCGCCCCGCCGGCCGGAAAACCGTTTGTCCGCCGTCGCGGCGGCCTCTAGCGTGAGCGGCATGTCGGTCATATGCCGTGCGCCCCAGATGTTCATCCGCATACGCCTCCACCCGGCCCCGGGCCGGTAGAGAGGGACGCACGCCTTTCTCCACTCGCGCCCCGGGCCTTCCGAGACCATTTCCTCTCGGACCCGAAAGGGCGATATCTGTGGCGCACTCATTCGCTCACGGAAACCACTCCCACACCCAGAAGAAAGCCCGTGTCCGCGGCGGCGGAACCGGCGGCGGAACCGATCGCGACCGGGTCAGGCGCGTCCTGTCGCAGAACTTCATCGTCGACGGCGACACCGTGGACCGCGTGGTCAAGGCCGCCGGCCACCACGACCTGGTCCTCGAACCCGGCGCGGGGGAGGGCGTCCTGACCCGGGCGCTCGCCGGGACCTGCGGCCGGGTCATCGGCTACGAGGTCGACCCCCGGCTGGCGGCCAGGCTCTCCGCCGGCACGCGGGACCATCCCCGCATCCGCGTCGTGCGGGGGGACTTCCTGAAGGCCCCCGTGCCGCGCGAGCCGTTCGCGGTCGTGGGGAACATCCCCTACGCGATCACCTCGAAGATCGTCGACTGGTGCCTGCGGGCGTCCGGGCTCACCTCGGCCACCCTGGTCACCCAGGAGGAGTACGCGCGCAAGCGCACCGGCGGCTTCGGCCGCTGGAGCATGCTGACCGTGCGGACCTGGCCCTGGTACGACTGGGAGATGACGGACCGCGTCGGCCGCGAGGCGTTCCGGCCCGTCCCCTCCGTCGACTCGGCCGTCCTGCGGATCGAGCGCCGCGCGCAGGCGCCCGACCTGCCCGGTTACCGCGCCTTCGTCGAGTACGGCTTCACCGGGCCCGGCCGCTCGCTGTACGCGACCCTGCGGACGCGCCACCCGGCCGGCCCGCTCGACGAGGCCTTCGCCGCCGCGGGCCTCGACCCCGGCACGGTCGTCGCCTACGTCCACCCCGACCAGTGGCGCGTCGTCTTCGACCGCCTCGCCCCCGACTCGCCCGGGGAGTCCGGGCAGGGGGTCAGGCGAGCGAGCGGGACAGGGCGGTCGCGGCGGCGGTGAGCCGGGGACCGACGGTCTCCGGGTCCAGGGGGGTGAACGAGATCACACCGACGGAGGCCTCCAGCCAGGGCAGGCCGGGGACCGGGGCGGCGATGCCGTGGGCGCCCTCCTGGAGCTGGCCCTCGGTGGCGACGTAGCCGGTGCCCCCCCGCCGCAGGGCGAGGATGGCCAGGCCCGCGGCGCCCCTGGTCAGGGGATGACGGGAACCCTCGCGGTAGGCGACGTGCATGTCGGTCCAGGTCGGCTCGACCACCGCCACCGCGAGGCCGTCGTCGCCCTCGGCGATGGTGAGGTGGGCGGTGGCGCCGACCTCCTCGGCGAGCCGGCGCAGGGCCGGCAGCGCCCCCTCGCGGAGCAGGGGGTGCACGGCCCGCGCCAGGACGAGCACGCCGAAGCCGAGGTGCACGCGGCCGTCGCCGTCGCGGCGGACGAAGCCCCCCTCCTGCAACGTGGTGAGCAGGCGGTAGACCGCCGGCCGGCTCAGCCCCAGCTCGGCTGCCAGCTCCGTGGGGGTGCGCCCCCGGTGGCCGTCGGCGAGCAGGCGGAGCAGGCGCAGGCCGCGCTCCAGGGTCTGCGACGACTCGGCCGCCATCAGCGCGTCCGCGGGGTGGGGTGCATGCCTCCGATTATCGAGGATGGCGGGCCCGGCGCCGGGAGGCAGGAGCGGCCGGTCCCAGTTGTCATGCCGGTAACAACCGGCGACGAGGAATGTGCAGGGGTTTGGCAAGAACCGCGCGTATCGCCTGCCGTAAGTTGCTAGATCCCTGTACTCCGGCGAGGGGACCACGAGCATGAGCGAGCCGCTGATCCTCCGAGTCTCACGGTGGGCGAGGGAGATCCCGGACGCCCCGGCCTACACCTTCCTGGACTACGCGGACTCCGCCGACGGCACGGAGCGCACGCTGTCCTGGTCCCGGGTGGACCTCAAGGCGAGAGCGCTGGCCGTACGGCTGCGCGAGGTGGCGCTGCCGGGGGAGCGGGCGGCGATCCTGGCGCCGCAGGGGCTGGAGTACGTGGTCGCGATGCTCGGCGCGATGTACGCCCGGGTGATCGCGGTGCCGCTGTTCGCCCCCGACCTGCCCGGCCACGCCGACCGGCTGATCCGCGCCTACGCCGACGCCGACCCCGTCTGCGTGCTGACCACGACGCCCGCGCTGGAGAGCGTGCGGACCTTCATCGACGGGCGGTCCGTCCCCCGGCCCAAGGCCGTCCTCACCCTGGACACGGTCTCCGACCTGCTCGCCGACGAGTGGGAGCCCGAGCCGATCGGCCTCGGCGACCTGGCCTACCTGCAGTACACCTCCGGATCCACCCGCGCCCCCGCCGGGGTCGAGATCAGCCACGGCAACGTCACCGCCAACGCCGAGCAGCTCTGGCGGGCCTTCCGCGCCACCCCCCGGGTGTCCACGGCGGCGCTGTGGCTGCCGCTCTTCCACGACATGGGGCTGATCGCGACGATCGCCGCGCCGATCGTCGGCGGCAACCGGGCGGTGTTCATGGACCCGGTGGCGTTCGTCATGCACCCGGTGCGGTGGCTGCGCATGCTCAGCGCGTACGACGACGTGTTCACCGGCGGGCCCAACTTCGCCTACGAGTACACGGCGAGCCGGGTGACCGAGCGGGAGAAGGCCGCGCTCGACCTGTCCGGGGTCACGGTCATGCTCAACGGCGCCGAGCCGCTGCGCGGCAGCACGATCAACCGCTTCTCCGAGGAGTTCGCCGCGTGCGGGCTGCGGCCCGAGGCGCACACCCCCGGGTACGGCCTGGCCGAGGCGACCGTGTTCGTCACCGCGATGGACCGCGACCTGCCCGTGCGGGTGACGGCGTTCGACAGGGACGCGCTCACCGCAGGGCGGGCCGTACCCGTCACCGGGCAGGACGCCGGGCGGGGCCGGGTCAGCGAGCTGGTGTCCTGCGGGGTGCCGACCGGGCAGGACGTGGCCGTCGTCTCCGCGTACGGCCGGGCCGTACCCGACGGGGAGGTCGGCGAGATCTGGGTGCGCGGGCCGAACGTGGCGCGGGCCTACTGGCGCGACGAGGAACGCAGCGCGGAGGTCTTCGGCAACGAGCTGGAGGGCGAGGAGGGCACCTGGCTGCGCACCGGGGACCTGGGCGTGGTCCACGACGGCGAGCTCTACGTCACCGGCCGCATCAAGGACCTGGTCATCGTCGACGGGCGCAACCACTATCCGCAGGACGTGGAGGTGACCGTGCAGGAGGCCGACGAGGCCGTCCGCAGGGACCACGTGGCGGCGTTCGCGGCCCCGGGCGAGGAGACGGAGCGGCTGGTCGTGGTGGCCGAGCGCTCGCGCAGGGCCGAGGGCCGCGACCCCGATGAGATCGCGGCCAACGTCAGGGCCGCCGTCGCCAGGAACCACGACCTGCGGGTGCACGAGTTCGTGCTGGTCGAGGCGGGAGCCGTACCGCGCACGTCCAGCGGGAAGATCGCCCGCCGCGCGTGTGCGCAGGCCTACCTGGACGGCGCCTTCACGACGGCGGCAGAGGGCTCCCGGACCTGATGTTCGAGTCGCTTGGACGGACCGTCTACCGCGGACGCTGGTCCCTGCTCGCACTCGGGACCCTGTTCGCGATCCTGGCCGGATACTTCGGTCTGGGGCTGTTCGGCCGGATGTCCGACGGCGGGTTCGACGATCCGGGCGCCGAGTCGACCATGGCCGCGCAGTGGGGCGGCAAGTGGTTCGGCGGCAGCGCGCCCGACGTGGTGGTGCTCTACACGAACCCGGCGGTCGACGTCGACGACGACCGGTTCAGGGACGCGGTGGACGCGGCGCTGAAAGCGCTGCCCGCCGAGCACGTCGCCCGTTACTCCACCTACTGGAGCACCGACGCCAAGGAGCTCGCCTCCACCGACCGGCACTCCACCTACGCGCTGGTCAGCCTGCGCGGCGGCGAGCCGGTCAAGCAGAGCGGCTACGACGCGATCAGGGACCGGATCCGCGACGCCCCCACCGGCTACACCGTCCGGATCGGCGGCCGGATCCCGCTGCTCGAGGACCTCAACACGCAGACCGGCCTCGATCTGCAGCAGGCCGAGGCGATCTCGATGCCGGTCCTGCTGGTCCTGCTCGTCATCGTCTTCGGCAGCCTGGTGGCCGCCGGGCTCCCGCTCGTCGTCGGCCTGCTGTCGGTGATCGGCGCGCTGGCGCTGCTCCGGCTGCTCACCGAGATCACCGATGTCTCGGTCTTCTCGCTGAACGTCGTCACGATGCTCGGTCTCGGCCTGGCCATCGACTACTCGCTGTTCGTCCTGAACGCCTTCCGCGAGGAGATCCGCCGCGATACGCCGGTGGAGACGGCCGTCGTGCGGACCATGATGACGGCCGGGCGGACGGTCGCCTTCTCCGGCCTGACCGTGGCGACCGCGCTGTGCGGGCTTCTGCTGTTCCCGCAGATGTTCCTGCGCTCGATCGGGCTGGGCGCGGCGGCGGTGGTGCTCGTCGCGATGGCGGCGGCGCTGATCGTGCTGCCCGCCCTGCTGGCGGTGCTCGGCCCGAAGGTGGACGCCGTCAGGGTCGTGCCGGACTTCGGCGGCCGGCACCGGGGCGGGACCTGGCACGCCATCGCCTCCAGCGTGATGAGACGCCCCGTGATCTATCTGGTGGGCGTCGGCGTGCTGCTGGTCGCGCTGGCGGCGCCGTTCGGGCACGCGCGGTTCGGCAGCGTGGACCACCGGGTGCTGCCCGAGGGATTCGAGAGCCGTCAGGTCGCCGAGCGGATCGACCGGGACTTCGCCAGGAACGCGATGTCGCCCATCGACGTCATCGTGCTCGTCGAGCGCGACCTGGTCGGGCCGATGACCGCCGCGGCCCCGGGGGCGCTGTCCTCGGACGTGGGCGGGCAGCCCGGTCCCGTCGGCACCGGCAACTCCGGGATCACTCCGGTCACCGAGATCGGCCCGCTGGACGTCAAGCCCTTCGCGGACCGGCTGGAGAAGCTGGACCACGTCACCGGGGTCGACGTCACGGGCGTCTCGCAGAACAACGGCGCGGTACGGCTGGCGGTCCGCTATGACAAGGACCCGATGTCCGACGAGGCCAGGGCGCTGGTCCAGGAGATCCGCGACCTGTCCTTCGAGCCGAACATCCAGGACGTCGTCGTCGGCGGGCCCACCGCCGCCCAGCTCGACCTGGAGTCCAGCCTGAAGTCCACGCTGCCGTGGACCGCGCTCATCGTCTGCCTGATGACCGGCCTGCTGCTGTTCGCCGCGTTCGGCTCGATCCTGCTGCCGATCAAGGCGATCCTGATGAACGTCGTGTCCCTGGGCGCCTCCTTCGGAGTGATCGTGTGGGCGTTCCAGGACGGGCACCTGGCCGACTTCCTCGGCTTCACCCCCACCGGGAGCATCGAGGCGACCATCACGGTGCTGATCCTGGCGGTGGTGTTCGGCCTGTCGATGGACTACGAGCTGTTCCTGCTCAGCCGGGTCCGCGCCGAGTGGCTGCGGACCGGGGACAACACCGCCGCCGTGGCGGCCGGGCTGGAGCGGACCGGCGGAATGATCACCAGCGCCGCTCTGCTGCTGCTGGTGGTCATCGCGGCCTTCTCCACCGCCGGGATCACGGTGGTGAAGATGCTCGGCGTCGGCATGTTCGTGGCCATCGTCGTGGACGCCACCCTGGTCCGCGCCCTGCTGGTGCCCGCGACGATGCGCCTGATGGGCAACGCCAACTGGTGGCTGCCCGCCTCCCTGCGGAGCTTCCACCGCCGGATCGAGATCCGCGAGCACGTCCTCCCCCGCGGGGAGCTCCCGGCCGGCCGCAGCACCTATGTCACCGTGGAACGCGAAGACGGCCCCACCTCCCCCCGCACCCCCCGCCCCCTGGCACCCGCCTCGGCCCGCTCCCTGGCGTCAGCCTCGGCCCGCCCTCTGGAACCGGCATCGGCTCGTCCTGCGAGGTCCGCCTCCGCGCATCCCTTGGAACCCGCCTCGGCCCGTCCCCTTGAGCCCGCCTCGCCCCACCGCGCGGAGCCGGATTCCCCCCGCCGCTTGGAGACCGCCTCCGCCCACCCCATGGAGCCGGTCCCGGCCTACCGCGCGGAGGCCGCCTCCCCGCGCCACAGGGAGTCGTCCTCCCGCCGCCTGAAGTCCTTCCTCGCCCGCCGTACGGAGTCCCCCTCGGCGCCCACCCCCCAGCCTCCCCCTCCCGCGCCGCGGCTCTCCCCTCTGATCCCGTCGTCCCGGGCTTCCCGCTCCCCGGACCCCGTCCCCCAGACCCCCGCGCCGCCCCCGCAGGCCTCTTCACCGGCACCGCAAGTTTCCCCACCGGCCTCCCCGCCCGACGACCCGGCACCGAAGTCGCACTCCCGCCAGCAGCGCTCGAACCCCTATCCCTGGCTCCCGCTGGACGCCCCGTCCCCGCAGGCTCCGGTGAACGGCCCCGCGTCCCGGCCTCCGGCACCCGAACCCGGTCTCCTGCCGTCCCCGGTACCCCCGAAGCCTCCCGCGCAGGCCGTACCGACGGGCGCCCCGACCCCCGCGCGCAAGCGCAGGAAAGTCATCAAGCCCAACGTGGACGGCCCCGGCTGGCACTGGGCCGAGGAGGACGAAGACCCCTCCCCACCCCCTCAGACCCCGGCACAATCCGTTCCGGAAGCGGTACAGGCCACTCCACCCGCTCCAGAGGTACGGCCCGGCCTGCCCGCGCAGGGAGCGCCGTGGCCCGGTTCGCCCGCTCAGGAGGCGGTACGGCCCACGCCGCCTGCTCAGGGAGCGCCGTGGTCTGGTTCGCCTGTTCCGGGAGAAGGGGCTCCTGTTCCGACTTTCCAGGCAGAAGGCCGGACGGCCCTGACGCCACCTCCGGCGCAGCCGGCCTCCGCCCCGTCGCCTGAGCGGCAAACGCCGAACGCCTCCCCGGCACAGCCGACTCCACCGCCTGCACGGTCTGCGCCGACTCCGCCCACTCCGCTGCCTCCGCCGTCCGTACGGCCTGCGCCGACTCCGCCCACTCCGCTGCCTCCGCCGTCCGTACGGCCTGCGCCGACTCCGGCGACTCCCGCACCCTCCGCACCACCGGCGCTCCCGCGTGATCCCGAGGCGGATGCCGAGGACGCGCGCCCCGTACGGCGCGAGCCGGTGGTCAGCAGTCACCTCATCGACCAGTTGGAGCCGCCGGTACGGCGTCAGGCCGGCAGGGCGATCGTCCCGATCACCGGCCCTCCGGTCGCCGAACCCACCGGGCCCGTTCCCGGAACGGCGGCAGAGGCCGGGCCCGCCGTACCGCCCGCGCCGACTGGGCCGGTGGTCGTGGAAGGGGTCACCAGGGCTGCGTCGGCGTCCCCGGAGGAGCCGGTGCCGGCCGTATCCGAAGGACCTGCCCGGGCTCCTGGGACGCCGCCTCCGGTGCGGCCGGTTCCCGAGCCGTTGCGGCCGCGGCGTGAACCCCCACGGCCGGAGAACCCGCCCGCTCCGCCTCCCGCGCCGGAGCCTGAGCCTGCTCCGCCGCCCGTGCCTGTTCCCAGGCAGGAACCGGAGCGGAAGCCGGGACGGGCCGCGGGATGGGTGGCCGTCGAACGGCGGACCACCAGGGTCGTACGGCCCAAGGCCGGTGGGGCCGGATGGGAATGGGTGGAGGTGGAGGAGGGGTGAGCGACCTCACCGCCCGGCCGTCCCCGCCCGGGGGAGCCGTCCTCTCCTCCCCGCCGCGCCCGGGGGACCGGCGGGGGCTGCTCCTGCTGGTCGTCGGGCTGGCCGGGTTCGTGACGACCCTGGACAACACGGTCGTCACAGTCGCTCTGCCCACCATCCAGAGTGAACTGCGTACGACGCTGGCGGCGCTGGAGTGGGTCGTCACCGGGTACGTTCTCACCTTCTCGGGGCTGATGCTCGCCGGGGGCAGGCTGGCCGACGTGTACGGCCGTCGCACGGTCCTGATCGCCGGGCTCGCGGTCTTCACGGCGGCCTCTCTCGGGGCGGGGCTGGCGACCTCGGCGGGTGGGCTGGTCGCGGCCCGGCTGGTGCAGGGGTGCGGGGCCGCGCTGATCCTGCCCGCGATGCTGGCCGTGGTGTCGGTCGGCGGCGACGACCGGCGGAGGTCGGTCGGCGTCGCGGTCTGGATGGCCTCCGGGGCGGCCGCCCTCGCGCTCGGGCCGGTCGTCGGCGGCTGGATCGCCCAGCATTTCCACTGGAGCTGGATCTTCCTGCTCAACGTCCCCCTCGGCGTATTGATGATCGCTCTCGCGATCGCCGCCGTGCCCGACTCCCGGGACGAGGCCGCCGCCCGCGTGGACGTCCCCGGGGTCGCGGCCTCGGTCGTCGCACTCTCGGCGGGCACGTTCGGGCTGACCTTCGGGCCCGAGCTGGGCTGGGCCTCGCCGGTGATCGTCGCCGCGCTGGCGGTCGCCGCGGTCGCCGCGGCCGTCTTCGTCACGGTGGAGAGGATGGGCCGGGAGCCCATGGTCGACCTGGCGCTGTTCCGGGCGCGGGCGTTCACCGGCGGGGTGATCGCCCAGGTGCTGTGGGGGCTCGGCGTCAACGGCGTGTTCTTCTTCACGGCGCTGTTCCTGCAGGGGGTGCTCGGCTTCAGCCCGGCGATGTCGGGCCTGGCCTTCGTGCCCCTGGCCCTGCTCGTCGTGGTGGTCACCCCGCTGGTCCCGGCGCTGGAGCGCCGTCTCGGCGCGGCCCGCACGGTCGCGCTGGGCCTGGTGCTCGTGGCGGCGGGCATGGTGGCGGTGGCCTTCCTGCGGCCGGGGGACGGCTGGGCCGGGCTGCTGCCCGCCGTGTGCGTGATCGGGATCGGCTCGGCGCTGACCATGCCGCTGGGCTCGGCGGTCCTGGGCGCCGTCCCGGAGGCGCGGGCGGGCGTCGCGGGAGGGGTGTTCAGCGTCGCGCGCGAGGTCTCCGGGCTGTTCGGCATCGCGGTCGTCGGTGTGATCGTCAACGGTTCCGCCAGCTTCACCCTCGGCTACTCCGCCGGTCTGCTCACCGCGGCCGGGCTCGTCACGGTGGGGGCCGTCGTCAGCCTGGTGACCCTCCGGTGAGGGTCGCGATCCTGGCCTTCGGATCGCGGGGGGACACTCAGCCGTGCGTGGCCCTCGGCGCGGGGCTCGCCGCGCGCGGGCACCGGGTGACGGTCGTCGCGGCCGGGCGGTACGGCGGGCTGGCCGGGGAGGCGGGGCTGGGATTCAGCCCGATCAGCGTGGATCCGCTGCGGATCGTGGAGTCCGAGGAGGGGCAGGCGTGGCTGCGCAGCGGGCCCGCCGGGTTCGTCCGGGGATTCCGCCGGGTCGTGGAGCCGCTGGCCGAACGGCTCGCCGCCGAGGTGGACGCGGCCTGCGCGGGCGCCGAACTGGTCCTGGCCCCGGCGCTGGGCGGGTTCGGGCACCACCTGTCGGAGCGGTACGGCATGCCGTACGCGCTCATGCACTTCCAGCCCAGCGAGCCCACCCGGGCCTTCCCCAACCCGCTGGTCCCCCTGCGCACGCTCGGGGCCTGGGGCAACAGGGGCAGCTACGCCCTGATCGAGGGGCTGAGCTGGCTGCTGCTCGGCCGCATGGTCAACCGGCTCAGGGGCCGGGTGCTCGCGCTGGACCCCATGCGCGACAGCCCGTTCCGGAGCGCGCGGGCCGGTGCGGTGCCGGTGCTGTGCGGGGTGAGCCCGGTGGTCGTCGGCCGCCCGGCGGACTGGCCGCCGTATGTGCACCTGACCGGCTACTGGCCGCTGGAGCGCCCGTGGAGCCCGCCGCCGGAGCTGGAGGTCTTCCTGAAGGACGGGCCGCCCGTCGTCTACGCGGGTTTCGGCAGCATGGCCCCGGCCGATCCGGGCGCGACCGCCGAGACGGTGGTGGCGGCGCTGCGCGCGGCCGGGGTGCGCGGGGTGCTGCAGGGCCTGCCGTACGGCGGGGCGGACGACATGTTCGTGATCGGCGAGGCGGACCACGCCTGGCTGTTCCCCCGGGTGGCGGCCGTGGTGCACCACGGGGGCGCGGGCACGACGGGGACCGCGTTGCGGGCCGGGGTGCCGGGTGTGATCTGCCCGTTCTTCTCCGACCAGCCGTTCTGGGGCGCGAGGGTGGCCGCGCTGGGAGCCGGGCCCGTCCCGCTGCCGGTGCGGCGGCTGACGGCGGAGGCGCTGGCCGCGCGGGTGGCGGCGGCCGTACGGGACGGGGGGATGCGGGCGGCGGCGGCGCGGCTGGGAGAGCGGCTGCGGGCCGAGGACGGGGTCGCGCGGGCGTGTGACGCGCTCGGTATGTGAAGGGCGCCGGGAGCGGCGGGGCGCGGGGCCGCGGGATGTGGGAAGGGCGGCGTGGCTGGGGCTGCGGGGGCCGGGGTGCCGGAAGTTTGACGAATCCCTTACCGGATCTGTTCGGACAGTGATGATCTGGATAGGGTTCAATGCGGTTGTTTTGACCGGCTTTCCCGGGGAGTTTCAGGACATGCGAATCACTCTGCGGCGGGCTGTCGCCGTCGGCTCGATGCTCACCCTGATCGGTGTCGTGACCCCCGCCGCGGCGGCCTCCTCACAGGACGACCCCCGCAGCTGCCGGGACCTGATGGGCGCCGACGCCCCGGCCTTCATCCAGTGCCGCTGGCTGGCCAAGCCGGAGGAGGCCTACGACGTCGTGAAGTTCTGGGCGGAGAACGACAACGCCCACCTCAAGGAGGCCAACCCGTACGAGGGCAAGTTCATCGACTGCTCGGCCCCCGGGAACTCCTGCCCCGAGCTGGAGGGCGACGGCGCCGTCGGCGACGAGAACTCCCCGATGCCCGAGGGCGGTGAGGACACCGGCGCTCCGCAGTGCGAGGTCGGTGAGAACTGCTGGGTCGATGGGCACGAGGAGGGCGGCGACGGCACGGTGAGCGCGCCGGAGCCGGGCAGTCCCGCCGACCCCTCCGCGCGGAGCCGGACGACGCCGACCGCGCAGCCCGCCGCCCCCGCCGTGCAGCCGGCGACGGCGCAGGAGATCGCCGCCGCCGCGCGGACCCCGGCCGGGCAGGCGGTCGCCGCGGCCGGGGCCAACGGGCTCCGGGTCTGGATCGACACCGAGCTGGCCGACGACTGGAAGGCGGGCACCGCGGCCTTCACCGCGGCCGTCAGGCGGATCGGCGCGCTGGCCGCGCGGCCCGAGGTGGCCGGGATCCGCTACACCTCGCAGCTCGGCTACAACACGACGTTCGCGACCCAGGAGGAGATCACCGCCTTCGTCTCCGCCGCCTCCGCCGCGCTGCGCCAGGCGGCCCCCGGCAAGCAGCTCGGGCTGCACACGGTCGTGCCCGTGTTCGCCTGCGGCGCGCAGGAGGAGTGCAAGGCCGAGATGGTCAAGCGCCACCCGCTGCTCGCGCCGGAGAAGGTCGAGTCGCACCTGATCGCCGGGTACGCCGACCAGATCACCCTCGACACCGGCCTGCTGTACGGGGGCTACGAGACCTGGAAGATCGACGCCGAGGCGGCCGGGAAGAACCAGTGGATCCAGGTCCGCGCCCGCGCCTGGGACGTGCTGGCCCAGGTCGCGGCCGAGGAGACCGGCCTGGCCGGTGACGTCACCGCCGAGCAGGTCGCCACCCGGGTCTCCGCGCCGGTCATGGACGGCGCCGCCCAGCAGGTCAACGTGTGGACCCGCGTGCCGGACGCCCAGGGCGCCGTGCAGAACCTGACCGCCTGGGACGCGCTGGAGAAGCTGGGCCCGATCCAGCGCCGCATGGCCGCCGTCTACAACCCGTCGGCGCCCATCACGGACGTGGCCGCCGACCTGAAGAAGGTCGGCGGAGTCTTCGGCCAGGTCTACCTGACCGCGTCCTGAGGGTCCTGAGGGCTCTTCACGGCTCCTGGTCCAGCAGGCCCCAGCCGGAGTCCTCGCCCGGCGCGGGGGCGGCCTTCAGCCCGAGGGCCTTCAGGATCATCGGGAAGGAGCGCTTGAACTCGCGTTCCCAGTAGGGCCAGGTGTGCGTGCCCTTCTTGTACAGGTGCACCACCGGCTTGATCCCGTACAGCCGGAGCTTGGCGACCAGGTGCCTGGCGGTGTAGGCCGAGACCGGCTCGCCCAGGTGGGCCGGGTGCCAGGGGGCGCCGGGCGGGTCGAGCTCGCCGTTGAGGCTGGTCGTGCCGCTGGAGATGTAGATGCTCGTGCCGCGCAGGTTCCCGGCCAGATGGGCCGGGTCGTTGGCCCGCCAGATGTCCCGGTTCCTGATCGGGTCGCCCCACAGCGCCTTCGGGTCCTGCCCCTCGGCGGCCTGGGCGTTCATGATGATGTCGGGGATGCCCGGCAGGCGGGTGGACATGACGCCGCTGTAGGAGCCGACGAAGCGGAACATGCCGGGGTGCCGCGCGCCGTACTTCATCGCCCCGTAGGCGCCCATCGACAGGCCCGCGACGGCTCTGCGGGTCCCGGCCCGGTAGCCCACCTCAAGAAGGCGGCGCACCTCGTAGGTGTGGAAGGTCTCCCACGCGGGCGGGCCGCCCTTGCCCTTGTTGTACCAGTTGCTGTAGTTGCCGGCCCGGCCGGCCTCGGGCATGACGATGATCGCGTCGACGTTCTCGGTCAGCTCCTCCACCCCGGTCATCCGGGTCCAGGAGGTGTAGTCGTCCGCGCCGCCGTGCAGCAGGTAGAGCACCGGCCAGGTCCGCTTGGCCCGCTTCGACCAGCCCTCGGGCAGCAGCAGCCGGACCGGCAGCATCGCGTTGACCGAGGGCGAGGAGATCGTGATGTCGAGCGTGCGCGAGTCGAGCCGGCGCTCCTTGACCACGCGCGCGCCACCGGGGTACGCGGCCTGCCACGGGCCCGACGGGCTCTTGCCCTTCGGGGCGGGCTCCGCCTGCCGGGTCCCGTCCGTCGCGGCCGGGTACGGCGGTGCGGCCGCGTGCGCCGCTCCCGGCAGGCCGACGGCCACCGCGGTCGCGAGCGCGAGGAGCCCGTGTCGAACAGCTCGCATCGTCTTTCCCTCCACCGGCCTGAAGACAGGGGCCGTGGCAGGCGACCCTAGACCCGGTGATCGAGGGTGCCTATACGTGCGCGCAACGAAACCGGGAGGGCACGTTGAGCCCCGCGCACAAATCGCCCCTCCCCTGTGGTCGTTATCACAACCGTGACAAAACGCCCTGGTGGATTGTGGGTTGACAGGTCTGCCTCACAACGAGGCCTCTCGCGTAAGTTGGCCGATCACTTCGGCTGTTCTGGGGAGTCGCCTCGTGGACCTGCTCGGTGAAGACGAGATCCGCCGCTTCCTGACGGAACGGATCGCCGCCCGCTGCCGCCTTCCTCTCACCGGCGTCGACCCCGACCGTCCCCTGGAGGAGTTCGGCCTGTCCTCGCGGGACGCGGTCGCCGTGGCGGGGGAGCTGGAGGGGCTGCTGGGCCGGGAGCTGGGGCCCACGCTGGTCTGGGAGTACCCGACGATCAACCGCCTCGCCCGGGGGCTCGCCTCCGGCGCGGCGCCCGCCCCCCAGGCCGTACGGAGCGCCGACCCCGACGAGCCGATCGCGGTGATCGGCGTCGGCTGCCGCCTGCCCGGCGGGGTGCGCGGGCCCGGCGACTTCTGGCGGCTGCTCATGGCGGGCGGCGACGCGGTGGGCGAGGTGCCCGAGGGACGCTGGGAGGCCTTCGACGACGGGTCCGCGCACACGGCCGAGGTGCTGGCCGGCACCACCCGGCACGGCGGTTTCCTCGACGACGTGACCGGGTTCGACGCCGACTTCTTCGGGATCGTGCCCGGTGAGGCCGAGACCATGGACCCGCAGCAGCGCCTGCTGCTGGAGACCGCCTGGGAGGCGCTGGAGCACGCCGGGCTCGCGCCCCGCTCGCTGCGCGGCAGCCGTACCGGGGCGTTCGTCGGCGTCTCCGGCAACGAGTACGCGTATCTGACCACCGCCGACCTCACGAAGGTGGACGCCTGGACGGCGACGGGGGCGGCCTTCAGCATCGCCGCCAACCGGCTGTCCTACGTGCTCGACCTGCGCGGGCCCAGCCTGGCGGTGGACACCGCCTGCTCCTCGTCCCTGGTGGCCGCGCATCTGGCGGTGCGGAGTCTGCGGTCGGGCGAGAGCGACCTGGCGCTGGCGGCCGGGGTCAACCTGCTGCTGTCACCGGTGGTCACCGTGGCCTTCGATCGGGGCGGGGGGACCGCGCCCGACGGGCGGTGCAAGGCCTTCGACGCCTCGGCCGACGGGATGGTCCGCGCCGAGGGGTGCGGGGTCGTGGTGCTCAAGCGGCTGTCGGACGCGCGGCGCGACGGGGATCGGGTGCTCGCGGTGGTCCGCGCCACGGCGGTGAACCAGGACGGCCGCTCCAACGGCCTGGTCGCCCCCAACCCCGAGGCGCAGGAGGAGCTCCTGCGCACCGCCTAC
Organism: Paraplanobispora takensis; assembly: GCF_016863195.1. Taxonomy (GTDB): domain Bacteria; phylum Actinomycetota; class Actinomycetes; order Streptosporangiales; family Streptosporangiaceae; genus Planobispora; species Planobispora takensis. The sequence goes on along the minus strand of NZ_BOOK01000035.1, from coordinate 107,636 downwards.
GCCGGTCTGGAGCCGCCGGACTACATCGAGGCGCACGGCACCGGGACCTTCCTCGGCGACCCCATCGAGGCCCGCGCGATCGACGCGGCCCTGCCCCCGGGGCACCGGGTGCTCCTCGGGTCGGCCAAGAGCAACCTCGGCCACCTGGAGGCCGCCGCCGGGATCACCGGCCTGATCAAGACCGTGCTCGCGCTGCACCACGGGGTGATCCCGCCGAGCGTCCACTTCCGCGAGCCCAACCCGCACATCCCGTGGGACCGGCTGGAGGTCGTCACCGCCCCCACGCCGTGGCCGGGCGGGCGGGCCAGGGCGGGGGTGTCCTCCTTCGGCTTCGGCGGGACCAACGCCCACGTCGTGCTGGACCGCGCCGAGACCCCGCAGGCCCCGCAGGTCCCCGGCGGGCCTCGCTCCGGCGGAGAGCGGGAGCCGGACGCCGCGCGGGTGTTCCTGCTGACGGACGCCTCGGCGGAACGGGTGCGGGCGTACGCGGGGGTGCTGGCGGACCGGCTCGGACCCGGCGCCGGGCGCACCGCGGGCGGCGCCGGGGAAGACGCAGCCGATGACGGGCGCGCACCGGGCGACGCCGAGGATGCGCCCGCGCCGGACGACGTCGCGTACACGCTCGCGCGGCGGGCCGGCCGGGGCCGGATCGGGGCCGCCGTGGTGGCGCGGGACACCGGGGAGCTGGTGGCCGGTCTGCGGGCCGTACACGAGGGGCGGGTCCCTACGGGACCGGCCGCGGCGGGCGGGGGACCGGTGTGGGTGTTCTCGGGGTACGGCTCGCAGTGGACCGGGATGGGCGCCCGCCTGTACGCCGGCGAGCCGGTCTTCGCCGCGGCGATCGACGAGCTCGACCCGCTGTTCCTGGCGGAGGCGGGCATCCCGTTGCGGGAGATCGTCGCCGGAGGTCGCGAGGTCGAAGGCGTGGCCGTCGTCCAGCCGGTGATCTTCGCGGTGCAGGTGGCGCTGGCCCGGCTGTGGAGGGCCTGCGGGGTACGGCCCGCCGCGGTGATCGGCCACTCGATGGGCGAGGTCGCCGCGGCCGTGGTCGCGGGCGGGATCGGCCCGGCCGACGCGGTCCGGGTGATCTGCCGCAGGGCCCGCCTGCTGGGCACGCTGGGCGGCGGCGGCGCCATGGCCGTGCTGGAGGTGGCCGCCGAGGAGGTCCCGGACGACCTGCACGTGGCGGTCCACGCCTCGCCGCGGCAGTGCGTCGTCACCGGCGACCCCGGCCGGGTCGCGGCCTTCGCCGCCGAGGTGGAGGCGCGGGGCCTGCTGGCCCGGCTGCTGACCGCCGAGGGCGCCGGGCACTCGCCCCAGGTCAAGCCGCTCCTGCCGAAGCTGCGCGAGGCGCTGGAGGGCATCGCGGGCGGTAAGCCGGAGATCCCGTTCTACTCGACCGTCTTCGACGACCCCCGGGAGATCCCCACCTTCGAGCCCGCCTACTGGGCGGCGGGGGTGCGCCGCCCGGTCCGGCTGCTGGCCGCCGTCCGGGCCGCCGCCGAGGACGGCCACACCGTCTTCACCGAGATCAGCCCCCACCCGGTCCTGGCGGCGCCGCTGCGCGACACCCTCGGGCGCGACGCGGTCGTCACCCACTCCCTGCGCCGCGGCCACGACGAGGAGTTCCCCCTCCAGCTGGCCGCCGTCGCCGTCGCCGCGCCCTCCGCCGTGCTCGCCCGGCCCGGCGCGGTCGTCGACCTCCCCCCGTCACCCTGGCGGCACGAGCGCCACTGGGCCCCGGCCGCGCGCCGCTCCGCGCTCCCGCCGGGCGCCCACCCCCTGCTCGGCGTGCACGTCGAGGGGCCCGCCGGGCACGTGTGGAGCACCGTCGTGGAGGATCTGTCGGACGCCCCCTGGCGGCTGGACCCCGCGATCTGGCGCCCGCACGGCCTGCCGGTCCTGCCGCTGGCCGCGGTGGCCGCGCTCGCCCAGGCCGCCGCCGCCGAGGTGTACGGCGGAGCCGAGCTGACCGACGTCACCCTGGACGCCCTGCTGCCGCTGCCCGCCACGATCACCACCACCCTGACCCCCTCGGGCGGGGTCGAGATCGACGCCAGGAACGCCGCGGGGATCTGGGTCCGCCACGGCACCGCGACCGTCGCCGTCGACTCGCCCCCCGCGGACGCGCCTCCCCGCCCCGCGGAGCTGGCCGCGCGCCTGGGCGCCGCCTCCCCGGCCGACCCCGCCGAGATCCCCGTCGAGATCGAGCACCTCGCCGCGGACGGCACCCCCACGGGCGTGCAGACCCGGCGGATCCCGCCCACCGCCGTACCGGTCCCGCTGGCGGCCAAGCTCCTGAAGCGCGTGTGGGCGCAGAGCCCGCTCGCCCCGGAGGCGCGGCCGGGCCGGAGCTTGATGATCATCGCCGATGAGGGGGACACGCGGGCCGAACGACTGGTCCCGGCTCTCGGCGCCGCCGGGCACACCGTCCGGCGCGCCCCGCTGCCCCGGATCTCCGCGGCCCGCAACGTCTCCCAGCCGGTCCCCTCCCTCCTCGTCCCGGCCCAGCGTCCCGCGCCCGCCGCGCAGCCCGCTTCCCCCGGAACGGCGTCCCCCGTCTTCGACCCCGAAGAAGATGTGGTGATCATGGTCCCCGCCGGGCTCGATCCGGCCGGGGCGGAGAGGCTGCTGCTGGCCGTCGCGATGATCGTCGGTGACCTCCCGGGATCCGGCGGGACACGCCTGCGCCTGGTCACCGAGCGGGCGCAGGCCGTACGGGAGGGGGAGCGGGGCGACCCCGGCGCGGCGGCACTGCGCGGCCTGGTGCGGGTCCTGGCCTTCGAGCACCCCGGGCTGCGCGCCTGCCTGCTCGACGTCGACGGCCCCGAGGCGCTCGTGGCCGAGCTCACCGGGCCGGAGGACGAGGCCCCCGACGACGAGGTCGCCTGGCGCGACGGCGTCCGGTACGGCGCCCGCCTGGCCGTGCCGCCCCCGCCGGTCCGGCGGCCGGGCCGGCCCGTCGTGCGGCGCGGCGGCGGATACCTGATCACCGGTGGGTACGGCGGGCTGGGCCTGGTGGTCGCCCGGTGGCTGGCCGAGCGGGGAGCCGGGCGCATCGTGCTCGGCGGGCGTTCGGGGCCGTCCCGGGAGGGGGCCGCGGTCATCCGGCGGCTGCGGGAGTCAGGGACCGAGGTCCGGGTGGTGACCGGGGACCTGGCCGAGCCCGGCGTGGCCGCGCGCCTGGTGGAGGCCGTCACCGAGGGCGGCCTGCGGCTGCGCGGGGTCGTGCACGCGGCCGGTGTGCTGGAGGACCGCCTGCTCGCCGACATGGGGGCCGGGGATCTGCACCGGGTCTGGTCGGCCAAGGTCCACGGCGGCCTGGCCCTGCACGAGGCGACCCGGGAGGCCGATCCCGACTGGTGGGTGGCGTTCTCGTCCGCGGCGGCGTTGCTCGGGTCGCCGGGACAGGCCGCCTACGCGGCGGCCAACGCCTGGCTGGACGCGTTGTGCGCGCTGCGCCGGACGGAGGGGCTGCCCGCCACGACGATCAACTGGGGCACCTGGTCCGAGGTCGGCGGCGCGAGCGGGGCGGCGCTGCCCGCGGTCGCGCCGATCACCCCCGAGGAGGGGGTGGAGGCGCTGGAGGCCCTGCTGGGCGGGGACGCGGACGCGGCGGGCGTGGTCCGGCTGGACGCGGCCATGGCCGTGGCGGCCTTCCCCGGCATCGCGCGCATGCCGTACTTCGCCGAGCTGGCGGGCGGCGCGACCGGTGCGGAGTGGGGCGGGAGCGAGGCCCTGGGGGAGATGGACCCGGACGAGGCCCTGGCGGCGATCACGGCCAAGGTGCGGGAGCGCACGGCCGTGGTGCTGGGGTTCGAGGAGTCCTGGCTGGAGGACGGCACGGTGCTGACCGAGGCGGGGCTCGACTCGCTGGCGGCCACGCGGGTGCGCGGGACGATCGAGCACGACTTCGGGGTGGGCCTCCCGGCGGCTCTGCTGCTCCAGGGGGCGACGCTCGGCGACGTGGCCGCGGCCGTCGCGGCGGAGCTGGGCATCCGGGGGACCGGGCCCGCGGTCCGGCCGATCGAGCCCAGGGACGCGGCGGAACGCCAGGTCGTGACCGTCCTGACGCAGGTCCTGGGGCGCACGCCCGGGGTGAACGAGGAGATCCCGGCGGACGTCCTGCCCATCGTGCTGGGCGTCCTCAGCCGCGAGGCCGGCCGTGAGCTCGTCGCGGAGGGCGTCCTGACCGGCGCCCGGATCGCCGACCTCGTCCGGGCCGTCGACGAGGAGGAGGCCGCCCAAGGGGTCGTCCGTCCCCTGACCGAGGCCGCCCGCGCCTACCTGGCCGCCCGCCGTACCGAGGCGCCGGGCGCCGCCGCACTCCCGCCCGCCGTACCGGCGCCGGCAGAGGAGACGGACGCGCGAGCGCGGGGGGTGGCGGCATCGACCGGCGAGGCGTCGGGGGCGCCGTTGTTCCTGGGGCATCCGGCCGGGGGGACGACGGGGGTGTACGCGACGCTGGCCGGGCTGCTGGGGCGGGAGCGGGTGGTCTTCGGGCTGGAGCGGCTGGAGGAGGGCGCGGGGTCCGGGGGCGGGCCGGAGGTGACCGAGCGGGCGGCCCGGTACGTGGAGGAGATCAGGAAGGTGCAGCCGGAGGGCCCCTACCGGCTGGGGGGATGGTCGTTCGGGGGGGTCCTGGCCTTCGAGATCGCGCGGCAGCTGGGGGCGGAGGACGTCGAGCTGGTCGCCATGATCGACTCGGGGCTGCCGGACGAGACGGACCCGGGGGAACGGGCGGGGATCACCGCCCGCAGGTACGCGGACTTCGCCGCCTACCTGCGCGAGACCTACGGGGCGCGGATCGAGCTGTCCTACGACGAGCTGGCGGAGCTGGACGAGGCGGGACAGCTCGCGCTCGCCGGGGAGCGCGTCGCGGCCGCCGGGGTGCCGGACATGCTGGGCGAGGCGATCCTGCGCCACCAGATCAACTCCCACGAGGACACCCGGGCCCTGGAGCGCTATCGGCCGGGGACCTACGAGGGCCGCGTGGTGCTCTACCGCTCCACCGAGCCGACCCCGTGGGCGGTCGAAGACGCCCGCTACGCCCACGCCGACGACCCCACCAGGGGGTTCGGCCCCCACAGCCCGGGGCTGGAGATCGTCACGGTCCCCGGATCGCACCACCTCAACCTGCTCGACCCGCCCCACGTCGAAGTCATCGCCGTTCACCTTGGAGGCCAGCAATGACCCTCGCCCAGGCCGTCGTCGACGGTGCCGACCCCGAAGAGCTCGCCCGCCTGGAGGTCCCCTCGACCTTCAAGGCGGCCCACACCCGCAAGGACGAGGTCGGCATGTTCGGCCGCGTCCCGCACGGCGTCGACGGCGTGGACAAGGACATCACCAAGTCCATCCACGTGGACGAGGTACCGATGCCGGAACTCGCCCCCGACGAGGTGCTGATCGCCGTCATGGCCAGCGCCATCAACTTCAACACCGTGTGGACGGCCATGTTCGAGCCGATCCCCACCTTCGCCTTCCTGGAGCGCTTCGGCCGCACCGACCCCCGGCACGACCAGGACTTCCACGTCCTCGGCTCGGACGCCTCCGGCGTGATCGTCCGCATGGGCGAGGCCGTCCGGCACTGGAAGATCGGCGACCGGGTCGTCACCTCGCCCGCCTACGTGGACGAGCAGGACCCGATCACCCACTCCGACTCCATGCTCGGCGAGGACCTGCGCGCCTGGGGGTTCGAGACGAACTACGGCGGGCTGGCCGAGTTCGCGGTGGTCAAGGCCACCCAGCTGCTGCCCAAGCCCAGGCACCTGAGCTGGGAGGAGGCCGCCTGCAACATGCTGTGCGCCTCCACCGCCTACCGCATGCTCGTCGGGGAGCGCGGCTCCCGGATGAAGCAGGGGGACGTCGTGCTGATCTGGGGCGCCACCGGCGGTCTGGGCGCGTACGGCGTGCAGCTGGTGAGGAACGGCGGCGGCATCCCGGTCGGCGTGGTCAGCTCCCCGCAGAAGGCCGACCTGCTGCGCCGGATGGGCTGCGACCACATCGTCGACCGCTCGCAGTTCGACCACCTCGACGACGAGAAGTCCTGGCGCAAGTTCGGCGCCGAGATCCGCCGGCAGGTCGGCGAGGACCCGCACATCGTCTTCGAGCACACCGGCAAGGACACCTTCGGCGCGTCCGTCTACGTCGCCCGGCGCGGCGGCTCGGTGGTCACCTGCGGCTCCTCCAGCGGCTACGCCCACGCCTACGACAACCGGCACCTGTGGATGAAGCTCAAGAGCATCATCGGCTCGCACGGGGCGAACTACCAGGAGTGCCACGAGGTCAACCGGCTGCTCTCGCTGGGCATGCTGCAGCCCACCCTGTCGACGGTCTATCCGCTGGAGCGGACCGGCGACGCGGCCCGCGCCGTGCAGTGCAACGAGCACGTCGGCAAGGTGGGCGTGCTGGGCCTGGCCCCGGCCGAGGACCTCGGGATCGAGGACCACGCGCTCAGAGAGCGCGTCGGCGAGGACAGGATCAGGATGTTCCGGGGCTGAGGCCGGATGTCCGCGGACCCGGTCTCCCCGGTCTCCCCGGCGGACCGGCCCGGCGCACGGGCCGCCGGGCGGGCCGCCGACGGGTCAGGGGGTCTCGAACCCGGTGGAGCGCCGGGCCCGCAGCACGATCTCCAGCTCGAAGCGGATGTCGGGGTCGGCCAGCTGGTCGCCGTAGAGCTCCTCCAGCTGCCGCAGCCTGTAGCGCACGGTCTGCGGGTGGACGTGCAAGCGGGCGGCGACCTCCCCGGCGCCCCTTCCGTGCCGCAGCCACGCCAGCAGCGTCTCGGCCAGCCGGTCCTGCTGGCTGGGGCGCAGGTGGGCCAGGGGCGCGAGCCGTACCTCGGCCAGGGCGTTGACCAGCTCCTCGTCCTTGAACACGATCAGCGTGGCCATGTGGTCGGAGCAGCGCACCAGGCCCCGCTCCTCGGTGAGCACGCCGCGCCTGCTGAGCTCCAGTGCCTCACGGGCCCAGCGCAGCGAGGTGGCGGCGGCGGACAGCGGTACGGCGGGGCCGACGGCGGCCTTCCAGCCGCGCAGCCCCACCTCCAGCGTCTGCGCCTGGCCGGGGCCGTTGGGGTCCGGCACGATCAGGCAGGGGTTGGGCCGGTCGAGGCCGGAGAGCACGTCCGGCGGGAGCGAGGGCGGGCGGTAGGCCCCGGAGCGCTCGTCCAGCGCGACTCCGGCGACGGTCTTGGGCAGCCGCCACCCGGCCGCCTTGGCCAGGTCCACGATGGCCTCGGGGGAGGCGGGGGGCTGGCTGAGCAGCAGGTCCATCAGGCGGTGGCGGCGGCGCTCGATCTCCCCCGCCGCCCGGGCCCTGGCCTCGTCGAAGCCCTCGGCGGCGGCGTCGGCGAGCTGGTCGAGATAGACGAAGATGGCCTCACCCAGGTCGTAGAGGTGCTGCGGGGTGAGGCCGAGGTTCTCGGACTGCTCGGTCAGCCGCCGCCAGGCCACCCGGGCGCCGAGCCGCATCGCCGTCTGCAGCGGGTCGAGGTTGCGCCCCTCGTTGGCCTCGCCGCGCCCGATCGTGCGGAAGACGTCGGGCTCCCACGGCCGGCTCGGATTCTCGATCCTGTCCACGAACTGGCGCAGCGCCTCGTCCACGGCGAGACGGATGGCCTTGATGTAGATCTCGTCGGCCGGACGGGAGTACTCCGGGATGCGGACCGTGATCTCGTCGATCACCTGGTCGGCCACCTCGGACAGGCCGGGCCGGAGCAGCCGGGCCACGTCCGCGGGGGCCGACCCCCACAGGCGTTGGTCGGACAGATCGTGGGACCTCGCCTTGCGGCCACCGAAGCCCGTGGCAGCGACCCGGGTGTGTTCCTTCGTCGGCATAGACCCTCCCGTCGGAGCGCGTCTCATGTGTGACGGTCGACACTTCGAGTTAGTAGCAAACGCTTGTTCTTGTCTCAAAGGCAACACCTGGCGCGTCCACCGAAAGGGATTGAGACCTATCCGAGATAAGCGGCGAACTCCTCCAGCGAGATGAGCCCGTCGCCGTCCTTGTCCATGCGGGCGACGGCGGCGGTGGCGGCCTCCGGGGTGATGGGCTGTCCGAGCACCTCCATCAGACGCGTCAGTTCGGTGGCCGAGATCAGGCCGTCGTCGTCGGCGTCGACGATTCTGAAGGTCGTCGTGTAGTCGCTCACAGTGCAGCCGCCTTCCTGGTGCGGATATGACAAGACGGGAAGCACATTAGCGGCATAATCCGGGAATTCGGGGCCCCGGCCCGCTGTCGTTCCGGGGCCCCGGATTCCGCCGGGCCGGCTCACGGCCGGACCGTCGTCAGACCACCGCTCCCGAGCCCTCGCGGGGGCGGGTGACGCGCTGCTTCGGCCGCGGAGGCGTGCCGGGATGACGCCGCTCGAACACGATGGCCAGCGGTGTCGCGACGAACGCCGAGGACAGCGTGCCGACGACGATGCCGATCAGCAGCGCCACCGCGAAGTCGGTCAGCGAGGAACCGCCCAGCACGGCCAGGGCGGCCAGGATGAACAGCGCGCCCAGGCCCGTGTTCACGGTCCGCGGCACGGTCTGCAGGACCGCGGTGTTGGCCGCCCCGGCGAACGACCCCCCGGGGCGGGCGCCCCACAGCTCTCGGATCCGGTCGAAGACCACGACCTTGTCGTTGACCGAGTAGCCGATCACGGTGAGCATCGCGGCCAGGAACACCCCGTCGACCGGCTTGCCCGTCCAGGCGAACGCGCCGATCACGATCGCCGCGTCGGCCGCCAGGGTGAGCACGGCCGCCAGCCCGAACGTCCAGCGGAACCGGAAGGCCAGGTAGGCCAGCTGCGCGGCGAGCGCGACGGCCAGGGCGATCAGGGCGTTGCGCCGCAGCTCGTCGCCGAGGCTCGGGCCGATGAGCTCGTCGCGGACCTCGGTGGCCTGCCCGGCCCCCCGCTCCAGCGCCGTCTCGATCCGCGCCACCTCGGCGTCGCCGATCTGGCCGGTCCGCACGGAGATGCCCGCGTCCGAGGTCTGCACCACGGCGCTGGGGAACCCGGCCCCGCCGACCAGCTCCCGGGCCGCGTCCGCGGTGATCGGACGGCTCGTGGAGTACTCGACGATCCGGCCGCCGGTGAACTCCACGCCGAAGTTCAGCCCGCGCAGCGCGATCCCGGCCAGCGCCGCGGCCACCACCGCGCCGGTGACCGCGAGGTAGACCGTACGGCGGCGCATCAGGTCGGGATCGCGCTCGTTGAGCCACCTGCGGACCCGCCCGATGTCGGCCAGGCCGGTGATCCGGGGATGGGCGGCCACGGCCCGCCGGTTGACCGCCCACTGGGCCAGGACGCGGGTGACGACCATCGCGGTGACCAGCGAGGCGATCACACCGATGGACAGGGTCACGCCGAAGCCGCGCACCGGCCCGGAGGCCAGGAAGAACAGCAGCCCGGCGGCGAGCAGTGTGGTGATGTTGGAGTCGGCCACCGCGCTCCAGGCGTTGCGAAAGCCCTTCTCCAGCGCCTGGCGCAGCTTCGTGCCCCCGCCGGAGGCCGCGGCCCGGGAGGTCCCGGCTCCGCCCGCCGTACCGGGACCGCCCGCCCTGCCCGTGTCTGATCCGGCCCGCGCCGGTCGGCGGTCGGCGGCGTACTCCTCCCGGGCGCGTTCGAAGACCAGGACGTTGGCGTCCACGGCCATGCCGATCGCCAGGACGAACCCCGCCAGGCCCGGCAGCGTGAGCGTGGCGCCGAGCGCCACCAGCGCCGCGTAGGAGATGAGCGCGTAGCAGGCCAGCGCGAAGGCGGCGATGAGGCCCACCAGCCGGTAGGTGACGACGATGAACAGCGCGGTGAGCGCGACGCCGATGACGGCGGCCTCGGCGCTGGCGGAGATCGCGGCGGCGCCGAGGGTCGGGCCGACGGTCCGCTGCTCGATGATCTCGACGGGGACCGGCAGCGCGCCGCCCTTGATCAGCACGGCCAGGTCGCCGGCCTCCTCCGCGGTGAAGGAGCCGGTGATCTGGGTCGAGTTGCCGGGCAGGCCCACGTTGCAGGCCACCCCCTCGTTCACCTGTGGGGAGATGATCACCTTGTCGTCGAGGACGATGGCGACCCGCCGCTTCGGGTCGCCCGGCGCGTTGCAGGCGGCCTCGCCGGTCAGCTTCGCCCACGCCGCGCGGCCCGAGTCGCGGAAGTCGACGGTGACGAACCAGCCGGTGCCGGTCTGGGGGTCGAGACCGGGCTCGGCCCCGCTGACTCCGTCCCCGGTCAGCCGGGCCGGGCCGATGAGGAGCCGGTTGCCGTCCTCGTCGGCGATGACCTGCTCGCCCTCACCGGGCTCGGTGGCCTGGTCGGCCACGGCGAGGACCGGATGGAAGGTCAGCTGCGCGGTCCTGCCGATGACCTCGGCCGCCTTGGCCGGGTCCAGCACGCCGGGCAGCTCCACGATGATCCGGCGCTCGCCGGAGCGCGACAGCGGCGCGTCCGCCACCCCCAGCCCGTCGGCCCGGCGGCGCAGCACCTCCAGCGCGCGGTCGGTGGTCTCGGCGTCGGCCTTGACGGTCGGGGAGTCCCGGGTCTCCAGGACGATCTGGGTGCCGCCGCGCAGGTCGAGTCCCAGGCGCGGGGTCATGGTCAATGCGATGTAGAGAGAGGTCGCGATCACGGCGAACGCCGCTATCGCGCGCACCACGGGGGCGCGTGACATGAGAAGCCTCCACGGGCTCGAAGGGACGTTTCCGGGTACGGCGAAGCGCCCGGAGAGCGTCCGGGTGCCTCAGGCGTGCGTGGAGGGAGGGGCGCGGCCCGGCCTGACCAGCAGGGCGGCGAGGGGACGGGTGTCGTCGTCCCGCTCGGGGGCCGGGCGGAAGCCGGAGGAGAGCGGGGGATGACCGGCGCCGGGAGGCAGGGCCGCGGCGGGATGGGAGCCCGCGGCGCCGACGGCGGCCAGGACGGAGGCGAACGCGTGGTGGCGCTCGCTCACGGGGAGCTTGCGGGAGAGCGGGTGCTGGCCCTGCGCGGCCTCGGCGGTGGCCGGGGCGCCGGGGCGGGCGGCGGCCGTACCGGCCGCGGGGACGCCGGAGACGAACAGCGGGAACAGCAGGGCCAGGAGCCAGCCGAAGAGCGCCTCGCGCCTCGGCTGCCGCATCATGCCCCCCGGTGGATCGCAGATCACCTGAAGGTGACCTCCTCACCATACCCGCAGAGGTGCTCCACGCAGGGAGAACGGCGGGCGGCACGGCTTTCCCCGCCGACCGTCCTCATAAACGGCCCGTCAGGGGGTAGTGCGGGCGCATGCGACTGACCTACACCGCGGATCTGTGGTGGAAGAACGCAGTGGTCTACTGCCTCGACGTCGAGACCTACAAGGACGGCAACGGCGACGGCATCGGCGACTTCCGGGGTCTGACCCAGCAGGTCGACTATCTCGACCGGCTCGGGGTGACCTGCATCTGGCTGATGCCGTTCTTCCCCACCCCCGACCGCGACGACGGCTACGACATCACCGACTTCTACTCCGTGGACCCCCGCCTGGGCACGCTGGGCGACTTCGTGGAGTTCATGAGGACCGCCAGGGACCGCGGCATCCGGGTCATCGCCGACCTGGTGGTCAACCACACCTCCGACGAGCACCCCTGGTTCGAGGAGGCCCGCTCCAGCCGCGACTCGCCCAAGCGCGACTGGTACATCTGGCGGGACGAACCGCAGCCCTTCGACCCCGAGGCGATCGTCTTCCCGGACAAGGAGGACAGCCTGTGGGAGCTGGACGAGGGGACCGGGCAGTACTACTACCACAGCTTCTACCGGTTCCAGCCGGATCTGAACACCGCCAACCCCGAGGTCCGCGACGAGATCGTCCGCATCCTCGGGTTCTGGATGGAGCTGGGCCTGTCGGGCTTCCGGGTCGACGCGGTGCCGTTCCTGATCGAGGGCATCGACGGCGGCCCGCACGAGTTCCTGGCCGACCTGCGGGCGTTCATGAACCGCCGGGACGGCACCTCGATCCTGCTGGGCGAGGTCAACCTGCCCTACCCGGAGCTGATGGAGTACTTCGGCGACGGCAACGGCGACGAGGTCACCATGTGCTTCGACTTCATCGCCATGCAGCGTTTCCACCTGTCGATGGCCCGCCGCAACCCCGGGGCCCTGGCCGAGGCGCTGCGCGAGCGCCCCAAGGCGCCCGACGACGCCCAGTGGGCGATATTCGTCCGCAACCACGACGAGCTGACCCTCGACAAGCTCACCGACGCCGAACGCCAGGAGGTCTTCGACGCCTTCGGCCCGGAGAAGGACATGCAGGTGTTCGGGCGCGGCCTGCGCCGCAGGCTCCCGCCGATGCTCGACGGCGACCTGCGACGGCTCAAGCTGGCCTACAGCGTGATGTTCTCCCTGCCGGGCACGCCGGTGCTCTTCTACGGCGAGGAACTCGGCCTGGGCGAGAACCTCGACGCCGAGGGCCGGATGGCGGTGCGCGTCCCCATGCAGTGGGGGCCGAGCGGTGGTTTCTCGCCCGATCCGAAGGTCTCCGTCCCCTCGCCGTCCGGGCGGTTCGGCCCGGAGAACGTCAACATGGAGACCCAGCGCCGCGACCCCGACTCGCTGCTGCGGTGGGTGACCATGCTGATCGAGCGCTACCGGGAGTCCCCCGAGCTCGCCTGGGGCGAGTACGAGGTGCTGGACCCGGGCGACGAGGCCGTGCTGGCCCACCGGACCGACGCCGAGGGCGGCACCGTGGTCGCCGTCCACAACTTCGCCGACCGGGACGCGGAGGTGGAGCTCACCCTGAAGGGGGTCGACGATTCGCACATCCTGGTCGACCTGCTGGTGGACGGGACGTCGAAGGTCTCCGACGACGGGCGGGTGCGTTTCACGCTGGGTCCGTACGGCTGCCGCTGGTTCCGGGTCGCCGTGCCCGACGAGCTTCCGGAGGACGCCTCGGCCAAGAGCTCCTGAGCTTCCCCGCGCGGGCCGCTTGCGCAGCTAACGCTGTTAGCCTATCTTTGTGGCTAACAGCGTTAGCCGTGGAGGAAACATGTTCGCCTGGATCGTCAGCCCCCTCGCCGTCCTGCTCGTCGTGCCCGCCCTGGTGTACCTCTGGACCCTGATCAGGCCGCACCGCATCCGCACCGAGGCCGAGATCGACGCCTCTCCCGAGAAGGTGTGGCGGGTGCTGACCGACTTCGCCGCCTATCCGGAGTGGAACCCGTTCATCGTGAGCGCCCGGGGCGAGGCGCGGGTGGGCGCGCGGCTCACCAACGAGCTCTCCAATGACGGGAAGGTCATGACCTTCTCCCCGACGGTCCTGGCGGCCGCCCCCGGGCGGGAGTTGCGCTGGATCGGCCGGTTCGTGATGCCGGGCATCGTGGACGGCGAGCACTACTTCCTGATCGAGGATCTCGGCGGCGGCCGGAGCCGGCTGGTCCAGGGCGAGACCTTCACCGGCGCGCTCGTCCCGTTCGCCGGAAAGCTCCTGGACGTGGCCGGCAACTTCGCCGCGATGAACACGGCGCTGAAGGCCCGCGCCGAGAAGACGGCCTGACGGGTGCGGTGCCGAAGGTCCACGCTGAGAAGATGCCCCGATGAACGACCATCCCAAGCCGAGCCGTCTGACCCTGCGCGCAGCGCAGATCGTCTCCGCCGCGCGGGCGCTGCTGGAGGAGGAGGGCCGTGACGCGCTCACCATGCGGGCCCTGGCCGACCGGCTCGACATGCGGGCGCCCTCGCTCTACAAGCACTTCCCCGACAAGGCCGCCGTCGAGGCCGCCCTCATCGAACAGGGGCTCGCCGAGGTGGGCGCCGCTCTGTACGCGGCCCTCGGACACGCCGCCGCGAACGACGCCGGAGCGGACGGCACAGGCACAGACGGCACAGGCACGGACGGCACAGGCACGGACGGCCGGTCCGGCGAGGCCGGTGCGGACGGCACGGGAGTGATCGGGGCCCTGCTGCGGGCCTACCGGGCCGCCGCGCTCGCCCGCCCCAACCTCTACCGCCTGACGACCGCGGGGAGGCTGCCCCGCGAGCGGCTGGCCCCCGGCCTGGAGGAGTGGTCGGGCACGCCGTTCTTCCTGGCCGCCGGCGAGCCGTACCTCGCCCAGGCCCTGTGGTCCTTCGCCCACGGCATGGTGATCCTGGAGCTCGACGGCCGCTATCCGGAGGGCTCCGATCTCGACCTGACCTGGGAGGAGGGCGCCCGCGCCTTCGCGGCCCGGCTCAGTCCTCGCCGGGACCCGGCTCGGTGAAGAGGGTGAGCTGCAGGGTGGCCCGCCCGGCCTCCGGGATCGTCACCCGGCCGTCGGGTGAGGCGCAGGCGGCGCGCTCGGGCAGGCCGAGCGTGTCACGGTAGAAACGCAGGGCTTGCTCGTAGTCGGCGGCGGTGACGATCAGGCGCAGTTCTCGGACGGTCATGACGGCTCCTCGGGGAGGTGCGGCGGCTGCTGGGATCGCTGCTCGGATCACTACTGGGATCACTATCAGGATCACGGCGCCGCGGGAGCCGCCGGTGTTCCGCGGACGCGCGGACCGCCATGAGGATTTCGGCTTTCCCTCAACCCCTTATGCTACGGGTCGACATATATGTCGACATAGCACGCTCTAGAGGGAGAGAAGTTCACCATGTACAAGGAGTTCGCGATCGAGGCCGTGGTGTGGCTGATCCCCGTCGCCGTGCTTCTGGGCCTCGCCTACATGATCACTGCCTGACCGGGTCCGCCCGTATCCCGCCCGCCGCCCGTCCGGCGGGCGGGTTCGTCAGTGCTCGGCCAGCACGATCACGGAGTCGCCGGGGCCGAGGCGGAACAGACGGGACTTGTCGGGGTTGAGGACCACCCCGAAGTGGGGCGCCTCGTTGATCCGGTCGGCCAGGCGGTAGCCGATGGCGGTCTCGCCGCGGCGGCGGGCCGCCTCGATCACCGTGGCGAAGCTGATCGGCACCCCCGCGCGGACGTACTCGCCCGCGGGCCGCGGATAGATCTCCGAGCCCTTGGAGTCGAAGAGGTAGCCGAAGACGTCGGCCAGGTGCCGGTTCTCGGTGAGCTGGGCCAGCAGCAGGCCGATGACCGTGTCGCTGATCACGATGTCGTCGGCCCGGGTGACCTCGGCCAGGGAGCGGTTGTTCTCGTCGTGCATCTCGCTGACGATCGAGTAGCGCTCGCCCAGCGTGGTCTGGATGTCGCGGAGCTGGAGCAGCGTCATCAGGGTCCGGGTGTCGGCGTGCGCGGGGCTGTAGCGGTCGTCGGACAGCACGATCACGTGCTGGTAGACCCCCAGGCCCAGGGCCTCCAGCGCGTAGCGGTCGGCGGTGTCGCACTCCTTGACGTTGACCCGCAGGTTGACCAGGTCGTCGAAGCCGGCCGCGGCGTCGGGGTGGTCGGAGGCGATGTCCAGGACGGAGCCGGGGGCGGCGTAGCCGTCGAGGCAGCGGATGATGTGGTGGCCCCGCCCGTTCCAGTTGAGCACCAGGGTCCGCACCGGGCCCTGCGGGACCGGTTCGGCCGAGACGATCGCGTCCTCCTGGGCCTTCGGCATGCCCTCGGCCAGGTGGATCATCGAGTCGTCCTGGGCGATCATGATGATCTCGTCCCCGGCCTCGATCGCCGTGTCCGTCGGCGGGTTCAGCATGACGCGGCCGCGGCGGCGCAGGCCGACGACCGTGGCGGACTGGTAGGCGGGCAGCGCCTGGCCGTATGTCAGGCCCGCCAGGTCCGGATCGGCGCGCAGGTAGATCTCGCCGCCGGAGAAGTCCAGCAGGTCCATGCAGACCACCGAGGTGCCCGACTGGCGCGACGACTGCACGATGAGCCGGGAGGCGGTGTCGTCGGAGTCGACCAGGTGCACGTGGGGACCTCCGGCCAGCCGGGCGGCGGCCATGTTGGCCGTGCTCGCGATCGCCGCCACCACCGGCGGGTGGTCCCCGTCGCGCTTGTCCAGGGCCAGCAGCGTCTTGATGACGTGCGCGTCGGGGTCGTCGCCCTGCGGGGACAGGACCACGACCGATCGGGCGGAGTCGAGGTTCATCAGGTCGAGGTCGGCCGGTTCGACGGGCCGGCCGGTCCGGCAGACCACCTTCGTGCGCCCCGTGCCGCCGACGTGGGTCCGCAGCGCGTCCTCCATGGCGATCTTGTCCATGTCGGCGAGGATCGCGATGACCGACCCGCGCTGGCTGGCGTGCGCCTGCACCAGCTCCTTGACGATCGTGAAGACCTGGTCGGACCAGCCGAGGATCACGGTGTGCCGGTTCTCGATGACCCGTGACCGGCCCTTGCGGAGCTGCTCGAACTTGTCCTTGAGGCCGTTGGCCAGGACGCCGACCAGGGCGCTGACGATGAACAGCCCGCCCAGCGACGCCACGAACATCAGCGCGATGAACGGCGCGCTCCCGCTGTCGCTGGCGACCTTGCCCGGGCTGAGGGTGCGCATCAGCGTCATCCACAACACGCCGGCCACGCCGTGGTTCCCGGCGGCGTCGTCGGGCGTCAGCCACAGCACCAGCGCCGCCACCAGGGCGATGAGCCCCACCGAGATCGCCGCGAGCCATCCGATCAACGCCACGGTGCCCCGGGACATGGTGTTGTCGAACCAGTAGCGCAGCCGTTCCTGGCGTGTCGGCCTCGACACCGGTGTACCTCCCCGTTCGGTAAATCCCGCTCAACGATCGCACAAAAAGTACATGTCGCTCAGGTGTTCGCACATCCGGGGATGCCGGTTATGAGGGGATCAGGGGGTGGCTTCGAGCGCCTCGCAGGTGAAGCCCTCGGGGCGGTCGGGTTCGAGCTCGAAGTGGGACAGCGAGGTCGAGCCCACCGGCAGGCGGAAGGTCTCCCGCCGGAGGCAGTCGTAGAAGGAGTAGGCCCCCTCGCGCTCGCCGAGCAGGAGCACGGGCACGCCCCCGCGCCGGGGCTTTCCGGCGGTGTCGGCGACGGTCACCCACTGGTCCTGGAAGCCGACCATGCTGAGCACGACGCTGCCCCGGCCCGTGGCGGCCAGCTCCGCCGCGTCCGCCTCCATCTGCCCGATGAGCGCGAAGCCGAGGCCGATGCCGGTGAACATGGCGACCACGATCCGCATCCCGGCCCGGCCCACCGGGCGCGAGCGGAGCAGCCGGAACGGCACCAGGAAGGCGGCGGCCCCGATCACGGCCGAGACGACCACGACCGTGGCCGACCCCACACCCTCGCCCAGGCCGAGATAGCCGAGGAAGCCCCAGTAGCTCCCGCCGCACCACAGCGCGCCGAGGACGGCCGCCACCCAGGGCCTGCGCCGTACGGCACGGGCCAGCGCGGACATCCGGCCGAGGCTGGCCTTGTCCAGCAGCCACCAGAGCGCCACCAGCACGCCCAGCACCAGCGCACCGCCGATGACGAGCAGGATCAGCGCCCCGACCAGGCGGCCGAACATGGTGGCCTGGTCGATGCCCGCCTGCTCGGGCGTGAGGTTGAAGACGCCGTAGACCTGCTGGATGCCGAGATAGAGCAGGGCGTACAGGGCCACGCCCACCGGCAGGATCACCGAGCCGATCCGCTGGAGCAGGTCGATGGCGCTGCCCCGGTCGTCGTCGGCGCCGGGCGCGGCCGCCCGCGGCCGGACCAGTTCCTCCTGGAGGCTCACGGCAGCTTCGACCAGTAGCCGGGGGCGTGGTCGTCCTTGGGGATCCACAGGGCGGGCTGGCGCTCGGCGAGGCCGGGGACCGCCTCCCGCTCCCAGGGGAAGCGCCCCCGGGCGTCGGGCCACACGATCTCCGTGAAGGGCAGGGGCGGCCGCCGGTAGAAGTGCAGCGCCGTGCCGAACAGCGACCGGTACCAGCTCGCGTGCACGTCCCTGACCGCGACCGGGTAGTCCCTGATGACGTCGCGGCGCTCCTGCCCGGCGGCGACCGTACGGCCGGCCGCGATCTCGTCCGCCAGCGTGTTGAGGCAGGCGTGCATCACCTCGGTGCGCAGCCCGAACACGGCGATCTCCGGCGACCTGAGGGTGTGCCACAGCCCGACGGTGAACGCCCAGCCCGGCCCGTCCTCGTCCTGCGGGATGACCACGACCGCCCGCCCGTGCTCCAGGACGTTCCCGCGTATCGTGCGCAGGTCGAGGTCGTCGGGCTCCACGTCGTGCTCCTCGCACAGGAGGCAGTGGCAGACAGGCTGGTCGGACATGCCCTGAGAGTACTGGGACATTCGTCCCCTCATGTCCGTCATGAGGCGTCAGGGGCGGAGACGAGAGTGTCTCGGAGGGCCTGTACGGCGGCGCGGACCGCGGGGATCCGGTCGGCCTCGCGGGGATGGACCAGGAACAGGGTCCGGGGAGGCAGGCCGGGCACCGTGCGGACGGCGACGCCGGGGGCGGTGAAGGCGTCGAGGGCGAGGCGGGGCAGCAGCCCGATGCCCAGGCCCCGCGCGATCAGCGCCTGGGTGACCACGTAGTCGTCGGTGCCGTGGCGCACGTCGGGGACGAACCCGGCGTTCCGGCAGGCCTGGCGCAGGCTCGCGGTGCACCGCTCACAGCCGGCTATCCACCGCTCCGCGGCCAGCGACCGCAGGTCCACCGGCCGGTCGGCGGGCCCGGCCTGCGGGTGGGAGCGCGGCAGGACCAGCAGGACCGGGTCCTCGCCCACCGGCGTGCGCACCAGGCCCGGATGCTCCTCGCGGCCGGGAGGCTCCTGCGGTTCCCGCCCGCCGTGGGCGAACGTCACGGCCAGGTCGGCCTCCCCGGCGGCCAGCAGGCCCACGGCCTCGGGCGGCTCGGCCTCGCGCAACCGTACGTCCACCCCGGGATGCCGCTCGCCGAGCAGGCTCATGGCGGCCGGGACGATCGTGGCGCTGGCCGAGGGGAAGGCGGCCAGCCGTACGGTGCCCTCGCGCAGATGGGTCAGGGCGTCCAGGTCGTCGGCGGCGGCGCTCAGGCGGGTGGCGACGGCCTCTGCGTGGTCCAGCAGGATCCGGCCCGCCTCGGTGAGCTGGACGCCGCGCGGGCGGCGCAGCACCAGGGCCGTCCCGGCGCGCCGCTCCAGCAGGCGCAGGTGCTGGCTGACCGCGGGCTGGGTCCAGCCGAGGGCGCGGGCCGCGCCCGCGATCGAGCCGGCGTGGGCGATCTCCCGGAAGACCAGCAGCCGGTGGGGGTCCATGCCGTGTGCCATGCCATAAGTATTTCTTGGGTCTCACCCAATCAACACAGGTCTACCTAAGAGGTGGTGGACGCGTCACGATCTCCCCATGACGCGAACAATCGGATTGATCGGCGGGATGAGCTGGGAGTCCTCGGCGGAGTACTACCGCCTCCTCAACGAGGAGGTGCGCCGCCGCCTGGGCGGGCACCACTGCGCCCGGAGCCTCATGCTGACCGTCGACTTCGCCGAGATCGAGGCCATGCAGCGGGCCGGGGAGTGGGAGGCGGCCGGGCGGCTGCTGGCCGGGGCGGCGGGCACGCTCCAGCGCGGCGGGGCGGAGATGGTCCTGCTGTGCACCAACACCATGCACCGGGTCGCCGCAGAGATCGAGGCCGCGATCGAGGTGCCGTTCCTGCACATCGTCGACGCCACGGCGGAGCGGATCGCCGCGGCCGGGCTCACCGCCGTGGGGCTGCTCGGCACCCGCTTCACCATGGAGACGGACTTCTACCGCGACCGCATGCGCGGGCACGGGATCGAGCTCCTGGTCCCCGACGGGCCCGGCCGCACGCTGGTGCACGACGTCATCTATCAGGAACTGACCCGCAACCGGGTCGAGGAGGCCTCCCGCCAGGCCTATCGGCGGATCATCGGAGACCTGGCCGCGCGCGGCGCCCAGGGGGTGATCCTCGGCTGCACGGAGATCACCCTGCTGGTCGGCCCGGCCGACAGCCCGGTCCCGGTGTTCGACTCCACCCGCATCCACGTCGAGCGCGCCGTGGACCTGGCCCTGGCCGGCGCGCCGGAGCCCGGCGGACGCCGGCTCAGTGAGTCGGGTCGATGACGCAGAAGCGGTTGCCGTCGGGGTCGGCCAGGACGACGAAGTCGGGGTCGTCCGGGTAGAGGTCCCACTCGACCCGCTCGGCGCCGAGGGAGACCAGCCGCTCGACCTCGGCGGCCTGGTCGGCGGCGTCGCGGGCGTAGAGGTCGATGTGCACGCGCGGGTGCTCCTGGACGGGTGAACGGCTGAGCCCGAGCGCCAGCTGGATCCCGGGACCGCCGCCGGCCGGCACGAGCACGGCCCAGCCGTCGCGCGAGTCCTCCTGCCGCGGGACGTAGCCCAGCGCCCGGGTCCAGAACTCCGTCGCCCGCCGCATGTCGCCGACGCCGAGCACGACCGTCCGGATGTTCAGCATGATCCGATTCTGGCAGAACCCGGCCGGCGGGGCGGATCGGGAGCCGGGCGGCCGGGCCGGTGGAAGCCGGACGGCCGGGTCGGCGGGCGTGCCGGGCGGCCGGGTCGGCGGGAGCCGGGTCAGCGGGCGTGCCAGGCGGCCAGGATCTCGGCCTCCCGCTCGGGCGTGATCGTGGTCGCGACGGAGAAGTCCGCCTCCGCCTCGCGGATCTCGCGGACCGACCGGGCGAGCGGCCGGGGCTCCAGTCCCGCGTCGTAGGCCGCGGAGGGGTCGGCGGTGTTGATGGTGGTGCTGTCGTCGTCCTCGCCCCACAGCGGGAGCGTGCGCCCGTCCTGGCCCTCGGCGCGCAGGAAGTCCCCGGTGACCCAGGTCAGTGTGGTCCCGGGCGGGCCGACCTCGGCGAGGATCGCCTCCAGCATGTCGGCGAAGCCGAACGGCGGGCGCGGGCTGACGGCGTGGAAGGTCCCGCCGTCGCCCTTCTCGATCATCGCGATGATCCAGGCGGCCATGTCGCGCCCGTCGATCACCTGGATCGGGGCCGACGGGTCGCCGGGGGCCAGGACCTCGCCGCCGCGGGCGATGCGGTTGACCCAGTAGGTGAAACGGCCGGTGTAGTCGTGGGGGCCGATCACGTAGGTCGGCCGCACGACCAGCGTCCCGGGGCCGAACCGCTCGACCGCGGTCCGCTCGCACAGGACCTTCAGCGGGCCGTACGTCGCGCCGGTCACCGTGTCGGGGACGGGGCCGTCGAGCCCGGCCAGCGGCGCGTCCTCGGTGAAGTCCTCCTTCTTGCCGGGGGCGTCGTAGACGGCCGTGGTGGAGACGAAGACGTAGCGGCCGGTCGAGACGGCCTCGGCGAGGGACTCGATCTGGGCGGGCAGGTAGGCGCTGACGTCGATCGTCACGTCCCACTCCCGGCCCCGCAGGACCGGCAGGCCGCCGTTGCGGTCGGTGATCAGGTGCTCGGCCTCGGGGAACAGGCCCGGCCCCGTCTGCCCGCGGTGCAGGAGGGACACCTCGTGACCGGCCGCGAGGGCGGCCTCGGTGATGTGCCGGCCCACGAACCGGGTGCCGCCGATAATCAGGATTCGCATATCAGTCATCTTTCCGCATATGGGATAAGTTCGTGCCCGTGACCAGCTGGAAGGTCCTCCTGCTCGCGGGCGCGTCGGGAACGGGCAAGAGCCGGGTCGGCTATCCGCTGGCACGGCACTACGGGATCCCCCTCGTCGAGGTGGACGACATCGTCGAGGCGCTCCTGGCGATGACCACACCCGGGCAGCAGCCGCTGCTGCACCACTGGCGTACGCACCCCGAGGCCGCCGGCCTGCCGGTGGACGACATCGTCGAGCTGCAGATCGCCACCGCCCGGGCCCTCGTCCCGGCGGTGGACGCGGTCGTGTCCAACCACCTGGAGACCGACACCCCGGTGATCGTCGAGGGCGACTACCTCCTGCCCCACCTCGCCGTGCGGGAGGGCGTGGCCGGCATCGTCCTGCACGAGCCCGACCCCGGGCAACTGGTGGAGAACTACCTCCGCCGCGAGCCGGGCGCGGGGGAGCAGCGCAAGCGCGCCGAGGTGAGCGCCCGCTACGGGGACTGGCTCGCCGGGCGGGCGGTGGAGGCGGGCGTCCCCGTCGTGGCCGCGCGCCCGTGGGACGGCTCGGTGCGGCGGATCACCGGCCTCCTCGGCGGAGAGGCCTCCGCCGCCGTCTGAACGGACGCCGTGGACGCCATCGCCGCGGATGCCGCGGATGCCGATGCCGGAAAACGGGGCAGAGGGTACGTTGGAAGTATCGGTACACCTATCGTGGGACGGTCAGCGTGACGATCCAGCCAGACTCGGGGGAGACGCCTCCGTCGTGGGACTCCCCGGCCGGACCGTTCGAGCATCCGGCGCTCTTCTACCGGGAGGCCGACGATTATCTGGCCGGCACCCTGCCGTTCATCCGGGAAGGGCTGAACGCGGGTGAGCCGGTCGCCGTCGCCGTACCGGGGGAGAACCTGCGCCTGATCCGCGAGGGGCTGGGCGCGCAGGCCGCCGGGGTGAAGCTGCTCGACATGAACGAGGCCGGGCGCAACCCCGGGCGGATCATCTCCACGGTGCTGCGGGACTTCGCCGACCGGCATTCCGGTGGCCGCGTCCGCATCATCGGCGAGCCGGTGTGGCCGGGCCGCTCCCCGATGGAGTACCCCGCGTGCCTGCAGCACGAGGCGCTGATCAACCTCGCCTTCTCCGGCCGGGACGTCACGATCCTGTGCCCCTACGACGTGGTGCGCCTGGACCCCGAGAGGGTCAAGGACGCCGAGCGGACCCACCCGGTCCTCGTGGACACCTCCGGCTCCCGCGCCAGCGACGCCTACGCCCCCGAGCAGGTCGTGCAGGAGTGCAACCTGCCGCTGTCGGCTCCGCCCGGCGTCCCCCGGATGAGCTACGGCGACGGCTTCTGCAGCGACCCGCTGGCGCGCGCCCGCGCCTTCGCCGTCGAGCACGCCACCCGGATGGGGCTGCGCGGCGATCGCCTGGAGGACCTGCGGCTGGTCGTCAACGAGCTGGCCGCCAACAGCCTCGACCACGGCGGAGGGTCCGGAACGCTGCGGATCTGGGCGGAGGACGGCCGGGTGGTCTGCGCCGTCAGCGACGGGGGCCACATCACCGACCCGCTGGCCGGGCGCCACCCGGTCGGCCTGCGGGCGCTCGGCTCCCGGGGGCTGCTCATCACCCATCTCCTCGGTGACCTGGTGCGCACGCACACCGACGTGCAGGGCACCACCATCCGCGTCTACTTCGACGTGACCCGGCCGGACGACGCCTCGCCGGACCACTGATCGCCGCACGACTGATCGCCGGACGACGCCCCACCGGACGGCCGGGCCGCCCGCCCGGTGATGCGCTCACGCGCGCCCGGCGGCCTTCTGGCTGCGCCGCGAGACCGAGTCGATGACCACGGCGGCGAGCAGGACGGCACCGGTGACCATGAACTGGATCGAGTTGCTCACGCCCTGCAGCGCCATGCCGGAGGCGATCGACTGGATGACCAGCATGCCCAGCAGCGCCGAGTAGGCCGTGCCCCGGCCGCCGAACAGGCTCGTGCCGCCGATGACGGCCGCGGCGATGGCCATCATCAGCACGTTGCTCTGACCGGTCGCCTGGCTGGCCGAGGCGATGCGGGAGGCGGCGAAGATGCCGCCCACGGCGGCCATCGCACCGGAGATCATGAAGACCGAGATCCGGACCCAGGCCACGCTGATGCCCGCGCGCCTGGCCGCCTCGATGTTGCCGCCGACCGCGAAGACCTTGCGGCCGTAGCGGGTGCGGCGCTGGATGAAGTCGGCGACGACCACGACCACCAGGAAGATCAGCAGGGCCAGCGGGAGGCCCTTGTACTGGTTGAGGACGTAGGCCGCGCCGAACGCCATGACCGCCAGGACCGCGGTGCGCAGGATGATGTCGCCCGTCGTGCGGGTCGGGATCCCCGCGGTCCGGCGGCGGGCGTTCCCCGCGAACGAGATCGCGCAGAAGCCGGCCACCGCCACGCCCGCCA
The DNA here is from genome assembly GCF_016863195.1 of Paraplanobispora takensis. Lineage (GTDB taxonomy): Bacteria > Actinomycetota > Actinomycetes > Streptosporangiales > Streptosporangiaceae > Planobispora > Planobispora takensis. Next base: position 83,852 of record NZ_BOOK01000035.1, on the reverse strand, counting down.
GGCCGTAGGCGGCGATGACCTGGTTGAAGTAGGTGCTGGTCAGGCTGGCCACCAGGCCCTCGTAGGGAAGGTTGACGGTCCCGTTGGGGCCCAGCACCCACAGCTGCAGGCCCGTCCAGGCCAGCATCCCGGCCAGGGTGACCACGAACGACGGCACGCCGACCTTGGCGAAGAACACCCCGTGGACGAAGCCGAGCAGCGTGGCGACCGCGACGGAGGCGAGCATCGCCGCCAGGGGGCTCCAGCCCTGGTTGACGTGGAGGACGGCCAGCACCGCGGCGGCGGCCCCGCTGAGCGCGCCGGCCGACAGGTCGATCTCGCCGAGCAGCAGCACGAAGACGATGCCGACCGAGATCAGGCCGGTCGCCACGATGTCGACGCTGAGGTTCGACAGGTTCTGCGGCGACAGGAACTGGCTGTTCAGGCTCTGGAAGACCGCCCAGATGATGATCAGGCCGACCACGACGGGCAGCGAGCCGAGCTCACCGCTGCGCATCCGGCGCTTGAACTCACCGAGGTATCCGGCCAGTCCCTGCTCGCGGACCAGCAGCCGCGGGTCGACCTGGGCCTGCGCGGCCGGGCCCGCCGGAGCCACCGGATCGTCGAAGCTCCCCGTCTTGGCGTGCCGCCCCGAACGTGTCGGGCCGGCCAGCGGGTCCTCACCCGTGGGGTCAGTCATCGGCGCCGTCCTTCAGCTGGTCGGTGCGGGCGCGCCGGCGCGAGACCGCGTTGTCGGTGGCGCCGGTGATCGCGGAGATGATCTCCTCCTGGGTGGTCCGCTTGGCGTCGAAGACGCCGTTGTTGCGGCCCAGCCGCAGGACGGCGACGCGGTCGGCCACCGCCTTGACGTCGACCATGTTGTGGCTGATCAGGATCACTCCGAGCCCCTGGGAGCGGAGCCGCTCCACCAGGTCGAGGACCTGGGCGGTCTGCTCCACGCCGAGGGCGGCGGTCGGCTCGTCCAGCATCACGATCTTGGGCTTGCCGAGCAGCGACCGGGAGATCGCCACGGTCTGCCGCTGGCCGCCCGAGAGCGAGGCCACCGGGATGCGGACGCTGGGGATCCTGATGGACAGGGTGTGCAGCAGGTCGCGCGAGCGCTTCTCCATCGCCACCTCGTCCAGGACCCCGAAGTGCCCCAGCTCCCTGCCGAGGAAGAGGTTGCCGACGACGTCGAGGTTGTCGCACAGCGCGAGGTCCTGGTAGACGGTCGCGATGCCCAGCGCCTGGGCCGCGCCCGGGCTGGGGATCGCGACCGCGCTGCCCTCCCAGCGGATCTCGCCGCTGTCGGGGGGCCCGACGCCCGCGATCACCTTGATGAGCGTCGACTTCCCGGCGCCGTTGTCCCCGACCAGGGCGACCACCTCGCCCGCGTGGACCTCCAGGTCGACCTCCGTCAGGGCCTGCACGGCGCCGAAGCGTTTGCTGATCCCCTCCAGCGCGAGTACGGGCGTTCTCGTGATGGTCGTCATGACCGTCAGGAGAGCCCGGCGGACTGGCAGGCGGCCTGGACGTCGGCGGTGCAGATCTCCTCGACCTTCCAGAAGCCGTCCTTGACCACGGTGTCCTTGATGTTGTCCTTGTTCACGACGATCGGCTGCATGATCTGGGCGGGGATCGGCGAGCCGCTCCCGTTGTCCACGGTCCCGGTGCCCTGCACGGTCTTGCCGGAGCCGAGGTCGAAGGCCATCTGCGCGGCGGCCTTCGCCTCGGGCCTGATCGGCTTGTAGATGGTCATCGTCTGGGTGCCGAGCAGGATGCGCTGGATGCCGGCGATCTCGGCGTCCTGGCCGGTCAGCGGCGTGTCCTTGGCCACTCCGGCGTTCTGCATCGCGCGGGCGATGCCGCCGGCCATGCCGTCGTTGGCGGAGTAGATCCCGATGACCTTGTCCGCGCCGAGCGCCGTGAACGCGCCCGCGGCCTGGGTGTTGGCCTGGTCGGGACTCCAGTCCGGGGTGTCGTACTCCTTGCCGATGGTCACCTGACCGTCGAGGACGGAGTGGGCGCCCTTCTTGAAGTCACCCGCGTTCGGGTCGGTGGGCGAGCCGTTGATCATCACGATCGGGCCGCGCTTGGGGTCGCCGCCCTTCTTGAGCTCGTCGAGCAGGGCCTGGCCCTGCATCTTGCCGACCTGCATGTTGTCGAAGGAGATGTAGCCGTCGACCGGGCCCGAGGCGAGGCGGTCGTAGGCGATCACCTTGACCCCCTGCTGCTTGGCCTTGGCCACCGACGAGGCGATCGCCTTGGCGTCCACCGCGTCGAGGATGAGGACCTTGACGTTGTTGGTGAGCATCGAGTCGACCTGCTGCTGCTGCTGGTTCGGGTCCTGGTTGGCGTTGTTGTAGACGACCTCGCAGGAGGGGCACAGCGCCGCGATCTCCTCGGTGATGTACGGGCGGTCGAACTTCTCGTACCGCGCGGTCTTCGACTCGGGCAGGAGCAGCCCGATCTTGAAGCCGGCGGCGTCGCCCGTCGCACCCGGGGTGTTGCTGGGAGCCACGGTCGCGGCGTCGTTGTCGGACCCGCCCGACTGCCCGGCGGTCCCGCACGCCGCCATCCCGAACGTCACCGCGAGCGCGACGCAACCCGTCGCCCATGCCTTCCTCTGCACGACGAACTTCTTCATGACGAACCCCCCGATACGTGGCCAACCATGCCATCGGAGGCAGGCGTACCCGGGGCCCGGAGCGGGACGCCGGACTGGGGCCGATCATGGTCAGGACTTGGTCCCGGCGGGATCCGGTGAGGGATTCCTTGGCCGGGCGATGAGCCGTGTCCGCCCGGCGGATCTCCCGCCGTTTTCTCCGCCCATGTCTTCGGGGACTCCAACCCGAGGTCGCGGCCGGAAAGTTCATCCACGGAAGGAAATCGTTGGGCCTGTTTTGGATGATTTATGAATGCCCAGGTCCGACGGGGGTAGCGGCGCTTTCGACCGAAGACGCACAACCGTTGGAGGCATCGGTGAACGAGTATCCAGCCGGGATGGGGGAGCACCCGGGACAGAGCGGGGAGCTGCACACAACGGCCCAACCGGCCGGGTCGGCCGTGGGCGGGACCGCTCAGCAGGCCAAGCACGCCGTGGGGGAGACGGCCCAGCAGGCCAAGCAGGCCGCGGGGGAGACGGCCCAGCAGGCCAAGCACGCTGTGGGAGACGTGGCCGGGACGGCCAAGGAGCAGACGCGGGTGGTGGCCGGAGAGGCCAAGGACCAGGCGCTGCGCGCCGTGGGCCAGCTGAAGGACCGCGCAGGGGCTCAGGTGCAGTACCAGAGCCAGCGCGCGGCCCAGGGCATCCGCCAGTGGGCCGACGACCTGGCCTCGATGGGTGAGGTCGCCAAGCCGGACTCCCCGGTGTCCGGGGTGGTCCAGCAGGTCGCCGACGGAGGACGGCGAGCGGCCGACTACTTGGAGCAGTACGGGCTCACCGGCGTCGTGGAGGACCTGCAGAACTTCGCGCGGCGCCGTCCGGGGGTGTTCCTGGCCGGGGCGCTGGCCGCGGGCTTCCTCGCCGGCCGGATCGCCAAGGCCGTCACGGATTCCTCGGGCTCCTCGGGCTCCTCGGGCCCCTCGGGTCAGGACGGCTCCGCCTACACGACCCCGTCCACCGGCGGCTCCGTGCAGACGGGCTACCCGGCTCCGGCGGTCGAGACGGGCTACCCGGTGCCGCCGGCCGAGACCGGCTATCCGCAGCAGCCCGTCCAGACGACCTACCCGGCCCCGCCGGTCCCGTCCGCGCAGCCGGGCTACCCGCAGGAGCGGCCGACCGGGACCCCCACGTCCCCGCCGACGGGCTGGGGTGGTGAGCCGCGATGAGCATGCCGGCTCAGCCTGACCAGCAGCCCTCTCTCGGGCAGCTGGTCAGTGAGATCGGGGACGACCTGTCCAAGCTGTTCCGCCAGGAGGTGGAACTGGCCAAGGCCGAGGTCCGCCAGGAGGCCGTCAAGGCCGGCAAGGCCGCCGGGATGCTCGGCGGCGCCGGGTTCGCCGGCTACATGGTCGCGCTGCTGGTGACGCTGGCCGTCATGTTCGGGCTGGGGGCCGTCATGCCCCTGGGCTGGGCGGCCCTCATCGTCGCCGCCGTGTGGGCCGGGATCGGCGCGGCGCTGTTCGTGACCGGACGCGCCCAGCTGAAGCGGGTGTCGCCCAAGCCGGAACAGACCATCGAAACGCTCAAGGAGGATGCGCAATGGGCGCGGGACCTGACGAAATAAGGGCTGAGATCAACGCCACCCGGGCCGAGCTGGCCGCCGACGTGGACCGGCTCGCCGAACGGACCAGCCCGACGCGGATCGTGCAGCGCCGTAAGGACCGGGTGCGTCAGAAGATGCGCACGGTGCGAGAGCGCGTGATGGGGACCCCGGTCCACGCCGCCCACCAGGTGCGGCAGCAGGCCGGGCAGGCCGCCCACAGTGTTCGCGACACCGCCGCGGGTGCCGCCGACACTGTGCGGGGCACCGCCTCCGACGCCGCCGACACCGTCAAGCACGGTGCCCAGCAGGCGGCCGAGACCGTCAAGCACGGCGCGCAGCAGGCCGCCACGGCGGTCAAGGAGGCGCCCGAGCAGGCCATGCGGAGCACGCAGGGCAACCCGATGGCGGCCGGTCTGATCGCCTTCGGCGCCGGCCTGCTCGCCGCGACCCTCATCCCCAGGACCGAGGCCGAGCAGCGGGCCGTCGAGCAGATCAAGGACCAGGCGGGCGACGTCATCGTGCCCGTCAAGGAGGCGCTGCAGGACTCGGCCCAGCATCTCGGCCAGGAGGCCAAGGGCATCGCCCAGGAGGCCGCCCAGAACGTGAAGGACACCGCCCAGGAGGCGGCCCAGAACGTCAAGGGCACCGCCCAGGACGCCGCCCAGAACGTCAAGGAGACGGCCACCGACGCGGCCAGGAGCACCGGTGAGCAGGCCAGGGAACAGGCTCACCAGGTGACCGACCAGACCCGTTCCCACTTCGGCTCCTAGCCGGCGAACCACGCCCGTGTCCCGCCGCGGCGGGACACGGGCGGCTCCGACTCACAGGCGGTGCACCCATGACCCATCACGACGTCCACCGGTCATCCGGCCACGACGTCCGTAACCGCTCCGACGGCCGGGCGCGTGGGACGGAGAACGGAACCCCGGAGAGCAGGACCCGTGCCGGCGCGAGCGGGCCGCGGGGCGAGAACTCTCCCGACAGCCCCACCGAGCTGCACAAGCGCTCGTGGTGGGGCGTCCTCAAGCGCACGGCCAAGGAGTTCCAGCAGGACAAGCTCACCGACTGGGCGGCGGCCCTGACCTACTACGCGGTGCTGTCGATCTTCCCGGCGCTGCTGGCGATGGTCTCCCTGCTGGGCCTGTTCAGCAAGGGGGCGACCCAGACGCTCATCGACAACCTGGGAACGCTGGCCCCCGGGCCCGCCCGCGACATCATCGAGTCCGTGCTCAACGGGCTGCAGAGCCCGGGCGCCGGGATCGCCGCGATCATCGGTATCGCCGTCGCGCTCTGGTCGGCCTCGGGATACGTGGCCGCGTTCATGCGCGTGGCCAACGTCGTATACGAGATGCCCGAAGGCCGGCCCATCTGGAAGACCCTGCCGCTGCGGCTGGCCATCACCACCGTCCTGGTGATCCTGACCGCGGCCGGAGCGGTCGCGGTGGTGTTCACCGGTGACCTGGCCCACAGGGCCGGAGATCTCATCGGTCTCGGCGACACCGCGGTGACCGTCTGGAGCATCGCCAAGTGGCCGGTCATGGTCATCGCCGTGATGCTGGTGCTGGCCCTGCTGTACTGGGCGGCGCCCAACGTCTCGCATCCGGGCTTCAAGTGGGTCACGCCGGGCAGCGTGCTGGCCGTCGTGGTATGGATCATCGCCTCCCTGGCGTTCGGGTTCTACGTGGCGAACTTCGCCTCCTACAGCAAGACCTACGCCGCCCTCGCGGGTGTCGTCGTCTTCCTGATCTGGCTGTGGATCACCAACATCGCGGTGCTGCTCGGAGTGGAGCTCGACGCCGAGCTCGCCCGCGCCCGCGCGATCGAGGAAGGTCTCCCGCCGGACCAGGAGCCCTACGTCGAGCCGCGCGACACCCGGAAGATGGACGAGGACGAGCTGCCGGAGCATCCGGTGGTGCGTGGCGACCGTCCGGAGGGACGCGGGTGATCAGGAGCGCTCGACGGCCGGGGCGATGTCCCTGACCAGGGTCAGGAGCGAACTGGCCAGCAGGGTGTGCGCCTGGGCGCGGTTCAGGGCCTTGTGCTGCAGCCACTCGCGGGTCGCGACCTCGGCCAGCCCGGAGTAGGCGCGCAGCACGGCGCGCAGGGTGTCCGTGGGCCCGGGGACGCGCAGGGCCTTCAGCAGGTGCTCGACGGTCAGGTCGCGCGTCCGGTTGACGATCCGCATCAGCTCGGGGTCCTGACCGAAGCCCTCGGCGTCGACCGCCGCGAACCAGGTCGTGGCGTTGGCGTCGGCGGCGTCCAGGAAGTGCGCCACGCACAGGTCGGCCATCTCCTCCAGGAGGAGGCCCTCCGGCAGCGGCGGCAGCTGGGTCGCCAGGGTCGCGGTGAGATGGCGCACGACCTGGAGGAACAGCTCCCTCTTGGCTCCGAAGTAATAGTGCACGAGGCCGCGCTGCACGCCCGCCTCCCGCGCGATCGCCGTGGTGGAGACCTCGGTGTAGGGCAGCTCGGTGAACATCCGGCGGGCGACGGCGAGGATCTGCTCCCGCCGCTCGTCACGGCCGAGCCGGCGGTAGCGGGGAGAGGCCATGCCGCCAGCCTAGGTCACCGGCGCGCGGCGGCGGTGAACAGTTTCAGCGGGCGTTCGCGCGCGACGAGATAGCCGGTCGACCACTGCCGCAGGCGGACGGGGACGGTCCGGGCCGCCAGCCGGTTGGCGGCGATGACGGCGGCGAACGCCCTCGCCCTGGCGGCGTTCCAGGGGATGCCGAGCTCACGGCGCAACTTCTCCGGAAGCAGCGCTCCCGCGACGAGCAGGTTGAGGTGGTGGGAGGCGGGCCCCAGCGGCCACGGTACCCGCAGCTGCCGCCCGGTCTCGATGACGATCCCGGCCATGTCCGTCGGCCGCAGCTCCTCATCGACCACGCGGTCGAAGTAGGCCGTGAAGTCGGCGTAGGTCGCCGGGCAGTGCCCCTCCGGCACCCCGCACGCGTAGGCGACGAGTTTCTGCTCCCGGTAGAAGCGTTCGAGCTCGCCGGGCGACAGCGCGCCGAAGATCCTGCCGTAGAGGTCGGCGCCGTTCTGCACGAGCGTCGCCCACACCCAGGTCAGCAGGTCGGGGTCCAGCGCGTGGTACGGCACGCCCTCGTCGCTGGTGCCGCCGACGCGCTCGTGCATGCGCCGCAGGATCGTCGACTGGCGGGCCGAGACCTCCGGCGTGCCGAAGGACAGCTTCAGCATGATGTCGGCCGTACGCCAGAGCCTGCGGAACGGGTCGGAACGGAAGCTGGAGTGGTCGCGCACACCCGCGGCGACCAGGGGGTGGGTCACCTGCAACAGCAGGGTCGGCGCCGACCCCAGGGCCAGGATCGGCTCACGCATGATCTTCCACGACAGGTCGCCGGGTCGGAAGGGAAGCGTTCGGGGCTCGTCCATGACTTCAGTGAAACACGTTATTGGCACATCGCCAATAGCTTGTTGGCGATGTGCCAATTGGATTCCGGGGTACGGCCCCGCCGCCGGCTGCGCCGTACGGCCTGCCGCGCGTGACAGCCGTACGGCGGGCCGGCCCCGCCGCGGGCGTCACGCCGCGGCGCTGGGCGCTCCGGGTTGCGGTGCCGCGGCCAGCTCGACCCGGTTGCGGCCGCCGTGCTTGGCGGCGTAGAGGGCCTCGTCGGCGGCGTGCAGCAGGTCGTCGGGGTTCTGGCCGGTGACGATGGCCGAGACGCCGGCGCTGAAGGTGACGTACAACTCCTGCCCGCCCACGGTGACGGGCTCGCCCGCCACCCGCTCGCGCAGCGTGTCCACCCTGGCCCTGGCCTGCTCGCCGGTGGCACCGGGGAACACGATCACGAACTCCTCGCCGCCGTGGCGCGCCACCGCGGTGCCCTCGCCGGCCGCGGCGGCCAGTGCGGTGAGCAGCCGCGCGAAGCGGACCAGGACCTCGTCCCCCGCGCGGTGGCCGTGGCGGTCGTTGACCTGCTTGAAGTGGTCGACGTCCAAGAGGGCCACACTGAGCGGAGAGCCCTCCGCCGCGGCCCGCGCCACCTCCCGCTGGAGCACCTCCATCAGGTGACGGCGGTTGTGCAGGCCGGTCAGCGCGTCCCGTACGGCCTGCTCGGCCAGGTCGGCGCGGAGCACCTCGATGGTGCGCAGCTGCTCGTGCAGGCGGGCGTTGGCCGACTCCAGCTCGTTGCGCTGCTCCTCCAGGCAGCCGTTGGCCCGCTCCAGTTCGCTGCGCTGCTCCTCCAGGCGGGCGTTGGCCGCCTCCAGCTCGCGGCGCTGCCGGTGGAGCGCGGTGACGTCACGGGCGACGATGGCCCAGCCGACGTGCCCGGCCCGGTCGTCGTGCAGGGCGCTGATGCGCAGGTTCAGCTCGATGCCGCCGTTCGCGACGATGGTCACGTCCGTCTCGCCGCGGTCGGGGAGCGGCAGCCTGCCGAGCGGCTCGGTGAAGGAGAACCCGATGAGCCGGGAGGGCAGGCCGGACGACATCCGGCGGATCATGCGGTCGGCCGCGGCGTTGAGGTCGAGGATGCGGTGCGAGAGGTCGACCGTCATCACCGCGTCGCCGATGACGTCGAAGACCTGTTCGCGCGCCACCGGGACGAGTTCGAGCAGGGAGCGGCGGACCAGTACCAGGTAGGTGATGGTCGTGGTGGCGCAGAAGCCGATCGGCGTGATGTCGGCGGCGCGTACGAGGCCCAGCAGGCCGATCGTGTTGCACACGGTCGAGGGGGTCAGGCTCAGCAGGGCGAAGCCGTACAGCGGGCGCTGGAAACGCGGGCCCCGCCCCCACGCCCGGACCAGCCGCGTCACGCCGACGCCGAGCAGGAGATAGCTGTAGCCGGCGTGCACCCAGAACAGCGGCCCGAAGTCGGGTATCCGCACCTCGGGTGCGCCGGCCAGCTCCGCCGAGGTGAAGAACAGGTAGTGCCAGGGATTGGTCACGATCGCGGCCGTGACGAGAGCGGGTTCGATCGTCAGCAGCAGCAGGGTCCGCCGCGGAACCCGCCAGGTACGGTCGACCACGGCCTTGGACAGGCAGAGGAAGCCCGCCATGCACCCGCACACGCCGAGGTACTTCACGACCGTCAGCAGCCGGATGACGCCGACGTCGAAGCTCAGGACGGTGAGCTCCTCCGTCGCCGACCACATGGCGATCGCCGAGGCGACGAGGGCGACGATGCCGAGCGCGGGTGTGGCGCGCCGGCGCCAGGCCGCGACGGCCACCCCGGTGGCCGTGACCGTCGCCAGCGTGAACAGCAGAATGAGGAACGGCAGTCCCATCCTCTGCTCCTTTCGCTGACGGCGGCGCCCGTTTCTTTGCGCTCCCATCGGACGGTTACCCTGTGATCTGAGATATTCACCGTCCGTATCATTTGTATCGCCCGTATCGTACGGCAGGCGGCATCTGGGCAGTTCAGTGCGGGAATGGGGGGAAACCCCCGGGGTAGGGGCCGGTGAGCGGCCCCGGAGCGGCCGGGGCGCGGGGAGTCCCCAGGGGGCGGAGATGTCGTCCGAGGAGATCAGCAGGTCGACCGGCGGGAACAGGCGGTCGACAGATGAGATCAGGCGCTCGGCCGACGAGCTCGGGCGGTCGGTGGGCGAGATCAGGGGGTCGGCTCTGCCGCTGGCCGCGCCGGAGGACCTCGACCCGCTGCTGGCCCGCATCGGGAACGCGCGCCACGTCCTGATAGGGGAGGCCAGCCACGGCACCCGCGACTTCTACTCCTGGCGGGCCGCGCTCACCCGCCGCCTGATCGAGGAGATGGACTTCCGGTTCATCGGCGTGGAGGGGGACTGGCCCGACTGCGACCGGGTGCACCGCGCCCTCACCCGCCCCGGGGCCGAGGACCCCTGCGACGCCCTGTACGCCTTCGCCCGCTGGCCCACCTTCATGTGGGCCAACGAGGAGGTCGTGGAGTTCTGCCGGTGGCTGCGCCGGTGGAACGAGGACCGGCCGGCCGGGCGGCGCTGCGGCTTCCACGGCCTGGACGTCTACAGCCTGTGGGACTCGCTGCACGCCGTACGCGGCTACGCCGCCCGGCATCTGCCCGAGCAGATGGAGACCGTGATGCGCGCGGTGCACTGCTTCGAGGCCTACGGGCACGACCCGCAGCAGTACGGGATGACGACCCGCCTGACACCCGAGTCCTGCGAGAAGGAGGTCGTCGGCCTGCTGGCGGCGGTGGACCGGGCGACACCCGACGACGAGACGGGTTTCGCCGCGCGGCAGAACGCCGAGGTGGTGGCCGGGGCGGAAGAGTACTACCGCGCCATGATCGGCGGAGGCCCGGAGTCGTGGAACGTCCGCGACATCCACATGGCCGACACCCTCGACCGGCTGGCGGACTTCTACGGCGACGGCGCCAGGGGGGTCGTCTGGGCCCACAACACCCACGTCGGGGACGCCCGCGCCACCGACATGGCCGCCGCCGGGATGACCAACCTCGGTCAGCTCGTCCGTGAGCGCCACGGTGAGGACGACGTGGTGCTCGTCGGCTTCGGCACGCACCGGGGCACGGTCGTCGCGGCCGACCGGTGGGGCGGCCGGGCCGAGGTCATGGAGGTGCCGCCCGCGCGCGCCGCGTCGCTGGAGTCCGTGCTGCACGACTCCGGGCTGGAGCGGGCGCTGTTCGTCGTGCCCGGGGCCGGGGACGACCGGCCCGCCTGGTACGACCGGCCGATGGGGCACCGGGCCGTCGGCGTGGTCTACCGCCCGGAGCACGAGCGGTGGGGGAACTACGTGCCGACGGTGCTCGGCCGCCGCTACGACGCGTTCATCTGGCTGGACCGCACCGAGGCGGTGCACCCGCTGCACGACGAGCCGTCGGGCGAGGAGGAGATGGAGACCTACCCGGCCGGGGTGTGAGGCGGGCACGGGGGCGAGGTACGGCGCCGACGTCGGGGCGATGGAAAAATACCGCCATTTGTCCGCATCTGGCGCGTCACCCGCCCGGTGAGGGGAACGGGAGGCTGAGTCCCCCCGTTCCCGCCGGCCGGGAGCACGGCCGTACCGGGCCTCTCATATGACAGTGACAGGGGGAAACACCATGACCGACCGTTCCGATCCGGAAGCCGACCGGCTGTGGCAGGAGTTCCACGAGTTCGTGAACATGACGTCGGGAGAACTGAGGGACTTCCTCATGGCCGCAGGCTCGGGGGAGGAGGCCTCGCCCGACAACCCCGGCCGCTGGATGCCCGAGCTCGGCCAGGAGGTTCTGAAGATCCTCGGCAAGCGCAAGGTCGATCTCACCTCGGATGACCTGGAGACGATGCGCCGCGTCGTCGGCATCGCCGAGGACGCCGAGGCTCACGCCGCCTCCGCCGCCCAGGACGATCGGCGGCGGCGGTCCCTGATGGCGGTCGGCCACGACCCGCTCAGGCCGGCCAGGACGGAGGACTGAGCGCGGGACGGGAGAGCGGAGCGCCCGCCCGCGTTCACCGCGGGCGGGCCGCTCACGTCATGGGGGTTCTGCCGCATGAGGGCTTCACCGCATGCGGGCGGTACTGCATGCGGGCCCTACTGCAGGAGGGCGGCCAGGCGGGCGGGCGCGACGACCCGGTAGGCCTCGGTGACGATCTCGGCGATCTCGTCCCAGTCCTGGGGGACGTCGAGATAGACCCCCAGCCAGCCGCGGTGACCGACGTACGGCGGGCGGAAGAAACGCTCGGGCTCCTGGGCGACGAGGGCCTCCTGCACGCCGGGCGGGGCGGCGCACCAGAAGGCGAGCCGGTCGTCATGATGATGGTCGGCGTACGTCACGAACGTCTTCCTGTCGCGGATGAACCAGGTCGGCTCACCGTGGCTGAGCCGTTCGGTGGTCTCCGGCAACGCCAGGCAGAGCCGCCGCAGCGACTCCAGCGGATCATCGGTCATGGCCCGACGGTACGTCGCGGCGAGGAGATCGTGAACCGCCGGGCGGAAGACGGGGCCGGGATCGTCCGGTCCCGTTGAGGACGGAGCGCAAAGACGGAACGTCTCGTCTTGGCACGTGCTAGCCTCACCGGCGTGTCCGCCGCCAAGGAGCCGAACCCCGCCCGCCGCAGCCAGCGATCACGCCGGGCCGTCCTGGAGGCCGCCCGCGAGCTGGTGCTGGAAGTGGGCTACGCCAAGCTCACCATCGAGGCCATCGCCGCGCGGGCGGGCGTGGGCAAGCAGACGATCTACCGGTGGTGGCGGTCGAAGGGGGCCGTGGTCTTCGACGCCTTCCTCGCACTGAGCCGGGGCGGCGAAGAGGAGCCGATCGCGCTGCCCGACACCGGCGACATCGAGGCCGACCTCAAGACCGTCATGCGGGCCACCGTCGCCGAGTTCGCCGACCCGCGCTTCGAGGCGCCGATCCGGGCGCTCACCACCGAGATCATCAACGACCCCGACCTCGCCGCGCAGTACCGCGAGAAGCTGGCCGGCCCGGTCGACGAGGCCAAGAAGGCCCGCCTGCGCAGCGCCCGGGACGCCGGCCAGATCGCCGTCGACGCCGACCTGGACCTGGCACTCGAACTGCTCTACGGGCCCCTCCACCAGCGCTGGCTGCACCGCTCGGGCCCGCTCACCCCCGAATACGCCGACGCCCTGGTCGACCTCACCCTCAAGGCCCTGCGCCCTTGAGCGCACGGTCTCCATCCTGCGCTCATTCGTGAATACCTGGCAGGGGAGCCGGCCACGGGTGTAGAACACGGAATGTGATCATGTCCTTGGGCGATGACCTCGACAGCCGTCTACGGGCGGCGGCCATGGCATGGCTTCGCCTGCGGTGCACGCCGGACGACCCCGTCGTCCGGCGTGGGGAACTGCTGGGCTTCCAGTTCGAGGGACGGACGTTCCCACTCATCGACAACCAGCTCGGCATCCGGAAGCCGCAGGGAATGACCGCCGCTTTGTCGATCTTGACGACCTACGCCTCCGACGGTGCCCGCGCGCCGTACGAGGACGCGGTGGGCCCCGATGGGCTGCTGCGGTACAAGTTCCAGGGCAATCCCCGCCATTACACCAACGTCGGGTTGCGGGCGGCCTTCGAGCTCGGGGTTCCGCTGATGTGGTTCTTCGGCGTCAGGCAGGGACTGTATCTACCGTTCTTCCCTGTATGGATCGTCGCTGTCGAGACGGAGCAGTCGCAGATCGCCGTCGCACTGGAGGAGGCCCAGCGCCATCTCCCGATCGACGCCCCGTTGAGCCCGATCGAGCGCCGCTATTCCGAACGGCTCACCGCCCAGCGCCTGCACCAGCCGGTGTTCCGGCAGCGGGTGATCCAGGCGTATGGGGCCAGCTGTGCGATGTGCCGCCTGCGGCACCGCTCGCTTCTGGACGCCGCCCACATCATCCCCGACCGTGACCCCCGTGGTGTTCCGGCCGTCTCCAACGGGCTGGCGCTCTGCAAGATCCACCATGCGGCGTACGACCAGAACATCCTCGGTGTCCGTCCCGACTGCGTCATCGAGGTGCGCGCTGACATCCTGGAGGAGATCGACGGGCCGATGCTCAAGCACGGTCTGCAGGAAATGCATGATCTCTCCCTCACGCTTCCCCGGCGACGCACCGACCGCCCGGACCGTGACCTCCTCGAAGAACGGTACGAACGGTTCCGAGCCGTAGGGTGAGATAGGCGACGTGATACCGGCTGGTATGACCGTCTCCAGCGGATGTCACCCCTGGAATCGGAAGGCCGGGTTCGGTGACGTGCAACTGCTCGACGCCGGACGGAAGGCGGACCTCATCCGGTGACCGAGATCGTCCAGCCCTGCTTGCAACTGGAGCCGAAGACGCCGGTGTCGCATCCCTCGACGTTCCAGCGGTAGCCGCTGTTGGTCCGGACGCGTGTCCACGTCCGGCCGCGGGTGCCCCCCGCGACGTCCCTCTGGGCCCCGTGCGGGTCCGCGGCGCTGGTCCAGCGGACGATGAACTCGTCGTAGCGGCGGGGGGCGGTGGTCTTCCAGTCGAAGTAGGCGTATCCGTTGCGGGACCAGGCGGCCACCACCATGTTCGGACCCTGCCGGGGCGACCAGGCGATCTGCCCGTTGGTGAAGCTCTGCCTGCGTCCCGCCTTGCCGACGTTGTCGAGCAGGATGTCGCTCTCGGGCGTGGTCGGGCAGCCGAACACGCTGTTCTCGCCGCCCAGTTCGGCCCAGCGGGCGCCGATCAGGCCGTACGGCCGGATGTCGCACCCGCTCGTCGTCGCCGTCACGGTGGTGCCGGCGTGGGCGGGCAGCCCGGCCGACAGCGTGGCGGCCAGCGCGAGCGCGGTGGTCATCGTGAAGGTCAGGCGACGGTTCATCGAGGGCACTCCCGGGGGTGAGGCCCGCCGCCCCTGCCGCCGCGGGCGCCATGTCCCAGTGATACAGAGCACCGCTTGCCACCGGCTTTATCGCCGCCTGCGAAAGCGTGCAAGGCGTGGGCACGGGACCGATCGGGGTTCAGCCGGGACGGCGCCGGGGTTCAGTCGGGCGGGCCGACTGGAGGAACGCGGTGCAGCGGCCCAGCAGGGCGATCAGCGTCTCCCGCTCCTGCGGGCTGAACTCGGCGGCGAGCGCCCGTTCGACCTCCACCGCGCGGACGTCCCCCTCGGCCAGCACCCGCTCGCCCTTCTCGGTGAGCCGGGTCTCCAGGATGTTCTTGTGCCACTCGTGCGGAGTGCGCTCGATCAGGCCGTTCTCCTGAAGGTTCTTGAGCACGGTGTTCATCGTCGGCGGGGTGACCGCGCACGCCCGGGCGAGCGCGGCGGCCGAGATGCCGGGACTCTGCGACAGATGCAGCAGCGCCGCGTACTGCGACACCGTCAGATGAGCCGGCTTCAGCGCGGCCTGCTTGGCCGCGCTCAGCGCCTGCTCGGCGCGCTTGAGGTGGGAGCCCAGGCGCTCCGGAAGCGGCATCGAGGTCATCTGTGCATGTTAACGGCCTGGAAGGTTCGTATGTTGACGAACATTAGAGCTCTAACTATTGTAAGGACTCATCTTCTCGATAGTTTCCTAACGAAATCCGAACGGTCGAACGGAGAAACAGCGTGTCCCGACTTCGCCGGCCTCTCGCCATGGCGACCGCGGCTCTCGCCGCAGGCCTGTCCCTCGCCCCGGCGGCCCACGCGGCTCCGGCCGCCCCGCTCGCCCGCACGGCCTCGGTCTCCCCGGCGGCCACGAGCATCGTGACCCCGTACGGCACGGCCTCGGCGGCCGGCCCCTTCACCCCGGCCGGCCTCCGCGCCCGCCTGCGGATCTCCACCGCGTACGAACTCCCGGGCGACCGGGTCTATCCCGAGGGGATCGCCGCCGACCCGCGTACCGGCGATCTGTACGCCGGATCGTTCACCGACGGAACGGTCTTCAAGATGACCCCGGGACGGCGCGTGGCCCGGGTCTTCCTCCCCGCGGGCGCGGACGGCCGGGACACCGCCAACGGGCTGAAGGTGGACCGGCACGGGCGCCTCTGGGTGACCGACTCCAGCACCGGGGTGTCGGTGTACGACACGCGCAGCCGCCGCCTGCTGGCCCGCTTCGAGGTCCCGGGCGAGGCCGCGCGCTTCGTCAACGACCTGGCCGTCACCCCGGACGGCACCGCCTACCTGACCGACAGCATCCGCGCCGTGGTCTACCGCGTCACCCCCGGGCAGTTGGCCGAGGCGGGCGGCGACCCGGTGGCGCTCACCCCCCGTTTCGACCTGAGCGGCGTCCTCGACCCCCGCGAGCCCGGCGCCTTCAGCCTGAACGGGATCGTCGCCGACCCCGCCGGGCGCTATCTCCTGGCCGTGGACATGGTCGGCGGCGACCTCTACCGTCTCGACCCCGCCTCGGGCGCGATCCGCCGGGTCGCCCTGCACGGCGGCGACATGCTCCACGCCGACGGCCTGGAACTGCGAGGCGGCAGGCTGTGGGTCGTGCACAACACCACCCACACGATCAGCCGCTGGTGGGTCTCCGGCGACGGCTCCACGGCCAGGATCGAGCGCACGGCGACCGACGAGGCGCTGCAGCTCCCGACGACCCTGGTCCGCGTCGGCGGCACCCTCTACGTGGTCCGCTCACAGTTCGACAAGGGCGGCCCGCTGGGAGAGGGCACCCCGCAGACCCCCTTCACCGTCGCCGCCGTCCGCGGCCTCTGACCCTCCGGTCCCCGGCACGGCCGCCTCGGCGGCTGAGGTCGTCAGCCGCCGGACGGTCGTGCCGGGGGTGTTAGGCCGTATTGAAACGCTGCACGTACGCGGCTGCCAGGTCGCGTATCTGCTGGCCTGTCAGCTGCTTGTTCTCGCCGGAACCGCACACGTTCGACTGCAGGCGCAGGATGTCGTCGATCATCCGGATGAATCCGAGAGTGGCGTTGGCGACGTCGATTCCCTGCAGCCTTTTCTGGTTCACCATGAGCACCCAGTCGAGAATGCGCGCCGAATCGGTCAGCCGCAGCAGCTCGAGTTCGTAGGCGTAGTGCCCGTCATTGTCGTACAGGAATAGGCGGAGAGTGTCGGGGGACAGGCGCCAGCCGTTCCACGCCGTGTCGGCGATGAGGCCCTTGTCGAAGGTGCGGCGCCGGGCACGGAAGGCGGCGGCTTCCTGCTGCAGCAACTCGGCCGCGCTGCGACCTTGCTGAGGGGACTCGCTCATGTGTCGTCCTCGGTGTAGGGCCCGGGACTCGAGCTTCTCGGGGATGGCGGAGGGCATGGCGCAGGCGCTCTCCGGGGGTCGGCCCCATAAACGATGCCCAGGCGAACGGCAGCGGTTGAGAGTATTCCGCTGGTGGGGCTGCAGCCGCTCACACCATAGAATCATTCCACGTGAACGTGAAGGTCGCTGGCCGTAAACGGACAATATCGAATGGCGGGCGATGGTGCGGTCGGGCCGCTTGGTGTTCCTGGGATTGAAGAATGCGAAAGCCGCGACGATTCGACGGAGGATGCGGTAGGTGAAAGGCCGGGAACCGCATTTCCCGGCTCGTCGCGGGAGCCGCCGATGCCCGCCCGCCGGATCGTCCCCCTGGAGCGCGGTCCGGACTCTGCGGCGTGGTCATCCGGTCCGAGTCCTTGACGGGCCGGACCCGGCACGGTAGAAAACCAACTGGTTATAAAACCGGAAGGTAATCAACATGGCCACCGACGTTCTCGACGCGACGTTCGCCGCCCTCGCCGATCCCACCCGGCGGGCGATCCTGGCCCGGCTGAAGGAGGGCGAGGCCACGGTGACCGAGCTGGCCGCGCCGTTCGCGATGAGCCAGCCGGGCATCTCCAAACACCTGCGCGTGCTGGAGCGGGCCGGACTGATCTCGCGCGGGCGCGACGCGCAGCGCAGACCCTGCCGCCTGGAGACCGCTCCGCTCAGGGACGCCATGGACTGGCTGGCGAACTACCGCTCCTACTGGGAGGAGAGCTACCAGCGACTGGACGCCCTGCTCGGCGAGCTCGATCACGACGGACCGGACGCCGCCGAACGGGAAACCCCGTGACGTCGCGGCAGGAACAGAGCCGGGGCCTGACGGTACGGGCGCTGTCCGACACCGATCTCCTGCTCACCCGGACCTTCGCCGCACCCCGCCGGCTCGTCTTCGGCGCCTTCACCCGGCCCGAACTGCTCCGGCGATGGCACGGCGCACGCGGCTGGCACCTCGTCGTCTGCGAGGTCGACCTGCGCCCGGGCGGCGCCTGGCGCTTCGTGTCGCGCGGGCCGGACGGCGCCGAGATGGGCCTCGGCGGGATCTTCCACGAGGTCGACGCACCCGGCCGGCTCGTCCAGAGCGAGATCCACGACGGCTGGGAGGAAGGCGAGGCCCTCGTCACGACCGTCTTCGACGAGCGGGACGGCCGGACCGTGATGACCACCACGGCGCGCTACCCCTCGCGGGAGATCCGCGACGGAGTGCTCCGCACCCCCATGGAGCACGGCGCGGGCGAGGCGTACGACCGCCTCGCCGAGATGCTCAACGAGATGACCACGAAAGGTGAACCGCGATGACCGACACCCGGCCCACGCAGACCGAGATCCCGGCCGACGTCACCGACGTCCCGGCCGACCACACCGCGCCGCCCGTCCTCCCCGGTGCGTTCCTCCTCGAACTCGTCCCGGTGCCCGTCACGGACATCGACCGGGCCAAAGCCTTCTACACCGACTGTCTCGGCTTCCACGCGGACGTCGACGTACGGCCCGCGGAGGGGGTCCGCGTCGTCCAGCTCACCCCGCCGGGCTCGGCCTGCTCGATCACTCTGACCGAGGGCATCGAGTCCCTCGACATGCCGCCCGGCACGCTGCGCGGCCTGCACCTGGTGGTCGGCGACATCGAGAAGGCGCGCGCGGAACTCATCGAGCGCGGCACGGACGTGGAGCCGGTCGAGGACCTGGGCGGTGTCTACTACGCCCGCTTCGCCGACCCGGACGGCAACACCTGGACCCTCCAGCACATGCCCTGGCGCGTCTGAGGAGCTTCTCCGGCCGGTGGGTTTGTCAGTACGGGTGGCTAGCTTGTCCCTACTCCTGAGCGTGCGAGGGACGGCGGAGCTGTGACTATCCTGCACGCGTACTGCGTGAACCCCTGTGAGGTACCGGCATGACCACGGAACGGAAGCTGACCTGCGTCGGCGGCGGTTCGGCGAAAGTCCCGGCTCAGCCGTCCGGTACGGCGGCCGCCGGGGCCGCCGACGAGGACCTCTTCGTCATGCCGGCCGGCTGGGTGCGCAGCCTCCATCCGCGGCGGGGCGGCGTGCAGGTCCCCGCCAAGGGGCCGGACGCGGACGCACCGGCGAAGGTCGCCGCGACGCTGGCCCAGTACCGGCAGGTGATCCTCGACTCCCTGGAGCTGTGCTCCGATCCGGAGATCGCCGGAGCGGGCGCGGCATACCTGGCCGGGGACACGACCCCGCTGGGCGCCGCGGTGGCCGCCGAAGTGGTGGGCGCGCACGTGGAATGGCAGGACACGACGACGCTGCCCGCGTTCGCCGACGCCTGGCTGCTGGAGCACGGCCCGGTGTTCGCGGCGGCGGCGGTGGCCGAGCTGAGCTCGCTGAAATACGGCGACGACCACTACCACCACTACTACCGCAGGACGGGGCCCGCCCTGCCGATCCGGCGGATGAGCGCGACCGACCAGCCCGGCCGCTGGTGGGGCTGGAACCGGCCGGAGCTGCCCCTGCGGGTCCGCGCCGCCGTCGCGGCGACGTCGGATGCCGAATACGCCGAGGTGGTGGCCGCGCTGGCCCTGTGCCGTGAGGCGGGGCCGCACCATCGGGCGGCCGCGTCCTACCTGGTGCCGACCGAGACCGACTGGGTGGACGCGGACTGCGCCGAAGCCGTCGCCGTCAACTCCAACCTCGCCGCCTGCCTGGTCGCCGCGATCAGCACCCCGGACCAGGCGGCACTGATCGCGAGCCACGTGCCGAGTTTCCAGGTGGCCTACGCTCTCGCCACACCGGCCACGCTCGTCGACGGCATGGGCACCGCGGCCGCGCCGGTCCTGGCCGGATGGCTCGACGACGCCCAGACCACGGAGGAGCGGCAGCGTCTGCTGACGGTGATCGTCGAGCTGCCGACCGACGAGGCGATGCGGGCGCTGATCGACCGGATCGAGCACAAGCACGTCCAGCCGGCGCTCCTGCGGGCGGCGGCCCGCTTCCCGCGCCGGGCGATGCGGATGCTGGCCGCCTCCGGCGGCAAGGTCGCGGGTGAACTGCTCCGTGCCCACGTGCTGGCCCACCTCGACCTGGTGGACGAGGTGCCGGCGGAGGTGGGCGACGCCGCCGCGCAGCGCATCAGCGCGATCTCGGCCGCCGCCACGGCCGCCACCGCTCCGCCCGAGGCCCTGCCCGAGGTGCTGGTCAGCCCGCCGTGGACACGCCGGCGTACGGCCCGCAAGCCGGTGGTGGTGAGCGGCCTGGTGTGCGCGGACGAGCCGGCGGTGGTGTGGGCACCGGGCGAACGAGACTCCTGGCGCTCTGTCGGATCGTGGTGGAGCGAGGACTACCACCGGAACTGGAGGAAGATCGCCGCCGACATCGCTGCCCGGCGGGGTCATAGCGGCTGGCACGGGGAGGTGTCCCTGTTCGTGGCCGGGCCGGAGGAACTGGCCAGGCCGTTGATCGAGACGTGGCGCCCGGCCGACCTGTGGGGCGTCTCCGACTGGATCCGGGCGGTGGTCGCCCGCTTCGAGCTGGACGCGCTGCCCATGGCGGTCGACAGCGCCCGGAAGAACCCCGGACAGGTCGCCCCGGCGCTGCTCCCGTTCGCCGGCCCGGAGATCGCCGTGCTGATGGCCGAGTGGCTGGCCCGGCTGAAGTCGGTGCGGGCCACCGCCCTGGCCTGGCTGGCGCGGCACCCCGACGCCGCCGCCCGGGCACTGGTCCCGGCGGCCCTGGGCAAGCCGGGTGCGGCCCGCCGGCAGGCCGAGCAGGCCCTGCTGGCGCTGGCCGCGGGCGGCGACCGCGACGCGGTGGCCCGAGCCGCCGCGGGGTACGGCCCGGCCGCCGAAGCCGCGATCGCCGACCTGCTGGCGGTGGACCCGCTCGACGTGCTCCCCGCCAAGATCCCGGCGGTGCCCGGCTGGGCCGATCCGGCGATCCTGACCCGCATCCAGCTGCGCGGCGGCGCCGGGGCGCTGCCGGTCGAGGCGGCCCGCCACGTGATGACGATGCTGGCGATCTCCCGGCCCGGTGACCCGTACCCCGGCATCTCCCTGGTCAAGGAGGCCTGCGACGGCCGGAGCCTCGCGGACTTCGCCTGGGCGCTCTTCCAGCGCTGGCAGGCGGCCGGACATCCGTCCAAGGAGAGCTGGATGATGGACGCTCTCGCGGTGCTCGGCGACGACGAGACCGTCCGCAGGCTGACCCCGCTGATCCGGACCTGGCCCGGCGAGGGCGGGCACAGCCGGGCCGTCGCCGGCCTGGACATCCTGGCCGCCCTCGGGTCCGAGGTCGCGCTGATGCACCTGCACGGCATCGCCGAGAAGGTCAAGTTCGGCGGGCTCAAGAACCGGGCCCGGCAGAAGATGGCCGAGGTCGCCGCCCAGCTGGGCCTGGAGCCCCAGGAGCTGGCCGACCGGCTGGTGCCGGACTTCGGCCTGGCCGCCGACGGCAGCCTGACCCTCGACTACGGCCCCAGGACGTTCGTCGTCGGCTTCGACGAGCAGCTCAAGCCGTACGTGGCCGACTCCGCGGGCAAGAGGCTGAAGAGCCTGCCCAAGCCGGGCGTCAAGGACGACGCGGAGCTGGCGCCCGCGGCATACCGGCGTTTCACCGGGCTGAAGAAGGACGTCCGCACCGCGGCCGCCGACAACATCCGCAGGCTGGAGCAGGCCATGGTGGACCGGCGGCGCTGGAGCGCCGAGGACTTCACCCGGCTGCTCGCCGGCCACCCGCTGCTGTGGCACATCGTGCGGCGGCTGGTCTGGGGATACTACGACTCCTCGGGCGCGCTGCTCGGCGCGCTGCGTGTGGCCGAGGACCGCAGCTTCGCCGACGTCGAGGACGAGACGCTGACCCTGCCGGACGACGTGGTCATCGGGGTCGCGCACCCGCTGGAGCTGGGCGGGACCCTCGGCGACTGGGCGGAGGTGTTCGCCGACTACGAGATCCTGCAGCCGTTCCCGCAGCTGGGCCGGGAGGTCTACACCTCGGCCGAGGACCTCGACCCGGACGCGTTCACCGAGATCCCGACCGGCCGGGTGCTCGGTCTGGAGCGGCGGGCCTGGCGGCGCGGCGATCCGCAGGACGCCGGCTGGCAGGGGTGGATCGAGCGGGATCTGCCCGGCGGCGGGACCTTCACGGTCGGTCTCGAACCCGGTGTCGCCGTCGGCTACATCGAGATGGAGCCGGAGCAGACCCTGCACGTCTCCAGGCAGGACTTCGACGGCCTCGACCCCGTCACCGCCTCCGAGATCATGCGCGACCTGCGGGAGCTCATCCGATGAACGACCACATCCAGCGGCCCCCGGCCGAGGTGCGCTACGCCGACGAACTGGCCCGGCTGCGGGAGAGCGACGACGGCGACCGGCCGCCCGGCTGGGCGCTGAGCCTGCGGGCCGCCCGGCGCTTCGTCATCGGCGAGGAGAAGCTCGGCGTCAGCCGCAAGTTCGTCGGCGACCCGTCGCTGATCGACCGGGCCCTGGTGACGCTCGCGACCAACCGGGGACTCATGCTGGTCGGTGAGCCGGGCACCGCGAAGTCGCTGCTGTCGGAGCTGCTCGCCGCGGCGGTCAGCGGCACCTCGACGCTCACCGTCCAGGGCGGCGCGGCCACCACCGAGGACCAGATCAAATACTCGTGGAACTACGCGCTGCTGGTCGCCGAGGGCCCGTCGACCCGGTCGCTGGTGCCCGCTCCGCTGCTGCGCGGCATGGCCGAGGGCAAGGTGGTGCGCTTCGAGGAGATCACCCGGTGCCCGCTGGAGGTGCAGGACTGCCTGCTGTCGCCGCTGTCGGACCGCGTGCTCGCCGTACCCGAGCTGACCGGCCCCGAGTCGATGGTGTTCGCGAAGGAGGGCTTCACCGTCATCGCCACCGCCAACACCCGCGACCGCGGCGTCAACGAGATGAGCGCCGCGCTCAAGCGGCGCTTCAACTTCGAGACCGTCTTCCCCATCCCCGACCTCGCCACCGAGCTGTCGCTGGTGGAGGCGGAGGCCACGGCGCTCCTGCGGCGCTCGGGAGTCGGCGCGCCGCCCCGGCGCGACGTGCTGGAGGTCCTGGTCACCGCCTTCCGCGAGCTGCGCGAGGGACAGACCGGGCGGGGTGACGCCACCGACCGGCTGTCCGGGGTGATGAGCACCGCCGAGGCCGTCTCGGTCGCGCACGCCGTCGGGTTGCGCGGCTGGTTCCTGCGCGGCGAGCCCGGTACGGCGGCCGACCTGGTGTCCTGCCTGGCGGGGACCGCGGCCAAGGACAGCCCGGAGGATCTGGCGACGCTGCGCAGATATCTGGAGCAGCAGGCCGGCGGGTGGCGCGGCGACCAGTGGCGGGCCCTGTACGAGGCCCGTCACCTGCTGCCGGGCTGACGATGACCGTGACGTCCGTCTCACCTGCTGCCGGGCCGGTGACGGCCGCGACGTTCATCGGCGTCCGGCACCACAGTCCCGCCTGCGCCCGGCTGGTCGCCGACACCGTCTCGGCGTTGCGGCCGGCGTACGTGCTGGTCGAGGGCCCGGCCGACATGAACCACCGGCTCGGGGAACTGCTGCTCGGGCACGAGCTGCCGATCGCGGTCTACACCGGCTACCGCGACGCGCAGCGCCGGCACGGCTCGTGGGCGCCGCTGTGCGACTACTCCCCTGAATGGACGGCGCTGACAGCGGGCCGCGCCGTCGGCGCCGAGCTGCGCTTCATCGACCTGCCCGCCTGGCACCCGGCGCTGGCCGAGGTCCGCAACCGCTACGCCGACGCCGAGGCCCGCTACGCCGAGGTGGTCGAGCGGCTGTGCCGTACCTTCGCGGTCGACAACGTGGACGCGCTGTGGGACCACCTGTTCGAGATCGAGCCCGCCGACGGGCTGGCCGAACGCCTGGCCGCCTACTTCGACCTGGTGCGCGGCGACGCCGAGCCCGGCGCCGGAGACATCGCCCGCGAGGCCTACATGGCGCGGTGGGTCCGGGCCGCCGTCGCCGACGCAGGTGGGCGGCCGGTCGTCGTGGTCACCGGCGGCTTCCACCGCCCCGCGCTGGTCCGGCTGGCCGAGCAGGGTGAGCGGACCTGGCCGGAGCTGCCGGAACCGCCCGATGACGCGGTCGTCGGCAGCTATCTGGTGCCCTACTCCTTCCGGCGGCTGGACGCCTTCGACGGCTACCAGTCGGGCATGCCGTCGCCGGGCTACTACCAGCGGCTGTGGGAGTCGGGCCCGGCGCAGGCCGCCCGCGGGCTCACCGAGGCGGTGACGGTACGGCTGCGCGCACGGGGCCGGCAGGTGTCCACCGCGGACCTGATCGCCGCCCGGGCCACCGCGGACGGGCTGGCGCTGGTGCGCGGCCACCGGCATCCGGCCCGGGTCGACGTGCTCGACGGCCTGGCGAGCGCCCTGGTCGGCGAGGCGCTCGACGTTCCGCTGCCGTGGGCGACCCGCGGGCGGCTGCAGGCGGGCAACCACCCCGCGATCGTGGAGATGGTCGCGGCGCTCAGCGGTGACCGGACCGGCCGGCTGCACCCGTCGACCCCGCTGCCGCCGCTGGTGCACGCCGTCACCGAACAACTGCTCCGCCACGGTCTGGACGGCTCCGGCGAGGTGCGCCTCGACCTCGGCCAGGAGATCGACCGGGAGCGCAGCAGGCTGCTGCACCGCTTGCGGGTGCTGGCGATCCCCGGCCTGGTGCGCGAGTCCGGGCCGCACCTGGCGGGCCCTGCGGTGCTGGTCGAACGGTGGACGCTGACCGACGCCGACGACCGGCTGCCCGCCCTGATCGAGGCCGGCGGCTACGGCGTGGACCCGCAGGAGGCGGCCGCCGCCGCCCTCGCGGAGAAGGCCGCGGCCGCGGACCCCGATCAGCTGGCCGGCCTGCTGTTCGACGCGGCGCTGTGCGGCGTCGGCGAGCTGACCGGGCGGGTGCTGGAGGACCTGTCCCGGGCCGTCGGCGCGGCGGCCGACCTGGGATCGCTGGGCCGTACGCTCACCGTCGTCCTGGCGATGTGGCGGCACGGCGACCTGTTCCGGATCAGCCGCAGCACCACACTGGGCACGGTCATCGCGGCCGCCACCCGCCGGGCCCTGTGGCTGGCCGAGGGGGTGCGGGGCGGTGCGGCACCGGCCGACCCCGGGCGGATCGACGCCATGATCGCGATCCGCGACGCCCTGACCCACGCCGCGACACCGCTCGAACTGGACACCCGGGCGGCCCTGGGGGTCGCCGACCGGATCGCCGCCTGCCACGAGGCGCCGCCCGACCTGCGGGGCGCGTCGTTCGGCCTGGGCTGGTCACTGCGCGGTACGGCCGTCGCCGACCCCGAGCGGGCGGTACGCGGCGCGTTCGCCCCGGCCTCGGCGGGCGACTGGCTGGCCGGGCTGTTCGCGCTCGCCCGTGAGGAGGTGCTGCACGCCCCCGGGATGCTGGAGCTGCTCGACGAGCTGGTGGGGGCGATGACCGGCCACGACTTCCTGGTGGCGCTGCCGGCGCTGCGTCAGGCGTTCGGCTACTTCCCGCCCCGGGAACGGCACATCATCGCCACCCGCCTGGTCCGGTGGCGCACCGGCTCCGGCCGGGACCTGATGCGGCTCGACGCGGCACCGGAGCTGGTGGCGGCCGGGATGGCACTGGACGAGCGGGTCGACGCGGCGCTGCGCCGGGAGGGACTGATCACATCATGACCATGCTTGTCCCGGTCACGCCGGTCCGGCCGGTCACGAGGCCGGAGGAAGTCTCATGATCGACCCCACCCTCGAACGCTGGCGCCTGCTGCTCGGCGAACCCGGCGGCGCCTGCCTCGGCGGGCAGCGGCTCGACGCGCAGGCCGCCGCCCGCGACGCGGCCATGGACTGGCTCTACGGCCGTGACGACGACCTGCGTAAGCGAGGCGTACGGCGCGGCGGTCCACGGCACGGCGGCACGGAGGAGTCGGTGCCGACCACCGTCGACTGGCTCGACGACATCACCCGGCTGTTCCCGAAGGAGACGGTCGAGCGGCTGCAACGCGACGCGGTCGAACGCTACGAGATCCACGACGTGGTGACCGACCCGGCCGTGCTGGAGCGCATCGAACCCAACCCGGCGCTGCTCAAGGCGGTGCTGCGCACCAAGCACCTGATGAACCCGCGGGTGCTGCGGCTGGCCCGGCGGATCGTGGAGACGGTCGTCCGGCAGCTGACGGAGAAGCTCGCCACCGAGGTGCGCACCGCGTTCTCCGGCACGAAGGCGCGCCGTCCCGGCCGGCTGCGGCAGGCCCGCAACTTCGACGTCACCCGGACCATGCGCGCCAACCTGGGCCGCTATCAGCCCGACACCGGCAAGGTGGTGATCGAGACTCCGTACTTCTTCACCCGCACCCGCCGCCACCTCGAACAGTGGCAGGTGATCCTGCTCGTCGACCAGTCCGGGTCCATGCTCGACTCGGTGATCCACTCGGCGGTCACCGCGGCGTGCCTGTGGGGGCTGCCGGGCGTGCGCACCCACCTGGTCGCCTTCGACACCGAGGTCGTCGACCTGACCTCCGACGTCGACGACCCGGTGGAGCTGCTCATGAAGGTCCAGCTCGGCGGCGGCACCGACATCGCCCGCGCGACGGCGTACGGCGCCGATCTGGTCGACCAGCCCCGCAGGGCGATCGTCGTGCTGATCTCCGACTTCTACGAGGGCGGCGATCCCGGCCGGCTGGTGCGCGTCGTCCGCGGCCTGGTCGAGCAGGGTACCAAGGTGCTGGGCCTGGCCGCCCTCGACGAGCAGGCCAACCCCGACTACGACCGGGGCCTGGCGCAGCGCCTGGCGGACGCCGGGGCGCACGTGGGCGCGATGACCCCCGGCGAGCTGGCCTCCTTCGTCGCGGAGCACGTGGGCCGATGAGAACCGACCTGCTCGCGCTCACCCCCGACTCCCTCGCCGCGCTCACCAACCGGGGCCTGGTCAAGCGTGCCGCCAAGGAGCTCGACAACGCCGCGCCGCGGCTGCGCACCGACGCCGACGGCACGGTGCACGGCGAGTTCCCCGACGGCCCGACCGCCGGCCTGCCTCCCGGCGGCCTCGACGCCGGGCGGTGCACCTGCGGCGCCACCGGCGTCTGCCGCCACCTGATCGGCGTGATCATGGCCTATCAACGCGCCGAGCGGCCGGACGAGGAAGTCCCGGTCGAGCAGCGCGCCGACCGGCCGAGCGAGGGATCCCCGGCTGAGCAGCGCGCCGGCGAGCCCGGCGTGGAACTTCCAGCCGGCCGGCGTGTCGAGGGGCCCGGCACGGGACGCCCGCCCGCCCGGCCGTCCGTGTCCTGGTCTCCGGGGCAGGTGACCGACGACGAACTCACCGCCAGGATCGGCACCCGCATGATGGCCGCCGCCCGCCGTACCGAACAGGCCGGATACACCGCCCGCGTCCGCCGCGCCACCGCCGCCGATCCGGTGCCGCAGGTCGAGCTCGCCACGGCGACCGTACGCTTCCTGGTCCCCGGCGACCTCGGCTTCGTGCACACCGACACCGTCGCGGGCAGCCGCGACGAGATCATCGCCTTGGCGGTGTGGGCGTTCCGCGCCGCCGACGACGGGCACCCCGGCGTGCCCGACGTACGGGTCGACGTCGGCGGCGTCGAAGCGGGCACCGGCTCCGGGCTGGAGCGGGCACTCGCGCTGGCCGCCACGGTCCTGCACGACGGCGCGACGCATCTCGGGCCGAGCCTGCAGACCACCGTCGCCGACGTGCGCCGCCACCTCGACGACGCCGGTCTGCGCTGGCCGCTGCTGGCCGTCGACGACCTCGCCGAGCAGCTGACCGCCTACCACGGCCGCGGCGCCCACTACCGTCCGGAGCTGCTCGCCGGTCACATCGCCGAGCTGCACGCCCGCCACCGTACGGTGACCCGCCCGGATGCCACCCTGCGCAGCAGCGTGCTGGGCACCGCGGAGGCCGCCGAGACACCCCTGCGCCGGGCCCGCCTCGACAGCCTCGGCTGCCGCGTCCGGGCCCTCGGCGACCAGCGGATCGCCGAGGTGTACCTCGCCCACGGCGCCGGCGCCATGGTGCTCGTACTCCGCCGCCACTGGGACGGCGACGCCGACGGCGCGGAACTGTCACGACGGCGGATCGCCACGACCACGCTGTCCGCGCTCGCCGCCGGCAACCTCGTCACCGAATCCGCCGTCCGCAGCGCCAGCCGGACGGTGCGGCTGGCCACGGGACGGATCTCCAAGACCACCGTCAGCCCCTCGCGGGGCGCCTGGGACGAACTGCCGCCGTCACTGGTGGCAACCGACTTCGCCGCCCTCGCCCGCGAACTCGACACCCTCGCCCCCCGGCCGATCCGCCCGCGTGTCGAAGCGGAGCTGGTCCGAGTCGTCGCCGTGGCCGGAGTGGAGTCCGTCACCTACGCCCCCGGCGACCAACGCCTCGACGCCGTGATCCTCGACCGGGCGGGCCACGCCGCCACCGTCAGCGCCACCCACACCGGCGCCGCCCCCGGCCGCCTCGACACGCTGGCCGCCGTACTCGCCGGCGCGGAAGGCGAGCTGCGTTTCATCAGCGGCATCGTGCGAAGAACGGCCGGAAACATCGTCATCGAGCCGGTGGGCCTGGCGACCGGCGACCGGGTCGTCGTCCCCGACCTGCGGCCCGCGGGAAACTCCGGCAGGCTCACGACCACTGACGCGCCCCCTCGCGAACCGCTGGCCGCGGCTCTGACCGACACCCGGGATCTGCTCGCGGAAGCACCCCACCGGGGCCTGAACCACCTGCCCCCGACGTACGGCGGTCGGCTCGCCGACGCGGCGCACCGGCTGACCGCACTCGGACTGCACCGCGTCGCCCAGGCCGTCACGGCCTTCGCGGCGACGCTGACCGGCGACCGCGACCAGAGGACCGAGCACGCCTGGGTCGACGCCTACCTGCGCCTGGAAATCGCCCTTGACCTGTGCTGACCGGCCCGATTCACAAGCGGGATGATGTGTTCCGGCTTTGATGGAGTTTTTGTCATTTCCGAAAATGGCGGGCTTGTCATTTCGCCGGTGATGACGACGGTGCCGGTCCTTGAGCGGGGGTCCTTTGCCTGCCCGTTCCGGACCGCCGGGCAGACCGGGTTTTCCTCGTCCCTTGTAACGCCCTGCCTGATCTTCTCCAGGATGTCCGTCGATATCTCGGCGGTGGATCAGTGGCCCATCGAGGCGCCCCCGTCCACCGGAATCACCGCGCCCGTGAGATAGGACGCCTGCGGTGAGGCCACGAAGCGGACCACGTCCGCGATCTCCTCGGGCGTCGCCATCCGCTGCAGCGGGATCTGGGCGCACATGTCGGCGATGCGCTGCTCGGGGAGCACGGCCGTCATGTCGGTGTCGGTGAGGCCCGGGGCGACGACGTTGACGGTGACGCCGCGCTTGCCGAACTCCCACGCCAGCGAGCGGGCGAACCCGATCAGACCGGCCTTCGAGGCGGCGTAGTTGCTCTGGCCCTGCTCCCCGCGGAGCCCCACGGTCGAGGAGATGAAGACGATGCGGCCGCGGCGGGCCTTGAGCATGGCCGGGGCGACACGCTTGGCGACGCGGAAGGCCCCCCTGAGGTTGGTGTCCAGTGTGGCGTCGAAGTCGTCCTCGGTCATGCGCAGGAGGAGCTTGTCGCGGGTCACGCCCGCGTTGGCGATCAGAACCTCCACGGGACCGTGCAGGGCCTCGACCTCGGTGATCGCGCGGGAGACGTCGTCGGGGGAGGTCACGTCGCACCGGTAGCCGGGCAGGTCCGGGGGAGGGGCGGTGGTGCGGTAGGTGACCGTCACCTTGTCGCCTGCGGCGGCGAAGGCGCGGGCCACGGCCAGGCCGATGCCGCGGGCGCCTCCGGTGACCAGGACGGAGCGGGTCATGGCGTCTCCCTGTACATGGAGGTGAAGGCGGCGGCGATGCGGTCGGAGGTGATCTCACCGCCCTCGGCGTCCGCCATGGACTGGATCACGTCGGCGAACTCGCGGCGGTCCGCCACGGGCACGTCCACCCCGTGGTGAGCGCTCATCACGTACGCGACGCCGCCCTTGCCGGACTGGCTGTTGATGCGGACCATCGCCTCGTACGATCGGCCCACGTCGTTCGGGTCGAGCGGCAGATACGGGACGCGCCACGGCAGGTCGCCCTCCGGCACACCGGCCTCGCCCGCCTCGCGGCTGAGCGCGTCCATGCCCTTCTTGATGGCGTCCTGGTGCGAACCGGAGAAGGCCGTGTAGACCAGGTCACCCGCGTACGGATGGCGGGCGTGGACGGGCATGCCCGTGCAGTGCTCGGCCACCTGCCGCACCTCGTCGATGTCGGAGAAGTCGATGCCGGGGTCGATGCCTGCGGTGAGCAGGTTCATGCCGAGGGTGACCAGGCACACGTTGCCCGCGCGTTCGCCGTTGCCGAACAGGCACCCCTCGACGCGTTCGGCGCCGGCCAGCAGGCCCAGCTCGGTGGCGGCGACGCCGGTGCCGCGGTCGTTGTGGGGGTGGATCGACAGGCACACGTGCTCACCCCGCCGCAAATTACGGTCGAGCCATTCGATCTGGTCGGCGAAGACGTGCGGTTGAGATCGTTCCACCGTGGTGGGGAAATTGAGGATCATCTCGCGCCCCGGACCGGGCTCCCAGGCGTCCATGACCGATTCGCAGACCTCGACGGCGAAATCCGGTTCCGTTTCGTTGAACACCTCGGGGGAGTATTGGAATCGGAGATCGCAGTCTGCGAGTGTGCGCTCTGCGAACTTCATCATGACGTGTGTCCCGCGCACCGCCATGTCCTTGCACTCATCGCGGGACATTTTGAAGACGACCTGTCGGAAAACGGGTGCGGTGGCGTTGTAGAGATGGAAGGTGGCCCGCGGCGCGCCGCGCAGGCTTTGCATGCTCTGCCTGATCGCCTCGTCCTTCGCGGGCACGAGCACGGTGATCCACACGTCCTCGGGGATGCGCTCCTGCTCGATCAGCATGCGGACGAACGCATGATCATCCCTGCTGGCGACGGGGAAGCCGACCTCGATCTCCTTGTATCCCATGCGGACCAGAAGCTCGAACATCGCCAGCTTCCGCTCGGGGTCCATCGGGACGGCGAGGGACTGGTTCCCGTCGCGCAGGTCGGTGGACAGCCAGCGCGGCGCGGCGGAGAGGCGCTGGTCGGGCCAGGACCGGTCGGGCAGCGACAGCGGGATGAATTGTTTATACCGGTCGGCGGATATTTGAGCGCGTTGCATGTCCCCGGATTTCCTTTCTCGGTCGCGTGCATGGCCGGATTTACGCTACCGCCGGGGCGTGGGAGCCAACAAGTACGAGGGAAAATATCGGAAGTAGTAGACCGGCCTACAACTTTCCATGTCCCCCTTACCGGAGGTCAATATTTAATGCAGCCTCATCATTATGCCAAGCGTCCGGACTTCCTCGGTTCCTTCTCCCTTCGTCCTCGCCAGGGACGGCGCCAACATGATGCGCATGTGCCTGCTGGAGACGCGCCCGTCGGTGCTCGCGCTGTTCGGGCTGCGTTTCGCCGCGGGGGCCGTCCTGGGTGCGAGCGTGCTCGGTCCCGGCGAGGGCACCTGCCTGCAGGTGGCGGGTACCGCCCTGGTCTGGGTGACCGCCATCTTCGCCGTCTACCTGTACAACGGGGTCGCCGACGTCCGGGAGGACCAGGTGAACGGGTCGGCGCGGCCGATCGCCAGGGGCGCGCTGGCGCCCGGTGCCGCGCTCGCCGTCACCTGCCTGGCCGTGCTCGGCGCCGTCGTCGGAGCGATGCACCTGCCGGTGCCGGTCTCGTGGATGGTGCTGGTCCTGCTGGCGCTCGGCTATCTGTACTCCGGTCCGCCGTTCCGTCTCAAGCGCCGCTCGGTGGGCACGGCCGTGATCGGCATACTCGCCTGTCTCCTGACGTACGCGGCCGGCTTCCTGGTCCAGGCCGCCGACGACTGGGTCGTGCAGGTGGAACTGCTCGTGGTGTTCACGCTGGCCGTCTCGTTGTGGACGGGACTCGTCGGCAGCCTGACCAAGGACCTGTCCGACATCAAGGGCGACGCCGCGGCGGGCCGGATGACGCTCGGCGTCACCCGCGGAGAGGGGGCGGTCCGGCTGCTGGCGGCCGTCGCGGCGCTGGGTACGGCGTGCGCGTTCGCGTTGGCGGTGGTGATTTTGCGGCTCCCGCTGATGGCCGCGGCGGTCATGATGGTGATAGGCGCGGGTGTGGTAACGGTCGTTACCCTCGGTCCGCTCTCGAGGGGGAACCGGACGCGCCGCAGGCGACCGTATCGCGCGTACATGATGACGCAGTATGTAGTTCATCTGATTTTAGTTGGAACGATGGTCATATCTCCTGTTGCCTGACCAACATAAAATGGGTAAAAATATGCCATCCGGTTTCCCTAGGTCCGGAGGCGGCGTAGGTGGGGACGCATGCACACGGGGCACAAAACTTCACGGTCGTCGTAGACGGCTGTCGCGAGGAGATCCTCCGCGAATACACTCGCAGGCTCGGAGTCGAATGCGCTTCGCTGGTGCGCGAACCAGCGACGTTGCGGCAATTGATTTCCAACGCCGAGGAGATTCTGGACGACGTGGTGATGGCCCTGTCCGAGGGCAGGGTCCCGACGGAGGCCTCCATCAGCCGCCTCGCCTGGGACATCGGCGCGGACCGGGCTGAGGCGGGCATCCATCCGAAGGAGTCGCTCGACGCGGCTTCGATCTTCTTCAGGGTCGCGCTGCCCTCGCTGAGCGAGGCGCTGATGCCGTTCCCCGACTTCGTCCGGTTGTTCAACATCGTGGC
Organism: Paraplanobispora takensis; assembly: GCF_016863195.1. Taxonomy (GTDB): domain Bacteria; phylum Actinomycetota; class Actinomycetes; order Streptosporangiales; family Streptosporangiaceae; genus Planobispora; species Planobispora takensis. The sequence goes on along the minus strand of NZ_BOOK01000035.1, from coordinate 51,370 downwards.
GATGAGCCTGGAGCACAGCATCTCGGCCCGGATCCGCACGGCCTCGGCGAGCTACACGGGGTTCCTGCTCAACCGGCTGCACAACGTGCAGGTCGAGGAGCGCCACCGGATCGCCAGGGAGCTGCACGATCGCATCGGCCACGGGATCAGCGTCGCGCACCAGCAGCTCGAACTGCACGAGTACAACCTCCTCGCGGAGCCGGCCAGGGCGTCGGGGAACGTCAAGCTCGCCGAGCGGGCCATCCAGGAGACCATGCGCAACCTGCGTCAGGTCACCTCCGAGCTGTACCCGAACGAGCCGCTCAAGAGCCTGGAGAAGGCCCTGCTCGGTTACCTCGACACCGTGGACACCCGCGAGACGGCCGTCGGCCTGCACATCAACGGCGACGAGGCGTGGGCCTCGCCCGAGGTGCGCGACGAGTCGTTCCTCATCTTCCGCGAGGCGCTGCGCAACGCCCTGGGGCACGCGCGCGCCTCGGCGGTGCTGATCCGGATCGACATCGCCCCGCACGAGATGCGGGGCATCGTGCAGGACAACGGGTGTGGCTTCTCGGGGAAGGAGTCCGCCTCCTCGGGGATGGGCCTGAGATCGATGCGCGAGCGGGCCGAGCTGCTCGGCGGCTCCGTCGTCGTGTCGAGTGAACCGGGCAAGGGGACCTCAGTGGAATTCCACGTGCCGATGGCGACGTCATGAGCCAGCCGACGACGGTGGGCATAGTCGACGATCACGCCCTCTTCCGCGAGGGCCTGCGCGAGATCCTGGAGGCCTGCGACGGCCTCAAGGTGGTCGGCGAGGCGGGCGATTCAGGTGAGGCGCTGGCCCTGGTCGAGCGGGAGCGCCCGGACGTGCTCATGCTCGATGTCGAGATCCCCGGCGACGACGTGCTCGACACGGTCGGCAGGGTGCGGGTCATCTCGCCCGCCACCAAGATCATCGTCCTGAGCATGTACGACGGTCCCCAGCTCCTGCGCAGGCTGTTGTCCAGCGGCATCCGCGGCTACCTGCTCAAGAGCGTGCACAGGGAGGAGGTGATCTCCGCGATCAGGAGCGTGGTCAGCGACCCCGAGCGCCTCGTGCTGGCCGTGTCGCGCGACAGCCTCGCCCAGGTCCACGCCCCCACCCCGAACACCTTGACCGACAAGGAGCGGCAGGTCCTGGAGTTCGCCGCCCAGGCGCTCAGCAACCAGCAGATCGCCACCCGGCTCGGCCTCACCGAGGCCACCGTCAAGCGCCACCTGCGCAACGTCTTCGTCAAGCTCGGGGCCGTCTCCAGGATCGACGCCGTCAACCGGGCGATCGCCGCGTCGCTGATCAGCGTGCCGCGTGATTCCGGCTCGATGCCGAAGGGCTTCGGCTAGCGCCTGCCAGCGCATCACTCGCCGTCCGCGGGGGTGAACACGCGGGCCAGCCGCTCGCACGTCTCGCGCGTCAGGTGCACGCCGGCCGCGGCGATGTCCATCTCCAGCTGGATCGGGTCGAGCGCGCTGGGCAGCGGCACCACGTCCGGGGTCCTGGACAGCAGCCAGGCCACGGCCAGGCGGCTCATGCCGATGTCGAGGTCGGCCGCGATGTCCTGCGCCGCGCGCAGCATCCGCAGGGCGCCGGGTGACAGGCGCGAGTCGCGCCCGGCCAGGTCTGGCGCGCGCCCGCCGAGCAGCCCGCGCGCGAACGGGCAACGGGCGACCATGCCGATGCCGAGCTCCCTGGCGACGGGGAACTGCTCGGCCTCGGCCTCCCGATGCTTGACCGAGTACTCCGCCGCCAGCGCCGTCACCGGATGAACGGCGTGGGCCAGCCGGAGCTGCCCGGCCGAGCCGTCGAGCAGGCCGATGTAGCGGACCTTGCCGTCGGCGACCAGCTCGGCCAGTTCGGCGATGCCGCTCTCGATGCGCGCGGGCGGCCCGGCGCGCAGGTAGTAGATGTCGATGTAGTCCACGCCGTAGCGGGCCAGGGTGTCCTCACAGGAGCGCCGCAGCGACTCGGGCCGCTCCTGGTGCGAGGCCGCCAGGAGCAGGTCGGCGCGGTGGGTGGACAGCGCCTTGCCGATCAGCGGCTCCAGCTCGCTGCCCGCGTCCAGGTCGCTGACGTCGAACAGGGTGATGCCCGACTCGATCGCGTAGTGCACCGTCTCGATCCACGCGGCCGGGTCCGCACGTCCGAACACGCCGGTCAGCGACAGGCCGACGCACGATGACACGGGCCCGTACCGGCCCAGCCTCCTGTACTGCACAGGATCACCTCCTCGTCGTTCACAGATACGTCGCCGCCCGGCCGCGGAAGGCCCACCACCCCATCGCCTGGAAAGCGAGCACCAGGGGGATCGTCAGCACCGCCACCGGGAACAGCAGCCGGAGTGTGGCGGCGTCCGCCGCGGCCTCGGCGACGGTCATGCCGCCTTCGCCACCCGCGACCGCCAGGACGTTCGGGTACAGGCCGAACCCGATGATCGGCACGGGGAGGGCCGCGGCGCAGGATGTGGCGGCGAACGCCCACCTCGGAGCCTGGCGCGCCAGCGCGTACACGGCGCAGGCGAGGACACCCGGGAGCGCGGCGGCGAGCGCGGTCATGAGCACGCCACCCGCCGCGAGGCCCGACGCCGCGCCCACGGCCGCGGCCGCCACCGTGCCCAGGGCCGCCGCCGCCAGCAGCGGCCTTCCCGCGCGCGCCGCCCGCCGGCGCAGGCCGTCGCGGGTGCGCATGGCGATGAACGCCGCGCCGTGACCGGCGAAGAGCGCCACCGCGGTGGCCGCGCACACCAGCACGAACGGGTCGAGCAGGTCGGCGAGCCCGACCTCGAACGTCACACCGCCCGCGGTCCGGGCGGGCAGGCCGCGCAGGAGGAGCCCGGTGACCAGACCCCAGCCTGCGGCCGCCACGAGCCCGCCCGCCAGGGCGAGCGCGCCCCAGACGCCGCGCGCCGCGTGGCCGGTGTGACGGCTGCGCAGCTGGACGGCCACGCTGCCGAGCACGACGCCGCCGACGATGGCGGACACCGGGAGGAACAGCGAGGACAGCAGGGCGGCCTCGAAATGGGGGAAGGCCCCGATGAGGACACCGGCGAACGCCACCAGCCACACCTCGTTGCCCAGCAGGAACGGCCCGAAGGAGTTGAGCGCCAGCCGCCGCTCGTGCTCGTCGCGGGCCAGCGGACCGTGCAACATCTGCACGCCGTAGTCGTAGCCGCCGAGCACGAAGTACCCGGTGAGCAGCAGCCCCAGCAGGGCCAGCCAGATCGTTTCCAAGAGAGCCTCCCTACAGGCGGACCGCGACGACGGGCCCCTCGGGGGTGGCCGCCGCCGGCGTACCGAGGTCGGTGTCACGCGGACCGCGCCTGGCGTAGCGGGCGATGAGGCACCAGTTGGTGATCGCCAGGGCGCCCAGCAGGGTGCTGAACCCGATCAGGGAGGCCAGCATCGTCCCCGGCCCGGCGGGGGAACGGGCCTGGGAGGTGAGCAGTTCCCCGTACACCGCCCACGGCTGCCTGCCGACCTCGCGCACGAGCCAGCCGAGCGTGGCCGCGACGAACGGGATGGGCACGATGAGGACCACGACGAGCGCGGCGGCGCGTGAGCGGGCCAGCACGTCGCGGATCAGGAACGCCGCCCCGAGCAGGGAGATCACCACGATGAAGAACGCCGAGGTCATCATGACGTCGTAGGCGCCGGTGATCCAGCCGGGCGGCGCGTAGTCGCCGGGCCCCAGCCGCTCGGCCATGGCCGCCTGGACCTGCGCCACGGTGTCCGTGCCGCGGTCCTCGGGCAGCAGGACCTCGCGCAGCGCGGCCGTCTTCATCGGCTGCGCCTCGTGCAACGGCGGGATCTGCCGGAACCCGGTCTCGGCCACGGCGATCGAGAACGGCGCCGCGAGCGCCAGCCCGGCGCGGGCGGAGCTGAGGAAGAACGGCACCTCGTGGGTGCGCCGGATGAACTGGTAGGCGCTCACCCCGGCCACGAACCCGCCCCCGGCCACCAGGGCCGCCGACACGACGTGCCACATGGCGTACAGGGCGTTGGGGTTGGTGAGCATGGCGGAGAAGTCGGTCAGGTACGCCACCCCGCCCCTGACCTCGTGACCCACCGGGTGGTGCATGAAGCCGTTCGCCACCAGGATCCAGTACGCGGAGGCGTAGGCGGTCAGCGTCACGAGCCAGAACAGCAGCATGTGCACCACTTTGGGCAGCCGCCCCCACCCGAAGATCCACAAGCCGAGGAAGGTGGACTCGGCGAAGAACGCGACCAGTGTCTCCATGGCCAGCGGCGCGCCGAAGACGTTGCCGGCGAACACCGACAGCCCACTCCACGACAACCCGAACTGGAACTCCATCACGAGCCCGGTGGCGATGCCGAGCACGTAGTTCACGACGTAGATCTGCCCCCAGAAACGGGTCATCCGTTCGAAACGCGGGTTCCCGCCGAAGACGTGCCGCGCCTGCATGTACGCCACCAGCGGCGCCAGCCCCAGCGTGAGCAGCACGAACAGCCAGTGGAACCCGACGGTGACGGCGAACTGCACCCGGGCCAGGATCTCAGCGTCCATCGCCGCCGCCCCGGAGCAACGCGGCGGCCAGCTCCTTGAGCGCGTTCACGTCCACCTTGCCGTTGCGGTTGACGGGGAACTCGGGCAGCGTCACGACGGCGTTGGGCCGCTCGTAGGAGGCCAGGCAGGCGCGTAGCCGGCCGCGCCAGACGCGCTCGTCGTGGACGGCGTCCTGGACGAAGAAGACCAGCACGGCCCCGGCGCGTTCGTCGTCGAGCGCGACGACCTTGACGGGCGCGCCGCACTCTTCCGCGCGGCGTTCGAGGTACTCGGGGTAGAGGGTGTGGCCGAGGCGGTGCACGGCGTTCATCCTGCCGTACACGTGCAGGACGCCGTTCCCGTCGATCCTGCCGAGGTCGCGGGTGCGGAACCAGGGCTCGTCGTAGGGAGCCAGGCTGCCGTCGGGCCGCAGGTACCCCTCCAGCCTGCCGGGGGTGCGCACCTCGACCTCCCCGACTTCGCCCTCGCCGGCGTCCTCGTCCGAGGCGCGTACGCGCACCTCGACGCCCGGCAGCGGCCTGCCGCAGCCCTCGGCCAGATCGGGGAGGGCGAGGGCGATGTTGCCCGTCTCCGTCATGCCGTAGCCGTCGAGCAGCGGCTGGCCGGTGGCGTCGCGGAAGCGCTCGGCCAGGGGGCGGTTCAGCGGCGCGCCGCCCACGCACCACATGCGGACCTTGCGCAGGCCGTCCAGGTGGGCGGGGTTGCGGGCGAACAGGGTGAGCATGCCGTGATAGGTGGGCGGGGTGCCGTCCACCACGGTGGCGCCGGACTCGGCGATCGCGGTGAGCGCGGGCTCCAGCCTGCGGTAGGGCGCGACGAGCAGCCCGCAACCGGTCAGCCACCAGATGAGCAGCAGCGACATGCCGTACTGGTGGGAGAAGGGCAGCAGCGGGGCGAGCACGTCGTCACGCGTGTAGCCCATGTGGGCGGCGGTGACGCGGGAGTTCTCCAGCACGGCGCGGCCGGACTTGACCACGGACTTGGGCGCGCCGGTGGTGCCGGAGGACCACATGACCACCGCGTCCGCACGGCTCTCCCAGCGGTCGAGCACGATCGTCCCGGCGGCTGCGGGGTCGGCGGGGTCGGCGGGGTCCGGCGCGGCGGGGGCGGTCAGGTCCAGTACGGCGGAGCCGGGCAGCGGGATCCCGTCGGCCGTGGCCCCGGCGACCGCCCAGCGCACGTTCGCGGTGCGGGTCATATGGGCGAGCTGGTCGGCCGCGAGCTGCGGAGCCGCCAGCACGATGGACACGTCCAGATGGCACAGCGCCAGCAGCGCGGCCACGAACGAGGACGAGTTCTCGCCGGTCAGCAGCACCCGCTCACCCGGGCGCACCCCCTGCCGGGCCAGGCGCGCCGCCAGCCCGAGCGCCTGCTTCTCGACCGCGGACGGCCACAACACCTCGGTCACGACATCACATCCGCGGGCAGCAGGACCTGGCTGTGGTCGGCGAGCACCAGCCGCGCCCCCGCCGGCTCGGCGACGACCCGGGCGTTGCGGCCGATCAAAGAGTTCCTGAGCGGCCCCACCCCCAGTAAGGAGGCCCCTTCCAGCACGATGGAGTGCTCGACCATGCTGGAGTCCACCTCGCAGTCGGGGCCGAGCGAGGTGTGCGGGCCGATCACACTGGCGGTCACGGTGGCGCCGACGCCCACGACCGCCGGGCCGATCACGCGGGAGCCGCGGACGGAGGCCCCCGCGTCCACGAACACCCTGCCGAGCAGTTCGCTGTCGTCGTCCACGTCGCCGAGCACCAGCGGATCGAGCCGGGAGAGCACCTCGCGGTTGCAGTCGAGCACGTCGTCCACGCAGCCGGCCGTGTTCCAGTAGCCCTGCGCCGAGTGGGCGAGCACCGTACCGCCGTGCGTGATCAGCCACGACACCGCACCGGAGAGCTCGCGGGCGCCGCGCCAGTCCGGCCGGGCCGACAGGACGGCCTGGTGGACGGCGGGCCCGAAGACGTACGGGCCGATCAGCGCCCGGCCGGACGACGGGTGTCCCGGCCCCCGCGTCACCCCGGTCACCCGGTCGTGCCCGTCCACGACGGCGATCGGCCGCTCCCCGCCCCGCGTGACGTCGCCCACCATGGCCATCGCGTCGGGCCGCCCGCGCCGCGCGAACTCCGCGACCAGGCCGGGCAGATCGTCGAGCACGACGTCGTCGGCGCGCAGGACCAGGAAGTCGTCGTCACCCAGGTAGTCCCTGGCGACCAGCACGCACCCGCCGAGCCCGGAGGCGGGCCCGGAAGAGAAGCCGGCGTCGTCCTGCTGGAGGTAGGTCACGTCGAGGCCGAAGGCCGCGCCGGTGCCGACGTGCTTGCGTACCGCGGCGCCGGACCCGGCCGAGACGACGATCGCGGTCTCGCAGACGCCCGCCTTCCTGATCGATTCGAGGCCGTAGGAGAGCACCGGCCGGTTGGCGACGGGTACGGCGTGGCCGTGGGGACGCGGACGCGTCCCCACGTGCCCCGCCAGGATGAGAGCCTTCACTGTCGTGAACCCTTCCGATGAGAATGCCGTCAGGCCGCGCCGGCCTTGACCCGGCGCCGGGAGCCCTGTGCGTGCAGCATCCGGTACCGGAGCTGACGCAGCTCCCGCGAGGGCTCCAGGCCGAGCTCGCGGTCGAGCACGGCGTGCAGTTCCTGGTAGGCGCCCAGGGCCTCGTTCCGCCTGCCCACCTGGCACAGCGCCTCCATGAGCCGGCCGTGGAACCACTCGTTGAGCGGGTTGGTCGCGACCAGGAAACGCAGCTCCCCGATCAGGTCGCGGCCCCTGCCGATCTCCAGATCGGCCTCGATGCGCAGTTCCAGCGCCCGCAGCCGCGCCTCCTCCAGATCGGCGAGGTAGGCCTCCAGCACCTGGCCGGGCGCGACGTCGGTGAGCGGGTGCCCGGCCCACAGGTCGAGTGCGAGCCGCAGCCGCCGCGCCGCCTCCTCCGGCCGCCCGGCGGCGAGGCAGGCGCGGCCCTCGCCGGCCAGCCGGCGGAAGGCGAACACGTCCACCTGCTCCTCGGGCACCCGGACGAGGTAGCCGGGCGGCCGCGTGACGATCAGCTCGTCGCCGGAGGGCAGGCCGCGCTCGTGATCGAAGAAACGGCGAAGCTGGTAAATGTAGGTCTGTATCGTTGTGAGAGCGCTCTTCGGAGGATTTTCCCCCCACAACTCCGACATGAGCGTCCCGGTGTCCACGATCTGGTTCGCGTTGAGCAGCAGCAGGCCGAGTATCTGCCGCTGACGTGGGGCGCTCAGATGCCAAATCCGCCCCCCTGAGCTGATTTCCAGAGAACCGAGGACTTTGAATTCGACCATCAGGCTGAACCCCAATCTCGGACCGGTTCCGGTCGCTGTCGAAATTGACGCTATCCAGCCCCAGGTGTGGTCACAACAGTTGTTCACCAAGGTCACGCCGGGGGTATCGAAAGGAGTAGTCCCGGTCGCGACGTCCGATACGCGAACGAGCGAGGCGGGTCCGATCGCCGGTCCGCCTCGCTCGTGTGCGCCATGGATCACCCGCCGCGGGGCTTGAACGGACACCTCCACTCGGGCTCGGTGAACCGGCCGCCGTAGTGCCGGGCCTCATCTTTATAGGTGACGAAACTCGGGTTCGCGGAACCGTGAAAAGCGCGTTCCCGGCTGCGTATCTTGCTGCGCAGTTTGAAGAACTTGATGCCCAGCGCATTGAATTGCACGTGGGAGTTGAAAACCAGTGCCGGTCTGCTGAATCTGCGGCTCGGCCGGGACGCCCCGGAATGCAGCCCGACCACGAAGAACGGGTGCGAGCCCACCGAGTAGGCGAAATCCGCCGACTCCGGATCGGAGTCGTAGGTGTCGTTCCAGGGGTGGGTCTGGCTGTCGAGGTCGTGCATGGCCTGCAGATGCCGCCACAGCAGCGCCTCGTACTCGTGCTCGGACAGGTCGAGCGGCCCTTCGAAGGTGGCCACGAAGGAGGTGAAGCTGCGCGAGGAGGGCTCGAAGGTCTCCAGGAACGCGAGCACGTCGCGGTGGTGGGCCCGGACCGACTCCGCCGCGCCCAGCTCCGGATAGTGGTGGTGCACGATGGCCTTCTTGTGCAGCGCGGCCCGGGCTCCGAGGCAGACGAAGTCGCCCTGCTCGATGAACGCGGCCAGGGCGGCGTAGGCGTCGTCATCCATGCCGGAAGCTCCAAGATCAGAGAGGGATGTTGCCGCGCGAGCCCCGGGCGGGGGTCGCGCGGGCGATGGCGCGCGCGATCGCGCCGCGGGTGGCGTCCGCGGCGATGATCTCGTCCACCACGCCCAGGTCCACGGCCCGGTCCAGGCCGCCGATGGTCCGGTCGTGCTGCTCGGCCAGTTCCTGCTCCATCGCGGCCGTCTCCTCGGGCGTCGCGCAGGCGGCCAGGCGGCGGCGGTGCAGGACGCGGACGGCCGCGACCGCCCCCATCACCGCGACCTCGGCCGTCGGCCAGGCGAACACACGGGTGGCGCCGAGCGAACGCGCGTTCATCGCGATGTACGCGCCCCCGTACGCCTTCCTGGTCACCAGCGTGACCCGGGGCACGGAGGCGCCGGCGAAGGCGTGCAGGAGCTTGGCCCCGCGCCGGACTATGCCGTCCCATTCCTGGCTGACGCCGGGCAGGTAGCCGGGCACGTCCACGAGGACGACGAGCGGCACCCCGAACGCGTCGCACATCCTGACGAACCTGGCCGCCTTCTCGGCGGAGAGCGCGTTGAGGCAGCCGCCGAGCCGTATCGGGTTGTTGGCGATCACCCCGATCGTGCGTCCGCCGAGCCTGCCCAGGGTTGTCACGACGTTCGGCGCCCATCTGGCGTGCAGCTCCAGGCCGCGCTCGTCGAGCAGCCCGTCGATCAGCGGCTGCACGGCGTAGGCGCGCCTGGGGTTGTCCGGCAGCAGAGCGGAGAAGTCCACCTCGGCCACCTCGCCGGGCGGGCCGCCCTGGTCGCCGAGCAGTACGGTGAGCTCCCGCGCCCGCTCGAACGCCTCGGCGTCGGTCTTCGTGGTCACGTGCACGACGCCGCTCTTGGCGGCGTGGGTGGCCGGGCCGCCCAGGGTGACCATGTCCACGTCCTCGCCGGTGACGCTGCGGACCACGTCGGGCCCGGTGACGAAGATGCGGCCCTGGTCGGACATGATCACGATGTCGGTGAGCGCGGGCCCGTAGGCCGCGCCGCCCGCGGCGGGGCCGAACACGACGGAGATCTGCGGCACCACGCCGGAGGCGCCGGTCATGGCGCTGAAGACGGCGCCCACCGCGTTCAGTGAGCCCACGCCCTCGGCCAGCCGGGCGCCGCCCGAGTGCCACAGGCCGATGATCGGCGCGCCCATGCGGACGGCGACGTCGTAGGCGTCCGTGATGTGCTCGCACCCGGCGGTGCCCATCGCGCCGCCCTGGATCCGCGGGTCGCTGGCGAACGCCACCGCGGTGACGCCGCCCGCCCGGCCGATCCCCGCCAGCACACCGCTGTCGTCGGCGGGGGCGAGCAGCACCAGTGAGCCGGGGTCGAAGAAGGAGCTGAGCCTGAGCAGCGGGTCTCTGGGGTCCGCCGCCCGCGCGTCCTCGGCCTTCCCCACGTCCTTGGGGAGAAGGCCGGGGCCGCGGGCGCCGTCGAGGACGGTCATGCGCGTCGTCCCTCAGCCGTGAGCACGTGCTCCGTGACAGGCTCCGTCAGGCTGGGCAGGACGGGGGCGCGCCAGATCTGCACGGCCGCGGCGATCAGCCACACCGCCGGCACCAGCATGCCGAACAGCGGATAGAGCACGCCGTAGCCGAGGTCGCTCAGGCCGGTCGCGTAGAGGTAGCCGGCCGTCAGCACACCGCCGACCCCGCCGGTGACGCCCACCCAGCCGATCCACCGGGCGTACAGGCCGCTGAGGATCATGGCCAGGCCGTAGGCGACCGGGGCGAGCCCGGCCACCAGCAGGACGCCGGTGATCTCGGTCGAGTACGCGCTCCGGGAACTCGCGCTGAAGATCGCCTCCTGCACGCTCCCGGTCCGCTCCCAGGTCTGGGTCAGGAACATGTGCACGTAGCCGTCACGCGCGTAGGTGGCGATCAGCAGGGCGACACCGGCGACGGAGAACCCGTTGCCGATCATGGCCAGCGGCCTCGCGGGCGTCCCGGCGAACGTCTCACCCACGGTCAGCAGCCCGGCCAGCCGCAGCGAGGTGCCCAGCGTGACCGCGAAGTGCAGCAGCACCCACAGTTCCGGTGATGCGGCGATGCCCTTCATGTACGCCGCCGCGCTCACGTCGGCGAACGGGTCCTGGATCGCCGCCAGCACGGCCAGCGCGCTCAGCACGGCCAGCGCGACACCGGCGATCCCGGCCGCCGCGCCGATCCTGAACACGGTTCTCTTCTCAGTCACCCATCGCATGGAATCCTCCATCCACGTGAACCACTTCTCCGGTCGTCGCGGGGAACCAGTCGGACATCAGCGCCGCGCAGGCCCTGGCGACCGGCTCGCAGTCGTCGGCCTTCCAGCCGAGCGCCGAGCGCGCGTCCCAGCTCGCCTCGACGCCGGCGAAGCCGGGGATGCCGCGGGCTGCGACGGTCCGCAGCGGCCCGGCGGCGACGAGGTTGACCCGGATGCCGCGCGGCCCGAGGTAGCGCGCCAGGTAGCGGGAGCAGGACTCCAGCCCGGCCTTGGCCACGCCCATCCAGTCGTAGTTGGCCCACGAGACGGTGGCGTCGAAGTCGAGACCGACGATCGAGCCGCCCGCGGGCATCAGCGGCGCGCAGGCCACGCCCAGCGCCTTGAGCGAGTACGTGGACACGTGCAGGGCGGTCGAGACCTCCGCCCACGAGGTGTCCAGGAAGTTGCCGCCCAGCGCGGCCTCGGGGGCGAACGCGATCGCGTGCAGCACGCCGTCCAGCCGGTCCACGCCGAGCCGGTCGCCCAGATCGGCCAGGTGGCCCTCGTCGGTGACGTCCAGCTCGACGACGCGGGTGCCGGGGTCGGGCAGGCGGCGGGCGGTGCGCTGGACCAGGCTCATCCTGCCGAAACCGGTCAGCACGACGTTCGCGCCCTGCTCCTGGGCCACCCTGGCCACGTGGAAGGCGATGCTGGCGTCCGTCAGCACGCCGGTGACCAGCAGGGTCTTGCCGTCCAGGATGCCCATGTCAGCTCCCCGCGGGGGTGACGGTGACGACGCCCGTCCGCCACAGCAGCTTGACCAGGTGGAGCTGGAGCCCGGTGAGCGTCCGGCGCAGCTCGTCGTAGCGCATGCCGCCGTCGGCCAGGCAGTCCCACACGACCTTGCCGCCGTCCACCTCGTCGAAGCTGCGCACCTCGACGCCCGAGGCCGAGCCGTCGACCGAGTAGCGGTGGCAGGGCAGCGGGCGCGACAGCGGCGAGATCACGGCGTCGCCGTTGGCGACCGGGTCCTCCCAGTACTTCGTCAGCGCCGCGTCCTCCTCCTCCGTCAGCTCGAACGGCGGCGGCGGCGCGAAGCCCTTGAACCCGGGGATGTCCAGTCCCAGGCTCTTGCGGATGGTGGCGCCCGGCGTCAGCGACACGAGGTCGCCGTCGCCGATCACGCCGGGGTCGGCCATCCCGTACGCCTTCATGTACGGCCCGTCGGCGTCCAGGTCGGCCTGCGTGCCCTCGGCGTCGGTGAGCACCCGCAGCAGGTCCGGCTCCATCGTGGTGCTGAGCAGGATCTGGAAGGTCTGCTCCCGGATGCCGGCCGACAGGTCCTGGCCGCGGGTGCGCCAGTAGATGCTGTCCGGGTTGCTCTTGCCGATCGCGTGGTACCACTGGTCGATCGAGAGCGAGAACGACTCGGCGATGCCGTGCCACTCCATGTCGTAGTCGTGCCACAGGTCCCGCTTGTGCTGCTCGTCGATGCTGTCGTCGAACGTGGCCTTCAGCACGGTCGCCGCCGACAGCCCGTGGTGCATGGCGAAGGCCACGCCCGAGGAGAACAGCGGGTCCACGAAGTAGGCGGCGTCGCCGACCAGGATCCAGCGCTCGTCGAAGTCCGCGAACTTGTCGTTGATCATGGAGTAGTTCGTGGCGGTCTGCATCTTGTCCGAGATCGGCGTGCCGTTCCTCACCAGCTCGCCGATCAGCGGGATGTCCTTGATCGCGTCGGTGAACTGGTCGATCTCGGTGAAGTCCTTGCCCGGCTCCTTGAGAATCGCCGGGATCGTCACGATGCCGACCGAGTGCGTCATGACCCGCTCGCCGTCGATGACCTTCGGCACCGGGATGTACCAGCACCAGCCGTCGGAGAAGGCCGAGCACGCGATCGGTGACAGGCTCTTGTCGTTGAAGATGTTCCAGTCCTCGGGGATCGAGTACGCGTGCGTGGCCCCGGTGTAGTGCTGCCAGATCGCGATGTTCTTGTATCCGGACAGGTAGCTGCGCTTCTTCTTCGACGCGATGCTGTTGCGCCGGCCCGAGGCGTCCACGAAGTAGCCGCAGCGCACCTTCCCGCCGTCGTTGAACGTCACCTCGCAGTCGTCGGCCAGCCGCTCGAACGCCGAGATGGTCATCTCCTCGAACACGTTCGCGCCGCACTCGGCCGCGTGCTGGAGGAGGAGGTGGTCGAACTCGGAGCGGTTGACGTGCGACGCCCACCGGTGGACGCCGTCCTTCACGTACGACTCGTGGTCGAAGAAGCCCACGCTGGGCGTCCCGTCCCACTTGAAGATGCCCCCGAACTTCTTGACCTTGAACTCGCTGGACATGACCTTGTCCAGGGCGCCGATCTCCTCCAGCGCGGGGGTCGTCGGGTGGGCCAGGGATTCGCCGATGTGCTCGCGCGGGAATTTCGCCTTGTCGAAGACGGCCACGCTGAGATTGGTGGTCCGCGCCAATTGAGCGGCCAATGTGGAGCCCGCCGGACCGCCACCCATGATGATGACGTCGTAATAGTCGCTCATCTTCTCGGTCATTGATTCCTCTTCTCCGTGCGTCGGCGGCGGAGGGTGAAGTCCGCCGAAGCAACGATCGCACCGCGGGCTGCCCGGCGGACCGAGGAGATTACCGAAGTCATTGGCTGCAGCCTTAATACCGGTGTCTTCCGCGTGCACTGTTGTGGCGTGGCCGACAACGAATTCAAGGCACTACTCGCCCCGCCCGAAGCACGCCGGTTCGTCCTCGCCGGCTTCGTCGGGCGGCTCCAGATGTCGATGCTCGGCATCGCCACGATCCTGCTGGTGACCTCGGCGACCGGCTCGTACGGGCTGGCCGGCGCGGTCGGCGGCACGATCCTCCTCGCGCAGGCGTTCGCCGCCCCCCGGATCGGCAGGCTCGGCGACCGGCTCGGCCAGGGCCGGGTGCTGCGGCCCGTGCTGCTGCTGCACGCGGCGGGCCTGGCCGGCATCATGGTCGCGGTCGCCACCGGCACGCTGTGGCTGCTGTTCCCCTCCGCCGCGCTCGCCGGCGTGGCCTTCCCCCCGCTCGGCCCCATGGTGCGGGCCCGCTGGACCGCCAGAGTCGGCGGGACACCCATGCTCAAGGCCGCCTTCTCCATCGAGAGCGCCATCGACGAGGTCGTCTACATCGTCGGACCCGTCATCGCCACCACCGTCGCCGCCGCGCTCAGCCCGAGCGTCGGCTACCTCGCCTGCATGCTGCTGACGCTGGCCGGCGGGCTGGCGTTCGCCGCCATGCGGCGCACCGAGCCGCCGCCCCTGGCCGACCCGGGGCCCCGGCCGTCGCTGCTGCGCATCGCGGCACTGCGCCCGACCCTGGTGTTCGGGTTGCTCCTGGGCGTCATACTCGGCGCCACCGAGATCGCCATGGTCGGCTACGCCGCCGACCTCGGCGCGACCGCACTGGCCGGGCCGCTCGTGGGCGCCCTGTCCGTCGGCAGCCTGGCCACCGGCCTGGTCTACGGCGGACGCCGGTGGAGCTCCACGCTCTCTCAGCGCTTCGTGGCCTTCGCCGCGTGCCTGGCGGCCGGGTTGATCCCGCTGACGATGGTCACCGGCGCGCCCATGATGGCGCTGGCCTCCTTCGTCGCGGGCGCCGCCATCGCGCCGACCCTCATCGTCGTCTACGAGATCGTCGAGTCGCTGGTGCCCGGCGAGCGCAGCAGTGAGGGGTTCGCCTGGGTGCAGAGCGCGCTCGTCATCGGCCTGGCCGTCGGCGTGCAACTCGCCGGGCAGATGACCGACGCGTACGGCGCGCACGTCGCCTTCCGCGTCGTGGCCGTCGCCGGAGCGGTCGCGTTCGTGGCCGCCGTGGCCTCCACCCAGCACGTACGCGCCGCGGCCGAAGTACTTCGGTAATCCCCTCGGTGGAAAACCGCGGCCCCGGTGCGATGCTGAATCCGGTAGCGAATACAAATGATTTCGCGAGGTAGGGACACGATGCGTGATATCGCGATAGTCGGCATGGGGTGCCGTTTCCCGGGCGCCGCAAATCTGAATGAATACCTCCGGCTGCTGCTCAGCGCTGAACGTCGTTTCCACGCCGTTCCCGAGTCGCGCTGGGACCACCGCGAATTCCATAATCCGAACGAGGGCCGGGCGCCGAAGAAGGCGTACACCGACCAGGTTTCCTACCTTTCCGAGATCGACCGGTTCGACGCCTCCTACTACCGGATGCCGCCGCGCCGGGTACGCACGATGGACCCGCAGCAGCGGCTCATCCTCGACGTCACCCGCGAGGCCGTGCAGGACGCGGGCTGGGAGCGCCGGCCCTTCGACCGGCAGAACACCGGCGTGTACTTCGCGATGAGCACCGCCGACTTCATGTACCTCACGCCCGACCCGATGGACATGGAGCCCTGGTCGATCCCCGGCGAGCAGCTCAACATGGCCGCCACCAACGTCAGCCAGTTCTACGACCTGGCCGGGCCCAGCTTCACCGTGGACTCCTCGTGCTCGTCCGGGCTGGTGGCCCTGCACGAGGCCGTGGTCGCGCTGCGCGCCGGGGTGTGCGCCGAGGCGGTCGTGGGCGGTGCGTACGTCAATCTCATCCCGCACAGCCTCGTCGGCTTCTCCAAGGTGGGCGCGGTGTCCAGGGAGGGCGTGTGCCGGCCGTTCGACCGGCGTGCGGACGGGTTCGTGCTCGGCGAGGGCGTCGGCGTGGTGGTGCTGCGCCCGCTGGAGGCCGCGCTCGCCGCCGGTGACCGCGTCTACGCGGTGATCAAAGGAGTCGGCTGCTCCAACGACGGCGCCGCCGAGGGGCCGATGACGCCGCGCACCGAAGGGCAGCGGCTGTCGCTGCGCCGTGCGTACGACGACGCCGGGGTGGATCCGGGATCCGTGGGCTTCATCGAGGCGCACGGCACCGCCACCACCGTCGGGGACCGGGTGGAGCTGGACTCGCTCAGGCACGTGCGCACCTCGTCCGCGGGCGCCCCCGGGCCCACCTACCTGGGGTCGGTGAAGGCGCTGATCGGGCACTCCCTGACCGCCTCCGGGATGGCCTCGCTCATCAAGACCTCGCTGGCGCTGCACCACGGGGTGATCCCGAGCCAGCCGGAGACCGAGGTCAACCCCGAGGCCGACCCCGCCGTCGCGGCCCTTTCCATCCCGCAGGCCAACATCCCCTGGCCGCGTACCGAGACGGGTGCCCGGCGGGCGGGCATCAACTCCTTCGCCTTCGGCGGGACCAACGTCCACGTGGTGCTGGAGGAGTCTCCCGAACCCGCCGGCGACCCGGACCCGCACCCGCACCCGGCCCCGGGCGACGGCCCGGGCGAGGAGCGGGCGGAGCTCTTCCTCTTCTCCGGCGCCACGGTCGAGCTGCTCGCCGACTACGTCGAGTCGTTCACCGTGGAGCCGGGGACGTCACCGGAGGCGGTGGCACGCACGCTCGCCGGACGCGAGCTGCTCAAGGCGCGGCTGGCGGTGGTCGCGGCCGGCCGAGACGAGCTCGCCGCCCAGCTCAAGACGGCCGCCGCGGCGCTGCGGGAGGGTCGTACGGGCCCGCTCGGCGAGGGCGCCTACGCCGCGGCGGCGCCACTGGAGGAGGGGGACCGCGCGGTCGCCTTCCTGTTCCCCGGCCAGGGCAGCCAGCGTCCCCACCTGCTGGCCGACCTGTACGAGCGCTTCCCCGCCTTCCGCGCCGCGGCCGGCGAGCTGGACGCCGTGGTCAGGGACGGCTTCGCCGTGAACGTCCTGCACGACGTCTACGGCGAGGACGCCGACACCGAGGCGGGCCGCGAGCGGATCAAGGGAACCGACGTGTGCCAGCCGCTGCTCGGGGTGCTCGGCCTGGCCGCCGCCCGCCTGGTGACCTCATGCGGGGTGACGCCGTCGGTCGCACTCGGCCACAGCGTCGGGGAGTTCCCCGCCGCGGCGGTGGCCGGGGCGATGGACGACGCGGAGGCGGTGCGGCTGATGGCCGGGCGCGGCGCGGCGATGCGGCGGGCCGAGAACGGCCGGGCCGGCGGCATGCTCGTCGTCCAGGCCGCCGCCGACAAGGTGGCCGGGCTGTCGGAGGGGATCGAGGGCGTCTGGCCCGCCTGCTACAACACCCCGCGGCAGATCGTCGTCGCCGGAGAGCCCGAGGGGCTGGCCGCGCTCGCCGAGCGGTGCGCGGCGGCCCGGGTGAGCGCCGTGCCGCTCGCGGTGTCCAACGCCTTCCACACCCCGCTGCTGGAAGGAGTCCGCGGCGACGTCCGCGCGGATCTGGAGCTGCGCGAGATCGGCCGCCCCTCGGCCGCGTACGTCTCCTGCATGAGCGGCGGCAGGGAGGACGACCCCGGGCGGCTGCGCGAGCTGTGGGAGGGGCACGCCTCGTCGCCGGTCAGGTTCGCCGAGGCCGCGCTGACCGCCTATGAGCTGGGGGCGCGGGTGTTCGTCCAGGTGAGCGGCGGAAGGTCGCTGCTGGCCATGGTCAAGCGCACGCTCGGCGACCTGCCCGGCGCCTGCTACGTCGCCATGTCGGGGGACGAGACCGACGGCGGGCGCACGTTCCTGGCCGGGCTGGGCCAGCTCGCCGTACTCGGCGTGCCGGTCGGCCTGCCGGACTCCGGCCGCCGTCCCGCGCTGGTGAGCCTTCCGCCCTCGCCGCTGCTGCGCAAGGTGCACGCCCTGCCCCCGTTCCCGATGCCCCCGTCCCCGACGCGGAACGCGAAGAAACCGACCGAGGCGGCCGTGGGGCCGGCCCCAGCGGAGGAGAGTCACGTGAGCGAGATCGTCAGCCTTTTCCGTGAGCAGATAGCCCTGCTGCGCGCCGCCGGGGCCCCGGCGGCGATCCCCGTCCCCGCGGTGGCCGCCCCGGTGGCGGGCGTCTCCGCCGGGACCGTCGTCCAGCCGCCCGCCGCCGACCGGGTGCAGGCCGGCCGGGTGAAGAGCACGGTGTACGAGCAGATCGCCAGGATCGGCGCCTTCCCGGTCGAGCAGCTGAGCGGGCCGACCCTGCTGGTGGAGGAGCTCGGATTCGACTCCCTGATGGTGACGGAGCTGCGGGCCTCCCTGCAGAAGGTCTGGCCGGAGCTGACCAGCCTGCCCAAGCGGCCCACGATCGACCAGGTCGTCGCCGCCGTCTCCGGCGCGCTCGGGATGACGCAGGCCGCCCAGCCGGTCGTCTCCCAACCGGTCGTCTCCCAGCCGGTCGTCTCCCAACCGGTCGCCCCTCAGCCGGTCGCCTCTCAGCCGGAGCAGCCCGCGCGGCCCACCCCGGTCATGGAGACGACCCTGGAGAGCTGGTCGGATCTGCTGGAGCACCGGGAGTTCATGCAGGGCATCGGGCGCAACCCGTACTTCATCGACCACCAGGCGAACATCAGGGACACCACGGTCGTCGACGGCAAGGAGCTGATCAGCTTCTCCAGCTACAACTACCTGGGCCTGTCCGGCCATCCGAAGGTCAACGAGGCCGTACGCGAGGCGGTCGAGCGGTACGGCACCTCCGTGTCGGCCAGCCGGTTCCTGTCCGGCAACCGGCCGCTCCACCATGAGCTGGAGGCCGAGCTGGCCGCCCTTCTCGGCACCGAGGACGCGATCGTCCTGGTCAGCGGCCACGCCACCAACGTCTCGGTGATCGGGCACCTCGTCGGGCCCGGCGACCTCATCGTCCACGACGAGCTCGCCCACGACAGCATCCTGCAGGGCTGCGCGCTGTCCGGTGCCACCCGCCGCCCGTTCGCGCACAACGACCCGGCCGCGCTGGACGCCGTGCTCGGCCGCCACCGCCACCTGCACCGCCGCGCCCTGGTCGTCATCGAGGGCGTCTACAGCATGGACGGCGACCTCGCCGACCTGCCCGCCATCATCGACGTCAAGAACCGGCACGGCGCCGTCCTGCTCGTGGACGAGGCGCACAGCCTCGGTACGGTCGGCAAGTCGGGCGGCGGGATCGGCGATCACTTCGGGGTGGACCGCACGCAGGTCGAGCTCTGGTCGGGCACGCTGTCGAAGGCCGGCGCGAGCTGCGGCGGCTACGTCGCGGGCAGCCGCGACGTGGTCGACTACCTGAAGTACACCGTGCCGGGCTTCGTCTACAGCGTCGGCATGACCCCGCCCAACGCCGCCGCCGCGCTGGCCGCGCTGCGCGTGATGCGCGACGAGCCCGAGCGGCTGGAGCGGCTGCGGACCAACTCGGAGCTGTTCCTCAAGCTGGCCCGCCAGGCCGGGATCGACACGGGCGTGAGCAAGGACTCGCCGGTGATCCCGTGCATCGTCGGCGACTCGCACCAGTGCCTGACGCTGGCGAACAGGCTCTTCGACCGGGGCATCAGCGCCAACCCCATCCTCTATCCCGCGGTTCCCGAGGAACTGGTGCGACTGCGGTTCTTCGTCACTTCCGAGCACACCACCCAGCAGATCGAGCACACCATCGACGTCCTCGCCGGAGAGCTGAAGGGGCTGGCGGGCTGAACCACGGGCCGCGCGTCCGAACGGAATGGATGAGACAGTGGACTGGACCACAGGAAAAGTCATAACCCCCACCGCGACCTACACCTCGATCGAGATCGAGGAACTGGCACTCGGCATGGCGGCGATCCTCGGCGAGCGCCCGGTGGCCCCGGGCGACCGGGTCGTCATCAGCGCCGGCAACTCCGCCGAGTACATCGCCGTCCTGCTCGCCCTGATGCACCTGGACGCCTCGATCGTCCTCGTGGACCACCGTGAGACGGCCACCGAGCGACGCAGGATGGGCTCCGTCGCCGGGGCCCGCCTGCTCGTCACCGACGACGACCTCGCGGACCACACCTCCCCGGTGCCCGCGCTGGCCATCGGCGCACTGGCCGACGAGGCCAGGCGGCGCAGGCCGGGGACGGAGTTCCTGTCCTTCTCGGCCTGGCACGCCCGGACGGACGCGCTGGTCACCTGGTCGTCCGGTTCCACCGGCTCGGCCAAGGGAGTCGTGCGCTCCGGGCGCGGTTTCCTCAACGACCTGCAGCGCACCCGCGAGCGGATGGGCTACCGGCCCGACGACGTGCTGCTGCCGCTGCTGCCCTTCTCCCACTTCTACGGACTGACGCTGGCGATCCTGCAGTGGACGGCCGGCTGCTCGCTGGTCGTGGCGCCGCTGGATCGGCTCGACCTGGCCGTGCGGCTGGCCGCGCTGGCCGGGGCGACCGTGGTGGACGCGACACCGTCCACCTACCACGCCCTGCACGCGATGAGCCAGCGGCGGCCGAACACGGTCAGGGAACTGGCCGGCGTGCGCATGTTCTGCTCCGGGGGAGCGCCGCTGCCCTCGTCACTGGCCCAGCGCTTCGCCCGGACGTTCAGCCGGCCGCTGCTGGACGGGTACGGCAGCAACGAGGCGGGGAACATCGCCCTGGCCAACCTCGCCAACACGGGCAACTGCGGGCGCCCGCTCACCGACGTGGACGTCACCATCGTCGACCACAAGGGCGACCCGGTGCCGCCCGGTCAGGTGGGCGAGATCGTCGTCCGGTCGCCGAGCCTGATGGAGGGCTACCTCGCCGACGACGGCACCCTCCTGCCGCTGAAGGACGACCCGTACGCGACCGACGACCTCGGCTACTGGACCATCGAGGGCAACCTCGTCGTGATGGGCCGCAAACACGCGGTCCACCGCATGGGCCACAACCTCTACCTGGAGACCATCGAGCGCAGGGCCGAGTTCTGCGGCCGCCCCGTGAAGATCGTCGCGGTGGACGACGAGCGTCAGGGCAGCCAGCTCGTCTTCTTCGTCGAGGACGCCAACGAGGCGGGGGCGGCGCACTGGCGCGGCGCCATCTGCTCGCTGCTGCCCTCCTACGAGCACCCGAACAAGGTCGTCGTCCTGCCCCGGCTGCCGGTCAACGGCACCGGCAAGGTGGATGTGCGCACTCTGCGCAGGCTGGCGCAGAACGCCGTCTACCGGCCGGCCCGGACGCGTCCGCGCGACGTGCCGTACGAGGATCTGCCGACGCCCGAGGGCCTGGACAGGATCCCGTTCGCCGAGCGGATCGCCTCGCTCAGGGCGGTGGCGCATTTCCTGCGCACCGACCCCGGGGCGGTCATGGACGTGCTGACGGAGATCTCGGACTACAAGTCCGTCGAGGCGGAGATCGACGCCGCCCTGCACACGCTGGCCGGCGCCGTCGAGGAGGTGGTGCGCAACGGGCCGCCGCGGGTGGACCGGATGGCCGTGTTCATGTCGTCGAACGTGCTGCTCAACTCGTACGTGCTGTACCTGCTGGTCCCCAGCCTGTACACGGAGACGATCACGGCCAGGCCGTCCAGCCAGGTGGCGGCGCAGACGTGGCGGCTGCACGAGCTGCTCGCCCCGGTGCACGGCCTGCCGATCGAGATGACCTCGCTGAGCCAGCGCAAGTTCAAGGAAGGCCCCGTGGCCGGGGCGGACGTGGTGGTCTTCACCGGCACGTACCAGAACGCCGAGACGATCCGCGCCGAGCTGTCGCCCGAGCAGATCTTCCTGCTGTTCGGCCAGGGCGCCAACCCGTTCGTGGTGACTCCCGGCGCGGACATCGACCTGGCCTCCGAGGACGCCCTGCGCATCAGGATGCTCAACTCCGGCCAGGACTGCTTCGGCCCCGATGTGTTCTTCGTCCACGAGCACGACGCGCCGCGGTTCGTCGAGGCGCTGCTCAAGCGGCTGTCCACGCTCACGTTCGGCGACTACGACGACCCGGAGGCCGACTACGGCCCCATGTGCTACCTGAGCGCGATCGTCGAGGCCGCCGAATACCTGCAGGAGAACGGCCGGCACATCATCTACGGCGGTCAGATCGACTTCCGCACCCGCCAGATCCAGCCGACGGTCCTGCTGCGCTCCATGACGGACGAGATGTCGCTGTCGGAGATCTTCTCGCCCATCTTCAACATCGTCACCTACACCGACCTGACCCAGGTCCGCCGGCGCCTGGAGACCGGCTACTACCAGGACAGGTCCATGGGCGCCATGGTGTACGGCCACGCCCCCGAACTGGTCGAGTACCTGAGCAGGCGGCACATGGTGGCCGTGAACGAGACCCTGCTCGACATCGACGACGGCAACCAGCCGTTCGGCGGGCGCGGCATCATGGCCAACTACGTCGGCCACCGCAAGAAGCGGGTCGCCAAGCCGCTGCTGATCTCGCAGGTCGTCGCGGAGTTCGCGCCGGAGAAGGTGGGGTCGCGATGACCGCCTACCCGAGCGCCTGGCACGCCGTGGTCGACTACGCGCGCGCCTGCGGCGTGGAGGCCGTGTTCGGACTGCCCGACGACGACCTCGTCCCGCTGAAGGCGATGGAGCACACCGACCTGAGAATGGTGCTCTGCCGCGACCAGCGCGCGGCGGCGTTCATGGCCGCCGGGCACGCGCTGACCTCCGGTCGTACCGCGGTGTGCGTCATCGGCAAGGGCCCGGCCGCCGCCAACGTCGTCGGCGGCCTGGTGGAGGCCCGCTGCTCCGGCGCGCCGATCGTGGTGCTGGCCTCGGGCACCGCGGCGAAGGCACGCGGCTCGGGCGCCTTCCAGGAGCTCGACCAGATGGCCATGATCACGCCGGTGGTCAAGTGGGCGCACCGCGTGGACCACCCCGACCGGGTGGTGCCGGCGATCGAACGGGCCTTCCTGGTCGCCGAGAACGGCGCACCCGGCCCCGTCTACCTGGAACTGCCCGCCGACCTGCTGGACACCGAGGTCGTCAGGACCCGGCCGTGGCGCCTGCCGCGCGCCCACCGCCCCGCCCCCGACCTGGAGGCGCTGGCCTGCTCGCTGGCCGCGCTGCGAGCCGCCCGGCGGCCGATCGTGCTGGCCGGCGGCGGCATGCGGCACAGGAACGCGAGCGGGGAGATCGAGCGGCTGGCCGAGCGGCTGGGGGCGCCGATCTTCGTCACCGCCTCGGGGCGCGGCTGCGTCGATGAGGAGCATCCGCTGTTCTGCGGCCTGGCCGGCCTGTACGCCGCCGAGGAGACGCTGCCCCTGTGGCAGGAGTGCGACCTGGTGGTCTCCCTGGGCAGCAGGCTGGAGGAGACGGCCGTCACCAGGCCCGGCTTCGCCGCCCCCGGCACCGACGTGCTCCAGGTGAACCTCGAACCCGCCGAGATCTCCGCCGAGTGGCCGGGCCCGATCGTCATCGGCGACGGCGCCGTGACCATCCGAGCGTGGCTGTCGGAGTTCCCCCGGCAGGCCGGGGAATGGGGGCGGCGGGCGCGGGCCGCCGCGGAGGCGGCGGGCGAGCGCGTCGCGGCCGAGCGGCGGCGGGTGCGCGACCTGCCCGGCATCCACATCGCCGACCTGCTGCGCGTCATGGACGAGGTGCTGCCCGAGCGGCGCGTGCTCGTCCAGGAGAACGGGCTGCAGGACATGTGGACCTACTTCTACCCGCACTGGACCTGCGGCCCGCGGGCGGACTCGATCGTGCCGTCCGAGCAGACCAGCCTCGGTTTCGGCGCGATCGCCGCCGCCGGGGTGAAGCTCGCCGCGCCCGGCCACTTCGTGGTCGCGTTCGTCGGCGACGGCGCCTTCGGCAAGCTCGGCGCCGACCTGGACGTCCTGGTCGAGCAGGGCATCGGCGTCCTGTACGTGGTCCTCGACAACGGCGGCTACGGCTGGCTGCAGGCCCAGCTCGACAAGGGCGGCCGCTCACGGTTCGGCTTCGCGGGCCGCCCCGGCGGGACCGCGGGCGGCCGGCCCGGCGTGCACCACACGGTGGTGGACGACAAGGCGCGGCTGGACAAGGAGCTCCGCGTGGCGGTGGAGGTCTGCGCGGCCGGCCGGGTCGCGGTCGTCGAGATCCCCGTACGGCTCGACGACGTGCCCGCCGATCTCACCGACACGGAAGGACAGCACTGATGAGAACCTACGGACGACGTGTCGTCATCACCGGTCAGGGCGCCGTCACACCCGTCGGGCTGAGCGTCCAGGACTTCTGGGACGCCCTGCTGGCCGGTCGCAGCGGTGTCGGCCCGATCGAGTCCTTCGACACCGAAGGCCTCCCCGTCACGATCGCCGGAGAGGTCAAGGGCTTCGAGCCGACCGACTACATGCCGCGTACGGTCAGCCGCAGGATCGACAAGTACGCCCAGTTCGCGGTGGCGGCGGCGATGCAGGCCGTCGAGCACGCCAAGATCGTCGTGGACGACGCCAACACGCACCGCGTCGGCGTCCTCATCGGCTCGGGGTACGGCCCCACGGCCCTGGTCCAGTCGGGCACGCTGACGCTGGACGGCCGCGGGCACCGGGCGCTGGCGCCGTGGCTGTCGGCCGCCACCTCGATCGACTGCGCCGCCGGAGAGGTCGCGCTCAGGCTGGGCGCGACCGGGCCGTCCGGCGCGGTCAGCACCGCCTGCGCCTCCGGCACCTCGGCGGTGGGCGAGGCCATGCGGATGATCCAGCGCGGTGACGTGGACGCGGTGATCGCGGGCGGCGCCGACAACTCGATCACCTCCTTCGACATCGGCTCGACCGCGATGTCCCGCGCGCTGTCGCGGCGCAACGACGACCCGCAGCGGGCCAGCCGCCCGTTCGACAAGGACAGGGACGGGTTCGTGATGGCGGCGGGCGCGGGCGCGCTGGTGCTGGAGGACGCCCACTCCGCCGAGCGGCGCGGTGCGACGATTCTGGCCGAGGTGGTCGGCTACGGCGCGACCAGCGACGCCTATCACCCGACCGCGCCGCACCCCGAGGGTCTGGGCGCGCGCCGCGCCATGCAGCTCGC
This sequence comes from Paraplanobispora takensis, assembly GCF_016863195.1. Taxonomy (GTDB): domain Bacteria; phylum Actinomycetota; class Actinomycetes; order Streptosporangiales; family Streptosporangiaceae; genus Planobispora; species Planobispora takensis. Next base: position 26,810 of record NZ_BOOK01000035.1, on the reverse strand, counting down.
GCTCGACGACGCGGGCGTTCCCGCCTCGGCCGTGGACCACATCAACGCCCACGGCACGAGCACGACGCTCAACGACAGGACCGAGGCCGCCGCCATCCGCAGGGTGTTCGGCGACCACGCCCCGGCCATCCCGATCACCTCCGTCAAGTCGATGACCGGGCACATGATCGGCGCGGCCGGCGCGGTCGAGCTCATCGCGACCGTGCAGACCCTGCTCACCGGCATCGTGCCGCCCACCATCAACTGCGACGACCCCGAAGACCCGGGACTGGACTTCACCCCGCACCGGCCCAGGCAGCACGACGTCAAGGTGGCGATGAGCAACTCGTTCGGCTTCGCCGGGCACAACGCCACCCTCGTCGTGCGGCGCTACGAGTAACCCGTGGAAACCCGAAAAAGGAGAAAAGATCATGAGTAAGGAACGAGTGCTGGCCGAGTTCGCCGAGATCGTGCACGAGGTCGCCGGCATCCCCGTGGCCGAAGTGCAGGCCGGCAGCCACCTGCGCGACGACCTGGACATCGACTCGCTGTCCCTGGTCGAGATCATGGTCGCCGTCGAGGAGAAGTTCGGGGTGGCGACCCCGGACGAGATCGCGGCGGACCTGGAGACCGTGAGCGCCGTCCTGGACCACATCGAGCGGAACCAGCCGGCCGGCGTGCTCTGAAGACGGGCCTGAAGGAAGACGGGCCTGAAGCCGTACACGTGAAGGGGATGGCCGGACGCCGGCCATCCCCGCTCACCTGAAGGGAAGAACACGTGGAGGACGTGAACCTGCTGCGGGAGCTGGAGCCCGTCGTCGCCGAGAACATGGACCGCCATCTCAAGGTGGTGCGCGACTGGCATCCCCACGACTACGTGCCGTGGAGCGAGGGACGCGACTTCGCCTTCCTCGGCGGCGAGGACTGGGAGCCGGGCGACACCAGGATCGGGCCGACCGCCCGCGCCTCGCTGATCGTGAACCTGCTGACCGAGGACAACCTGCCCGCCTACCACCACAACCTGCTCACCGCGCTCGGCTCCGGCGGAGCGTGGGGCGAGTGGATCTACCGCTGGACCGCCGAGGAGGCCAGACACGCCATCACGCTGCGCGACTATCTCGTGGTGACCCGCGCGGTGGACCCGGTGGACCTGGAGCGGCGGCGCATGGCGCTGATGGCGTCGGGGCCCGCCCGCGAGCCCGTCGAGCTGCTGCCGAACGTCGTCTACACCGCCCTGCAGGAGCTGGCCACCCGGCTGTCGCACCGCAACACCGGCGCCGCCACCGGCTGCCCGATCGGCGAGCAGCTACTGGCCCGCATCGCCGCCGACGAGAACCTGCACATGCTCTTCTACCGGAACCTGGTGGGCGCCGCGCTGGAACTGGCACCCGACCAGACCGTACGGGCCATCACGGACGTGGTGAAGGGCTTCGAGATGCCCGGCGCGGGCCAGCCGGGCTTCCGCCGGATGGCCGTCGAGATCGCCAACGGCGGCATCTACGACCTGCGGTTGCACTGCGATCGCGTGATCATGCCCATCCTGCGGCACTGGCGGGTCTTCGAGCGCACGGACCTCGGCCCCGAGGGGGAGGTCGCGCGTGAGGAGTTGTCGGCGTTCATGCACGTACTGGACGCGCAGGCGAGCCGGTTCGTCGCGCGCCGCGAGGAGCGCGCGGCCCTGGCCGCCGTCCGGTGAGACTCATATTCGGATGAGACTCATATTCGGGTGAGACTCATACTCATCCGGCTCATTCCGCCCTGACCAGCTCGGCCCGGTTGGAGACGTTCAGCTTGCGGTAGACGCTGGTCAGGTGGAGCTCGACGGTCCGCTGGGAGACGAACAGCAGCTGGGCGATCTCCCTGTTCTTCTTGCCCTCCACCACCAGCTCGGCGACCCGGCTCTCGGCCGGCGTCAGCGAGTCCCACCCCGTCTGCGCCCGCCTGCGCGGGCGTGCCCCGTGTTTGACCAGCTCGGCGTGCGCGTGGTCGCCCAGCGCCGTGCCGCCGCAGCGCTGGGCCAGGTCCAGGCCGCGCCGCAGCATGTCGCGGGCCTCGGACTCCTGGCCCGCCGAGGCCAGCGCCGTGCCGAGGTCGACCACCGCGCGGCCGAGCTCCAGCGTCGCGGGTGAGCTCTCCAGCACCTGGACCGCCTCCCGCAGCAGCTCCACCCGCTCGTCCTCGCCCCGCGTCAGCAGGGCGAGGCTCCGCAGGCTGCCGCCCAGTGCGCGGCCCGCAGTCCACAGCACCGCCTCCTGGTGCTGCTCGCGCACCAGCGACAACGCCCGCTCCTGCTCGCCCAGTCCGGCCAGGGCCCGTGCCGCGTGCGAGCGCCACTCGCTGACCGCCGGGCTGGTCACGCCCCAGGCGGCCAGCCGCTCCCCGCAGGCCAGCAGGTCCTCGGCCCCGGCCCGGAGATGGCCGCACGCGATCCGCAGCCGTCCCCGGCTGTCCAGCAGGTGGTTGTGCCGCCAGGTGAGCGGCAGCTCGTTCGGCAGCCCCGCCTGCCGCAGCAGGTCGTCGGCCTCCTCGTGCTCACCGCGCTCCAGCAGCGCGTCGATCAGCACGGCCAGATGGTGGAAGACCATCGGCACGGGCAGCCCGTCGGCCACCGCCGCGACCGCCGTGCGCGCCGCGGCCTCCGCCTGCGCCACGTCGCCCTTGCGCAGCGCCAGGTGCGAGCGCATCGCGGCCAGCTCGGGCATCTGCACGGCGGGGGCGCGCTGTTCGGCGTCCAGCAGGTGCTGCTCGACCACGTCGAATCCGTCGGCGTACAGGATCGGCAGCAGTGCGAAGCTCGTTACCAGCGAGCCCGCCTCCACCAGGCGGTCCTCGGCCAGCGCCGCCTCGGCCCCGGCCCGCGCGCCCCGCAGGTCCCGCCCCGACCAGGCCAGCCGGACGGCGAGCGCCGCGCGCGTGCCGCCGTCGGGCCCACCGGGCGGCGGGCCCTGCTCGGTGGCGTTCAGCGTGCCGAGGATGAGCCGGTGTCCGCGCAGCCGGCCGGCGAGCGCGTCGTCCTCGCCGCCGATCAGCGCGATGTGGTCGTTCAGCACGGCGATCGCCGCGTCCAGATCGCCGAGCGCGGCCGTGGCGAGCGCCAGGTGCTGCCCGATCAGCGCGTGCTCGGCCGCCGTGCGCGCGCCCGTGCTGGCATTCCTGAGATGCCGGATCGAGGCGCGGTGGTCGTGGCCGCTGAGCGCGACGCCGAGCTGCAGGGTCAGCTTCAGCCGCTGGGCGGGGGACAGGGAGCTCTGGATCGCCCGCTGCATGCACGCCGTGGCCTGCTCCAGATAGCCCATCGAGGTGAGCCGCACGGCCACGTCGCACAGCAGGTCGGTGATCTCGGGCGAGGCGGTGGGACCGGCGGCCAGCAGGTGGCGGCCCATCAGCGGGGAGTCGGCGTCGCGCGCCGCCAGCAGCTTGGCGGCGGCCAGATGGTGGCGGCCGCGTTCCTCGGCGCGCATGCACCGGTACAGCACCGTGCGCGCGATCGGGTGGACGAACGAGATCGTCCCGCCCGCCCGCAGCAGGCCCAGCTCGGTCAGCCCCTGCACGGTGTCGGCGACCTCGGTGTCCTGGATTCCGCACAGCTCCCTGAGCAGCGTCGGCCGGGCGTCACCGTCCAGGACCGCCAGTACCTTGGCCACGGTCAGCGAGTGCGCCGAGTGGCGGGCCAGCCGGTCGGCGACGTAACGGGCGATCCGCGGCGGGGCCAGCCCCGGCAGCAGCCCGGCGGCCTCGTCGTCCGAGCCGATGCCCTCCAGCGTGAGCTGCCTGATCAGGTCATGGACGAACCGCGGGCTTCCGCCCGTCAGCCGCCGGCACAGCGTCGCGAACTGCGGGCTGGGCGGTGATCCCCGGTACAGCTCCAGCAGGGCCGCGACCTCCTCCTGGCCGAGCGGGCCCAGGTGGACCTCGGTGTGGTTGAGCGTGCTCCGCAGTTCGTCGTACGCCTGCCGCGACGCCGGCCGTTCCCCTACGGAAACAGAGACAGCCAGCAGAAGCGGCAGGCCGGATAACCTGCGCGCCAGGTGGGCCAGCCAGCCGAGCGAGAGCTCGTCGACCCGGTGCACGTCGTCCACGACGAGCACCAGCGGGCCCTCGCGGGTGATCTCACGTACGTGTTCGTACAGCTCCGCGAACACATCGTCCCTCCCGGACCCGGGTGCGGCGGGTGGCTGCCGAAGGCCGAGCAGCTCGCACACGGCCCCGAACCCGGGCTGCGTGCGAGGGCCCCCCGACGCGAACAGCACCCTGAGGCCGTCGCGGCGCGCCGCCGACACCACGTGGTTGAGCATGGCGGTCTTCCCCGAGCCCGCCGCGCCCTCGATGATCACAACGGCCGAGCGGCCCCGCCCGGCTTCCCCGATGACACCGTCAAGGAGCCGGATCTCAGACTCGCGGCCGAGCAGCGGACGCATGGCTCCCCCTTCCTCATGTCGCCTTCGCGCTCAGTATCGCGACGCGCGTTAGAGGGCCGCTCAACGCCGATTCAACGGAATGCTTCGGTATTTCCCTCGGTGGCAAACCAGCGGGCCGATGACAGCCTGAGAATTCGTTCACGTCATGCGGAGGTTGTTTTCATGGCTCCCATTCCGCCGATCGCGCCGCACGCGCTTCTGCTGCTTTTACTGCAAGTCGGATTGCTGCTCCTTCTCGCCCTCGCGCTCGGCCGGCTCGCGATCAAGCTGCGGTTGCCCGCGGTGGTCGGGGAACTCTGCGCCGGTGTCCTGCTCGGCCCGTCCCTGCTCCACGTGGTGGCCCCCGGTCCGTCCGCCTGGCTGATCCCGCAGCAGGCGGAACAGTTCCACCTGCTGGACGCGGTCGGGCAGATCGGCGTGCTGCTGCTCGTCGGCCTCACGGGCGCCCATCTGGACCTCAAGTTGATCCGCAGGCAGGGCTCGGCCGCCGTGAAGGTCAGCGGGTTCGGGCTGGTGGTCCCGCTCGGGTTCGGCGTCGTCACCGGGTTGCTGCTGCCCCAGTCGCTGGTCGGGAACCGGGACCAGACCGTCTTCGCCGTCTTCCTGGGCGTCGCCATGTGCGTCAGCGCGATCCCGGTGATCGCCAAGACGCTCATCGACATGAACCTCATGCACCGCGACATCGGCCAGCTCACGCTGACCGCGGGCATGGTGGACGACGCGTTCGGCTGGCTGATGCTGTCCGTCGTGTCCGCCATGGCCACCACCGGGCTGCGCATCGGGTCGATCGGCGTATCGCTGGCACTGCTGGCCGGGGTGATCGTGTTCGCCGTCGTCGCGGGCCGGCCGCTGACGCGCACGGCGTTCCGGCTCGCCGCGCGTTCGGAGGAGGCCACCCCGACCATCGCCACCACGGTCGTGCTCATCCTGCTCGCCTCCGCGGGCACCCACGTGCTCGGCCTGGAGAGCGTCTTCGGCGCGTTCATCATGGGGCTGCTCATCAGCGGGTACGGCAAGCCGGACCCCGTCAAGCTGGCCCCGCTGCGCACCGTCGTCCTGGCCGTCTTCGCCCCGGTGTTCTTCGCCACCGCGGGGCTGCGCATGGACCTCACCGCGCTGGCCAGGCCCAAGGTGCTCGGCTTCGCCCTGCTCATCCTGGCGGTGGCGATCGCGGGCAAGTTCATCGGCGCCTACCTGGGGGCGCGCACCAGCAGGCTGGGCAAGTGGGAGGCGCTGGCGCTCGGGGCGGGCATGAACGCCCGCGGCGTCATCGAGGTCATCGTCGCCATGGTCGGGCTGCGCCTTGGCGTGATCAGCACCGAGGTGTTCACCATCATCATCCTGGTCGCCGTGGTCACCTCCGTGATCGCGCCGCCCATCCTGCGCGTGGCCATGTCGAGGGTGCGGCTCACTCCCGAGGAGGACGAGCGCAGGCAGGCCCATCTCGGACTGGTCCAGCCGGCGCCCGTACTGGAACGGGTCGGCTGACATCGATTCCCGCCGTTCCGGCAGGCTCGGAACACTTTTCTCATCGCGGACAGGCGACCCCGGCACAAATGGTTGATTCCCTGGGTATGCCGCTTATCGGCGGGCCGTTGGAACTCTGTGCGTGGAGCATCGGCCCGCGCGACGGCTCGGCTCCGGCGGCCGGGTGCGCTTCGTCCGGACACGGGATCACGATGGCCGGCGGCGGGGCCGCGCGGCCCGGAGACTGGGAGAGCTCCGGGTTGTGCGGCCTTCAGCGCACGAAGAAGCCGGCCCGGGTATATCGCGGCATAAACCGGAAGAACAGCTCGGAAGGCGGCTCTGAGCTGCGGTTGCCACTCTCCGCTACCGGCGCTCGCCGGCCTTCCGCATTGATTTGATTACTCCACGCGGTCACTCTCCCTTGACCTGCGAGGAAAACGACGCGGCGACGGTGCCGGCCTTCGGTTGCGGTTCCGAGGGCGGTCTGGGCCGCGTGGCGGAGGCCAGGCGCTGGTGGAACCGGCCGGCCCCGATCGGCGGACCCCGACGCGACGGCGCTCCCGGTCCGGAACGACGGACCCGCGGCGGGCGGCGAGAATGGCACCGGGGCACCGGCGATCACCCCGCCGGCGGTCGCCCTGACGGCGAGAGACCGCTTCACTCCGCCCGCCCCGGAGATCGGCTCCTCGCCGCGGCCGGAGGATCCGCAGCTGGTCCGGCCGCCGATCCGGCTCGCCGTCGAACGGGACCTCTGGCACCCGCGTACGGCCGTCGCCACGGCGGGCGGGATCACCGCCGTCGCCGTCGCGGCACCGGCATTCGTGACCTGGACCATGGGCGACGGGACCACCGTGACCTGCCGCGGCCCCGGCACGCCGTACCGAGAGAGCCGCGACGACCCGCGCCGTCCCTCGCTCACCTGCGGTCACACCTACCTGGAGTCGAGCGCGGACGTCCCGAACGCCGAGCTCTGCGAGGAGCGGGATCCGGAGGCCGCCCTGGACGTACTTCAGCGGATCATCGTCCTGGACCCGGACCGGGAAAGGGGTGGCGCCGCATCATCCGCCTGCGGCTCCATCTCGGCCGCCGTGACCATGCCCGGAGCACGGCGACCCTTCTGGCGGAGCACCTGAACGAGCTTGGAGTGCGTCCGGTTCATGAGACGGAGAAGCTTCTCGCCCCAGGTTTCACATCGATTGCGAGAAGCTCGAGCCATGAAAGTATGACAATTTACAGCCAACCATGATCTTTTTCTTGATTGTTCTCGCATCTGCCGCTGAAACCCGGGGCGCCGGGAGGCTTCTGATTCATCATTGTGCGGGGGCGAATCTTCGAAAGCGTCTCCATTCGAGGTGCTGTGATGGATATATTTTTTCCATGGTTCAGGGAAGGCTTCGGGCTCCGGAGCACGAACGGCGCAACGCATATCACCGCAAGCGCGTGGCGGCCATCGTCGACCCGGCTGAGCGGCTGACCGCTCACATCGACTGGGTCCGATCCGTACTGGCTGCGATCCCTCACCCTGTGGATCGGGATTGCGCACGGGATGTGCTCTCCGCTGTTCTCCGTGATTTCGCGGAGAGAATGAGCCTCCCACCGGGAGTCGCCCCTCCTGCGGCTGCCGGTGAGTCTCTACCGGATGGCCCCCGGCGCGGCGCTCTCCACCTGCTGCCCCGAACGCGTTGAGGATCCCGGCATCGCTGCTCGATCTGCCACCGTAGCCGGGATCGGATTTGCATGAGACCCACGGAAACGAAGAGAGCAGCGACCCGGCACAACGCATGCTCGCGGGATTCCTGCAGGTTTCCGTTCTCGACACCGCCCAGACGGAGGGCATGCCGTTCGGAACCCGCCGAAGGCGACGGGAACCGTCGACCCGGACGGTTCCCGATGCGGTGGCGTCCACCTCTGTCGTTTTCGAGGCGTATCTGTCCTCCGACGATGAGGATTATGCTCCCGGCGGTCTCCGGGTGATGGCCGGTGATGTCGTCATCAATTCCGGCTGCTGCGTAGGGCTCGACGAATGGCGGGATTGGCTGGACGTCCGGAGCGGGCAAACGATCTATCTCGGTCATAGTCCGGACATGTTGTCGAAGCACCGCGAAGCCGTGGTCCGCATCTGGCAGGACGAGGACCAGTCCCTTTCAGGGGAACTCACCGGCTCGCCCGGCCGGCACATCGACATTCCTCGCGACGCTCTACCTGATCTTCTCCGGGGTGTTCACCAAGACCTCGCCGGTTTCCTCATCGCACCACGCCAGTGGGCACGGGACCTCGTCCCGGAGTTGGCCGATCAGTTCGTCGCGGCGGTGGACCAGCGCTTGAAGATCAGCGATCCCCTCGACTTCTGAGAGATCGGACGGCTCTGCTGCTTCCGAAGGACCTGGGGAAACGCCTTCAAGATCGTCCCCCACATGTCCCGCGATCATTGACCTACAGTTGCACGCGACGGCATTCGGCTGCATGTGATCGTCAGGAGAGGCCACGCTGAGCCCCTGGTCAAAGGCTTGGCGGCTGGTCAAGAGAGTGCCCCCGGCCGGGCACGGCGCAAATCTACGGCACCCCGGCCTGCGGTTTCCCGCGGTCGGCTCGTCGTCGAGACGCGCGTCGAGGTGGTCAAAGGGGGTGCCGGACGATGAACGACTCCCTGGCCCGGGCGGACCGCTGGATCCGGTGGACGACGACCGCCTCTGTCGTGCTCCTGGCCGCGATCGCTGCGGTCGTGTCCTACCGGCACATGCACGAGCTGGCACTTCGACACGGAGAGAGCGAGCTCGGCGCGGTGCTCGCTCCCCTGGCGGTGGACGGCATGATCATGGCATCGTCGATGTCGATCCTGCTCGCGAGCCGGTACGGCCGGCGCGGTGGCGTCCTGCCCTGGGGGCTTCTGATCGCAGGCAGTCTGGCGAGCCTCGGTGCCAACGTCGCCGTAGCTGACCCAACGGTGATCGCCCGGATCATCGCAGCCTGGCCGTCGTTCGCCTTGATCGGGGCGTACGAGATGCTCATGGTCCAGATCCGGCAGGGGCGTGCTGTCCGAGAGCCGGTCAACGAGCCTACGGATGGCTCTGAAACAAATGAGCATGTCGCCGATGTAGAGGGGAAGTGCCGAGACCTGCGACGAGAAGCTTGGCAGTGGGCTCTCGCCAACCGCTGTCCAGACGGGGGTCTCCCCTCGGGGAGGACTATCGCGGTGCGGTTTTCCCGGAGTGCCCGGTGGGGACGATGGATCAAGAATGCGGGGCTCGCTGGCGAGCTGGAGTAGTTTGCCGAGGAGCTCAGACTTTGATTGATTCCATCCCTCGAAGGAGGGTCTGCGGGCTCCAGTCGGGCCTCCTCGGTCCCATCTGGACCAGTTCTTCTGCGCGAACTCCGCTGGTTCTCCGCTGGTGCTGTGATCCCATCACCGTTGCTGCGCTTGGTGGCAAACTGATCTATATACATCTATGTGTGCAGCGTGTAGAGGCTGATTCCTAGCCTCTGCATGACCTGCGCGACGAGCTTGCCGGTCTCCTTGACGATGTGCATCGCACCCGTCCGATACTCCGGATCAAACTGGCTCCTTTGGCCGTCGTGACCCAACCTTCTTTCAGAAGCGAGCTTGTACACGCTGGCGGAAAAGTGCGCCGAGCGCGCGCCGTTCGGAGATTTAGGGACACAGCATGTGGTGGGGTGCTTCATTGGAGCAATGGAAGTTGGTGAGGTGTGGGCGTTCAGGGATCAGCCGAAGGCTGTCGGCACGCAGGTGCACCAGGTGAAGGTGGTCCGGATCGACGGGCCGCGGAAACAAGGCGATTTGCATGTGCGCTTCCTTGACGGCGAGGAGGCCGGACTCCAGGAGTGGGTGGCGCGTGGCCAGTTGGTCACTCCGTGGACTGGAGTCGAGACGTTTCTCGATGACGATCGCCGATGGGCGGCGGCATTCGAGCGCTCGCGTGAGGTACGCGGCAGCGTGGAGTTCGAGGCCGCCAAGATGATTTTTGATTGTGTCCGACCGAAGAACAGGATCCGGCTGAGGCATGCTGTCGCCGATGCCGGTGTGATGGAGATCGCTGATCTTGGTGAGGTAGCCACATGGCTCGGCTTCGATCCCCAGGAGCTGCGTCAGCAGCCCCTCGCCTTCGAGGACAGGTTCGGGACCTACGTTGCGGCGTGGCCGACGACCCGCCGAGTGGCCAGGCGAGTGGCCGAGATTCTAGGCGGAGGCGTCCTCAAGAAGCTGGCGCGGCAGGAAGAAGCACTGAAGACGCAGCGCCAGAGTGAACCCTGGTACGACAACAAGAAGACCGATCGCGAGCTGGAGCGGCTGGAATCCATCATCGAGGTGTTGTATGAGTGGTGCGGCACCGAACACGTCGACCGCTATGACGAGCTGAGAGCCCTGCGCGCCGAAGTCGAGCGCCTGGGTGACCTCGTTCAGCGTGCGGTGACGGAGCTACGACACCGTAAATGTCACGCTATCGCCGCCACCATTGAGAACGACCTTGGCGTCCACGCCACCAGCCTTCGCCGTAGACCTCGCTGACCTGTGTGTGCTGCTGGGACTGGGGCCGGTAGTACTCCTTATGCGGGCCGTGCGGACTCCAGTCTCCGAGATGAGGCCGGAGGTCATCGGGAGCCGGGTCTTGGTCGAAGGCTGCCCGGGTGAGGCGTGAGGGGCCGCGGACGGGATCCAGGCGGTCGGCCAGCGCCCGTCCCCATTCGATCCACGATCGTGCGGATTCGGCCTCCTCGGTCTCCGGGGAGTCGACCGCGGCATGTTCAAGTGCGGCGCAGAACTCGCGGATTTCGGTGGTCGTGATCCATGCGTCCAGGGCTTTGGCGAACGTCTTGTGGTGGTAGTCATCGAGGGCACAAGCATGTGCCCGCACCATCGCCTCCTCCCAGCGGGCCCGTTCGGCGGCCTCCTTGCGTTCTTGCTCGGCGAGCCACTCCTCGTGTTGCCGTCTTTGGGTGAGGGCCGCCTGCTCGTCCGCCTTGGCGCGGCTCTCGACCTCCTTGAGGATCTCCCGTACCTTGCTCTCCACCTGCGAGCGTGGAGTATCCGACCAATGATCTTGTTGGCCGTGTTCTGAATGAGGCAACTCCAGGCGCAGGCGTCCTGCGGGTACGAGTTCGTATTCCACAGGAACACGTTCCCAGTCGTAGCGCCTTCGGCGTCGTGCGTCTTGTTGCGGCGCGCGAGGCACCCGGTCGTGTTCCTCCTTGACGGCAATGGGGTACTGCCGTGTTCCGACCTGCACGTACAGCCCACGAGCTTTGCGTTTCTTAGATATCGCGAGCTTATGGCCACGACGGCCAGCCTCCTGGGCAAGGGACCTTACAAGGTCCAGCGCGCGCGATCGCAGGGTGTCGGAGACCACCAGGATCTCTGGATGGGTGCGAAGCATTTCGACCAGCGAGTTGATGTCGGTGACCTTGTCGCGTACGCCGAGGCGGATCCGGTTCCAGTCGGTCTCGTCCGAGTGTGCGTCATCGGAGAGCCTGATGATCAGATCTCCTCCGTTGCGGCCGGTATGCAGCAGGTGGAAACCTGCCGGTACAAGGCCGTGTTGTTTGGCCGCGTGAATCGCTCGCCGGTAGGCGGCGCGGGTTCCCTCGTCGGGATTTTCGATCTCGACGGTCCCCCCGTTGAGCTGAAGGCGTTCGATCAAATCCTTCGCAAGGCGGAGAGCCCCTTGGTGGGCATCGTGCCGCCCGGAGAGGGCCGGTGGGCGAGTGACGGCGGCGTCGTTGGACCTGCCCGGGACGGGCAGGTCCGGGTGGTGGCCATGCTGTAGGTAGAAGCGGCCGGCGTCGGTGATCTCGGCGTGCCATATCCCGTTCTTGCGCGGTGTGGTGATCAGACCGCGACCGCGGAGCGCGTACACCGTATTCGCCAGCTCGGGTGTCTTGGCGCTTACCGGTTCCTCGCCCTCTCCGATGCGTCGCAGCACCGTCAACTGGCGATCGTTCAACTTCTCCCAACGCTGCACGTAACCACATCACACCTCAACGTCGCCGTAGACAAGCGGTTTCATTAGTGCCGCAAAAAGCTTGCCCCGAAGGTCTGCCCGGTCGTGTCCTCGGAGCGTGGGTCTTCCGGGACTGAGGGGCTCCAGTGATCGGCTACCCGTCGAACCAGGACGCCTCCAGTTCTGGGGAGGCAGAACAATCTCAACGAGTTGTGGAGAATCAGGCGTCGTGCGACTCTATTTCAGATGATCCCGGAATCGCTCTTCGACCTTGAGCTTGAGCTTCCCGAGGAAGCGGCCTTCTGGTTGCCGAGTGCCGACCCGAAGGATGAAGGGGATGGGCTTGGCTACTTCGATAGCACTTGGTCAATTCGTGATATCGCAACAGGGTGGGCCTTCGATGTCCTCAGGACAGAGCTCGGTCTCGCACGCCTTGTGGACGAGGCTGCTCGGGACCGGCGTGAGTTCGAAATGCTGGCTTCGGCCGTCGAGTGCCCTGACGCAGAGAACGTAGATCGCATCGAGTTCGGCCACCTCTGTGAAGAGCTCATGGACGAGATCACCAGTGATGTGCCTCCCGGCCTGGGAGGGCTGGAGCTTGGAGTCGCTGGACTTGTTCACGCGCTCACCGCCTATGGGTGCGTGCCAGCGGCCAGTTGTAGAGGCCACGTGTACGACCTGCCGAGGCGGCCTTGGTCCGATAGGCCGGTGGTGTACTTCGCCTCCGAGAGGGAGGGCGCGGAGCGTCTCGTCCCGCTGGTTCGCGTATCGGGGTGTGGATTTAATTTCGATCCGGATCGGCCTAGGTTGATATTGATCGAAGCGCCATCGATCACTGAAATGATGCGGCTTGCAGAAAAGATTCTGATCGCCACTCCGTCGGGGCTCTCTGCGGACCAACGCCTCCAACTGTCAGATTCCAGGAACGGGCCGCGAGACCCTGATCAACTCGCTCTGTGGTAGCAGTACGAGCTGCGGGTTCGTTCAATTCGCCGTGCGACTCGTTCTGATTGCTCCATCGAGGGTTGGACGGGATGCGGCAGGTTATGCGGTGTCGCGACCTCGGCCTGAATGTTGGATTTTGATGGCTGTGGTTTCCGACCACAGCGGCAGCTTCTCGGCTTTTAGATTTTCGAGGATGTCAGCCCCCTCGCCGACTGCTGCGACGATGACGTGGGCAGCGAGGAGTGGTGGGATTGCGTTGCCTATCTGCTGAGGAATATCACTGCCCTCCCATGGGTAATCCCGAGGGAAGGTCTGGAGCAACCCCGACTCGGCACTATCGAAACGGGAGACGGTGCCGTCGGCTTCTAATACCCGGTTGCGAGAAATCTTTCCGGTGACGGTAGCAGACGGTTCGGTGGATTTGCGCTCTCCGCGGGCTTTAGGGTCTCCACCGGTACCGTAGTTGGAGATGACGACGAAAGGCCTCGGCCGCTTTAGTACCTCACCCATCGCCACCCAAGACTTGATACCCTCGGATTCCTCGGGGCGGGGAACTCCCTTGCGGTACGGATGATGAGTCGGCTTAGGCAGCGTCACCTTATCCGCACCACCGTCTATACGACGGGCGATCAGAACCGCGCGACGGCGAGTCTGCGGCACACCGTATTGCTCCGTGCGCAGCACGTTGTGAGCCACCGAATAGCCCAAGCCCGTGAGAATTTCGTCCATCACCGCCCAGACCGGTCGGACGGATGGCACCTGCTCCAAGATGATCGCGTCGTAAGGGCGTCCGGCGTCTCTGGCCTTGAGCACCCATCGGAGGGGTTCCAGCACCAGAGCCGTTCGCGGGTCGGACAGCTTCTCGAGGTCTGCGCTGACGTCCTCGCCGTTGGCCATGCGCTTGGCGGAGTTAAGCACATTGTTGAGGTCCTGGCGGCCGGTACCGGATCCCGCCACGGTATACGTCTGGCAAGGGGGCCCGGCCGCCAGGACGTTGGCGTCCGGGAAATCCCCGGGCCCCCAGGCGCGCACGTCTCCTCGCTCGGTGCCCAACCCGGCTGCTTCCCGAGTGGCGCACGCGTTGCCGTCGAGTTCGATGCCGATCACGGGGATCTTCAGCCAGGTCGCCGCCACATCCAGCCCGCCGGGTCCAGCGAACAGATCCACAATTCCGCGGGCGTGCACGTACTCTCCTGGCCTCGAGGGGGTCAGAGGCTGCAGGACTCGCATGCGTTGATCGCCGATACGCCTCTGGATCTACCCACGACCGGGCAAGCATACTCTCTCTTCGCGGTGGCCGGCCACCATGACATGGTGAAACCATGCCCAATAAGCACAGGTACGCTGCCGCGGTGTACCGCCCGGACCCGGAACTCCATAGGCGGGCCAAGGAGGCTGCCGCCGTGGTGGGTTCCAACATGAACGCACACATCATCGGCTTCCTTCACTGGCTCGTCGGGGATACCGATGAGATCCCTCCCCGTCCGGCTCCGATGCGCTCGGAGTCTCCGCTCACTGACGAGGCGAGTTCAATCGGAGCTTGAGCGCTTCCACCGTCCCGGGCGGGCGCCGATCCGGGCGAGGGCATCCGTCAGGAGACGAGCCCGGATCACGGGACTACGAGGAGTACAGCTGCGGCCTCTGCGCCCACCGCTGCGGCGACGGGCGGCGGGAACGCGTTTCCCACCTGCCGGTGTCTGGCTGTCTTCTTGCCGACGAGCTCCAGGCTTGTGGGGACCCTTGCCTTTTGCATCAAGTGAGACCCGACATGTGAGCCGACTCGGCGACGACCGCCATATCTTTGACCCCATGGGTGCGAGAGCAGAGTCGTGGGCTTCCAGCGACGCTGTCCGGGCGAGCATGCGATCCAACAAGAGTCGCGATACCAAGCCCGAGCTCGCCCTGCGGAAAGCGGTGCACGCTCTCGGCCTGCGTTACCGGGTCGCTGTCCGTCTCCCTCTTCCGGGCCGCCGCCGAACGGCTGATCTGGCCTTCCCCCGTCTCCGCATCGCAGTTTTCCTCGACGGCTGTTTCTGGCACGGATGCCCCGAACATCACAGCGTGGCCAAAACCAATTCCGCTTACTGGTCGGAGAAGCTCCGCGCCAATAGGGAGCGGGATGCAGACACCGATCGCAGGCTCAAGGAGGCGGGCTGGTCGGTCATCAGGGTCTGGGAGCATGAGGACCCCGTGGAAGCGGCACAACGCGTCGCGACAGCGGTCCGTACCGCCCGAGCCTCACAAGTGGCGGGGCGGAGTCGATGACGCCGCCTCGCTGCAGTTCCCCGTGTTCGGACGGGCTCCAGGACGTCGGTGCCGGTGACCTGTCCTCCACCACCGGACGACTGGCTATGACGGAGGCGAGCGGGTCCGGCACGGTTGCTGTCATGCTTCAGCGGCCCGGTTCGAGACGGATCGGTGAAGGCATCCCTACTACGCGGTCGACGGGTTCCTGCTCAAGCCGCAGATGCGGGACCAGTCGCAGGTGATGCAGCGGGGACCACCGTTCTTATCCGGCTTGTGGGGACCCGAGCGGAACTGACGACGTTGGATGCCGCCTGCGAGGGTCCTCACCGTCGCCAGGCTGTCGTCGATGGTCTGCTGGTCGAGCGGGACGTCCAGTTCCTTGCGTGAGGGGTCCTTCTCACCCAGGTAGCGGACCAGGCCTCGCTCGGGCTCGTACTCCAGTTCCTGGCGGGCCGCCACGGCGTACAGGGAGACCTGGAGCTTCATCTCGTCTTCGTCGAGGGCGTCGTGCTTGTCGGTCTCCCGTTCTCCCGACTTGAAGTCGATGATCGTGACTTGGGGCGGAGAGTCGAGGCGTACGACGTCGATGGCGCCGGAGACGAGCACGTCCTCACCGGGAACGAGCACCTCGAATTCCCGCTCGGGCTCGAAGGCGAGATGGCGGAGTTCGTCCGCATAGGTCTGGACGTAGTCGGTGACGATCTCGGCACCGCGACGGCGCATGTTCTCGGCCGGTTCGCCCGTGGTGTGCCGCAGGTAGAAAAGGCCGCGGTCGATGAGCTCTTGGACGGCCTGTCGGAGGGCGACAGGGTCGGCGGCGAGTCCGGCCCAACGCGCAGGGTCGGTGTGGACGGCGCGCATGAGGTTGTGGACGCCGCGGCCGTAGCCGAAAGCCTGGTCGATGGTGGGGGTGAAACCGAGGACTTTGCGCAGGTAGAAGTCGTGCGGGCACTCCAGGTAGTAGCGGAGATCGGAGAACGAGGTGATCAAGCGGTCTTCGCGGCTGCGCTCGCTGACGATCGGACGGAGGCTGGGGATGGCTTGCGGGACGCTGTCCGTGGAGTCCCAGACATGGGAACCGGCATCCTTGACGATCCCCTTGAGCTCCTTGAAGAACTTCGAGGGCTTGGACGCGGAGATGTAGAGGAACCGCTCGGCTCTGGTGATCGCGACGTACATCAGCCGTCGTTCGTCGTCGTTGTTCGCGTTGTCCGCGAGGGTGGCAGGGTCGATGATCTGGGCCAGCGGACCTCGGAAGGGAAGCTTCGGTGCCTGCTTGGCATTCTTGCTCGGGAAACGGGATGAGCACACGTCGGCTACGAATACGGCGGCGTACTGCAGGCCCTTGACGCTGTGGATGGTGGTGACGGTGACCGCGTCGGGGGTGGCGAGGAGCGGCGCCTCCTGCGGGCGGGCTGATTCGGTTCCCCACAGCAGCAGACTGGTGATCTGGTGCCTGTAGGACTTGGCCCGCGTCCACCCGGGGGTCTCGATCCCTGTGACGAGGGAGCTGAGTTGTCCGAGGTGGTACATCGCGGCGACGGCGCGGTCGTGTTGCGTGTCCCACGCGGAGACGCCCGCTTCCGACATCAGCCACTGAAGCATCGTCTGCGGGAAGACTCTTCGGACGGGATCACGACCGGACAGCCACTTCCGCAGTTCCGGGGTGCTGAGGACGGCGATATCTGCTCGGTTGGCGGGGATTCCGGCAAGCCGAGCCTCCATGCCTCTGGCGGCGCGGATGACCCTGTTGGCTGAACCGGGGGCGATGGTCAACCCTTCGCCGGCGAGGGTGTTGAAGGCCGCACGGATGGCCCGCTCGGCTGCGCCCGGGAGATCCGCGTCCGTGATGCCCAGGACATCCCTGAGCCGGCTGGGCAGTGATCGCTTGTTCCAGTCGGCGCCCATGAAGGTGTCGCGTCCGCCGGAGAGTGACAGCGCCGCCGCGAACAAGAGTATTTCGGGCTGGGCGAATAGGTCCGGTCCGGCTTTCACGACCGCCGGGATTCCGGCGTCGCGGAGAGCCTGCAGGTAGGTTCGGGCGTCGGTGCTGCTGCGGACGAGTACGGCGACGTCGGAGTAGGTGATGCCGCGTTCACCGTCGGGTGTGTCGTGGGCGGCGCCGAGAGTGTGGGAGGGGACCAGTTCCTTGACGGTCGCGGCGATCCATTCGGCCTCGTCCGCGCGGTCTCCGTTGAAGTCGACGATCCCGATGTGCTGGGTTTCGGCGTCCACACGACCGACGCGACCGTGGGACATGTCCGGACTGGACATCGTTCCCGGCACGTTGATCGTGGCGTTCCAGCGGTTGGAGATGTCGATGATCCGCGGTGTCGAGCGGTAGTTCCTGGTCAGGTCGAGGACGTCGCCGTCCTCGTCGGCCGTGAGCTCGGCTGCGAGGTCGGCCATGATGTCGATGCGGCCGCCGCGCCAGCCGTAGATGGCCTGACGGTGGTCGCCGACGGCGGTCAGCCAGCCGTCCTGGTCGTCGACGAGCATGCGCCGGATCCCGTCCTGGACGGGGTTGATGTCCTGGACCTCGTCGACGACGAGATGGGTGATCGATGTACGCAGTCGTGCCAGAGCCGCATCATCGGTACGGAGCCGACGGGTCAGCTCGGACTGGGCCGTGCTGAAGTCCAAGAAGTGCCTGCATCGCAGATAGGCGTAGTAGCGGGCGGCTGACCGGGCGAAGGCTTCGGCGACGGGGCCCTCGCCGATCTCCGTCAGGAGTCGAGCCTGCTTGCACCATTCTTGTTCCGCACCGATGTCGGGGCGGGGTTCAGAGGGGAACTCGACGTCGAGCCGGTCGTACTCGTTCAGGAGGTCGTAAGCCTGGAGGAAGTACTCGATCGTTCGGCCGCGGGAAGAGTACGGCTTCCCCGACTCGGCCTGGAGGGCCTTCTCGAGCGCCTCGAGCCCGAGAAGGTAGGTATAACCCTCCTGGATGAGGGAGTATCGGGCGACGTCGTCGACCACGTCGTCGTTGTGGTACTCGTCCGGCCACAGCTTGCGCAGGGTCTCCAGGCAGAAGCCGTGGATCGTTCCGACGTACATGCCTCCCAGGCTCGGGTCGGTGCCGGGCGCTTCGACGACCTGGATGTACTTCCGGATCCGGAACTTCATCTCCTCGGCGGCCTGCTCGGTGAAGGTGAAGGCCACGATCTGGTCCTTCGGGATCCCGTCGCGCGCATGCCACCAAGCGATCCGCCGAGCCATCGCCTCGGTCTTGCCCGCACCCGCGCCGGCGATCACCAGCAGACGCCGGGCATCGGACGTCACGATGGCTTGCGCTTCGGGGCTCAGAGCCTTCAGGAGTTCGGCCCGGACAGTGGCGGAAAAGGTCATGATCGATCAGCTCTCTTGCGCATGATTGAGATCACTGGATCCGGAGGGCGCCAGCGTAGCCACTCGGACCGACACTTCCGGATGGAACTTGGCGGGACATCACCGATCGAGCCGGACGGAGCGACGCATCCGTCGGTGGAGCAGAGCGTGCTGGTCAGGTGATATCCCATGCTACAAGCCGTATCTCTGCAGGGCTTCGAGCAGGATCTCTTTGAAGCGCTCCGTCGGTTTCTCCTCTCCGAGGAGCAGGGAGACGCGTTCTGCGAGCACGTCATGGTCCTGTGTCGGGCCCTCGGCCTGCACCGACTGCACGGCCGTCACCAGTTCCCGGCCGGGTATCTCATCGAGATCGCGTGGACCGCGAGTCCGGAGAGCGCATGTCGGCTGGCCGGGCAGTCGAAGCGTCGCCCTCAGATAGTCGGCTTGACCGATCTCGCTTTCCGCTTCGATCAGCCTGGTACGGACGGCGTACTTCGTCGCACTCACCAGGATGCCGACCGTCACATCGTCCAGAGGCATCCCGGCCAGTCGGCTGATGATGCGGTAGACACGCACGGCCTGGACCGGGCCCTCCGCCGCCACGACGGCCGCGATGGCTTCGGCGCGCTCTCGAAGGCCGAGTTCGAAGGGGTCGCCGAAGCCCTGACCTCGGTACGCGTTGTAGGGCGTCGTACCGCCGGCGGACTGATCGATGCCCTCCGTTCCTCCTGGTGCCGGCTCGTCCAGAGAAAAGCGATCGGTTTGAGCGGACGGGGGTTGTACGGGAGAGACCTCGCCATGAGGGGCTGGTGTCGTCCCTGTCCATCCGACGCGCGCGTCCCCCTCCGCAGAACCGCCGAAGACGGCGTCGATCCTGATCTGTCGCTCGTCGGCGGTCAGCGATGTCGTGCTGAGCAACGCGCTGACGGTCTCCCTGGTGGCCCTGCGGAGTTCGCCGTCGAGTGACTGGTCGCTGAGAGCCTCGAAGAGCACGAAGGGGGTCAACCGGAGCAGTCGCTTGAGGAAATCTTGTAGGGCATCGCGTTCGCCGAGCCCCCGGAGATCGAGTTCGTTCCAGACCCGCAGGATGGCTTTGACCAGATGAGGGCTGTTGCCGAGCGCTTTGCGGCGCGCGTAGATCTGATCGAAAGCGGCCTCTCCGAGGATGTTCAAAGCCGCGTAGGGATCGGAGTCGCCGGGGGAATGCACGAGCTGGGCGCGCCACCACATGCGTCCGAAGACGTGTCGTGTGAGGTCGGTGGCCAGAACACGGTCACCCGGAGGGACCGGATACCGCCAATAGGCGACGTCGGGGAGCAGAACCAGGGCGAGGAACGCCCACACGTCTCCGGATGCGGCTTCTGCGGGTACGAGTCTCATCTCGGAGTGCAGAGCGGCGGCGAGACGCAGATCGAACGCCGCACGGAGCTCACGGTTGGACTCGTTGGGGAAGCCGGACTCCTTGGCGAGGTCCACCACCAGATCACGCAGCTCGCGGAGCCTGGTTTCAGAGACCCGATCGCCTCCCGTCGCGATGTACACGGCTGAGTCGTGGGCGGTGGTAGCGCGTCCCATCAGGTCGGTGATCGGTAGGTGCCGGTATTCCTCGTGAAGCGGCCTGGCCTGGCCGGCCAGGAGGCGGGGATAGAGGAACCCCATCACACCTCCCCGAAAATCTTGACTGCCGCCTGGAGTTCTGAAGCGAAGAGGCTGGGCGAGTGGTTGAACCTGAGCTGGACGTCATTGATCGATGAGCCCGGGAACATCTGATGGAACAGTGACAGCAACGTGGAACCTAAGGTGTCGTCGGGGAAAGTCGCTCCGTCTCCGAAGTCGTCATGGCGCAGCGCGTGTTCGATCATGACGCGTGCGGCGTCGGCGTAGACGGCCGACAGGACGACTCTGTCGACTGGACGAGGTTTCGCCGCGTTCTGGAACGCGGTCGCCGTGACGGTGTTCTGCTCATTGACCAGTAGGAGCAACGAACCCATGGTGGCTCCGTGCAGGTTGCTGCCGATCTGGAGGTGCCAGGCCGCGTTCTCGGGGAACGAGGTCTTGGCGAAGTCGATCACTGCCATCGGGAACTGCGGAGCGTCGCCCTGAAGCCTCAGGGATCGGTGGTCGCTCCAGAGCACCGATCCGGCGCGGCGTGGTGCCGACGGCTTGCCGTTCGGGAGGGCATCCGATAGCACCAGCGCGGTGTCCAGGACGAGTACACCGCCCAGGTCGGACCCGCGGAGCTGAGCCCTGATCTCGACCTCGGCGGGACCGGTCTCCTCCATCCGGATGCGATCCGCGAGGCCACGTAGGTTCGACCCGGTGGCGGTCCAGACTGCAGCCAAGGTCAGGGCGGTCTCCGGTGAGAGTCCGGTCTCGGATCTGGCGCGGTCCAGATCGACGCGCACCCTGCGACGGAGTTCCAGATCCATCTGGTAGTCCCAGTCTGACAGCGACTCGGGCAGCGCCAGATCGCCGTCCTCGGTCACCAGGAACCATGAGTCGGCCTGCACGATGTCCTCGGACGGACGCCGGTACGGCAGCACGCGACGGGTCATGGCGTCTGCACCGCTTCCGTGAAGATGTCGACCTCAGTCATCGTGTCGGGCGCGGGACGGATGATCGCACGCCAGGTCGAACCGTCACCGCCCTCGATGACATGGGACGGAGTCTCATGCAGTGACCCGTCCGGATCCTCCCAACCGATCAACTCGGGCATGGCGGCTCCCAACGGCGGATCGGTCTCACGCCCGCCGGGACCCGCCACCGCCACGGCAAGGCCGACGCGTACCTGCTGAGGGCCGGGCACGGGCAAGCGGAACTCCTGGATCAACACCGGGGCGCCCGAGAGCTCTCCGTAATAGGGGTCACCGGCGTATTCCACGCGAGGGCGGCGTCGAGCCGTCCTGCCCGGGGGCACCCCCTCAGCCGATCCGGATGGTGTTGATGCGGGACCGCGGGATGCCGTCTCGACGCCGTCGGGCTTGCCGTGGTCGGCATCGTCGGGCCTGCTGTAGTCAGTGGCGCCACCCGTCCCCCACACGCCGCCGACGAGGGAAGCGAACTTCGTGCTGGCCGCGCCCAGCGCGACCCTGGCGGAGTCGCCCCTTGTCACGCCGCCGAGGTCGAACAGCGCGTTCAACGCCTCGTCGATGCGTCGGAACGTGGTGTTGACGTAGGTCCTCTCCGGAGACTCGAGAGACTGCGGATGCCATGCGTCGTGCGTCGGGGGCTCCGCTTTGGCGTAGGTCTCATCCAGCGCTGGATCGGCCCGGAACACCCCGGCGTAGTGCTGATACTCACTCGGGGACTTCGGTCCCGGGCGATACGTGACCACGAGCTCCGCCGGACGCATGAGGCATACATGGTGAACCGCGCTCTCGATGTCCACCATCCGCGATGCGGTGGTGGCCTCCAGAGCCGGCGCGGTGCGTTTGACCAATCCGAGTCTGCCGAGGAACTTCTTGGGACTCAGGCAGTGCAGGTCCTTGCCCTCGGGGCCCTCCATGACCTCATATGCCGCGACGAACAGGTTGAGCGGTCGGGTTTCCCGAGGATCGGGGACCGGGTAGGCGACGCCGTCGCAGGTCACCGAGAAACGCATCGCAGGCTGTCCGTCGGAGGAGTCGAGCATCTTCGGCCACAGGTGCCATGCGATCGTGTCCGCCAGGTAACCGGCTGCCTCGGCGGGGGAGTCCCGGCCCTCCAGGAGCGGATCGATGATGACGATCGTGGTGCCCGTCTCATCGGCACCGAAGGGGCGTAATCCGAGACGATGCGCCACGGCGTCCGCTTCGGTGCCGACCAGCGGTTCGACGACCTCTCCGGTGGTGTCGCCCCACCAGTGCCGGCCGGTGTACCGCCGTTCTCCGCCTGATCCGTTGGCCACGTAGCTCTTCCAGAGGGCACAGCCCATCAGACGGGTCTCGTATCCGCCGTCGACCCTGCACCGCGTGTGGATCAGGATCGTTCCAACTTCAGAGATCAGATAGAAGATGCCCTTGCCGAACCCGTATGTGCCGCCGCCGAGCTCCGTGTCCCGGGGCTCTCCGACATTGCGTACGAAAGACACGAAATCGTGGCCCTTGGCCACGGCCTCATCCGCCCGAGTCGGGCCGCCGAGCCCGCTGGTACCGCGATCGGAGACCGCCATCACCCGGATCGTCGGCCGGCTCAACGATTGCCGGAGCGGCAGATGGTCATTGAGGGGCGCATCCTGCGACAACAGGTCGCGCCAAGCCGCCGCACGCGCGGGACTCACAGTCCACACGTCGATGGCGTAGTCGACCGGCTCGGTGCGGTCGGGCAGGCGGGCGTCCCAGCTGTTCTGGGCCGACTCCCTTACGAGAATCGTCAGCAGATCCAACTCGGGACGGCCGAGTTGCTTGCGGATCCCCTCGGCCGCGCTCGCCCCCTCGGGCGGGAAAGGCTGGGAGAACCAGGACGCTTTCATCATGAGGGCTCCCGGAGCATGCTGGTCAGATGTTCGTTCACTCGGTCCGGTTCCAAAGGGGTCGGCGGCTCGTGGGACAAGTCGATCGTGTAGGCGACGTCCGCCACAGTGATCGGGATGCCTGCCGTTGCAAGATCTTTACCTGTCAGTTTGGGGAACAGGGCGTCCACCTCGTACCAGCGTTCCTCGACAGCTGAGAAGCGGATATCGCGGTAGAGATCGACGTCGGATGAGTGGTAACCGACGGCGGCGAGCAGGCTGAGTAGGGCGCTCTCGTCGTCCACGAGTCCGAGTGCCCGCTCGATCAGCTCGGGGAGAGATTCTCCTCGGTTGGAGGGCCGCTCCAGGCGATACCAGGCCAGCTGCAGAGACCCGCTGTGCGGCGCCTCCAACTGCCCCAAACCATGGATGCGTACGCGACGGCGGTCACCGCCGACCGATGCCTTCACCTCGACAGCGGTGCGGTCGGCGGAGAAATCGTGATGATGACCGCCTGGGCCCCGCCACAGCCGGTGGGCGCTGCCGTCTTCCTCCAGCAGCCGTACGAGTACCGTCAGTTCACCGAACAGCCCGGCGAGTTGTTCGACGCCGAGGGGAGCCCCCTTGGTCTGGAACAACGCCTTCCATCGGTCCAGCACGCGGTAGAGGGCTTTGAGGGGGGTGCTCGGCATGGTTTCGGTCGTCTTCATCACGTCCGCACACAACAGGGTGAAGAGGTCGTTCAGATCGGGACGCAGGCAACCGAGATCCGCATACGTCTGGTAGCTGTCCTCCCCTTCGAGAGGGCGTTTCCGCAGTACGAGGACCGGTCCGTCGGGACCGCGTCGTACACCCTGATGGGAACCGATCGGCACCAGCACATGGCGGTGGCCCTCGTAGTCGACGGCGACGGCCAGACGGCCGTGGGCGATGTCGAAGGGAAGCTCGGAGACGCGCACCTTGCGATCTCCGGAGGCTCGCTGGGACTCCAGCTTCTTCCAGTGCTGATCGATGAGGTCTCGGAGGCCGTCGCTCACTCGGTCTCCTCGGCGTCGATCGGGCTGAGATCCACCTCTTCGATCTCGATGTCGACGCCGGAGAGGTCCGCAGAGATCCATTCGATGGTGCTGTCCTCGCCGTCGGGTCGGGGGAAGACCAGACCGACACCGATCACGTGTTCATCGGCGTCGAGCGGCTTGCGGCGCTGCTTCTCCCGCTGCGGGGGCGTGGAGACCTTGTCGATCGGGTAGAGCACCAGCAGCCCCGTGTCGGGCAATTGCTTCTGCCGCTCGGTTTCGATCTCCTTCTCGGTGAGCTGACCGGTTTCACCAGTCAGGTCGACCGCTGCATCCCGACGGCTCATCAACGTCTTGATGTCGGCGAAGCCCGACTCGGGGGTGTCCAACCGCGCACGGACGATCCGCTGGACCGCCACCCCGGGGGCGAACTCGAACGCACCGGCGGCGTCCCCCAACGGGTTCCCCACGATGGCGACGTTCCACCGTCGCAAGGATCCCGCGTTGCGGACCCGCTTCTCGATGTAGCGGATGAGCAGGCCGGCGTCGCACTCCTGCGACTTCTCGTGGAAGCTGTATCGCTTCAAGAAGCCGATCACCAGATCGTATGGGACGTCGCGGAAGATGAACCGACCGTCTTCCGGACGTTCATCGCACCGGGTCGCATGCTGAACGGCCTTCGCGACGAGTTGCTTGGCGGCGGCCTGGTTGTCGAGGAGCCAGTCGGCGTCGGTGTGGAAGTACCGAGTCTGCACACGCCGACCGCCGTAGGCGGAGGCGGCCGTCACGGCATCCTTCATCTTGGCGGCCTGGGTGACCCGGAGCGCAGGGTGAGTGCGCAGGCGCACCGCGAAGGTCAGCGGTGTGTGGTCCTCGGTCATGTAGATGTCGATGTCCCGACGCATCTCGGTCTCGACTGTGGCCAGGTGCCGGAACCATTCGTTGAGCTCGGCCGTCATCCAGATCCGAGGCAGGTCGGCATAGCCGTTGCGGTAGCCGAACCAGCGCCCCATCTGCAACAGGGTGTCGTACGCGGACACGGCGCGTACGAAGTAGCTGACCGACAAGCCTTCCAGCGTGAGACCGCGTGACAGGGTATTTCCGCCGACTGCGATGGCCATCACGGGGCCGTTCTCGTAGTCGAGACGGTCCTCGCTGCTGGAGTTGTCCATGACGATCCGGCAGTCGTCCAGAACGCCGGGCAGTTCGGGGAGCAGGTCGTCGAACTCCACCTTGACTTCGCCGAAGTCCTCGGCCGAGACCCGGGCGGTCTCGTCGTCCCACAGCTTGCGAAGTTCTTGGAGGACGGTCGAGTCGTCGAGGGAGGCTCTCGTCTCCTCCTGGAGGTTCTTCAAAGGACCTCGGAAGCTGTTGTGCACTGCTGTGTTGACGCTCGTGTGGATGAGCATGGTGCTGTGCGGATTGCCTGCGCCGCGTACACGTCGGGCCGAGGTGACCATCCAGAAGTAACGGATGGCGTCACGCAGGGTCGCGGTGATCTCGGGCGTGAATCCGTCGACGTCGACCCGCCTGAGAGGGCGCACGAGTTCCACATCGCTGTCGGGAACCTCGCGGATCATGTCGTAGCCGTCGTCGATGTCTTCCGGGTCTTCCCCGTCCAAGGCGTACCGACCGAAGAGGACCTCTGTGCCGAAGTGTCCTTCGGGCTTGGGCAGGTTAACGATGAAGTCCTTCGGGTACAGGTCGCCGGCGCTGGGATCGATCAGCAGGTTGGCGAACGGTGAGGCGGTGTAGCCCACGTACGCGGATTTGGGCAGGCGCTCGAGGATCTCCCGAATCTTCGGGTTGATCGTCTTGGTAGCGACCGTGGCCTGGTCGGCCTCGTCATCGATGATCAGCGCGGGGCAGTCCTGCAGGTAGTCCGACGCCGAGGCGAGCCACTTGCTGAACTTTCGCAGGACCGTCGAGTTCTTCTTGATGACGCACAGTACGTGTGCCTTGTTGCTCTTCCCGAAGAACGACGCGGCGTTGGCGGTCGGGACGAAGTCCCGATCGAGGTCGGTCAACTGATGCCAGAGCGTGGGGTTCGGCTCGACGAGCTGCTGGACGAGCCGGGCCTGGGTCTGCCTACGCAGACCGTTGTGGATACCCGCCAGGACGATGAACAGCTTGTATCCACGGTCGGCGGCCTTGGCCATGACTGCGGTGAAGTTGGTCGTCTTGCCCGACTGCACGTAGCCGACGACCAGCCCTTGGGTGGAGAACTTCTTCTCCTTGGGATGGCTCAGCAGCGAGACGATCCGGGTCGAGGCGGTGTCGAGGCTGTCGGTCGCAGACGGGGACCAGTCGGCCTTCTCAAGCTGATGGACTATCGCCGGCCAACACTTGTCCTTCGGGGACGGGCCGGTGTACCAGGTGTCGCGGTTTCCCAAGACGACGG
Source organism: Paraplanobispora takensis (assembly GCF_016863195.1). GTDB lineage: Bacteria > Actinomycetota > Actinomycetes > Streptosporangiales > Streptosporangiaceae > Planobispora > Planobispora takensis. The sequence continues at coordinate 627 of NZ_BOOK01000035.1, read as the reverse complement.
AGTGGGGCTCCTCAAACTCTTTGATCCGGATGGTCTGCCGCTCGTGCCGATCCCTGATCTCCTGGATGACAGCCTGGTCGACCCCCATGAGTTCGAGCCTCTTGATCGCCTCCGTGGGAGTGAAAGCGTCGAGAAGAGCCCTGAACGTTTCGTATATATATTCGAATTCGTTGTTCATGGGATCTCCTGATAACGCAGCTCGATGAACATCAGTACGCGGACGTCAAATGGAAACTTGACCCAAGCGTAGGTGTTCCTTCCAGGGAAGGACTCGGGTTGAGGGTCCGTCTGACCGGCCAGAGTGAGGCTACGGCCAGGGACTGACAATCCACCAGCCCCACCGGTGGCACGTCGGGTAAGCATTGGGCGGTCAAGTCTTCGACTTGCAATGGTAGATAGCTCTACCCGTGGAGCATCGACAGCGATATTTCGCCGACTCGCCAATGTACTGCTGAGTGATTCCCGCGAGCTGGTCGGTCTATGCCGTCGCTGCTTTCCTCCATCGATGAGCGGAATCATCTGTGGAGAGTCTGGGGAGGTCGGATACGTATGGTACAGGCCGGTGGTTCCGGTCGAAGTCGTCAGTGGAACGAGAACCGACGCCGGTGTGTCAACGACGCGCGAATC
>NZ_BOOK01000034.1 GCF_016863195.1 Paraplanobispora takensis | reverse complement strand
AACAACCGGGCGCGCGACAATCTCCGGCGGTTCTCACCGGTCCCGCCGGAGATACCGCGGAGGGTTGACCCCCGCCGGGACCGTACCGCGGAAAGTGGAGAACGATCTTCAATCCCGGGTTGACGTCTGCCGGGCGACATCGCACTAGCCTCGTGTCGTCATGAAGGTCGCCATGAAGAAGATCTCGGTTCTGGTCGGGGCGGCACTGCTGACCGCGGGCTGCCGGCTCGCCCAGGACTCCCCGGCCGGACCTCCCGCCCCGCCCGCCCAGGCCGCGTCGAGCCCGCCCGCATCCCCGCGCTCTCCCTCGCTCTCGCCCTCGGCGGCGGCGAGCCTCCCGGCCGAGCAGGTCATCGGCAGCCGGGAGATCACCGGGAACAACTGGTACAAGGTCCGCGTCGACCTGTACGCCGTTCAGCGGCAGGAGAAGCTGATCACGGTCAACTTCGCGGCGACCGTCCTGGAGCACGATCGCGCCAGCGGGTGGGACGTGGGGAGCACGTTCTCCGCCGTTCCCTCCGACACGCCCACGGTGGACGGCGTCTATCTCGTCGACACCAAGAACGCCAGGAAGCATCTGGTGGCCACGGACGCGGAGGGCAAGTGCCTGTGCAGCTCCGGTCTCGTGGAGATCGACACGGACAGGACGATCGTGTTCTCCGCCACGTTCGCCGCCCCTCCGGCGGACGTCGGCACAGTGGACGTGTTCATTCCGCGGGCGGGAACGTTCAAGAATGTTCCGCTCGGTTAGCGCCGCGCTGGCCGTGGGGCTGGCCGTCCTCACCCCCTCTCCCGCTCCCACCCAGGGCCCCGGCCCCACGCCGGGGCCGCCCGCGCGGGCGCCCGTCGTCGACGTCCACGCGCCGGTGGTCGACATCGAGCTCCGCGTCAGCGACCTGAACGAGTCGATCATCGACGCGGACACCCCCGCCAGGAGCAGGATCACGATGGCGGCCGACGTCCTGTTCGCCTTCGACAAGGCCACGCTCACGGCGAAGGCCGGGGAGCAGCTGGCCCGCGCCGCCACCGTGCTCAAGCAGGAGGCGGGCGGCAGGCGGATCCGGATCGACGGCCACACCGACGCCAGGGGCGACGACGCCTACAACCTCGCCCTCTCCCTCAGGCGCGCGAAGGCGGTGGAGCGGGCACTGGCCCCCCTGGTGGAGGGGGCGGGCATCACCTTCGCCGTCGAGGGCCACGGCGCCGCCGTCCCGGTGGCGGCCGACACGATGACCGACGAGCACGGCTGGGTCGTCGACAACCCGAAGGGCCGCGCGAAGAACCGGCGTGTGGAGATCACCTTCTCCCGTTGACGGCCCGCCCGGGTCCGGCCCCGCCGGGCGGGCGGACCGGCGGGCGGGCCGCTCCGGGGACGCGGTCCCCGGCGGGTTACTCCGAGACGCCGAGCTTGTCCAGGATCAGCTCGCGGGCCCGGCCGGCGTCGGCCTTGCCGCGGCTGGCCTTCATGACGCCGCCGACCAGGGCGCCGACCGCGGCGATCTTGCCGCTGCGGACCTTGTCGGCCGCGTCGGCGTTGTCGGCCAGCACCTGGTCGATGATCGCCGACAGCTCGCCCTCGTCGTTGACGATCTGCAGGCCGCGGGCGGCGACCACCTCGTCCGGGGAGCCCTCGCCGTTCAGCACGCCCTCCAGCACCTGGCGGGCCAGCTTGTCGTTGAGCGCGCCCCCGGCGACCATCGCGCACACCCGCGCGATCTGGTCGGGGGTGATGGCCAGCGCGCTCAGCGGGACCCCGGCCTCGTTGGCCCGGCGGGCCAGCTCGCCCATCCACCACTTGCGGGCGTCGGCGGGCGGCGCGCCGGCCGACACCGTCGCCTCGACCAGGTCGATGGCGTCGGCGTTGTGCATGGCCTCCATGTCCAGGTCGGACACGCCCCACTCCTGCTGGAGCCGCTTGCGCTTGACCCGCGGCAGCTCGGGCAGGGCCGCCTTCAGCTCGGCCACCCACGCGCGGTCCGGGGCGATCGGCACCAGGTCGGGCTCGGGGAAGTAGCGGTAGTCCTGCGCCTCCTCCTTGGACCGGCCCGAGGTGGTGGTGCCGGTGTCCTCGTGGAAGTGGCGGGTCTCCTGGATGATCCGGCCGCCCTCGGCCAGGATGCCGGCCTGGCGCTCGATCTCGCTGCGGACCGCGCGCTCGACGCTGCGCAGCGAGTTGACGTTCTTGGTCTCGGTGCGGGTGCCCCACTCGGAGGAGCCGCGCGGCATGAGGGAGACGTTGACGTCGCACCGCATGGAGCCCTCCTCCATGCGCACGTCGGAGACGCCCAGGGCGCGCATGACCTCGCGCAGCTCGGTGGCGTAGGCGCGGGCGACCTCGGGGGCGAGCCGGTCGGTGCCCGTGATGGGCTTGGTGACGATCTCCACCAGCGGGATGCCCGCGCGGTTGTAGTCGACGATGGAGTAGTCGGCGCCGTGGATGCGGCCGGTGGAGCCGCCCACGTGGGTGGACTTGCCGGTGTCCTCCTCCAGGTGCACCCGCTCGATCTCGACCCTGACGATCTCGCCGTTCACCTCGACGTCGAGGTAGCCGTCGAAGCAGAGCGGCTCGTCGTACTGGCTGATCTGGTAGTTCTTCGGCATGTCCGGATAGAAGTAGTTCTTCCGGGCGAAGCGGCACCACTCGGCGATGGAGCAGTTCAGCGCCAGGCCGATGCGGATGGTCGACTCGATCGCGGTGGCGTTGGCCACCGGCAGCGAGCCGGGCAGCGCCAGGCAGACCGGGCAGGCATGGGTGTTCGGCGGCGCCCCGAAGGTCGTCGGGCAGCCGCAGAACATCTTCGAGGCCGTGCCCAGCTCGATGTGCGTCTCCAGGCCCAGCACCGGCTCGAAGCGTCCCAGCGCCTCGTCGTACGGCATGAGCGTAGCTGTGCTGCTCACAGGTAACCAAGTCCCTTCAATGCGTTCCTCGTCTCCGCGACCCACTCCGCGTACGCGGGGACCTGGGCCAGGACATCGAGGTCGATGTTTCGTCCGATGTAGTCGAAGTAGTCGCCGACCGGCCGGCCCCTGCGCGGGGCGGCCGCCGCCATGACGTCCCGGGGATAGGCGATCCGCTCGACGTCGGCGGGCCTGGCGGGCAGCCCCGCCAGGTCGCCCCCCTCCAGCCGCTCCCACACTCCCGGGTCGGCCAGCGGCCATGCCTCGGTGTCGCCCAGGGCGACCACCGGCACCAGATAGTGCGAGTGGTAGCGGACGCCGTCCGGCCTGCCGCGCTCCCGGCCCCGGTCGTGCGCGAAGATCAGATGACAGTCGGCCGCGAGCTCCTCCAGCGCCGCGACCGTCCGGTCGCGCTCGCACGGGACGGTCCGCGTGGTCTCCACGTCCACCACGTACGGCGACTCCCGCAGCAGCCCGCGCAGTTGCCGGGGGATCAGCGCGGCCAGGAAGCCGTCCCCCTCCACCCCCGTGACCAGGCCCGGGACCAGCGGGCGGTTCATGCCGCCGCCGCGCCGAGGTACCGGCGGACCTGCCGGGGCGAGACGAACGTGCCCGGCTCGCCGTCCGGCTGGACGGGCTTGGCAACCGTCACCCGGGAGACCCGGTCGTTGCCGGGGTCGACCCGCACCACGGCCTCCAGGAAGGTCAGAGCCTCCGGGGCGGTCCGGTAGAGCTCGGCCACCACCACCGGCGAGTGGCTGGTCAGGATGACCTGCCGGTACGGCTCCGCCCCGCCCGGCTCGGTGACCCGCCGCCGGACCCGGCGCAGCAGCTCGCCCAGGCGGCCGGGGTGCACGCCGTTCTCGACCTCCTCCACCAGGAGCGTGACCGGGTGGTCCGGGTCGTGCAGGGCCGCCAGGAGTCCCAGGACCCGCAGGGTCCCGTCCGACAGCAGCGCGGCCGGGACCGGCCCCTGCCCGTCCAGCACCAGGTCGAAGGACCACTGGCCCCGCTCCAGGCGGGGCACCGTCGCGGCCACGTCGGGGACCAGCGCGGCGAGGTCGGCGGTGAGGTCGGCAAGCGCGGCCGTACCCGACATCCGCCCCAGCACCGCGGCGAGGTTCCCGCCGTCGGCGGCCAGCGGACCGCGGTCGGCCGGGGAGCACCGCCCGCGCATGGCGCGCGGCTCGGGGGCGTATCTGCGCCAGGCCGCGACCGTGCGGCGCGGCGTGCCCTCCGGGTCCGGATCGGCGACCATGAGCTCCAGCAGCTCCTCGGGCAGCCGCCGGGCCACGTGGCTGACGACCGCCCCGCTGGAACGCGGGATCCGCAGGACCATCTCCGCGCCCGTGTCGAAGCGCACCGGAAGCAGCGCGCCGGGCTCCGGGGCGACCAGCGCCTCCACCGCGACGGTGAACCCGGGGACGGCCGGGCCCTCGGCGACCCGGTGGAACTGCTCGTGCGGGGATCCCCTGCGCACGCCGATCAGCCCGCCGGGCCCGCCCACCTCGTCCGCGACGAACCCGAGGGCGTCGAACAGGTTCGACTTGCCGCTGGCGTTGGGCCCGACCAGTGCGAGGAACGGCGGCACGTCGAGCTCGAAGTCCAAGAATGACTTGAACCCGTCGATCTCGATCCGAGTGATCACGCCGCCGTTCTTCCTCTCCGTCCCACGGTCCTATGAGCGCCTTCGGTCCTACAGCTCCGGCGCCCTGGACAGCAGGCCGCCGCCCCAGCGGTCGTTCAGGGCGCGCTCGACGGCGGCGCCGACCCGGTAGCAGCGGTCGTCGGCGAGGACCGGGGCCATGATCTGCAGACCCACCGGGAGACCGTCCTCGTCGGCCAGGCCGCACGGCACCGAGATGGCCGCGTTGCCCGCGAGGTTGGTCGGGATGGTGCACAGGTCGGCGAGGTACATCGCCATGGGGTCGTCGGCTCGCTCGCCGATCGGGAACGCGGTGGTCGGCGTGGTCGGCGAGACCAGCACGTCCACCTGGCCGAAGGCCGCCTCGAAGTCGCGGGCGATCAGCGTGCGGACCTTCTGCGCCTGGCCGTAGTAGGCGTCGTAGTATCCGCTGGACAGCGCGTAGGTGCCCAGGATGATGCGCCGCTTGACCTCGGGCCCGAAGCCCGCGGCGCGGGTCAGCGCCATGACCTCCTCGGCCGAGCGGGTGCCGTCGTCGCCGACGCGCAGGCCGTACCGCATCGCGTCGAAGCGGGCCAGGTTGGACGAGCACTCCGACGGGGCGATCAGGTAGTAGGCCGGCAGCGCCGTGGTGAACGACGGGCAGGAGACCTCGACGACCTTGGCGCCCAGCGACTCCAGCAGCTCCACGGTCTCGTGGAAGCGGGCGAGCACGCCCGGCTGGTAGCCCTCGCCGCCGAACTCCTTGACCACGCCGACGCGCAGCCCCGCCACGTCACCCTGGCGGGCCGCCTCGACCACGCTCGGCACCGGCGCGTCGATGGAGGTGGAGTCCATGACGTCGTGACCGGAGAACGCCTCGTGCAGCAGCGCCGCGTCCAGCACGTTCCTGGCGAAGGGGCCCGGCGTGTCCAGCGAGCTGGCGAAGGCGATCAGGCCGTAGCGGGAGGAGCCGCCGTAGGTCGGCTTCATGCCCACGATGCCGGTGACCGCGGCGGGCTGGCGGATCGAGCCGCCGGTGTCGGTGCCGGTGGACAGCGGGGCCTGGTAGGCCGCGACCGCCGCGGACGAGCCGCCGGAGGAGCCGCCGGGGATGCGCGACAGGTCCCACGGGTTGCGGGTGACGCCGTAGGCGGAGTTCTCGGTGGAGGAGCCCATCGCGAACTCGTCCAGGTTCGTCTTGCCGAGGATCACCAGCCCGGCCTCGCGCAGGCGGCGGGTCACGGTCGCGTCGTACGGCGGCCGCCAGCCCTCAAGGATCCTGGAACCGGCCGTGGTCGGCATGTCCGTGGTGGTGAAGACGTCCTTGTGCGCGATCGGCACGCCGGCCAGCGGGCCGAGCTCCTCCCCCGCGGCCCGGCGCTCGTCGACCCGGCGCGCCTGGGCGAGGGTCGTCTCGGCGTCGACGTGCAGGAAGGCGTTGACCTTGGGCTCGACGGCGTCGATCCGGTCGAGGTGGGCCCGGGCCACCTCGACCGCGGAGACCTCGCCGCTCGCCACCAGCGCGCCGAGCTCGGCGGCGGTCTTGTGGATCAGGCTCATGCTTCCTCCCCGAGGATCCGCGGGACGCGGAAGCGGCCGTCCTCGACGGCCGGGGCGCCGGACAGCGCCTGCTCGGGCGTCAGGCCGGGCCGTACCTCGTCGGGACGGTAGACGTTGGCGAGCGGGAGCGCGTGCGAGGTCGGCGGGATGTCGTCGGCCGCCACCTCGGCGACGCGGGCGACCGCTCCGATGATCACATCGAGCTGGGCGGCGAAGTGGTCGAGCTCCTCGTCGGACAGGGCCAGCCTGGAGAGCCGGGCGAGGTGAGCGACCTCGTCGCGGGTTATGGCGGACATGAGTCGTTGAACCCGTTTCGTGAATGGCAATTGGACACTGTCATCCTAGGGTGCACGGTCCAGCAGGCCTGACGTATTAACACGCTGTAACACCGGACCGGCCGCGGCGGCGGCCGGTGACGGGAGATCGGCGGCCGGCCTCCCCCGCGCGCGTCCGCCCGTCAGGTCTGGCCGCCGAGTACGGCCCTGGCGGTCTCGTAGGCGCTCGCGACCAGGTCGCCGGACAGCTCGCCGGGGGTGCCGCCGAGCACCTTGGCGTCGAGCATCTCGGCCTCGAGCGCGTCCGGGTCGAGCGCTTCGGCGGCGGGCGTGTCGGGGACGGGCTTGACCGGATCGTGGTACTGCCCCCGGTTGCGGCGCAGCCAGGAGGTGGCGTCCAGAGCCGACATCGGCTCGGCGAACCACCAGCCCTGGCCGAGGTCGCACCCCATCTCGGCCAGGCGCGCGGCCACGTCGGCCGACTCGACGCCCTCGGCGACCGAGCGCAGGCCCAGCGAGCGGACCAGGTCGACGATGGAGCGCACGATGCGCTCGTCGTCGGGGGAGTCGCAGATCCTGCGCACGAACGAGGCGTCGATCTTCACCTCGGAGACCGGCAGGCGCTGGAGGCGGACCAGCGACGAGTAGCCGGTGCCGAAGTCGTCCAGGGCGAGCGGCACGCCGAGCGAGGCCAGCGCCCGCACGGCGTCGGCGGTGTAGGCCTGGTCGGTCATCAGGATGCGCTCGGTGACCTCCAGCTGGATCGCCTTGGGGGGCAGCCGGTAGCGCGCCAGCCCCGCCTCCAGCCGCTCGGGGAGCGCGGAGTCGAGCAGGTCGCGGGCCGAGACGTTGACGGAGATCTGCTCGTGCACGCCGGTGTGCCACCAGTGCGCCGCCTGCTCCAGCGCCGCGTCGATGACGTACTCGGTGAGCTGGCGCATCAGGTAGGACTGCTCGGCCAGCGGGATGAAGTCGCCCGGGCTGATCAGCCCCCGCGCCGGGTGGCGCCAGCGCAGCAGCGCCTCCACGCCCCGGATCTCCCCGGCGGCCAGGTCGAGCTTCGGCTGGTAGTACAGCTTCAGCTCCGAGCGGTCCAGGGCCCGGCGCAGGTCGCCCAGGAGGCTGAGCCGCTCGGGGCTGTTGCGGTCCTTGTCGGCGAGATAGAGCTCGACGCCGGTCTTGCCCTCCTTGGCGAGGTACATCGCCACGTCGGAGCGCTGCATCAGCAGCTCGAAGTCGGGCGCGTGGTCGGGATAGAGCGCGATGCCGACCGAGGCGTCCAGGTCGAAGGTCATGCCCTCCAGGCGGGCCGGCTCGGTGAGCGCCACCCGGAGCCGGGCGGCGACCTCCCTGGCGGCGGCGGCGTCCCTGACCGAGGGCAGCAGCACCGCGAACTCGTCACCGCCGAGCCGGGCGACCACGTCGCCCGGCCGCACGCTGTGGGTGAGCCGGTGCGCCACCATCTGCAGCAGCCGGTCCCCCACCGGGTGGCCGAGGGTGTCGTTGACCTCCTTGAAGCGGTCGAGGTCCAGCAGGAGCAGGCCGACCCGCCCGCCCTCGCGCGTCCTGGCCTCGGCGAGCGCCTCCTCGGTGCGCAGCACGAGCATCTTGCGGTTGGGCAGTCCGGTGAGCCCGTCGTGCATCGCCTGGTGGTCGCGGCGCATCGACATGGTGGCGGTGAAGTAGACCGCGGCCAGCGGGGCCAGGAACAGCGGGACCAGCGCCGGCGAGTGGTTCATGACCACCACGACCAGCGGGGCCAGGCCGAGCAGTCCCGCGTAGACGAGGCTCTGGTGGCCGACCGTGGTCCGGAGCACCCGGTGGATCGAGCGCCGCTCGTGCAGCGCGACCGCCCCGGAGACCAGCAGCGCGCGGACCGCGAAGTAGGCGAGCCCGGCCACCCCGATCGCCAGCAGGTCCATCCCGTCGGGCACCCACGCGTCGGCCCGCGCGGGCGTCGCGGCGACGATCCGGGCCGGCCGGTGCCCGAACGCCCCGAGCACCAGGCCCGCGGCCGTGTAGGCCAGCGTCACCTGCGCGAGGTTGAACAGGATCCGGTGCCAGGCCCTGCGGCTGGCGGCCCCGTTGACCACGATGCCGACCGCCTGCATCAGCAGGGCGATCGGCAGGCCGTAGTGCAGGAGCGCGGCGAAGGTGAACATCGTCGAGGGGTGGGTGCCGCCCACCGACGTCGACGAGCTGAGCACGACCGGCCGGAGCTCTCCGAGCACGATCAGGACGGCGAGCGTCCAGAACAGCGGGGAGTCCGCCAGGCACGCCAGTTCCTCGGCGCTGGTCCACCACTGTGCCACCGCGAAGGCGGCGAAACCCAGGACGGTGACGACCGTCAGGTAGGTCCACAGGGGAGAACCCGGGCGCGGTCCGGTGTCGCGGGTATCGGTTGGGTCAGCCATGAGTAACAAAACCCCCATTAGTTCACTATGGGAGAGTACGGCCTACGGACCACTTCGCGAAACCGGTTGGGCACGTTCCGTCACTGTCCATCTTGTGACACACCCCTGAATCGCCTGATAAGCGAGTGAATAAGAGACATCACAGTGCATGCCGTACGAGACCTCCAGCCGGGCGCGTCGTGCACTTACCCCCCGGCCGAACCAGCCGGGATGTACCCCTACCCACACATATCGCGCACACCGGACACAGACCCGTTGGACACCCCCCGGGCGTCCCGGCCGGGCGTCCGCGGCACGACGCCGGCCGGGTGATCACGACGTGGTCGGGGGCGGGTCAGGCCTCCGGCTCGACCGCCACCGCCGCGGCGGCCTCGGGACCCTCCGCGAGCAGAACGGAGAGGCCGTTCTCGTCGAGGATCGGCACGCCCAGCTTCACCGCCTTGTCGAACTTGGAGCCGGCGTTCTCGCCCACGATCACGAAGGAGGTCTTCTTCGACACCGAGCCGGACACCTTGCCGCCCCTGGCCGCCAGCGCCTCTCCCGCCTCGTCGCGGGTGAAGCCCGCCAGCGTGCCGGTGACCACGAAGGTGAGCCCGGCCAGGGTCTGGGGGAGCTGGTCGGCCGGGGGTTCGTCCTCCATCCGGACCCCGGCCGCCTTCCAGCGGGCGACGATCTCCTGGCGCCAGTCGGCCTCGAACCACTCGCGGATCGCGGCGGCCACCCGGGGGCCGACGCCCTCGACGGCGGCGAGCTCCTCCTCGGTGGCCCGCGCGATCGCCTCGATCGAGCGGAACTCCGCGGCGATGGCCTGGGCGGTGGGCGGGCCGACGTGCCGGATGGACAGGGCGACCAGCACCCGCCACACGTCCCTGTCCTTGGCCAGCTCCAGCTGCTCCAGCATCTTCTCGGCGTTCTTGCTGGGGCTGCCGTCCTTGTTGGCGAAGAAGGTCACGATCCTGGGCTCGCCGGTCTCCGGATCGGTCTTGGGCAGGCCGGTGTCGGGGTCGCGGACGACCGACTCGATCGGCAGCAGCCGCTCGATCGTCAGATCGAACAGGTCGGCCTCGGTGCGCACCGGCGGCTCGTGCGGGGGCAGCGGCTGGGTCAGCGCGGTGGCCGCCACGTAGCCCAGGCCTTCGATGTCGAAGGCCCGGCGGCCGGCGGCGAAGAAGATCCGCTCACGGAGCTGGGCGGGGCACGCCCTGGTGTTGGGGCAGCGCAGGTCGGCGTCGCCCTCCTTCTCGTAGGCCAGCTCGGTGCCGCACTCGGGGCAGTGCGTCGGCATCACGAACGCGCGCTCGGTGCCCTCGCGCAGCTCCTCGACCGGCTTGACGATCTCCGGGATCACGTCGCCCGCCTTGCGCAGCACCACGGTGTCGCCGATCAGCACGCCCTTGCGCGCGACCTCGGAGGCGTTGTGCAGCGTGGCCCGCTCGACCGTGGAGCCCGCCACCACGATCGGCTCCATGACGCCGTACGGCGTGACCCGGCCGGTCCTGCCGACGCCCACCTGGATGTCCAGGAGCTTGGTGTTGACCTCCTCCGGCGGGTATTTGTAGGCGATCGCCCAGCGCGGCGCCCGGCTGGTGGAGCCGAGGTTGCGCTGGAGGTCGATGCCGTCGACCTTCACCACGACGCCGTCGATCTCGTAGGCCGGGTCGTGGCGGTGCTCGCGGTAGTACTCGATGAAGGCGTTGATGCCGTCGAGGTCGTCGACGACCCGGTAGAGGTCGCTGACCGGCAGGCCGAGCTCCCGCAGCCGGTCGTAGATCGCCGACTGGGCGCGCGGCAGGTCCGTGCCCTCCCAGGCGCCGACCCCGTGGACGATCATCCGCAGCGGGCGCTGCGCGGTGATCCGCGGGTCCTTCTGCCGCAGGGAGCCCGCCGCCGAGTTGCGCGGGTTGGCGAAGGCGGGCCTGCCCGCCGCGACGAGCTGCTCGTTGAGCTTCTTGAAGTCCTCGACCGGGATGTAGATCTCGCCCCTGACCTCGACCAGGTCGGGCACGTCGTCACCGGTCAGCCGGTGCGGGATGTTCGCGACCGTGCGCACGTTGGCCGTCACGTCGTCGCCGATGCGGCCGTCGCCCCGGGTGACGCCCCTGACCAGCCGGCCCTTCTCGTAGACCAGCGCGATCGCCAGCCCGTCGATCTTCAGCTCGCACAGGTAGGGGGCCGGGTCGCGCTCGGCCAGCCGCTCCGCCCGCGCCTGCCAGGAGGCCAGGTCGTCGGCGTTGAAGGCGTTGTCGAGGCTCTCCATCCGCCGCAGGTGCGCGACCGGCGCGAACTCGCTGGAGATCGGCGCCCCGACCTTCTGCGTCGGCGAGTCGGGGGTGCGCAGGCTCGGGTGCTCGTCCTCCAGCGCCCACAGCTCGCGCATCCAGGTGTCGTACTGGGCGTCGCTGACGGTCGGCGCGTCGAGCACGTGATAGCGCCAGTTGGCCTCCTCGACCAGCTCGCTCACCTCCGCGTGCCGCTCCAGCGCGGTCACCGGAACGCCCCCGGCCTCTGCCTCAGCAGCCATCGTCCAGCCTCTCCCCTCGTCGTGCACCAGGGAGAATCTATCGCCGGAGACCGACATTCGGCCGGGTCCGGCGACGGACGGGCGGGGCCGCGGGACCGGCCCCTCCGCGGAGGGGCGGCGGATCAGCCGCCCTGGGTGTAGACGGTCTTCCAGGAGGTGCACCGGCCGGTCGGCCGGCTGGAGTTCCCGCGGCAGACCTTCGCCTTGATCTGCAGGGGGTGGGCCACGTTCTTGCGGAACGTCCCCGTGCCGGGGGTGCAGTTCCAGTAGCCCGCCGAGCTCCACTTGCCGTTGCCGGAGCTCTGCCAGCGCAGCAGCACCCAGGAGCAGCCCTTGCCCCGGGTGTCGGACAGGCTGCCGCGGATCTGGAGGGCGCTCTGGGTGACGACGACCTTCCCCTTGGCGGTGGCGTGGCCGTCGGTGGAGTGGATCGGGCCCCACTTCCAGCCGGTGGCGGCCGCGTCGGCCGAGGCCGCCGTGGAGCCGCCGACGGTGAGGGCCGCGGCGGCGGTCAGGCCGAGCAGGACGCGGAGGCCGGTGCGCATGAAGAACTCCAAGAACATGTGGTGCGATTTCCTACATGTCCATGGATATGGGGACGTACTTGCACGTCACTTGAAACTCCGTGGAACCGCTGACCACCGTGCGTCCCGGGGGCCTCACTCGCCCGGGTCCTCCCTGAGCACCAGCGCCGCCTTGCGGCAGGCGGCCAGGGCGGCCCTGGCGTACATGGGCGAGGCCCCGGCCAGCCCGCAGGCGGGGGTGAGCACGACCTGCGAGGCCAGGGTCGAGGCGGGGAAGCCCATCCGGCGCCAGAGCTCGACGGCGGGCCCGGCGATCACGCCGACGTCCGGCAGCGGGGCGTCCACCCCGCGCACGACGCCGAGGAAGAACGCGATGCCCGCCTCGACGCACTCGCCGATCACGTCCTCGTCACGGCGGCGCAGCAGCGAGGCGTCAAGCGAGACCCCCTTGGCCCCCGCCCTGCGGATCACCTCGAAGGGCACGCCCGGAGCGCAGCAGTGCACGATCGGGAAGCCGTCGCCGGGCAGCGCCGACCGGAGCCACTCGACGGCCACCGGGGCATCCACGGCGGACAGCCGCCCGAAGCCGGAGGCCGTCGGCACCGTGCCCGCCAGGACGGCGGGCAGGCCCGGCTCGTCGAGCTGGACCACGATCTCCGTGGCGCCCGGCACCCGCTTGCGCAGCTCGGCGACGTGCCCGGCGAGCCCCTCGGCGAAGGACTCCACCAGGTCCCGTACGGCTCCCGCGTCGGCCAGCGCCTTGTCCCCGTGGCGCAGCTCGATGGTCCCGGCCAGCGTCAGCGGCCCGCACACCTGCGTCTTGAACGGCCCCTCGTATCCCTGCGCGGCCTCCTCCAGCCCGTCGAGGTCGCGCACCAGGTGGTCGCGGGCGCGCTTGGCGTCCCGCCCCGGCCGGTCGGTGAAGCGCCAGCCCGACGGCTGCACCTCCACCGGCAGCTCGACCAGGAGCGAGGCTGCCCGCCCCACCATGTCCGCGCCGACACCGCGGCCGGGCAGCTCCGGCAGGTACGGCAGTGCGGGGAGCTCACCGAAGACGACCCTGACCGCCTCGGCGTGGTCCTCCCCCGGATGCGACCCGACACCGGTGGCGGTCGCCTCACCCCACGGGAACGTATTCACAACGGCCAGCTTAGAGCCCGTCGATCACGATCCCGCGCCGCGGACCGGCCCGCCGCCGGGAAGCGCCCGGCGCCCCGGTCCGTGCTCGGATCACGATGTCCCCGCGCCGTAGGGTGAGGGGATGAGACTCACGAAGTTCGAGCACGCCTGCGTCCGCCTGGAGAAGGACGGTACGGCCCTCGTCATCGACCCCGGGGGCTTCAGCGACGAGGCGGCCCTCGACGGCGCCCGGGCCGTGCTCATCACCCACGAGCACTTCGACCACGTGGACGCCGACCGGCTGCGCCGGGCCGCCGGGGCGGACCCGTCGCTGGAGATCTGGACCTGCGAGGCGGTGGCCGCCGCGCTGACCGACGTCCCGGCGAAGGTCCAGGTGGTACGGCAGGGCGACGCGTTCGACACGGCGGGCTTCGGAGTGAGGGTCGTCGGTGAGTGGCACGCCCCGACCTACCCCGATCTGCCGATCGTGCAGAACGTCGGCTTCCTCGTCGAGGAGGAGGTCTTCTACCCGGGTGACGCGTTCACCCCGCCGGGCGTCGAGGTGCCCACGCTGCTGGTGCCGACCAGCGCGCCGTGGCTGAAGCTCCCCGAGACGATCGCCTATCTGCGCGAGGTCCGGCCGGGCCGGGCCTTCTCCACCCACGACGGCGGGCTCAACGACATCGGCCTGGGCCTGGTCGACAGCTGGCTGGGGGCGGAGGCCGACGCGCAGAAGGCCGAGATCCGCCGCCTGACGCCCGGCGAGTCCGTCGAGCTGGCCTGACCCGTCCGGCACCCCGGGGGCAGGAAGCAGGATCAGACCGCGGAGGCGATGGTGGCTGAGCCGATCACGGTGTCGCCGAGATAGAGCACCGCCGCCTGGCCCGCCGCCACGCCGGTGGCCGGGCCGTCGAGCGTGATGTGCAGGGCGTCGCCGGACGGCTGGGCGCGGCAGCCGTACACCTCGCCGTGCGCGCGGAGCTGGACCGTGCAGGCCAGGGGCTCGCGCGGGGCGTCCACCGGGCCGTTCCAGACCGGCCGCTCCGCCACGATGGCCGTGACCTCCAGGGCCGAGCGCGGGCCGACCGTGACCGTGTTGGAGACCGGCTCGATGGACAGCACGTAACGCGGCCGGCCGTCGGGGGCCGGGCGGTCGATGCGCAGGCCTTTGCGCTGGCCGACGGTGAAGCCGTACGCGCCCTCGTGACTGCCGACGACCTCGCCGGACTCGTCGACGATCGGGCCCTCGGCCGCGCCGAGGCGCTCGGCCAGGAAGCCGCGGGTGTCGCCGTCGGCGATGAAGCAGATGTCGTGGCTGTCGGGCTTGTCGGCCACCATGAGCCCGCGCCGCGCCGCCTCCCGGCGGACCTCGGCCTTGGTCGAGTCGCCGAGCGGGAAGATCGCGTGGCCGAGCTGCTCGCGGGTGAGCACGCCGAGCACGTAGGACTGGTCCTTGGCCGCGTCCGGGCTGCGGTGCAGCACGCCGTCGACGATCCGGGCGTGGTGGCCGGTGGCCACGGCGTCGAAGCCGAGCGCGAGCGCCCGGTCGAGCACCGCCTCGAATTTGATCTTCTCGTTGCAGCGCAGGCAGGGGTTGGGGGTGCGCCCCGCGGCGTACTCGCTGACGAAGTCCTCGACCACGTCGCGATGGAAGCGTTCGGCCATGTCCCAGACGTAGAACGGGATGCCGATCACGTCGGCGGCCCGGCGGGCGTCCCTGGAGTCCTCGATCGTGCAGCACCCGCGGGCGCCGGTTCGGTAGGACTGCGGGTTGGCGGACAGCGCCAGGTGCACGCCCGTGACGTCATGGCCCGCCTCGGCGATGCGGGCGGCGGCCACGGCGGAATCGACGCCCCCGGACATGGCGGCAAGCACACGAAGACTCATAACCCTTCGAGGGTACCCGCGCCGGAGGACATGCCGCCGTACCGCACCCGCCGGTTGGCAGTGGTCTCGCCGTACTGGGAGAATCCGGAACCATGCGACTGTTCGGGCGCAAGAACGAGTCCGGCGCCGAGCCCGCCGACGGCATCGGCGAGTTCTGGGCGTGGTGGGCCGAGGCCAGGCCGGAGCTGGACGCGATGGTCGCCGCGGGAGAGGCCGAACGGCTGGCCGAGTGGATCGGTCCCGCGGTCCAGGTCGTCCACCCCTCCCTGGTCTGGGAGATCACCCCGGGGCTCGGCGCCGACCAGGCCTTGATCGTCACCGCCGCCGGCGATCCCGAGCTGCGCCCCACCGCGCACCGCTGGGCCGCCGCCGCGCCGCCGGCCGACGCGCTGTGGGAGTTCCACCCGTCCCGGCGGGCCAACCCGCACGCCATGGACCTCACCCTCGACGTCGGCGGCTACGAGTTCGCGCTGGACAAGCTCGTCCTGGGCCTGCGGGCCCCGCTCGGCAACCCCCGCGTCGACGTGGTCGCCCACCATCCGATCTTCAGCATCCTCGACGAGGAGACCCGGACCGAGGCCGCCCTGCTGGCCCTCGACTGGCTGCTCGGCGAGGACGACGTGGCCCGCTGGGTCGGCGACATCTCCGCCGTCCAGTTCGAGCCGATCGACGCCGTGCCCGCCGTCCACCTGCCCGGCGTGGTCGCCGACCTCGCCTCCGGCTTCCAGGAGGAGCAGTGGGCGCTGCTGGAGGGCGAGACCGCCTCCGGCGCCCGCCTGATCGCCACCGCGCGCTATCCGCTCCGCCCGGTCGACTATCCGCTGTTCGACCAGCACATCGCGATCACCCTGCCCTACCTGCACCGCGACGCCGACGGCCTGCCGGCCGGGCCGTCCCTGGATGCGCTGCGCGACTTCGAGGAGCGCCTGGCGGGCCGGATCAGCAGGCTGAACGGCACCGCCGTGCTGGCCGCCCACATGAGCGCCGAGGGCCAGCGGGTGCTGCACGTCTACGCCGACCCGGTGGGCGAGGCGGCCATCCACGCCAAGGAACTGATCATCACCTGGGAGGAGGGCCGGCCCCGCGTCGACGTCGTCGGCGACCCCGGCTGGACCGCCGTCGCCCCCTTCCTCAACTGACCCCGCCGGGTCAGAGGGGGTCTCGCCGGCGCCGTCCCTCGCGCAGGACGGAGATCGACAGGACGGCCGTCCCGAGGAGCACCTGGGCGGCCAGGAGGCCGCCGGGCGCGGCGGGCTGGAACAGCAGCGCCGCCGCCAGCGGGAGGCAGCCGAGCACCACCAGGTCGGCGCCCGTCAGCGCCCAGGCGATCACTCCCGTGGGCATCGCCCCCATCGGCGTGTCGATGACCGGCATCGCGTGGTCGACGGGCCGCCGCCGCGCCATCCGCAGCGCCCCGGCGGCCAGCGCGGGAGCGGCCGCCGCGCCCAGCGGCCACCACGGGCCCGCGGGAAGGGCGCCGGTCACCGTGAGCCCGGCCAGCACCGCGACCAGCCAGGCCCCGCCGAGCAGGCCCGGCAGCAGCGCCCGGGCGGCGAGGACCCGCCGGGGGTCGACGCCGAGCAGCCGCGCCAGCGCCGGGTTGTCGCCGTCCCTGCGCGCGCCCGAGGTGCCCGCCGCCGCGGCGGCGAGCCCGCCGACGAGCATGAGGCCGACGGTCAGCGAGACGCCGAGGAGACCGGGGGCGGCGTCGAGGCCCGGGACGGCGTCGAGGCCGGGGGCGGCGGCGGGTGCGGTCATCCCCTCCAGGACTCCCCCGCCGGTCCGCGCGACGAGCGCGGGCAGCGCGGCGGTCGCGGACAGTACGGCGAGCCGCCCGGGACGGCGTCCCAGCCGCCGCCAGTCCTGCCAGGCAAGCGCCATCGGGGCGGGCAGCGCGGGCCACCGCCGGGACCGCAGGGCCCGCCCCCGCCAGTGCGCGTCCTCCGCACTCCAGGTCAGGGAGCCGGGTTCCACGGCGACGGCGGCCCCGGCCGCGCGACCCCGCCCGGCGGAGGCGTCCAGCAGGGTCCGGGCCGGGATCCGCTCCAGCGCCCTCCAGGCCCGCCGTACCAGCAGACCGGCGAGTGCGGCGGCCGTCGCCGCGAGCACCGCGCCCGCGGCCGGCGGGGCGGAGGCCGCCGCGGTCAGGAGGCGGCGTCCGGCGCCGGATCCCAGCAGCGCGACGGCCACGGCCAGGGCCGCGGTCACGGCGATCGCGGGGCCCGCCCATGTGTTCCAGGTCTGCGACGCCTGCGCCAGCACGGCCGCGGCCATGCCCCCCGTGGCCGTCGCGACGCCGAGGAGCATCGCCGCGGCCAGCCGTACGCCCGTGTGGTCCGGGGTCCCCAGGACCGCGAGCAGTCCCACGCCGAGCACCATCCCGGCCACGGCGGAGACCGCGAGCAGGACGCCCGAGGGCCCCCGCAGCACGGCCCGGCGGTCCAGGGGCGAGATCAGGAGCCAGACCGCGTCGGCGGGCGGCAGCGTGACGGGACCGATCGCCCGGGCGGCGGCGAGGAAACCCGCACCGGCCAGCATGACCAGGGCGACCCCGGCACCCATCCGCGACGGGTCAGCCTGCCGGGTTATCGCGGCCAGGAGCGTGAAGGCGGGCTGGGACAACATCGCGGCGACCACCGCGAGCCCGAGGCCGGTCGAGTACAGATCCGTCCAGTTCCGCGGCCGCCGGCTCCGCGACCGGACGAAGCCCCTGATCTCCGCGACCGACCTCATGCCCTCTCCCTCCCGCACGACCTCAAGGCTTCCTCCCGGCAAACGATCAGAGAGCGTCCCGTGCTCCCGGACGGGCGGGGTGGGTTCACACGGTGCTCTCGGCGCGGCCGTCGGCCAGGGCGACCCGTCGGCTGCGGGCGGCCTCGGCGAGGCCGGGGTCGTGGGTGGCCATCACCACCGTGCCGCCCTGCGCCGCGTAGTCCGTCAGGATCGAGGCCAGCAGCCGCCGGAACTCCGCGTCGAGCCCCCGTTCGGGCTCGTCCAGCAGCAGCACCCGGCTCGGCCGCAGCAGGGTCATCGCCAGCATGAGGCGCTGCCGCTGGCCGGTCGACAGGGCCGGGGGAGCCGCGTCCGCCCGGGAGGCCAGGCCGAAGGACTCCAGTGCCTCTCCGACGTCCATCCGGGATCCGGTGTGGACCGCGGCCATCAGCTCCAGGTGCTCGCGGACGGTCAGCCCCGGGTACCAGGCGGGTTCGTCCGCCACCAGGGCGACGTCACGCCAGAACGCGGGTTCGTCGCGGGGCGGCCCGCCGAGGACGGCGATCTCTCCCGCGTCGGCCGTCCGGAGCCCGGCCAGGCAGCGCAGCAGCGTCGACTTGCCCACTCCGTTCGGCCCCGTCACGGCGACGATCTCGCCGTGCCCGACCTCGACGTCCACCCCCTGGAGCACGGGATTGCCGCCGAGTGTGACCTCGACCCCACGGGCCACGATGATCGCTTCGCTCACCGTTCGACCCTAGCCAGCGTCCATGTCCCGCGTGCGCCGCGATTCGCAGGCGTCCGGAACCCTGATCCCCGACCTCTCAGGAGACGCCCGCCCCTGCCGATGGCACGGGTGACCCACGCCCGACGCATCATCGTGCCCCGAACGGGCCTGCGCGGGCGTCATCGCTCACGGAGGAGCGCTTTCATGAACACGTCTCATCCGGTGCCGCCCGGCTCGACCGCCCGCCGGCGCCGCATCGTCTCCCTGCTCGCGGCGGTGACGCTGACATCCGGAGCGCTGGCCGCCACCGCCGCGCCCGCCCAGGCCCTCACCACCTGCGCCCCCGGCCTCCTGGGCCCGGCGGTCGACCACCCCGTCGGGATCACTCCGAACCGCACGATAACCACCGACCTCAACGAGGACGGCCACGCCGATCTCATCGTGTCCCCGGGCGGGACCTCCACCTCCCTGCAGGTGCTGCTCGGCGTCGGCGACGGCGGCTTCCAGGCGCCCGCGACCGTCACCGTCCCGGAGTACATCGGCTCCCCCGCCGTGGGCGACTTCGACAGCGACGACCACGTCGACCTGGTGGTGACGAACTACAACGACCCCAGCTTCTCGGTCCTGCCCGGCAACGGCGACGGCACCTTCCGCGCGGCCGTGACCACCTCCACGGTCGAAACCGTCTACTCGGCCGTCTCGGGCGACTTCGACGGCGACGGCGCAGACGACCTGGCGACGACGAACTCCAGCGGCTCGGTCCACGTGCTGCTCGGTGACGGCGACGGCACCTTCCAGCCGCCGGTGGACACCGGCGCCGGAGCGGCCATGAGTGAGATCGTCGTGAGGGACTTCGACTCCGACGGCCACACCGACCTGGCGGTGACCGGCTCCTTCATGAACGTCAACTCCGTCGAGGTCCTGCTCGGCGACGGCGACGGCACCTTCCAGCCGACCGCCTTCTACCCGGGCGGGACGAACCTGTGGGGCTTCGTCGGCGCCGACTTCAACGCTGACGGCACCCCCGACCTGGCGACCCTCGACGCGACTACCAACAGCGTCGTCGTGCTGATCGGCGAGGGCGACGGCACCTTCCGCACGCCCGTCCCCTACGCCGTGAGCTCGAACGCCAACGGCCTGGCGGCCGGCGACATCGACGGCAACGGCTCCGCCGACCTGATCGTGAGGGAGTCGGGCGTCGTCGACGCGTTCTCGGTGCTGGCGGCCAAGGGCGACGGCACCTTCCAGACGCCCGTCGGCTTCGATCCCGGCAGGGCCAACCTGACGTGGGCCGGGACCGGTGACTTCAACGGTGACGGCGGCGCCGACGTGGTGGTGCTGGGCGACGGGAACGGCGTCTCGGTGATGCTGACCTCCTGCACGACCGTCCCCGACCCGACGCCGCCCGCTCCTCCGGCCCCCACCACGCCCAAGCCGGCTCCCAAGCCGCCGGTCAAGAAGCCGGTGGTGAAGAAGCCGGCGGTCGCGCCCAAGCCGAAGCCGCCGGTCAAGCCCAAGCAGCCCAAGAACGCGCCGAAGCCGAAGCAGGTGCAGAAGAAGGTCAAGCAGGTCAAGCTGAAGTGGGGCAAGGGCGCCTCGTGACCCGGTGAAGCCTCGTGACCCGGTGAAGGCGGTGGGCCCCGGGGCCCACCGCCTTCCGTGTGTACGGCCCGGGCGGTCAGGTCAGGCCGGCGCGGCGGGCCCGCTCCACCACCAGGCCGATGACGTCGGCGACGCGGTCGACGTCGGCCTCGGTGGAGGTGTGGCCCAGGGAGAAGCGCAGGGAGCCGCGGGCCCGGACGCCGTCGGCGCCCATGGCGATCAGGACGTGGGAGGGCTGGGCCACCCCGGCCGAGCAGGCGGATCCGGTGGAGCACTCCACGCCCTTGGCGTCCAGCAGCATGAGCAGGGCGTCGCCCTCGCAGCCGGGGAAGGAGAAGTGCGCGTTACCGGGGAGCCGGTCGACCGGGTCGCCGTTGAGGATCACATCGGGTACGGCCTGCCGTACCCGGCGGATCAGGTCGTCGCGGAGCCCGGACAGCCGGGCCGCCGTCTCAGCCTGGCGGGCCACGGCGATCTGCACCGCCGCGGCGAGCCCGGCGACCGAGGGGGCGTCGAGCGTGCCCGAGCGCACGTCGCGCTCCTGGCCGCCGCCGTGCAGCACCGGCACCGGGTCGACGCCCCTGGCCAGCAGCAGCGCGCCGACGCCCAGCGGGCCGCCGACCTTGTGACCGGAGATCGTCAGGGCGTCCACCCCGGCTCCGGCGAAGTCCACCGGGAGCTGGCCGACCGCCTGGACCGCGTCGGTGTGGAACGGGATGCCGTGGTCGTGGGCGATCGCGGCGAGCACGTGGACCGGCTGGACGGTGCCGACCTCGTTGTTGGCCCACATCACGCTCACCAGGGCGACGCTGTCGGGATCGCGCTCGATGGCCTCGCGCAGGGCCTGCGGATGCACCCGGCCGAGCTCGTCGACGTCGAGCAGCTCGACGGTCGCGCCCTGCCGGTCGCCCAGCCAGTGCGCGGGGTCGAGCGCGGCGTGGTGCTCGACCGAGCTGATCAGGATGCGGGTAGCCCCCTTGGCCCGCCGGGCCCAGTAGAGGCCTTTGACGGCGAGGTTGTCGGCCTCGGTGCCGCCGGAGGTGAACACTACCTCGCTGGGCCGGGCGCCGAGCGCGTCGGCGACGCTCTCGCGCGACTCCTCCACGACCTGGCGGGTCCGGCGACCGGCCGTGTGCAGCGACGAGGCGTTGCCGACCCGGCCCAGGTGGGCGGTCATCGCCTCGACGGCCTCGGGAAGCATCGGCGTGGTCGCCGCATGATCGAGATAGGCGGGCTCCACGGCCGCACTCCCCTCCGCAACTGATTTTCAGCCTTCCAAGCGTATCCGTGCCCGGGTGAAGCCCCGTCCCCCGCGTTGACCACTAAACCGTCCAGCCGGTACAGTAAAGTCATGAGACGCGAGGGACTGCTGGACGCGGCCGAGGAGCTGCTGTCGGACCAGGGCTCCTCCGCACTCACCCTGGCGGCCGTCGCCGAGCGCGCCGGCTGCAGCAAAGGCGGCCTGCTCTACCACTTCAGCAGCAAGGAAGCCTTGATCAAAGGCATGGTCGAGCGGCTGATCGAGGAGTTCGACGAGCTGGTCGCCGCCCAGGGGCACGACACCTACACCAAGAACTATCTGGCAGCCACCTTCGCCGCCGTGCGCAGCGGCAGGATCCGGCGCTGGGCGGTGGTCACCGGAGCCTCCGGCAACCCCTATCTGCTCGCGCCGCTGCGCGAGGCGATGGCCCGCTGGCACCGCGAGGGCCTCGACGGGGAGCCCGACCCTGCCGCCGCACAGATCGTGCGCCTGGCCTGCGAGGGGCTGTGGGACGTGGTCAGCCATGATCCCGGCCTCTATGACGACTCCCGTTACGCGGAGCTGGAAAGGCGCCTGCTGGACCTGCTGTCGGAATAGCGCCGCCCCGCGCCGCGACAGATCCGCCCCTCACCCGGCCCCGCCCGGGGTCACTGTCCGTACACGCTGGTGGTCGCTTCCGCATGCGCGGAAGCGACCGGCTTTTCTGTGCCCACCCCACGTCATTTGGAAACCTCCGCTGAAGGGATTACGTCATGACCCGCGATCTGAGGATTGCCCGTAATGGGGCAATCCTCACCTTTGTTCTCGGCGGACTCATGTGTGGATCGATGACCGTGCGCCTGCCCGCGCTGTCCGACGAACTCGGCCTGTCCGAGGCGTCGATCGGCGTCACCCTGCTCGTGTGGGGACTGGGCGCGCTGGTCACCATGCAGTCGATGCGCGGGGTGATGACGCGCTTCGGCAGCCGGAGCATCCTGCGGGTCGGCGCTCCCCTGTGCGCCGTCACCCTGGCCGTGGTCGCCTTCGCGCCGACGTTCCCGCTGCTGCTGGTCGCCGTGGGCCTGTTCGGCCTGGCGTTCGGCGCGCTGGACATCGCGATGAACGCCCAGGGCTCGACGGTCGAGCGCGCCCACGGCCGCCCGCTGATGAACGGCATGCACGCCGGCTGGTGCGCGGGCGCCATCTCCGCCGGGCTGCTCGGCACCGCGGCCATCGCGGCGGGACTGTCGGTCACGGCCCACCTGACCCTGATCGCCCTGCTCGCGCTGCCCGCGTCGGTCGCCCTGAGCCGTACCTACCTGCCCGACCCCGCCCCCGAGACGGCCTCGGAGAGCGGCACCCGCCGGCGGATGCCCGCGGTCGTCTACCTGCTGGGTGTGATCGCGTTCTGCGCGTTCATGGTCGAGGGCACCGTGGCCGACTGGAACGGTCTCTACCTGCGTGACGTGCTCGGCGCCCCCGAGGCCCTGGCCGCGGCCGGCTACCCGGTCTTCGAGGCGGGCATGCTGCTCGGCCGCCTGGCCGGCGACCGGATCCGGACCCGCTTCGGCCCCAGGATGATGATCGCCGCCTCCGGGCTGGCCACCGCCGCGACCTTCGCGGTGGTCATCACCTCCGCCTCGCCGGTGCTCGCCGTCGCGGCCATGCTGCTGGTGGGCCTGTCGGTGGCGACGGTCTCCCCGATCGCCATCTCCCTGGCCGGCGCCGCGACCGACAACCCCGGCCCGGCCATCGCCCAGACGGGCGCGCTGGGCTACGCCGGACTGCTTCTCGGCCCGGTCGTCATCGGCTTCCTGTCCGACCTGGCCTCGCTCAGGGCGGCGCTGGGCATCGCCGTCGCGCTCAGCCTGGTGATCGCGCTGACCGCCCGGTTCCTGCCCGGGCCCGGTACGGCCCGCACCGCCGGCGCCGCCGACCCGGAGCCCGAGCTCTCCATGGCCGCCTGAGAGACATGGCCGCCTGAGAGACGCGTGCCGGCGCCCGGGCGCACCCCGCCCGGACGTCCGGGTGAGAACGGCCCGGGAGACACGCGAGGACGGCGCGGGAGACACGTGAGAACGCGGAACGGCGCCGCACGGATCCGTGCGGCGCCGTCCTGTCGTTCGCACCCGGCGGGCCGGCCGTACCCGGTGGGCCCGCCGTACCCGGGGACGGGACTACTTGCGCTTGACGACCTCGTCGGTCAGCTGCGGGACGACCTGGTTGAGGTCGCCCACGACGCCGTAGTCGGCGAGCTCGAAGATCGGCGCCTCGGGGTCCTTGTTGATGGCGACGATCGTCTTGGCCGTCTGCATGCCGGCCCGGTGCTGGATGGCGCCGGAGATGCCGGCCGCGATGTACAGCTGCGGCGAGACGGTCTTGCCCGTCTGGCCGACCTGGAACTGGTGCGGGTACCAGCCGGCGTCGGTGGCGGCGCGGGAGGCGCCGACGGCCGCGCCGAGCGAGTCGGCCAGCTTCTCGATGATCGAGAAGTTCTCGGCCGAGCCCACGCCACGGCCGCCGGAGACCACGATCGCGGCCTCGGTGAGCTCGGGACGGGCGCCCTTCTCCTCCTTGACCCGGTCGACGACCTTGGCGGTCTTGGCGGCGTCGGAGACGGCCACGGTGACCTGCTCCTCGGCGCCGGCGCCGGCGGCGGCCTCGACCGGGGTGGCGTTCGGGCGGACCGCGAAGATCGGGGTGCCCTTGGTCACACGGGACTGGACGTTGACGCCGCCGCCGAAGATGGACTGGTCGGCGACCAGGCCCTCCCCGATGCCGACGGCGTCGGTCAGCACACCGGAGTCGATCTTGATGGCCAGCCGGCCGGCGATCTCCTTCGCCTCGGCCGTCGCGGCGACGAGCACCGCGGCCGGGGACGCGGAGGAGACGAGCTGGGCGAGCAGCTCGGCCTTGGGCGCGACCACGTAGTCGGCGATGTCGGCGGAGTCGGCGACGTAGATCTTCTCGGCGCCGTACTCGGCCAGCCGGGCCTTGGCCTCGGCGGAGTATCCCGGGCCGGCCCACACCGCCGACGGCGTGCCCAGCTTGCGGGCGAGCGTCAGCAGCTCCAGGGTGACCTTCTTGATCTGGCCTTCGACGTGCTCGACGAGAACGAGAACCTCGGACATCTCAGTTAACCCCCCGTCCTCAGACGAACTTCTTCGACGCGAGGAAGTCGGCGGCCTTCACGCCACCGTCGCCCTCGTCCTTGACGATCGTGCCGGCCGCGCGCGGCGGGGCGGCGGAGAAGTCGGCCACCTCGCTCCACGAGCTGGCCAGGCCCACCTGCGAGGTGTCGATCTCGGCGTCGGCGACGCCCAGCTTCTCGACCGGCTTCTTCTTGGCCGCCATGATGCCCTTGAAGGAGGGGTAGCGCGGCTCGTTGATCTTCTCGACCACGGAGACGACGGCGGGCAGCGAGGCCTCGACCTTGTCGTAGCCGTAGTCGGTGACACGCTGGATCGCGATGGCCGAGCCGTTGACCTCCACCTTGTTGGCGAAGGTGAGCTGCGGCACGTTCAGGCGCTCGGCCAGCATCGCGGCGAGGACGCCGGTGCGGGCGTCGGTGGACTCCGAACCGAGCACGACCAGGTCGAACCCGATCTTCCTCAGGGTCTGCGCCAGGGCGTAGGAGGTGCCCAGGGCGTCGGAGCCGTGCAGGGCGTCGTCCACCAGGTGGACGGCCTTGTCGGCACCCATGGCCAGGGCCTTGCGGATGGTGTCGCTGGCCTTGTCGGGACCCATGGTGAGGACGGTCACCTCACCGCCGTGGGCTTCCTTGAGCCGCAGCGCCTCTTCGACCGCGTACTCGTCGAGCTCGTTGACGACGCCGTCGGCGGCGTCGCGGTCGAGCGTCTTGTCATCGGACCTCAGCTTGCGCTCGGTCGCCGTGTCGGGGACCTGCTTCACGCAGACGACGATGTTCATGGCCGGTGGCCGACCTCCCGTGTTCGCGTGCGCCACCGCGGGAAGCGGCTGACGCCGGATGCTCGGTACGCGCACGCGGGGCACGTGCGCGTGATGCCAAGACTGCCAGGTGCCCGAGGGCTGTGACAGCGGGTGGCCCGGCCGGATCGTGCCCGTCCTGGTCCCCCGCGTTCATGTTACCCATCGGTAGCTTAGGCGCAAACCGCCGGTCCGGCGTGTACGCCGACCGCCGACCCGGCAGGCCCCACCCCACCATACCGAACTATGTTCCGGAGCCTGCGGGCGGTGTCCCGCTTTCCGGCGCCGGCCCCCCTCAGCTGCCCAGGAGGATGACGATCATAACGATGACGACGGTCGCCAGCGCCAGCCCGAGGGTGAGCGGGCTGAAGAACGCCGCCAGGGCGGCCCACAGCGCCACGGAGCCGCCGATGGCGGCCAGGTCCACGACCAGCCGGGGACGGTCCTGACGGGCGAACAGGGCCACGCCCCCGTCGATGACCATGACGGCGCCGTACACCGACAGCAGCAGCAGCGACACCTCCGGCAGCGGGCTCTTGGCCGCCGCGGCCGCCAGCGACACGAGCAGGCCGGTGCCGACCACCCAGCGCCGGTGGATCACCGCGCGGCGGCGCTCGCGCGCCCGCTCCGGCGAGGAGGAGCCGCGCGCGTGGCGCCCCGGGCGCCACTCCCTGGTGGTGACGCCGTGCAGGCCCCCGGCGGCCCGGCGGGCGGTCCCCCCGGCGGCGTCCCCGCCGCCCGCGTAGGCCGGGCGCGGCTGCGGCGCCGGAGTCCGCACGACCGGGTTCACCGGGTTCGCGGCACCGAGCCGGGCCAGCAGCATGCCGGCCGGCGGGCGGGCGGCCGGGTCGCGCGACAGGCACTCGCGCAGCAGCGGCTCCACCCACAGCGGGACGCCCTCCAGGTCGGGCTCGTGGTGGACGACCCGGTAGCCGACCGCGGAGGCGGGGCCGGTGCCGTACGGGTGCCGGCCGGTGGCGGCGTAGGCCAGCGTGGCCGCGAAGGAGAAGATGTCGGCCTCCGGGCCGCTCTCCCCTCCTTCGAGGATCTCCGGGGCCAGATAGCCCGGCGTGCCCAGCACCACGCCCGACGTGGTCACCGTGGCCGAGTCGTGCAGGCACGCGATGCCGAAGTCGATCACGACCGGCCCGTCGTCGGTCATGATGACGTTGCCGGGCTTCAGGTCGCGGTGCGTCACTCCGGCGGCGTGGACCGCGGCCAGGGCCTCGGCCAGGCCGCGCCCCAGCCGTACGAGGTCGTCGCCCTTGACGGGCCCCTCGCCGGCGACCACCGCGTCCAGCGGGCGGCCCTGCACGTAGCGGGTGGCCAGGTAGGGACGCCCGCCGCTCAGCGAGGCGTCGAGGATCTCGGCGACGTGCGGATCCTGGACCCGCCGCATGGCCTCCACCTCGCGGGCCAGACGGGTCAGGGCCGCCTCGTCGGCGGCGACGTGCGGGTGCAGGATCTTGACGGCTATCGTGCGTCCCTCGGTGTCCAGTGCGAGGTGGACCTCACCGAAGCCTCCCGCCCCCAGCGGCGAGAGCAGGCGGTACGGGCCAAGACAATCACCGTCCGGCGCTCCCATGCGACTCCCTCCGGCCTGTCCCCTTCATCGTGCCCCAGACGGGGCCCCCTCGCACGGAGAGATTGCGGGAAGGCACCCATCCCCGGACACGGAACACACACCGGTCGCTTCCGCTCTTCCCATCCCATGCCGGAACTTGAGCCGAGCTTGATGTGAATCGCGGAGAATCGCCGGACATGTCGTGATGAGCCCGGCGCCGCCACCCCTCCGGCCGGCGCCGGAGGGAGGTCACTTCCAGAAGGTCAGGAACCCGAGACCGAGCTGGTTGAGCAGGTCGTCCACCAGGCCGCCGATGAGGTCCGTCACACCCATCGCGCTCTCGTTGGCCTGTTCCCGCCACTGCGTGGTCAGCCGGTCCACCACCTCGGAGGGCGGCTCCCAGGGCGCGAAGGACGGGAACATGCTCAGGGCGGCCATCACCGAGAAGAAGGCGATCGTGCCCAGCAGGATCGTGGTGACCATGGCGGCGCCGGGGCTGCGGATGGCCCCGGTCAGCACGCGGGAGACGGCCTTGCGCGGCTTGCCGCCGCCGGGCAGCACGAACAGCCCGGCCACGAAGGCACCCGCCGCGTAGGCGGCGGCCCGGTCGGTGCCCATGTTGCCGATGTAGACCAGGGCGCCCCACACGCACATGCCGAACATGGCGGCCAGCGGGCCGGTGATCAGCGTCGCGACCCCGGCCTTGATCAGCGCCCACGGTGTGCCGACCAGCGCGATCAGCGGGTCGGAGGCGCTGTTGCCCCGCACCGACCGGCGCTGGGCCAGATCGCCGAAGAGGTATTCGCCCACGCGCAGGCAGAGCACCGCCACCAGCGCGGACACGCTCACCACGACGGGCAGGACGCAGGCCAGCGCGACCACGATCGTCAGCAGCAGCGCGGCGGCCAGCGGGTGACCGGTGCGGTACGGCGGGCGCTCCTGCCGGGGGGCCGGCGGCGGGGTGTAGGGCCGGGGCGCGGCGGGCGGCGGCGCGTACGGCCGGGCCGGGCCGGTCGGCTGCGGCGCCGGGCCCGCGACGCGCTGGTCGGGGTAGGGCGGCGGCGCGAACCCGGCCTGCCGGGCGCCGGGCGGGGCCGGGACGTACGGCGGCGGGGTGGCCGGGGTGTGGGGCGGCGGGCCCTGCGGCTCGCGGGACCTGCGCTCGCGCCGCTCCGGCCTGCCGTACTCGACCGGCGGGAGGAGGTCGGCGTAGTCGTCGTGGCGGGGCAGCGGACGCGCGCCGTTCGCCTGCCCGCCGGGGGGAGCCTGCCCGTTCGGCGGGACCTGCCCGTTCGCCTGGTCGCCCAGGATCCGGGTGCCGGGGGGCGGGGCCTGGTCGTTCAGCACCCGCGTGCCGCCGGGCGGGGGCGGCGGGAAGCCGCCGTCGAGGACCTTGGTGCCGGGGTCCAGCACGGCGGTCTCCGGGGCCTGCTCGTGCAGGGCCGTGACCGAGGGGTCGAGGTCGCGCGCCATGCGCAGCAGTTCCTGCGCGCCGGGCCGGACCGCGGGGTCGACGTTCAGCGCCCGCCGGAGCCAGCCGCGCAGCCAGACGGGGGCCTGGTCGATGTTGGCCCGGCCCTCCATGATGTTGAAGCAGACGACCTCGAAGCTCCCCGTGCCGAACGGGGGCCTGCCGGTCGCGCCGAAGAAGACGGTGGAGGCCAGCGCGTGCACGTCGGCCGCCTGGGTGATCTCGGAGTCCCGGATGATCTCGGGGGCGAGATAGCCGGGCGTGCCGACGAACATGCCGGTCTGGGTCAGGCGCGTGGCGTTCACCAGGTGCGCGATGCCGAAGTCGATGACCAGGGGGTCGCCGTCGACGAGCATCACGTTGGCCGGCTTGAGGTCGCGGTGGATCACGTCGGCGGCGTGGATGGCCACCAGCGCGGCGCACATGCCCCGGGCCAGCCTGATGATCTGGTCGGCGGGCAGGGGACCGTCCGCCATGACGGTCTCCTCCAGCGTGCGGCCGGGGGCGAAACGGGTCACGATGTACGGCTGCGCGCCGGTCAGCTGGGCGTCCAGCACCTCGGCGACGTGCGGGCTGCGCACCCGCCGCATGGTCTCCACCTCGCGGGTGAGCCGGTCGCGGGCCTTGAGGTCGGCTGCGACATGCGGGTGCAGGACCTTGACCGCCACCTCGCGGCCGTCCTCGTCGAGTCCCAGGTGGACGGCTCCCATGCCGCCCTCGCCGATCTTTCTGAGCAGCCGGTACGGCCCCAGCCTCTCGGGCGCTCGCGTGTCCCCCGTCGTCATCGCGTGGCCTGCTTTCGTAGTTCCTTCAGCTCGGTCACCACCCTCTCCACGTCGACAGGCGCCCATATGGCCTCCCGCGCGTCCTCGCCCACGGTGCCGACGGCCGGGACGACCATCAGCGCGGCCACCACGCCCAGCGCCGCGGCGGTCGCCATGGCCGCGTTCCTGGAAGGCAGCAGTGATGCCAGCGTACGTCGCATCTGCCGCCCTGGGCCCTCCACGCCGGGTCCGGCGCAGATCGTCCACAGCGCAACAGCCGCCCCCCAGGCGAGCGCGTTCTCGATGGGCATGCCGGTGACCAGCACCGCGAGCAGCAGCGTCACCGGCAGACCCAGGATGAGCGCGTACGGCACCAGCGCGACGGTGATGCCGACCGACTTCAGCAGCGCGCCCGGCTGGCCGAAGACCCGGAACACGTCGGCGGCCGCGGCGCCCACCGGCCGGCGGCCGTTGAGCCGCGGCTGGGCGATGTCGGCGGCGCGCAGCAGGATCGCGACCGGGATCGCCACGGCGGTGACGATCACCGGGGCGACGACGGCCGCGACCGTCATGATGACCAGCAGCATGATGCTCGCCACGTCGTAGGCCCTGGAACGCTTCAGCGCGTGACCGGGCCGCTGGCCCGGGTGGAACTGGCCGGAGGACACGTGGTGGGCCGGTCCCTGCTGGTGGGCCGGGGCCTGCGGGTGCGCGTACGGGTAGGGCGGCGGCGTGACCGGCTGGTGCGGGCGCTGCGCCTGCTCGTAGGGCGGGTGCTGCGGATAGGGCGGCGGCGTGACGGGCTGGTGCCCGTGCTGCTGCGGGTGTCCCTGCCCATGGGAGGGCGCGTGCGGCTGGGCGGGCGCCTGCTGGGACCCGCCGTGGTTGCGCAGGTATTCCGGCAGCTCGTGGGGGCGCACCCGCTGGGTGGGGATGTCGCCGTCCCCCACCGGGGCGGTGGCGGGCTGCCGGCCGGCCGTCTCGGACCCCTGACGGCCCGGCTGGGGGGCCTGCGCGGACTGGCCGGGTTGCCCGGACTGCCCGGTCCTGGCGGACGTCTCACGGCCCGGCACCCGGCCGGTGGGGACGTCCTCCGGCTCCAGCATCCCGGTGGGCAGGTCGTAGGAGGCCTGCTGGGCCGCGGCGGCCTGGCGCAGCTCCTCCGGCGTCACCCGGCGGGTCGGCCAGGGGTCGGCCGACTGCTCGTCGAGCAGCGAGACGTATTCGCGCGGCTGTTCCGCGGCGGCCGGCGGCCAGGGCGTGGGCGCGGCGGTGCCCGGGCGCGAGGCGACCGGCGTCTGCACCTCTCCCGGGTCGGGGGGCAGCAGCGAGCCCGTGACGGGACCCGCGGTCCCGGCCGCCGCGGCGGCGGCCACGCCGGGGGCGCCCGGCCCCGTGGGCGCGGCGGTGCCGGGGGAGGCCTGGCTCTGGTGACCGGCCGTCCCGCCGCGGCCGGGCGTCTCCCCGTGGGTGCCGGTCCCGCCCCGGCGCGAGTCGTCGAAGCGCGGGACCGTGGTGATCTCGTCGGGCACGCGGGGCCGGTTCCCCAGGCCGGGCGGCGGCATCAGCCGGGCCACCTGGACGGCCAGCTCGGCGGCCGAGGGCCGTTTGGCGGGGTCGCGCTGGAGGGCGGCGCGCAGGATCGGCTGGAGCTCCTGGGGCGCCCCGGACACGTTGGCCTTGCCCGCGGTGATGTTGTAGAAGATCATCTCCAGCGTGCCCTTGCCGAAGGGCGGCTCGCCGGTGGCCGCGAAGACCAGGGTGCCCGCCCAGGCGTGCACGTCCACCTCGGGTCCCGCCTCGTGCCCCTCGATGATCTCCGGGGCGAGATAGCCGGGCGTCCCGATGAACATGCCGGTCTGCGTCAGCCGGGTGGCGTCCACGGCCTGCGCGATGCCGAAGTCGATGAGGACGGGCTGGCCGTCCAGGATGAGCACGTTGCCGGGCTTGAGGTCGCGGTGGATCACCCCGACCGAGTGCACGGAGGCCAGCGCCGAGGCGACCCCGTGGGCGACCTTGAGCAGAGCGGGCAGGTCCAGCGGACCGTCCTGCTTGACGACCTCGTCCAGCGGCTGGCCGGGGACGTACCGGGTGACGATGTAGGGCCGGTGGCCGGTCACGTCGGCGTCGAGGACCTCGGCGATGTATTCGCTGCGCACCCGGCGCATGGTCTCGACCTCGCGCGAGAGCCTGCGCCGGGCGACGTCGTCGCCCGCCACCTCACCGCGCAGCACCTTCACCGCGACCTGTCGCCCCTGTGGGTCGACGGCGAGATGGACCACGCCCATGCCGCCCTCACCGAGCCGCCGCAGCAGTCGGTATGGGCCCAGTCGGTCGTCCTGATTCATGGCATGAAGCACCATACCGGCTTAAACCCCGCTTACGAGATGAACCATCAGGTCACATTCCCCGTCTGAATAACGTCTGCTATGCCTCAACGGTTTCCCAACCCGGGGTGACACGCAATCTCATTTCGGCGTCAGTTTGCCAGGCGCAGTACCTGCGCGATCTCCAGATCGGCCAGCGTCGCACCCGGGAGCGCCAGCTTCGAGTGACGAACGCCACTGCCGATCACGACACCCGGATGGGCCGCCACCGCCTCGTCGACCAGGACCGGCCACCCCTCGGGCAGTCCCAGCGGGGTGATCCCGCCGTACTCCATCCCGGTCAGGCGGACCGCCTCCTCCTGCGGGGCGAACGAGGCCTTCCTGGCCTCCAGGTGCCGCCGGACCACGCCGTTGACGTCGGCCCGCGTCGTGGCCAGCACCATGCACGCCGCGTAGCGGACCTCCCCGCCGCGCCTGGCCGCCACGATCACGCAGTTGGCCGACTCGTCCATGCGCACGCCGTAGCGCTCGCAGAAGGCGGCGGTGTCCGCCAGCGCCGGGTCGATCTCCGCCACCCGGATCCCGGCGCCCCCGCCGGCGAGCCCCTTGACCGCCCGCGCCACCGGCTCCGCCAGCAGGTCGGGCCGCTGCCCGGCCTCGGCCCACTCCAGCGTCCCGATCGACATCTCCGCCTCCTCGGCTGGTCCGTTCCGGACAAACCCTACGACGAGGCACCGACAGGAGACGGGCCCGCCTACGACGAGGGCCCCGACAGGACGCGCCGGTGGAGGTCGGTGACGGCCTTCCTGGCCGACTCCATCGCCCCGGCCTGCCAGGCCACCAGATGGGTGAGCCAGTCACCGGCGAAGTAGACCCGGCCGGCCGGGCGCTGCAGCAGGGCGAAGCCGCCGTCGTGGGACTCCCAGCGGACCCAGCCGCCCTCGACGTGCGGATGCCGGTGCCAGGCGATGGACAGGCTGGAGCGCAGCCCCGTCCGGTACTTCTCACCGTGGATCTTCTTGCCCTGGGTGAGCGCGCGGCGCAGGCGGTCGCGGGGGGACATGCTCCCGTAGAGCTCGGCGTTCTCCTCGGTGTTGTAGTAGCCGACGATCAGGCCGCTCCCGGCGTGGTAACCGTGGGACGGGTACCAGATGTGGGTGATGTCCAGGTCGGTCTCGGTGACGCCGCCGTAGATGCGGTCCTCCAGCTCCCACCAGCGCCGGCCGTACTCCAGGCCGATCTTCCCCGCGGCGACCGGGGCGGGGGTGCGCAGGGCCGCGGTGACCTCGGCGCCCAGGTTGTGCGGCAGGCGGGCCATCAGGTGCGGCGGGAGGGCGGCGACGCAGTAGTCGGCGCGCACGACGCCTCCCCTGTGCGTCACCTCCACCCCGTCGGCCAGGTTCCGCAGCCCGGTCACCGGCGTGCCGGTCTTGATCCGCTCCTCGCCGACCGCGCGGACCAGGGCGGTCACGATCGCGTCCATCCCGCCGACCGGCTGGAACATGGGCATGGCCTGGTCGAACCCGAAGTCCATGGTGACGGCGCGCCCCGTCCCGGCGGCGAGCACCTCCGCCAGCGAGGACGGCCCGGCCAGCGCGAGTCCCTCGGAGGTCCCGGGCGGGACCCGGTAGCCGCGGCGCTCGGAGCCCCGGTAGGCCAGGTCGGGGCCGATGTCGCCGAAGCGGCGCAGGAACTCCAGCAGCCGCTCGCGGTCCTCGGCGCTCAGCCGCCGGTCCAGCGCGCCGGCGTGGGTGGCCTTGGCCAGCAGCTCGGAGACGTAGCCGTACAGGTCGGCGCGGGCGGTGCGGGCGCGGACCGGGGCGGGCATGCCGCGCGTGTAGACGTAGGCCGCGGCGTTGTTGTTGACGAAGACCTCGACCGGCACGCCCAGCTCGCGGCAGTAGTCCATGGTGACCATCCACGGCGCGATCCGCCCGGCCCCGGCGTTGAAGTAGGTGCCCTCCTCGAAGCCCGCCGTCTGAGCCCGCCCGTCCAGGTCCCGCAGCGCGTCCCCGCCGCGCAGGGTGAGGTTCCTGCCGCCGACCCGGTCGGACGCCTCCAGGACGGTGCAGTCGTATCCGGCCTTGCCCAGCTCGTAGGCGCAGGTCAGACCGGCGATCCCGGCGCCGAGGACCACGACCTTGGCCGCGCCCCGGCCGCGCAGGGCGAAGTCCGACCGCTGCGGCGGGGTGAAGGCCTTCTCCTGGGAGTCGGGGGCCAGTCCCAGCGCGCCCATGGCCGCGTACATCGCCCCGGCGCCTCCGGCCGCGCCGACGCCGACGAGCAGCGCTCGCCGCGTCATCGTGCCGGGAGATGAGCTGCTCATCGTCAGCCGTAGACGCCGCTGCCGCAGGCGACCTGCCCGCCGATCATGGCGAAGATGCCGAACAGGGACATGATCTGGCCGAAGTCGTCGGTGGTGAACTCCGTGTGGCGCGGACCGGCGGAGCGCACGCCCGGGATGATCGCGCATCCGGCGGCGATCGCGGTGGAGTTCCACTCGACGCCCAGCGTGTACGGCGCGCGCGGCGTGTACGGGCGGAAGTCGGCCAGGCGGCCCAGCGCGCGGGCGGTGGCCTCGCGGATGCGGGCGTGGGCGACCGACGGCGGCAGCAGCTCGGCGGAGAACTTGTCGACGCCGTTCTTGACCGCGACGGTCTCGACGTCGCCGAGCAGCTCGCGGGCCTCCTCGCAGACGGCCTCGTCACCGGTCACCAGGGCGACCGGCACGCCGAGCGTCCCGGCGAACGCCGCGACCAGGCGGGTCTCCCCGCAGATCTCGCCGTTGAGATAGACGTTCTGGATCTCCTTGCCCATCCAGGTGTGGTTGAGCACGCCGTGCCGGACCCCGGCCCGCGCGTGGTAGCCGGCGAAGCAGGCGGCGGCGTAGGTCTCGTCGAGCCCCTGTCCCATCCGCAGCGGCTTGCCGGGCCCCCGCACCAGGGTGGCCCTCTCGTCGAGCAGGTCGATCCTGAGGTTCTTGGT
This sequence comes from Paraplanobispora takensis, assembly GCF_016863195.1. Classification (GTDB taxonomy): domain Bacteria; phylum Actinomycetota; class Actinomycetes; order Streptosporangiales; family Streptosporangiaceae; genus Planobispora; species Planobispora takensis. Next base: position 115,601 of record NZ_BOOK01000034.1, on the reverse strand, counting down.
CGAGCCGTGGGCGTCGTTGACCCGCACGGCCTCGGCCCCGGCCTCGAAGGCGCCCTGGACGACCGCGTTGGCGTCGGCGGTCATCAGCTCGCAGCCGCGTTCGTAGCCCCGGCCCCCGGCGTGCATCTCCTCCGGGTCGGTCAGCCCGGTGACGCCCTCCATGTCCACCGACACGTACACCTTCACGACGCCACCCCTGTGATCCCCGCCCTCGGGATCGTTCTCATGTCGTCCCCCAGGTCTCGACGCGGCGTGCCTCATCCTCGCTCATGAAACCGATCTCGGTGGCCATGAAGTCGTGGATCGGCTTGCGCCACGGCTCGGGGACCTCCTCCACCGCCGGCGGGTAGCACCGCTCCAGCCAGGCGGTCGAGGCCTCGGTGGCCCCCAGGAACGCGGCCGCCTTGGCGAAGACGGTCTCCTCGATGCCCGGCACCCGCGCGCAGCCGTACTCGATCATCTCCTGCCCGCCGTACGGCGGAGGCTGCTGCCACTTGCGGGCGACCCCGCGGTCCAGGGTGATCGAGGTGCGCAGCGGGCGGCGTTCGACGGCGGCGTGGATGAGCTCCTTGTACAGGCACTTGCCGCACGTCCCGCAGGGGCCGTCGGTCCCGCGCAGGCACCAGCGGACCTGCTCGCGCACGGGGGAGCCGAGCGCCAGGCGCATGGTGACCGCCTCGCTGACCCCGCCGACCGGGAGCACGATGTGCAGACCGGCCGCGGCGAAGGCCTGTCCCCAGGCGCCGTGCTGGGACCACATCAGGTTGTCGGGGGTGTGGCGGTGCAGGTAGCGCCCGCCGCCCAGCCAGCGCGAGCCCAGCTCGTAGCCGAAGGCCAGGGCGCCCAGGTCGAGCTCGCCGGCCATCAGCAGCGCCCCCGCCGCGACCGCGTGGTGCTCGGGATAGCCGGGGCGGGGCTCGGCGAGGGTGAACTCCAGGTCGGAGCGGACGACGGTGAGCTCCCTGCCGGTCTGCTCCGCCAGCCCGGCCAGCACGTCGGCGCGGTAGTGCGTCCAGCGGTTGGGCACGCGCGGGTGCGGGACCCGCTGGAAGTGCACGAACGGCGCGTCGGGCAGGATCGCCGCCACCGCGGCGGAGTCGGCCCCGCCGCTGTAGGAGATCGCCAGCCTGCTCCCCGAGCGCGGGGAGCCGCCGACCGGCCCGGCCTGGATCCCCCAGCCCGTCTCGATCGCGTCGGCGAACTCGGGCGAGACCGGCCGGTCGAAGACGATCCGCCGCCGGGTCCAGGGGGCGACGACGGTCCAGGCGGCCAGGGCGAGCAGGTCGGGGTGCATCTCGCGCGGCGCGCGCGGAAGCTCCACCCGCATGGAGTTCGTGGCCAGCTTCAGCGCCTGGCCGTCGGAGCACAGGCCGGTGATGGAGTCCTCGGCGTCCAGCCGGAAGGCGAGGTGCCAGACGCCTCCGTCGGACTCCCAGGCGACCCTCACGCCGGCCCCCCGGAGAATCCCGCCCGGCCCGGACCCGTCGCCGCGGGCGCGTCCCCGGCCTCCAGGGTCCCCTCCGCCTCGGCGCGCGCCCGGTCGACGGCCTGCCAGAGCAGCACCTCGTTCTGCAGCGTCCGGTCCATCGCGGTCGCGGTCTCCAGGGCCAGGCGGTGGGCGTCGTCCCACCGCCGGGTCTGCTCCCGGCTCACCGTGACCCCGGACGTCCGGCCGCGCAGCCGCTCGACCTCGGCCCGCAGCCGCTCGCCCTCGGCGCGGAGCGCGGCGACCTCGCCGCTCAGCTCCCGCACCTTCCCCAGGACCTCGGCGAGGTCCCGGCGGTGGTCGGGCCTCAAGACGTACCGGGCGTCGAGCCGGCCGCGGACCGCCCGTCGCAGGCGCGCCGGGACCAGAGCACGCTTCAGTAACCGCACCATAATCTGGCACGATACCGGTAAACCATGATCTACCAGGACAGATCAGCGGCCGGTGAACTTCGCCTGTGACTTCTCCGCGAAGGCGCGCATGCCGGTCTTGGCGTCGTCGGTGGCGAACAGCCCCGAGAACTGCAGGCGCTCGATCTCCAGGCCGGTGTCCAGATCGGCCTCCAGGCCGTGGTCGACCGCCCGCTTGGCGGCGCGCAGGGCCAGCGACGGGCCGCCGACGAACCTCGCGGCGTAGGCGAGGGCCTCGCTGTAGACGTCGGCGTCGGGCACCACCCGGTCCACCAGCCCGATCTGCAGCGCCTCGGCCGCGCCGACGTGCCGGCCGGTGAAGATCAGGTCCTTGGCCCTGGCGGGGCCGACCAGCCGGGGCAGGCGCTGGGTTCCGCCGGCCCCGGGGATGATCCCCAGCAGGATCTCCGGCTGGCCCAGCTTGGCCGACTCCCCGGCGATCCGGATGTCGGCGCACAGGGCCAGCTCGCACCCGCCGCCGAGGGCGTATCCGGTGATCGCCGCGATGACCGGCTTGCCGATCTCCGCCACGGCGGTGAAGCAGTCCTGGAGCGTGGAGGAGTGCGCCGACATCTCCGCGTAGGACATCTCGGCCATCTCCTTGATGTCGGCGCCCGCGGCGAAGACCCGCTCGCCGCCGTAGACCACCACGGCGTGCACGGCCGGGTCGGCGTCCACCTGCCGGGCGCACTCGCCGATCTCCCGCTGGACCCGGCCGTTGAGCGCGTTCATCTTCGGCCGGTCGAGCCTGATCGTCGCCACTCCGTCGGCGGTCTCGACTCGCACGAACTCACCCATGGCCGTCCTTCCAGCGCGGGCGCCCGAGGGCGCCGAGAAACCCGGGAACTCCTCACCCCAACATAAGGCCGTCGGCCGCGGCGGGCAGCCTCAGGTCCCGCCCGGCGGCCACCCGGTGGTAGATCCGCTCGTAGCCCCCGGTCATGACCTCGACGTCGAACTTCCGCCAGACGTGGGACCGGCAGACGTGCGGGTCCAGCGTGGCGACGGCGTCGACGGCGGCGGGCAGCTCGTCCTCCTCGGCCCGGACGAACCCGGTGAGCCCGTCCACGACCACCTCGGGAACGGCGCCGCGGTCCAGCGCGACCACCGGGGTCCCGCAGGCCATCGCCTCGATCATGACCATCCCGAAGGGCTCGTCCCAGGTGATCGGGAACAGCAGGCAGCTCGCGGCGGCCAGCAGTTCCCGCTTGCGGGTGTCGTCGGCCTGGCCGACGTACTCCACCCCCGGTCCGAGGCGCGGCCTGACGTACTCGTCGAAGTAGTCCTTCTCGTTCTGCTCGACGAGCTTGCCCGCCAGCAGGATCGGCCGCCCGGCCGCCCGGGCCACGTCGATGGCCGTGTGCGCGCCCTTGGTGTGGCTGAAGCGGCCCAGCCACAGGACCCAGTCCTCCTTGTCCGCCCGGAACGGGAAGGACCCCGTCTCGACGGCGTTGTGGACCGTCCCCACCCAGTTCAGATCGCGTACGGCCCGCCGCTGGGCGCCGGAGATGGCCACCAGCGACAGGTCCCCGCCGATCGCGCGGTAATACTCCGCGAGCTCGCCCTCCACCTCGCCGTGGCAGGTGACCAGGGTCGGCGCGGAGCGGACGGCCGCGGTCAGCGGTCCGGCCATGGAGTGGTCGTGGACGATGTCGACCTCCAGCTCCGCGGTCATGCGGCGGGCCTTCGCCGCGTGCAGCAGCTCGGGCATCGCCTGGCCGATCCGCTCGGACGGCGCCAGGTCGTAGGTGGGCAGGAAGCGCGCGGGCGTGCCCGGCCTGCCCGCGCCGACCAGGACGACCTCGTGCCCGCGCCGGGACAGCCCGCCGATCAGCGCGGCCAGCATCGCCTCGATCCCCCCGTAGCCTCCGGGCGGTATCTCGTACCAGGGGGGAGCGATCATGAGGATGCGCATCCCCCCGGTCCGTCGCGGCACCTCGTCGTTCGCAGAAAGCATGTCGGCCTCGTCTGTGGAGCCGGCCCGCGCCGGCGGCGGTCGTCGGACGCCGGGGACCTACCGCAGAGCGGCGGTCACCGGACTGCGCGGCTGGTTGAAGAGCGTCACTCCCTCCGGGAGCCCCGCGACGGACACGCCCTCGTCGCCGACGGTGATCGTGACCGCGGACCCGGCGATCTGCAGCCCCGAGATCCGCAGGTTCTTCAGCCCCACGGGGTCCAGCCACACCTGGTCGTGCGGCGCCCAGGGGTCCAGCCGGAGCAGGGTCCGCACCAGCTGGATGGGGGCCGCGGCCGCCCACGCCTGCGGGGAGCAGGAGGTGGGGTACGGCACCGGCACGGAGAACTCCGACCGGTCGAACCCGCAGAACAGCTCCGGCAGCCGCCAGCCGAAGGCCTCGGCCGCGTCCAGCAGGCCGAACGTGATCCGCCTGGCCCCCTCCGCGAAGCCGTAGCGCATCAGACCGGCCGCGACCAGGGCGTTGTCGTGCGGCCAGATCGAGCCGTTGTGGTAGCTCATCGGGTTGTAGGCGCCCATGGTGGAGGCCAGGGTGCGCACGCCGTACCCGGTGAACATCGCCGGGGACATCAGATGCTCGGCCACCGAGGCCGCCTTGTCCTCGTCCACGATGCCCGTCCACAGGCAGTGACCCATGTTGGAGCCCAGCCCGTCGACGGCGCGCCCCCCGCCGTCCAGGGCCATGGCGTAGTAGCCGCGGTCGGGCAGCCAGAACCGCTCGTTGAACGCCTCGCGGATCCGCGCCGCGCGGGAGGCCCAGCGCTCCTCCCCGGCCAGGTCGCCGAACTCGTGGGCGAAGTGGGAGCGCGCGATGTAGGCGGCGTAGACGTAGCCCTGCACCTCGGCCAGGGCGATGGGCGGGCGGGCCAGGGTGCCGTCGGCGAAGTTGATCCCGTCGAAGGAGTCCTTCCAGCCCTGGTTGATCAGGCCCTGGTCGGTCTTGCGGCGGTAGGACAGGAAGGGGTCGGCGGACCTGGTGATCCAGTCGAGGGCGGCGTCGACGTGCGGCATGAGCTCCTCGACCGTGCTCCCGTGCAGGCCCCAGCGGCGCAGCTCGCCCATCAGCATCACGAACAGCGGGGTGGAGTCCACCGAGCCGTAGTAGGCCTGGCTGGCGAACGGCGAGGCCCCGGTGTGCGCCCCGTAGCGGATCTCGTGCAGGATCTTGCCGGGCTCCTCCTCGGTGAGCGGATCGTCGGTCCTGCCCTGCAGCCGGGCCAGGCGGCGCAGGGTCCCCAGGGCCAGGGACTGGTCCAGCGGGAGCGCCATCCACGAGGTCAGCAGCGAGTCGCGGCCGAACAGCGTCATGAACCACGGCGCGCCCGCGGCGATCGACGGCGGCTCGTCGGGATTTTCCTCCTCGAAGAGCCGCAGGGAGCCGAGATCCTCCCTCGACTGGCGCAGGACCTGGCCGAGGACGCGGTTGGAGGTGGTGACGACCGGGCTGAGCCGCTCCCAGTCGGCCCGGCGCCGGGCCGGCTCGGCGTGTTCCAGCGGATGGTGGGTGGAGAACCACGCGGGCGACTCCTCCCCCTCCAGGATCGGGTTGACCTGCAGGGTGACGACCCACTCGCCGCGCGCGGGCACCAGCGCCCGGAAGGTCAGCAGGCCCGGCACGGCCGCCGGCGCGGGTTCCGCCACGACCCGGGCCCCGCGTGAGCGCCCGGAGGCCATGACCCGCAGTCCCGACGGATCCGGCGTCACCTCCACGGCCGACACGTGGTGCACCCGTCCGGCCTTCACCTCGAACAGGTCCGCCATGTCCGAGGCGACGTGCAGGGTGACCACGCAGCCCGCGGCCTCGTCGGACAGGTTGCGCAGGGTCAGGTCCTCACGCAGGCCGCCGCCGACGTACCGGTCCCTGATCACCAGCATGGTGCTCTCCACCTGGTCGGGCCGCGGCGCGCTCCGGCCGAGGAAGGTCGCGTGGTACGGCTCCGCGGCGACCACCCTGAGCGGTTCGACGGGGGCGTCGTCCACCCGCAGCTCCCAGCGCGACAGCAGGCGGGTGTCGGCGTGGTAGACCCCCTGGGCCCCGCCCGGCACGATGTCGCCGCCGCCGGCGCACACGCAGAAGGATCCCCCCTCCACCAGGGTGACCGCGTTGTCACCGAGTGCGCCGGGCTGACTCTCGAACGTCCATGCGTTCACTGCTCTCCCCCGAGATGTGAGTTCCGCCTCTCCCTCCTTTCCCCCCATATGCCGGGAAACAACGAAGAATCGGAGTGTTTCACCTCGTCAGAGCGGATCCCCCCGAGTCAGCGCGGCTCCTCCGGCCCCGCCCCGGCGACCAGGGCCGGGCCGTACCTGCAGCCGACGATCGCCGCGACCACCAGCGGAGGTCCCATGATCAGAGAGTCGCCGAAGGGAGAGGACTCCCCGCCGCCGCTCACCAGGATGACCAGCGCTTCGAACGCGGCGACGGCGGCCGCGAACGCGCAGGCGCACACCAGCCGCGCCCATGCGGGCCGTGGGGCCAGCCACGGGGCCGCGAGCGCGATGGCTGGCGCGACGGGCAGCGCCACGACGAATCCCACCACCAGCCCGATGACTCCGCCCAGCGCCCCCAGCTGCACGAGACCGGCGACGCCCGTGATCACGGCGCCCGCGGCACCGCCGTCGTCCGCGCCCGGGTCGGCGTCGCGGACGTAGCCGGTGCCGGCCGCCGGATCGGGCCCGGGGGCGACGGCTTCGATGACGAGCAGGGCTACGAGGCTGAACACGACGGTGACCGCCCCGGCCACGGCGCCGCCCAGCACGCCCGCCAGGAGCGTCCTGCCGGCGACCCGGGTTGGTTGAACACGTTCAATCGTCACATGTCGGAGTCTCCCTCGAATGCGGCGGATTGACCACTCAAGCGGGGAATCTTCCTACACCGGCCGTCCCCGTGATCACTGATGAAGATTTCTTTCCTGGTCGTCGACAAATATGAAGAAAGTCATTGACAGGCCGATCTCCACTTCGCACGCTGGCGGGGACGGGTCCCCCAGTCGAGGAGCGTCCATGCGACGATCGGCGCCGTTCCGGGTCTCGGCCGCGCTCATCGTGGCCGCCTGCGGTCTCCTCGCGGCCCCGTCGGCCCAGGCCCGCGCGTGGCATCCCACCACGCACGGCCGCGTCGCGGGGGCGCCCGGCACACGGGTGGATCCCGGCGAGCGGCAGGCCGCCTTCGCCGAGGCGGCCGGGGAGTACGGCGTGCCGGAGAGTGTCCTGCTCGGCGTGTCCTACCTGCAGTCGCGCTGGGACGCCAACGCGGGCCTGCCGAGCAACTCCGCCGGGTTCGGCCCGATGCACCTCACCGACGCCGCCGCCCTGGCCGCGGAGTCGGCGGGCCGGGCGACCGGTCACCACGACGGCGAGGAGGATCCCCGCGGCGACGAGAGCCGTCCCGGCCCGGCCCGGAAGACCGTGCCGGAGCCGCCCGCCGAGGTCCCCGCCCCGCTCAGGACGCTGGAGCGGGCCGCCGAGCTCACCGGCGCGAGCCGTCAGGCGCTGCGCACCGATCCCGCCGTCAACATCCGGGGCGGGGCGGCCCTGCTGGCCGACCACCAGCGGCGGCTCGGCGCCCCTCTCGGCGGCGACCCCGCCGAGTGGTACGGCGCGGTGGCCCGCTACTCGGGCGCCGCCGAGGCCGAGGCCGCCGGGGTCTTCGCCGACGAGGTCTACGCCGTGATCCGGGAGGGCGCCGAGCGGGTCACCGACGACGGGCAGAAGGTCACCCTGAAGGCGGTGCCCGGCCTGAAGAAGGTCGTCCGCCGGCTGGAGAGACTGGGGCTGCGCCCGCCGCGCCGCGACGGCGCCGAGTGCCCGGTCACCGTCTCGTGCGAGTGGATCCCCGCGCCGTACGCCGACCTGGGCGAGGGCGACTACGGCAACCACGACCTGTCGGACCGGCCCCGCAACCAGAAGGTCGAATACATCGTCATCCACGACATGGAGGGCTACTTCCAGCCTTCGGTGAACCTGGTGCTCGACCCGGCGCGCCCCGCCAGCTGGCACTACTCCCTGCGGTCCGCCGACGGCCACATCGCCCAGCACATCAGGACCGAGGACGTCGGGTGGCACGCGGGCAACTGGTACGTCAACGCCAAGGCGATCGGCCTGGAGCACGAGGGTTTCCTGGGCCGGGGCGGCGCCTGGTACACCGAGGCGATGTACCGCGCCTCGGCCAGGCTGGTGCGCTATCTCGCCCTGCGGCACGGCGTCCCGCTGGACCGCGCGCACGTCATCGGCCACGACAACGTGCCGGGCACCCTGCCGGGCACGGTGCGCGGCATGCACGAGGACCCCGGGCCCTACTGGGACTGGGCGCGCTACTTCGAGCTGCTCGGCAGGCCGCTGCACGGCCGGGGCGGCCCGGACGCCGGATCGGTGATGATCCTGCCGGACTACGATGCGCACCGGCCGTACTACTCCGGCTGCGACCCGGCCGCCCCGCAGGCGGCGTGCCCCCCGCACGGCTCGTCGTCGGTCTGGCTGCGCACCGAGCCGCGCGAGGACGCCCCGCTCGTCAGGGACATCGGCAAACACCCGAGCGGGGAGTCGCTCTACAGCGTCTACGACCACAGCGCCCGCGCCGCCACCGGCCAGCGCTACGCGGTCGCCGAGCGGCGGGGGGACTGGACGGCGATCTGGTACCTCGGCCAGAAGGCCTGGTTCCACAACCCCGCCGACCGGCCGACGGCCGTCCCCGCGCGCGGCCCGGTGGTCACCCCCAGGACGGGTCTGGCGACCGTCCCGGTGTACGGCAGGGCCTACCCCGAGCCCGCGGCCTATCCGGAGGGCGTGCCGGTGCAGGCGATCACGCCGTTGCAGTACACGTTCTCGGCCGGCGAGAAGTACGCCCTGGGGCTCGCCGCCCGGGGGGAGTACTACCGGGCGGTGACCTTCGACGCCTCGCAGCACGTCGTGGTCCGCGGCGAGCTGCGGTACTACCAGATCCAGTTCGGCCACCGGGTCATGTTCGTCAGGGCGGACGACGTGGTCGTCTCGGCCTCGTGAGTCCCGGTCTGATGGAACGGCCTCATGGGACGGACCGGGCTCCGGGGGGACGCAGATCCCCCGGAACCCGGTCCGCACCGGCCCTCACGACGGCCGGTCGTTCCTGTCCCCGCGCGGGCGGGTCGCCCGCGACCCGGTCAGCGCAGGGTGCCGTTGGTCATGCCGGCGGGCTCCTCGGGCACGGCGACCAGGCCGAGCTCCGCGGAGGAGGCCATCAGAGAGTGCCGCGGGACGACGCGGACGGTGTAGCCGAAGGCCCCGGTGCTCTCCAGCGGGAGCGTGCCGCCGAAGACGGCCCTGCCGTCGTCGCCCCTGTTCTCCAGGCTCAGGGTCGCGTAGGCGGGAGAGAGCAGCTCGTCATGGGCCCCGACCCGGCCGTAGGCGACCTGGACCTGGACGTCGCCGGACTCCAGCTCGCCCAGGGCGATCGTGGTCCGCAGCTCCAGCCTGGCCCCCACCTCGGGGGTGTCGCCCAGCCCTGAGGCCTCCACGTGCTCGACCCGCACGCCCGGCCAGGCCCGGGTGACCCGCAGCTTCCAGGAGGCGAAGGTCTTGGCCTGCTCGTAGGTCCCGCTCTGCAGGGTGCGCGCCGACTCCGCCGCGGGGACGTAGAGGTTCACCACGTAGTCGCGGAGCATCCGGCCGGCCAGGACCTTGGGGCCCAGGGAGGTCAGCGTGTGGCGGACCATCTCCAGCCAGCGGCGGGGCAGGCCGTCGCCCTGGCGGTCGTAGAACCGGTCGGCCACCTCGTGGTCGACCAGGTCGTACAGCGCGGCGGACTCCAGCTCGTCGCGGCGGTCGGGGTCGGCGACGCCGTCGGCGGTGGGGATGGCCCAGCCGTTGGTGCCGTCGTACCACTCGTCCCACCAGCCGTCGCGGATCGACAGGTTGAGGCCGCCGTTCAGCGCGGCCTTCATGCCGCTGGTCCCGCACGCCTCCAGGGGCCGCAGCGGGTTGTTCATCCACACGTCGCAGCCCTGGACCATGAGCTGGCCCAGCGCCATGTCGTAGTCGGGCAGGAAGACGATGCGGTGGCGCACGCTCTCCTGGTCGGCGAACTTCACGATCTGCTGGATGAGCTTCTTGCCGCCCTCGTCGGCGGGGTGGGCCTTTCCGGCGATCACGATCTGGACCGGCTTGTCGGGGTCGAGCAGCAGTCCGCGCAGGCGCACCGGGTCGTTCAGCATCAGGGTGAGCCGCTTGTAGGAGGGCACCCGCCGGGCGAAGCCGATGGTCAGCACCTCGGGGTCGAGGGCGTCGTCGATCCAGCCCAGCTCGGCCCGCGAGGCCCCGCGGTCGAGCCACGAGCGCCGCAGGCGCTCCCGCGCCGCCGTGACCAGGCGAGCGCGCAGCTTGCCGCGGATGCTCCAGATCTCCTCGTCGGAGATCTTGCTGACGCCCTCCCAGCCCTGGGCCTTCTCCACCAGGGAGGGCAGCTCCCGCCCGGCCAGCTCCATGATCTCGCGGCCGACCCAGGTGGGCGCGTGCACGCCGTTGGTGATCGACCCGATCGGCACCTCGTCCACGTCGAAGCCCGGCCAGAGCCGCTGGAACATCTCCCGGCTGACCTCGCCGTGCAGCTCCGAGACGCCGTTGACCCGCTGGGCCAGCCGCATGCCCATCGCGGCCATGTTGAACTTGCCCGGCTCCTCCTCGGCGCCCAGCGCCAGGATGCGGTCCACCGGGACGGTGGGCCAGGCGTTCTCGCCGCCGAACTGGCGGGCGATCATCTCGGAGGGGAAGCGGTCGATCCCCGCGGGGACGGGCGTGTGGGTGGTGAAGACGGTCCCCGCGCGGACCGCCTCCAGCGCCTCGTCGAAGGAGAGGCGGGCCTCGGTGAGCTCGCGGATGCGCTCCAGGCCGAGGAAGCCCGCGTGCCCCTCGTTGGTGTGGAACACCTCGGGCTCGGCGTGGCCGGTGATGCGGCAGTAGGCGCGGATGGCCCGGACGCCGCCGATGCCCAGCAGCAGCTCCTGCTTCAGCCGGTGGTCGGTGCCGCCGCCGTACAGGCGGTCGGTGACGTCGCGGGCGGCGGGGTCGTTCTCCGCCACGTCGGAGTCGAGCAGCAGCAGCGGGACGCGGCCCACCTGCAGGACCCACACCTGGGCGTGGAGCGTGCGGTGCTCGGGCAGGCCGATCGCGATCTTGACCGGCGTGCCGTCCTCCTCCTTCAGGAGGGTCAGCGGCAGGCCGCCCGGGTCGAGTGACGGATAGTGCTCCAGCTGCCAGCCCTCGGGCGAGAGGGACTGGGTGAAGTAGCCGTGCCGGTAGAGGAGGCCGACCGCCAGGACCGGCACGCCCAGGTCGCTGGCCGCCTTGAGGTGGTCTCCGGCGAGGATGCCCAGTCCCCCGGAGTACTGCGGGAGGGCGGCCGCGATGCCGTACTCGGGCGAGAAGTAGGCGATGGCCCGCGCGGCGTCCGGGAGGGACTGGTACCAGCGCGGGGCGGTCATGTACTCACGCAAGTCGTCTGCCGCGTCGGCGAGCCGACGCAGGAACCGGCGGTCTGCGGCCAGTTCCCTGAGACGTTCGGGCTCGACGGCGCCGAGCAGGGCCACGGGGTCGTGGCCGACCCGCTCCCACGTCTCCGGATCGACCTCGGAGAACAAGTCGAGTGTCTCGGGGTGCCATGACCACCGTAGGTTGTGCACGAGCTCGCTGAGGGAGGCCAGCTCCGAAGGAAGAACGGTTCGGACGGTGAACCTGCGGATAGCTCTCACGCTGCCAGACCCTATGTACTCAGCGCCACGCGGGCGACCAAAATGCTCACGCGTCTCCCCCTCACCGCTATGACCTGCCTCCAAACACGGCGCGCCGAGGTGACTGCCGCGCGTCCCGGCGGGATTGACGAGCGGGACTCGCGACTCTTCCGATCCCAGGCATGAAAGACGACTATTGGGGCAACCCAACCTGTGGCCGCCCGTCCCTGCATCCTGCCGTCCGCACCGGGGCGGCCCCGCCGTCTTGCCCCGGTGACGTTCAAAGGGATGCTTGAAGAAGCAAGGGGTCTTTCTTGCCCGAAATCTCCCGACGGTACCGGGTGTGCCGTCGCTACCGTGAGACGCGATGATCGGACGAATCCCTATCCAGGACATTCACCCCGCCGTCGAGTGCGGACGCCGTCCCGCCAAGGCCGCCGCGGGTGAGACCTTCGAGATCACCGCCGTCGTGTTCCGCGAGGGGCACGACGCGGTGGCCGCCGGAGCCGTGCTGATCGGCCCGGACGGCACGCGCGGGCCGCTGCTCCGCATGCGCGAGCTGGCCCCCGGAACTGATCGATGGGGTGTGGAGGTGACCCTGCCCGCCGAGGGCACCTGGCACTTCCGCATCGAGGCGTGGAGTGATCCCATCGCCACCTGGATGCACGACGCGGGCATCAAGATCCCGCGGGACATGGACGCGGACCTGATGTGCGAGGAGGGCGCCCGGCTCTTCGAGCGCGCGGCCAAGGCCGTACGCGTGGCCGACTGCACGGCCAGGTACGGCTCCGCGGACGAGGAGGAGGCCGAGAGCGCGGAGGGCTCCGAGGCCTCCGCCGCCCACGCCGGCGGGAACGGTCACGGCGAGAACGGCAACGGCGCGCGGGGCAACGGCAACGCGTGCGGGCACCGCGCGGCGCTGCTGTCGGTGGCGGCCAAGCTGCGCGACGAGGCCATCGACCCGCGGGCCCGTTTCGCGGCGGTCCAGCTTCCCGAGACGGCGCAGCTGCTGCGCGCGCACCCGCTGCGGGACCTGGTGACCAAGTCGCCCCGGCACGCGATCGTGGTCCACCGGCGCCGGGCGCTGGTGGGGTCCTGGTACGAGTTCTTCCCCCGCTCGGAGGGCGCGGTCGTCGAGCCGGGCGTCGCCCCGAAGTCCGGGACCTTCCGGACCGCGGCCGAGCGGCTGCCCGCCGTGGCGCGGATGGGCTTCGACGTCGTCTACCTGCCGCCGATCCACCCGATCGGCAACAGCTTCCGCAAGGGGCGCAACAACACCCTGACGCCCGAGCAGTACGACCCGGGCTCGCCCTGGGCGATCGGCTCGGAGGAGGGCGGGCACGACGCGATCCACCCGGATCTGGGGAGCTTCGAGGACTTCGACGCCTTCGTGGCCAAGACCCGCGAGCTGGGCATGGAGGTCGCCCTCGACCTGGCCCTGCAGTGCTCGCCCGACCACCCGTGGGTCAAGGAGCACCCGGAGTGGTTCAACATCCGCGCCGACGGCTCGATCGCCTACGCGGAGAACCCGCCGAAGAAGTACCAGGACATCTACCCGCTCAACTTCGACAACGACCCGGAGGGCATCTACGCCGAGGTCAAGCGGGTGGTGAAGCTGTGGATGGACCACGGCGTGCGGATCTTCCGGGTGGACAACCCGCACACCAAGCCGGTGGCGTTCTGGGAGCGCCTGCTGGGCGACATCCACTCCACCGACCCCGACGTGCTGTTCCTGTCCGAGGCCTTCACCCGCCCGGCGATGATGCAGGCGCTGGCCAAGGTCGGGTTCCACCAGTCGTACACGTACTTCACGTGGAAGAACTCCAAGTACGACGTCGAGACCTATTTGACGGAGCTCTCCCGGGAGACCTCGCACTTCCTGCGGCCGAACCTTTTCGTCAACACGCCGGACATCCTTCACGAATATCTTCAGCAGGGAGGGATTCCGGCATTCCGCATCAGAGCGGTCCTCGCAGCTCTGACGTCGCCGACCTGGGGCGTTTATGCGGGATATGAATTGGGAGAGAATGTCCCGGTTCGGCCCGGCAGTGAAGAATACCTTGATAGCGAGAAATATCAGTACAAACCGCGCAACTGGTTCGAAGCGGAGCGAGAGGGACGCAGCCTGGCGCCGTTCATCACGCGGCTGAATTTGTTCCGAAGAGCCCACCCGGCACTCCAGGAATTGCGTAATCTACGGTTCCACAACGTCGACAACCCGAACATGGTCTGCTTCTCCAAGCGCCTGGCGGGCTCCCATGACACGGCCTCACGACGGCACGGCCTGGGCGACGTCGTTCTGGCAGTGGTCAATCTCGATCCGCACCACACCCACGAGGCGACGGTGTCCCTCGACATGCCCGCCCTCGGCCTCGACTGGCAAGCCGAGTTCGTCGTGGACGACGAACTGTCCGGCGAGTCGTACCGCTGGCGGGAGTCGAACTACGTACGTCTCGATCCCCACGTCCACCCCGCGCATGTCTTCACCGTGCGCGGAGCGGCCAACCACAGGTGATACGGCCGGGCGCACTCCGGCAGAGCAGCGGGGAGTCCTACGTGAGTCAGCGAACCACCGAGCACGGCAGTCTGCGAGCGCTGTCGGGGAGGGAGGCAGCGTGAGCCATCTGTCCGAACCCATCCCGAACACCTTCGACGAGGAAGAGCCGCGAGATCCGTACTGGTTCAAGCGCGCCGTCTTCTACGAGGTGCTGATCCGCGGGTTCGCCGACTCCAACGGGGACGGCACCGGGGACATCCGCGGCCTCATCCAGAAACTGGACTATCTCCAGTGGCTGGGCGTGGACTGCCTGTGGTTGCTGCCGCTGTACGAGTCGCCGCTGCGGGACGGCGGCTACGACATCGCGGACTTCATGAAGATCCTCCCCGAGTTCGGCGACCTCGGGGACTTCGTGAAGCTGGTGGACGAGGCCCACAAGCGGGGCATGCGGGTCATCGCCGACCTGGTGATGAACCACACCAGCGACCAGCACCCGTGGTTCCAGGCCTCCCGGCACGACCCGGAGGGTCCCTTCGGCGACTTCTACGTCTGGTCCGACACCGACGAGCGCTACCAGGACGCCCGGATCATCTTCATCGACACCGAGACGTCCAACTGGACCTACGACCCGGTGCGCCAGCAGTACTACTGGCACCGCTTCTTCCACCACCAGCCGGACCTCAACTACGAGAACCCGGACGTGCAGGACGCGATGCTGGAGGTGCTGCGGTTCTGGCTGGACCTGGGCATCGACGGGTTCCGGATGGACGCCATCCCCTACCTGTTCGAGCAGGAGGGCACCAACTGCGAGAACCTGCCCAGGACGCACGAGTACCTCAAGCGGGTCCGGGCCGAGGTGGACCGCCTCTACCCGGACCGGGTGCTGCTGGCCGAGGCCAACCAGTGGCCGGCCGACGTGGTGGAGTACTTCGGCGACCCGGCCACCGGGGGCGACGAGTGCCACATGGCCTTCCACTTCCCGCTGATGCCGCGCATCTTCATGGCCGTGCGCCGGGAGTCCCGCTATCCGATCTCGGAGATCATGGCCCAGACGCCGAAGATCCCCGAGCACTGCCAGTGGGGCATCTTCCTGCGCAACCACGACGAGCTCACGCTCGAGATGGTGACCGACGACGAGCGCGACTACATGTACTCCGAGTACGCCAAGGATCCCCGGATGCGCGCCAACGTGGGCATCCGGCGCCGCCTGGCCCCGCTGCTGGAGAACGACCGCAACCAGATCGAGCTGTTCACCGCGCTGCTGCTGTCACTGCCGGGCTCCCCCGTGCTCTACTACGGCGATGAGATCGGCATGGGCGACAACATCTGGCTCGGCGACCGCGACGGCGTGCGCACCCCGATGCAGTGGAACCCCGACCGCAACGCCGGGTTCTCCGACTGCGACCCCGGCCGGCTCTACCTGCCGATCATCATGGACCCGATCTACGGCTACCAGGCGATCAACGTGGAGGCGCAGCAGAAGAGCAGCGGCTCCCTGCTGCACTGGACCAAGCGGATGATCGAGATCCGCAAGCGTCACCCGGTCTTCGGCCTCGGCTCCTACGCCGAGCTGAACTCCTCCAACCCGAGCGTGCTCGCCTACGTGCGCGAACTCGGCGAGGACCGCATGCTCTGCGTCAACAACCTCTCGCGGTTCCCGCAGCCGGTCGAACTCGACCTGCGGAGGTTCGAAGGATCCGTCCCGGTGGAGACCATGGGCGGGGTCCCATTTCCTCCGATTGGTGAACTTCCGTATCTTTTGACGCTTCCTGGGCATGGGTTCTATTGGTTCACCCTGCCACCCGCGACCCAGGAGGCGTAGCCATGCTGACGGAGCTCCTTACCGGCTGGATAGCACATCAGCGGTGGTTCGCCGGTAAGGGGCGACCGATCGACAAGCTCGACATCGACTCCGACATCGAACTGTCCCGGGGCCTTCGCCACCTCATCGTCTCGGTCCACCAGGCCGGCACGCACGACCGCTACCAGATCCTGCTGGGCTGCTGCGCCGACGACGTGCCCGACAAGTTCCGGCACGCGCTGATCGGCTCGGGCTTCTACGACGCGGCCCACGACGCCGACCTCACCACGACGCTGCTGGAGGCGATGGCCGAGGGCCGCGACATCGGCCCGCTCCGCTTCCGCCACCTGGACGACGTGCACATCGACACCTCGCTGCGCAGCCTCGTCCTCGGCGTCGAGCAGTCCAACACCTCACTGGTGTACGGCGACGCCTACATCTGCAAGCTGTTCCGCCGCCTGATCCCGGGCGTCAACCCGGAGCTGGAGATAGTCAACGCGCTGGCCGCCCGCAAGGCCGCGCACATCGCGCAGCCGTACGGCTGGATCGAGACCGACCTCGACGGCGAGCCCACCACGCTGGCGATGACGCAGGAGTTCCTGGCCAACTCCAACGACGGCTGGGCCCTGGCCCTGGCGAGCGTGCGCGATCTGTACGCCTGGCCCCAGGAGTCGGCCTCCGACGCGGGCGGCGACTTCAGCTCCGAGTCCTTCCGGCTCGGCACCGCCACCGCCGAGGTGCACCACGAACTGGCCGACGCCTTCCCGACCGGCGTGATGGATCCGCCGGAGGTCAGGCGCCTGATGGAGGAGTACCTCCGCCGCCTGGAGCAGACCGTCGCCGAGGTCCCCCAGCTCGCCGAGCACGCCCACGTGGCCGAGGAGGCCTACCGGCGGGTCTGCGAGGTGGCCCACGAGGTCCCCGTCCAGCGCGTCCACGGCGACTACCACCTCGGGCAGGTCATGCGCACTCCGACGGACTGGGTCATCCTCGACTTCGAGGGGGAGCCGGGCCAGCCCCTGGCCGAGCGCCGGGCGCTGAACTCCCCCCTGCGCGACGTGGCCGGGATGCTCCGCTCGTTCGACTACGCCGCCCGCCACCTGCTGGCCGACCATCCCGAAGCGCAGAACCTGCTGCCGCAGGCCGCCGAGTGGGCCGAGCTGAACCGCTCGTCGTTCCTGGCCGGCTACTCGGCCGGCGGCGGGCGCCTGCGCGGCGAGGACGCCGTCCTGCTGCGCGCCCTGGAGCTGGCCAAGGCCGTCTACGAGGTGGGCTACGAGGCGCGCAACCGCCCGTCCTGGCTGCCCATCCCGCTGGCCGCCTTCCAGCACTGACATCCCGCCGGGCGCCTTCCGACACCGGCACCGACCCGCTCATCCCTCCGACACCCTGCGAACACCGGCGTTCTCCCCTCCTATGGGCCCGAAAGGCTTTACTCTTCGCATACAAACGAAAGCGAAGAGTAAGGAGCGCCCATGGGGCGAGGGCGGACGGCGGCGATCGCGGGGGCCGCGGCCCTGGCGGGATCGTTGTTCCTGCTGGGCGGCGGGAAGGACCTGCAGGCCGCCGGCGCGCCGGCGCGGTCCCCGCTGCCGGGCGACCCGCTGACCGGTGAGGAGGTCACCCGGGCGGAGAAGGTCGCCTCGGCGACGCTGCGGACGCGCATGACGAGCGGGCGGGTGGAGTTCCTCTACGTCGAACGCGACGACGACAAGGCCGCCGCGGGCCGGCGGCGGGCCGACGCCTACATCTACGACTACGGCGCCAACCGGCTCATCGTGCGCACCGTCGATCTCGGCTCGGGCCGGGTCGTGGCCGAAAGAGCGGGGAGGGGCGTGCAGGCTCCGCCCTCCGGGAGCGAGGAGACCAGGGCCGCCGAGCTCCTGCTGGCCGACCCGCGGCACGGCCGGGCGGTCCGCGCGGCCTACGCCGGGGTGACGGGCAGGCTGCTGCGCTCCCCCGCCGAGCTGGGCCTGCGGGCGCTGATCTTCAACCCGCGTCCCGAGGACCGCGCCGCCCGGGACTGCGCGTCCCACCGGTGCGTCCGGCTGCTCGTCCGGCTCCCGGACGGCACGTGGCTGAACACCACCCGGACCGTCGTCGACCTGTCGGCCAAGAAGATCCTGACCCTGGAATGGTGACCGTGAGGCTCCCCCTGCTGATCCTCTCCTGCGCCGCGCTCGTCGCCGGCCTCACCGGGGCGGCGCACGTCCCTCCGGGGGCGCACGCCTCCGCGGCGCAGGCGCCCTCGTGCGGCGCGCCGTACCGGATCGAGCGGACCCTGCCGGGCGGAGCCGCCTGGCGGCTGTGCTGGGAGATGCGCACCATCGAGGGGCTGACCCTGGCCGACGTCGTCTACACCCCGGTGGGCGGCGCCCCGATCAGCGTGCTGCGCAGCACCGCGCTGGCCCAGATCCACGTGCCCTACGACAGCGGCGAGCCCCGCTTCCACGACATCGGCACCCTCGGCGAGAACGCCGTCGTGCTGCAGGAGGCCGACTGCCCCGGCGGCGAGCGCCGCGAGCAGTTCGTCTGCGTGGGCGTACGGCCGCGCGGCCACGCCTACCTGAAGCCGCGCCCCGGTGAGCCGAACCTCTCGGCGCAGGGCAGCGAGCTCGTGGTGTACGCCGCCTTCCAGGTCGGCTGGTACACCTACCTGGTCGA
Source organism: Paraplanobispora takensis (assembly GCF_016863195.1). Taxonomy (GTDB): domain Bacteria; phylum Actinomycetota; class Actinomycetes; order Streptosporangiales; family Streptosporangiaceae; genus Planobispora; species Planobispora takensis. Next base: position 97,068 of record NZ_BOOK01000034.1, on the reverse strand, counting down.
GTGGGCCTTCTCCGACGACGGCGCGATCACTCCGCGGGTGGGCGCCACGGGGTCGCTGTCCGGCTTCACCGCCGCGCCCGAGTACGGCTGGCCGACCAAGCGGGGCAGCACGCACGTCGAGCAGAGCCACAGCCACAACGTCTTCTGGCGACTCGACTTCGACGTCGCCGGCCGGGGCGGCGACGTCGTGGAGCAGTACGACTTCACCGGCTCCGGGACGGCCAGGCGCGCGCTCAGCCGCAAGGTGCTCACCGAGGAGACCGCGGCCGTCAACCGGCGGACGCGCTGGTGGCGGGTGGCCGACTCCGGCACCCTCAACGCCGACGGGCACCGCGTCTCCTGGGAGATCGGCAACTCCGACAGCGCCGAGTACCGCGGCCCCGACGACGAGGCCTTCACCCGCGCCGACCTCTACGTCAGCCAGTACCGCGCCTGCGAGCGCCTGGCCACCACCAACCCCGCCCCCGACTGCGCGCAGAGCGTCGACCGCTACGTCGACGGCGAGCGGCTCACCGACCCGGTCGTCTGGGTGGGCGTGAGCTACCACCACGTCGCCCGCGACGAGGACGCCGACCCCATGCCCACCCACTGGCAGGGCTTCCGCATCACCCCGCGTGACGTGACGGCGGAGAACCCGCGCTGAGCGGAGGAATCCCACCCGGGGTCCCGGGCCCGGGTGATCTTCCCGTTTCCGGGAGAACGGCGTAAGACGATGAGAACATCTTTCCCACCAGGCCACGGATGGGGTGGGTTGAACGCCGCCGAGCGGGCAGGGTTAGGGGATATCGTCCATCTATCGGGAGTGATCCATGAACGTGCACCTGGACCTGGACCTGAACCGGTTGGCGGGCGGGGCGCACCACGATCCGCATTCGATCCTCGGCGCGCATCCCGGACCCGGCGGGGTGACCGTCCGGGCGCTGCGGCCGATGGCGGAGAAGGTCCAGGCGGTCGTGGACGGTCAGGCCCACGACATGGAGCACATGGCCTACGGGGTGTTCGCGGTGACGGTCCCCGGGCTGGACAAGATCCCCGACTACCGGATCCGCGCCTTCTACGGCGACGGTGAGCCGCACGAGACCCCCGACCCCTACCGTTACTGGCCCACCCTGGGCGAGGTGGACCTCCATCTGATCGGCGAGGGGCGCCACGAGCGGCTCTGGGAGGCGCTCGGCGCCCGGCTGACGCGGCACGAGGACACCGACGGCGTCGCCTTCACCGTCTGGGCGCCGAACGCGCGCGGGGTCCGGGTGATCGGCGACTTCAACCACTGGAACGGGTCCGGTCACCCCATGCGCTCGCTGGGCCGCTCGGGCGTCTGGGAGCTGTTCATCCCCGGCCTGGCGGAGGGCGAGCGCTACAAGTTCGCCATCCTGGGCGCGGACGGGATCTGGCGGGACAAGGCCGACCCGATGGCCCGCCGCACCGAGCTGCCGCCCGCGACCGCCTCGGTGGTCGACCGGTCGGACTACACCTGGAACGACGACGCCTGGATGATCGAGCGCCCCGCGCGCAGGGCCCTGGAAGGGCCGATGAGCATCTACGAGGTGCACCTGGGCTCCTGGCGGCCCGGCCTGTCCTACCGGGAGATGGCCACGGAGCTGGTCGACTACGTCAAGGAGATGGGCTTCACGCACGTGGAGCTGCTGCCCGTGGCCGAGCACCCGTTCGGCGGCTCCTGGGGGTACCAGGTGACCTCCTACTACGCCCCGACGTCCCGCTTCGGCTCGCCGGACGAGTTCCGCCACCTGGTGGACAAGCTGCACGAGGCGGGGATCGGGGTGCTGCTCGACTGGGTGCCCGCGCACTTCCCGATGGACGCCTGGGCGCTGGCCCGCTTCGACGGCACCCCGCTGTACGAGCACGCCGACCCGGCCAGGGGCGAGCACCCCGAGTGGGGCACCTACATCTTCGACTTCGGCCGCCGCGAGGTGCGCAACTTCCTGGTCGCCAACGCAACCTACTGGCTGCGCGAGTTCCACATCGACGGCCTGCGGGTGGACGCGGTCGCCTCGATGCTCTATCTCGACTACTCGCGGCGCGAGGGCGAGTGGACGCCCAACCAGTACGGCGGGCGGGAGAACCTCGACGCGGTGGAGTTCCTCAAGGAGATGAACTCCGTCTCCTACCGCGAGGCCCCCGGGATCGTCACGATCGCCGAGGAGTCGACGGCCTGGCCGGGCGTCTCCCGGCCCGCCTACCTCGGCGGCCTGGGCTTCGGCTTCAAGTGGAACATGGGCTGGATGCACGACACCCTGGCCTATCTCCGGCACGAGCCGGTCTTCCGGCAGTACCACCACCACCAGATGACGTTCTCCCTGATGTACGCCTACTCGGAGAACTTCGTGCTGCCCCTCTCGCACGACGAGGTCGTGCACGGCAAGGGCTCGCTGCTGGGCAAGATGCCCGGTGACGAGTGGCAGCGCTTCGCCAACCTGCGGGCGCTGTTCGCGTTCATGTGGGCCCACCCCGGCAAGCAGCTGCTGTTCATGGGAGGGGAGTTCGGCCAGGGCTCGGAGTGGTCGGAGGAGCGCGGGCTCGACTGGTGGGTGCTCGAGTTCGACGGGCACAAGGGCGTGCAGCGGCTGGTGCGCGACCTCAACCGGATCTACCGGGAGACCCCCGCCCTGTGGCGGCTGGACCACTCCCCCGAGGGTTTCCGCTGGATCGACGCCGACGACGCCTCCGGCAACGTCTTCTCCTTCCTGCGCTACGACGCCGACGGCTCCGCCCTGGCCTGCGTGGCCAACTTCTCCGGCGGCCCGCACGAGGACTACCACCTCGGCCTGCCGTACGACGGCGCGTGGGAGGAGGTCGTCAACACCGACGCCTACGACTACGCCGGCAGCGGCGTGGGCAACATGGGCGCCGTCGAGGCCGTCGAGGAACCCCACCACGGCCTGCCTTACTCCGTCCACCTGCGCGTCCCGCCCCTGGCCACCCTCTGGCTGCGCCACACCCCGCCCGCGCCCGCCCCGGAGTCCGCCCCGGAGCCCCTGCTGGCCGAGGACGAGGTGGAGTGATCACCCCGCCCGGTCCCGGGAAGCCCGATCCGGGCCCCCGGGGCCGGGGGAGGCTTCAGCCCGGCGGTTCACCGGCGGGGGTTCAGGAGCTCGGTGATCCGCAGGAAACCGTCGGCGCCGTGGCCGCGGCCGACGGCGCGGCGGGCCAGGCCCTCGGCGGCGCGCATCACGCCCGCGTCGATGCCGTGGGACTCCGAGACGTGGACGATGTGGGCCATGGACGACACCGCCGAGGTGATGGGGTTGCCCTCGCCGGAGAAGGTGCCGGCGTCGACCTCCTCCGCCCCCTGCTCGAAGATCGGCGGGAGGATCGCCCCGATGCCCTTGGCGAACGGCGCCAGCTCCCGCGCGGTGACGCCCTCCGCCCTGGCCACGGCCAGCGCGTGCGCGTAGCCGGCCATCGCGGTCCAGAAGACGTCGAGCAACGCGATGTCGTAGGCGGCCGCCCGGCCGATCTCCGTACCGAGGTGGGTGTGGGTCCCGCCCAGGACGTCCAGCACCGCCCGGTGCCTGCGGTAGAGCTCCTCCGGGCCGCTGTGCAGGAAGACCGCCCCCGGCGTCCCGATGGTCACGGTCGGCGTCATGATCGCGCCGTCCAGGTACCCGATGCCGTGCCCGGCCGCCCAGTCCGCGCTCTCCCGGGCCCGTGCGGGGACGTCGGCGGTCAGGTTCACCATCGTGCGCCCCTTGAGCGCGGCGGTGACCGCCTCGCGCCGCACGATGGCGTCCACCGCGTCGTAGTTCACCACGCAGACCACGGTCAGCCCGCTCGCGGCGACCGCCTCCTCCGGTGAGACGGCGCCGCTCGCGCCCCGCGCGACCAGGTCCCGGTCCCTGCCCGGGGTCCGGTTCCAGACCGTGGTCGGCAGTCCGGCGTCCAGGAAGGCGCCGGCCAGCGCCCGGCCCATCGGCCCCAGGCCGAGCACGGTGACGGCAGACTGTTCGGTAGTCGAGGGCATGCCTCAGCTCCTTGGAAGAATGAGTGATCGCTGACAGAGGAGACGACGATGACGCGCAGCCGTGCCCAGGACCCGAACGTCTGCGGGGTGACCGCCGCGATCGCCGTGATCGACGGCAAGTGGAAGACGATCCTGCTGTGGCTGCTGGAATCCGGCCCGCACCGCCCCAGCGAGCTGCTCCGGCGGCTGCCGGGCCTCACCGAGAAGGTGCTGACTCAGACGCTGCGGGAGATGGAGGGCGACGGCCTGGTCCACCGGCAGGCGCACGACGCGTGGCCGCTGAGGACGGAGTACTCCCTGACGCCGTTCGGGCGTGACCTCTCCGAGGCCCTGGAGCCCCTCTCCGACTGGGGCCACCGCCGCCTGGAGAAGCTGGCCGCCTCCCAACCGGCTCCCTGAGCCCCCTCCGGCCGGAGCACGACCCACCTCCCCGCTTCCCCGGGCCCCGACGGCCGCCCGCCCACGACCAAGCTTCGGCCCGCCGTACCCGCCCGGCAAGTACCCACAAAAAGGTGGCCATGCCCGGGGACCGGAGCGGCTGCCCTCCCGTGAACGGCCGATCACCCTATGTATGACCGGCCCTTCGCTTATCCGGTGGATTAGCCGGACCTTAAATCCGTCTTATGGCGCCTCCAAGGGCATTGACCGTTGCGCGAACAGAGTCTTACTCTCCTTAACTAATAGGAAACTTTCCTATGAGTACGGGGGCCAAGTACTCTTTGACCTGGAGCGACCCTTGCGACGCATCACCATCGGCTCTCTGCTCGCGGCCACCGCGCTGTTAGTCCCGCTGGGACTCGGCACCGCCGACGCCGCGACCCCCGCCACCGCGACCTACGCCACCGACTCCGACTGGGGCTCCGGCTTCCAGGGGAAGGTCACCGTCAAGGCGGGCAGCACCGCTCTGAGCAGCTGGAAGGTCGAGTTCGATCTCCCCTCCGGCACCTCGCTCTCGTCGGCCTGGGACGCCGACATGACCAAGAGCGGCAACCACTACACCTTCGTCAACAAGTCGTGGAACGGCGGCATCGCGGCCGGCGCCTCGCTGAGCTTCGGGTTCGTCGGCGCTCCGGGCGGGCTGAGCGGCCTGACGAACTGCAAGCTCAACGGCGCCTCCTGCTCCGGCACGGGCGGCACCCCCACGGCGACGCCCACCGTGACGCCGACGGCCACCCCCACGGCCACGCCCACCGTCAAGCCCACGGTGACCCCCACCGCCACGCCGACGGCGACGCCCACCGTGACGCCGACGGTCGACCCCAACCCCTCGGGCAAGAAGGTCGTCGGCTACTTCACCAACTGGGGCGTCTACGGTCGCAACTTCCACGTCAAGAACCTGGTCACCAACGGTTCCGCCTCGAAGCTGACCCACATCCTGTACGCCTTCGGCAACACCACCGGCGGCAAGTGCACCATCGGCGACTCCTACGCCGACTACGACAAGGCCTACACCGCCGACCAGAGCGTCGACGGCGTCGCCGACACCTGGGACCAGCCGCTGCGCGGCAACTTCAACCAGCTGCGCAAGCTGAAGAAGGCCTACCCGAACATCAAGGTCATCTGGTCCTTCGGCGGCTGGACCTGGTCGGGCGGCTTCACCCAGGCCGCGGCCAACCCGGCCGCGTTCGCCCAGTCCTGCCACGACCTGGTCGAGGACCCGCGCTGGGCCGACGTGTTCGACGGCATCGACATCGACTGGGAGTACCCCAACGCCTGCGGTCTGAGCTGTGACACCAGCGGTCCGGCCGCGTTCAAGAACCTGGTCTCCGCGCTGCGCGCCAAGTTCGGCTCCAGCGCCCTGATCACCGCGGCGATCACCGCCGACGGCACCGACGGCGGCAAGATCGACGCCGCCGACTACGCCGGCGCGGTCTCGAACCTCAACTGGCTCATGCCGATGACCTACGACTACTTCGGCGCCTGGGACGCGAAGGGCCCGACCGCTCCGCACTCGGCCCTGAACTCCTACAGCGGCATCCCGAAGGCCGGCTACTACTCCGACGCCGCCGTCCAGAAGCTCAAGAGCAAGGGCGTCCCGGCGAGCAAGATCCTGCTGGGCATCGGCTTCTACGGCCGCGGCTGGACCGGGGTGACCCAGTCGGCTCCGGGCGGCACCGCCACCGGCGCGGCCCCGGGCACCTACGAGGCCGGCATCGAGGACTACAAGGTCCTCAAGACCAAGTGCCCGGCCACCGGCACCGTCGGCGGCACGGCCTACGGCTTCTGCAACGGCCAGTGGTGGAGCTACGACACCCCGGCCACCGTCAACAGCAAGATGGCCTACGCCAAGAACCAGGGTCTGGGCGGCGCCTTCTTCTGGGAGACCAGCGGCGACACGACCAACGGTGAGCTGATCACCGCGATCGCCAACGGCCTCAAGTAATATTTCCGGCACTCGGCCCTCCGTGCGCGTCACGCCGCGGGGGGCCGAGCCGTTCCCGCGGGCCGTACGGCTCCCGCCCCGAACCGGCCGCGTCCGTCCGGCACGGTCCGCACGACGCCGCACCCCCGATGAGGGGTCCTTTCTTTCCCGGGCCTTTTCTGGGCCTTCTTCAGATCGATGCCGCAGCGGCCGATAAGACGGCATCATCCATCGGAAAGAACGGTTGAATCGTGACCACGCGCACAGTGCCCGTCGCCACCTTCCCCTCCGGCCTGCGCAGGCTGGGCCGAGCCGTCTGGCGGGTGGCCGACATCGCCGCACGCTTCACGCGCGGGACGGTCATCCTCTTCCTCCTGGTCTCCCTCGTCCCCGTGCTGTTCAGCTGGCAGAGCCAGGTCGTCATGACCGGCTCGATGATGCCGCACCTGCGCCCCGGAGACCTGGTGATCGTCGAACCGACCGGAGCCGACCAGGCCGTGCCCGGGGTGATGGTGCTGGTGAACAACCCGGCCCGTCCCGGGAGCACGCTGATCCACCGGGTGACCGAGCACGTGCCCGGCAAACCCCTGATCACCAAGGGCGACGCCAACGAGAAGGCCGACTCCACTCCGGTGCCGGAGGCCTCGGTCATCGGCCTGCCCCGGCTGCTGGTCCCCTACATCGGGCTGCCCGCCGTCTGGCTGCACGAGCGCGAGTACGGCCTCGTCGCCGTGGCCGCGCTCCTGGGGCTGGGCCTGATGTGCGTACCCTCCGTGACGAAGAAGCCCCAGCCGAATTCCTACCGGAGGGGCCGTCGCCGCCGATAAGTGAGTATGGACATCATCACTGAGCGTGAGACTCAGACGCCGGACACCCGCACGCCGGTCGGCCACCGCCGCCCCAGACGACGCCGCAAGAGCCGGGGACTGATCGGCATCTTCCCGATCCTGGGCCTGGTGGGAGGCGCCGCCATCGTCTGGAACGCCTCCCAGGCGGCCTTCAGCGACCAGACCGACAACTCCACCAGCGAATGGAAAGCCGGCAGCGTCGAGATCGCCAACGACCGGTTCGCCTCGGCGGCGTTCACCGTCAACAACGTCAACTCCTCTGACATCTACCCGACGCTGCAGTTGCAGGACACGGGCGTGGTCGCGACCGACAGGCCCAACGCGGGCGGATCGACGTGCATCAAGGTCACCTACATGGGAACCATGACCGCCCGCGTCAAGCTGTACGCCGACGTGCAGGACGACCTGGCCCCCTACCTGCTGACGAGCGTCGACCACGGGACCAACAGCGTCGAGACCGACATGGGCTGGGCCCAGGCCGACCCCGAGTGCGAGAACTACGTCCGCGACACCGAGGCGCCCTACGTGTTCGGCAGCGCGAACAACGCCGACTTCCACATGACCGACCTGCCCCGCAACTTCGCCGACAGCAACACCGACGTGTGGACCGCCCAGCCCGGCGACAGCAGGTGGTACCGGCTGTCGTGGCTGCTTCCCGCCGTCCCGGAGAGCAACGACGCCCAGGGCAAGACCGCCAAGGTCAAGTACATCTGGGAGGCCCAGGCCCTCTAACAGGATGCGCGAGCCCTCTGCATCGAGATCGAGAGCCTCCCTCCGGCGTCCACGCCGGACGAAGGCTCTTCCGCGCCGCTCACGGGACACGTGCCCGGCAGGATTCACATCCGCCGGGCCGGGTTCGTCCGGCGCGCACGGTTGATCACCTGCCGAGCCGTGGCCTGAGGGCCCGCTGAGAAGATCCCCTGAATGGGGGCTGAGGTATTCACCAAGTGGGATCGTCTGCCTAGACTCCGAATCGCCCGTTTCATCCCTCGGAGGACGTGTGCGAATTCGAGCCCTCGCGGCCCTGGCGACCATACTCACCCTCGTCCCGGCCGCGCCGGCGCTCGCCGAGGAGCCCGCCGCGCCGCCTCCGGCGGTCAGTGAGAGCCCGGCCGCGCCACCCCCGGCCGCGCAGGAGAGTCCCGCACCGGGCGCCGGGGACCCGCCGGCCGAGAGCGCACCTCCCGCCCAGGCCCCGCCGGCCGAGACCCCGCCCGCCGAGACCGAGGCCCCGCCGCCCGGGGACACGCCGCCCGGGGACGCGCCGAAGCTGGAGGACGGGCTCGCCTCCGACCCGGACGGGACCCGCGTCATCGTCGAGGTGACCGCCCCCGCCGAGACCGCCCCGGTGGCCGGTCAGGCGCAGGCCCTGCCGGACGCCGAGGTCCTGCTCCAGCCGCAGGGCACCTCCTTCATCGTGGTCGAGGCGACCGGCGAGGCCCTGGCCGCGCTGGCCGAGGACCCCCGGGTGGTGTCGGTACGGCGCGACCGCACCTACTCCCCCGCCTCGCTCGCCTCCGGCCTCCAGGTGATCGGCGCGGACAGGGTCCACGCCGCGGGTGTGCGGGGGGCCGGGCAGACGATCGCGATCATCGACACCGGGATCGACGCCGACCACCCCGCGCTGAACGGCAAGGTCGTGGAGCAGGCGTGCTTCTCCGCGGCGGACGGGACGGTGGAGTCCCTGTGCCCCAACGGGCAGACGGCCGACCCCGGCTCCGCCGACGCCGAGACGGCCAAGTGCGTGCACGACGGCGCCAACCTCTGCGACCACGGCACCCACGTGGCGGGCATCGCCCACGCCGTCGCCCCGGACGCGGACATCGTGGCGATCCAGGTCTTCAGCCGGGACAACGACTGCCTGGGCGACGGCGGCGGGGAGGTCTGCCTGACCGCCTACGAGTCCTCGCTCCTGCTGGCCCTCGACCACGTCGCCCGGCTCAAGGACTCCCGTCCCGGCCTGGTCTCGGCCAACCTCAGCCTCGGCGGCGGCCTCTTCGAGGGAACCTGCGACGACGTCGCGGAGCTGCAGTCGATGAGGGAGAAGGTCGACGCGCTGCGCGCCAAGGGCGTGGCGGTCGCCGCCGCCGCGGGCAACGACGGCGTGAACGGCGGCGGGGCCCCGGGATGCTTCTCCGGGGCGGTGACCGTGGGCGCCACCGGCGACGACGACCACGTGGCCTCCTGGTCCAACCACGGCCCCACGCTCGACCTGTTCGCGCCGGGACTGGAGATCGACTCCGCCGTCCCCGGCGGCGGCACCCAGGTCTACAGCGGGACCTCGATGGCCACCCCGTACGTCGCCGGCGCGTTCGCGCTCATGGCCGGGAAGTTCCCCGGCGAGGCCCCGGACGCCCTCCTCGGCAGGCTGAAGACCGCCGGCCGCCCGATCACCTACGCCGGGGCGACCACGCCCCGCCTCGACCTGGGCGTCGCGGTCCTGGGCGGCGAGCCCCAGCCCGGCGTCAGCCAGGAGCCCGAGCCCGGGGACGACTCCACCGACGACCCGTCCGAGGACACCCCGGGCACCCCCAGCCCGGAGCCCAGCTCCGGGCCGCAGCCGAGCCCCGGCCCGCGGGACACCCCGCCTCCGGCGGACCCGGCGCCCGTCCCGCTGCCCACGGTGACCGTCACCGTGACCGTGACCGCCACTCCCCCCGCGGGCACGCCGGCGGTGTGCGTCCGGGGCAGGGCGGCCAGGACCCTGACCGCCGCCCAGTGGGCCTCAGAGGTCACCCGGGGTAAGGGAAGCCTGCCGGACGAGACGCTCGGCTGCTATCTGCGCCTGATCGGCAAGGCCAGCGCGGTCTTCCCCGAGGTGACGCGCGCCTCCACGCTGGGCACGGCCTACCGGGTGCTCAGGCCGGGCGCGAAGACCGCGGACACCAAGAAGGCCGAGTTCGACAGCGAGCTGCTGGCCGCCTGGCTGAACTGGGCGAACGGCGCGGTCAACCTCACCGCGAAGGCCGGCGGCACGGCCACGGTCAAGACCGCCCTCGCCGCCGCCGAGAAGCGCCGGCTCAAGGGAACATCTCTCATCAAGTCCACCTCGACCCTACGAAAGTATGTGAACGCCCGCCGTATCGCCTGAGTCCGGGACGCGTCGCTTAGGGTGAGGCGTATGGACGCGACCAAGGTGATCACCGAGACCGTCGACCGCATCCGGCAGCGACGGACCGCCCCTCTGGTGCTGGAGCTCGACCTCACCGAGGGCCTGACGGACAGGCCGCCGACCGATCCGCTCGGCGCGGTCCTGTCCATGCGCAAGACGCGGCTGACCGACGTGCTGTCGGGCCTCAAGCGGGCCCGGCAGGACAGCCGGGTCAAGGGACTCATCGTCAAGATCGGCACGAACCCGCTCGGCCTGGCCATGGTGCAGGAGCTGCGCCAGGCGGTGGTCCGGTTCCGGGCGGCGGGCAAGCTGACGGTGGTGTTCGCCGAGACGTTCGGCGAGTTCGGCGCGGGCACCGTGCCCTACTACCTGGCCAGCGCCTTCGAGCGGGTCTACCTCCAGCCCTCGGGCGACGTCGGGCTGACCGGTGTCTCGCTGGAGCAGCGCTTCGTGCGGGGCGCGCTCGGCAAGCTCGGCGTGGAGTACGAGCTCGGCCAGCGGCACGAGTACAAGACGGCCGCGAACATGTTCACCCAGGACCACATGACCGAGCCGCACCGCGAGTCGATCGCCCGCATCGCCGAGTCCGTCACCGAGCAGGTCGTGGCCGGCGTCGCCGAGGGGCGCGGGATCGACCCGGCCAAGGTCCGCGAGCTCATCGACCAGGGCCCGTTCATCGGCTCCGAGGCGGTCGACGCCGGGCTGGTCGACCGCCTCGCCTACCGCGACGAGGTCTACGACGAGGTCAAGCGGGAGACCGGGCCGGACTCCCTGCTGCTCTACGTCGCCCGCTACCACCGCGGCGGCCTGGTCAAGAAGCTCCCGCACCCGGGCGAGCAGGTCGTGGCCCTGATCCAGGCCAGCGGCGCGATCCGGCTCGGCCGCAGCGGGCGCAGCCCGCTGGGCGGCGGCGGCGCGGTGGGCGCCGACACGATCAGCGCCGCCCTGCGCGCGGCCCGCCGTGACGACCACGTGAAGGCGGTCGTCTTCCGGGTGGACAGCCCCGGCGGTTCCTACGTCGCCTCCGACACGATCTGGCGCGAGGTCGTGCTCCTGCGCAAGGCGGGCAAGCCGGTCGTGGTCTCGATGGGAGACCTGGCCGCCTCCGGGGGCTACTTCATCTCGATGGCCGCCGACGTGATCATCGCTCAGCCGGGCACCCTCACCGGGTCGATCGGCGTCTTCGGCGGCAAGCCCGTCATCGGCGAGCTGCTGGACAAGATCGGCGTGACCTCCGAGACCGTGAGCGAGGGCGCCAACGCGGCGATGTTCTCTCCCTCGCACGGCTTCTCCGAGGCGCAGTGGGCGCGGGTCAACGCCTGGCTGGACCGGATCTACGACGACTTCGTCGGCAAGGTGGCCGAGGGCCGCGGCCTGACCCGAGACCGCGCCCACGAGCTGGCCAGGGGCCGGGTCTGGACCGGTTCCGACGCCCGCGCCGGCGGGCTGGTCGACGAGATCGGCGGCCTGGAGGACGCCCTCGAACTGGCCCGCAAGCGGGCCGGGCTGGCGGCCGACGCCCCCGTGCGCAGCTATCCCAAGCTGCACCCGCTGGAGCGCCTGCGCCCGCCGGAGTCCAGCGAGGACAGGTCCGCCGCGCTGGCCCGGGTCCGGCTGGAGGCCTGGGGCCCGCTGGCCCGGCTCTCCGGCGAGCTGGGCCTGTCGCCGTACGGCCCGCTCATCCTGCCCGGCACCTGGACGATCCACTAGCCGGACGGGCCCTCAGGCTGAAAGCGGGTACGGCGGTGCCGACGGCCGGGCGCCGCCCACCCGTGGGACACGTTTTGAGGACGGCCCAGGCCGTACGGCGGCACGGGACGCGCATCAGCCCGTGGCGGGGTGGGCTTCGCCGGCCGCGGCGATCACCCGGGTCAGCGCCCGGTGCAGTTCCTGCAGCTCCGTCAGGTCCATGCCGAGCCGCTCGACGATCGCCGCGGGGATCTTCTCGGCCTGCCCGCGCAGCGCGCGGCCGGACTCGGTCAGGGTCACCGCCAGGGAGCGCTCGTCGGCGGCGGCGCGCCGGCGCTCGACGAGCCCGGCGGTCTCCAGGCGCTTGAGCAGCGGCGACAGCGTGGCCGGCTCCAGTTGCAGCAGCCGGCTGAGCTCCTTGACCGACAACGGCGCGTGCTGCCACAGCGCCAGCATCACCAGATACTGCGGATGGGTCAGCCCCATCGGCTCCAGCACCGGCCGGTAGAGGCCGATCACCGATCGCGAGGCGACCGCCAGGGCGAAGCAGACCTGGTTCTCCAGAGACAGCGGGTCGACGGTGTCGCCAATGTCACTCATGCAGACCTCCACAGCGTCTACTGCCACGTTATCCCATTTAGTATCCTAACGATTAGTGTACTAATAGTTAGTGGTCGAAGCAGTCGTCTGCCCGGCCCGCCGCCTGAGGAGAAACACGCATGAGCCGTGCAGACGTCCTGGTCGACGCCGACTGGGTGGAGGCCAACCTCGACACCCCCGGGATCGTCCTCGTCGAGGTCGACGAGGACACCCGCGCCTACGACATCGACCACATCCGCGGCGCCGTCAAGCTCGACTGGCGCGAGGACCTGCAGGATCCCGTCCGCCGCGACTTCATCGACAAGGACGCCTTCGAGGACCTGATGTCCCGCAAGGGCATCGCCGAAGGCGACACCGTGATCCTGTACGGCGGCAACAACAACTGGTTCGCCGCCTACGCCTACTGGTACTTCAAGATCTACGGCCACGGCGACGTGCGCCTGCTCGACGGCGGACGCAAGAAGTGGCAGCTGGAGGGCCGGAAGCTGACCGGCGAACCCGTCCGGCGCCCGGCCACCCGTTACCGGGCCGCCGAGCCCGACGCCTCGATCCGGGCCTTCCGCGACGAGGTCGTGGCGGCCATCGGCACCGCGACCATCGTCGACGTGCGCTCCCCGGACGAGTTCACCGGCAAGATCCTGGCCCCGGCGCACCTGCCGCAGGAGCAGTCCCAGGTCGCCGGGCACGTCCCCACCGCCAAGAACGTCCCGTGGTCGCAGGCCGCCGACGACGACGGCACCTTCAAGTCCGACGAGCGACTGCGCGCCCTGTACGGGCAGGCCGGCGTCGACCTTCAGCCCGAAGGCAACCGCGAGACCATCGTCTACTGCCGCATCGGCGAGCGCAGCGCCCACACCTGGTTCGTCCTCAGCCAGTTGCTGGACCTGCCGGCCGTCAAGAACTACGACGGTTCCTGGGTTGAGTACGGCTCCCTGGTCGGCGTGCCCGTCGAGCGCTGACCCCTCCCGTCGAGGTTCTCTTGCCGCTATTCGGGCAGGGGACCACATAATCTACCAATCCCGACAGCACCGGTCACCGAGGAACGGTCATGGAACGTCAGAAGCGAAAGAGCCTGGAAGAGCGGATCGCCGACCGTCAGGCGCAGCGGCCTCCACTGAAGGAGGGCAAGCACTTCGAGCACGGCCCCGCCAAGTGGATGTTCGTCGCCCTGATGGTGTTCATCGTGCTGATCCACCTCGTCGGCCTCATCATCGTCATGATGATGGAGAAGGCCTGACGGACCGTACGGCTCCGCCCTCCGGCCCTCCGCGCGGTCCGGCGCGATGCCGGCGGACGTCAGCCGACGGGGCGATAGCGGCCGCGGAGCCGTACGAGCGGGACGGTCGCGGCGTCGACATAGTCGACCGCCAGGACGTGGGCGAGATAGAGGGTGTGGTCCCCGGCGGGGACGACCTGGGTCGTCTCGGCCTCCAGGGCGGTGACGCCCTTCTCCACGACGAGGGCCCCGCTCAGCTCGCCCCGGTGGTGCGCGGTGCCCGCGAGCAGCAGCCGGGCGCCGGGGCGGCCGGGGGTGGCGAAGCGGCTGGCGATCGCCTTCTGCTCCGCCGACAGCACGCTCACCGCCCAGCGGTCGTGGCGCAGCAGCAGTTCGTTGAGGTATCCCCCGCTCGCCAGGCTGACCATCACCAGCGGCGGGTCTAGGGAGACGGAGGCGAAGGTGGTCACGGTGGTGCCCACGTCGTCACGGCCGTCCCGCACGGTGACGACCGAGACCGCCCCGGCGACCTGCGCCATCGCCTCGGTGAACTCGCTCATCCGACCTCCCTCACGCCGAACCACTTTAAAGTCACGGGCCGCCGCCCCCGTCCCGGGCCCCTGACATGGAAAAGGGCCCCCACCCCGGGTGGGGACCCTTCCGTCCGGCCTCCGCGGCCCCCGCTCACGGCGCGCGGGGAGCCGCGGGGACTACAGCAGGCCGTTCTGGGTCAGCCAGTCCTTGGCCACCGCGTCGGCGTCCTCCTTGTCGACCGCGACGCGCTTCATGAGCGCGACGAGGCCGGCCGTGTCGAGCTTGGCGGAGACCGCGTTCAGCGTGGTCCTGACGGTGTCGTTCACTGCGGCCTTGTTCACCAGCGGCGTGATGTTCTCGGCGGCGAAGGCGTTCTTGGTGTCCTGCAGCGAGACCAGGTCGTTGATCACGATCTTGGGGTCGGTGGTGAAGACGTTGCCGACCTGGACGGTGCCGTCCTTGATGGCGTCGGCGGTGGCGTCACCGGTCTTCTTCCACTCCTTGAACTCCAGGCCGTAGGTGTCCTGGAAGTTCTTCTCCTGGCGGGACTGGAACTCCGGCGGGCCGCCCACCGCGTAGTTCTTGGCGACCTTGGCCAGGTCCTCGATCGTGGTCAGGCCGTCCTTCTCGGCGGTGGCCTTGGCGACGGTCAGCGAGTTGTTGTCCTCGGCCGCGGCGGGCTCCAGGATCTCCAGCTCGGCCGGGAGCTTCTCCTTCAGGGCGGCGACGACGTCGTCCTTGCTCTTGGCCGTCGCCTCCTTGTCGACGTAGGCCAGCAGCGAGCCGATGTACTCCGGCAGGATCGTCAGGCCGCCGCTCTTGATCTGGTCGTAGAGGATCTCGCGGCTGCCGATGTTGAGCTTCTCCTCGACCTGCACGCCCTTGGCGGTCAGGGCCTGGGAGTAGATCTCGGCCAGCAGGACGTTCTCCGGGAAGTTGGCCGAGCCGACGACGACCTTCCCCCCGGACGCGGGCGCCGACGCGGCGCCGGACTCCGCGGGGCTCGCCGACGCGCTGGTGAGCGGGTCTCCGCCGCCACCGCACGCGCTGAGAGTGAGCGCCGCGGACAGGATCACGGCCGCGGTGCCGAAGAAGCGCTTCATCGTGCTTTCCCTTCTAAAACGGGGGGTAATGCATATTTTATCGGATCCTCTGGCGCCCGCTCACCCCGGGGGACACCGTGACCCTCTGGACCAGTGCGAACAACCCCTGAACGGCCAGCGCCAGAGCGGCCACCAGGACGGCCCCGCCGATCGCGCGCGGGTAGTCCTTGGTCGCCAGACCGTCGATGATGTAGCGCCCCAGGCCGCCCAGACCCACGTATGCGGCCACCGTCGCGGTCGCCACCACCTGGATCGCGGCCGTGCGCATGCCGAGCAGGATCAGCGGGAGCGCGACCGGCACCAGCACCCCGCCCAGGACCTGGCGTCCGCGCAGGCCCATGCCGTACGCCGCGTCGCGCAGCTCCGGGTCCACCCCGCGGATGCCCTCGTAGGTGTTGACCAGGATGGGCGGTACGGCCAGCGCCACCAGCGGGATCAGCACCGGCGCGAGGGTGCCGACGCCCATCAGCAGCACGACGAGCACGAGCAGGCCCAGGGTCGGCAGGGCACGGGCCGCGTTGGCGCTGAGCACCACCAGCACCGCGCCCTTGCCGGTGTGCCCGATCCACAGCCCCAGCGGGACCGCGAGCACCACCGCCAGCAGCAGCGAGAGCCCGGCGAACACCAGGTGCTCCAGCACCCGCAGCGGGATGCCGTCGGGGCCGGACCAGTTGGCGGCGTTCCCGAAGAAGTCGACCAGCCAGTTCACGCCGCCTCCCGCACCCTCGACCTCGCCGTGGACCACGGGGTCAGCCATCGCTGCGCCACGACCAGCAGCAGATCCGCCACCGCGGCCAGGATCGCGGTCAGCACGACGCCGACGACGATCGGGGTGGGGAACTGCCGCTGCCAGCCGTCGATGAACAGATAGCCGAGCCCGCCCCGGCCGACCAGCGCGCCCACGCTGACCAGGCTGATGCTGGAGACCGTCGCCACCCGCAGGCCGGCCAGCACCACCGGCACCGCGATCGGCAGCTCCACCCGCAGCAGCCGCCGCAGCGGGGTGAAGCCCATGGCCACCGCGGACTGGCGGACGTGGTCGGGCACCGAGGTCAGCCCGTCCACGACGGCCGGGATCAGCACGGCCATCGCGTAGAAGGTGAGCGGCACGATGATGGTCGCCCGGGTGGCCAGGCCGGTGATCGGGATCAGCACGATGAAGACCGCCAGCGAGGGCAGCGAGTAGATCACGTTCATCGTGCCGACCGTGGGCTGGTAGAGCCAGCGCCAGCGGGCGCCCGCCAGCCCGAGCGGAAGGGCCAGCAGCAGCCCGACGACCACCGGGACCAGGGCCATGATGACGTGGTCGGCCAGCAGCTCCTGGATCTCCGGCCAGTTGCGCCCGATCCAGTCCCAGCGGACCAGCGGCTCCTCACCCACGGGCACCGTCCGCGACCCGGGCCAGCGCCTCGTCCAGCGCCTCGCGGGTCGCCACCCCCACGACCCGGCCGGACCCGTCGACGGCGATCGCGTTCCCCGAGGGGGACAGCAGCGCCGCGTCCAGCGCGGAGCGCAGCGAGTCGCGGCCCTTGACGAAGGTCCCGTACGGCGCCGCCGGCACCCCGGCCAGCGTGCCGGAGTCCGGCAGGTCCTTCGGAGCGATCCAGCCCAGCGGCCCGCCGTCGTCGTCGACCACGACCAGCCAGGCCTCCGCCGTACCGCGCACCGAGGAGACCTCGGCCGAGGCCGGCACGGTCAGGTCCCCGCGCAGGCGCAGGCCGTCGCCGGGGACGAAGGACAGCCGCCGGATGCCCCGGTCGCGGCCCAGGAACTCGCGGACGAAGTCGTCGGCGGGCTCGGCCAGCAGCGTCGCCGGGTCGGCCAGCTGCGCCAGCCGGCCGCCCACCCTGAGCACGGCCACCCGGTCGCCGAGCTTGATCGCCTCGTCGATGTCGTGGGTGACGAACACGATGGTCTTGTTGAGCTCGGCCTGCAGGCGCAGCAGCTCCTCCTGCAGGCTCGCCCGCACGATCGGGTCCACCGCGCTGAACGGCTCGTCCATCAGCAGGACCGGGGGGTCGGCGGCGAGCGCGCGGGCCACGCCGACCCTCTGCTGCTGGCCGCCGGAGAGCTGGAAGGGATAGCGCCCGGCCAGCCGGAGATCGAGGCCGACCCGCTCCAGCAGCTCCATGGCGCGGTCGCGGGCCTTCTTCTTGTCCCAGCCCAGCAGGTACGGCACCGTCGCGACGTTGTCGACGATCTTGCGGTGCGGGAAGAGCCCGGCCTGCTGGATGACGTAGCCGATGCCGCGCCGCAGAGTCGGCGGGTCGATCGTCGTCACGTCCACGCCGTCGAGCAGGATCCGCCCCCCCGAGGGGTCGATCATTCTGTTGATCATGCGGAGCGACGTGGTCTTGCCGCATCCCGACGGACCCACGAAAACGGTGATCTCCCCGGTGGGCACCTCGAGACTGAGATCGTCCACGGCGACGGTCCCGTCCGGATACCGCTTGGTGACACCGTCAAATGTGATCATGCACTACCCCTGGCTCTCCGGCAGGGCCGCGGCCCCCCTGCCACAACCGCCCCATGATCTATCGCGGACCAGACTACGGCGACCGCTTCAGATCTGTCCCCTTACCCCCAGTCAAACGGCTTCGACATCAAATAGGTATCCAATGATGCGAAGGGTCTCGTTGACTTGGCATCATTGCCCATATCGTGGGCATGACACCCTCTCGCGCACCACGCGTCACATTCTTCACCCGCCCCGCACCGCCCCGTCCGTACCCAGAGGAACCGGTTCCCGCCGTGACCCAGCCGCTCCTCGGTCAGCGATCACGCAGCGAGTTGATCGCCGAGCTCTACGACCGCCACGCCTCCGGTCTGTTCGCCTACTGCCACGACCAGCTCGGTGATCCCGAGACCGCCGGGGCGACCCTCGTGGCCGTCCTCACCGCGGTCACCTCCGTGGAGCCCCCGCGCGCCGCGCTGTACGCCCTGGCCCGCCGCGAGATCCACCGGCGCGACGTCGTCTACGCCCCGCCCCCCTCCGTGACCGATCCCGCCTCCGCCTTCGTCGAGCGGGTCCTGCGCGAGCTGCGCCCCCACCAGCGCGAGGTGCTGTACCTGTCGGGCGTGTGCGAGATGGACACCGTCGAGATGTCCTGGGTGCTCGACGTGGCCGCCGACACCGCCGACGAGCTCACCGTGAGCGCCTGCCGCCGCTTCGCCCAGTCGCTCAGCTCGGCCCTGGCCTCGGCCCGGATCCCGGCCGGCGCCGAGGAGGTGTTCGGCGCGCTCGCCGTCGCCCCGATCCGTGACGTACTGGCCCGCGCCCCCTGGGCCGCCCCGCCCGGCGCCCTGCGCGCCGCCGTGCTCACCGCCTCGGGTGTCGGCGCGCCCCCCGCCCCCATGATCACGTCCCTCCCGGTGAAGGCGCTCTGGCCGACCGCCGGCAGCTGGCCGCCGCCCGTGACCGAGGCCGGGCTCGACGTCCCCACGCCGCCGGCGGGGATCGGCGCCCCCTCCACCCGGCCGGTGGGCCCCGGCGCCCCGTCCGCGCCGCAGGCCGGGCCCGACCTCTTCTCCCCGCGCGACCCGCAGGCCGTCTCCGCCCACGAGGCGACCACCGAGCCCATGCCCAAGCTGCGCGACTCGGTGCTGAACGCCCTCGACGACGCGGCCCTGCAGCCGCCGCGCCGTCCCCGGCCGCAGCGGCCCAGGCCCCGCGTGGCGATGCCCCTGTCCTCGCCGATCCCGGCGGACATCCTGGAGAGCAACCCGCCCCGGCTGGACTATCCGATCCCCGGCGACCTGTTCCGTCCCCTGACCCCGGAGGCCAGGGCGGCCCTGGCCTACACCGACAAGCTCGTGGCCCGCGCCCCGCGCCCCGCGCCGGAGGAGACCGGCGCCCCGGGCCGGGCCGGGAGGCAGGCCGAGGAGCCACCGCTCCCGGACTGGCCCCTGCCGGTGGACCAGCTGGGCGGTCTGGCACCTCCCTACGGCCGGGAGTCCCGGCCGGGCGGCGCCTTCGGAGCGGACGGCGCTCTCGGGACGGGCGGCGCTCTCGGGACGGGCGGCCTCTTCGCCTCCGCCGGACCCGTGGCGGAACCCCGGACGACGGACGGGACCGCGGACCCGGACACCGGGACGGACGCCCGGCCGATCGCCGGATCCGGCCCGGACGCGGCCTCCGGTGAGACCGCCCACCCGAAGCGGGCGGAGAGCGGGACCCGCCGCAGACCCAAGCCGGTCAAGCGCGGCGAGCACCACTACGACTGGGCCTGGGAAGTGGTCGGCTTCCTGATCTGCCTGGTGATCGCGATGATCGTCTTCTTCGCGGTCCCGACCATCGTCACCCCGTGAGCGGGCGCGGGCCCGTGGATCCGCGGGCCCGAACGGGGTTCCGCGCAATGATCTCCCGTGACCCCCTCGTGCTGCCCCTTTGCCGTGTGCGATGATAAATATGGTAAGCGCTTGGTGACGGGACGGTCACGGAGCGGAGTCGATATCGCGCTTCAGGGGCGCGAGCAGAGGCGAAACGGCGATGCGATCGATTGATCCCGACCAACTCGATGCCCTCTCCGCCAGCATGGGCCTGCACGGCAACGTCGTCATCGTGCACCTGTCCGGCGAGCTCGACATGGCCACGGCCCCCCGCCTGCACCTGCAGCTGTCGGAGGCCGCCCGCCTCATCTCCCCGCCCCGCCTGGTCGTCGACATGGCCGGTCTCGGCTTCTGCGACTCCTCCGGCCTGAATCTGATGGTCAAGACGCTCAACGAGGTGAAGCGGGCCGGCGGGCGCCTGGTCCTCAGCGGCGTCGGCGAGCGCTTCACCCGGCTGCTGCGCGTGACGGGGCTGGACAGGTCGTTCCAGACATATCCCAGCGTCGAGCTCGCCGCGGCGGAGCTCGGGGACATCGCCTACTGACGCCCGCCGGGACACGCTCCCGCCGCGCCCGGCTCAGCCGGCCGACAGGACCAGACCGCTCGTGGGAACGCCCGTCCCGGCGGTGACCAGAACGTTTCGCACGTCCCGCACCTGGTTGACCGAGGTGCCGCGGATCTGGCGGACGGCCTCGGCGATGCCGTTCATCCCGTGGATGTACGCCTCCCCGAGCTGCCCGCCGTGCGGGTTGACCGGCAGCCGCCCGTCGATCTCGATGCCGCCGCCGGCGACGTAGTCCCGGGCCTCGCCACGCCCGCAGAAGCCCAGCTCCTCCAGCTGCGTCAGGACGAACGGGGTGAAGTGGTCGTACAGGATGGCGGCCTGGACGTCCGACGGGCCCAGCCCGGCCTGCTCCCAGAGCCTGCGGCCGACGACGCCCATCTCCGGCAGGCCGGTCATGTCGTCGCGGTAGTAGCTGGTCATCATCATCTGGCCCGCCCCCGAGCCCTGGGCCGCGGCCCGGATCACCGCGGGCGAGCGGCGCAGGTCGCGGGCCCGCTCGGCCGAGGTGACCACCAGGGCCACCGCGCCGTCGCTCTCCTGGCAGCAGTCGAGCAGGTGCAGCGGTTCCACGATCCACCGGGAGGCCTGGTGCTCCTCCAGCGTGATCGGCCGCCCGTGGAACCAGGCGGCGGGGTTGGTGGCCGCGTGCCGGCGCATCGCCACGGCCACCCGGCCGAAGTCCTCCGAGGTGGCGCCGTACGCGTGCATGTACCGCCGGGCGAACATGGCCACCCAGGCCGCCGGGGTCATCAGCCCGTACGGCACGTGCCAGCTCATCTCCAGTCCCTGGGACGACGGCTCGCCGCCGAGCCGGGCGTCGGGCTGGCCGAACCTGCGCCCGGAGCGCTCGTTGAACGCGCGATAGCAGACCACGGTCCCGGCGACCCCGGTGGCCACGGCCATGGCGGCGTGCAGCACCGTGCCGCAGGCCGCCCCGCCGCCGTAGTGCACGCGGGAGAAGAACGACAGGTCGCCGATGCCCACCTCGCGGGCGACCGCGATCTCCTGGTTGGCGTCCTGGGTGTAGGTGACCATCCCGTCCACGTCGGCCGGGCTCAGACCCGCGTCGTCCAGCGCCGCGTGCACCGCCTCGGCGGCCAGCCGCAGCTCGGACCGGCCGGACTTCTTGGAGAACTCGGTCGCGCCGATGCCGGCGACGGCCGTACGGCCGGAAAGTGAGGACACGTGTCTGCACCTCTCGTGGGTGAAGGCTGGAAACGGTGACGGAGACGGTGAGGAGCCGGCCGGGAACCCGGGCCCCGGCCGGCCGCCGGCGGTCCGGGCGGCTGCTCCGGCGCTCCGGGCGGCTATTCCGGCAGGGCGAAGCGGACGGTCCCCGAGGCGTGGTCGCCGAGGCTGACCCTGCCGCGGACCTCGACGGTGAACTCGCCGGCCTCCCGGCCGACGACGGTGCCGGTGAAGGTCAGCGTGTCACCGGCGTAGGCGGGCACGCCGAGCTTGACGTTGATCCCGCGGACCAGTGCCTCGGGACCTGCCCAGTCGGTGACGTAGCGCTCGACGAGACCCATCGTCGTCAGGATGTTGAGGAAGATGTCCTTCGAGCCCTGCGCTCTGGCGCCCTCGACGTCGTGGTGGACCGGGGTGAAGTCCATCGTCGCCAGCGCCGTCGAGACGATCGCGGTGGGGGTCAGCTCGATCGACAGTTCGGGGAGGGATGATCCGATCTCGACCTGGTCCTCGGTAAGTGTCCGCATCACGACTCCCGGGGGATCCACATGGGGAGGACGAGTTCGTCGTCCATCTGTCGATACGTCACACGCAACGGCATACCGATACCCACTTCCGACGGCGGGCAGTCCACGACGTTGCCCACGATGCGAACCCCTTCCGGCAGTTCGACCACAGCGACCACGAAAGGCGCCTGACGCCCCGGGACCGGCGGGTGATGGTGCACGACGTAGCTGTAGACCTCGCCCTGCCCGCTCGCCACGGCGTAGGTGCGGGCGGCCGAGCGGCACGAGGGGCACATCGGGCCGGGCGGGTGCCGCAGCTGCCCGCAGTCGGCGCACTTCTGGATCCTCAGCTCGCCCCGGGCGGCCCCCTCCCAGAAGAACGCGGTGTCCTCGTTGACGGCCGGTCTGAGCGGGTACGGCGGGCGCGCCCCGGCGGGTGCCTCCTCCGCTCCGGAGTCCGGCCGCGCCCCGGCGGGTCCCTCCCCCGCTCCGGAGTCCCGCCGCGCCCCGGCCTCCTGCTCCCGCGCGCGGCCGTCCTGCGTCCCGGAGGCCGCGCGGCCCGTGCGCGGACGGAACTTCAGCACGCGGAAGAGCATCTCGGCCACGGGCTCCTCCTCGCAGTACCAGGTGACGTTCCAGGTGACGAAGTAGCCCTCGCCCAGCGCCGTCCGCTTCGGGCCCGTCAGCCCGGCGAACCGGGTCGCCGGGACCGGCCGCTCGCCCGGCCGCAGATAGCGGTGGTAGGTCTGCTCGCAGTTGGTCGCGACCACGCCGGTGTAGCCGTTGCCGTCGAGCATGGCCAGCACCTCGTCGACCGGGGTGGGCCGCTGCCCGGCCCTGCGGTTCACCCCGGGCATGGTCCAGACCTGGATCATCGCCGGGGGCGCCACGATCCCGCCGTGCACGCTCGCCGCGGCGGCCTCGGCGTCGGTGTAGAGCGGGTTGGCGTCGCCCATGGCGTCCGCCCAGTGCCGGATCATCGGGACGTTGACCGGGTCGGCCGCCGCGGGCCCGCGGACCTCGCCGGCCGCGGCCTGCCGTTCGGCCAGGGCCATGAGCCGGTCGTGGAGGGTGGGGTCGGTGATGAGCGTCATCGGGGCGGCCTCGGCAGGTTCAGGCCGAGCATGGTGATCAGCTCGCGCTGCACCTCGTTGACGCCGCCGCCGAAGGTGAGCACGAGCGCGCCCTTGACACCGTGGTCGAGCCGGTCGGCGAACTCCGCCGTCTCCGGGTCGGACATGTCGCCGAAGCGGGCCAGGACGTCGCCGACGATCCTGCCGACCTCCTGCATCCGCTCCGATCCGTAGATCTTGGTGGCGGAGGCGTCGGGGGCGCCCAGCCAGCCCAGGTCCATGTTGGCCGCGACCTGCCAGTTGAGCAGCTCGTTGGTGCGGAAGCAGGCGTAGACCCGGCCCAGCGCCCGGCGCACCGCGGGCTCCTCGATCAGCCCCGTGGTGCGCGCCCAGCGCAGGAACCGGTCGTAGGTGTGCGCGATGTTGCCCGCCGGTCCGAGCGTGACCCGCTCGTGGTTGAGCTGGTTGACGATCAGGTCCCAGCCCTTGTCGACCTCGCCCACGACCATGCCCACCGGCACGCGCACGTCGGAGTAGTAGGTGGCGTTGGTGTGGTGCCGCCCGTCCATGGTGACGATCGGCGTCCAGGAGAACCCGGGGTCGGAGCAGTCGGCGATCATCATCGTGATGCCGCGGTGCTTCTTCGCCTCCGGGTCGGTCCTGGCGGCCAGCCAGATGTAGTGGGCGTAGTGCGCGCCCGAGGTGAAGATCTTCTGGCCGTTGACCACGTAGTGGTCGCCGTCCAGGACGGCCGTGGTGCGCAGGGAGGCCAGGTCGGTGCCCGCCTCCGGCTCCGAGTAGCCGATGGCGAAGTGGCACTCCCCGGCCAGGATGCGGGGCAGGAAGAACTCCTTCTGCGCCGGCGTGCCGTACTGCATGAGGGTGGGGCCGACGGTCTGCACGGTGATGATCGGGTAGGGCACCTCGGCCCTGGCGATCTCGTTGGCGAAGATCTGCTGCTCCAGCGGGCCGAACCCGCCGCCGCCGTACTCCTTCGGCCAGCCGATGCCGAGCTTGCCGTCGCGGCCGAGCCTGCGGCAGTGCTCCATGTAGGCGTCGCCGAAGGGGTCGTGGGCGATCTTCTTGCGGTCCTCGGCGGTCAGGCAGCCCCGGAAGTACTCGCGCAGCTCGTCGCGGAGCCTCTTCTGCTCGGGGGTCAGGTCGATCAGCATCAGACGAGCGCTCCGATCGTGTCGAGCCGGGCCTCCACGCCGCCCAGCAGGTGGGCGTGGTGCTTGCCCCAGGCGAAGTAGCGGTGCAGCGGGTAGCTCACGTCCACCCCGATCCCCCCGTGCAGGTGCTGGCAGGTGTAGAGCGCCTGGACCGCGGCGTCGGTCGCGGTGAGCGCGGCCACCGCCAGGTCCGCCTCGGCCTCCTCCACCAGCCCCTCGGCCAGCCGCCAGGCCCCCGACCAGACGGCCACGTCGAGCGCCCGTCCGGCGATGTAGACGTCGGCGACCTGCATGGTCACCGCCTGGAACTCCGCCAGCGCCCGGTCGAACTGCCTGCGCGTGCGCAGGTGCTCGGTGGTCAGCGCGAGCGCGCCGGCCAGCACGCCGGAGACCGTGGCCACGGCTGCGGCCGTCACCAGCCGGCACAGCCCGCGGAACGCCTCGCCGTCGGCCGCGCCGACCGGCTCGCCGGGGACGCCCTCCAGCGTGAGCACGGCCCCCGGCTCTCCGGTGGACAGCGGCACGGCGGTCACGGCCGCGGCTCCCCTGGGGATCAGGAACAGCCCGATCCCGCCGGTGCCGCCCCCCGCGCCGTCCGGACCGGCCCGCGTGACCGCGGGCACCAGCACGCTCGCCGCCTCGGCCCCGTAGGGCACCGTGCCCGTACGGCCCTCCAGCACCCAGTCCCCGCCGCCCCCGTCCCGGCGCCGCGCCGTGACGGCCGGGGCCGCGCCGAGGTCACGGCCGGGCGCCTTCGGCGCCGAGGCCAGGACGGTCTCGCCGGCGGCCAGCGGGGCGAGCGCCTCGCGCTGTTCGCGGGAGCCGTACCGCGCCACGGTCATCGCCGTGACCAGGCTCTGCAGGAGGGGGACGGGGGCGACGTGCCGGCCGCTCTCGCGCAGGACGACGGCCAGCTCCACCGGCCCGAGCCCCGCCCCGCCCGCCTCCTCGGGCAGGCAGGCGCCCAGCAGGCCCGCCTGGGCCAGGGACCCCCACAGGCCCGCGTCGTACGGCGCGCCGCTCTCGTCGTGGGCGTCGAGCCGGGAGGTGGTCGTCTCGCGGTCGAGTACCTTCGCCGCGAGTTCGCGCAGGTCGTCTTGGGTCTCGTCAAGATTGAAGTCCACTAGCGCTCCAGGAGGTGTTCTCGGCCGTTCGCGACGAACTCGTTCTCGATCTGCTTGACGTCTTCCGGGGTCAGCCGGCGCCAGTCCGGCTCGCGGGGCGGGCGCCACCAGACGGGGTCGCCGGTCCGCCACGCCTCCGCGACGAGCAGGCGCTTGACGACCTTGTGGGACGGGGTCTGGGGGAGCTCGGCACTGAGGCGGACGTAGCGGGGCAGGGCCTTGCGGCTCAGGTCCGCGCGGGCGGCGAGGAACTCCGCGAACGCCGTCACCGCCTCCGCGTCCCATCCGCCGTCCCAGTCGCCGCCGGTGTCGTCGCGACCTCCCGCGGGGGAGGGGGCTCCCCCGGACGACAGGGCTTCGGATGACTGGGCCTCCCCGGTCACGGCGGGCGGCCCTGTGACCGTGGACGGCCCTGTGACGACGGCGACCATGACCTGGTCCCCGGCCTCGGCGTCGGGCACGGGATAGACGGCCGCCTCCACCACCCCGGGGAACTCGCGGACCGCCGCCTCGATCGGGGCCACCGCGAGGTTCTCCCCGTCGACGCGGAGCCGCTCGGTGCCCCGCCCGGCGAAGAAGACGTAGCCGTTCTCGTCGGCGTAGGCCATGTCGCCCGACCAGAACGCCCCGTCGCGGATCCGCTCCCGGTCGGCCTCGGGGTCGTTGTAGTAGCCGTCGAACAGGCCCAGGTCCCGGGTGTTGACCAGCTCCCCGATGGCCTCGTCCCCGTTGAGCAGCCTGCCGTCCTCGATGACCGCCGGCGGGCACCTGCCGCCGGCCGGGTCGCGGATCTCGACGCCCTCGGGGAGCCTGCCCAGGCAGCCGGCCGGGCCGGAGGGGTCGGGGGTGATCGCGATCGCCGTCTCGGTGGACCCGAAGGCGTCGATCACGTAGCAGCCGAACCGCTCCCCGAAGCGCCTGGTCGCGGCGGCGCTCCCCTCGTTCCCGAAGGCGATCTTGAGGGTGTTGTCCCGGTCGCCGGGCGTCGCGGGGGTGGCCAGGACGTAGGACAGGGCCTTGCCGACGTAGTGCAGGTAGGTCACGCCGTAGCGCCGCACGTCGTCCATCAGGCCCGAGGCGGAGAACCTCCGCCTGAGCACCAGCGCGGCCCCCGAGGCCACGGCGGGCGCGTAGGCCGCCATGATCGCGCCCGAGTGGAACAGCGGCATCGAGCAGTGGACGACGTCCCGCGGGGACAGCAGCGCCGCCAGGTTCGTCCCCGGCACCGCGATCTTGCGCTGGGTGACCCGCACCGCCCGGGGCCGGCCCGAGGTCCCGGAGGTGAAGATGAGCATCACGAGGTCGCCGGGCCCGGTCCCCGGCGGCGCCCCGGCGCCGCCGCGCGACTCCGGCCCCGGCCGCCTCCCGGACCGCCCGCCCTCTCCGGCGGACGCCCGCAGGCCGGCGACCCTGGCGGCGAGGTCGGCGTAGCCGGGGTCGTTGAGGATGAGGTCGACGTCGGTGGCGTCGGCGTCCCTGGCCAGCTCGGCGGCGCCCCGGGTCGGGTTGAGCGCGACGATCACGTGACCGGACAGCGCGGCGCCGCCCAGCAGGAACAGCAGCTCCGGCACGTTGTCGAACAGCACGCCCACGTGCAGGGCCCGGCGGTCCCCGGCCCGGCCGTCTCCGGTCGCGCCTTCCCCGGTCCGGCCCTCTCCAGCCGGACCCTCTCCGGTCCCGCCCTCCACGGCCAGGGCGTCCATCCGGGCCGCGCGCTCCCGGCACTCCGCGACGTACTCACGCCAGCTCCACACCCGGTCCTCGGACAGCAGGCCGGGCCGGTCGTCACCGGCACGCCGTTCCAGCAGGTCCGCCAGTGTCTCCCCGGAGTCTTCCCGCGGCATCGCGCCTCCCGGTGGGGGTGTTCAGGTCAGCCGCCCGCAAACTAGAACGGATTCTAGTCTTTGTCCAGACTACGTCCAGAATCAACGATCCAGAAGATGGCGTTATGCGGCATATGCCACGTAAACCAGGCTTCTTGTGACTGATGAGTAACCAGCCGGAGTACCAAGAAATCAGATAACGTGTTCTTATGCGTATCCCGCATGCCACCACCGAGGCGCCCGCCACCCGGCGCTCCGCCGGCACCTCCGCTCCGAGCACCGCCGGACCGTCCACGACCAAGGGGGTCTCCGGCGTGCACAGCGAGACGACGTCCACCGGTGTCCGCACGAGAAGCCAGCACCAGCGGCGCAAGCGCATCGTCCAGGCCGCGGCGGCCCTGGCCTCGCGCGGCGGCGTGGAGGCCATGCAGATGCGCACCGTCGCCGAGCGCGCCGGCGTCGCACTGGGAACGCTCTACCGCTACTTCCCCTCCAAGATGGATCTCGTCGTCGCGGTGGTCGGCGAGGAGATCGATCTCCTGGAGAGCAGCATCGAGCGCCGCCCGCCGAGCGCCACCACGCCCGCCGGCCGCGCCGTGGACGTCCTCATGCGCGCCACCCGTGGCCTCATGCGCGAGCCGGAACTGGCCGACGCGCTCATCCGCTCCCTGATCCTGGCCGAGGTGGAGACGCCCTTCGGCGACCGCATGACCGATCTGCTGCTGCGCGTCACCGCCGGCGGCGTCACCGCGCGGACCGCCACCGAGGAGCAGTTCGCCCTCGTGGGCTCCCTGTCCAGCGTGTGGGTGCAGGAATTGCTGGAGATGCTGCGCGGGCGCCGCACCCACGAGCAGATCCAGCGCCGCATCGAGATCGCCTCCGCCCGCCTGCTCGCCGATTTCGACGCCCCTCCTTCCGCACCAAAATAGAACGCGTTACAGTCGCTTGCGGAAGGCGACTGGAGCGATGTTCTGGAGCGGCGCGTGGGCGACCGCGAGGAGCGGACCCGCAGGCGGTGCGCTCCCCGGCGGGGGTTCGGCGTCGCCCGACGAGGGGATTTCCGGATGAACGCAGTGATCGTCGAGGCCGTGCGGACGCCGATCGGCAAGCGGGGCGGCCTGCTCGCGGGCCTGAAACCGCAGGCGCTGCTCGCCGCGGCGCTGAACGGCCTGGTGGAGCGGGCCGGGATCGACCCCGCGATCGTGGACCAGGTCTTCGCCGGCTGCGTGACCCAGGCGGGCGAGCAGGGCGGCCACGTCGGCCGGCAGGCCTGGCTCTACGGCGGCCTGCCGTACCGGACGGGCGTGACCACCGTCGACGCGCAGTGCGGCTCCTCCCAGCAGGCCGTGCACCTGGCCGCGGCCCTCATCGACGCGGGTGTCGTCGAGGTCGCCGTCGCCTGCGGCATCGAGGTGATGAGCCGTGCACCGCTCGGCAGCAACGTGCTCCCGGCCAACCCGAGGCCCGACGACTGGTCGGTCGACCTGCCCGACCAGTTCACCGCCGCCGAGCGCATCGCCCAACGGCGCGGGCTGACGCGCGAGCGGCTCGACCGGTTCGGGGCCCGCTCCCAGCAGCTGGCCGCCAAGGCCTGGGCCGACGGCCGCTACGACCGGGAGATCGTCAAGGTGACCGCGCCGGTCCTCGGCGAGGACGGCCTGCCGACCGGCGAGACCCGCACCGTCGACCGGGACCAGGGGCTGCGGGAGACCACGGCCGAGGGGCTGGCCGCGCTCAGGCCGGTGATGGGCGAGGGCGCCCTGCACACCGCGGGCACCTCCTCGCAGATCTCCGACGGTGCGGCGGCGGTGCTGCTGATGAGCCGGGAGGCCGCCGCCCGGCACGGTCTGCGCCCCCGGGCCAGGATCCTCGCCCAGGCGCTCGTGGGCGCCGAGCCGTACTACCACCTGGACGGCCCGGTGGACGCCACCGCCAGGGTCCTGTCCGCCGCGGGCATGACCGTCGACGACGTCGACCGCTTCGAGGTCAACGAGGCCTTCGCCTCGGTCGTCCTGTCGTGGGCGTCGGTGCACCAGCCGGAGATGAGCCGCGTCAACGTCAACGGCGGGGCCATCGCGATCGGCCACCCGGTCGGCGCGACCGGCTCCCGGCTGATCACCAGCGCACTGCACGAGCTGGAGAGGTCCGGCTCCTCGACCGCTCTGGTGTCGATGTGCGCCGGCGGCGCCCTGGCCACCGCCACCATCCTCGAACGCCTCTGAACACTGGAGAATCCCTGGTGAAGACCCGCCGCAGGCCGTACAGCGAGCAGCGCCCGACCGACCTCGGCGGCGGGGTGTGGAGCGTTCCTGTGCCCATCCCGGGCAATCCGCTCGGCTACACGCTCGTCTACGCCATCGAGTCGCCCGCCGGGCCCGTCCTGATCGACGCGGGCTGGAACCACCCCGACGCCTGGCTCGCGCTGCGCGACGGGCTCGCCTCGCTGGGCGTGGACGTGCGCGAGGTGCGCGGCGTCGTGGTCACCCACTTCCACCCCGACCACGCCGGGCTCGCCGGGCGGGTGCGGGAGGAGTCCGGCGCGTGGATCGCCATGCACGAGGCGGACGCGGCCCTGGTCAGGCTCATGCGCGAGTTCGGGGACGGCCCGCACCGGGACTTCCAGGCCGGCATGCTCCGGCGTGCGGGGGCCGGCGCGGTCGAGGTCGAGGAGGTGACCGCGAACCGGCCCAGTCCCCCCGCCCTGCCCGACCGGGAACTGCGCGACGGGCAGCTCGTCGACCTGCCCGGGCGCGATCTGCGGGCGATCTGGACGCCCGGCCACACCCCGGGTCATCTCTGCCTCCGCCTGCAGGACGCCGACCGGCTGTTCACCGGCGACCACGTGCTGCCGGGGATCACCCCGCACGTCGGCGTCTACCCCTACGACCGCACCGACGTCGACCCGCTCGGCGACTTCCTGCTCTCCCTGGAGAAGGTCGCCGGGCTGGGTGAGCTGGAGGCCCTGCCCGCCCACGAGTGGACCTTCCCCGACGCCGCCGGACGGGCCCGGGAGATCCGCGCCCACCACGAGGAGAAGCTGACGGACCTGGCCGCCCTCCTGGCGGAGGCCGACCGGCCGCTGACGATCTGGGAGGTCGCCGAGCGGATGACGTGGAACCGCCCCTGGCCTGAGCTGTCGGGGATGCTGCGCGGCATGGCCGCCGGGGAGGCGGCGGCGCACCTGCGGGCGCTGGAGGCGCGCGGCGTGGTCCGCCGCACTCCGGAGCCGGAGTCGCAGGAGGCGGCGCCGGAGTCCTGGACTCACGCGGGAACGGAGCCTGTCCGGTTCGCCCTACACTCCTAGACATCCGATGTCTGAGCGAACCCGGGATGGTGAAGCGTGGCGGTCACCGACGCCGCTATCGACAAGATCAAGCAGATGATCCTCTCGGGTGAGCTCACGCCGGGCAGCAGGCTGCCGAAGGAGGCCGACCTCGCCGAGCGGCTCGGGCTGTCGCGCAACTCCCTGCGCGAGGCCGTCCGGGCCCTGGCGCTGATCAACGTGCTGGACGTGCGCCAGGGCGACGGGACCTACGTGACCAGTCTGGAGCCGCGGCTGCTGCTGGACGCCATGTCCTTCGTGGTCGACTTCCACCAGGACGACACGGTGCTGCAGTTCTTCCAGGTACGGCGGATCCTGGAGCCGGCCGCCACCGCCATGGCCGCGACCTCGATGACCGAGCCCGAGATCGACGAGCTGCGCGGGATCCTCTCCGCGCTGCCCGAGGACCCCAGCGTCGAGCAGCTCGTCGCCAACGACCTGCGCTTCCACCAGCGCATCGCCGAGGGCTCGGGGAACGCGGTGCTGTGCTCGCTGCTGGAGAGCCTGTCGGGGCCGACCACCCGGGCCCGCATCTGGCGCGGCCTCACCCAGGAGAACGCCCTGGAGAAGACCCGCGAGCAGCACGCCGCGATCTGCGAGGCCATCGCCTCCCGCCAGCCCGAGGTCGCCCGGGCCTGGGCCACCGTCCACATCGCCGGCGTCGAGGAGTGGCTCCGCAACGCCCTGGCCTGAGCGCGTCCGGTCCGGGACCGTCGAGTACGGCGGCCGCCCGGCCCGGTGTCCGTCCGGTACGGCGACCGTCCGGTGCGATTTTCCGTCGGGTACGGCGGCCGCCGTATCGGACCCGGTCAGGTGGGGAGAAGGCCCTCGGCGGCGAGGTCGGTCCACAGGTCCTCGGGCACGGGACGGGCGGTCAGGGCGGCGTTGCGGGCCACCTCCCCGGCCGAGCGGGTCCCCACGACCACGGAGGCGACCGCCGGGTGGCGCAGCGGGAAGGCCAGCGCCGCCTGGGGCAGGGTGACGCCGTGGCGCCCGCAGACGGCGGCGATCCCGCGGGCGCGGGCCAGCAGGGAGCCGGGGGCGGGCGCGTAGTCGTAGGTGCCGGACGGCTCGTGGGTGGCCAGCAGGCCGCTGTTGAAGACCCCGGCGGCCAGCACCCGGACGCCGCGCTCCAGGCACAGGGGCAGCAGCTCGCGCCCGCCCGACTGGTCGAGCAGCGTGTAGCGCCCGGCGAGCATGACCACGTCCACGTCGGTCTCCCGGACGAACCCGGCGAGCATCTCCCACTGGTTCATCCCGGCCCCGATCGCCTTGACGACCCCCTGCTCGCGCAGCTCCGCCAGGGCCGGATACGCCTCGGAGACGGCCTGCTCCCAGTGGTCGTCCGGGTCGTGGATCAGCGCGATGTCCACCGAGTCGAGGCCGAGGCGCTCCAGGCTCTCCTCCAGCGACCGCCGTACCCCCTCGCGCGAGTAGTCGCGCACCCGGCGCAGGTCCGCCGGGACGTCGAAGCCCTCCTCGTCCCTGCCGCCTCCGCCCGGGGAGGGCACGATCAGGCGTCCGACCTTCGTCGACAGGACGTAGGAGTCGCGGGGACGCCCGGCCAGCGCGGCGCCCAGCCGCCGCTCCGCCAGGCCGAGCCCGTAGTGCGGCGCGGTGTCGAACAGCCGGATCCCGGCGTCGAAGGCGGCCTCGACCGCCGCCGTCGCCGTGGCGTCGTCCACCGCGGTGAACAGGTTGCCGATCGGGGCACCGCCGAAGCCGTACCTGCTGAGCTCCACACGCGCTCCATTCCACGCTTCCACGAGAACGTCAATCCTGTGCCTTGCCCCCCGCGAGGCGGCTGATCATCAGCGCGACGAGGATGATCGAACCGTAGACGAGCTGCTTCCACTCGCCGGGCACGCCCTTGAGGGTCAGGATGTTCTCCACCAGGCCGATGACCAGCACACCGGTCAGGGCGCCCAGGATCGTGCCCTTGCCGCCGTCCATGCTGACGCCGCCGATGACGGCCGCGGCGAAGGCCATGAAGATCCAGCCGACGCCCTGGTTGGCGCTGATGCCGCCCAGCCGGCCGGTCTCCAGCACGCCCGCGAGGGCGGCGATCACACCGCCGATGACGAAGACGGCCCAGACGACCCGCTCCACCCGGATGCCGGCCGCGCGGGCGGCGTCGGCGTTGCCGCCGATGGCGTACAGCGCGCGGCCGGCCCGGAAGTAGCCGAGCGCGGTGATGCCCGCGGCGAAGAACGCGCCGGTGATCCAGATGGCCGCCGGGATGCCCAGCCAGGTGGCGCTGCCCAGGTAGAGGAACGACTCGGGCAGCTCGAACAGGCTCTTGCCCTGGGTCAGGCCGAGCTGGAGGCCGTGCACGACGATCATCATGGCCAGCGTGACGATGAAGGCCGACAGCTGGAACCGCATGATCAGAAAGCCGTTGAACGCGCCGACCAGGCCGCCGATGAGCAGGCAGAGCGGGATCGCCAGCACCGCGGGCAGCTCCAGGCCGAATCCGCCGGCCGCCGTCGGGATCACCAGCATCACGCCCACGGCGGGCGCCATGCCGACGGTGGACTCCAGCGACAGGTCGAACTTGCCCGCGATGAGGATCAGCGCCTCGGCGAGCACCACCAGCGCCAGCGCCGACTGCTGCTGGAGCACGTTCGTCAGGTTGCCGGGGGTGAGGAAGACCGGGTCGACGAACGATCCGGCGACCAGCAGGACGATGATCACCGGGACCAGCGTGAGGTCGCGGAAGCGGCCCAGGCGAAGCCCGCGCCGCGCGGGTACGGCGCCGGCCCCGGCCAGGGGCGGGGAGGTCCGAGTGCTCACCGGGCACCTCCCGGCAGCGGAAGGGCCGTCGCGCCCGGGGCCTCGCCTCGCCGGCCGGTCACCGGGTTCGTCGTCGGGTTCACGGGGCGGGTGCGGTTCATAGGGGCTCTCCCGGCAGTCGGGCGTGTCATCGGTCCTCGATACCTTCCATGGCCGCCACCAGTTCGGTGTCGGTCCAGCCGCGCGGCACGTCCTTGACGACCCTGCCGTGGAACATGACCAGGACCCGGTCGCAGATCCGCAGGTCGTCGAGCTCGTCGGAGACCAGTACGGCGCCGGCGCCGCGGCCGGCCGCGTCCTCGACCGCGCCGAGGAGCGCGTGCTTGGCCTTCACGTCCACCCCGGCGGTCGGGTTGATCATGACGAGCGCCCTCGGATCGTCGGCCAGCGCCCTGGCCAGCACGACCTTCTGGGCGTTGCCGCCGGACAGGTCCCCCACCGGCTGGTCGGGCCCGGTCGTCTTGATGTCCAGTTCGGCGATCATGCGCGCGCCGCGTTCGCGCCTGCGCGCCGGGGAGACCGCCCCGTAGCGGCCGAGCTTCCGGGCGATCGGCATCGTGGCGTTCTCGGCGATCGACAGCAGGGGGACGAAGCCCTCGCGGTGCCGGTCCTGGGGCACGAAGCCCAGGCCCGCCTCCAGTGCGGCCGGGATGTCGCCCGGCCGGACCGCGGCGCCGCCGACGCTCACCGTGCCCGCGTCGGCCCTGCGCAGGCCGACCAGCGTCTCGGCCAGACCGACCTTCCCGCTGCTGCCGGAGCCGGCCAGGCCGACGACCTCGCCGGCCCTGACCTCCAGGTCGACCGCCTCGTAGCGGCCGGCGAGGGTGAGCCCGCGGGCGGCGAGCACCACGGGGGCCGAGGCGGGCACCGTACGGGAGCGGTAGGCGTAGGCGGCGGTGGCCTCGCCGGTCATCGCGTCGACGAGCCGCTGGTGCGGGAGCTCGCCGACCGGGGCGGTGACGATGTGCCGGGCGTCGCGGAAGACCGAGACGCTCTGGCAGATCTCGTAGACCTCCTCCAGGTGGTGCGAGATGAACATCATCGTCACGCCCTGCTCGCGGAGCGCGCGCATGCGCTCGAAGAGCCGCTGGATGGCCGGACCGTCGAGCTGGGCGGTGGGCTCGTCCAGGATGATGAACCGGGCGCCGAACGACAGGGCCCGGGCGATCTCCAGCAGCTGGCGCTGCTCGACGCCGAGGTCGCCGGCCATGGCCTCGGCGTCGACGGCCACGCCGTACTGCTCCAGCAGGTCCCCGGCCCGGGTCCGCAGCGCCCGCCACCTGATCGCGCCCCGCTCGGTCTGCCGGTTCAGGAAGAGGTTCTCCGCGACCGTCAGGGTGGGGATGATCGTCGACTTCTGGTAGACGCAGGCCACCCGCCGCCGCCAGGCGTCCCGGTCGGCGAGCGGCGGCGCGGGCTCCCCGGCGAACCTGACCTCTCCCTCGTCGGGGCGCTGCAGGCCCGTCAGGATCGACACCAGCGTGGACTTGCCCGCGCCGTTCCTGCCGACCAGCGCGTGGGTCTCCCCCTCGGCGATGGCGATGCCGGCGCCGTTCAGCGCGGTCGTCGGGCCGAAGCGCTTGACGATGTCACGGGCCTCGACGGCCGGGACGCCCCCGGCCGCCGACGCTTTTTCCTGAGATTTCATCACTTGACCTGGTTGCCCCAGAGCTTGGGATCGTCCACGTTCTCCTTGGTCACCAGCGGGGCCGGGAGCTGGTCCTCCAGGCCGTTCGGCAGCTGGATGATCGTGCTGTCGTGGTCGGTCGGCCCCGGCTGGAAGGTCTTGCCCTCGACGGCGGCCTTGGCGTAGAAGAGCGCGTACTTGGCGTACAGGTCGGCGGGCTGGGAGACCGTGGCGTCGATCTCGCCCTTGCGGATCGCCTCGAACTCCTGCGGGATGCCGTCATTGGAGATCACGAAGACGTGCCCGGGGTCCTCCGGGGGCACGATCAGGCCCTTGGCCTTGAGCACCTGCAGGGTCGGGGCCAGGTGGACGCCGCCGGCGTGCATGTAGACGCCCTTGATGTCCGGGTGCTGCTCCAGGCGGGTCTGCAGCATGGAGGCGGCCTTGGTGCCCTCCCACTCGGTGGGCTCCTCGAAGACCGTGATGCCGGGGAACTTCTCCTTCATGCACGAGCGGAACGCCTCGGCCCGGTCGCGGCCGTTGATCGACGACAGCGCGCCCATCAGCTGGACGACCTTGCCCTTGCCGCCGAGCTTCTCGCCGAGGAACTCGCACGCCTTGGTGCCGTAGGCCTTGTTGTCGGCCCGCACGACCATGAAGACCTTGCCCTTGTCCGGGCGGGTGTCGACGGAGACGACCGGGATGTTCTTGTTCTCGAGGTTCGAGAGCGTCGAGGCGATCGCGCCGGTGTCCTGCGGGGCCATGACGATCGCCTTGGCGCCCTGGCCGACGAGGGCCTGGGTGTTGGCCACCAGCTTGGCCACGTCGTTCTGCGAGTTGGTCCCGGGCATCAGGTCGACACCCAGCTCCTCGGCCATGTCCGGGACGTACTTGGTGTAGGAGTTCCAGAAGTCGGAGTCGGCGCGCGGGAAGTCGATCCCGACCTTGCCGCCGGCGGCCCCGGTCTCACCGGCGGACGTGGTCCCGCCGCCGGTGCCCTGCGACGTGCCGCACGCGGTGAGGGTGAGAGTGAGCGCGAGCAGCGCCGCGCCGGCCGCCGCGGTTCCGAGTTTCATGCCTTTTGCCTCGTTTCGAACCATATGGGGGGTGATTATTGCCTGACCAGTCATCTCGTCCCGCACGGGGACCCGTCACGATCGGGGCCGGAGCCGGAGCCCCTGCATGCCCCCGTCCACGGCCAGGACCGTTCCGGTGGTGGAGGCCGCCAGCGGACTGGCCAGATAGGCGATCGCGGCGGCGGTCTCCTCCGCGCTGACCAGGCGGCCCATCGGCTGGCGGGCCTCCAGCGCCGCGCGCTCGGCGACCGGGTCCGGCGCCGCGTCCAGCAGCCGCTGCACCCACGGGGTGTCGGCGGTGCCGGGGTTGACGCAGTTGACCCGGATGCCCTCGTGCACGTGGTCGGCGGCCATCGCGAGCGTGAGCGACTGCACGGCGCCCTTGGAGGCGCTGTAGAGCGCCCGCTGGGGCAGCCCCGCGGTGGCGGCGATCGAGCAGGTGTTGACGATCGCCGCGTGCCGCGAGCGGCGCAGGTACGGCAGGGCCGCCCTGGTCACCCTGACCATGCCCAGCACGTTGACGTCCAGGACCCGCCGCCACTCCTCGTCGGGGTTGTCCTCCACCGTCCCGGCCGCGCCGATGCCGGCGTTGTTGATCAGGATGTCCAGCCCGCCCAGCCGCTCGGCCGCCGCGGCGACCGCCGTACGGACCTGCGCGTCGTCGGTGACGTCGGCCTTCAGCCCCGTGAACGGCTCGCCGGGCGGGTCGAGGTCCAGGCAGGCCACCGCCGCCCCGCGCCCGGCCAGCAGGGTCGCGGCGGCCAGGCCGATCCCGGAGCCGCCTCCGGTGACCAGCGCGCGCAGACCGTCGAACTCAGCCATCGAGGGACCTCCAGATCCGGCCGTCGGGATAGGTGTGGTCGGCGATCGACTCCGCGTGCATCTCCGCGCCGAAGCCCGG
This sequence comes from Paraplanobispora takensis, assembly GCF_016863195.1. GTDB lineage: Bacteria > Actinomycetota > Actinomycetes > Streptosporangiales > Streptosporangiaceae > Planobispora > Planobispora takensis. The sequence continues at coordinate 60,123 of NZ_BOOK01000034.1, read as the reverse complement.
CCGGCTGGGGGCCGTGTAGGCGCCCTTCCTGATCACCACCGGGTCGACGAAGTGCTCGTGGAGGTGGTCGACGTACTCGATCACCCGGTTCTCCATCGAGCCGCTGACCGCGACGTAGTCGAACATCGACAGGTGCTGCACCAGCTCGCACAGGCCCACCCCGCCCGCGTGCGGGCAGACCGGGATGCCGAACTTGGCCGCGAGCAGCAGGATCGCGACGTTCTCGTTCACCCCCGCGACGCGGGCCGCGTCGAGCTGGAGGTAGGAGATCGCGCCGGCCTGCAGGAGCTGCTTGAAGACCGTCCTGTTCTGCACGTGCTCGCCGGTGGCGACCGGGATCGGCGCGATGGCGCGGGCGATGGCGGCGTGGCCCAGCACGTCGTCGGGGCTGGTCGGCTCCTCCACCCAGTGCGGGCGGAACGACGCCAGGGCGTTCACCCACGTGATCGCCGAGCCGACGTCCCAGCGCTGGTTGGCGTCGACGGCGATCGGGAAGTCCTCGCCGCAGGTCTCGCGGGCGATGCGCATGCGGCGCAGGTCGTCCTGGAGGTCGGCGCCGACCTTGAGCTTGATCTGGGTGAAGCCCTCGTCCATCGCCTCCTTGCACAGGCGGCGGAGCTTGTCGTCGTCGTAGCCGAGCCAGCCGGGCGAGGTGGTGTAGGCCGGATAGCCGTGCTCCCGCAGGTACGCGATCCGCGCGGCCCGGCCGGGCTCGGCTGCGCGCAGGATGTTCAGGGCCTCCTCGGGGGTGATCGCGTCGGTGAGATAGCGGAAGTCCACCAGCGCGACGATCTCCTCGGGGGACATCTCGCCCAGCAGCAGCCACAGCGGCTTGCCCTCGCGCTTGGCCTTCAGGTCCCACAGGGCGTTGACCACGGCGGAGATCGCCATGTGCATGACGCCCTTCTCCGGCCCGAGCCAGCGCAGCTGCGAGTCGTGGACCATGTCCCGCCAGAGCGCGCCGAGGTCCTCGACGTCCCGGCCGATCACGTACGGCTCCAGCGCCTTGATGGCGGCGGTCTGCACCTCGTTGCCCCGGCCGATGGTGAAGGCGAAGCCGTGGCCCTCGAACCCGTCGTCGGTCCGCAGCACCAGGTAGGCGGCCGAGTAGTCCGGGTCGGGGTTCATCGCGTCGGAGCCGTCGAGCTCCAGCGAGGTGGGGAAGCGGATGTCGTGGCTGTCCAGCGAGACGATCCGGTAACCGGCGCCCGCCGTACCGGCCGGGGCCGCGTACTCCCGGGCTCCCGTGGACCCGCTCATGCCCGCCCCACCGTCTGGCGCTGGCGGCCGAGCCCGTCGATCTCCAGCTCCATGACCTGGCCCTCGCGCAGGTACGGCGTGCCGGGCAGGCCGAGCGCGACGCCGGCGGGGGTGCCGGTGTTGATGATGTCGCCGGGCTCCAGGACCATGAACCGGCTGAGGTAGCGGACGACCTCCGCCACCCCGAAGATCATGTTCTTGGTGGAGCCGTTCTGGTACGGCTCGCCGTCCACCCACAGCCTCAGGCCCAGGTCCTGCGGGTCGGGGACCTCCTCGGCGGTGACCAGCCAGGGGCCGAGGGGGTTGAAGGTCTCGCAGGACTTGCCCTTGTCCCACTGGCCGCCGCGCTCCAGCTGGAACTCGCGCTCGGAGACGTCGTTGGAGATCGCGTAGCCCGCGACCTTGGCCAGCGCCTCCTCGTGCGTCTCCACGTAGCGGGCCGTCTCGCCGATGACCACGGCGAGCTCGACCTCCCAGTCGGTCTTCACGCTGCCGCGGGGGATGAGGACCTCGTCGTACGGCCCGACGACCGTGTTGGCGGCCTTCATGAAGACGACGGGCTCGGCGGGGGGCGTCGCGCCGGTCTCCTCGGCGTGGTCACGGTAGTTCAGGCCGATGCACACGATCTTCCCCGGCCGGGCGACCGGCGCGCCGACGCGCAGGCCCCCGGCGTCGAGGACGGGCAGCGTCCCGCTCTCCAGCGCCTGGCGGACGCGTGCCACTCCCCCGGAGGCGAGGAAGGTCCCGTCGATCTCCTCGGAGATCGCACGGAGGTCACCGGCCTCGTCCATCACGGCGGGCCGTTCCCGGCCGACAGGTCCAACGCGCAGCAGCTTCACACCGCATCCTTTGGGTCATACAGCTCATACATCGGATGTCTTGTCTCGTGATGCTGGCGGACCTATGGGCGCCTGTCAATGCCTCACCGTGAGATACATCCGATCTGTTAGATGGAAGAACGCGCAGGCTGTACCGATTTCTCGGATATACGCCGCACTTCTTCTGTCAGTCATCGGATTTTGTCAGCCGGGAGGTGGGCATCCGGGCACGGCCGTACCGCTTCCCGCAGGCTCGGTCGATGGAGGTGATACATCGGATTACTAGCGGCGTTGCCCGGGCGTTTCGGTAAGGCCACCGACCCGTTCCCTTGACTGTTGCGCCCGCACGCAATAGAACATGTTCCAGAAACGTATCCGACCAAGCGCTTGATCAAGTGCCTGGCCGTGAGCCGTGCCCGACCCGGTCCACGCCCCCCGGCACGTACGATTCACGCAGGAGGGCTCATGAACATCGATCTCGTCGACCAGGATTCGTACGCGCGCAACGGTCCCCCGCTCGACCAGCTCGCCTGGCTCAGGGCCAACGCCCCGGTCTACCGGCACCACGGCGACGCCGAGAACGACTGGCCGGATTTCTGGGCGGTCACCAAGCACGCCGACGTCGTCCACGTCTCCCGGCACTCCGACCTGTTCTCCTCCAGCCGCAAACTCGCGCTGTTCAACGAGATCCCCGAGGCCGAGCGCGAGATGCAGCGGCTGATGATGCTCAACCAGGACCCGCCGGAGCACACCCGGCGCCGCTCCCTGGTCAACCGGGGCTTCACGCCGCGGATCATCGGGAAGCTGGAGCAGCACATCCGCGACATCTGCCACGACCTGGTGGACGAGGCCAAGGGCCGCCCGTCGTCCGACTTCGTCCGGGACATCGCCGCCCCGCTCCCGCTGTACGTGATCTGCGAGCTGCTCGGCGCGCCCGTCGAGGACCGGGAGAAGATCTTCTCCTGGTCCAACCGGATGATCGGCGCCGAGGACCCCGACTACGCCACCGACCCGGCCGAGGGCCAGGCCGCGGCCATGGAGGTCTACGCCTACGCCAACGAGCTGGCGGCCCGGCGGCGCGCGGAGCCCCGCGACGACATCATCACCAAGCTCCTGCAGCCGGCCGAGAACGGCGAGGCGCTCAGCGAGGACGAGTTCGACCTGTTCGTGCTGCTGCTGCTCGTCGCGGGCAACGAGACCACCCGCAACGCGGCCTCCGGCGGCATGCTCACCCTCTTCGAGCACCCCGACCAGTGGGCCCGGCTGGTGGCCGACCCCTCCCTGGCCGCCACCGCGGCCGACGAGATCGTCCGCTGGGTCTCCCCGGTCAACCTCTTCCGCCGCACGGCGACCACCGACACGGTCATCGGCGGCCAGCCGGTGCGTGAGGGCGACAAGGTCGTGGTGTTCTACAGCTCGGCCAACCGCGACGAGGCCGTGTTCGACTCGCCGGACGTCTTCGACGTCGGCCGCGACCCCAACGCGCACATCGGCTTCGGCGGCGGCGGGGCCCACTTCTGCCTCGGCAACCACCTGGCCAAGCTCGAACTGCGGGTGATGCTGGAGGTCCTGGCCGACCGGCTGCCCAAGATCGCCCAGGCCGGCCCGGCCCGCCGCCTGCGCTCCTACTTCATCAACGGCATCAAGGAGCTGCCCGTCACGCTCACCTGAGACCGCCCGGGAGCGCGTCCCCGCCCCCCGTCCCCGTACGGCGCGGCGCGGGGCCGCTCATCCGACCGCGCTCACCCGGCCAGCAGCGCCCGCGCGTGGTCGACGGTGGCGATCGGCAGGCCGTACAGGACGGCGGCCGCCTCCGGGTGGTCGACCACCGGCAGCGCGGCGACCGCGTCGGCGGCCAGGCCCCGGCAGTACTCGATCGTGTCGTCGACCACGGAGCTGTTCCTGAGCCGTGCCAGGACGACGGTGATCTCCTCCTCGGTCAGCCGCCGTCCGAGGAACGGGCGCAGGTCCTCGCAGTCGCGGCCCACCGCCGTCAGCAGCGGGAAGCTGTAGACGCCCTGCCGCAGGTCGTTGCCGACCGGCTTGCCGAGCCGCTCGGCGGTGGAGGCCAGGTCGAGCAGGTCGTCGAGGACCTGGAACAGCATGCCGTACCGCTCGCCGTACTCCGCCATGGCCCGCCCGTCCGGATGCGCGACCACGCAGCTCGTCCGGAACAGGGAGGCGGTCTTGCGGCGGACCGACTCCAGGGCGTCGGCCGGGGTACGGCCGGCGTCGAAGAGGTCGGCCGTCTCCTGGAACTGGCCCTCGGCCAGCTCGACCAGCGTGGCGGCCAGCGCCTCGGCCACCGTCCTGGAGGTCGACGACAGCGCGGCGAGCCAGGCTCTGGCCACCATGAAGTCGCCCACGACCAGCGCCCCGCCGCCGCCCAGCTCGGCGTTGACGGTCCGCACGCCGCGCCGCTCGGCGGCGTTGTCCATCAGGTCGTCGTGGACCAGCGACCCCGCGTGGATCAGCTCCACGCACGCCGCCGCGGTCACCGTCCGCCGGTCGATCCGCCCGCCCAGCGCGAGCGCCGTCGCCAGGGTCAGCGCGGGCCGCAGCCGCTTGCCCCCGGCCGCGGTGATCCGCCCGGCCGCCCGGTTGATGAGCGGCAGCCGCGAGGAGGTGCTCAGCCGGTTCAGGCGGCGCTCCACCCGGCGCAGCCCTTCGGAGAGGGCCGGACCGGCCAGGAGCTCCTCCGGGTGCTGCGGACGTGTGGCGTGGACGGGCATGACGGACTCCTCCGTACGAGGACCCTTCGCGAGGGATCATGGACCACGCTGCCCGACCCCGCCTGAGGAGACGCTGAGCCTGCCTGAGCGCACGCTGAGAGGCCGGCTCCCGGGTACGGCGATCGGCCCGGCTCGGGCGGCGTCGTCCTGTAAACAGGCTGCAGGCGGTTCTCAAGTGCCATCCGGCACGGTCAGGAGCATGACGCGCATGTCACACGCCAACCGGAAGGGGCGCTCGAAGAAGAAGCCCGTCCGGCAGTCCTCAGGCCCCGTGCCCGCCGGCAGGCGGACGCAGGCCGCGAGGCCTCCCGCGGGCAAACCCGGTCGCCGGGTGCGCGGGCCGGTGGGGATGCTCTTCCTGATCGGCCTGATGCTCCTGCTGGCCTACACCGTGATCGACACCACCCGTCCCGGCCTGGAGATCGCGCTCGGCAACCGGGGCACGCCCGGGACCGCCGAGGTCCTGTCCTGCGAGAGCCTCGGCGAGGGACGCTACGACTGCCAGGCCCGGTTCACCTTCGACGACCCGGCACGCGAGCCGATCGTCATCGACACCGTCCCCGACGCGGAGGCGGGCGAGGTCTTCCCCGCCGCCCTCACCCCCGAGGGCGACCGGGTCGTGCCCACCGGCGAGCGCGGCGTCTGGACCTCGGTGGCCCTGCTCGCCCTCGTCCCGCTCTGCCTGGCCTTCATCCCCGCCATGGTGCTGTACGGCTTCGGCATCCGCCACGGCCGCAGAGCCTCGGTGATCGGTGCCTTCGCGGTGTCGGCCCTGTCCCTCCTGGTCTGCTTCGCCGGCCTGATCCTCGGCTCCTGACCGGCGCGCTTCTCCGTACGGCGGTGCCCGCTTAGCCGGTGACGGCCCCACCCGTGGAGCCCGTCCGAGGTGACGGCCGGCAGGGTCCGGTGTCAGGCCGGCGGGAGCTCCTGGCGGTACGAGGACAGGACCGGGGCCGTCTTGACGGCGAGGAACTCGATGACCCGGTAGGTGGCCACCCCCTCGACGCTGAAGGGGTCGGTCGCCACGAGGGCCTCGACGGCAGCGCGGTCCTCGCCGACAGCGACGATCACCCCGCCGTCGCGTGGAACCTTACGCCCCGAGGCGAGGAACACTCCGGCCTCGTACTGCCTGTCCAGCCATGCGCCATGGTCCTCCAGAACGGCGTCGACACGTTCGATGGGGGCGGTATAGGTGATCTCGAGGATGAACATGACCGTCAAGGCTAACCCGGAGCTCCGGACCGCCCAGCATCAGCTCGGCGTCGGCGGCCCAGCGTTCGATGCCGTCGACTGGGTCCGTCTCCTCGATCAGGAAACCGAACTCCTCATCACGAGCTCCAAGATCCCTGAGGTGAGGGAACCGCGACCAGGTTCCACCGGCCGTAGCGAGATCCGCATCCTGAGGATGGCCGGGTGCACGTGCTCACCGGTTCAGTGGCGAGCGGCTCGGCGCCGCGTGCGACGCTGTCGCATGATCGATCTGACTCTTGATCCCGCCACCGAGGCCGCGGCAGCCGTACGGCGCCTGGCATCATCGCGACGTTTGTACTCCTGAAGGTCCTCACACGTGACACGCCTGTGCTTGCCGACCAAACGGAAGGGGATCTCTCCTTCTTCCAGAAGCTTGATCAGGTAGGGGCGCGAAACATTCAGCATGTCCGCCGCCTGCTGGGTCGTCAGCTCGGCATGAGAGGGGATGACCGTCACCCCTCGTCCTTCAGCCGCCTGGGCGAGGATGAAGGCCAACAGGCTCACAGCCTCCCGAGGCAGGATCAATGGGTCCTCGGCACCGTGTTCCCCGACAACACGGATGGCCGACTGCTCGTGAGACCGCATGAGGTAGTCCTTGATGCGACGCACAGCACGACCGGCCATCTCGGCATCGATGCTCCCGGGGCGCACCCGCTTGGCCTGCACATCCGTCATCGCCCTACCTCCTTATCGCAATATCCGCAACGAACGAAATAAACGCAATAGCTTCCCGTGATGTCCGCCGGCAGGGACCGCGGCACCACCGGGCGAGCCCGCGATCGCCGCTGCACCAGCTTGTTTCAAGACCCGCATTCCGGCCTTTGAACAGCGGGTACGGCTGATGCGGGCAGGTCCGCCGGACCTCCTCCGGCTCGCCGGGACGCCACGTGCTCGCGACGGCGGAAGCCGGGTGGGCGACGGGCGCCCAACCGGAGCGGCCGCCTCACGGGTGGGCCGGCACAGCCCAGGCCCCCACGGCCCCGGCGCGACCCCGCATCCACGCGCCCTGGAACCACTCCGTCACGAGCGGCCGGCACCGCCCGACCCGGCCGTCGACAGACTCAGGGCCAGGAGGAGTCCTGGTCGGGGTCGCCGCCCTCGGACAGGAGCTTGATGTCGGACTCCACCATCATCGCCACCAGTTCCTCGAAGGAGACCGACGGCTCCCAGCCGAGCTGGACGCGGGCCTTCTTCGGGTCGGCGCACAGCAGGTCGACCTCGGCCGGGCGGTGCAGGGCCTGGTCGCAGACCACGTACTGCTCCCAGTCGAGGCCGGCGGCTCCGAAGGCCGCCTCGACCAGCTCGCGCACCGACTGGGTGCGGCCGGTGCCGATCACGTAGTCCTCGGGGGTCTCGGCCTGGAGCATCAGGTGCATCGCGCGCACGTAGTCGCCGGCGTAGCCCCAGTCGCGGCGCGCCTCCAGGTTGCCCAGGCGCAGCTCCGAGGCCAGGCCGAGCTTGATGCGGGCCGCGCCCAGGGAGACCTTGCGGGTGACGAACTCGGCGCCGCGGCGCGGGGACTCGTGGTTGAACAGGATGCCCGAGACGGCGAACATCCCGTAGGACTCGCGGTAGTTCTGGGTCAGGAAGTGGCCGTAGGCCTTGGCGACGCCGTACGGCGAGCGGGGGTGGAAGGGAGTGGTCTCGGCCTGCGGGGTCTCGCGGACCTGGCCGAACATCTCCGATGACGAGGCCTGGTAGAACCGGATCTGGCCGGACCCGTTGGCCGTGCGGGTGGAGGAGATGCCCGAGCAGACCCGGATGGCCTCCAGCATGCGCAGCACGCCCATGCCGGTGACCTCGGCGGTGAGCTCGGCCTGCTCCCACGACATCGGCACGAACGAGATGGCGCCCAGGTTGTAGACCTCGTCCGGCTGGACCTTCTCCACGGCCGAGATCAGCGAGCCCTGGTCGAGCAGGTCGCCCCGGACGAGCTGGACGTCCTGCAGGAGCTTGCGCACCCGGGAGACGCGCGGATTGGCCTGCCCCCGCACCAGGCCCCAGACCTCGTAGCCCTCGCTCAGCAGGTGCTCGGCCAGGTAGGAACCGTCCTGTCCGGTGATGCCGGTGATCAGCGCGCGCCTGGCCAACGCGTCCTCCTCGCTCGTCGGGTGGAGTCCTTACCCGAACGGTGTTCTACCCGAACAGTGTGCCGTGTGATTCGCGAATGTACCGCCCTGCCCCGATGTGAGCACCCCGCCCGTCACAGCGGCGGTAGAACTTGTTCCATCAGGCGACGCCCGGCCGGACTAACGCCGCAGTTCGCGCCGGGTAGAAGTGGCATTGAGCACAATTCCACATTAGATAGGCAAGAACTACCGGATGGTAGGGTCCGAGGACTAAGGTCATCTTTCACGGTACCTGTCCTCATCCGGACAGGGTGAGGAAGGGGTTGCCGTGCCAGGTGAGCACTCGCTGCGGGTTGCGCTGCTGTCCTACCGCAGCAAGCCGACCTGCGGTGGCCAGGGCGTCTACCTGCGCCACCTCAGTCGTGAACTGGTCGCGCTCGGGCACCGCGTCGAGGTGTTCTCCGGCCAGCCGTACCCCGAGCTCGACGAGGGCGTCATCCTCAACAAGGTCCCCAGCCTGGACCTGTACCGCGACGAGGACCCCTTCAGGACCCCCCGGCTCGGCGAGTACCGCGACTGGATCGACCTGCTCGAGGTCGCGACCATGTGGACCGCCGGCTTCCCCGAGCCGCTGACCTTCAGCCTGCGGGCCCGCCGCGAGCTGGCCAAGCGCGTCGGCGACTTCGACGTGGTCCAGGACAACCAGACGCTGGGGTACGGCCTGCTGGGCATCCAGAAGCTGTTCCCGGTCGTCGGCACCATCCACCACCCGATCAGCGTGGACCGGCGCATCGAGCTCAAGGCCGCGCCGCTGCGCAAGCAGTTCTCGATGCGGCGCTGGTACGGGTTCGTGCGCATGCAGGCCAAGGTCGCCCCGCGGCTGAACCCGATCCTGACCGTCAGCGAGTCCTCCCTGGCCGACATCCACCGCGACTTCAACGTGCCCCAGGCCAACATGCGGCTCATCCCGCTGGGCGTGGACACCCGCTACTTCCACCCGCGCCCGGAGCTGCCCAAGCGGCCGGGTTCGATCGTCGCCGTGGCCAGCGCCGACTCCCCGATGAAGGGCGTGGCGACGCTGCTGCGCGCGGTCGCCAAGCTCGCGACCGAGCGCGACGTCAACCTGACCGTGGTCAGCAAGCCGACCCCGGGCGGCCCGACCGAGAAGCTGGTCGCCGAGCTGTCCCTGCACGACCGGGTGCGGTTCGTGCACGGGATCTCCGACGACGAGCTGGGCGAGCTGATCGCCACCTCGGAGATCTCGGTCGTCCCCTCCCTCTACGAGGGCTTCTCCCTGCCGGCCGTCGAGCACATGGCCTGCGGGACCCCGCTGGTCGCCTCCAGGACCGGGGCGCTGCCCGAGGTCGTGGGCGACGCGGCGATCCAGGTCACCCCGGGCGACCCCGAGGAGCTGGCCGCCGTACTGCGCCGCCTGCACGACTCCCCCGAGGAGCGTGCGGCCGTCGGGCGCAAGGGCTACGACCGGGTGATGGAGCGCTTCACCTGGAACGTCGTCGCCCAGCGCACCGTGGAGGCCTACCGCGAGGCCATCGAGGCCCGGCGCGCAAAGTGATCACCACCACCCTCACGAGGAGCGGCACGTGCTGACTGTCGACTTCGGCCGGTTGCCCGTCGGGCCCGGCGACCGAGTTCTCGATCTTGGCTGCGGCGGCGGGCGGCACGCGTTCGAGGTGCTGCGCCGCGGCGCCGACGTGGTCGCCTTCGACATGGACGCCCAGGAGCTCGAGGGCGTGGCGAGCATGTTCACCGCCATGGACAAGGCCGGCGAGGTGCCCACGGGCGCGACGGCCGAGACCGTGACCGGGGACGCGCTCGACATGCCGTTCGAGGACGCGAGCTTCGACCGGGTGATCGCCGCCGAGGTGCTGGAGCACATCCCCGACGACATGACGGCGATGCGCGAGATCTTCCGGGTCCTCAAGCCGGGCGGCCAGGCCGCGATCACGGTGCCGAGCTTCCTGCCCGAGCGGATCTGCTGGGCGCTGGACGAGGCCTACCACACGGCCCCCGGCGGGCACGTGCGCATCTACACCCTCGCCGAGCTGAGCGCGAAGCTGAAGTCGACCGGGTTCGTCATCGGCCCGCACCACCACGCCCACGGGCTGCACGCGCCGTACTGGTGGATCAAGTGCGCGGTCGGCGTCAACAACGACGAGCACCCGCTGGCCAAGGCCTACCACGAGATCCTGGTCTGGGACATCATGAAGCGCCCCGCCGCCACCCGCGTGGCCGAGGCCCTGCTCAACCCGATCATCGGCAAGAGCGTGGTGCTCTACGTCCGGAAGCCCGCATGAGTCTCCCCCTCCCGTGGGAGCGAACCCGACGCAGTGAGCGTAGCGGTCGGGCGAGGAACGAGGCCGCCCGCGCAGCGAATGAGGAGCGGTGAGCGACCCAGTGGAATGGGATCGGATAGTCGAGACCGCCCGGAGCATCGCGGCCGTTCAGGAGCCCGACGGGGGCATCCCGTGGCCCGAGGGGCACGTGGACGCCTGGAACCACGTCGAGTGCCTGATGGCGATGAGCGTGGCCGGGCTGTCCGAGCCGGTCCGCAGGGGCTACGACTGGCTGGTGCGCACCCAGCGGGCCGACGGCTCCTGGCCGATGAAGCTCGTCGGCGGCCGGGCGGTCGAGCACGGCGGGGAGTCCAACCACGCCGCCTACGTCGCCGTCGGCGTCTGGCACGAACTGCTGGTCACCGGCGACGAGGACTTCGCCGGGAAGATGTGGCCGGTCGTCCGCTCCGCGCTGGACTTCGTGGTCGGGCTGCAGACCACCCGCGGTGAGATCGTCTGGGAGCGCGCGGCCGACGGGCGGCCGGCGCCGTACGCCCTGCTGACCGGCTGCTCCTCCATCTACCAGGGCCTGCGCTGCGGCGTGCTGCTCGGCGAGCACCTGGGCGACCCGCAGCCCGACTGGGAGCTCGCGGCCGACCAGCTCGGCCACGTGCTGACCGCCCACCCCGAGGCGTTCGCCGACAAGAGCCGTTTCTCGATGGACTGGTACTACCCCATCCTCGGCGGCGCGCTGCGCGGCCCGGCGGCCCTGGCCCGGCTGGCCGAGGAGTGGGACACCTTCGTCGAGCCCGGCCTGGGCATCCGCTGCGTCTCCGACCAGCCGTGGGTGACCGGCGCCGAGACGTGCGAGCTGGTGCTGGCGCTGGACGCCCTCGGCGACCGCGAGCGGGCTCTGAAGCTCTTCGCCGACATGCAGCACCTGCGGCACGACGACGGCTCGTACTGGACCGGCTGGCAGTTCGTGAACGAGAAGTGGTTCCCGCACGAGCGCTCGGCCTACACCGCCGCCGCCGTCATCCTGGCCGCCGACGCGCTGAGCGACCGCACCCCGGCCGCGGGCGTCTTCCGGGACGCGGGCGCCTACCGGACGGACCGCCCCACCGCCGCCTGCGGCTGCAGCCACGCCCGCTCCCGCTGACCGCGCCCCGCCGCTCTCAGGGGTGCCGTACGGCCTCCGCCCGCCGGTGTCCTCCTGCCCGGCTCCTCACCCGGTTCCTTGCCCGGTTCTTTGCCCGGGCGGCCGGAAGCGGTGCTTGAGGGCCGGAGTACGGCTGGCTACGGTCGGCCCGTGAGCAACGCGGAGGGCACCCAGACAGTGGCTCAGCGCGACGGCGGCGAGCAGGCGCCGGCCGTCTCCGGCCTGGAGCACACCGCATCCGAGGCTCTCGGACCGCCCGAGGCCCCCACGGCGGCGCGCCCGTCGCCCGGACAGGACCCCCAGGCGCCCGCGCGGGACCGCGGAGCACCCGGAGGGGACCGTCGGACACCTGGACGGGGCCACGCAGCATCCGGACAGGATCCCCAGGCGCCGGCGGAGGACCCCGAGACGCCCGGAGGGCACCGGGAGGCGTCCGAGTCCGAGCACCGGCCGGCAGGCCCGGAGACCGAACCCTCGCAGGCGCGGGAGCACCCCTCCCCCGCCGCGGCGGACACCCGCGGGCCCGGCCTCACCGGAGCCCTGAGGACGGCGCTGCGGGGGCTGAACGGCACGCTGCGCCAGGATGCGGACCGGGCCGACTTCGGCAGGCTCCGCTTCCGGCTGGGCCCCGCACGCGGGCATCTGGAGACCTCGCTCGTGGCGTTCCTCGCGGGGTTCAACGCGGTGGTCGGGGGCGAGACCGAGCGGATCGACGACCTCGACGAGGACGTTCGCGGATTCGCCTACGAGGGCGCGGGCATGGCCTGCGCGGCGCTGGACCTGCTCACGATGACCGGCGGCCGGCGGCTGCGGGAACTGCTCAGCGGGCAGGGCGTGCGCTATCCGCATCTGATCCACTCCGGTGCGGGCTGCGCCTACGCCCGGCTGCGGCTGCGGCCGATGTGGGGCATCCGCGCGGTCCATCCGCTGCTGCGCTGGCTGGCCTTCGACGGATTCGGCTTCCACCGGGGCGTGTTCGCCGCCGACAGGACCGTGGGGCTGCAGCGCACGCCCCGGCTGATGGACCGGGCCCGGTGGGCGATCTTCGACCAGGGCCTGGGCCGGGCGCTCTGGCTGCACGAGTGCGCCGGGGTGGACGGCGTCGTACTGCGCCTGGCCGAGTTCCCCGCGGGCCGCCGCGCCGACCTGTGGAGCGGCGTCGGCATGGCCGCGGCCTACACCGGGGGCGCGACCCCGCAGGACCTGGGACGCCTGGCCGAGGCGGCGGCCGCGGAGGGCTTCCGCGCCCACCTCGCCCAGGGGGGCGCGTTCGCCTGCGCCGTCCGGCTGATCTCCGGCGGCGTCCCGGCGCACACCGCCGCCGCCGCTCCCGTGCTGTGCGGGGCGGAGGCGGACGAGGCCGCGGGCTGGACCGACACCGCGCTCATCGCGCTGGGCCACAACGCGCACAGCGGCGAGCACTACCAGGCCTGGCGCGCCGGGATCCGCAAGACCTGGGCCCGCCGCGACCGCGCCACCTGAGGCCGCGCCCCGCCCGGACCGCGCCTGGAAATCACCTCCGGCCCGCACGCCCCGGCCTCGGGGCGCGCGGGTTCAGCCGATGCCGGGGCCGACGCGCTCCAGCACCCGCAGTGAGCCCTCCTGCCTGACCTCCTTGAACGCGCCGGAGGCGAGGACCCGCTGATAGACCCGGTACGGCGCCTGGCCGCCGTCGGCGGGGTCGGGGTAGATGTCGTGGAAGACCAGGGCGCCGCCGATCATGACGTGCGGGGCCCAGCCCTCGTAGTCCTGGGTCACCGGCTCCTCGGAGTGGCCGCCGTCGATGAACAGCATGGCCAGCGGGGTGTTCCAGAACCGGGCGACCCGCTCGGACCTGCCGACGATCGCGATGACCTCCTCCTCCAGCCCGGCGGAGGCGATCGTGGCGCGGAAGGTGGGCAGCGAGTCCATCTTGCCGAAGCGCGGGTCCACCAGGGTGGGGTCGTGGTGCGCCCAGCCCGGCTGGATCTCCTCCGAGCCCCGGTGGTGGTCCACGGTCAGGACCACGGAACCCGACTGGCGGGCGCCGGCGCCGAGATAGACCGCGGACTTCCCGCAGTAGGTCCCGATCTCGCAGATCGGCCCGCGCGGGCCGTACGCGACCGCGGTCTCGAACAGGGCGAGACCCTCGGCGCGGGGCATGAACCCCTTGGCCCGCTGCGCGGCGCCCAGCAGGTCGGGGGGCATGATGGCGTTGCTCATCGGAGCAGACTACCCATCCCGAACAACATTCCGTACGGCCCTTGCCCGGCCTTATGGAACGTGTTCTACTTTGCACCGTGAACCAGCGCGCCCGCATCGTGATGTCCGACGACGAAGTCACCGCCTTCATCGGCGAGTCGCGGAAGCTCCAGCTCGGCACGATCAACCCGGACGGCACACCTCACATGGTGACCATGTTCTACGGGCTGACCGACGGCAGGATCTCGTTCTGGACCTACGGCAAGGCCCAGAAGACGCGCAACATCGAGCGGGACGCCAGGGTGAGCTGCCTGATCGAGGCCGGAGAGGAGTACTCCGACCTGCGCGGGGTCCTGGTGTACGGCGTGGCGCGCAGGATCGACGACCCTGAGGGCATCCTCGACGTCGGCATGAACGTGGCCAGACGGATGGCGGGCATGCCGGACTCCGACGAGCTCCTGACCGAGTACGTCACCTACACCGGCCGCAAGCGGGTCGCCTTCGTGGTGGAGCCGACGCGGGTGATCTCCTGGGATCACCGTAAGCTCGCCACTCAGGTCCAGCCCGGTTGAGGAGGCTCACATGAAAGTCAAAGTCGACTATCTGGTCTGCGAGGCCAACGCCGTCTGCACCGGTCTCGCCCCGGAGGTCTTCGAGCTCGACGACGACGACCAGCTGCACCTGCTGCTGCCTGAGCCGCCGCCCGAGATGATGGACCGCGTGCGGCACGCCGTCCGGTCCTGCCCCAAAGCCGCCCTCTCCCTGGAGGAGAACTAGAAGGGACCCCCTATGCGTGGTGCGCTTCTGCATGCCGTCGGCGACGACAAGCTCGACATCCGCGATGATTTCACCCTCGCCCCCATGAGTCCGACCGACGTCCGGATCAAGGTCAGGGCGACCGGCGTGTGCCACTCGGACCTGTCGGTGCTCAACGGCGTGCTGCCCATGCCCCTGCCGGTGATCCCCGGCCACGAGGGAGCCGGAGAGGTCGTCGAGGTCGGTGACCACGTGACCGGACTCCAGCCGGGTGACCACGTCATCGTCAACTGGACGCCGGCGTGCGGTTCCTGCCCGAACTGCCTGGTGGGCCAGCCGTTCCTGTGCATGACCTACGTCATGGACAGCTTCGTCAACGCCCGCTTCCGCTACGGCGGCGACACCCCGGCCTTCGGCATGGCCGGGTGCGGCACCTGGAGCGAGGAGATCGTCGTGCCCTGGCAGGGCGCGATCAAGGTCGACCCGGCGGTGCCGTTCGAGGCGGCGGCGCTGATCGGCTGCGGCATCACCACCGGCGTCGGCGCGGCGCTCAACACCGCCAAGGTCCGCCCCGGCTCGACCGTGGCCGTGGTCGGCGCCGGCGGCATCGGCCTGTCGATCATCCAGGGCGCCCGGATCTCCGGCGCGACCACCATCCTGGCGATCGACCCGCTGGAGTCCAAGCACGAGCTGGCCAAGAAGGTGGGCGCCACCCACGCGATCACGCCCGACCAGCTCATGGACGCGCTCGGCACGCTGACCGGCGGCAAGGGCTTCGACTACGGCTTCGAGGCCGTGGGCAAGTCCGCGGCCATCATGACCGCCTGGCAGGCGACCCGCCGCGGCGGCGACGTGGTCATCGTCGGTGCGGGCGCCATGGACGACACCGTCCCGCTGACGGCCTTCCAGCTGCTGTTCGAGGGCAAGAACATCCTCAGCTCGCTGTACGGCGGATCGGACGTCCGGCGGGACTTCCCGTTCTTCGCCGAGCTGTACAAGGCCGGGAAGCTCGATCTGGAGAGCATGATCAGTGCGCGGATCAAGCTCGCCGACCTCAACGACGCCGTGACGGCGCTGCGCAACGGCGAGGTCCTGCGTCAGGTCGTCGTCATGGACTGACGCGCGAGATGCCGCCGGGCGGCCTGCACGGGTGGCCATCCGCCCGCGTCGGCATCCTCGCGTCCCGTACGGCCCGCGGATCCCGGATGACGGACCCGCGGGCCGTACCCGACCGGCCACCCCCCAGGTGCTCCGGCCGGTCGGTCCCGGAGGTCAGCCCCGATAGTCGCGCGGCGCCATCCCGTAGGCCCGGCGGAAGGCGCGGCTGAAGGAGGTGGCGTCGGCGAACCCCCAGCGGGCGGCGATCACGCCCACCCGGCCGGTCCGCGGGTCCGCCGACAGCTCCCTGCGGCAGCGATCCAGACGCCGGGCCCGTACATGCGCGGCCACCGTCGTGCCCGCCGCCTGGAAGATCCGGTGGAGCTGGCGCACCGAGACGTGGTGGGCCCCGGCGATCACCGCCGGGGACAGGTCGGGGCGGTGCAGGTTCCGCTCGATCCACTCCCCGATCCGCCCGAACAGCTCGGCGTGCGCGCCCGCCACCGGGGGCAGGCCGTCCAGCCGCTCCCGCATCGCCCCGGTCACCACGTTGACCAGCGCCTCCCCGACATGCGCGCCGTGCGGTCCCTCCGCGGCGTCGCCGTCGTCGGCCAGCGCGCTCAGGAACGACACGGCCAGCCTGCCCGGTCCCTGCCTGCTGCCCAGCACCGTGCCCACCAGGTCCGACACGTGGGCGGGCGGCAGCGGGATCACCGACCGGGGGATCGTGAGGGCCAGCAGGCGATGGTCCTCCAGCGCGAACCGGATCGGGCGGGCCAGGTCGTAGAGCACCAGGTCCCCGGCGGTGACCACGGCGTACCTGCCCGCCTGCTCGACCACGCCCGAGCCCCGCAGCACCAGGGAGAGCTTGTAGTGCTCCCGGCCGTCCCGCACGACGTGCCGCGCGGCCCGGCTGACCACGTGGGCCGGGGCTCGCACGTCGCTCACCTGGACCGGGCCGAGGGTGCGGCCGACGATCCGGCCGGCGAACCCCGCACGGGCCTCCTCGGCCCGCAGCTCCAGCGGGCCGAAGGCCTGTGACACCAGGTGCCGCCAGAACGCGGCCTGGTCCTCGGCCGGCTGTTCCGCCGTGCTGACGAACGTGGGCATGACCGTCTCCTCGTCACGATGACGGCCCCAGCCTCCCCTCACGGGCGGCCCCGGCGGAAATCTCATCCGCGTCGTCGGCACCGTGTTATGCCCGCCGCCGCCGCACGGCGGGCAACCTGGCGCTGCGTGCCCGGAGCCTGGCACGCGCGGTCAGGTCTCCGGCGGGAGGCGTGGATATACACGTCAGGACGGAACGGGCCGCGCCGATCCCCCAGCGCGGCCGGCCTCCGCTGTCCGAAGGAGAGCACACGCATGCCCGAGAACCCCCCGGAGAGCCCCTACGTGCCCGGCGAGGAGCCCGGCCTCAGCCGTAAGCAGTTCATCACCGCGGTCGGGGTGGGCGCCCTCGCCGTCCCGGCCGTGGTGGGAGCCACCGCGAACGCCGCGTCCGCCCCGCCGGGAAACGAGCTGCTGGCCTGCACTCCCGGCAGGACCACCGTCGCGCAGACGGAGGGGCCGTACTTCAAGCCGAACTCGCCCCAGCGCGACGACCTGACCGCCGGGACGTCCGGCGTCCGCCTGGTCGTCACCGGCCACGTCTTCGACCGCGCCTGCCGCCCGCTGGCCCGGGTGCTGATGGACTTCTGGCAGGCCGACACCATGGGCGCCTACGACAACACCGGCTACCGGCTGCGCGGTCACCTGTACACCGGCGCCGACGGGTCCTACCGGCTGACCACCGTCGTCCCCGGCCTCTATCCCGGCCGGACCCGGCACATCCACGTCAAGCTCCAGGCCCCGGGCCAGCAGCGGATCCTGACCACGCAGCTCTACTTCCCGGGCGAGCCGCGCAACAGCACCGACACGATCTACGACCCGTCGCTGCTGATGAACGTGCGCACGGTCGGCTCCGGGCGGGAGGGGACGTTCGACTTCGTGCTCGACGTCGCCGGCACGGGCACGCCCACCCCCACGCCCACCCCCACGCCGACGTCCACCGGAGGGGGCGACACCTGGCGGGCCGGGACCTTCTACGCGGCCGGCGCCCAGGTCACCTACGGCGGCGCGACCTACCGGTGCCTGCAGGCGCACACCTCCGCGGTCGGCTGGGAACCCCCGAACGTCCCCGCCCTGTGGCAGCGCCTCTGAGCCCCGGACCCGCCTGACCCCGGACCCGCCGCTGCCCGTACGCGCGCCGCCGTCCGCACGCGCGCCGGAGGACGGCGCACCGGATGACGGCGAGCCGGATCCCGCCGCCCGGCGCCTACTCGGACGGCGGGACGTCCGGCGTCCCCTCGCACGGCCGCGGTACGGTCTCGGTACCGCCGCGGCACGGCTTCACCGCCCGCGGGCGTTCACTCCCCGCCGAACGCGGCGTCGAAGGCCGCCGCCGGGGGCGTGATGGCGTTCAGCCTCCTGACGAACTGCAGCGCCTCCGGGGCGCCGTCGAGACGGTCCATCCCCGCGTCCTCCCACTCGATGGAGATGGGACCGTCGTAGCCGATGGAGTTCAGCGCGCGGAAGCAGTCCTCCCACGGCACGTCGCCGTGCCCGGTGGAGACGAAGTCCCAGCCGCGCCGCATGTCCGCCCAGGCCAGGTGGGAGGAGAGCCGCCCGCGCCGGCCGTCGCCGCAGCGCACCTTGGAGTCCTTGCAGTCCACGTGGTAGATCCGGTCGGCGAAGTCGAGGATGAACCCGACCGGGTCGACCTCCTGCCAGACCATGTGGGAGGGGTCCCAGTTCAGACCGAACGCCTCCCGGTGCCCGATCGCCTCCAGCGTCCGCACCGTCGTGTGGTAGTCGTAGGCGATCTCGCTCGGGTGCACCTCGTGCGCGAACCGCACGCCGACCTCGTCGAACACGTCCAGGATCGGGTTCCACCGGTCGGCGAAGTCCCGGTAGCCGGCGTCGATCATCGACGCGGGCACCGGCGGGAACATCGCGACCGTGTGCCAGATCGACGAGCCGGTGAACCCCACGACGGTGCTCACGCCCAGCTTGGCCGCGGCCCTGGCGGTGTCCTTCATCTCCTCGGCCGCCGCCCGCCGTACCTCCTCGGCGTCCCCGGAGCCCCAGATCCGGGCGGGGAGGATCGCCTTGTGCCGCTCGTCGATCGGATGGTCGCAGACCGCCTGCCCGACGAGGTGGTTGGAGATCGTCCACACCTTCAGGTTGTGCTTGGCCAGCACCTCCAGCTTCCGCTCGACGTAGGAGTCGTCGGCCAGGGCCTTGTCGACCTCGAAGTGGTCGCCCCAGCAGGCGATCTCCAGACCGTCGTAGCCCCACTCCGCGGCCAGCCTGCAGACCTCCTCGAACGGGAGGTCCGCCCACTGGCCCGTGAACAACGTGATCGGTCTGCTCATCACACCACCGTCCAGCGGCTCTCGTCGGCCGCGCTCGCCTCGACCGCCGCCAGGACCCGCTGCACCCGCAGGCCGTCCTCGAAGGACGGCGACGGGGCGGTCCCGGCGGCGACCGCCTCCAGGAAGTCCTTCACCTCGTGGGTGAAGGTGTGCTCGTACCCCAGCCCGTGCCCCGGTGGCCACCAGGCCCCCGCGTACGGGTGGCCGGGCTCGGTGACGATGATCCGGCGGAAGCCCGCCTCCGCCCCGTCGAGCGTGTGGTCGTGGAACCACAGCTCGTTCATCGCCTCGAAGTCGAAGGCCAGGCTCCCCTTCGAGCCGTTGATCTCGATCCGCAGCGCGTTCTTGCGTCCCGCGGCGAACCGGGTCGCCTCGAAGGAGGCCAGCGCTCCCCCCTCGAAGCGCCCGATGAACAGCGCGGCGTCGTCGACGTCGACCGTCCCCTTCTCGCCGGTACGGCTCTCGCCGCCCAGCCCCGCCGACTCCTCGGCCAGGGGGCGCTCCCTGACGAAGGTCTCGGTGAGGGCCGAGACGCCCGTCAGGTTCTGCCCGGTGACGAACTGGGCGGTGTCCACGATGTGCGCCCCGATGTCGCCCAGCGCGCCCGAGCCCGCCTTGTCCCTGCGCAGCCGCCAGACCAGCGGGAACTCCGGGTCCACGATCCAGTCCTGCAGGTACTGCGCCCGCACGTGGCGCAGCTCGCCCAGCCGGCCGTCGGCCACCAGGCGGCGGGCCAGCGCGATGGCCGGGACGCGGCGGTAGTTGAAGGCGACCATGGCCTGCACGCCCCGCTCCGCCGCCTCGCGCGCCGCCTCGGCCATCGCCTCCGCCTCGGCGACGGTGTTGGCCAGCGGCTTCTCGCACAGGACGTGCTTGCCCGCGGCCAGCGCGGCGATGGCGATCTCGGCGTGCGAGTCGCCGGGCGTGCAGATGTCCACGATCTGCACGTCGTCGCGTTTGACGAGTTGCTTCCAGTCCGTCTCGGCCGCGGCCCAGCCGAGCTCGCGGGCGGCGTCCGCCGTGCGCTCCGGC
Source organism: Paraplanobispora takensis (assembly GCF_016863195.1). Lineage (GTDB taxonomy): Bacteria > Actinomycetota > Actinomycetes > Streptosporangiales > Streptosporangiaceae > Planobispora > Planobispora takensis. The sequence goes on along the minus strand of NZ_BOOK01000034.1, from coordinate 40,060 downwards.
GAACGGCCGCACAGCGCCGCCATGGACGGCACGACCGGCAGGTCGAAGAACGCGGAGACGCTCCGCCACGCCTGGGAGTGCACCCGTCCCATGAAGGCGTATCCGACCATGCCCACCCCGATGGCCGGCTTCACGATTCGAACCCCAGCGGCAGGTACTGGGCGACGTTGTCCTTGGTGATGGTCTCCGAGGCCAGGGTGATCGACTGCGGCACCTGGTTCTCCACCAGGTCGCTCATGCCCTTGGCCTGGGCGATGAGCCGGCCGAGCCGGACGGCCGAGGAGGCCATCGTCGGGCTGTAGGTCACCGTGGCCTCCAGCACGCTGCCGCCGGACTGGATCTCGCGCATCGCGTTGGCCGAGCCCGCGCCGCCGACCATGAAGAACTCGTTGCGGCCCGCCTCCTTGATCGCGGCCAGCACGCCGACGCCCTGGTCGTCGTCGTGGTTCCACATGGCGTCGATCTTCTTGTGCGCCTGGAGCAGGTTGCTGGCGACCTCGTTGCCGGTCTCCACCGTGAACTGGGCGTCCTGCTGGGCCGTCACGCTGAAGCCGTACGCCTTCAGCGCGTCGGCGAAGCCCTTGCTGCGGTCCTGGGTGAGCGGGAGCGTCGCGATGCCCTGGATCTCCAGGATCACCGGGTTGGACACGCCCTTGTCCTTGAGCTTCTTGCCGATGTAGTGCCCGGCCGCGACTCCCATGCCGTAGTTGTCCCCGCCGATCCAGGTCCGGTAGGAGAGCTTGTCGGGGAAGATCCGGTCGAGGTTCACCACGGGGATCCCCGCGTCGGTGGCCTGGCGGGCGACCTGGTTGAGCTGCTGACCGTCATTGGGCAGGATCACCAGCACGCCGACCTTGGCCGCGATGAGCGACTCGACCGCCGAGATCTGCGCGTTGATGTCGTTGGTCGGCTCGACCGGCTTGAACTCCACGTCGCTGTACTGCTTCGCGGTCGCCTCGGCGTTCTTGGCGATCGCGGCGATCCAGCCGTGGTCGGCCGCCGGGGCGGAGAAGCCCATGGTGATCTGCTTGCCCGGCTGGTCGTTGTCGCTCCCCGCGGCCGGCGGGCTGGCGGGCTGGGTGCCCGCGCCGGTGGGCTGGGCGGCGGGCTCGTTGCTCGTGCAGGCGGTGACCAGGGCCCCCGCCCCGATGACGGCGCCTCCGACGAGGAATCCCCGGCGGGCGAGTGGGTTGGACATGGCCGTGCTCCTTCTGATGGCGTGAAGGGAGAGGTGTCGTGAGGGGTGGGCGCGTCCCGCGGGCCCCTGACCGGTCCGCGGGACGCGGGTCTCAGGTTCTCGATTCGAGGCTGCGCCGCTGGAGCAGCACGGCCACGACGATGATCAGGCCCTTGGCGATCAGCTGGTCGCTGGTGTTGAGGCCGTTGAGGATGAAGAGGTTGGTGATCACGGTGAAGATCAGCAGGCCGAGGATGGACCCGATGATCGTGCCGCGACCGCCGGTGAGCAGCGTGCCGCCGATGATGACGGCGGCGATCGCGTCCAGCTCGTACAGGTCTCCGTGGGTGGAGGAGCCGGTGGTGGTCCTGGCCATGATGAGCACGGCGGCGATGCCGCAGCACAGGCCGGACAGCGCGTACAGCAGCAGGGTGTGGCGGCGCACGTCGATGCCGGCCAGCCGGGCCGCCTCGGGGTTGCCGCCGACGGCGTAGGTGCGGCGGCCGAAGGTCGTGCGGTTGAGCAGGACCCAGCCGACGGCCACCACCAGGGCGAAGATGTAGACCAGCACCGGCAGGCCGAGCACCCTGGTCGTGGACAGCTCCACGATCAGCTCGTTGCCCTGCTGGATGAGCTGGGTCTTGCGGTCCGACATGCGCTGGGCCAGTCCGCGGGCGGCCACCAGCATGGCCAGCGTCGCGATGAACGGCACCATCCGCCCGTAGGAGATCAGGAAGCCGTTGACCAGTCCCGCCCCGGCGCCGACCAGCAGTGCGCACAGGATCATCACGAACGGGCCGTAGGACTGGGTGGCCAGCGTCGTGGCCCAGACCGAGGCCAGCGCCATCAGGGCGCCGACCGACAGGTCGATGCCGCCACCGATGATCACGAAGGTCATGCCGACGGTGATCACACCGATGGTGGAGGCCAGCGACAGGATGTTGACCAGGTTGGAGGCGGTGGCGAAGCTGTCGGGCTGGGTGATCAGGCCGACGATCGCCAGCAGCACCAGCGCCGCCACCAGGCCGAGGTGCCGGGCCTGGCCGAACCGGGCCAGCGGCCCCTGCGACGCGGCGGGCTTGCGGGCCTGCGACTCGACCCGCAGGTGCTCGTCGGCGGGCGGCGCGTCGGGCGTCTCGGCCTGCGGGTGCCCGCCGGCGGACGGTGTGCCGGACGCCTCCGCGGGCGTCTGGTCGGCGGGGCGTGCCGGGTCCACCGGTTCCGCTCCCGCGGGAGATCTCTCGTGGGCCTTCGGCCCGCGGGCTTCGGTCACAGCGCGCTCCCCTCCATGATCATGTCGAGGACCTGGTGTTCGTCCAGGTCGTCGGCGGCGGACTGGTGGATGATCCGGCCCTCGCGGACGACCAGCACGCGGTCGGCCAGGCCGAGGACCTCGGGCACCTCGCTGGAGACCAGCAGCACCCCGATGCCCTGGTCGGCCAGCTTCCTGATGACGGCGTACAGCTCGGCCCGCGCGCCCACGTCCACACCGCGGGTGGGCTCGTCCAGCAGCAGCAGCTTGCGGTCGTCGACCAGCCACCGGGCCAGCACCGCCTTCTGCTGGTTGCCGCCGGACAGCGTCTTGACCGGGCGGTCGGGGTCGCCGGGGCGGATGTCGAGGGTCTCGATCAGCGTGCGGGCCTCGGCGGCCTCGCGTCGCCGGTCGATCCAGCCGAACCGGGCGTACCTGCCGAGCCCGGCCAGGGTGATGTTGTGGGCGACGCTCTGGTCGAGCAGCAGCGCCTGCGCCTTGCGCTCCTCGGGGGCCAGGCCCATCCCGCGTCTGACCGTGTCCGCCGTGCCGCGCCGTACCGGGCGGCCTTCGAGCACGATCTTCCCGGAGGACCGGCGCGCGCCGTACACCGCCTCGATGATCTCCGAACGGCCGGAGCCGACCAGCCCGGCCAGTCCCACGATCTCCCCCGCCCGGACCACGAAGGAGACGTCGGCGACGACGCCGGGCACGGTCAGCCCCTCCACCCGGAGCACCTCGGGCCCGGTCGCGGGTTCGGTGCGGCGGGGCGGGAAGACGTACTCGACGGTGCGGCCGGTCATCAGGGAGACGACCTCCGAGGTGGGCGTCTCCTTCGCCGGGAGGCCGACGGCGACGGTCCGGCCGTCCTTCAGGACGGTGACCCGGTCGCCGATCTCGCGGATCTCCTCCAGCCGGTGGGAGATGTAGACGACCGCGACCCCCTGGGCGGTCAGCTCGCGGACGATCCGGAAGAGGTTGGCCACCTCGTCGTGCGCCAGGGCCGCCGACGGCTCGTCCATGATGATCAGCCGGGTGTCGTGGGAGAGCGCCCTGGCCATGCTGACCACCTGCTTGGCGGCCGGCGACAGGCGGCCGACCTCGGTGGTCGGGCGGATCTCCGGGTGCCCGAGCCTGGTCATGAGGTCGCGGGTGGCCCGGTTGGCGTCGCTCTGCCGGATGAAGCCGAGCCGGCCGGGCTCGTGGCCGAGGAAGATGTTCTCGGCCACGCTCAGGCCGTCGACCAGGTCGAGCTCCTGATAGATCGTGGAGACGCCGAGCTTGATCGCGGCGGTCGGGGTGACCAGGCGCACCTCCTCGCCGTCGAGGGTGATGACGCCCTCGTCGGGCTGGTGCGCGCCGGCCAGGATCTTGATGAGCGTGGACTTGCCCGCGCCGTTCTGGCCGAGCAGGCAGTGCACCTCGCCGCGGCGCACCTCCAGGTCGACGCCGTCGAGCGCGCGGACGCCGGGGAACTGCTTGACGATCCCACGCATCAGCAGCAGAGGAGGGTCTGCGACCACGGAAACCTCCGTCTCAACATCCGGATTCGGAGCTGGTGATGCAGAAGCTAACTCTGTTCTGCCGCTTTGGGAAGACCTTTTATCGATGAACCGACAGACTTTCGCCGATTTATGCAAAAGTCTTGGCCACGAAGAAGCCCCCCACCGCGTCGCGGTGAGGGGCCGCCCTCCGTCGCCGGAACCCGCAGGCCAGAGCCCCGAGCCCAGAACCCGGAGCTCAGGGTCCGGCGATCAGAACCGGGAGGTCAGAACCCGGGGGATCAGAACCCGGGGGATCAGAACCCGGGGGATCAGAACATCGCCTTCATGGAGGCGCCCGCCTGCTCGCCGAGGGTGGTCGGGGTCAGGTACGGCTGCTCGGCCATGATGGCCTCCCAGTTGTCCCTGATGTCCTCGGCCGTGTGGCCCTCCCGCTTCCAGCCTGGGCCCTCGGCCACGAACACCCGGGCGACCCGGCCGGCGCCGACGCTGAAGACCTCGCCGGTGGTCTCGCAGGACTCGTGGGCCAGGAAGGTCACCAGCGTGCTGATCCGCTCGGGGGTGAACTTGGACTCGAACTCGGCCGGGAACAGCGCCTCGGTCATCCGGGTCCAGGCGATCGGGGCGATCGCGTTGGCCTTGATGCCCGCCCGGGCCCCCTCGATGGCCAGGGTCTTGGTCAGGCCGACCAGGCCCATCTTGGCCGTGGAGTAGTTGGCCTGGCCGAAGTTGCCGAACAGGCCGGCGGGCGAGGAGGTGTTGACGATCCGGCCGTAGCCCTGCTCCTTGAGGTAGGGGAAGGCCGCGTGGCTGACCAGGAACGAGCCGCGGACGTGGACGGCGAGGACCGAGTCGAACTCCTCGACCGTCATCTTGCCGAAGGACTTGTCACGCAGGATGCCCGCGTTGTTGACGACGACGTCGACCCGCCCGAAGGCGTCGACCGCGGACTGGACGATCGCCCGGGCACCCTCGGGGGTGGCGACGTTGTCGGTGCTGGCGACCGCCTCGCCCCCGTTCTTGGTGATGAGCTCGACCACATCGGCGGCCGGCCCGGTGGACGCGCCGGTGCCGTCCAGGGCGCCCCCGAGGTCGTTGACGACCACCTTCGCCCCGCGCTCGGCCAGCGCCAGCGCGTGGGACCGGCCGAGACCGTGCCCGGCGCCGGTGACGACCGCGACCTTGCCGTCGAAACGCAGCTCTGACATCAGCGACCCTCTCCACGAGAATAAAGTTCTAGTCTGCTGAAGGATAACCTGCCCGCCCCTCCGAGGCCATGAGCCGGGGTGATGCGGGCCGCGACCGAACGCCAGGAGATTGGGTCGTCGCGGATAGTGATCAGCCGGGGATGTTGCTGCTAGGGTTTTTGACTCGTACCTGGCGTGGGTCAACGACGACGCACTTTCCAGTACGGCCCCGCCCACGATTCCGGGCTGGAGACCCCGCATGCCCCTTTCCCGACCGCTCCGCGTGGTTCAGTGGGCCACCGGCGCCGTAGGCCGCTACGCGCTCCGCAACCTGATCACCCGGCCCGACTTCGAGCTCGCCGGCGTGCTGGTCTACGACCCGGCCAAGGTGGGCAGGGACGCCGGGCAGATCGTCGGCCTGGCCGAGACCGGGGTGACCTGCACCGACGACGTGGAGCGGATCCTCGCCCTCGACGCCGACTGCGTGCTGCACATGCCCCTGCCGGCCTCCTACTTCGGCAACGACCACGCCGGCGACGTCGAGACGATCTGCGCCCTGCTCGCCTCGGGCAAGAACGTGATCACCACCACCGGCTTCGTCTATCCCAAGTGCTACGGCCCCGGCGTGGTGGAGCGCCTGGAGAGCGCCTGCCGGACCGGGGGGACGTCCCTGCACGGCACCGGCATCAACCCCGGGTTCGTCAGCGACTTCCTCCCCCTCGCGCTGACCGGGCTGTCCAGCCGGATCGACCATCTCTACGTCCGGGAGTCCTCCGACCTGAAGGGTCACCCCTCGCGGCAGATCGTGGTCGACCTGTTCGGCTTCACCCGCTCGGCCAAGGACTACACCGCCAGCGTGCGCCCGTTCCGGGCCTTCCAGCGCTCGCTGTTCGCCGAGAGCGTCCAGTTCGTGGCCGACGCCCTCGGCGTCGCGCTGGACGAGGTGGAGGAGAGCGACGAGTTCGAGATCGCGTCCGAGGAGTTCGAGATCGCCGCGGGCGTGGTGCGTCCCGGCACGGTGTGCGCCTCCCGCTGGACGTTCTCCGGCCTGGTCCGCGGCCGGCCCTTCATGACCGTCGAGTGCGTCTACAAGGCCGACGCCACCAAGGTCCGCCGCTGGACCGTCCCCGGCTTCACCATCCACATCGAGGGCGTCCCGCAGATGATGCTGAACATCGAGGAGATCTCCCACGGCCTGACCGGCGCCGCCTCCCACGCCGTCAACGCCATCCCCTCCGTCTGCGCCGCCCCGCCCGGCATCCGCACCCTGCTCGACCTGCCCCTGGCCACCGGCCACGGCACCGTCCGCCTCGCCTGAGCGTCCGGTACGGCGGGGCCGGCGCCGCCCGCCGTACGGCCGTGCCCGCGTGCAGGCCCCCGGGAGGGGTTCTCCCGGGGGCCGGTGATCACGAGTGCGGCAGGAAGCGGCCGAAGCGGCCCTGGTGATAGAGGAGGGGACGGGTGGCCGGGCCGAGGTGGGTCTCGTTGACCAGGCCCACCACGAGGAAGTGGTCTCCGATCTCGATGGTGGAGTGGGGTGTGCACAGGAGGTTGGCGGACACCTCGCCCAGCAGGGGGGTGCCCAGGGTCCCCGGCCGCCAGCGGGTGGGAGCGGCGAAGCGGTCGATGCCCCTGCGGGCGAACCGCGCGGCCAGGTCGGCCTGGTCCGCGGTCAGGATGTTGACCGCGAAGCGGTCGGCCCGGCTCAGCCAGGGCCAGGTGGTGGAGCTCCTGTCGACGTAGAAGGAGACCAGGGGCGGCTCCAGGCTGACCGAGGAGAAGGAGGTGGCGGTCAGCCCGACCGGTATCCCCTCGGCCTGCGCGGTGACCACCACGACGCCCGCGGCGTGCACCGCGAGGGCGCGCCGGTAGCCTTCGGCGTCCACCCCGGACGCGATCCCGCCGCTCACCGCGTCGGCGTCCGTCCCGGACCCGATCCCACCGCCCGCCGCGTCCGTCCCGGACCGGATCCCACCGACCGCCGCCTCCGCCCTGCCGGGCAGGGTCTCCGTCATGTCCTCGCCCTTCCCTTCTCCGCCTCGCCCAGCACCGCGGCCACCTGCGGGGCGACCCGGTCGGCCCAGGCGGACAGGATCTGCTCCGGTTGCGGGATCTGGGATTCGAGCAGGGCCAGGCCGGGGGTCGCCACGGTGGCGCCCAGCTCGACCAGGAGCGGCCGCAGGTGCACCTCGACCGCGAGCGAGTGGGCGGGGTCTCCCATGACCAGCAGCGGCAGCGCCACGATCCCGGTCAGCGCGCCGGAGGGCAGCTTGTCGAGGAAGACCTTGAGCAGGCCGGTGTAGGTGCCCTTGTAGGTGGGGCTGGCCACCACCAGGACGCTCGCCCCGGTGACCAGCTCCAGGGCCACCTCGACGCCCGCGGACGGGCCGGGGGCCAGCAGGTGCGGCCCGAGCGCCGCCAGGTCCACGATCTCGTGGGACCCGCCGTGCCCGATCCGCCGCCCGACCTCCTCGGCCGCGGCCACGGCCGCGGTCCGCGTCCTGGAGCCCTCGCGGGGGTTGCCGACCAGCGTCACGATGGAGCCGGCCGATCCGCCGCCCACCGGGGTGCCGGCGTTCTGCCGTGCGTCGGTCACCGGAGTGCTCATGAGGCCACCACCGCGTCCAGCTCCTCGTCCCGCGCGGGCGCGGCGTAGCGGGAGGCCGGGCGGGCCAGCCCGTAGTTCTCGCGCAGCGTGCGGCCCTCGTACTCCCTCCGGAACAGGCCCCTGATCTGCAGTTCCGGTACGACGTGGTCGACGAAGTCCTCCAGCCCGCCCGGCAGGGTCGGCGGCATGATGTTGAAGCCGTCGGCGGCGCCGTTCTCGAACCAGACCTGGATCTCGTCGGCGATCTGCTCCGGGGTGCCGGCCACGACCCGGTGCCCGCGGCCGCCGGCCAGACGGCCGAGGAGCCGGCGCACGGTCAGGTTCTCCCGGCGGGCGAGGTCGATGACGAGCTTGCGGCGGCTCTGCGCGCCCTCCGTCTCGACGGAGACCTCGGGCAGCGGACGGTCCAGGTCGTCGTGCGACAGCTCGATGCCCGTCATGTGGGAGAGCTGGGCCAGGCCGTACGCCGGGATGATCAGGTCCTCGAGCTCCTTCTCCAGCCGGAGCGCCTCGCGCTCGGTGGAGCCGATGATCGGCGAGATGCCGGGCAGGACCAGCAGCTCGCCGGGGTTCCTGCCGTAGCGGGCCATGCGGCCCTTGAGGTCGGCGTAGAACTCCTGGCCCTCGGCCAGGGTCTGCTGCGCGGTGAAGACCGCCTCGGCGAAGCGGGCGGCGAACTCCTTGCCGTCCTGCGACGATCCGGCCTGCACCAGCAGCGGGTGACCCTGCGGCGTGCGGGAGGTGTTGAGGGGGCCGCGGACCCGGAAGTGGGTGCCGTCGTGGTCGAGCGGGTGGATCCTGCCGGCGTCGGCGTACAGGCCCGCGCGGCGGTCGCCGACGACGGCGTCGTCCTCCCAGCTGTCCCAGAGCTTGGTGACGACCTCCAGGAACTCGGTGGCCCGCGCGTAGCGGTCGGCGTGCGCCGGGCGCTCGATGCCGAAGTTGCGGGCCTCGGCCTCGGCGGCGGAGGTGACGATGTTCCAGCCGGCCCGGCCGCCGCTGATGTGGTCCAGCGAGGCGAACTTGCGGGCGACGTGGAAGGGCTCGTTGTAGGTGGTGGAGACGGTGGCGATCAGGCCGATGTGGTCGGTGACCGTGGCCAGCGCCGACAGCAGGGTCAGCGGCTCCAGCCCGCCGAGCGCGTTGTGCCGGACGTCGCCCTGCAGGGCCAGGCCGTCGGCGAGGAAGAGCGAGTCGAGCCTGCCCCGCTCGGCGACCCTGGCCAGCTGCTGATAGTGCCGCACGTCGGTGAGCCGGGCCGGCTCGGTGCGCGGGTGGCGCCAGGCCGCCTCGTGATGGCCGACGCCCATCAGGAAGGCGTTCAGGTGAAGGGTGCGGGTGGTCATCAGGAGGTCCTCCACGTCGAGAAGCGGCGCTCCACGCTGAGCAGGAGCAAGTTGAACAGCAGCCCCAGGGCGGAGATCGTGATGATTCCGGCGTACATGTCGGGGATGCGGAAGTTGAACTGGGCGTCCTGGATGAGATAGCCGAGACCGGCCTTGGCCCCGACCATCTCGGCGAAGATCAGCACGAGGATGGAGTAGGCGCCGGCCAGCCGGATACCGGTGAAGATGGTCGGCACGGCCGCCGGAAGGATCACCTTCTGGAACAGGCGGACGGGTCCGAGCCCCATCGACCGGGCCGACTTGATCAGCAGCGGCTCCACGGTCTTCACACCGCTGACCGTGTTGAGCAGGATCGGCCAGGCGCAGGCGTAGAACACGAAGACGATCTTCGAGGTCTCCCCCAGGCCGAAGATCAGGATGAAGACCGGCAGCAGGGCCACGGCCGAGGTGTTGCGGAACAGCTCCAGCACCGGGCTGAGGAAGTCGGCCACCGGCCGGTACCAGCCGATGGCCAGGCCGAGCGGGATCGCCAGCACGATGGCCAGGCCGAAGCCGGACAGCGAGCGGACCAGCGAGGCCTGGAAGTGCTCCGGCAGCTGCCCGGCGAGCAGCATGTCGTACCAGGCGACCAGGATCTCCGACAGCGGCGGCACGAACACCGGGTCCACCGCCCCGGCCCGGGGCAGCACCTCCCAGAGCGCGGCCAGCAGCACCAGCGCCAGCGACCGTTTGACCACCGTGGCCAGCCGCGAGGCCGCCGAGGTCCGCCTCCCGCCGGCGACCTTGAAGAAGTTGGTGACCCTGTCGTCGTCGGTGGGCGCGTCCCCCCGCGCCGCCGTCACGGTCCGCGTCCCGCCCGTCTCGCCCCGGACCGCGGAACCGGTCGCTGCGCCCGAGGGCTCCGCCTGGCCCGGTCCCGCCTCCGGCGCCGCTGTCCGCGCCGGGCCGGCGGGAGGGGGCGCGGTGCGTTCCTGCGCGGGGTGGGCGGCGGTCAGGGTGGTCTCGTCAGCCAATGGTCCGCTCCTGCTCCTGAGCCGCGGCGACCTCGTCGCGCAGCAGGGTCCAGATGTGATGGCGGTACTCGCCGAAACGGGGGTCGGCGCGCAGGTCGCCCTCGCGCGAGTCGAACGTGATGTCCAGGACCCTCTTGATCCGGCCCGGCCGGGAGGTCATCACCGCGACCCGCTGGCCCAGGAAGACGGCCTCGTCGATGCCGTGGGTGATGAACACGATCGTCTTGTTCGTCTTCTCCCAGATGCGCAGCAGCTCCTCCTGGAGGGACTCGCGGGTCTGGGCGTCGAGCGCGGCGAACGGCTCGTCCATCAGCAGCACGTCCGGATCGAAGGCCAGGCTGCGGGCGATGGCCACGCGCTGGCGCATGCCGCCCGACAGCTCGTGCGGATAGCGGTGCTCGAAGCCGTCCAGCCCGACCAGGTCCAGATAGTGGCGGGCCCGCTCGCGGCGCTCACGCTTCGGTACGGCCTTCGCCTCCAGGCCGAACTCGATGTTGGCCAGGGCCGTACGCCAGGGGAACAGCGCGTACTGCTGGAAGACGATCCCCCGGTCCAGGCCGGGGCCGTCGATCGGCGTGCCGTCGATGAGGAGCTCACCGCCGGTCGGCGAGGTGAGCCCGGCGATCAGGTCGAGCAGGGTGGACTTGCCGCAGCCGCTGGGGCCGACCAGGGTGAGGAACTCCCCTTCGCGCACGTCCAGGCTGACGTCCTGGACCGCGGTGAACGGCCGGTCGGATCCCCGGATCTGGAAGACCTTGCCGACGTTCCGGATCCCGATCTTCACCGGCCTCGCGGAGGCCTCGCCGGCTTCGGCGACGCTCTCCTCCAGGAGGTTGTGTCCGGCGGTCTGCAGGCTCACGAGGCGCTCCCGTCCTTGAAGGGGTTGAACTCGTTGGTGAAGAGGTCCTCCGTCTTGACCTGGCCGGGCTTGATCTCGCCCTCGCGCTCCAGCCAGTCGACCCAGGTCTGGAACTCCTTGGCGTCGATCACCCCGCCCTTGTTGGCCACGCCGCTGCTCTTCCAGAACTCGATGGTCGAGGCGTCCTCGTTGCGTCCGCGCGCGGCGATGATCTTCTTGTACTCGGCGATCACTTCTTCGCGGGAGTGGGTCTGGGTCCACTCGATCGCCTTGGAGTAGGCCTCGACGAACTTCTTGGTCGTCTGCGGGTTCTCCTCGATGAACCGCTCGGTGAGCACGACGCTGCCGGCGGTGAAGGGGCCGAGCAGGTCGATGTCCTTGAACAGCGGATCGATGCCGCCGCGCTCCAGCGCCTTGTCACGCAGGACGCCGGACAGCGCGGCCACGTCGATCTGTCCCTGCCTCAGGGCCTGCTCGGTGTTGACCGGCGGCACGACCACCAGCTCGACCTTCTCGATCTCCTCGGGCGTCAGGCCGCCGCGCTTGAGGTACTCCTTGAGCACGGCCTCCAGATGGGCGCCGAGGGTGTTGACCCCGATCTTCTTGCCGATCAGGTCGCGCGGGCCCTTGATGGGCGAGCCCTCCGTGACGTAGTAGCCGATGTAGCTCTTCTCGTCACTGCCGTAGTAGCCGACCACGGCCTTGATCGGGGCCTTGGCCGCGGCGAGCTTGATGATGGCGCCGTTGAACGCGCCGCCGAAGTCGGTCTGACCGGTGGCGGCGGCCTGGATGTCCTGCGGCCCGGAGATGGTGTTGCCGATCCACTTGAGCTTGACGGGCGCGAGGTAGCCCAGGTGTTCGGCCAGCTCGGGGAAGGTGACGGCGCCGACGCTGCCCTGGTAGCGGAGCTCGGTGACCTCCGGGCCGTCCGACTTGGCGGATCCCGAGGCCGAGCCGCACGCGGTGAGGGAACTCACCAGGAGCGCGGCCAGGAGGGCATGTCTGATTCTGATCACGGAAGTGGTCCTCGTGGAGGCAGGGCATGCTCACGCGCCCCCTTGCCGGAGGCGGGCACGCCGGAGATGAACGGTTTTCGCGAAGGGAGCGTGGGCGCCGTCGGCCACGCGGAGAGAAGGCGCGAGGGTTCACGACGCGGCGGGAGTCCGGCCGCGCACCCTCGCCGGGGTACGGCGGAGGTCAGTGATCCGCGATCAACGACACTGAGCGCTGACGACGCGACAGAAGTCCACGTGCGCGCACCGGGTCAGGTAAAGGCCCATGTCCACGAAGGTACGGCCGCCCGCCCACTAAGTCAATATTTCCTACTGGTTTTAAAGGAAAATAGCGCGCGGGCGCCCGGACCCCCGCCGGCGTCCGGGCGCGGCGGCTACGCGGGGTACCAGAGGTCGGGCTCGCCCGGGATGCGGCGGAGGCGGTCGCGGGCCTCCAGCCAGACCAGGTGGGCGAGGGTCTCGTTGTTGGCCGCCCGGCGCATGAACGACGGGATGGTCTCCCACGGCCGCGACCACGTCAGCCCGGTCGCCGTGTCCCAGCAGGTGATCCCGTCCGCCGCGCGGACGGCCGTCTCGATCTCGGCCAGCCGCTCCTCGTGGTGGGCCATCACGTGGTCGACCCGCTCGGCCAGCTCCAGGAAGCGGTACTCGTGGGCGGGCAGCACCTCGTCCACGTCGAACTTGCGCACCGCCGCCAGCGCGTCGAGATAGTCGGCCAGCGGGTTGGGCGCGGACTGCGGGTGCACGGCCACGATCGGTGTGATCTTCGCCAGCACGTGGTCGCCGGAGAACAGCAGGCGCCGCCCGGGCTCGACGAAGCACAGGTGCCCCGGCGAGTGACCGGGCGTCCAGATCGCCCGCAGGTCCCAGCCGGGCAGGTCGATGCGGTCGCCGTCCTCGATGAGCCGGTCGGGCCTGGCCATGGTCACGTAGTGCCGGATCATCATCGAGGCCCCGGCCAGCTCGTCCAGCGTCTCCCGGGGGACCCCCGAGCGCACCAGCAGCGTGCGCTCCTGCGCCACCAGCGCGTCCACCGCGTCGTCGTCGTAGCGGTCGCGCAGCAGGCGCGAGTCGGCCGGGTGCAGCCCGATCCAGGCCCCGGAGACCTCGCGGATGCGTCCGGCCAGCCCGTAGTGGTCGGGGTGGATGTGGGTGACCAGGACCGCCTTGACGTCGGTCATCTCGTATCCGGCGGTCTTCAGCCCCGCGGCCAGCGCGCCGTACGCCTCATCGGTGTTCCAGCCGGCGTCCACGATCGCCACCCCGTCGGGCAGTTCCAGGGCGTAGACCAGCACGTACCGCAGCGGGATGGCCGGCAGCGGCACGGGGATCGACCACAGTCCGGGTCTGACCCGCTCCACTTCGGGGAACCCCCCGCTCCTCCAGGCCTCCCGCTGCGCCTCGCTGGCCGGCGTCACCATGGTCATCCCCGTACTCCCTTCGACGCCCCCGATTGTGCCCCCTGTACCGAATCATGTTCTACTCGGGGCCCGCGTACCGTGGGTCCATGAAGCTGGGAAACGAGATCGCCGGCGACGGACGTTTCGTCCGCCAGCCCAACCGGTTCACCGCCCGCATCGAGGACGGCGGCGAGCACCCGCCCGAGCCCGGCCGCTATCAGATATACGCCTCCTACGCCTGCCCGTGGGCGCAGCGCTCGCTGATCGTGCGCGAGCTGCTCGGCCTCCAGGAGGTCATCGGGGTGACCGTCGTCGACCCGATCAGGGACGAGCGGGGCTGGCGCATGCCGGGCGGCGACCCGGTGACCGGGGCGGAGTACCTCTCGGAGCTCTATCTGACCAGCGACCCCGACTACCAGGGCCGCTACACCGTGCCCGCCGTCTGGGACCGTACGGCCGGGCGCCTGGCCACCAACGACTACCCGCAGATCACCCTCACCCTGGAGACCGCCTTCCGGCCCTGGCACGCCGAGGGCGCCCCCGACCTCTATCCGGCCGGGCTCCGCCGGGAGATCGACGAGCTGAACGACACGATCTTCCACGGGCTCAACAACGGGGTCTACAAGGCCGGGTTCGCCACCTCCCAGGAGGCTTACGACGAGGCGGTGACCCGGGTCTTCGCGACGCTCGACATGCTGGAGGAGCGGCTCGCCGGCCGGGCCTTCCTGCACGGCGAGGCGCTCACCGAGAGCGACGTGCGGCTCTACACCACGCTCGCCCGGTTCGACTCGGTCTACTACTCCCATTTCAAGTGCTCGATCCGCCGCCTGGTCGACCATCCGGCGCTGTGGGCCTACGCCCGGCGGCTGTACGCGATCCCCGGCTTCCGCGACACCACCGACTTCGACCAGATCAAGCGGCACTACTTCATCACCCAGACGAACATCAACCCGACCGGGATCGTGCCAAAGGGCCCGGAACTGGACTGGACGGCCCCGTGATCTCCGGGGCGTGAAAGTTTCATCGGACAAATCGGACATCCAGCTGGTCGAACCGGCGGCGCAGAGGTCGGATCGTTGACGGTTCGGCGACCCCCTGGAAACAATCGGCGCACTCAGACGTGGGAGCGCTCCCACATCGCTGCGTCACCTTCCAGAAGGACCCCCCGTGCTCAGACCGCCCTCCTGGTTCAATCTGACCCTGGCGGCCGCCGTCTCCGCCGCCGCGGTCGCGCTGACCCCGTCGTCCCCCGCCGTGGCGGAGGGACCCGAGCAGATCGTCAACGGCACCTTCGACACCGGTACGGCTCCGTGGTGGAGCACCGCCAACACCACGCCGGAGGTCGCCGACGGGCGGCTCTGCGCCGACGTGCCGGGCGGCACCGCCAACCCCTGGGACGTCATCGTCGGCCAGAACGACATCGCCCTGGTCAAGGACGAGACGTACGAGTTCTCGTTCTTCGGCGTCGCCGACCCCGGCCGGGTCGCCAGAGCGCTGATCCAGCTCCCGGTGGATCCGTGGACCCAGTTCCTGGCGGTCAACCCCGAGCTGAGCGTGTCCGGCAACGACTACTCGTACACCTTCACCTCTCCCGTGGACCTGCCGAACGCCCAGGTGGCCTTCCAGGTCGGCGGGAGTGCGACCCCCTGGAGGTTCTGCGTGGACAACGTCTCTCTCAAGGGAGGCGCCGAACCCGACGTCTACGTCCCCGACACCGGCCCCCGCGTCCGGGTGAACATGGTCGGCTATCTGCCGGCCGGCCCGAAGAACGCCACCCTGGTGACGGAGAAGACCGAACCCGTCGCCTGGAAGCTCCGGCGCGACGGGCAGACCGTCGCCAAGGGCGAGACCACCCCGCGCGGCGTCGACGCCAGCTCCGGCCAGAACGTGCACTCGATCGACTTCGGCTCGGTCAAGGCCCCCGGGACCGGCTACACGCTGGAGGCCGACGGTGAGACCAGCCGCCCGTTCGACA
Organism: Paraplanobispora takensis; assembly: GCF_016863195.1. Taxonomy (GTDB): domain Bacteria; phylum Actinomycetota; class Actinomycetes; order Streptosporangiales; family Streptosporangiaceae; genus Planobispora; species Planobispora takensis. Next base: position 24,728 of record NZ_BOOK01000034.1, on the reverse strand, counting down.
TCGGCGCCGACCTCTACGACGAGCTGAAGACCGACGCGCTGAAGTTCTACTACACCCAGCGCAGCGGCATCGAGATCCTCGACAGCCTGCGCCCCGGGTACGGCAGGCCCGCCGGCCACGTGGGCGTCGCGCCCAACCAGGGCGACGTCGAGGTGCCGTGCCAGCCCGGCGTCTGCGACTACACGCTCGACGTCAGGGGCGGCTGGTACGACGCGGGCGACCACGGCAAGTACGTGGTCAACGGCGGCATCTCCGCCCACCAGGTCATGTCGACCTTCGAACGCGCCAAGACCGACGGCACGCACAAGGACGGGGACCTGAACATCCCCGAGAGCGGCAACGGCGTGCCCGACATCCTCGACGAGGCCCGCTGGGAGCAGGAGTTCCTGCTGAGCATGCAGGTCCCCGACGGCGAGCCGCACGCCGGGATGGCCCACCACAAGATCCACGACGCCGCGTGGACCGGCCTGCCGCTCATGCCCCACCTGGACCCGCAGAAGCGCGAGCTGCACCCGGTCTCCACCGCCGCCACCCTCAACCTGGCCGCCACCGCGGCCCAGGCGGCCCGGCTGTTCGCGCCCTACGACCCCGAGTTCGCCGCCAGGAACCTCGCGGCGGCGAAGAAGGCGTGGGCGGCGGCCAAGGCCGACCCGGCCCGCTACGCCGACCCGGCCGACGGCACGGGCGGCGGCGCCTACCCCGACAACGACGTGACCGACGAGTTCTACTGGGCCGCCGCGGAGCTCTACATCACCACCGGTGACAAGGAGTTCAGGGACTACGTCCTGGCCTCCCCGCAGCACACCGCCGACATCTGGCGCGAGCGGGGCTTCGACTGGGGCAACACCGCCCAGTTGGGCCGGCTGCAGCTGGCGACCGTGCCCAACGCCCTGCCCGACCGGGCCCGGGTGCGCCAGTCGGTGCTGGAGGGCGCGGACAAGTATCTGGCGATCCAGAAGGCCCACCCGTACGGCCTGCCGTACAACCCGCCGGACTTCGACTGGGGCTCCAACAACCTCATCCTGAACAACATGGTCGTGATGGCCGTGGCGCACGACATCAGCGGCCGGGCCGAGTACCGCGACGGGGTGCTGGAGGGGCTCGACTACGTCTTCGGCCGCAACGCGCTCAACCAGTCCTACGTGACCGGCTACGGCGAGGTCGCCTCGAAGAACCAGCACAGCCGCTGGTACGCCCGCCAGCTCGACCCGTCCCTGCCCAACCCGCCGAGGGGCACCCTGTCCGGCGGCCCCAACTCCGCCATCCAGGACCCGGTGGCCCAGGCCAAGCTCCGCGGCTGCAAGCCCCAGTTCTGCTACATCGACGACATCGAGTCGTGGTCGACCAACGAGCTGACCATCAACTGGAACTCCCCGCTGGCGTGGATCGCCTCCTTCGTCGCCGACCCGGTCCCCGCGGGCGTGTGCAAGGTGACCTACACCAACCACGGCCAGTGGCCCGACGGGTTCAACACCCAGATCACCATCACCAACACCGGCAAGAAGCCCATCGAGGGCTGGAGCCTGAAGTGGTCCTTCCTCGGCGGGCAGAAGGTCCGCAGGCACTGGAACGCCGAGCTGTCCCAGGACGGCGCGACCGTCACCGCCGGGAACCTGGGGTGGAACCGGGTGATCAAGCCCGGCGGCTCGGTCACCCTCGGCTTCCTCGGCGCCGAGGCCCCCGGCCCCAACCCCAAGCCGGAGCGCTTCCTGCTCAACGGCACGCTGTGCAAGTGATCGGCACGACTGCGTGCGAGTGACCCCGTGACCGGGGCGGCCGCTCTCCTCCAGTGGCCGCCCTCCCCGGCGCCGTCCCCTGCTCTCCTGTCAGGGGGCGGCGCCTTCGTGTGCGGACGCATCCGGCCGGCATGCGGACATTTATGTCCCCCAAAGCCGCAAATTTCCTGACTTGGTGATCTGGCACGCGCACCTGTAGCACCATGGCTGCCTTACTCGCACCTGTAACCGATGGGGCTGGAGGTTCCGATGGTGTGGAGAAGAGCGACCGCCGTACTGACCGCGGGTCTGGTGCTGGCGGCCGTCATACCGCAGGGACCGGCGGCGGGGATCACGGGGACCGCCGCCGAACTGCTGAGGAACCCCGGCTTCGAGGGCGGGCACGCCACCGTGGCCTCGGGCTGGCGGTCCAACTCCTGGGGCGCCCCCGCGCCGGAGGCGCGCTTCGCGCCGGAGACGGAGCAGGCGCACGGGGGGCGGCGGGCCCAGCGCTTCCAGGTCGACGCCGAGCCCTCCCGGGTCCACCTCGTCCAGGCCCACCGGTTCACCGGCGGGCGGACCTACCGCGCCTCCGTGTGGGTGAAGGCCGTCTCCCCGGTCACCGTCACCCTGCAGGTGCGCAGCGACGACTTCAAGAAGGACTTCTACCAGGCCTTCGCGGTCCACACGACCCGGGTGGGCACGCAGTGGCAGCGGATCGAGGCCGTCGGGACGGCCCCGCACGACCTGTCCGGCTCCTTCCGGATCTTCCTGGGCGGGCCCGGCGCCGTCCTGGTGGACGACGCGAGCCTGACCGAGGTCTCCGCCGCCGGATCCCCCGACCTGCGTCCCGCCTCCGGCCCGGTGCCGGCCGACTACTTCGGCATGCACCTGCTGTGCCGGGGGTGCTACGGCGACAGCTGGCCGTCCGTGGGGTTCGGCCTGTGGCGGATGTGGGACAACGGGGTGCGCTGGCGCGACCTCGAACCCCGCAGGGGCGAGTGGAACTTCAAGATGATGGACTACTTCGTGAAGTCCGCCACCGACAACCGCGTCTCCGTGCTGTACACCCTCGGCATGCCTCCCTCGTGGGCCGCCTCCAACCAGAAGGAGGGCGCCTACGGGCCGGGGAGCGCGGCGATGCCGAAGCGGATCGACGACTGGCGGCGCTACGTCCGGACGGTGGCCACCCGCTACAAGGGCCGCATCGGGATGTACGAGATGTGGAACGAGCCCGACTACGCCAAGTTCTGGAACGGCACCCCCGCCCAGCTCGCCGAGCTGACCCGGGTGGCCGCCGAGGAGATCGGCAGGGCCGACCCCGCCGCGAGGATCGTCTCTCCCGGCATCACGACCAACGGCCTGAACTGGCTCGACCAGTACCTCGCCGCCGGGGCCGGCGAGCACCTCGACGTCGTCGGCTCGCACATCTACTTCGGCCTGCGCCCGGAGAGCGTGCTGTCCCGGGTCAGGAACGTGCGCGGCGTCATGAAGGCGCACGGCCTGGAGAAGCTGCCGCTGCGCGTCACCGAGGGGGCGCCGCTCGGCCGCGCCTCCTCCGGCACGGCCGCGGGCGCGGTCTCGCGCGCGCTGGTGCTGTTCTGGGCGTACGGCGTCTCCGGCTTCGACTGGTACACCTGGGACCGCCACGGGGAGCAGGTCCTCGATCTGGCCGAGGCGGACGACCGCACGCCCTCGACGGCCGGCAGGGCCTACGCCAAGACCGTCACCTGGCTGCGCGGGGCCCGGATGACCGGCCACACGGTGGACGGCGCGGGCACCCACGTGGTCACGCTCGCCCGTTCCGGCGGCTCCGCCGCGCGGCTGGTCTGGAACGAGCGCGCCGTCGCGACCTTCAAGGTCCCCGCGGACTGGCGCGTCACCCGCTGGCAGCCGCTGTCCGGCGGCTCCCGCACCGCCTCGCCCACCGCGATCAACGTGGACGGCAGGCCGGTCCTGCTGGAGAGCGGGGGCCGCTCCTGACCGGCTCCGCGTCCCGGCCGGCCGCGCGCACGGCCGTACGGCCCGCGCCGACATAACGAGTCGGTTCCGGGACGCGCCCGCCGTTGCCCTGTTCCGACATATCCCCCTATAACCCTCTTTCAGAGCAAATAGGGGGATGTCGTGCAGGAATCCGGAAAGCGGCGTGGAATCGTACGCCTGGTCGCGGCCGTGCTCGGCGGGGCCCTGGCCGCCGGGATCGTCGTCGGCGTCGTGGCCCGGCTGCTGATGCGCGCCATCCTGCTCGCCGTCGACATGCCGACCTCCTTCACGGCCGGGGGCACGGCGGGGGTCCTCGTCGCCTTCGCCGTGCTCGCCGTACCGGCCGCCGCGACCGCGACCGCGCGGCCCGCGATCAGGCATGCGGGCCGGTGGGTGACGGCGGTCGTGACCGGATGGGGGGCCGCGCGCAACGGGTTCGCCGACGCCAAGGTGCTGCTGCTGGCCGACGAGAGCCAGATGCCGCTCATCGCGCTGCTGACCGTGGCCTTCGCGGCGGCGGTGGTGGCCCACGGCCGGCTCGCGCAGTACGTCACGCGGTACGCGGCGGGACAGCGGGCAACCGTAAACTGACGTCCGTGATCGAGGACATCTGGGTCGACCCCGCCGTCAGCGCGCTCAGGCCGGACTTCGCGGTGCTGGCCATGGGGGTCTACGGCCTGCGCAACGGCCCGACCGACGACAGGTCCCGGGCCTGGCTGGCCGCCGCGGCGCAGGACGCCGTGGCGGGCGACCATCCGAAGGTCGAGGCGTGGCGGGAGGCCTACCGGGCGTTCGGGACCAAGCCCCAGCGGACCAGGCCCTCGGTGGACGCGCTGGTGCGGCGGATGCCGCTGCCCGAGATCAACCTGGTGGTCGACGCCTACAACGCCGTCAGCGTCCGGCACGGGCTGCCGATCGGCGGCGAGGACCTGGCGCACTACGAGGGCACGGCCCGGCTGGTCCGCGCGGGCGGGGACGAGACGTTCGAGGTGATCGACAAGGGCGAGCCCGCGATCGACCACCCGGAGGCCGGCGAGGTGGTCTGGCGCGACGACCGGGGCGTCACCTGCCGCCGGTGGAACTGGCGGCAGTGCGTGCGGACCCGGATCACCGAGGAGACCGTGGACGCGCTGTTCCTGCTGGAGCGGCTGGAGCCCATGTCCATGGAGGAGCTGAAGGCGGCCGGCGAGGAGCTGACCGCCCTGCTGGAGCAGGTCACCCCCGGCATCCGGGTGGAGTCCAGGGTCGTCTCCGCCTCCTGAGCGGGCCCCGATCGGGGCGGATGACCGCCCCGGACAGTGTGCGATCGGTCACATCTCCTCCCCGTGACCACGCCCTCACCCCCGGACAGACCCCCGGGGGAGACCGTTTTGAGGGGTTCTGGGAGGATCGGGCGGGGAGCTGCGGCCAGACGGGCGCAGCTCCGGGTCCAGGAGAGTAGCCTTGGACAGGTTCTCTATCATCAACGCCGATCTGCGGAAGAGGGCGATTTCCGCCGTGTCGTCTGAGTCGTCGCGGACAAACCCGCTGGCAGCCTTTGGTCAAAACGAATGGCTTGTCGACGAGCTGTACCAGAAGTATCTCCAGGATCCCGAGTCCGTGGACCGCGCCTGGTGGAACTTCTTCGCTGACTACACCCCTGATTCCGGGTCCGGCAGAGCCGCGGCCCAGGGGGCGGCCACCGCCGCGCCCCCGACACCCGCCACGGCCCCGGCAACCCCGGACGCCGCGACGACCACCACCCCCGCGCCGAAGGCCGAGCAGGCTCAGGCTGACAAGCCCAAGCAGGAGATCCAGTTGCCCGCCGGTGCCGAGGAAGTCCGACTCCGGGGGGCGGCCGCCAGAACGGCCGCCAACATGGAGTCCAGCCTCGTGGTGCCGACGGCGACCAGCGTGCGCGCCGTCCCGGCGAAGCTCCTCATCGACAACCGCATCGTGATCAACAACCACCTGTCGCGCGGGCGCGGCGGGAAGGTGTCGTTCACGCACATCATCGGTTACGCGGTCGTCAAGGCCCTCAAGGCCCTGCCGGAGATGAACCACTCCTACGCCGAGATCGACGGCAAGCCGGTGCTGGTCAAGCCCGAGCACGTCAACCTGGGCCTGGCCATCGACATCCAGAAGGGCGAGACCCGCCAGCTCCTGGTGCCCTCGATCAAGGCCACCGAGGAGATGGACTTCCGCCAGTTCTGGATCGCGTACGAGGAGGTCGTGCGCAAGGCCAGGGCGGGCAAGCTCGGCGTCGACGACTTCTCCGGCACCACGATCTCCCTGACCAACCCGGGCACGATCGGCACCGTCCACTCGGTGCCGCGCCTGATGCAGGGCCAGGGCACGATCATCGGCGTCGGCGCGATGGAGTACCCCGCCGAGTACCAGGGCGCCTCCCCCGACACGCTCGCCCGCCTCGCGGTCAGCAAGGTCATGACGCTCACCAGCACCTACGACCACCGGATCATCCAGGGCGCCCAGTCGGGCGACTTCCTGCGCCAGATCCACCGGCTGCTGCTGGGCGAGGACGGCTTCTACGACGAGATCTTCGAAGCGCTCCGGATCCCGTACGAGCCGATCCGCTGGGTCCAGGACATCTCGACCACGCACGACGACGACGTGGCCAAGTCCGCCCGGGTGCTCGAACTGATCCACGCCTTCCGGGTCCGCGGTCACCTGATGGCCGACACCGACCCGCTGGAGTACAAGCAGCGCAAGCACCCCGACCTCGACATCAAGTCGCACGGGCTGACCCTGTGGGACCTGGAGCGCGAGTTCGCCACCGGCGGCTTCGGCGGGCGCCCGCTGATGAAGCTGCGCGAGATCCTCGGCGTGCTGCGCGACTCCTACTGCCGCACCATCGGCGTGGAGTACATGCACATCCAGAACCCCGAGGAGCGGGCCTGGATCCAGGCGCGGGTGGAGCGCCCGCACGCCAAGCCCGACCGCGAGGAGCAGCTGCGCGTCCTGGAGCGGCTCAACACCGCCGAGGCGTTCGAGACGTTCCTGCAGACCAAGTTCGTCGGTCAGAAGCGCTTCTCGCTGGAGGGCGGCGAGTCGCTGATCCCGCTGGTCGACTCGGTGCTGTGCGCCGCGGCCGAGGAGGATCTCGACGAGGCCGTCATCGGCATGGCCCACCGCGGCCGCCTCAACGTGCTGGCCAACATCGTGGGCAAGTCCTACGGCCAGATCTTCGGCGAGTTCGAGGGCAACATCGACCCGCGCACGGCGCACGGCTCCGGCGACGTGAAGTACCACCTGGGCGCCACCGGCGACTTCGTCTCGCCCAGCGGGTCCAAGCTCAAGGCGTCGGTCGTGGCCAACCCGTCCCACCTGGAGACGGTCGACCCGGTCCTGGAGGGCGTCGTCCGCGCCAAGCAGGACCTGCTGGAGCGCGGCGAGGAGGGCTTCTCGGTCCTGCCCGTGCTCATCCACGGCGACGCGGCCTTCGCCGGCCAGGGCGTGGTGGCCGAGACGCTGAACCTGTCGCAGCTGCGCGGCTACCGCACCGGCGGCACCGTGCACATCGTGGTCAACAACCAGGTCGGCTTCACCACCTCGCCGGCCTCCTCGCGCAGCTCCGTCTACGCCACCGACGTGGCCCGGATGATCCAGGCCCCGATCTTCCACGTCAACGGGGACGACCCCGAGGCCGTGGTCCGGGTCGGCCGCCTGGCCTTCGAGTACCGCCAGGCGTTCCGCAAGGACGTCGTGATCGACCTCATCTGCTACCGCCGCCGCGGTCACAACGAGGCCGACAACCCGAGCTTCACCCAGCCGCTGATGTACGACCTGATCGACGCCAAGCGGTCCACCCGCAAGCTCTACACCGAGGCGCTGATCGGCCGGGGCGACATCACGGTCGAGGAGGCCGAGAGCGCGCTGCGCGACTACCAGGCCAAGCTGGAGAACGCCTTCTCCGAGACCCGCGGGGCGACCAGGGAGCCGACCGGCGAGTTCCAGCGCCCGTCCGACCCCGAGGTCGTGCCCTGGTCCCACGAGGACACCCCGACGGGCATCTCCGAGGAGACCATCAAGCAGATCGTGGAGACCCAGCTCAACCTGCCGGAGGGCTTCACCGTCCACCCGCGTCTGCTCCCGGTCATCCAGCGCCGCGGCCAGATGGTCACCGAGGACCGCATCGACTGGGGCATGGGCGAGACCCTGGCCTTCGGCTCGCTGCTGATCGACGGCCACCCGGTCCGCCTGGTCGGCCAGGACTCCCGGCGCGGCACCTTCGTCCAGCGGCACGCGGTGCTGGTCGACCGGGTCACCGGCGCCGAGCACACCCCGCTCAAGACCTTCAACCAGGGCACCACGAAGTTCTACGTCTACGACTCGCTGCTCAGCGAGTACGCCGCGCTCGGCTTCGAGTACGGCTACAGCGTGGAGCGCCCCGACGCCCTGGTCTGCTGGGAGGCGCAGTTCGGCGACTTCGTCAACGGCGCCCAGTCCGTCATCGACGAGTACATCACCGCGGGCGAGCAGAAGTGGGGCCAGCGCTCCGGCGTCACCCTGCTGCTGCCGCACGGCTACGAGGGCCAGGGCCCGGACCACTCCTCGGCCCGCATCGAGCGCTTCCTGCAGATGTGCGCCCAGGACAACATGACCGTGGCCCAGCCGACCCTGCCGGCGAACTACTTCCACCTGCTGCGCTGGCAGACCAAGTCCAACCGGCACCGTCCGCTGGTGGTCTTCACGCCCAAGTCGCTGCTGCGGCACAAGGCGGCGGTCTCGGCGGTCAGCGAGTTCACCTCGGGCTCGTTCAAGCCGGTCATCGGTGACACCACGGTGAACCCGGCGGAGGTCCGCAAGGTCGTCCTGTGCTCCGGCAAGATCTACTACGATCTCGCCGCGGCCCGTGACGCCCGGGGCCGCACCGACGTGGCGGTCGTCCGCCTGGAGCGGATCTACCCGTTCCCGGCCAACCCCCTGGCGGCCGAGCTGTCCCGCTACGGCGACGGCATCGAGCTGATCTGGGCGCAGGACGAGCCGGCCAACATGGGCCCGTGGCCGTTCCTGACGCTCAGGCTGGCCGAGAAGCCCGACAGCTTCGGCGGCCGTCCGATCAGGCGGGTCTCCCGCGGGGCCAACTCCTCGCCCGCGACCGGCTCGCACTCCGCGCACGAGGTCGAGCTGCAGAAGATCCTCGACGAGGCCTTCGGCTGATCCCGTACCACCCCGGAAGTCCCCCGCAGGAACATCTGCGGGGGACTTCCTCGTCATAAGGCATGAGGAACAAGGAGAACGATGTACTTCACCGATCGGGGCATCGAGGAGCTCGTCACCCGCAGGGGCGAGGAGGAGGTCACCATCGCGTGGCTGGCCGAGCGGCTGCGCGAGTTCGTCGACCTGAACCCCGACTTCGAGACCCCGGTGGAGCGCCTGGCCACCTGGCTGGCGCGTCTCGACGACGAGGACGAGTGATCCTCCGCACCTAGAACGCGATATATCTTGACCTTCCCTTCAACGCGATATATCGTGTCTTCAGAGGAGGTCATGACATGCGTCAATGGACCATCGACAAACCCGAGCAGCTTGTCTTCGACGGGGTGAGCAGGCTGAACGTCCGGGTGGTGGCGGGCAGGCTGGCGGTGCTGGCCAGTGACGGCCCGGCCACCCTGGAGGTGACCGACATCAGCGACCCGCCGCTCATGGTGACCCACGAGGACGACGGCACGCTCACCGTCGCCTACAAGGACCTGACCTGGGACGGCCTGCTCGGCTGGCTGCGCGCCGGGCGGCGCCGTACCACGCTCACGCTGACCGTCCCGAAGGACTGCCCGGTCAACGCCGGGGTGGTCTCCGCCTCGGCCGTCGTCGCCGGGTTCGAGAGCCGCACCTCGGTCAAGAGCGTCTCCGGGGAGGTCGTGCTCGACGGGGTCAGCGGCGAGATCCAGGCCGACACCGTCTCCGGCGACGTCGAGAGCCGCGGCCTGGTCGGCGACCTGTCCTTCAAGAGCGTCTCGGGCGAGCTGACCGTGGCCAAGGGCACGCCCCGCCGGCTGAAGGCCTCCACCGTCTCCGGCCGGATCACCGCCGACCTGGAGCTGCCGCCGACCGGTCACGTCACGCTGAACAGCGTCTCGGGCGAGATCGTGGTACGGCTCCCGCACACGGTGGAGAGCGACGTGACCATCCGCTCCACCTCGGGGAGGGTCGGCTCGGCCTTCCCCGAACTGTCCATCGGCAGCCAGCCGGGGATGAAGACGATCTCCGGCCGGATCGGCGGCGGCATGGCCTCACTGTCGGCCACCACCCTCTCGGCCGACGTCACGCTCCTGAGAGGAGAGCCGGCATGAGCCCGGTTTTCGGCCACGGACGACTCCGCCTGTACCTGTTGAAGCTGCTGGAGGAGAACCCCCGCCACGGCTACGAGGTCATCCGGCTGCTGCAGGACCGCTTCCTGGGCGTCTACTCGCCCTCGCCCGGCACGATCTACCCGCGCCTGGCCCGGCTGGAGGAGGAGGGCCTGGTCACCCACGAGGTCGTCGACGGCAAGAAGGTCTTCACCCTCACCGACCGGGGCCGCGCGGAGCTGAACGCGCGGATGGACGAACTGGCCGAGCTGGAGCAGGAGATCTCCGACTCCGTCCGCGACATCGCCCGCGAGGTCAAGGAGGACGTGCGCGACACGGTCAAGTCGCTGCGCGAGGAGCTCACCCAGATGGCCAGGGAGGTGCGCCAGGGCGCCAGGCACGACGAGCGCGAGGCCAAGGAGTCCTTCCGGCGGGCCAAGCAGGAGCAGCGCGAGGCCTGGCGCGAGCACAAGGCCGAGTGGAAGCGGCACCAGGCGGATTGGAAGCAGGAGACCGGCCGCTGGAAGCAGGAGTGGAAACGCATCTGGGCCGAGGGCTTCACCGGTGACTGGTCTCCCGAGGGCGACGCGCGGCTCGGGCAGATGCTGGCCGAGTTCGTCGAGGAGGTGCGCACGGACGCGGCCGGCGGACAGGTGACCGAGGAGACCCTCGCCACCGCCCAGGACGCGCTCTACGACGCCGCCCGCCGGATCAGGGAAGCCCTGCGATGATCGCCCTGTACGGCCAGCGCCCGCCCCTCCTCCGCTCGGGACCCCTGTCCCGCACGCCCGGGCCGGCCGTACCCCCCGCCCGCAGACCGGAGCCGGCCGCGCCGGTGGTCCCCGTGCCCGAGCCGGCCATGCCCGTGGCCCTCGCGCCCCAGCCGGACGCGCCCGGGGATCCGGATCCGCGGGAGTCCGACCCGCCGGAGCCGGATCCCCTGGGACGAAGCACCGTCACAGCGTGAACCGATGGCGTCCCGTCACAGGGTGAAAACGATCTTTCCGAAGACGTCGCCCCCGTGCATGGCCGCGAACCCCTCGCGGGCCCCGGCCAGCGGGAGGGTCCGGTCGATCATCGGGCGCAGGCCGGTCTGCTCCAGGAAGCGGGCGAGCCTGCCCAGCTGGTCCCGGGTCCCCATGGTGGAGCCGACCACGGACAGCTGCAGGAAGAAGACGCGGTTGAGATCGGCGGGGGGGACCGCCCCGCTGGTCGCGCCGGAGACCACGATCCGGCCGCCGGGCCGCAGCGACTTCAGCGAGTGGTCCCAGGTCGCCTGGCCGACCGTCTCCATCACCGCGTCCACCCGCTCGGGCAGCCGCGCGCCGGGCTCGAAGACCTGGTCGGCGCCGAGCTGCAGCGCCCGGGCCCGCTTGTCCTCCGACCGGCTGGTGGCCCAGACCCGGTAGCCGCCGGCCCGGCCCAGCGCGATCAGCGCGGTGGCCACCCCGCCGCCGGCCCCCTGCACCAGCACGGTCGAGCCGGGCTCCAGCCCGGACTTCTCGAACAGCATGCGGTAGGCCGTCAGCCAGGCGGTGGGCAGGCAGGCCGCCTCCTCGAAGCTCAGCGCGGCCGGCTTGGGCACGAGATTGCGCCGGGGCACGACCACCCGCTCGGCGAAGGTGCCGTCGTGCGTCTCCGACAGCAGGGACCGCTTCGGGTCGAGCGTCTCGTCGGCCCCGGTGCCGATCACCGAGTGCACGATGACCTCGTTGCCGTCCTCGTCGAGCCCGGCGGCGTCGCAGCCGAGCACGATCGGGAGCCGGTCCTGGCGGATGCCGACGCCCTTGAGGGTCCACAGGTCGTGGTGGTTGAGCGCGGCGGCCCTGACCGTGACGGTGGTCCAGCCGTCCGGCACCTTGGGCTCGGGGTGCTCCCCGAGGGTCAGCCCGGCCAGAGGGTTGTCGGGATCGGTCTGCGTTGCGGTTACGGCGAACATGGCCGCACCCTACGCCTGCCCCGCCCGCCCGCCGCTACCGCCCCGGCGGGGCGGCCGTGAGCGCGTCACGGGCAGCGGGTCCAGCGGGCGGCCACTTCGCCGGGGCGGTCACTTCGCCGGGGCGGTCACTTCGCCGGGGTGACCCGCAGGCCGGCCATGATCTGCTCCACGCTTCCCCGGGAGCCGGAGGCCGCGACGTAGAACCCGTTCTGGCACATCTCCGCGGAGAACCGGCGGCGTTGCTCGATCATGGGCAGCTCGATCGACGTGATGTCGCAGCCGGGGATCGGGGCGAGCACGATCAGCGTCTCCCGGGCGCCGCCGAACCACAGCTGCGGCCCGACCAGCTCCTTGCCGAAGATCTGGCCCGGCGCGGCCAGCCGTACCGGGAGCCGGGGGGCGAGCACCAGATAGCCGTCCTTGGTGACCTTGCCCTTCAGGTTCTCGGCCCAGAGCATGCGCTGCTCGAAGGTCATGCCCTCCCGGCCGTCCTGGAGCGCCAGCGACCAGGGCGCGAAGTCGAACACCATGACCTGCCCGTCGTCCGGGTTCCTGGCGGGCCAGAGGGTCACCTTCTCCCCCATCTCCCGGATCATCGGGCGCCTCCCGGACAGCTCGGCCGCCCCGCCGCCGGGCGTGGTCAGCCAGCGGAACAGGCCGAAGTAGCCCTCCAGCCAGCCTCCCTGCGCCGGTCGCACGCCCAGCTGGGCGATGCGCAGCTCGGCGGGATAGCGGAGCTCGGCCTTGCCGCCGTCGGGGAAGACCGCGCGCACGGTCTCCCAGCCGTCGCGGCGCCGTACGGGGGGATGCAGGACGTTGGGCACCTGCTCACCCATCGACGCCGACGGCACGGGCACCGAGGTCGGGAACGGCGTGGTCGCCGCGGGCTGCCTGCTGGTCAGCATGCTGACCACAGGGACGGCCACGAGCGCGGCCAGCACCACGGCCCCGATCCAGCGCCGGGGCCCCTTCGGCTCCTCCGCCTCGATGATGTCGTACCGACCGCTGACCACGTCCCCGGCCGCCTCACACGAGAGTTGGGCTTTGGCCCATCTTCGGGTCTTCCCCGCCGGAGTATCCATGCCCCACCGGTCACGAATTCGGATCGGTCGGCCACGGAACCGCGACATTCGCGTACGGCGGGCCGGGCGGTGCGGCGAATCGGGCGGCGCGTGGGGACGGGCGGGAACGGACGGGAACACCGGGATTGCACGGATCTTCAAGAATCGCCCTCCAAGGATCACCGCCCTCGCGGCCATCCGGCGGGAACGCCGGGCAACGCTCTCGCCCAGAGTTTCCCGGGATGCCGGAGAAACCATTGGTGGTAATTGTTACCGGTGATGCCCCAGGTGCCTCACAGCACGCCGTACAACCCGGGTGAGCTGCGAGGATACTTATTCGTTAAATAATAACCAGCGGTTATTTCAATAACGGGACGGCATCAAAGGGAACCGTCCCAGACTTTTTCACGTCGTTTCCTGGCCGAATACATGATCCATTCAGTAGCGTTCCGATCGTTTTCCTGGCGACGGGAAGTCCCGCCCGGCGCCGAGAACGAAAGGAGCTCCATTGAATTCCCGAGCACGGCGCCTCACGATCCCCCTCACCGGCCTCCTCATGGTCGCCGGAGCGATCGGCGCCACCGGCGGCGGCGCGAGCGCCGCCACACCCCCCGACGTGGTCACCTCGACCGCCTCGGAGACGCCCGCCGAGGCCACCTCCTTCTGGTCGCCGGAGCGGATGCGCAAGGCCACCGACGCCACCGGCGACGTCGACCTGAGCGTCAAGGGCGGCAAGGCCTCCCCGGCCGCGGGCCCCGACGGCAAGCCGGGATCGGTCCCGCCGATCGGCCAGGAAGGCGGCAAGTCGTCCAAGAGCAAGCAGGTCAACCTGCCCAACACGGTCGGCAGGGTCTTCTTCACCCTGCCCAAGTCCAACCCGATGGACCCGAAGAGCTGGAAGTACTGCTCCGGCAGCTCCGTGCAGGGCAAGTACCGCAACGTCGTGGCCACCTCGGCCCACTGCGTCTACGACGTCAAGACCAACCAGTTCTACGACAACTGGGTCTTCATCCCCTCCTACTGGGACGGCGACCAGGTCTGGAACGGCAAGAACCCCTACGGCATCTACGCGGCCAAGTGGTTCAACGCCCACGACGACTTCGTCGTGAAGGAGGACTACGACTTCGACTACGCGTTCGTCAACGTCCACTCCGGCTTCAAGGTGACCTGGGAGAAGGACAGCAGCGGCAAGTGGAAGCCGGTCTTCAAGAACGTCGGCCGGCTCGGTGACAACGTCGGCGGGCAGGGCTTCGCCTGGAACCAGAAGCTGAAGCAGAAGGTCTTCTCCTTCGGCTACCCGGCCGGCCCCCACCCCGACGGCGACAAGCCGTACACCGGCCGCACGATGAAGTGGTGCTACGGCACGACCGGCGCCATGCCGGCCGCCCCGCGCTACAACATCCAGGAACACGTCGGCTTCAAGTGCGCCTTCACCGCGGGCGCCAGCGGCGGCCCCTGGCTGCTGAAGTACAAGAACTCCTCGCGTACCGGCTATCTCAACGGCGTCAACAGCGTCGCCTGGGACACCGACAAGAACGACCGCTACGACAGGATCTCATCGCCGTACTTCAACAGCGACACCTACAAGGTGTACAAGGTCGCAGCCAACCGCTGGACCAAGTAGGAACATGCACAAGCAGTAGGGAATCGCCGGCTGTCAGGCCATTCGGTCGGCGCCCCGGCCAGGGGGCCCGGTCCACCGAGGACCGGGCCCCCGCCCATGCCGTACGGCTTCCCGCGTTCGATGAGCTCCTCGCTCCGCTCAGGATGGATGTACGTACAGCCGAGATCACGGAAAACGCCGATTCGGCCCAGCGGAGCACCTGAGGGCCGGCGAAGAATCCTCAAGCGACTCCTGAACGAAGATGCGCAGCGGCCGCATCAAGAGATCCATGTCACCGAAGTAAAGGATTTGCTCCACTCTATCGAGTGGAAGAGTGGGAGATCCGCGTCACCGACGAGTTTCGGCAATGGATCTACGACTTGGAAGAGCGTTCCAGGGTGCAGGTCATTGACGCTATCGACCGACCAGCTGAGATCGGCCCCGCGCTGGGGCGTCCGCTCGTCGACAAGGTCGAAGGATCAGAGATCCATAACCTCAAGGAGCTACGCCCCGGCTCGGCTGGCCGTTCCGAACTCCGAATCTTGTTCGTATTCGATCCCTGGCGTTCAGCCATCCTGCTGGTCGGCGACAAATCCGGTGATTGGTCAGGGTGGTACCGCCAGGCCATACCTCATGCCGAGGAGCTATACAGGACATACCTGAAAGAACGAGAGGCCGAGGAGACGAGCTGATGACAGACTTCCCGAAGTGGTCGGATATTCGTGCTGATCTTGTTGAGCGTTCGGGTGGCGAGGAGGCCGTTGCCGCCGCCAAGCAGCGCAACCAGGCCTACATCGACGGCTACCGGCTGGCCGAACGTCGCAAGGAACGCGGTCTCACTCAGACTGAACTGGCCGAGCGTATGGGCGTCACCAAGAGCCGCGTATCGCAGATCGAACGTGGCGAGGTGTCCACCATCGATGCCATCGCTCGTTATGTACAGGCGCTGGGCGGACACATCCAGCTGGCCGCCGTGTTCGGCGACGACTCGTACATTCTGCGCGGCGCCGACACGCACGCCGCGTAAGTACGGCTTCGCGATCAGTACAGGCTGCGACATCGCGACCGGCGCATCCTGCTCGTGGCCGGTGACATGCCTGCGGACCGCCATCGGAACCCTGCCGAAAGGCACGTCTCCGGGTCGCGTGCGGTTTTCGTCGGCCCCGCATGCCAAGCTTCCTGCGATCCGTACCCGCTGAGAGCAGGATTCCCATGAGCGACTACGACTGGCTTGATGACATGGCGTTCTGCGCCACGTTCGTGCGCGACCTCACTCCGCAGGAGGCGCTGGCCCGGCTGGGCGTGGAGGTGTTCGACGGCGACGACGAGGAGGGCGAGCTCGAGGATGGCCTCATCTGCGCCCGCCCGGCCGAGGGAGGCACCATCCTGAGTGAGGACAACGGCTTCGCCGGGACGCTGGCCGAGGTGCTGCGCCCTCTGTCCGCCGGGACGGTCACCGCGAGTGTCTTCGTCAACGTGAACAGGGTGTCGTCCTTCGTCCACTACGCCGACGGCCGCGAGGTCCTGTCCTTCGACCCGCTGCTCCCCGACGACGAGGACGACCTCCCGCAGGACTACCTGGCCGACCGCAAGGAGCTCGGCCTGGTCGGCGAAGAGGCCGAGGGCGGGCTCGACGCCACGCTGAAGCTGGCCGAGCGCGTCACCGGCGTACGGCCGGACGCCTCCAGCGACGTCGTGGCCGCCCACGCCGTCTTCGAACACTACTGATCCGCCGCCGGTCGGACCGGGCCGGCGCGATCCGCATTCCGCGCGGTCGTCGGCCCTCTGGTCGCCCAGTGGCGTGGACGGGCAGGGGCGGGCAACAGACGCCCAGCCAAGAAGCGTACTCCACGGGTGGGTGGAGGCGGCTCGCCCGGCGCAGCCGCCTCTCGCAGGTTCTCCTAGAAAGCGAAGACGTTGCCCGTCTCGGAGTACATCGAGCAGAGGTTCCCGAACGTCTCCTCATACCGGAACGCCTGGCCGTCCCAGGTGCCGACCGCCAGCACGGTCACCGGGTCGTACTCCATCGTGCACGACATCACGGAGGCCGGGTCCAGCGCGGAGGGGTCGCCGCCGACCCGCTCCAGCTCGCCGCAGGCCGAGGCCGCCCGCGGGTGGGTGCCGCCGTCCGGGTGGCAGCGCAGGACGGCCTGCTTCATCGAGGACATGGACGTCATCGGGGACAGGCGCGTCGCGCCCTCGGCGACGGCGAGGGTGAAGGCCCGCATCTGAGCCTCCGGCCGGCTCGTCCCCATCGCGGAGGCCCAGGAACCCGGGCGGTCCGCGCGGGCGGTCGCATCCGACAGGAGCGCGGCCGAGGCCGTACCCGACAGGAGTGCCGTACCGGCGAGCAGAACGGGCCCGGCAGTGAGCAGGGCGAAAAGACGTCGCATGGAGCCCCCCAGCTTTCGCATGACGTCGACCGTTCCAATGCTCCACCGGCCGGGGCTCGGGGGCAATCACCCGCTGCGGCGTTTCCCCAGGTCAGCACGGTAATCTCAAAACGCGATCAAGCTAAGGTAAATCAGACGTCGGCGGACCGACTCCGGTTCCACCAACTTGGTAACGGATTCGTAACGGTCTTCATGGATGTCTGATTTATGCCTCTTTAGGGGTTCTTTACCGGCTACGGTCTCCTCTTGTCTCTTTACGCATGCGTGAGTTGCGTCCCGAGTGACTCATGACAAAGAAGGAGCTCCATTGAACTCCCGAGCCAAGCGCCTCACCCTCCCCCTCGGTGGCGCCCTGGTGGCCTCTTCCATGATCGGCGTCTCCCTCGCCGGCACCGCCGAGGCCGCCCAGCAGAGCGCCCCGGACCGCAAGTCGGTCACCCTCGCCTCGTCCGGTAACGCGAAGGCCATCGCGGGCTACTGGACCCCCACGAAGCTGAAGTCGGCGAAGACCTACGTCACCGAGTCGACCGCCTCCGGCGAGTTCCGCTCCGGTGCCTCGCGCGCCTCCGCCGACGGCAAGCCCGGCGCCGTCGCCCCGACCGGCGAGGGCGGCAAGTCCGCCGGCAAGTCCCGCAACGTGAACCTGCCGATCACCGTCGGCAAGGTCTTCTTCCTCGACGACAAGGGCCAGGAGCGCTGGTGCTCCGGCAGCGCGGTCCAGTCGAACTACCGCAACCTGGTCGCCACCGCCGGTCACTGCGTCTACGACACCGACACGAACAAGCCCTACAGCAACTTCGTGTTCATCCCCGGCTACTACCAGGGCAAGGCTCCCTGGGGCGTCTACGTCGGCGCCAAGGTCAACATGCACTACGACTTCGACGTCTACGAGGACTACGACCGCGACTACGCCTTCGTCAACGTCTACAACGGCATCAAGCAGACGGGCGTCAAGGAGATCACCGGTCCGGAGTACGAGAAGGCCAAGGGCTTCAAGTACACCGAGGACGAGCCGATCACCCAGGACGAGTTCGAGAAGGGCTTCGCCAAGTACGGCCAGCTCGGCCCGTACTGGAAGAAGCTGTCCGACCCGACCGTGGAGACGGTCGGCAAGCCGGCCGACGCCGAGAAGTACATCGAGGACTACATCAAGGACGGCCGCAACGGCGTCAAGCTGACCGCCGTCGAGGTCACCTCCTACGACTACGCCAAGGCTCCCACCGGCCTGGACAACAACGCCAAGTTCGAGCGCTTCAGCGACGAAAAGGGCAAGGTCGGCATCAGCAAGGAGCAGTACGACGCGCTGATCAAGGAGAAGGCCGCCGGGAAGTTCCTCGGCAAGCTCGAGGCCGTCAAGGACGTCAACGGCACCGAGATCGCCTGGTACAAGACCCAGTACTTCATCAAGAAGTGGGTCAAGACCACGGTGAAGGAGCTGTACTTCCTCACCCACTACTACGTGATCCTCCTGGCCGACGCCGGCCGCCTCGGCGACAACGTCGGCGGCCAGGGCTTCGCGTGGAACCAGAAGACCGGCAAGAAGGTCTTCGCGTTCGGCTACCCCGCCTCCGCCCACCTGGACGGCGACAAGGTCTACAGCGGCCACACCATGAAGTGGTGCTACGGTGCCACCTCCAACGCCCCGGACGTTCCCGCCTACAAGGCGCAGGAGCACCAGGCGATCAAGTGCGCCTTCACCCCCGGCGCCAGCGGCGGCCCGTTCCTGCTGCAGTACAAGAACAGCAAGCGGACCGGCTACCTCAACGGCGTCGTGAGCCTCACGATCGACAGCGACGGCAACGACCGCTACGACCGGGTCACCACGCCGTACTTCGACGGTGAGACCTACGGCATCTACAAGTACGCCGCCAACCTCTGGACCGGGAAGTTCCCCGTCTCCTAGGAGCTCCCAGGAGGCTCACGGCCCGGCTCGGCCGGGCCGTGAGCCCTGAATGACGTCGAAGGACCCGAGATTCCTCTCGGGTCCTTCGACCTCTTGACGGGGTGCTTACGTATCTCCAGACATGATGGACCGGACGATGACGTCAGAGCAGTTCGTACGGCAAGCTGCCTAAAACTAAGTTGATCTGGAAAAATCACCCCTTGCAACTATCTATAGTCTTCCGATCCTGAGAGGAATCTCCCCCATGCCCCCCCGCGCACGGCGCCTCGCGGCCGCATTCGCCGCGATGATCGCTGCCTGCGCGACGGCGGTGTCCGGGTTCACGGGGAGCGCCGCTGCCAGCCCTTACTACGTGCCGGGCAGCGTCACCTCCATCCAGCTGACCCGCAACAGCGCGGACATGAAGAGGATCGCGGAGTACTGGAACCCGGCCCGGCTCCAGAAGGCCCAGGACAACACCCCGGCCACCCCCGAGGTCAAGCCGACCGAGGGCAACTCCTCCACCGCCTCCGCCACGCCTACGGGCGGGGGTACCGCCACCACGGCCTCCGGCGGCAAGAACACCACGACGACAACGACGACGGCCCCCGCGAAGACCGGTCTGCAGACCGTCCGGCCCTCGCTTCCCACCAAGCGCGCCCCGGGCACCGGCACCTTCCCCATCACCGTCGGGAAGGTGTTCTTCAGGATCGGCAACGCCGACTACTGGTGCTCCGCCTCGTCGGTGGCCTCGGCCGGCCGCAACCTGGTCGCCACGGCAGGCCACTGCGCCTACGACCCCAAGCAGGGCAAGGCGGCCGAGTACTGGATCTTCATCCCCGGCTACGACAAGGGCGCCACGCCGTACGGGATCTACGTCGGCCACTCGATCAACCTGCACGACCGCTTCCCCGGCTGGGGCGACTACGACTACGACTACGCCTTCGTCTCGGTGCACAACGGCTTCCACTGGAAGCCCGGCAAGACCGCCGGCACCTACGAGATGGAGAGCGTCGGCAGCCTGGAGGACAACGTCGGCGGGCAGGGCCTGACGACCAGGCGCGGCGTCGGCCTGCTCACCTTCGCCTTCGGCTATCCCGCCTCCGCCAACGTCGACGGCACCCGGCCCTACAACGGCCAGGAGCTCAAGCGCTGCGACGACCGCACGACCAAGCGCCCGGCGCCCACCCGCCTGGTGGAGTACGGCCTGGCGATCAGGTGCACCTTCACCGCCGGGGCGAGCGGCGGCCCGTGGCTGGTCGACTACGACTTCAAGAACGCGCTCGGCTATCTGAACGGCGTCAACAGCTTCACCTGGGACGTCAACACCGACAAGAAGTACGATCTGCTCTCCTCGCCGTACTTCGTCGCCTCGACCTACACGGTGTACCAGTGGGCGTCCACCCGTCGCGCTCCCTGATCTTCAGGTTTACCGCCGAACCTTAGGCAGACCTTAAAGGAACCTTAAATGGACCTTAAGTCAGCCTTAGACCGCGTTTGACCCCCCGCCCCTCTGCGTAGGTTCTTTCCTTGTTCTCCCCGCGATCTCCCGATTGATCGGGAAACATTGCTGTGCAAGGAGCACCTCGTGAAGCACTCCCTTCTTCCCCTCGGCGGCGCCGTACTCGCCACCGGTCTTCTGGCGGCGGGCCTGTCCGGCACCGCCCAGGCCGCCCCTGACTGGGCGACCGACCCGATGGCCAGGAACAACGCCGACGCGGTCTCCGTCGTCGACTTCTGGGCCTCCTCCAACTTCGCGGCGCTGAAGCGCGCCACGGCCTTCTATCCCGACATCACCGGGCCGAAGCTGAACTCCGGCGGCGGCTACAACCCCGACGGCCGCGCGGGCACGGTCTCCCCGACCGGCGCCGAGAAGCCCACGCCGCGCCTGGCCAAGAACGTCAACCTGCCCAAGACCATCGGCAAGGTGTTCTTCGTCGTCAACGGCGAGTACCGGTGGTGCTCGGCCACCTCGGTCCAGTCGAAGTACCGCAACCTGGTCGCCACGGCCGGTCACTGCGTCTACGACCCGGACAGCAACGGCCACGTCATGGACAAGTGGGTCTTCGTCCCCGGTTACTACCAGGGCAAGGCCCCGTGGGGCATCTACGTCGGCAAGCAGGCGTGGACGCACTACGACTTCGACGTCTACGAGGACTACGACAAGGACTACGCCTTCGTCACCGTCTTCAACGGCGTGCTGTTCAACGGCGTCAAGCAGGTCACCGCGTCGGAGTACAAGGGCTTCACCGGGCCCAAGTGGACCGGCGGCGGCCACTACTACATCGGCCTGTCCAAGGACGCCGGCCGTCTCGGCGACAACGTCGGCGGGCTGGGCTTCAGCTGGAACCAGCCGACCGGCAAGCCGGTCTACGTCTTCGGCTACCCGCAGGCCCCGCACCCCGACGGCGACAAGCCCTACACCGGCGTGACGCCCAAGTACCTGTACGGCAAGCCGTCCGGCAAGGTCTACGTCTCCTCTGCCCACAAGGTCGAGGAGCACGTCGGCCTCAAGGGCTCCTTCACGCCGGGCGCCGACGGCGGCCCGTGGGTGACGCAGTACAGCAGCGGCCGGCGCCTGGGCTACGTCAACGGCGTGACCAGCCTCTTCGGCGACCAGGACCAGAACAGCCGCTACGACCTGGTCACCTCGCCGTACTTCGACGGTGAGACGGCCGACATCTACAAGAAGGCGGCCAACGTCTGGTCCGGCCGCATCGTCGGCCCGAACGGGGAGCTCTACAAGTAGGCGCACCCCTCAGGCTCTTCACGTAGATCGCGGGACCCGGCTCAGGCCGGGTCCCGTTCGCGTTTTCCGGAGATTTTCCGGACCGGAACCCCTCCGGCGCCGGGAACCCCCGGAGCGGGAAGCGCCTGTTTTGCGCAGTTTCGGAACAACGTCCGGTTCGGTGCGGGCTCGTTAGACGTGACTCGGCCCGAATCGGTGCCATCGGTTCCATGTGATCTGCGTCACACCACTGAGGCCGATGTTCCGAGTGATGACACTTACGTCACATCGGTACCACTCGCACCGGGTCCATGTTGATCTGCGGAAACAAGTGGCGTTCACCACCAATGTCCGCGTCGCCGTAAACCTCGAAGTAAGTAACGGAAAGGTCACGGGGTCCCGGGCGATCGTCTGGACCTCCGAAGCGGCTTCCACTTCTCAAGATCCGGGCTGTATGTTCCTGGCTATCCCTTTACTGACGCATGGGACGCAAGATGCGTTCCACGACAGACCAAGGAGTTCCCTTGAAGCGCATCCTCCTCCCCGCCGGTGGCGCCATTCTGGCCACCGGTCTGCTGGCCGCTGGTCTGGCCGGTACCGCCCAGGCCGCTCCGGACTGGGCCACCGACCCCATGGCGAAGAACACCGCCGAGGCCGAGTCGGTCGCGCAGTTCTGGACCAAGTCCAACAACGAGGCCCTGAAGCAGGCCACCGCCTACTACTGGGACGAGAAGCAGCTGCCCAAGCTGGTCTCCGGTGGCGGCTACTCCCCCGACGGCAAGGCCGGCGCGGTCCTGCCCACCGGCGAGGCCAAGGTCACCACGCCCAAGGTGAAGAACATCAACCTGCCGAAGACCATCGGCAAGGTGTTCTTCGTCAACAACAAGGGCGACTACAAGTGGTGCTCGGCCACCTCCATCCACGCCAAGTACCGCAACCTGGTCGCCACGGCCGGCCACTGCGTCTACGACGTGGAGAACAACGGGCACACCCTTGACAAGTGGGTCTTCGTCCCCGGTTACTACCAGGGCAAGACCCCGTGGGGCATCTACGTCGGCAAGCAGGCGTGGACGCACTACGACTTCGACGTCTACGAGGACTACGACCGCGACTACGCGTTCGTCACCGTCTACAACGGTGTGCACTACAACGGCGACAAGACCGTCACCGCCGACGAGTACAAGAAGTTCGTGGGCCCGAAGTACATCGACATCAAGGAAGTCTCCGCCGAGGAGGGCAAGGCCGGTCACTCGAAGTACGGCGACGACGGCCCGTACTACTCGGAGACCACCGTTGCCAACAACGTCGAGACGGTGAACCCGCCGCAGCTCGAGTTCAACGGCAACGACATCGACAAGTACACGGACGAGGACGGCTACAAGGACGTCAAGCTCATCCGTTTCGAGGTCACCAAGTACGACTACGACAAGGCCGCGCCGCACTCGAAGAAGTGGAACAACGGCGAGCAGTACCCCGTTCTGCCCTTCGGTGGCAAGTGGGAGTCCATCAGCAAGGAGACCTACGAGAAGCTCAAGGCTGAGAAGGCTGCCGGCAAGTTCCTCGGTGAGCTGAAGACTGTCCAGGCCAACGGCGTGGACATCGAGTGGTACTCGGTCCAGTACTTCGTCAAGAAGTGGATCAAGTCCAGCACGGTTTCCACCACCAAGTGGTACCTGAAGACCTACCACATCGAGCTGTCCAAGGACGCCGGTCGTCTGGGTGACAACGTCGGTGGCCAGGGCTTCGCGTGGAACCAGAAGACCGGCCAGCCGGTCTACATCTTCGGTTACCCGGCGGCTGCCCACGGTGACGGCAACAAGCCCTTCACCGGTGTCACGCCGAAGTGGTGCTACGGCAAGCCCTCGGGCAAGGTGTACGTCTCCGCGGCCCAGAAGGTCGAGGAGCACGTGGGCCTGAAGTGCTCGATGACCCCGGGTGCCGACGGCTCCCCGTGGCTCATCAAGTACAACAACGCCAAGCGTCTCGGCCTGGTCAACGGTGTCACCAGCCTGTTCGGTGACCAGGACGCCAACGGCCGCTACGACCTGAGCACCTCGGCGTACTTCGACGGCGAGACCGCCGCCATCTACGCCAAGGCCGCCAACGTGTGGTCGGGCCGCATCGTCGGCGCCAACGGCGAGCTGTACAAGTAAGCCGTACGGATCTGACGATCCCGGGCTAGGGGGTCCAAACCTCTAGTTCGACCCAGCTCCAAGCGAAGGGGCCCGGTCTTCGGACCGGGTCCCTTTGTCATGCCCGGACCTTGCTCGAACTCCTCGACGTTCTCCCGCGCTTCGGCCTTTATGCTCCACCCGGGCACGGAGCGCCTTTGACGCACACCGCTCCGGATCGGTGCCCTCATCTCCACGTGATCCTCGTCACATCGGATCTCCTACCGACCGCGTCCACGCCGTCACCCCCTCTCCGGTCGGCCCGCCGTACGCCCGCCCTGATCTGCGGAAACTCGGATAACAGTGATGTTCTGCACCACACGTCACAGAAGTCACGGGAAGGTCTCATTGGATCTTATGGGGCATTTGTTCCGTAAGAGGCTATTGATCCTCAAGATCACCCCTGTATGTTTTAGCCATCCTTTGCTGATGAATGGGACGCAAGATGCGTTTCGCATCAGCGCAAGGCACGTCTTTGACACAGGAGTTACCTTGAAGCGCATCCTCCTCCCCGCCGGTGGTGCCGTTCTGGCCACCGGTCTGCTGGCCGCTGGTCTGGCCGGCACCGCCCAGGCCGCCCCGGACTGGGCCACCGACCCGATGGCGAAGAACACCGCCGAGGCTCAGTCGGTCGCGCAGTTCTGGAGCGCGTCCAACAACGACGCCCTGAAGAAGGCCACCGCCTACTACTGGGACCAGAAGGACGTTCCGGCTCTGAAGTCCGGCGGCGCCTACTCCCCCGACGGCAAGGCCGGCGCGGTCCTGCCCACCGGTGAGGGCAAGGCCACCACCTCCGTGGTGAAGAACATCAACCTGCCCAAGACCATCGGCAAGGTGTTCTTCGTCGACGCCAAGGGCGACTACAAGTGGTGCTCGGCCACCTCCATCCAGGCCAAGTACCGCAACCTGGTCGCCACCGCTGGCCACTGCGTCTACGACACCGCCAACAACGGCCACACCCTC